>NZ_AUII01000004.1 GCF_000423625.1 Pseudonocardia asaccharolytica DSM 44247 = NBRC 16224
GTCCCGGTCGGCGGCGTCCCGGTCGGCGGCGCGCAGCAGGTACTGGGCGGCCTGCCCGGTGCCGTGTGCCGCGTCCGGATCGACGGCCATCCTCGCCACCTGGTCACGCAGCCACTCGGCGCCGCGGTCGGCCTGCAGCGACGCGTTCGCCGCGATCTTCGACCCGTCGATCGCGACCGTGCCCAGCCGGGCCAGCCCGGCCGCCCGGCCCGGCCGCAGCACCCGGGCGGACACCTCGGTGAACGCCTCCAGGTGCGTCCGGCGGAACCGGGAGATCACCGTGTGGTCCGGGGCGTCCTGGGCGCAGAGCACCCGGAACGCCACGTCGGTGCCGCACAACCGCTCGATCGCCCGGCTGGAGCGCGGCCCCACCGCGTACGCGTAGCGCAACAGGGTGAGCAGCATGTCCGGGTCATACCCCGCCCGCCCGGCCGCGGTGCGCCGGTCCCGCCCGTCGCGCCGCCGCGCCGCCCGCTGGTGGACCGCCGCGGTGTCCAGCGCGGCCACCGTGTCGATCACAAACCAGGCCAGATGGCCCTCCGGCAGCCAGTCGGACATGTTCGGCGGCAACAGGAACTCCTGGTCCCGCACCACCGGCCGGTACCCCTTCGCCACCGGCCAAGCATCCCGGGAAGAGGGGTCCACAGTGGATAGACGCGCTGATTCGCCAACAGCCTCCCCATGCGGCGTATGTCCCATTCTTGGTGATCATTGAGTGGGCCGGCGTGGTCAGCGCGTGTGCGACGCGGTTCGCGTGAAACCAGCACACTCAGTGAAACCGAGGATCCCGTCATTTGTCGTAGACGTCGCGCCGGTGCTCGAGCGTCACCACGACAACCAGTAGCACGTCGTCAGCCACCGTGTAGATGATGCGGTAGTCACCGACGCGCACGCGGAGCCCCGGCCGCCCCTGCAGTGCGCGCGCCGCCGGTGGACGTGGGTTGCGTGCGAGCAGCGCGATGGCGCCTTGGATGCGACGGCGCACCTGCGGATCGAGCTTGCGGAGGGCCCTGACCGCGGCTGGGCGAAGCTCGATGCGGTACGCGTTCACTCCCAGCCGAGGTCAGCCTTGACCTGGTCCCAGGGGATGTTGGGGCCTTCCTCGTTCATCGCGGCGTCGAAGGCCGCGATGTCCTCGGCGTCCTCCAGCGCGGCCATCAGCTTCTCGTACCGTTCGGGGCTGACCAGTACGGCTGCGGGGCGGCCGTAGCGCTCAATGAACACCGCCTCGGTGCGGGCCGTTTCAACCGCTTCGGGCAAGTTGTCCCGCGCTGCGCTGATGTTCATGGTGACCATGACACAAGCGTACAACTCTTTTCACATCTCGTACAAGATCGGTGGTTTCATTGCGACTCCGCCAGCGTGGGTGAGCTGGCCTTCGCGGCTCTCCCATTGTCCGGGCCGGCCTCGCGATCACCCGGCATGGCCGGAGGGAGACTCCGTCATGATCAGCCGGCGAGGTCGCCCAGCGCGTCCTCGATGGCGCGGTGGAAGGTCGGGTAGGCGTAGATCATCTGCTGCAGCCGAACGGTGGGCACCTCGGCATGGACGGCGACGGCCAGCGCGCCGAGCACCTCGCCCCCGACCGGTCCGGCCGAGGTGGCGCCGACGAGCACACCGCGGTCGGCGTCCTCGACGAGCTTGATCAGCCCGTCGTTGCCGGCCTTGTGGATCCACCCCCGCGCCGACGAGGGGACGCGGGCCAGCCCGGTGCGCACCCGCAGCCCGCCGTCGCGGGCGGCGGCTTCGGTCAGGCCCACCGACCCCACCTCGGGATCGGTGAAGGTGACCCGCGGGACCGCGCGGTAGTCGGCGCTCTCCCCGCCGCCCTCCTCGTCGTCGCTGTGCGGATTCAGGATGTCGGCGGCGGCGATCCGCGCCTGGTACATCGACACGTGGGTGAACGCGCCCTGGCCGGTGACGTCCCCGACCGCCCACACCCGCTCGGCGGCGCGCATCCGCTCGTCGACCGGGATGGTGCGGGCCTGCTCGTCCAGCCCGACCGCGCCGACCCCGAGCGCGGCCAGGTCGGTGCCCCGACCGGTGGCCACCAGCAGCCGCCGCGCGGCCAGCACGTCCCCGTCGTCGAGATGCATGCGGAACTGCCCGGCCGCGTGCTCGACGCGCCCGGCGGACACCCCGGCGCGCACCGCGATGCCCTCGGCGGCGAACACCCCGGCGAGCAACTCCGACGCCTCGGGCTCGTCGGCGGGCAGCAGCCGCTCCATCGCCTCCACCACGGTCACCGCGGTGCCGAAGCGGGCGAAGACCTGGGCGAACTCGCACCCGACGGGGCCGCCGCCGAGCACGATCAGCGCGTCGGGTAGCTGCTCGACCGCCACCGCCTCCCGGTTGGTCCAGTACGGGGTGCCGGCCAGGCCCTCGATCGGCGGGGCGGTCGGCTCGGTGCCCGGGTTGAGCACGATGCCCCTGGTGGCGCGGACCACCCGCGTACCGTCCGCTGTGGACACGGTGACCTCGCCGGGGGCGGTGATGCGCGCCCGGCCGCGGACGAACCGGCCGCCGGCCTTCTCGAACCGTTCGACCGCGACGGCGTCGTCCCAGTCGTCGGTGGCCTCGGCGCGGATCCGGGCGGCGACCGGCGCCCAGTCCGGCCGCACCTGGGCCGACCCGGCCAGCTCGTCCACCCGGCGGGCCTCGGCGAGCGCGTCTGCGGCGCGCAGCATCATCTTCGTCGGCACGCAGGCGTAGTAGGGGCACTCGCCGCCGAGCAGCCGGGCCTCGACGCCCACGACGGCGAGCCCGGCCCGGGCCAGCCGGGTCGCGGCGTCCTCCCCGCCCGGGCCCATCCCGATCACCACGACGTCCACGGTCACGGCCGGCATGGGTTCCTCCCCGCTGCTCGGTTGCTGGTCCAGCGCACTCGCCTCCGGCGTCACGACGCGCCACGGTGCAGCTATCCCCGGCCGGGACCGTCCTGAAACTCGCCCCGGATCCGACCGCTCCCGACCCTCCCTGCCTCGCGCATGGTAAGGCTAACCTTCCTTCATGAGCTCGGAGACGATCACCGAGGGCTCGGTGCTGCGCGCATCGGTGACCTCGCAGGCGCGCTACGTCTGTCTTGCGTCGGTGTTTCTCATCGGCCACCAGACGGGTGAGGCCCTCGTCCCGGTCCTGGTCGGTGCGGTCATCGACAACGCGGTCACCACGGGCGACGCCGGCGCGCTGGCCTTCTGGCTGCTGCTGCTCGGCCTGGACTTCGCGATGCTCTCGTTCAGCTACCGCTGGGGCGCCCGGCGGTCCTGGCTCGCCGACGTGCGCGCCGACCAGCGGCTGCGGCTACGGGTGACCGGCCGGGTGCTCGATCCGCGGGGCGGGGCCGAGTCGGGCCGGCTGCCCGGAAGTCTCGCGACCATCGCGGTGGCCGACGCCAAGCGGGTCGGGGTGGTCAACTTCGCGCTCCCGCTCGGGGTGGCGGCGGCGGTGGCGACCGTGGTCGTGGCGGTCGCGCTGCTGCGGATCTCGCTCCCGCTGGGGCTGCTCATCCTGCTCGGCACCCCGCCGCTGCTTCTGCTCGTGCACCTGCTGGGCAAGCCGGTGGAGCGGCGCAGCGGTCCGGAGCAGGAGCGTGGCGCCCAGGCCGCCGGGGTGGCCGCGGACCTCGTCGCCGGGGTGCGTGTGCTCAAGGGCATCGGCGCCGAACCCGCGGCGGTCCGCCGGTACGTCACCACCAGCCGCGAGGCCCTGTCCGCCACCCTGCGCGCGACCCGCGCCCAGGCGGGATACCAGGGTGCGGTGCTGGCCGCGAACGGGCTGTTCCTGGCCCTGGTGGCGCTGGTCGGCGGGCGGCTCGCGATGCAGGGGGAGATCAGCGTCGGCGGGCTCGTCGCGGCGGTGGGCCTGGCCCAGTTCCTGATCGGCCCGCTGCAGATCTTCGGCTGGGTCAACGGCCAGCTTGCGCAGGGGCGTGCCTCGGCCGCCCGCATCGCCACCGTCCTGTCCGCGCCGACCGCGGTCGGCGCGGGTTCGCGTCCGGCTCCCGTCGAACCGCGCGGCGAGCTGCGGCTGCGCGCCCTGACGCACGGCCCGCTCGACGGGTTGGAGCTGGCCGTCCGGCCGGGCGAGCTGCTCGGAGTGGCGGCCGATCCACACGCCGCCACCGCCCTGCTGCGCTGTCTGGGCCGCGAGGCCGAGCCCGACGATGGGGCGATCGAGCTCGACGGCGTGCCGCTCGCGCAGTACACCCCGGCCGACGCCCGCCGCCTCGTGCTCGTCGCCACCCACGACGCCGAGCTGTTCGCCGGGACGCTGCGGGAGAACGTGCTGGCCGGGGCGCCACCGGGCCGGGATCCGGCGCCGGCCATGGCCGCCGCGCAGGCCGATCAGGTGGCCGGGGTGCTCCCGGACGGAATGGACACCGCGATCGCGGAGCAGGGTCGCTCGCTCTCGGGCGGCCAGCGGCAACGAGTGGCACTGGCCAGGGCGCTGGCCGCGGACGTTCCGGTACTGGTGCTGCACGACCCCACGACGGCCGTCGACGCCGTCACCGAGGCCCGGATCGCGGCCGCGCTGCGCGAGGTCCGCCGCGGCCGCACCACCATCGTGCTGGCCACCAGCCCGGCCCTGCTCGGTGTCGCCGACCGCGTCGTCGTGCTCGAGCGCGGCCGGCTCCGCGCCGAGGGCACGCACCACGAGCTGCTGCACGCCGACGCCGGCTACCGCGCGGCGGTGCTCGGATGACCGAACCCCCCGCCTCTGGTGCGCAACGCGACATCCTGCCGATCGCCTCGGCCCGGCGCACCCGCGCCGTGCTGGGCGAGCTGCTGCGACCCTGCCGGGTCACGGCGACGGCCGCGCTCGGTGCGCTGGCCGCGAGCGCGGCCGTCAGCCTGCTCACCGCGCCGCTGCTCGGTCGCATCGTCGACCTCGTCGTGCAGGGCGGGACACCGGACGCCGTCACCGGGCCGGTGCTGGTGCTCGTCGCGGTGGCGCTGGGACAGGGCGTGGCGGCGGTGCTGGGCATCGCCGGGATCGCGCGCGTCGGCGAGAGCATGCTGGCCACGCTGCGGGAACGGTTCGTCGCGCACGCGCTCGGCCTGCCGCTGGAGCGCGTCGAGGCCGCCGGCTCCGGCGATCTGAGCTCGCGGGTCACCTCCGACGTCACGCTCGTCGGCGAGGCCGTCCGGGAGGCGGTGCCGGAGTTCGCCCGCGCGGCACTCGTCGTCGCGCTCACCCTCGTCGGTCTCGCCGTCCTGGACTGGCGGTTCCTGCTCGCCGCGCTCCTCGCCGTCCCGATCCAGGCGCTCACCGCGCGCTGGTACCTGCGCCGGTCCGCCCCGCTCTACGCCGAGCAGCGGGTGATCGGCGGGGCTCAGCACCAGCAACTGCTCGACACCGTCAGCGGGGCCGCCACGGTGCGGGCGTTCGGGCTGGCCGCGGAGCACCGCGAGCGGGTGCGGCGGCGCTCCGAGGACGTCGTGACGGCGGCGCTGCGCGTGGTGCGGCTGCAGACCGGCTTCTTCGGCCGGCTCAACCTCGCCGAGTTCGTCGGCGCCGCCGCGGTGCTCGCCACGGGCTTCGTCCTGGTCCGCGCCGGTGCGGTGTCCGTGGGCACGGCGACAGCCGCGGCGCTGTACTTCATCAACCTGTTCAACCCGATCAACCAGGTGCTCTTCCTGCTCGACACCGCGCAGTCGGCCGCCGCGAGCGTGGCCCGGATCGTGGGGGTCGCCGATCTGCCGGCCGAGCACCAGCCCGAGCGGCCGGCCCGCCCGGTCGACGCGTCGGTGCGCGCCAAGGAGCTCGGGCACCGCTACGTGGCGGGCCACGACGTGCTCGATCGGGTGAACCTCGACGTGGCGGACGGCGAGCAGGTGGTGCTGGTCGGGGGCAGCGGAGCGGGCAAGACGACGCTGGCCAAGCTCGTGGCCGGGGTGCACCGGCCCAGCCGCGGCAGCGTCGACATCGGCGGCGTGCAGCTGTCCGAGCAGGGCCCGGCGGTGCTGCGGGAGACGATCGCGCTGATCACCCAGGAGGTGCACGTCTTCGCCGGGCCGCTCGCCGACGACCTGCGGCTGGCCCGGCCGGACGCCACCGAAGGTGAGCTGCTGGCCGCCCTGCAGACCGTCGGCGCCCGCGAATGGGCCGAATCGCTGCCGGCGGGACTCGACACGGTCGTCGGCACCGGGGGGCATCCGCTGACGGTCGTGCAGGCCCAGCAGATCGCGCTGGCCCGCCTGGTCCTGGCCGACCCGCCCCTCGCGATCCTCGACGAGGCGACCGCCGAGGCGGGCAGCGCCGGGTCCCGGGTGCTGGAGGCGGCGGCGCGGCGGGCGCTGGCCGGCCGGACCGCCCTCGTCGTGGCCCACCGGCTGACCCAGGCCGCGAGCGCGGACCGTGTGGTGGTGCTCGAGGCCGGGCGGGTGGTCGAGCAGGGCAGCCACGACGAGCTGGTGGCCGCCGGCGGCCGGTACGCGCGGCTGTGGGCCGCCTGGCAGGACGCGCGCTGACGCTGCTGTATCAGGGCCGGGCGGTGAGATATCCGCCCATCGTGCGGAAGTACTCCGTCGCCGCGTACTCCCGCCCGTCCTCGGTGCGCACCCGCTCGACGACCAGCCCGGGCTCGCGGCCGGTGCGCGCCCGCGGGCCCGCCACGATCACCACCCCGTCGCCCTCGCGGAAGAAGATCCGCCCCGGGGTGCCGCCGTAGGGCCGCTCGGAGACCCGGGCGGACAGGATGCGCAGCACCGCACCGCGGTGGTGGGTGAACGCGTTCGGGTAGGGATCGGACTGCGCGCGCACCAGGTTGGCGATGTCGCGGGCGGACCAGTTCCAGTCGATGCGGCTGTCCTCGATCGAGCGCTTGTGGAAGAAACTGGCCCGGGAACGGTCCTGCGGGAGCCAGTCGGTGCGCCCGGAGGCGAGGAGATCGAGCCCCTCGACCGTGATCGGCCCGAACAGCTCGAGGGTGTGGTGGAACAGGTCGGTCGCGGTGTCCCGGGGGCCGACGGGCACGGCCCGCTGCATCACGATGGCGCCGGCGTCGAGCTCGGCGTCCATCAGGTGCGCGGTCACCCCGACCTCGGTCTCGCCGTTGATGATCGCCCAGTTGATCGGGGCGAAGCCGGCGTAGGCGGGCAGCAGCGAGTCGTGCACATTGAGCGTGCCGTACCGCGGCAGGTCGAACACCTGCGGCGGGATCCAGGTGCGCCAGTTCGTCGCCACGATGACGTCGGGCTCGGCCTCCTTGAGACGCCGGTGCAGCTCCTCGTCGTCGGGCTGGGTGCGCAGCAGAACCGGCAGGTCGTGCCGCAGGGCCAGCTCCTCGACCGAGTCACCCCAGATCCGTTCGTAGGCGTGGTCGCTGGGCGGGTGGGTGACGACGAGGGCCACCTCGTGTCCCGCCTCGAGCAGCGCCGCGAGCGTGCGGTGCCCCCAGGTCTGGTAGCCGAACATGACGACGCGCATCGAGCAGGCACCCCTTCCGTGACGGATCGAGCGCACAGTTAAGCGAGGCTTGCCTCACTACACAAGGGGTGGAGACTGTGTCGCTCAGCGGAGCCGATCTCCGCCATCCGGGCTAGCTCACCGCCAAGTCTTAGGTTAGGGTGCCCTCTGCATTGGCAAGGGCAGGCTCATGCCTGATTCGGGTTGACGAGGGGACTGGTATGTCCGTCACGACACGCGCCGCATCGCCGATTCACGATCTCATCGGCGTGGGCTTCGGCCCCTCGAACCTCGCGCTGGCGATCGCGGTCGCCGAGGAGGAGCCGGCGGACGCCGGAACGGGGTCGGCGTTGTTCCTGGAGCGGCAGCCGCGCTTCGGCTGGCACCGCGGCATGCTGATCGACGACGCGACGATGCAGGTGTCGTTCCTCAAGGACCTGGTGACGCTGCGCAACCCGGCGAGCCGGTTCAGCTTCCTGTCGTATCTGCACAGCCGCGGCCGGCTCGTCGACTTCATCAACCACAAGAACCTCTTCCCACTGCGCGTGGAGTTCCACGACTACCTGGAGTGGGCCGCGGCGCAGGTCGGGGACCTCGTCCGCTACGGCCACGAGGTCGTCGGCGTGCGCCCGGTGACGCTTCGCGGGACGGTCGAGGGCTTCGAGGTGACCACCCGCGGCCCCGATGACCAGCTCACCAGCCATCGCGCCCGCAACGTGGTGTTCGGGCTGGGGCTGCGGCCCAAGCTGCCCGACGGCGTCTCGGCCGGGCCCCGGATCTGGCACAACCGCGACCTGCTCCGCTCGGTCGACGGACTCGGCGCCACCCGGCCCTCGCGGTTCGTCGTCGTGGGTGCCGGGCAGAGCGCCGCGGAGGTCACCGCATTCCTGCACCGGAGCTTCCCGGAGACGGAGGTCTGCTCGGTCTTCGCGCGCTACGGCTACAGCCCGGCCGACGACAGCTCGTTCGCGAACCGGATCTTCGATCCGGAGGCCGTCGATCACTTCTTCGCCGCGCCCGAGCACGTCAAGCAGATGATGGTCGACTACCACGCCAACACGAACTACTCCGTGGTCGACATCGACCTGATCCAGGACCTCTACCGGCGCGTCTACCAGGAGAAGGTGCTGGGACACGAGCGGCTGCGTCTGTTCCCGGCCTCCCGGCTGGCCTCGGTGGTCGCCGACGCGGACAGCGTCGCGGTCACCGTCGAATCACTCACCACCGGCGAGGTGACGCGGCTCGACGCGGACGTCGTCGTCTACGCGACCGGCTACCGCCCGGCCGACCCGCTGACGCTGCTGGGTGAGCTCGGGGCCGCCTGCCACCGGGACGACCAGGGACGACTGCGCGTCGAGCGCGACTACCGCGTCGTCACCGAACCCGAGGTGCGGGGCGGGATCTACCTGCAGGGGGGCACCGAGCACACCCACGGGCTGTCGTCCTCGCTGCTGTCCAACGCGGCGGTCCGGGCCGCGGAGATCCTGCGTTCGATCTTCGCGAACCGGCGGCGGGCGCTGCCGATGTCCCGCGACTCGCTCACCCCGGCGGTCTAGATCCACCTCCGCGCACGGCGGAGCGGTCCGCCGGAGTTCAACCCTGCCCGAAAGAAGGATGCACCATGTTTCCCACCCGAACCGCCCGCCGGGGCCTGGGGGCCGCGCTCGCGCTGCTCCTCGCCACGCTCCTGGCCGCCTGTGGCGGCGCCGAACCGAAGGTCGACGCCGCGGCCGACACCCGGACGGGGGCGTTCCCGGTCACCGTCGAGCACAAGTACGGGAGCACGACGATCCCCGCGCAGCCGCAGCGGATCGTCACCCTGGGCCTCTCCGACCAGGACGCGGTGCTGGCGCTGGGCCACAAACCCGTCGGGGCGGTCGCCTGGTTCGGCGAGGAGCCGTTCGGCAAATGGCCCTGGGTGCGGACGCTGTGGGGCGCCGCGCCGCCGACCATCGTCGGTGAGCGCGACGAGTACAACATCGAGCAGATCGCCGCGCTGAAACCCGACCTGATCATCGCCCAGTACTCGGGGATGTCGCAGACCCAGTACGACCGGCTCTCCGGAATCGCGCCCGTCGTCGCGCAGCCCAAGGGATTCGAGGACTACCAGGCGCCGTGGCAGGACATGACGCGCGCGATCGGCAAGGCGCTCGGCCAGGAGCAGAAGGCGGACGAGCTGATCGACGGCATCGCCGACCGGTTCGCGAAGATCCGCGCCGAGCATCCGGAGTTCGCCGGGATGACCGCCGTGGTGGCCGAGAACTACGAGCCGGGCCAGTACACGGCGTTCTCACCGAAGGACCCGAAGATGATCTTCATGTCCGAGATGGGCTTCACCATGCCGCAGGCCCTGCAGCAGTTCATCGGCACGAAGAACCTCGTGGACTTCAGCGCCGAGCGGCTCGACCTCCTCGAGGCCGACCGGCTGGTGTGGCTGACCGGTGACGCGGGGACCGAGCCGCGGATCAAGGCCGACCCGCTCTACCAGCGGCTGCGCGTCGCGACCGAGCACCGCGAGCTGTTCGTGCCCTACGACGTTCCCCCGATCGGCGCGGCCCTGTCGTTCAACACGGTCCTGAGCATCCCGTACGCCGCCGACCAGCTCGTTCCGCAGCTGGCCGCCGCCGGAAAGCAGCAGTAGGAGCCAGGATGCACGGCGTCCCGATCCCACCCGACGTCCCGGCCGGCGCCCGGCCACTCACCGCCGCCCAGGACGGCATCTGGCGGGGCCACCGGCTCGACCCGGACACCCGCCGCTACACGATCGGCTGGTCGGTCGAGCTGCGCGGCGCCGTCGACCTCGATCAGCTGGCCGCCGCCGTGCGCCGCGCCGTCGCCGAGGCGGACGCGCTGCACGTGCGGGTCGAGGCGCGGGACGGGACGCCGTACCAGCACCCGGGGCCGCCGGCCGGCGACCCCGAGGTGCTCGACCTCTCCGGTGAACCCGACCCGGCTGCCGCCGCCGACGCGCTGGTCCGGGCGGACCTGGCCGCGCCGCTCGATCCGGCCCGGCCCCCGCTGCACCGCCACGCGCTGCTGCGCCTGGCCCCGGACCGGGTGCGCTGGTACCAGCGCTACCACCACGTGATCATCGACGCGCACGGCGTCGCGGCGCTGACCGCGCGGGCGGCCGCGCTGTATGGCGGGCCGGGGAACGACACGCCGGACTGGTCGCTGGACCGGCTCGTCGCGCACGACCGGGCCTACCGCGGCTCGGACCGGCACGCTGCCGACGTCGCCCACTGGAGGGCGCTGCTCGCCGACCGCCCGCGGCCCGCGCGGCTCGTGTCGCTCACCGACACCCCGGACCGGCCGCGGCGGCGCACCGTGAACCTCGACGCCGACGCGACGGTCCGGCTCTCGGCGGCGGCCGCCGCAGCCGGCGGAGGCCTGTCGCGGCTGCTGATCGCCGCCGTCGCCGCCTACACCCACCGGGTCAGCGGCGCGACCGATCTGGTCCTCGGGCTGCCGATGTCCGCCCGCGACGCCGAGATACGCGGCCTGCCCGCGATGGCTTCGACCGTGCTGCCGCTGCGGCTGGCGGTCCATCCCGGGCTCACCGCCCGCGAACTGCTCGCGGCGGTGGACACCGCGGTCGGCGCGGCGGCGGCGCACGCCCGCGTCCCCGGCGAGGAGCTGGCCCGCGACCTCGGCCTGGCCGGCGGGCTGCGCGAGCTGGTCGGGCCGACGGTCAACGTGCTGCCGTTCGACCGCGACCTGGCGGTCCCGGGGCTGGACGTCGACGTCGTCAACCACGCGCTCGGCCCGGTGCACGACCTGGCCGTCGCGTTCGCGCTGCGGCCCGGCGGCCGGGGCCTGCGCATGCACCTCGACGCCGACGCCGCGGCCTGCGACGAGACCGCACTCGCCGAGCACGAGCGCCGCCTGCGCACCGTGCTGGACGCGCTCGCGGCGGACCCGGACCGGCCGCTGGGCCGGATCGACCTGCTGTCCGCCGCCGAGCGCGCGGACGTCACCGCGCTCGGCGTGGGCGAGCCACCCGCGGTCGAGGACGTGACCTGGCCCGAGGCGTTCGCCCGGCAGGCCGCCGCGACCCCGGACGCGGTCGCGCTCGTCTGCGCCGACGAGACCCTCAGCTACGCGGAGCTGGACGCCGCCTCCGACCGGCTGGCGCGGCTGCTGGCCGCCCGCGGGACCGGCGCCGAGGACGTCGTCGCCGTCGCGCTCCCGCGCACTGCCGAGCTGGTCGTCGCGCTGCTCGGCGTGCTCAAGGCCGGCGCGGCCTACCTGCCGCTGGAGCTCGACCACCCCGCCGAGCGGCTGGGTTACACGGTCGAGGACGCCGGTGCGCGCACCGTCCTCACCGTCTCGGGCGTGCTCGCCGACCTCCCCGGTGGGCCGGAGCCGATCCTGCTCGACTCCGCCGCGGTGCGCGCCGCGCTGGCCGCGCAGCCGCCCGGCCCGCCGCCGGTGCGGATCGCGCTCGACCACGCCGCCTACGTCATCTACACCTCCGGATCGACCGGCCGCCCCAAGGGCGTCGTCGTGTCGCACGACGGCGTCGGCGCGCTCATCGCGACGGCCGCGCGACGGCTCGGGGTGGACGCGAGCAGCCGCGTCGTGCAGTTCGCCTCCGTCGGCTTCGACGTGGCGGTATGGGACCTGGTGATGGCGCTGTCCACCGGGGCCAGGGCGGTGCTGGTGCCCGCCGAGCGCCGGGTCGCGGGCCAGCCGCTGACCGGTTATCTCGCCGCGCACGGCGCCACCCACATGATCCTGCCGCCGTCGCTGGTCGCGGCGCTGCCCGCCGAGGCCGAGCTGCCCGAGGGCGCGGTGCTGGTCGTCGGCACCGAGACCGTGCCCGCCGAGCTGATCACGCGCTGGGCCAAGCGGCTGCGGGTGATCGCCGCGTACGGGCTCACCGAGGCCACCGTGAACTCGACGCTGTGGGCGGCGGAACCGGGCTGGTCGGGTCCGGTGCCGATCGGCGTGCCCGACCCCGGCACGCGGTGCTACGTGCTCGACGCCGCGCTGTGCCCGGTCGGCGTCGGCGTGGAGGGCGAGCTGTACGTGGGCGGGCGCGGGCTGGCCCGCGGCTACCACCGGCGGGCGGGCCTGACCGCGGAGCGCTTCGTTCCCGACCCGTTCGCCGGCCCTGGTGCGCGGATGTACCGGACGGGGGACCGGGCGCGGTGGCGAACCGACGGGTCGCTGGACTTCCTCGGTCGGGCGGACGCCCAGGTGAAGATCCGCGGCCACCGGGTGGAACCGGGCGAGATCGAGAGCGTGCTGATGGGGCACCCGGACGTCGCGGCGGCGGCGGTCGTGGCCGTCCGCGACCACCGCGGGACGCTGCGCCTGGCGGCGCACGTGCTCCCGGCCGACGTCCTCGACCCTCCGGACCCGGAGGCGCTGCGTGGGCACGTCGCCGGACTGCTGCCCGAGCACATGGTTCCCGCCGCGGTCCTGCTGCGCGACGCGCCGCTGCCGCTGACCCCCAACGGGAAACTCGACCGGGCCGCGCTGCCCGCCCCGGACCGAACGGCGACGACCGCCCCGGGGGCGGCTGCGTCGACCCCGGCCGAGCGCGTCCTGGCCGGGCTGTTCGCCGAGGTCCTCGCGTTGCCCGCGGTCGGCGTGCACGACAGCTTCTTCGCCCTCGGCGGCGACAGCATCTCGGCGATGGCGCTGGTGGACCGGGCGCGGCGGGCCGGGCTGGAGATCACCCCGCGCGAGGTGTTCAGCCACCGCAGCGTCGCCGCGCTGGCCGCGGTGGCGCGTCCCGCGCACGGCCGCGATGCCGCCGTCGCCCCGTTCCGCCTGGCCGAGCCGACGCCGACGGAGCGGGCCGAATCCGCGGACGTCCTGCCGGTGACCCCGCTGCAGCAGGGGCTCTACGTCCACGCCCAGCTCGACGCCGGGCGCTACACCGCGCAGATCGCGCTCGACCTCGACGGCGACCTCGACGCCGCCGCGGTGCGCCGGGCCGCCCAGCGGCTGGTGGACCGGCACGACGCGCTGCGCGCCGGGTTCGTCCAGCGGGCCGACGGCCGGGTCGTCCAGGTGATCGCCCGCGGCGCCGCGCTGCCATGGCGGGCCCTCGACCTGAGCGACCGGCCCGAGCGGGCCGCGGCGCTCGCCGCGCGCGAGCGCGAACAGCGCTTCGACCTCGCCCGGCCCCCGCTGATGCGCGTCACCCTGCTGCGGCTCGGGGTAGCGCGGCACCGGCTGCTGCTCACCGTCCACCACATCGTGATCGACGGCTGGTCGATCGCGGTGCTGGTGCGCGAACTGCTGACCGGGCTGGACGGCGACACCGCGCTGCCACCCGTACCGCCGCTGGCGGCGCACCACGGCTGGCTGGCCGCGCGCGACCGGGCCGCGGCGCGCGCCGCGTGGCGCGCCGCGCTGGCCGGACTCGACGGTCCGGGCCGGCTGGTCCCGGTCGCGGCCGGCCCGGACGGACCGGTCGCCGAACACCGCGTCCTGCTTGCGGCCGAGCTCTCCGCCGGGCTGACCGCGCTGGGCCGGGCCCACGGGCTCACCCTCGGCACCATCGTCACCGGGGCGTGGGGCCTGCTGCACGGGCGGCGCACCGGCGGCCATGACGTCCTGTTCGGCACCGCGACCTCGGGCCGCGACGCCGCGCTCGACGGCGTCGACGCGATGGTCGGGCTGTTCGTCACCACGGTGCCGGTGCGGATGCGCTGGCGGCCGGCCGAGCCGCTGCGGGTCGTGCTCGCCCGGCTGCAGGACGAGCAGGCCGCGCTGCTCGACCACCGTCACCTCGGACCCGCCGAGATCGCCAGGGCCGCCGGGCTGGACGCCGGCGAGGAGCTGTTCGACACCCTCGTCGTGCTGGAGAACCAGCCGGCCCCTGCACCCGATCCGCGGCTGCGCGGGATGCAGGTGCGCGACACCACCCACTACCCGCTGACCCTGACCGTGCAGCCCGGTGCGCGCCTCGAACTGCGGCTGGAGCACGACCCGTCCCGGCTCGACGCGGCCGCCGTGGCGGGGCTCGGCGACCAGCTCGTCCGGCTGCTCACCGCGGTCGCGACCGACCCGGACACCCCGGTCGCGGCCGTGGACCTCACCGGCGACGTCCCGGCGCTCGCCGGGCCGGTGCAGGAGGTGCCGGACGCGACGCTGGCGGGGCTGGTCGCCGCGCAGGCCGCCGCGACCCCGGACGCGACCGCCGTGATCGCCGGGGACATCGAGCTCAGCTACGCCGAGCTGGACCGGCGGGCGGCGGCGCTCGCCGAGCGGCTGCGCGCCGCCGGGCTCGGCACCGAGGACGTCGTCGGCGTCGCGCTGCCGCGCTGCCCGGAGCTGATCGTGGCGCTGCTCGGGGTGCTGCGGGCCGGGGCGGCGTACCTGCCGCTCGACCCGGACTGGCCCGCGCAGCGCCGGGAGCTGATGCTCGCCGACTCTCGCGCGCGGGCGCTGCTGAGCACCGCGGACCCGGGCGGTGTCACGCTGGAGGAGCTGCGGCCCGGCCGCGGGCCAACGATCGGGACACCCGACCCCGACGCCGCCGCATACCTGATCTACACCTCCGGTTCCACCGGGCGGCCCAAGGGCGTCGTGGTGACCCATCACGCGATCGTCAACCAGATCGCCTGGTCGCAGCGCGAGTTCGGGCTCGGACCGGACGACCGGGTGCTGCAGCTCGCGTCGGCGAGCTTCGACACCTCGGTGTGGGAGATCTTCTGGCCGCTCGCGACCGGGGCGGCCGTCGTCCTGCCCGCCCCGGGGGCACACGCCGATCCGGTGCAGCTGGCCGCGGAGATCCGCCGCCGCGCGGTCAGCGTCGTGACGTTCGTGCCGTCACTGGTCGAGGGCTTCCTGCACACCGCCGAGCTGACGGCCGATCCGGGCTGGGCGGCGAGCCTGCGCTGGGCGTCCTGCGGCGGGGAGGCGCTCGGCGCCGACCTCGCGGCGCGGTGGCGGGCGCTCACCGGGGTGCCGTTGGACAACTTCTACGGCCCCACCGAGGCTGCGGTGCAGGTCACCTACTGGTCCGCGGACGTCGAGGACGGTGCGTCGAGGGGGTCGGTCCCGATCGGCGGGCCGGTCGCCAACACGGTGGTGCACGTGCTGGACTCCTGTCTGCGCCCGGTGCCGCCCGGCGCGATCGGCGAGCTGTACCTCGGCGGGGTCCAGCTCGCCCGCGGCTACCACCGTCGCCCGGGGACCACCGCGGAGCGGTTCGTCGCCGACCCGTGCGGGCCCGCCGGGGCACGGCTGTACCGGACCGGAGACCTGGTGCGCCGCGGCGCCGATGGGACGTTGGTCTACATCGGACGGGCCGACCAGCACGTCAAGCTGCGCGGGCACCGGATCGAGCTGGGCGAGATCGAGGCCCGGCTGGACCGGGAGGCCGGCGTCGAGCGCTCGGTCGTCGTCGTGCGCGCCGACGGCGCGTCCGCCCGGCTGGTCGGGTACGTGGTGCCGGCCGCCGGTGCCCGTCCCGACCCCGCCGGGCTACGCGCGGCGGTGGCCGCGTCGCTGCCCGCCGCGATGGTGCCCGACGCGATCGTCGTGCTCGATGCGTTGCCGCTCACCCCGAGCGGCAAGGTGGACCGCCGGGCGCTGCCCGCGCCGGCCGTGGCGAGACCGGCCGGCGCGGGCCCGGCCGCGCCCGTCCCGGTCGCGGGCGATCCGGTCGCCGTGCTCACCGGGATCGTCGGCGACGTCCTCGGGCTCGACGCGGTCGGCCCGGACGACGACTTCTTCGCCCTCGGCGGCGACAGCATCCTCTCGATCGCCGTCGCGAGCCGGGCCCGCGCCGCGGGGCTGCCGATCGGCCCCCGCGAGGTGTTCACCCACCGCACCCCCGCCGCCATGGCCTCCGGCCTCGTGAGTGAGAAGGTACGCCCTGGCGTGACTTCTCGCTCACGGGCGCGTGCGCACCTGCTCCCGGCCACGCACTGGCTGCGCGAGCACGGCGGGCCGGTCGAGCGGTTCACCCTGCCGATGCTGGTCGCGACACCGCCGGGCGTCTGCGCCGCGTCGCTGGCCGCGGTGCTGCAGGCCGTCCTCGACCACCACGACGCGCTGCGCCTGCAGCTGAGCCGGGCGGGCGGCGCCTGGGCGCCGCGCCTGCGCCCACCGGGCTCGGTGCGCGCCGCGGACCTGCTGCACCGGGTCGACGCCACCGGACTGGACCCCGCGGGGCTGCGCGCCGCGATCGGCACCGCGTTCGACGCCGCGGTCGCGCGGCTGGACCCCGATGCCGGGATCATGCTCGCGCCGGTGTGGTTCGACGCGGGCCCCGGACGTCCCGGGCGGTTGCTGCTGGCCGCACACCATCTCGCCGTCGACGGCGTGAGCTGGCGGATCCTGTTCGAGGACCTGGCGACCGCCTGGGTGGCCGTCGCCGCGGACCTGCCGCCGCAGCTGCCGCCGGTGGTGACGTCGCTGCTCGAGCACGCCGGCGCGCTCGTCGACGAGGCGGCGGCACCGCGGCGACTCGCCGAGCTGGAGCATTGGGCGGCCACCATGGCGCCGGGCGGCGAGCTGGTGCCGGGCGCACCGGCCGCGTCCGGACCGGTGCGGCGCCTCGAGGTGCGCCTCGATCCGCGGACCACGGCGGCGCTGCTCACGGCCGTGCCGGCCGGGGTGCGCGCCGATATCACCGACGTGCTGGTCGCGGCGCTGCGGACGGCGGTCTCGCGGTGGCGGGACGGAGCCGGCGACCTGCTCGTCGACATCGAGCGCCACGGCCGCGAGCCGATCGAGCCAGGGACCGACCTCGCACGCACCGTCGGCTGGTTCACCAGCGTCGCCCCCGTCCGGCTGGCGGCCGGGAGCACGCTCAAACAGGTCAAGGACGCGCTGCGCGCCGCCCCCGACCGCGGAATCGGCCACGGCCTGCTGCGCTATCTCAACCCGCAGACCGCCCCCGTGCTCGCCGCGGCCGGCGCACCCCAGGTGCTGTTCCACTACTTCGGTCGCTTCCCCGCCCCCGCGCTCGCCGACTGGCTCCCCGCGCCCGAGTCCGATGTGCTGGACGGGCGGGGCGGGCTGGGCCCCTCGCATCTGCTGGAGATCAACGCGGTCGCCGCCGAGACCCCGGACGGGCCGCAGCTGCGCGCCGCGTGGAGCTTCTCCGGCGCGCTGCAGGCCGACACGGTCGCCGCCCTCGCGCAGGGCTGGCTCGGCGCGCTGCGCGAGCTGGCCGCCGACCCGCCCCGCGGCCTCACCCCGTCCGACCTCGATCTGGTCGCGCTCACCCAGGACGAGATCGACCGCGTCGAGCGGCTCGGCCCGGCGCGGGTGGGCGATATCTGGCCGCTCTCCCCGCTGCAGGAGGGCATGTTCTTCCATGCCAACCTCCAGGCCGGGCTCGACGACGGCGACGGGCTCTACACCGGCCAGGACGTCTTCGACCTGCGCGACCGGCTCGACGCCGCCCGGCTGGGCCGGGCCGCCGCGGCGCTGCTCGCCCGCCATCCCGGCATGCGCGCCGGGTTCACCGGCGACGGCCTGCGCACCCCGGTGCAGTTCGTCGCCGAGGACCTGCGGATGCCGCTGGACGTCGTCGACCTGACCGGGCTGCCGCCCGACGAACGCGAGTCCCGCGCCGAGGCGCTGCTGGCCGCGGACCGGGCCCGGCCGTTCGACCTGGCCCGCCCGCCGCTCGCCCGGCTGCTGCTGCTGCGCCTCGGCGAACCCGGCGGGGACGTCGTGGACCGGTTGGTCGTCAGCCACCACCTGATGGTGTGGGACGGCTGGTCGGCGGGACTGTTCCTCGAGCAGCTGTTCACGCTGTACGCCCGGGACGGCGACGAGGCCGACCTGCCCCGCCCCGGCACCTACCGCGACCACCTGGCCTGGCTCGCCGGCCAGGACGTCGACGCGGCCATGGCGGCGTGGCGCGACGCCCTCGGCGGGCTCGCCGAGCCGACGCTGGTCGGGCCTGCCGGGACGGATCCGGAGCCACCGCGGCGGCTGCGCGCCGAGCTGCCGGAGGAACTCACCGAGGCGCTGCGCGCCACCGCCCGTCGCGCCGGGCTCACCCTGAACACGCTGCTCTCCACGGCGTGGGGGCTGGTGCTCGCAGCCACGCTGGGTCGCGACGACGTGGTGTTCGGGGCGACGGTCGCGGGCCGTCCCGCCGAGGTGCCCGGGGTGGAGAGCATCGTCGGTCTGTTCCTCAACACCGTGCCGGTGCGGGTCGGTCTCGACCCGGCCGAGCCGGTGCGCGATCTGCTGCGCCGCGTCCAGGAGGCCCGCACCGCGCTGCTGGCGCACGAGCACCTCGGGCTGGGCGAGGTGCAGCGCCTGGCCGGGCACGCCCCGCTGTTCGACACGCTGTTCGTCCTGCAGAACTTCACCGGCGACGACGAGCTCGCCGCCTTCCGCGACCGGTTCGGCATCGTGGCCTCCCGCACCGAGGACGCCACCCATTTCCCGCTCACCCTGGTTGTCACCCCGGGCCGGCGGTTGCGGCTGTTGCTCGTGCACCGGCCGGGTGCGGTCCCGCCGGCCCGCGCGCGGGCGGTGCTGGACCGGTTCGCCGTCGTGGCGCAGCGGCTGGTGACCGCGCTGGACAACCCGGTCGGCAGGCTCGATCTGCTACTGCCCGGCGAGCGGGTCGCCCCGCCCGGCACCACCTGTGACGTTCCCGACGCCACGATCGCGGAGCTGCTCGCCGAGCGCGCCGCGGCGCAGCCCGACGATCCCGCGCTGGTGTTCCGCGGCGCGACGGTGCGCTACGCCGAGCTGGACGCCCGGGTCAACCGGCTGGCCCGGCTGCTGCTGGCCCGCGGCGCGGGCCCGGAGCGGATCGTCGCGCTGGCGCTGCCCCGTTCGGTCGAGATGGTGGTCGCACTGTTCGCGGTGCTGCGCACCGGCGCGGCGTATCTGCCGCTGGATCTCGACCATCCGCGCGAGCGGCTCGCCGGCATGGTGGCCGACGCCGACCCGATCTGCGTCCTGACCATGTCCGGGGTCTGGCCGGGCGGCACCGACACCCGCATTGCGCTGGACGACCCGGCCGTCGCGGCCGAGCTGGCCGCGCTGCCGGCCGGCCCGCTCACCCCTGCCGAACTGGGCGGTTTCGCCCCCGGCGTCCCCGGCCGGCTCGACCATCCCGCCTACGTCATCTACACCTCCGGGTCCACCGGCAGGCCCAAGGGCGTCGTCACCCCGTACCGGGGCCTGACGAACATGCAGCTCAACCACCGGGCGGCGATCTTCGGCCCGACGATCGGACGGACCGGGGGACGGCGGCTGCGCATCGCGCACACCGTCTCGTTCGCCTTCGACATGTCGTGGGAGGAGCTGCTCTGGCTCGTCGAGGGCCACGAGGTCCACGTCTGCGACGAGCAGCTGCGCCGCGACGCCGAGGCGCTGGTCGGCTACTGCGCGGCGCACCGGATCGACGTGGTCAACGTGACCCCGACCTATGCCCAGCTGCTGGTCGAGGAGGGTCTGCTCGACGGGCCGCATCGCCCGCCGTTGGTGCTGCTCGGCGGCGAGGCGGTGGCGGAGTCGCTGTGGACGCGGCTGCGCGAGACCGGCGGGGTGGAGGGCTACAACCTCTACGGCCCCACCGAGTACACGATCAACACCTTGGGCGCGGGCACGTCCGAGTCGGCGACCGCGACGGTCGGGCGCCCGATCACCAACACCCGCGCCTACGTGCTGGACTCGCGGCTGCGGCCGGTCCCGCCCGGCACCCCGGGCGAGCTGTACATCGCCGGAACCGGCCTGGCCCGCGGCTATCTGGGTCGTCCGGGGCTCACCGCGGAGCGGTTCGTCGCCGACCCGTTCGGTGCGCCCGGCGGGCGGATGTACCGCACCGGCGATCTGGTGCGGCTGGACGGCCACGGGCAGCTGGACTTCCTCGGCCGCACCGACGACCAGGTCAAGATCCGCGGCTACCGGGTGGAGCCGGGCGAGATCGCCTCGGTGCTGGCCGAGCATCCCGGCGTCACCCAGGCCGCGGTCGTCGCGGCTGGGTCCGGGGCGTCGGCCCGGCTCGTCGGCTACGTCGTGGCCCCCGGGACGAACGGCGCGGCGGTGCCGGACGGCCTGCGCGCGCACGCCGCCGCCCGGCTGCCCGGCTATATGGTCCCGGCGGCGCTGGTCGCGGTCGATCACTTGCCGCTGACGGTCAACGGCAAGCTCGACGTCCGTGCGCTGCCCGCGCCCGATCCGGTCGCCCCGACCGCCTACCGGGCCCCGCGGACCCCGACCGAGCAGACGCTCTGCGCGCTGTACGCGGAGCTGCTCGGGGTGGAGCGGATCGGGCTCGACGACGACTTCTTCGCCCTCGGCGGCCATTCGCTGCTGGCCACCCGGCTGGTCAGCCGGGCCCGCGCCGCGCTGGCCGCCGAGCTGAGCCTGCGCGACCTGTTCGAGGCGCCGACCCCGGCCGAGCTGGCCGGACGGCTGGTCAGCGGGGCGGTCCGCCCGCCGCTGGTCTCCGCCCCGCGTCCGCAGCACCCGCCGCTGTCCTCGGCGCAGCGGCGGCTGTGGCTGCTCGACCGGTTGGAGGAGGGCTCGACGGCCTACCACTTCCCGCTGGTGCTGCGGTTGCGCGGCGAGCTCGACGTCGTCGCGCTGGCCGCGGCGCTGGGCGACGTCGCCGCGCGGCACGAGGTGCTGCGCACGGTCATCGGCGAGCGCGACGGCGAGCCCTACCAGCGGGTGCTCCCGCCGTCCCGCCCGCATGTCGCGGTCCGCGCGGTGGAGCCGGATGCGGTGGCCGAGGCGGTGGCCACCGAGCTGGCGCGGCCCTTCGATCTCGCCGTCGAGCCGCCGCTGCGGGCCACCGCGCTGCGGGTCGCCCCGGACGAGCACGTGCTCGTGCTGCTGCTGCACCACATCGCGACCGACGAATGGTCCGACCGGCCGTTTCTGCGTGATCTGTCCGCCGCGTACGCCGCCCGCCGCGCCGGTACCGCGCCGGACCTGGCGCCGCTGCCCGTGCAGTACGTCGACTACGCCCGCTGGCAGCACGCGCTGCTCGGCGATCCGGTCGATCCGGACAGCCTCGCCGCCCGCCAGCTCGCGTACTGGGGGCAGGTCCTGTGCGGCGCCCCCGAGGAGCTGGAGCTGCCCACCGACCGGCCGCGCCCGGCCCAGCCCTCGTTCCGCGGCGACGAGCTGGAGCTCGACCTGGACCCGGCCGTCTGCGACGGCCTGCGGCGGATCGGGCGCGCGGCCCGGGCGAGCATGTTCATGGTGCTGCACGCCGCGGTCGCGGCCCTGCTGCACCGGCTCGGGGCGGGCGAGGACGTCCCGCTCGGCGCTCCGATCGCGGGGCGCACCGACCCGGCGCTCGATGATCTCGTCGGGTTCTTCGTCAACACCCTCGTGCTGCGCGCCGATCTGTCCGGCGACCCCGGCTTCGCCGAGCTGCTCGACCGGGTCCGCGCGCTCGACCTGGCCGCGTTCGCGCACGCCGACGTGCCGTTCGAAGCGGTTGTCGAGCGGCTCAACCCGGCCCGGTCGAGCGCCCGCACCCCGCTGTTCCAGGTGATGGTCGGCTACCACTGCCGCTCCGGCGAGCCCACCGAGCTGGCGGGGCTCGACGTCGGCTGGGAGCCGGTGCCGGCGGGCACCGCCAAGTTCGATCTGGTGTTCGCGTTCACCGAGCAGACCGGCGGGGTCGACGCGGGCCGGATCGGCTGCCGCATCGAGTACGCCACCGATCTGTTCGAGCGGGCGAGCGTGCAGCGGCTGGCCGGACGGCTGTCCGCGCTGCTCGCCGCCGTGGCCGCCGACCCGCACGCGCCGCTGCACACCGTCGAGCTGCTCACCCCCGACGAGCGGGAACGGTTGCTGCACACGGTGAACGCCACCGACCGCCCGGTGCAACGGTGTTCGCTGCCCGAGCTGTTCGCCCGCCGGGTCGCCGCGGCACCCGACGCGTCCGCCGTCGTCGACGACCAGGAGACGATCGGCTACGCCGAGCTCGACGCCCGCGCCGGCCGGATGGCGGCGCTGCTGGCCGGGCGCGGGGTCGACGCGGGTGATGTGGTCGCGGTGGCGTTGCCGCGCCGCGCCGGGCTGGTGGCCGCGGTGCTGGGCCTGCTGCGGCTCGGCGCGGTCTGGCTGCCGCTGGACCTGGCGCATCCCGCCGAGCGGCTGCGCTACCTGCTGACCGACTCCCGGGCCCGGGTGCTGCTCACCGACACCGAGACCGCTCCCCGGGTGCCCGCGGTGGACGGGATCGCGACCGTGCTGGCCGACGAGCCCGGGCCGGGCGGCCCCGTCCGCGCCGGGTTCCCCGATCCCGACCGGCCCGCCTACGTCATCTACACCTCCGGCTCCACGGGTCGGCCCAAGGGGGTCGTCGTCCCGCACACCGGGCTGGCGAGCCTCGCCGCCACCGCGGTGGACCGGATGGGGGTGACGGCGGCCAGCCGGGTGCTGCAGTACGCCTCGGTCGGGTTCGACGTCGTGGTGTTCGAGCTGACGATGGCCCTCGCCGAGGGCGCGACGCTGGTTTTCGCCCCCGACGAGGTGCGCGTCGCCGGGCCCGTGCTGGCCGATTTCCTTGCCGCGCAACGGATCACGCATATGATCCTGCCGCCGTCGCTGGTGTCGGCGCTGCCGGCCGACTGCGCGTTGCCCGACGACGCGGTGGTGCTCGTCGGCACCGAGACCGTCCCGCCGGACCTGGTCGGGCGGTGGGCGGGCCGGCTGCGGCTGTTCGGCGCCTACGGCCTGACCGAGGCGACGGTGAACTCGACGCTGTGGCCCGCCGAGCCGGGCTGGGACCGTGCGGTGCCGATCGGCTGGCCGGACCCGAACACCACCGTCCACGTGCTCGACGCGCGGCTGGCCCCGGTGCCGCCCGGCGTGGCGGGGGAGCTCCACGTCGCCGGTGACGGGCTGGCCCACGGCTATCTGGGCCGGGCCGGGCTGACCGCCGAGCGGTTCGTCGCCTGCCCGTGGGGCCCGCCGGGGGCGCGGATGTACCGCACCGGGGACCGGGCGCGCTGGGGCGCGCACGGGCTGGAGCATCTCGGCCGGGTCGACGGCCAGGTCAAGGTCCGCGGCGTGCGGGTGGAGCTCGGCGAGGTGGAGGCGGCGCTGGCCGCGCATCCCGGTGTGGCGCAGGCCGCCGTGGTGGCCGACCGCGGCGCCGAGACGGTTCGGCTGGTCGGGTACGTCGTGCCCGCGGGCGGTCCGGTCGACCCGGCCGGGCTGCGCGCCCACGTCGCCGCGCGGCTGCCCGAGCACATGGTGCCCGCGATGGTCGTCGCGCTGGACGGCCCGCTGCCGCTCACCCCGAACGGCAAGCTCGACCGCCGCGCGCTGCCCGCGCCGGACTGGGGGGCGATGGCCGGTGACGCGGCGCCGGAGACGCCCGAGCAGGAGGTGCTGGCCGGACTCGTCGCGGCCGTGCTGGGGCTGCCCCGGGTCGGGGTGCGCGACGACTTCTTCGCCCTCGGCGGGCATTCGATGGCCGCGATGCGGCTGGTCGGGCGGATCCGCGGGGCGCTGGGCGTCGACCTGTCGATCCGCGACGTGTTCGACGCGCCGACCGTCGCCGGGTTGGCCGGCCTGCTTGCCGAGCGCGGCGCCGGCGGGGCACGCCAGGGCCGGGCGGCGCGGCCGGCGTTGACCGCGGGTGAGCGGCCCGAGCCGCTGCCGCTCGCCCCGGCCCAGCGGCTGCCGTGGGAGCGGCACCGGCGGCGCCGGACCTGGGACCATGCGCTCACCCTGCGCTCCGAGGACGGTTTCGACCACGCCGCGCTGGCCGCCGCCCTGGAGGATGTGGTGGACCGGCACGAGCCGCTGCGCACCGCCGTGGACGGCGCCGTGCAGCGGCCCGTCGCACCGCCCGTGCTGGAGGTGGCCGCGGTGCCCGCGGGTGGGCTGGACGCCCGGATCGCCGCGCTGGCCGCCGGGGAACCGGACCTGGCCGCGGGGCCGCCGCTGCGCGCGGTGCTGCTGGTCGAGGACGGCGGGGCGGAGGTACTGGTGCTCGCCATGCACTACCTGGGCGTGGACGAGTGGTCGGTGGTGCCGCTGTTCCGCGATCTGCACACCGCCTACGCCGCCCGGCTCGGCGGCCGCGCCCCGGACTGGGCGCCGCTGCCGGTGTCCTATGCGGACTACACCCGGTGGGTGCACGAGCTGCTCGGCGACCCCGGTGATCCGGACAGCCGCGCCGCCGGGCAGCTGGAGTTCTGGCGCCGCACGCTGGCCGGGATGCCTGCCGAGCTGGCGCTGCCTGTCGACCGGGCCCGTCCCGCGACGCCCACGGGGGCGGCGGGCGTCGTCGAGTTCGCCCTCGACGCCGGTCTGCACGCGCGGATCGACCGGCTCGCCCGGTTGAGCGGGACCAGCCTGTTCATGGTGGTGCAGGCCGGCCTGGCCACCCTGCTCACCGCCCGCGGCGCGGGCCCGGACCTCCCGCTCGGCGTGCAGGTCGCCGGTCGCACCGAGGAGGCGCTGGCCGATCTCGTCGGCTGCTTCGCCGGGACCGTGCTGGTGCGCACCGACACCTCCGGCGACCCGACGTTCGCCGCGCTGCTGTCCCGGGTGCGCGAGGCCGACCTGTCGGCGCTGGACCGCCACGAGGTGCCGCTGCCCGACGTGCTCGCCGTCGCGCCCCCGGTGCCCATCGGGGTCCCGTGCCCGCAGGTCCTGCTCGTGCACCACGAGCAGGCCCGGCTCGCCGACCTGGCCGGTGACGCGGGTGTGTTCGGCGCCGTCCCGCCGGCGGCCACGACGGCCGACCTCACGGTCGGCGTCTACGAACCGCCCGGCGACGGGCCCGTTCCGGCCGAGCTGACCTACGCCGCCGACCTCTGCGACCCCGGCACGGCGCAGCGAATGGTCGCCGACCTGCTCGCTGTGCTCACCGCGGCGGTGGCCGACCCGCACCGTCCGCTGACCGAGATCACCGATGTCCTGGGGAGGACCCCGTGACCAACCCGTTCGACAACCCCGACGGCCGGTTCCTGGTGCTGGTCAACGACGAGGACCAGCACTCGCTGTGGCCGGCGTTCGCCGAGGTGCCGCCCGGCTGGCGGCGGGTGTTCGGCGAGGACACCCGCGACGCCTGCCTGGCCTACGTCGAGGAGCACTGGACCGATCTGCGCCCGCGCAGCCTGCGCGAACGCACCCGGGCCGTGGGCTGATCCGTCAGCCCTGGCCGGCCGTGCGGGAGTGCCCGGCGAAGAACCGCACCATCTCCGCCGACGCGTCCGGCCCGTCCGGATCGGTGTAGGAGCCGCCCGTGGCGCCACCCGACCACGCGTGGCCCGACCCGTGCACCGTCCACTGCTCGGCGACCGTCCGCCCGGCACGTTGCACCTGCGTGCGGCTGTAGGACCGTCCTGCGGCCCCGTGTTCCCTGACCGTCGTGGCGGTGCCGGCGGGCGCGAACTGCTCGACGACCCGCGCCGCGTTGACCGGGCTGACCACGGTGTCGGCATCGCCGTGAAACGTGATCACCGGGACGGTCCGGGTGAGTGGCGGCAGCGCCAGCGGCCCCTGCCGCATCGCGGCGAAGGCTGAGACGAGGTCGCGGGCGGCGCCGTACCCCAGCCCGGAGTGCACACCGGCGGCGGCGAAGACGTCGGGGTGGGTCGCTGCCATGACCGCGGCCATCGCGGCGCCGGCGGAGAAACCGGCGACGTACACGCGGTCCGGGTCGGCCGGGTGCTCGGCGAGCACCTGTCCGGTGATGCCCGCGATCAGCGACGGCTCGCCCGCGCCGCGGCGCTGGTCGCCGGGCTGGAACCAGTTCCAGTAGCGGCCCGGGTTGGCGGAGGTGACCTGCTCGGGATAGACGACGAGGAAGGTGTGCTCCTCGGCCCGCTCGTTCATCAGAGTGGCGGCGGCGAAGTCGGCAGGTGTCTGCGTCCCACCGTGCAGCATGACGATCAGTGGCACCGGCTGTCCGGTCCATCCGCTGGGCACGTACAGCGTGTAGGGCCGCTCGCCCGCGGGCCCCCGGTAGGTGCGGGACAGCGTCTCGCCGGGCAGTATCGGTCCGGTCGGGACGGTCGGGGCGAGGTCCGGCAGGCCCGAGGCGAGACCGGTCAGGCCCGGGAGGTTCCGCAGGTCGGGCATCGTCAGGCGCGGCGCCTTCGTCAGGCCCGCCGGCGGCGCCGCGACGGAGGCCTTGGACGGCCGCGACGTCGGGCGGCGGCCGACCAGCCAGCGGAGGGCGGCCGGTGTACGGGCCGACGGGCCGGGCCCCGCCGAGCCGGCCCCGGGGCCGCGGGACCGGTCGTCGACGGGCCGGCCGTGCAGGGTGCGCTGGATGAGTGCGGTGGCCTCGGTGAGCCGGCCCTCGCGGGTCAGCCGCGTCGCCTCGGCCATCGCGGCCATTCGCTGGTGGTCCATGGCATCTCCGATCTCAGCGGGTGAAGCTCGGACAGGCGGCCGGATGGCCACGCTGCTCAGACGATGCGCGGTCCGAGGGCGGTCTTGACGGCGGCGCTGGCGCGGAAGGCGCCGAGTACCTCGACCGACGCGATGGTGGCGAGGGCCAGTTCGGGCGGGACGTCCTCGGCGATGGTCGCCAGGCCGAGCACGCGGACGTCCACGGTCCGCCCCGCCGTGCGCAGCTCCTCGAGGTCGCTCCGGGACAGATGCTGCGTTCCGAGAACGAGCGTCTTGCGGGCGACCGTCTGGTCGACGGCGGTGGCCCGGGTCGCGAGCTGCGCGCGGACCGCGGTGCGGATGAAGTCGGCCCGGTTGGTGTAGAAACCCTCCTGCACCAGCAGGTCGATCTGGCCCAGGTCGACGAGCCCGAGGTTCACGGTGATCTTCTCGGTCTTCTCGACATCGCCCCGCGCCACAGACCCTCCCCTTGCCATCCATGCACCATCCATATGGATGGTGCATGGATGGCTGTCTCCACGCAAGCCGCCGCCCCCGGAACCCCAGCACGTTATGGCTCCACAACGTTGGGCACCAGGCCCGCCACCGCGTTATGGAGCCATAACGTCGTCGAACCCGTGAATCCGCCGTCCCCCACAGCGCGTTATCGCTCCATGACGCGGGTAGGGGCGGGGCTCGTGCGGCGCGGCCGGTGACGATCGGGGGAGTGACCGGAATCCCCGCGCGTCCTCCGGGTGGCCGCTGTACGGGGGCGGCCTGCGGAGAGACGATGCACTGGGCGCACTGCGCTCGGGGGGACAGGAGACTCTGATCGTTTCTTTCGCACGTGGCACTGCCCGTCGGCTGGCCGGGGCCACCGCGGTCGTGCTGAGCGTCGTCGTCATCACCGCCTGCGGGACGTCGTCGCCGCCGGCACCGGCGCCGCCACCACCGGCGCCGTCGGCCGCGCCGACCCCGCAGGCGTCTGCCGACGACCTCAGCGCGCTGCTCATCCAGCCCAGCGACGTCCAGATCCCGGGCCTGTCCCGTCAGGGGGTCCAGCAGGTCGGGGAGGGCACCCTGCGCGGTGTGGCCACATTCTTCAGCACCGAGGACGGCACCCGCCAGCTGGGCGAGACGATCATCCTGCTGCCGGACCCCGAGGCGGCTAGGTCGGCGGTGCAGGGGGCCGCGTCGATGACCCAGCAGCAGCGCCCGGGCGCCACCATGTCGGCGGTGCCGGTCGGTGAGGGTGCGGTGCTGTTCACCGGCTTCGAGCATGAGGGGACGGCGTCCACGCTGCTGCTGTTCAACCAGGGCGTGGCCTCGGTGGCCATGGACTTCCGCGGCCCGGCGGGTGACCCGGTGCCGCCGGACGTGGCCACCACGGCGGGAGCGCGCCAGGCCGCGCTGCTGGCGTCGGGCCTGCCGCGCTGACCGCGCCTCAGGTTCCCAGAGGCGACGGCCGGCGATGTCGGCGCCGCCGCCACAGCTCGGCGCCTCGCGGAAGGCTTCCCGTATGGGTCGTGATGATCCGGCCCTCGCTGCGCTGCACCGTCTCCTCCTCGGCGGTCCTGTGCGTGAGGAGTGCGGGGTGGCCGCCGCGACGACCACCCCGCACAATTCCCCTATTCGGCCAGGAAGTCCGCGACCAGCCGCGCCACCTGCTCGGTCTGCTCGAGCTGCGGCAGATGCGCGGCGTCCCGGATCCGCTCCACCCTGGCCCCGCCGATCCGGGACGCGAACTCCTCGGCGTAGGCCGGCGGGGCCAGCCGGTCCTGCTCGCCCCACACGATGAGGGTGCGGGCCCGGATCCGGTACAGCCGCTTGTGCAGACCCTTCTCCGGGAACGGCCACATGAACTTCCCGGTGCAGGCCTGCGCCCAGGTCGCGGCGATGAGGGCGTCGGCCATCTGTTCCGGGTCCTCGGGCATCCGCAGGAACTCCTGCGCCAGCTCACCCTGCGGATCGGCGAAGGCGATCTCGACGACCTCCTGCGGGGTCATCTGCAGGAACTGGGCGACCGGGATGTCGTCGCGCCACAACCCGACCGGGCACAGCAGCACCAGCCGGTTGACCCGCTCGGGGTTGGTGGCGGCGATCTCGGCGCCGATCATGCCGCCGAACGAGTGCCCGACCACCGCGGGCGCGTCCAGGTCCAGCTCGTCGAACAGGTCGTAGTGGTGCAGGACCAGGTCCCACAGGTCGTCCACGGCCTTGATCGCGTCCGGGTCCCCGGGGGTGGTCCCGGGATGTTCCGGCGCGTAGACGGTGTTGTGCTGGGCCAGCGCGTCGAGGAACGGGTCCCACTGCAGTCCCATCGCGCCGTGCAGGTACACCACCGGCGGGCCCTGCCCCGCGACGAGTACGCGCGGGTTGACCTGGCCGCCGAGGGTGGCGACACGGCGTTCGGCGACTCCCGCGGTCGCCGTCATGACAGCTGCTCCTTCTCCTTGTTGCGCAGCCGCTCGGGCCACCACTCGTTCTCCCACGGCTCGTCGTCCCACAGCGGGCGCAGGTGGGGCAGCACCTGCTCGGCGAACAGGTCGATGTTGCGCATGGTCAGGTCGTGCGGCATCGAGCCGATCTGCAACAGGACCATGAGGTTGCCGATGTGCAGGTTCCGGCAGGCCTCGATCAGCTGTTCGCGGACCGTGGCCGGGCTGCCGGCGATGACGAACTGCTTGTCGACCAGCTCGCGGTAGCTGTACTGCTGGGCGGCCTCCAGCTCCTGGCCGATCTTCAACGTCAGCCCGGAACGAATGCCCTTTTCCAGGCTGCGGTAGTCCTGGTGCCCGGGTGGGCCGAAGTAGTGCAGCGGGATGTGCATGCACTTGCGGTAGAAGTACTCGCAGTGCCGGGCGTAGTCGCGTTCGGCCTGCGCGTCGCTGTCGGCGACGACGACGAGCTGCAGGAACCCGGCGCGGTACGGGTTCTGCTTGAGCCCGAACTGGTCCACGAACCGCCAGAACCCGGCCATCGTCTGCTCGGCGGCCTTGGCGCCGAAGTAGCTGAGGAAGCAGTAGCAGTGGTCGTTCTTGGCCGAGAACTCCCAGGTGCTGTAGCTGCCGGTGCCCGGCACCCAGACCGGAGGGTGGGGCTTCTGCACCGGACGCGGCCACAGGTTGACCTTGCCCAGCTTGGTGTACTTGCCGTTCCAGGCGAACATCTCCTGCGACTGCCAGGCCTTGAGGATGAGATCGTGCGCCTCGTAGTAGCGCTCGCGCTGCTCCACCGGCGTGATCCCGTAGACCTGGCAGGCGTCCATCGCCGTCCCCAGCGGCATGCCCGCGATCAGGCGTCCGCCGCTGATGCAGTCCAGCATCGCGTACTCCTCGGCGATGCGGATCGGCGGCTGCGTGGTCGGCAGCGTGGCCCCCATCTGCACGATCGCGACGTCCATACCGTTGGTCTCGCGGGCCAGCGCCGAGCCCATCAGGTTCGGCCCCGGCATGAAGCCGTAGGCGTTCTGGTGGTGCTCATTGACACAGATGCCGTCGAATCCGACTCGCGCGGCGTGGACGAGTTCGTCGAGGGTCCAGTTGTAGAACTGGCCGATGCGGTCGGGATCGGCGAGCTCGGGGAACGGCGGGTCCACCCATACCGACTTGTACCGGCGCTCGAAGTCGTCCGGCAGCTCGCGGTGCGGCATCAGATGGAACATCGAGACCTTCATGGGGCGTCCTCCAGCATGGATCCTGCTGTGTCGGCGCCGATGTCGAGATCGGGGCGGCACCCCGTTGGCGTCCTTGTGAGTGATCCAGATCACGCGGCGCCGTGTCACCGACCCTGCGCGGTGCGTCGGCGCTGGTCAATAGGCCAGGCGGGCGGCACCGGACGCGGACGTTGGGTAGGTGCGCGGTAACGGTGGGTGATTCGGTGCCGATTGGTAGGCAGCAGGCGAGGGAGAGCGACCGTCATGACGAAACTGAGCACGATCCTGGACCAGATCGACGCGGGATCGATGCTCCTCCCGGAGTTCCAGCGCGGCTATGTCTGGAACCGCGACCAGGTCCGGGGGCTGATGCGTTCGCTGTACCACGGCTATCCGGTGGGCGCGCTGCTCGTGTGGGAGACTGAGGGCACCGGCCAAGCCGTACGGGGAGGCGGCGCCGTGTCCGGTCCGAAGCAGTTGCTGCTCGACGGCCAGCAGCGGGTCACCACCCTTTACGGCATCGTGCGCGGACGGCCTCCGTCGTTCTTCGAAGGTGATCCCGAGGCGTTCGCGGGGCTGCGGTTCAACGTCGAGACCGAGGCGTTCCAGTTCCATGCGCCGGTGAAGATGAAGGACGACCCGCGCTGGGTCGACGTCACCGCGCTGTTCGTGGACGGCCCGGGGGAGACGTACGCGGTACTCTCCGCACATCCGGAGACGCGCGAGCGGTTCACCGACTACGTCGACCGGCTGCAGAAGGTCCGCAACATCGTCGAGCGGGTCTTCCACATCGAGGCCATCACCGGCGTGGACAAGACCGTCGACGTCGTCGTCGACATCTTCAACCGGGTGAACTCCGGCGGCACCAAGCTCTCCAAGGGCGACCTGGCGCTCGCGCGGATCTGCTCGGAGTGGGGCGAGGCGCGCCCGACGATGCGGCGCAACCTCGATCGCTGGCGCGATGCCGGGTTCTCGTTCACCGCGGACTGGCTGCTGCGCAACGTCAATGCGGTCGCCACCGGCCGGGCGCCGTTCTCGGCACTGGAGGACGTGTCGGCGGCCGAGTTCCAGGATGCGTTGAACGCGACGCTGCACCACGTCGACCACTTCTTGCGGGATCTCGCCGTGGGTCGGCTGGGCCTGGACCACGACCGCGTCCTGATGGGGCGCTACGCCGTCCCGGTGATCTCCCGGCACCTGCACAACTGCGGCGGCCGGTTCGCCGACGGGGCGGAGGCCGACAAGGCTCTGTACTGGTATCTCCACGCCGGGCTGCGCGGCCGGTTCGCGGGCTCCACCGAGACGTTCCTGGCCAAGGACCTCGAGACCGTCGACAAGTCCGGGATCGACGGCGTGATCGCCACGCTGGCCCGCATCCGCAAGGGCAACATGGCGGTCGACGCGCAGGACTTCGAGGGCATCGGCCGTGGCTCGCGGTCCTACCCGCTGGTCTATCTGCTCGCCCGGGTCACCGGCGGGCAAGACCTGATCACCGGGCTCCCGCTGGGCTCGGACGCCTCCGCGGTCCAGGTGCACGAGATCTTCCCCAAGCCGGCGCTGAACAAGGCCGGCTACAGCCGCGCCGAGGTCAACCAGATCGCGAACTTCACCTTCGTCACCCCGTCGTCGGCGATGCAGTTCGCCGACCTGGACCCCGCGGTCTACCTCGGCTCGCTCGACCCCGCCACCTGCCGCTCCCAGTACATTCCCGAGGACCCCGCGCTCTGGCGGATCGAGAACTATCGCGAGTTCCTCGCCGCCCGTCGGGAGCTGCTCGCCGCCGCGGCGAACACGTTCCTCGACGAGCTGCTGGCCGGCAGCCGCCCGTGGGTCCGCCCGCTGGAGGCCATCGCCGTCTCCCCGGAGTCCGACGAGTCCGACGCCCGCGCGGCGCAGCTCAAGGCACTGGTCGAAGAGCTGGCCGGGATGGGCTACGCGCAGCCGGTGCTCGACACCGAGATCGCCGACCCGGACACCGGACGGCCGCTCGCGGTGGCCGAGGCGTTCTGGCCGGACGGGCTGCAGGTCGGGCAGGGCGCGCCGATCGTGCTGGAGCTGGATCCGGAGGAGGCGGATCTCCCGCGGCTGGCGGAGCTGGGCTGCGAGGTGTTCACCTCCGTGGATGCGCTGCGCGGCTATGCGCTGCGGCGCAGTGAGACGGCCTCGGGCGTGCGCGACGTCGCGGTCGGCGTCGTGGCTCCCGGGCTGGCACCCGAGGGCGCGGAGCCCACCGACCTGGACGAGCCCGCCGAGGCGAGCGGCCCGTTCGACCGGGCCGTCCTGGAGGTGATCGAGCGCTGCCGCACCGAGCTGCGCTACAACCCGCGCTACTTCCGGGTGATGGTCACCCAGCACGGCGCGCTGGGCGCAGCGCGGCGGCTGCTCGCCGCACCGGCGGTGAGCGACGGGTTCGTGACGCTGTGGGAGCGGCAGCGGCTGGACCTGAGCGTCGAGTCGCTGGTGGTGGACGAGCGCTTCGCGCACCTGTTCACCGAGGAGGAGCGGGAGACTGCGCGCAAGCGGCTCGCGGACTTCGGTTACGACCCGGTGCCGGAGTGACGGCCGTCTTCGGAGCCAGGGATGCATCGTAGTTCGCGAAGCCTATGAACGAGCTTCTTGAGTGCCTTGGACTCGATCTGCCGGATCCGTTCCCGTGTCAGTCTGAGCTCGTTTCCGATGGCCTCAAGGGTCTGCGGTTCACTACCGTGGAATCCGAACCGTCGAACGAGTACCAGTGTTTCGCGCCCTGAGCATTCTGCGAATGCTGAACGAATATCGTCCGGGGTCAGTCCCCACAGGTTCGGAGTGTGGTCGTGGTGGTAGCGGTCAGCCAGTCCGTGGACCTCTTCCTCGCCCAACTCGTCAAGGACGACGTCGAACGGCACGGTGGAGGGGAGGCCGTGCAGGAGTATCTCGACATCCGCGACGGGCATGCCCGATTCGGCCGCGACCGCGGTGGTTGTGACCGGACGGCCATCTTGCTCCAGTCGTCGGACAGCACCCAGCGCCTTGTCCAGATTCTCGACCACGTGTACCGGATATCGGATGGTCCGCGACTGGTCCGCGATGGCGCGCGTCATGGCCTGCCGGATCCACCAGGTCGCATACGTGGAGAACTTGGTCTCCTGCTGATGGTCGAACTTCTGCACCGCCCGGATGAGCCCAAGGTTTCCCTCCTGCACGAGATCGAGAAGGCCAAGACCCCGACCTTGATATTTCCAGGCGATCGACACCACGAGGCGGAGATTGGCGCGCAGAAAGATGGCGAACGCTTTCCTGCCCTGGTCCACCAGCTCCCGTAGATCGTGTCGCTCGCTGGAGGACAGCTCGGAACACACCATACGCTCCTGGGCCAGGACGCCCGCTTCAATCTGCCGTGCGAGCAGCCCTTCCTCGGTAGCGGTCAGCAGCGGGTACCGGGCGGCCTGCGAGCGATACACCGCCAGGATGTCCAGGGCTGGCGGATCTTCGTCCGGGTCGTCGTCCGTGTCGTCCGGTTCCGGCCGGCTGGGCTCCACCGCGGTGGCACCGCGATCGTGGTGCATCGCAGGAACGGGAACGGCGGGACCGATGGGTCCCAGCCCGAGGTGGGCGAGTGAGATCTCGGAGGTGTCGAGCTCCTCGTCTCCGCGCAGCAACCGCACGCCTGTCCGGGGTTCGGTGCGAGCAGGCTCGGGGCGACCGAGCGGCGATCGGTGAGCCGCCTGCGCTGCCGCCTCGGCCAGTACCGGGGGGAGACCGACCCCGATCTCGGCGAGCTCACGCAGCAGCAGCGCGATCTCCGCAGGAGGGAGGCCGTGCACCTGCACCACCGTCGAGATCATCGGGAACGACAGCGGCCGGCGCCCTGCGGCCACCGTGAGTGCGTGCAAGGCCGCTCGGCGGGCGTGGGGGACGGGCAGGCCGGCCTCGTCAGCGGCTGGGACCGGTACCACCGGCGACCCTCTCCTCCGGCAGGGGGACGAGCCGGCCCAGCAGGTCGAGCGCGGCGCGCCGGGACAGTTCCTCGTGATAGCGCTGGTTGCGATAGGCCCGGAGACAGCCGTAGCAACTCGTCTCCGCGCCGCACTCGCACTGCGCGACGTGGGTGACCGCGGCGGCGACGACCTCGGTGAGGTGGTCCGCGACCCGCAGCGTGTTCCCCGCTCCACCCGGGGTCGTGTCGAACAGCACGAGCGAGGGCATGCCGTCGGCTCCACGGTGCACCGTCCCGTCGATGTCGTCCCGACTGATCTCCAGGGTCAGAGCGGCACCTTCGAGGAGCGCGTAGACGGCGGAGCGCAGGTGAGCCGGCGTGGCGCCGGCGGCGACTATGGGGTCGAAGAGAAGCTGGATGAAGTCGGTCTGGTAGCTGTGCGCGAGCGAGTGAATCTGCAGCGGTCCCCGGCAGGCCCCGTCCCGGAGCAGGTGCTTGTGCTCGGTGGTCCGCTTGGCGATCGCGGAGGTTCCCCAGCCGCACCACTGACAGAGGCGGAACCCGGCCCCGCCCGGGCCCTCGCTGATGACCACGAAGCTGCCCCTGGCACCTGCACGCCAGGTCAGCGTCTCCCCGGTCGGGAAGACCGCCTTCCCCTCCTCGACGTCGGCATGGGAGTCCACGATGTAGGTCGCCCCGGACCAGGTCCGGCGGGGTGCCTGCGTGGCACCTTGCCGTTCGCTGGTCGAGGCCACGAAGCCGTAGGATGGCTCGATGTACGTTCGGGCGGTTCGGGTCTGGACGGCGCCACAGGCGGGGCACTCCGGGTCGGGCATCTCGACGTCCTCCCGATAGTGCCCGCAGGACTCGCAGACGGTGTAGTATCGGTTGACCAGGTCCCGGCCGGGAAGCCGGTAGACCCCACCCGATGTCCACCGCAGCCCGCCGGCGACGACCTGTGCCCCCGGGGCGTACTCGTTGATCGCGACGCTCAGATCCCGGGTGAGTTCCAGGACCCGGTCCCTTCCCCCGCCGGCGCGATCGGTCCGCAGCTCCACCGTGTCCACGGGGAAGCCGTACTTGGGCAGGACGTTGCGGGTGGCGAGATATCCGATGAGCGGCCGCTTCTGGAGGGTCCGGATGACCCGTTCGCACTGCTCAGCCAGCGAGTACTTCTTGTCCCGCACGGCGGCCTCCTGGCGGGTCTCGAACGCCTCGACGTCCTGTTCGAGCTGGGCACCCGCATCGCGGACCAGCCGCAGCAACTCCTCGACCCATCCGTCGTCGGCGACCCCGATCTCGTCCCGGACGGACTTGGGCAGGATCGCCTCGAGACTGGCCCGGACCGATCCTGGCACCTGCGCCAGGTACCGCTCGAGATGCTGCACGGGGCTGACCCAGTCCGGGGGTACCGGTTTCGGGGGAAGGAAGAACTCGCCCGCGTGGCGCCACGTCATATGGCGGTGCCGGGCCATCGTGCGGAAGAAGGCCGCCAGCGCGACGGAGTGCGCGTGCCGCCGGTCGATCCGGACGTTGTCGAGCGGGACGATCGGTGCGCGCATCTGGCCGGCGATCATCTTCTCCGGTTCGGTGAAGCGGGACAGGTCGTGGGACCGGCGCTGGGCATACGTCAGCACCAGCGCGGCGGAGTCCGAACGCCGCCCGGCCCGGCCGGCTCGCTGCACGTAGTTCGCGGTCGTGGGCGGCATGTTTCGCAGCACGACGGCCTGTAGCTCACCGACGTCGACACCGAGCTCGAAGGTCGTCGAACAAGACAGCGCGTTGACCTCGCCCCGGACGAACCGGCCCTGGATGTCGGCGGCCTTCTGGCTGGTCCACTGCGCGGTATGCTCCTGCACCCGCATCGGGACCGGCGACGACTCCAGGTAGAGGTGCCGGTAGTGGTCCCGCTCCGCCGAGGGCGTCGGGCGAGACCAGGGCTCGAGGCGGCCGTCGCAGCGCAGGGTGGGGCACACCGACCGCACCGAGACGCCGGCGAGGCGCCGGCACCGGTCGCAGCGAAAGAGCCGATCGTTCTCGGTGACGGCGCGCAACCGGAACTTCCGGTGGTTGATCCGCCGGACCGGGCCGATCTTCGGGAAGGTGTCACACCGGAACCAGTTGCGGGGTCCGTCTCCGCCGATGTTCGGGTCGAGGTCCTGCCAGAGGTCATCGAGCAGCGCTCGGGGATCGGCGTCGCTGCCGAGCACCGTCAGCATCCGGGACAGGTAGTCGACGCGACGGTTCGTGCCGGTGGTCGGCAACCAGCTGAGCACCTTGTTTCTCCGCTCCGAACCGTTGCCCCGTACGTAGATGGGGCCGCGCCGCGGGGCGAAGGCCTCGTCGCCCGGGTCGACCTCGTCCGGCATGTCGATCGCGCCCTGGGCCCGCAGTGTCCGCATCAGCTCCTGCAACAGAGCCCAGCTTTCCTCTTCGCTCAGCCCGAGGGCGAGGAGGCGCCGGGGCGGCACCCAGCCCGGCCTACGATCAAGCTCGATGCGGAGCAGGCCGACACCTTCCAGTGACTGCCGGTCGTCGTAGCTGATGATCTCGTGGATCGTCCACAGCGCCGCGCGGCGCTTCCGTTCGCTCCGCGAGGCGTCCTCGTCGAACACGCGAGCGGCGCGTGCGATGCGCTCGGTGTAGTCGACGAGATCGTCGACCGTAGCCGGCTCGGACCCTTCGTCGTGAGCCCATCGGCCAAGCGCCATCGTGATCATTCGGCGATGGGACACCCGCTGGTGCGTGTCCTCCAGATACGGGGCGAAGTACGCCGCCATCTGACGGCTGTCGCTGAAGAACAGCAGTTTGCGGCCCTGACCCGGCAGGTCGGCCGCCGGCCCGGTCATGTCGGGCGGAAGGGATTGGTAGAGCGAGGTGCCGAGCACGGAGGCCGAGGCCTCGCTTCCGCTCTCGAGCAAGCGGATGAGCCGGTTGCCGCGGGCCCCACAGCCGGCGCAGAAGCCGAGTGACTCGGACTGCGAATCGATCAGGTGGACCGGACGCTGCTCGGTGCCGGGGCAGGCGTCGAACGTGCACTGCGTCGATGGATCGGGGTAGAGGCATCCGCACCCGACGCACAGATGGTGCCGGGCGCCGCCGGCGTCCTTGATGTCCTTGCCCTCGAGCAGCGCGTCGTCCTCGTCGTGTCCGGTGGGTCCGCCGGCTGCCGTTGCGGCGTCCTCGAGCAGGAGCCAGACATGCCGGCGGTCGATGCCGGCCCGCCACGGGACGTGCCTGGACACCGGGCCCGCTGGGTCGAGCGCGCCGTGCAGGTGGACAGCCCCGCACCGGCGGCACCCGCCGAGCTCGAAGACCACCCGCGCGCAGCGATCGCACTGTTCGCGACGGCTGAGCGACAGGTGTGGCTCGGCGCCGCCGAGGCAGCTGAACGCGCCTTCGGTCGCCCGGACGAACAGGTGGAACCGGGAGGAGAGGACCGGGGACCGGTCGGGGTTTCGGATCCGACCGGCCAGCCGGACGAGATCGGTCAGCGATGCGGTGGCCGTGGTGGCCGGTTCGTCGGTGAACAGCTCGGCTGCGACGTCGTCGATCGGCCGTGGGCCGGAACGCAGTGCTGCACGTAGGCGGGAAATCCGGGCTTCGGATCGGAGTGCGTCGGGTGCGGTTCCGGGACCGTTCCAACCGTGGTCGCGGGCCAGGCCAGGAAGGACGGAGGCCGGATCAGGCTCGTCGACGAGTTCGGCATAGGCGGTGGGCGGCAGCGGACCCCAGACCGGCTCGTCGGGTACGGCGACGGGGACGGAGGTGACGAGGTCCTGCCGGCCGAGATCGTCGTCGTCCCAGGTGAACTCGAGCCCGAACAAGGCCGAGGCGAAGTCGGTGACGGCGCGGGGATCGCGATCGGCGCCCACGGTGGCGCTGGTCGCGATGGCCTGCAGCGCGTTGCCGGCGGCGACCCGGTCCGTCAGGCGGCGCAGCAGCATCGCGAGTTCGGCCCCCTTCGCGCCGTCGTACACGTGCGCCTCGTCGACGACGACGAAGCGCCAGCTTCCCGCGCTGTCGCCCTCGAACAGGTCCATGTCCTGCGGGCGGAGCAGCAGGTACTCGAGCATCGCGTAGTTCGTGAGCAGCAGATGCGGCGGTTCGGCTCGCATCGTCTGGCGGCTGAGCAGCTCGTTGGGCAGTCGGGGTTCGCCCGGGTTCAGCCGCTGGAACTCCTCCTCGGCCCTGCCCGGGTCCTCCTGGGTATCGCCGGTATAGCGGCCGAAGGTGATCTCCGGGGTGGCGGCAAGCAGTCGGCGGAGCCGCTTCATCTGGTCGTTGGCCAGGGCGTTCATCGGGTAGAGCAGCAGCGCGAGCACGCCCGGGCCGAGCGTGCCGGCCCTCGACTCCTTCATGAGGTGCGCGAGGATCGGGAGCAGGAAGCATTCGGTCTTGCCGGACCCGGTCCCGGTCGCGACGACGATGTTGCGACCAGCGGAGACCTTCCGGATGGCTTGTTCCTGATGCCGATACAGCGGACGATCGGCGGGCAGCTCGGGGCCGGTCACGGCGAGGAAACCGGGGTCGAGCACGCCCTCGTCGATGAGCTGACGGATCGTGGTTCCGGGTGCGTAGGCCGGGCTGGCCTCGAGCAGCGGCCCCTTGCTCAGCAACGGGCTGGAGTCGATGGCCTCGTCGAGCGCCGCCGCCAACTGCGGGTCGCGCAACGGGAGTAGCGAGCGCAGGTAGCGGCGATAGGCCTCGACGATCTCTGTGCTGGTGGAGAGGGGGTCGAAGGTGGTCATCGGGGTCCTCCTCGCTGCGGATCAGGCATGGTGTGCGAACCAGTTGGAGACGCGGAACTCGGCGAACACCAGGTCGTTCCCGGCATCTGCCGGTGCGCGCCCGGCGACCTCGACCCATACGTGGCGGGTCTGTCGCTCGATGGCCGCTGCGGCGGCATCTCCCTGGGCAGCGATTCGCGCGACCAGGGCGCAGCCGAGGGAGAGCGCATCCGGTGTCGGCTCCGGGACAGCCGTTGGAAAGTGGCCGAGCCGCTCGAACATCGGCGCGTATCGCGACGACCCGGCGAAGATCTGGATTCGCGCGAGCGCCTCGGCCCAGAGCTCCGTCGGCTCGCCGGGTTCGGGCGTCGATCCGTCGAGGCCACCCTCGCCGACCGGCTCACCCTGCACGCCTCCGGTGAGTAGCAGATCGGCATGTCTCGTCCCTGGAGCGTCACCCGTCAGGAGAGCGATCGCGCTGGAATCGCAACAGGAACGCACCGCTGCCAACAGCCGTCTCTCATCGTCGTCGAGTTCGGTGAGATCCCAGTCCTCGGAGCCGGCCAGGAACGGCAGCAGCGGGCTGGTCATCAGGAGGGCGGGAAATGGTGCGCTGTCCCAGAGCCGCCGGATCAGGTCCGGGCTGACCACTCGCCGGAACCGGTGGGCGGCCAACCCGGACCTGATCAGCGGCTCGATCAGCTCGGTGCTGGTCAGCCCGGCGTTCTCGGCCGCGAGCAGGGATGCCTCCGGGGTCACGCCGAGTCGCGACGCGCACTCCTGGGCGGTGAGAGCCCCCAGCCCGGGTTCGGCCACGGCCCCGATCCGGGCGGCGACGATCCACAGGAGACTCAGGGCGTCGGGGACCTCCGGCAGCGGTGCGACGCCCGCGAGATACCGCGCCATCGTCCGCTCAGCAGGAGACCCGAGATGCGGGATTCGGCCCGGCTCGCCGCAGCGGAAAACGAGATCCCGCCGCCGGTCCCACCCGGGTTCGGCACTGGAGACGGTCACCGAGAGCGGACCGCCATCGGAGTAGGGCGGCTCGAGTGCGAGCCGGTGCTGTCCTTCGTCGAGCTCGGCGCTCATCGGGGCGATCCACGGCGCGAGGGGGGAGCGGACCGTGACCCGAAGACGGACTCGACGGGACTGGCCATCGACATGCAGGTCACCGCCGTCGACCCGGACCGCGGTGGCGAGTGTGATGCCCTGCACCGTGGCGACATGGGCTTCCATTCCGGGCAGTCGCAGCCACAGGGTCATCGTGCCGATCAATCGCACCGTGTCGATCAACGCGCCCAGGCGGTATCGGCAGAGGTCCCGTCCGATACGGTGGCCGGCGATGCGTTGCCCTGCTTCGTCGTCGCTCGTGACTCCGGCGACGACGTCGGGGACGGTGCCGGCCGCTTCGAGGACTTCCGGGGGGAGCCGCACATCGAGGCAGACTCTCGCGCCGAGATCATCGAAACCGAAGGTCGGTGCTGTGATCTCCCAGGCTCCGGTTTCGTCCGCGAGTTTCTTTCGAATCGCGCAGTGAGGGAGCTCGACGCGAAGATCGAGCGAGGTTTCGCTGCCGGTGACGCGTAACCGGACGTCGCGGCGGATCTCCTCGGAGCCGAAACGGACCACCGAGGGTGACGGGCACAGACCCCGTGGGCCCTGGATCTGCACCCGGGCCGGCATGAGCCCCCCGTTCTCCCGGAGGAGACGGATCCTCGGGTCGGGCGAACATGTCAGTCCTTCGGCCACGGTGAACGTGCCTTCTACGGGTCGATTCCCCGGTGCCTGCGCCCGCAGGCGGAAGGTGCCCACGATCGGATGCGGCAGATCATCGAACGTGACCACCGAGTCACCTGGTGCGGTCCACCTGATCGGCGTCGGCGAGTCCAAGTCGCGGACCTCGATCGTCCAGGACTCCCCGGGCCCTCCGGGTAGCCGCAGCCGTGGTGGGCGGGCGTAGACGGCAGCGCCGTCGCGGTTGAGAATCCCGTTGATCGGGTCGTCGAATTCGAGGTCGGCATGCTCCGCGCCTGCCACGGACCACCAGGGTCCGTACTGGATACCGCTCCCGTTGTCCACAGCCGAGCGAATTGCCGTCACCGCGTTCAACGAGACACACCCCAGCCACCAGCGGGGCCATCCCACGGGCGGCACGGACTCTTCGAGGATGTGCCGCGGGCCGGCGAATGCCTCCACGGGTGGTTCGCCGAGGTGCATCAGCCATATCTCGTCGGCGGGCAACGGATGACCGGGCGGAATGAGGGCGCCCTCCCCGGTGAAGGCCAGCGGGTTCCGCGGGTCCGCGACCGGGACCCGATGTACGTTGCCGAAGACGTCATAGCACGTCGCGACCGGCACGGGACGGGGGATGACCCACCGGCCCGCTACCGATGGGCATGTGCCTCCCCCGGCCTCGATCCGCAGACCACGCCCGGAATCTCCGGGGAACACGATCACGAGGGCGCCGCTTTCCAGGTGGAGCCGCAACTCCGGCACCGGTACGCCGACGTCGTCGCCCGCGGAGAGCCGGAGCATCAGGGGTAGGCCGGGGATCTCGTCGACATCGAGAGCCGTCAGCCGCTCACCGATCATCCGGGCCCAGCAGTCGGTCCAGCCGCGCAACCAGGCCTGGGTTTCGTTGCGGCCTGCGCCCTGGAGGATCCGGCTCAGTTCGGCCGTGAACATCGTCGGATCGCCCGAGTTCGCCGCGAGCGCGACGAGTGCGATCACGGTGCATGTCGGCCAGCGTCGAAAGACCGCCTGCGGATCGGAGTCCGGCGCGTCTGCGATGCGGAGTCGCTCATAAGCACCTAACGCCTCCACGACGAGGCGCCGTCGATGCCTGGAATCCGAAGACTCGTCGCATCGAAGCCAGGCGGCGGGATCGGCCGCCCAGAGCCGCTCGCTCTCCTCGAGCAGCTCGAACGCGCCGACCTTCGCCCGGTCGCTGCTGCGTACAGGTCTCGTCAACAGAGACTCCGGCTGTGGATCAGCCTGTGAGCGCGACCGTGGCGCCGCCGGAGAACGCCGAGTCGTGCAGCTCGATCGCGGCGGGCGCCACGTCGGTGGGCATGTCGAACACGACCGTGCCGTTGACGCTGTTCCCCGGGTTGATGTTGTTGAGGAACGACTGGCTGTCGGGCAGGTTCATCACCGCGGCGCCGGTGTCGGCGTCGAACTCGCGGCCCTGGGCGTCGAGGAGCTTCTGGTTGCCGCCGCTGAACATCTGGGCATCCTTGCCGATGTTGGTCACGGTGAGGTGGACCAGCACGTAGTGGCCCTGCGCGGTCGACTTCAGGAACCCGTCACCCAGGGTCTTCACGCCCGGCTCGACCTTGGTCACGGTGAACGCGAACGAGCCGTCGCGGACCTCCTGGCCGAGGCCGGCGGTGGCCTGCGCGTCCCCGCTTCCCGTCGCGAGGGTGGTCCCCGGGGCGTCGGCGTCGGTGGTCGAGGAGGAGACGGCCGAGGCGAAGGCGGAGGCGTAGAGGATGCAGACCAGCAGGCCGAGCGCGGAGCACGCCAGGCCGGCGATCGCCAGGCCCTTGTTGGTCGCCCGGCCCGCTCTCGCCCGGGCCAGCCCGACCCCCGCGAAGATCAGACCGAGGATCACCAGCGGCCAGGCGATCACCCCGACCAGCGGGATGAAGGAGAACAGCAGCCCGACCAGCCCGAGCACGAAGCCGGCGGTGCCGAACCCGTTCTGCGGTGGTGCCGGCGGGGCGAGGTGGCCGGCGGGCTGCTGGTACGGCGGCGGGTACTGCGGGAACTGCTGGGTCACGATGCCTTCCTCTACAGCGGAGCCGGTGGCCGGCTTGGTTGCTTGTCGTCTCGGCCCGACGTGGCCGTTAGCTACGGACAGTCACGTTCTGGTCACGGGTGTCGCGCGGTCAGGCCCTGATGCGGACCTCCGGGACGCGATCGTGTGGTGAACGGCGAACAGTAGAGCACTCGTGAACTCAGTACACAAGTCTTCCGTCTGAATGTGCTGTGCTCAGATGTGTGTCGTAAGGTCTTCGGCGTCACATCGAGCGAGGGGAGCGCGGGTGTCCACAGCGACGCGCGCAGCGGGAACGGACGAGCTCGCGGTCGGCGCGCTCGTCCACGTCCGCGGGCGGAGATGGGTGGTCGGCGCGCTCGTACCGGCCGACGGGAGCACCTGCGTGACGCTGCAGAGCGTCGAGGACGGCGAGTACGGCCGCACCCTCGACGTGATCTGGGAGGTGGAGCCCGGCCGGCGGGTGCTACCCAGCGGCTCGCTGCCCGAGGTCACCGAGGGCGGGTTCGACCCGCCGGAGCGGCTGGCCGCGTTCCTCGACGCGGTGCGCTGGTCGGCGGTCACCTCCGCCGACGTGAAGACGTTGCAGGCACCCTTCCGCTCCGGCGTCGCGATCGAGGACTACCAGCTCGAACCCGTCTCCCGGGCGGTCGGGGCACCGCGGGTGAACCTGCTGCTCGCCGACGACGTCGGCCTCGGCAAGACCATCGAGGCCGGTCTCGTCGCGAGCGAGCTGCTGCTGCGCAACCGGGCCCGCCGCATCATGATCGTCTGCCCGGCGGGGCTGACGGTGAAGTGGCGTGACGAGATGACCGAGAAGTTCGGCCTCGACTTCACCGTGATCGACTCCACGCGCTGCGCCGAGGTGCGCCGCACCTACGGCAGCGCCGCCAACCCGTTCCATGTCTTCCCGCTCTCGATCGTCAGCCTGCCCTGGCTGCGCGGGCCGAAGGCGCAGCGGCTGCTCGACGAGGTCCTGCCCGCGGACCGGCCGGACGGCCACGCGCTCGGCCGGGCCTTCGACCTGCTGATCCTCGACGAGGCCCACCACGTCGCCCCGGCAGCGCCGCAGCAGGTCTACGCCGTCGACTCGCAGCAGACCAGGCTGATCCGCCGGCTGGCCCCGCATTTCACGCACCGGCTGTTCCTGTCGGCCACCCCGCACAACGGCTACCAGGCGTCGTTCACCGCGCTGCTGGAGATCCTCGACGACCAGCGCTTCGCCCGCGGCGTCGAACCGGACCGCGCCGCCGTGCGCCAGACCGTCGTGCGCCGCCTCAAGCGCGACATCGTGGGCGCCGATGGCTCCCCGCGGTTCCTCGCCCGGGAAACCCGCCCGATCCCGGTGGACTATCCTGAGGACGAGCGCGAGATCCACGCCCTGCTCGCCGAGTTCACGGCGTTGCGCCGCAAGCGCACCAGGCGGCTGCGCGGGCGCAGGGCCGCCGATCTCGTCACGATCCTGCTCAAGAAGCGGCTGTTCTCCAGCCCGGCCGCGTTCGCCCACACCGTCGCCGTCTACCTGGAGACGGTGCAGCGCAAGGCGGACCGCGGCGGTGTCGAGCCGAGCGACGACATCCCCGAGTGGATGGACGACCTCCTCGACGACCTCGCCACCTACGACGACGAGGCGCTCGCCGAGGCCGAGGACGACGCCCTGGACCGGGCGGTCCCGCTGCAGGCCGAGGCCGTGTACCTCGACGACGGGGCCGAGGACACCGCCGCGGAGGTCGCGCTGCTGCGCCGGATGGAGCGGTGGGCCCTCGCGCACGAGGCCGAGCCCGACGCCAAGGCCCGCGAGCTGATCAACTACCTGGCGGCGGTCTGCCGGCCCGACGGCGCGCACTGGACGAACCAGCGCGTGGTCGTCTTCACCGAGTACCGCGACACCCAGCGCTGGCTCGCCGGGCTGCTGCGCCAGCAGGGGCTCGCCGAGCCGCACCTCGCCCTCCTGCACGGCGGTCTGGGCGGCGACGAGCGCGAGCAGCTGCGGCTGGCGTTCCAGGCCGACCCCACCGAGCACCCGGTGCGGATCCTGCTCGCGACGGACGCCGCGAGCGAGGGCATCGACCTGCAGAACCACTGCCACCGGCTGGTCAACTACGACATCCCGTTCAACCCGAACCGGCTGGAGCAGCGCATCGGCCGCGTCGACCGCTACGGGCAGCGGCACGCCCCCGACATCCGGCATTTCGTCGGCACCGGCTGGCGTCACGCCGTCGACTCCTACGAGGCCGACCTGGAGTTCCTGGCCCGAGTGGCGACCAAGGTGGCGCGGATGGAGGCCGATCTCGGCCCGGTCAACGCCGTGCTCGCCGACGCGGTGCAGCGCCGGATGCTCGGCGAGCGCGTCGAGGTGGACGTCGAGACGGTGGCGCCGGCCGCCCCCGGGCTGCCGGTGGACGCCGACGTGCGCCGGCAGGTGGTGCGGTTGCGCGAGGAGCTCGACAAGACCGTCGACGACCTCGGCATCACCCCGCCCGCGATCCGTCGCGTGGTCTCGACGGCGCTGGAGCTGGCCCGCCAGCAGCCGCTGCGCCCGCACGTCGACGAGCGGTTCGGCGACGATCGGCTCTTCGCGGTGCCGCCGTTGACCGGTTCGTGGGAGCGGGCGAGCGCCGGGCTCACCGAGAAGCTGGAGATCGCCGACCGGCCGCCGCGGCAGCTGCCGGTCACGTTCGACCCGGAGGCGGCGCGCGGCCGCGACGACGTCGTGCTCGCCCACCTCAACCATCCGCTGGTCGCCATGTCCACCCGGCTGCTGCGCGCGGCGGTGTCCAACTCGGACATCGGGCTGAACCGGGTCACCGCCGTCGTGTCCGACGACCCGCAGCTGTCGGACGTGCTGGTCGGGGCGTTCTCCCGGTTCGTGCTGGTCGGCGCCGACGGGGTGCGGTTGCACGAGGAGGTGCTCCACGCCGGCGGCTGGGCACCGGAGCAGGGCCGGTTCCGCCGGCTGGAGAACCTCGGCGTGCTCGGCGGCATCCTCGACCGGGCGCTGTCCGCCGGAACGCCAGCGTCGCCGCCGGTGCAGGCCCGGCTCGTCGCGCGCTGGCCGCGGATCGCCGACGGCCTGCTGGCCGCGATCGACTGGCGGACGAACACCCGCGAGCAGGCGCTGGGGCGGGCGCTCGCCGGGCGGGCGCAGGACGAGCGCGACCGGATCACCGAGAGCTTCGCCCGGTTCGCCGCCTCGCTGCGCGGGGCGCTCGCCGCCGACGACGCCGAGGACGCGCTGTTCAGCCTTGTCGAGGCGACGCGGAACGACGCCGAGCGGGAGCAGTACCAGCGGGACCGCCGCTCCTGGTCCGAGCGGCTGGCGCGGCTGGACGAGGAACGCGAGCGGGAGCTCGCGGCGGTGGCGGCGCGGTACGCCGACGCGGCGCCGCACCGGTTCCCGGTCGCGGTGGTGTTCGTGGTGCCGAGGCGGGAGGCCGTGCGATGACGGGTGGATCGAGAAGGGGCGGGCGCGGCCGCCGGTTCGCCCCCGACCCGGTGCAACAGCACCGGGACTGGCTGGCTCTGGTCGAGGTCACCGGGCCGTTCCTGTCGCTTCCGGTGCTGCGCGCGACGTGGCCGTCGCTGGAGGCGATCGAGCCCGACGAGCGGGAGGAGCTGCGCCGGGCGCACGGGCGGTGGCGGCTCGGGGGCGAGCAGCGGGCGTGGGTCGAGTACGTGCTGCGCGAGCTGCTCGGCTGGGCCGGCGAGCTGCGCTGGGCCGATGGCGACGGGGACGGCCTGGAGCCGCTCGCCGTCGCGGTGCCGGAGCACGACACCACCGTCGAGCCGTCGTTCGCGCTGGTGGAGCCCGGCACCGGGGATGGCGCGGTGAAACCCGATGGAGTGCGGCTGCTGGGGATGGTGTGCGAACCCGGGGCGGCGCCCACGGCGCGGGTGCGTGACTCGGCGTGGGCGGCCACCCCGGTCGACCGGCTGGCGCAGCTGTGCCGCTACCACGGCGTCGAACTGGGGCTGGTCACCGACGGCCGCTGGTGGGCGCTGGTGTGGGCGCCGCGCGGTGGGGTGACCTCGACGGCGGTGTTCGACGCGGTGGCCTGGCCGGAGGCCGCCGAGCGCGACGTGGTGCGGGCGTTCCGTTCGCTGCTGGGTCGCAGGCGGTTCTTCGGCGTGCCCGAGGCGGAGCGGCTGGTGCCGCTGCTGCGGGCGTCGCTGGACAGCCAGGAGGACATCACCGAGGCCCTCGGCGTCCAGGTGCGCCAGGCCGTGGAGCTGCTGGTGGCCGCGATCGGCCGGGCGGACGTGCGGGAACGCCAGGCGGGCGGCCCCGGGCTGGAGCAGGTGAGCGCGCACGAGGTCTACCGCGGCGCGGTGTCGGTGATGATGCGGGTGGTGTTCCTGTTGTTCGCCGAGGAGCGCGGCCTGCTCCCGGCGGACAACGAGCTGTACGCGGCGGCGTACTCGGCCGGCCGGCTGTGCGCCGAGCTGGAGCAGCGGGCCCTCGAAGGCTCCGAGGAGGAGCTGGAGAACTCGCACGCCGCATGGCACCGGCTGCTCGCGCTGTTCACGGCCGTGTATCGCGGGATCGACCACCCACGGCTGCGGATGCACCCGCACAACGGCTCGCTGTTCGACCCGGACACCTACCCGTGGCTGTCCCCGACCTCCGTGACGCTGTCGATCGACGACCGCACGGTGCTGCACATGCTGCGCGCGGTGCAGTACGTCGAGGTCGGCTCCGGGCGCAACCGGGAGCGCCGCACGCTGTCGTTCCGCCAGCTCGACGTCGAGCAGATCGGCTACGTCTACGAGGGTCTGCTGTCGTTCGAGGGGTTCCGCGCCGACGACGTGGTGGTCGGGCTGGTCGGCAAGCCGGGGCTGGAGGAGGAGGTCGCGCTCACCGACCTGGAGCGGCTGGGCGCGGGGGAAGGCAGCACCGACATGTTGGCCGCCGCGCTCGCGGCGACGTACAAGCCCTCGGGCATCGGCACGGTGCGGGCGCTGGAGCGCCGGCTCGCCCCGCTCGGGCCGACCGAGCGGGAGGACGCGCGCAAGAAGCTGCTGGCGGTGACCGACGGCGACTACCCGCTGGCCGAGCGGCTGCTGCCGTTCTTCGGGGTCCTCCGCCGCGACCTGCGCGACCTGCCGGTGGTGATCCTGCCCGGCGCGCTGTATGTCACCGAGTCGGCGCTGCGCCGCAACACCGGCACGCACTACACGCCGCGGTTCCTGGCGGAGCAGGTCGTGGAGGGCGCACTGGAGCCGCTGATCTACCGCGTCGGTCCGCTACAGACCGCCGACCGGTCGCGGTGGGTGCCGAGGTCGAGCGCGGAGATCCTGGAACTCAAGATCGCCGATATCGCGATGGGCTCCGCGGCGTTCCTCGTGGCGGCCGCGCGGTACCTGGCCGGGGCGCTGATCGACGCGTGGGTGCGCGAGGGCGCGGTCTCGGGAGGCCCCGCCCCGGGGACGTCATGGAGCCATAACGTTGATGGGGAGCGGGTTTCGGGGACGTCATGGAGCCATAACGTTGATGGGGAGCGGGTTTCGGGGACGTCATGGAGCCATGACGCGGATGGGCCGGGGGCGGGGGTGGGGGCGGGTTCGCGGGCGCTGGACGCCGACGAGGACCCGCTCGTGGTCGAGGCCCGGCGGCAGATCATCGAGCACTGCCTCTACGGCGTGGACATCAACCCGATGGCCGTGGAGATGGCGAAGCTGTCGCTGTGGCTGGTGTCGATGGACCCGCAGCGCCCGTTCACGTTCCTGGACGACCGGCTGGTCGCGGGCGACTCGCTGCTCGGCATCACCTCGCTGGAGCAGCTCGAATACCTGCACATGGACCCGGCGAAGGGCCGGGAGATCCACCGGGACCTGTTCGACTGGACCGCCGGTGTGCGGCAGCAGGCCGCCGCGATCGCCGGGCTGCGCCGCGAGATCGGCGCGGTGGAGCTGGGCGACGACCCGATCGCCGCGCTGGAGCACAAGCGGGCGCTGCTGGAGGACGCGCAGCTGCAGGCCGGTCGGCTGCGGCTGTTCGCCGATCTGGCGGTCGGCGCGGCGCTCGCGCACGCCGGGCGCGGTGAGCGCGGGCTGGCCGCCGGATCGGTCGCCGCCGCCCGGCTGGCGGGCGACGTCGCGGCCGGGAAGGGCGAGCTGGCGGCGCGGGAGCAGCGGCGCGACTGGCTGCGCACCGACCAGCCCGACGGCGGTTTCGACCGCGACCCGCTGCACTGGCCGCTGGTGTTCCCCGAGGTGTTCGAGCGCGGCGGCTTCGACGCCATCATCGGCAACCCGCCCTTCCTCGGCGGAAAGAAGATCAGCGGTGCGACCGGATCGGCCTACCGCGAGTACCTGGTCGACGTGATCGGTCGAGCAGCACGAGGACATGCGGACCTCATCGCCTACTTCGTGCTGCGCGCCCACGACCTGCTCGACAACAGCGGGCAGACCGGCTTGATCGCGACGAACACGCTCGCCCAAGGCGACACCCGCGAGGTGGGGCTCGACCAGTTGGTGGCCGGCGGAGTCTCGATCCGGCAGGCGGTGAAGAGCGAGCCGTGGCCATCCAAGAGCGCCGTGCTGGAGTACTGCGCGGTGTGGACCAGCCGGGCGCCGCTCGGCGAGGCCGCCGAGCGACGGGCCGATGGGTTGGTGGTTCCGGGGATTACCCCCTCGCTCGACGCGGAGGCGCGGGTGGCGGGGAACCCACACCGGCTGGTGGCGAACGCGGGGCTGTCGTTCATCGGCTCGTACGTGCTCGGGCTGGGTTTCACGATGAAGCCGGAACAGGCCCAGGAATTGATCGCGGAGGATCCGCGCAACGCCGAGGTGCTGTTCCCCTACCTCAATGGGCAGGACCTCAACTCCGACCGGGAATGCATGGCCAGTCGGTGGGTCATCAATTTCCATGACTGGACTGAAGACCAGGCGCGGGGCTATCGGCGAGTTTTTGCGGTCATCGAGTCCGAGGTGAAGCCAGAGCGGCAGCGGTGCAAGCCAAACGGCAGCTATGCGTTGCGGACACCGCTGCCGCAGCGGTACTGGCACTACGCCGACAAGAGGCCCGCGATGGTCGAGGCGATCGCGGGGTTGAAGCGGGTCGTTGTGATCACGCTCGTGAGTAAGACCGTGATGCCGGCGCTGGTGCCGACCGGCCAGGTGTTTGCTCACAAGCTCGGCGTGTTCGCCACCGACGACACCGCGATGCTGGCGCTGCTGTCGAGCGCGCCGCACTACTGGTGGACTCGTTCGCGAACCTCGACCATGAAGACGGACATCAACTATTCTCCGTCCGATGTGTTCGAGACCTTCCCGCTGCCCACCCTCACACCCGAGCTGCGCGAGCTGGGCGACACGCTCGACACGTTCCGCCGCAATGTCATGGCATCCCGCCGGTCCGGCCTGACGAAGACGTACAACCTGGTCTTCGACCCGGGCGTCACCGATGCCGACATCGTCGAGCTGCGCGCCGTCCACGAGGCGATCGACCGGGCCACGGTGGCGGCCTACGGCTGGGACGACCTGCTCGACCGGCTCGACCACGGCTTCCACCCGGCCGGCCGCGACACCCGGTACACGATCGGCCCGGCGGCGCAGCGGGAGATCCTGGATCGGCTGCTGGAACTCAATCATGAGCGTTACGCGGAGGAGGTCACGGCCGGGCGGCACGCCAAGAAGGGCCGCAAGCCGAAGGCGGCGAAGAACGACGGGACCCTGTTCTGATGCGCCCCGCCGCGCACGCGCGCCGCGCACACCGCCCGGTATGCGCGGCGGTGGCGACGGCGTTGCGGCGTTGGGCAGATCGGCTAGGTTGCGGCGCTCGGGTGGGGGAGTGGTCGTCGCCGGGGTGCCTGGTCGGGGTCGATCCATTTCGGCGGGATGAACTCGGGAAGCCCATCGCGCAGGCGCACCACCCAGCCGGAATGGTGCACCATCCGGTGGTGGACGCGGCAGACCATCACCAGGTTGTCCCGTTTGGTCTCGCCGCCGCGTTCCCACGGCAGAATGTGATGCACCTGGCACCAGGACGGTGTTCTCCCGCACCCGGGAAACGCACAGCCGCCGTCGCGGGCGGCCACCGCGCGGCGCAGCCCGTCGGGAATCGTGCGGGTCGAGCGGCCCACGTCCAACGGCTGCCCGGCACCGCCCAGCACGATCGGCACGACGGCGGCGTCGCAGGCCAGCATCCGCAGCTCGGGCGGGGTGAGCGAGCCGCCGAAGTCCAGCACCGCAGACCGGGCCCGGGCCTCCAGGTCCTCCAGCCGGACCAGGACGTTCAGGTGCGGGCGGTGCCCGCCGCAGTCGGGCACGCCGTCGGCGTGGTCGAGCACGTACCCGCACACCTCGGCCAGCGCCTCGGCCTGGCGTTGCGGGGTGGACCGGTCGTCGTCGCCGGTGAGCGGCGCGGCCTTGGCGTCGATGACGGTGGCGATGGCATCGAACAGCGCCGCGTCGTCGAAGCGGCCGGTGAGGGTGCCGCCGCTGCCGTCGCGGTGCCGGGCCAGGTGCAGCTCGTTGACCGGGGCCGGCGGCTCGTCGTCGGGTTCGGGCCCGTCCTGATCCAACATCTCCACCAGCCGGCTGCCGTAGCCGGCCAGCTCGCCGGGGGTGTAGATCGTCGCCTTGTCCGCGAGGTCGTGCTCCGCCCCGGCCCACACCCGCGGGGTCAGCCGCCCGGCCGCCGGGGTGGCCAGGATCTTCGCGATCACCTCGACGTGGCGCAGCGTGGTGCGGCCCTCGGCGAAGACCGCGGCGGTGGCCGCCAGCCGCGGCGGCAGCTCGGCGCCGTCCAGCCCGACCCGGGGGCAGACCTGCTCGGCCGCCACCACCCGGCGGCGGGCCTCGGCCCGCTCGTAGCCCAGCAGATCCCCGAGCGCTGCGGCGGTGGACGGGTAGCCGCGTTCGGCGAACACCCCGCGCCGGGACAACGCCGCCACCGCGCTCACCACCAGCCGGTCCAGGCGGCGGGCCAGGCCCTCGCACAGGGTCAGCACCGAGACCAGCTCGTCGTCGCCCGCGCCCGGCCCACCCGCGGCGCACAGCGCGTCCAGCGCCTCGACGGCGAGGCGGTGCGCGGCGGGCAGCGGACTCTCGGACACGACCCCAGCCTACTCGAACTGATGTTCGACAGTCGGTCATTCGTCGCAGGTCAGAGGCATTCCAGCGCTACCGAACGGCCACTCGGCGGCGGTCGAACGGGGCTCCCCGGGCACGGGTGGACAGCGCGCACCGACCGCATCCCGCTTCGGTCGAGAGACGGACGGCCAACCCTGCTGGAACACCCAGCGCAACGGCTGGAGCCGGCACACCGGGTTCATCGTTCCGGCCATCGTGAGATCGACGGTGGCGATATCGGCCACCCACAGCCGCTCGGCCACCGCGATGATCGAGGCGTGAGCCAGGTGTGGATGAGGCCCGTCGGATCAGATGTCGTGGCAGTTCAGGACGAGCCGGTCGAGGCTGTGCTGTGCACCGCGGTACGCCCACGGCCCCGGCCGGCCTGCCGGCGCGCGGATCAGCGGGAGATTCGCCTCGAACAGCTCGATCATGCGGACCATGCGCATGTCGTTCGTGCCGAACACGATGTACCGAGCCCCGGCTCGGCGGATGGCGTGCCGCTCGAGCGGGTTGCGCAGGATGAAACGGTCGGCACCGACGAGGATGCGCCCATCTGCAGTGGCATCGGCGATCCAGCGGACGTCGGGAACCGTCTCGGCGGGCCGCACACCGTAGCGGTCGTTGATCGTCTCGACATCCGTGACGTGACGGCGAACCGCCTCGACGAACCGCCGCCCCCTGGGTGCTCCGATCGAGGAACAGCCGGAGCGGCGGCGGGGTGCTCACGCGGCGAGCACCCCCTCTCGCTGCGCGACCTCGGTGACCTCGTCGACCTTCAGGTCGAAGTCTCCGGCGACGTCCCCGATCGTCTCTCCGGCGCGGAGCAGGTCGCGCACGACGGCGAAGGGGGGTACCGGTATGCGTGAAGTAGGGCTTGCCGAAGTTGACGGACGGGCCGCCGCGCATCAGCGGGGGCAGCCCTGTGATCAGTGGCTTCCCGGTCACCGGGGGGCGGTCCGGGAACTCCCGGCGATATCCCTCGACCCAGGTGGCGAAGGTGGTCGGCGACATGTCGAGATGGCCGGCCGCCTCGGCAGAGGTGTGGAGCGGCACGGTGAACCGGACATCGTCCGAAGCCTCCGCCACAGCAGCAGGCCGGCGGGCCGCGACCGGCGGAACGCGGCGAATCGCGAGGAGGCCGAGGCCTGATGGCGAACCCCGAGCGCGGGCTCTTCCCGAACCCGCACGGCGAGCAGCCGCCGCTGCCCGACCGGCCCGACCCGCTCGAGTGCGCGCAGGACTTCACGCCCGCGACGTCCTACGAGGTCCGCGACGAGCTCCAGGAGCTGATCCGCCGCGACCTGCTCGGGCCGTGGGACGGCGAGCACGAGCAGTTCCGCCCCGGCGCGCAGGGCCCCCGCGAGCGGTACCTCGTCGGGATGCTCGGGCCCAAGCACACACCGAGGTCGGCCCGCGACGAGGCCGACCAGGTGCCCGACACCGAGTCCGGGGTGCAGGGCGACGGCGAGGCCGAGCTGCCCGAGGTCGTCACCCCGCAGAACCTCGGGCGGATCTGGGCGTCGTCGATGGGGCTGTCCTGCGCGGTCCGCGACGACGTCCACGCGCTCCACGTGACCACCACCTGGGGGCGGTACGCGAAGCAGGAGACCGAGGACGCCGACGGCAGGACGCGCAGCGTCTGGTTCCGCGAGCCGGTCGCCGACGAGCGAGAGGTGCGGTTCGACGGCGACCCGACCCGGCGCATCCCGCTCGACGGCGCCGACCCCGACGCCCCGGGCGTGCACCTCGCCGTCGACGTCCGCCCGCGCGACGGGCACCGCGTGGTGCAGCTCGTCCTGGTCAACGCGCAGCAGGAACCGGAGCGCAACGCCGACACCGCCTGGCTCTTCCAGCCCCGGATCGTCGTCACCGCGCTCGACGGGCAGGCCGCGGTCTTCACCCCGGTCGACGACCCGGCCGACGGGGGAGCCGGCGCCACCGAGGACGTGGAGGAGACGCATCTGCGCCTGCTCTACCGCCACCACCGCCGCTACGCCACCGGCCACAACGTCGCGGTCCACCCGCACGTCCGCGACGGCGACCGGCGGTGCGCGTGGAAGCTGGAGACGACCTGGCTGCCGACCCACGACGTCCCCTCGACGTCCGCGGCCGGCTCGGGGGCGCAGCTGTCCATGGACGCGCTCGCCGAGGCCGATCCCGCCGCGCTGCGCGCCGTCCTGGCGCCGCTGGTCGACGGCTACGACGAGTGGCTGGGGGAGCAGGACGCCGCGGTCGGCCGGCTCCCACCGGACCTCCAGCAGACCGGCGCCCACGCCGTGCGGACCGCCCGCGCCGCGGCGGAACGGATCCGCGCCGGTATCCGCCTGCTGACCACGCCGGGCGAGCCGGGCCACGACGACGCGCTGGCCGCGTTCGGGTTCGCCAACCGGGTCATGGCGCTGCAGCGCCGGCACACCGCGCTCGCCCGGCTGCGCCACGAGACGGGCTCGGGCGAGAAGGAGGGTCTGAGCTACGCCGACGCGCTCGCCCGCGTACAGGACCCGGCGAACGCGTCGTGGCGGCCGTTCCAGCTCGCGTTCGTGCTGCTCAACCTGCCCTCGCTCACCGACCCGGGCCACCCCGAGCGGGCGGCCGGCCCGGACGCCACCGTCGACCTGCTGTTCTTCCCGACCGGCGGCGGCAAGACCGAGGCCTACCTCGGCCTCACCGCGTACACGTTCGCGATCCGCCGGCGGCACGGCGTGGTCGGCGAGGGGGCCGACGCCCGCGACGGGGCCGACGGGGTCGCCGTCCTCATGCGCTACACGCTGCGGCTGCTCACCGCGCAGCAGTTCCAGCGGGCCGCGGCGCTGGTGTGCGCGGCCGAGGTGGTGCGCCGCGAGGACGAGGCCACCTGGGGGACCGCGCCGTTCCGGATCGGGCTGTGGGTCGGTGGCGGGGTCTCGCCGAACTGGTACCCCGACGCGCAGGAGCAGATCGCCGAGGCGCGCGAGGCCGGGAAGGGCCGCCGGGTCAACGTCCTGCAGACGCTCGCCTGCCCGTGGTGCGGGACCGCGCTGAAGGGCCACCGGGACCTGGAGCCGGACGAGGTCGCGCGCCGGGTGTTCCTGTTCTGCCCCAACGCCGAGGGCATCGATGCGTGCCCGTTCTCCAGGACGCGTTCCGCGGAGGGGCTGCCGGTCCTCACCGTCGACGAGGAGATCTACCGCTACACCCCCGCGCTCGTCATCGCGACGGTGGACAAGCTCGCCCAGCTGCCCTGGCGCGGCTTCGCCGGCATGCTGTTCGGCCGGGTGCGGGAGCGCTGCCCCCGCCACGGCTACCGGCATGCCGACCTCGACGCCCGCATCGGCTGCGCCGACCGGCACCACGCCAAGGGTTCGTGGCCCGCGGTCAAGAGCCGGCCCGTCGTCCGCCTCCGCCCGCCGGACCTGATCATCCAGGACGAGCTGCACCTGATCTCCGGGGCGCTCGGCACCACCGTGGGCCTGTTCGAGGCCGCCGTCGACGAGCTGTGCACCTGGACGGTGCCGATGCTCGGGCCCGCAAGCGACCCTTCGGTGCCGATGCTCGGGCCCGCAAGCGACCCTTCGGTACCGGACGGCAGCGAGACCGGTCCGAAGATCGTCGCCTCGACGGCGACGACGAAACGCGCCCGCGCGCAGGTGCTCGGGGTGTTCGGACGGCGGCTCGCGATCTTCCCGCCGCCCGTGCTCGACGTCACCGACACGTTCTTCTCCCGCCAGGTGCCCGTGTCGCCGGAGCGGCCGGGGCGGCGCTACCTGGGCGTCTGCGCGCACGGGGTGCGGCTCAAGTCCGCCGAGATCCGGCTGGCCGAGATCCTGCTGCTCGCCGGGCAGACGCTGCTCGACACCCACGGCGCGCCGGCCGATCCGTACCTGACGCTCGTCGGCTACTTCAACGCCACCCGCGAGCTCGCCGGCATGCGCCGCTACCTCGACGACGACGTGGCGACCCGGGTGCGTCGGCACGGCCGACACAAGGGGCTGTCCGATCGGATCGTCACCCGCACCGGGATGCTCACGATCACCGAGCTGACCTCGCGCATCTCCTCGGCCGACATCAGCCAGGCGCTCACGAGGCTGGAGGTCGGGTTCGACGAGCGCCTCGACACCTCGGCGCGCCGGCGCGCCGTCGCGGCGAACTACGCGGCGTCGCGCAAGGACGGGACACCGGTGCACCCACTCGCCCAGGAATCGTTCGCGCGCGGCGACAACGGGCCGGTGGACGTGGTGCTCGCGACGTCGATGCTGCAGGTGGGCGTGGACGTCTCCCGGTTCGGGCTGATGGTCGTCACCGGCCAGCCGAAGAACACCGCCGAGTACATCCAGGCGTCCTCACGGGTGGGTCGTGACGCGCGCCGGCCGGGGCTCGTCGTCACCCTCTACAACTGGTCCCGGCCCCGGGATCTCGCCCACTACGAGGACTTCGAGCACTACCACGCCACCTTCTACCGGCAGGTCGAGGCGCTGTCGGTCACCCCGTTCACCCGCCGTTCGCTCGACCGCGGCACGGCGGGGACGCTCGTCGCCGCCGTCCGCAACGTCGACGACGCCCACTCCCGCAACCGCGACGCGCACGACGTCCCGCTCGACGGGCCGGTGGTCGCCCGCGTCGTCGACCGGATGCTGCGGCGGGCCGCCGCCGTCGACGGGGACCGCGGCCGGCAGTACCTGGAGGAACGGATCAAACGGTTCGCCGACGTCTGGCAGCAGCTGCGGACGGCGACGGACACCCAGCTCGGCTACGAGGAGTCGAAGGGGGCCCAGCCGCTCCGCGGGCTGCTGCACCGCGCGGGCGACGGGAGGTGGGACGACCAGACCGTCGCCATGTCCATGCGCGAGACCGAGAACGAGATCAACCTGCTCGTCCCCGCCGACCTCAAGGCCCCGCCCTACGGGGAGCCGGAATGGTCGTTCGCGCCGCCGGACCCGGACGCCGGTCCGGACGAGGAGTCCCAGCCCGAGGGCGACGAGCTGGGGGACACCACGCTGACCGGGAAGGGCTCACGATGAGCGCGGGAGCGCACCGGAGGCGGGTCGGCTCGGTCCGGCCCAGCCACCTGATGTTCACCAGCGGCGTGGGCTCGCTGGTCGACCTGCCCAACTTCTCCGTGCTGGTGCGCGGCCTCGACGACTGGTCCGACCAGGACTCCGACCTGGGGCCGATCAACGAGCCGCGGCTGCTCGCCGCGGTCCGCGCGCTGCGGAACATGAAGACGGTCGACGCGCTGCGGCCCGCCCCGTGGCGCGACGGGATCGACACCGACCCGAAGGGGCCGGCGTCGCGGGTGGGCGTGCCGGTCACCCCGTTCCCCGCGTGGCTGCGCTGCACCGCGTGCGACGAGCTCGCCCCGGTCACCGGCGCGGTGTTCTCGTTCGAGAACGACAAGCCGCGCCGCCCGCACGACGCCCGCTTCTTCCACGCCGACTGCCCCAAGTCTCGGCGCCGGCCGCTGGCCGTCGCGGCCCGGTTCGTGCTGACCTGCACCCGCGGGCACCTCGACGACTTCCCGTACCCGCACTTCGTGCACCGGGGCGGCGACTGCCCGAAGGCGACGTTCCCACGGCTGAGGATGGACGACCGCGGCGGCAACCTCGGCGCCAACGTCGAGATCCGGTGCATCAACTGCAACGCGCGGCGCAACATCCGCCAGGCGCTGGGCAAACGCAACCAGCAGAACCTGCCGCGCTGCCGGGGCCGCCACGCCCACCTCACCTGGTTCGACCCGAAAGGCTGCCCGGAGGACCCGAAGGTGCTCGTCGTCGGGGCGTCGAACCAGTGGTTCGCCCGGACGCTGTCCGCGCTGGCCGTGCCGAGGACCGGGGCGAGCGAGCTCGCGACCAAGGTGGAGCAGCACTGGGTGGTGCTCGCGGGCCTGCCCGAGCAGATGCTGCCCTTCGCCCGGGCGAACGTGCCGGTGATGCGCGAGTTCGAGAAGTGGGACGACGACGAGCTCTGGGCCGCGGTCGAGGCGCACCGCACGGCGGCCGTCGACGAGCAGGAGCCGAGGACCACCGGATACCCGGATCTGCGCACGGCGGAGTGGGAGATCTTCACCGCGACGCCGGCTCCCGACCCGCACGAGGACTTCACCCTGCACCGACCCGGCGTGCCCGCGCAGCTCGACGGCGTGCTGGCCGACGTCGTGCAGGCCGAGCGGCTCCGCGAGGTCCGCGCCCTCGTCGGCTTCACCCGGCTCGACGCCCCGGACCCCGACGACCCCGACCTCGTCACCACCGCGCCCCTGGCGAGGTCGGCCCCGACCTGGGTGCCCGCCAGCGAGGTCCGAGGGGAGGGGATCTTCCTGCGGCTGCCCGAAGACCTGCTGCGCGACTGGGAGCAGCGGGTCGCCGGGACGGCCGCGGTGGCGGCGCACGAGGCGGCCTACGGCCGGTTCCGGGAGAACCGCTACTCGGACCGGATCAAGGGTCCCTTCGAGGCGATGGCGCACTGGCCCGGGGCGCGGTACATCGCGATGCACACGCTGTCGCACCTGCTCATCCGCACGATCGCGCTGGAGTGCGGGTACAGCTCCGCCAGCCTGTCGGAGCGGATCTACGCCGGGAACGAGGACGACCCGCGCGGCGGCATCCTCATCTACACGGCGGTGCCCGACGCGGAAGGCACCCTCGGCGGCCTGGTCTCGCTCGGCGAGCAACGGGAGCTGACCCGCCTGTTCCGGCGGGCGCTGGGCGACGCGAGGCGGTGCTCGTCCGACCCGCTGTGCGGTGAACGGCTCCCGGCCGCGCCCGCCGACTTCCTGCACGGCGCGGCCTGCCACGTGTGCCTGTTCGTCTCCGAGACGACCTGCGAGCGCGGCAACCGGTTCCTCGACCGGCGGTTCGTGGTGCCCGTCGACGAGCCGAAGCTGGCGCTGTACCCGGAACTGCCGTGAGCGAGCGGGCGAGCGAACCGTCGGCGCTGAGCGAGCGGGCGAGCGAACCATCGGCGCTGAGCCGTTTCGAGCGAGCGGTGGGGGAGACGGTCGAGGCGCTCGGGCCCGCCCGGCTGCACGCGCTCGCCGAGGGGATCGCCGGCGGACTGTCGGACACCGCGCTGCGCGGCGCGCTGCCCGTCGCCGGCTACGCCGAGGCCGTCCGGGCGGTGCGGGCCGGCCAGGCCGAGGCGGGACTGGCCGACCCGGTCGCCGTCGCCTACCTGCGCGGGGTCGCCGACGGCTACGGGCGCAGCGCCGCCGCGGAGCGCATCGAGTCGGTGTGGAGCGGGCCGCGCAGCCACGCCGTCCCGGTGCGCGCGACGGCACAGGTGCTGGCGGAAGTGGTCGGCGAGGCCACCGGGGAGCTGCTGCTGATGGCGTACTCGGCGCGCGAGCACCCGCCGGTGCTCGCCGCGCTGACCGCGGCGCGGGCCCGGGGGGTGCGGGTGTCGATCGTCGTCGAGACCCTGCAGGGCGCGGCCGGGGCGCTGGCCGGCACCGAGCCGGCCGCCGCGTTCCGCACGGTCCCCGGCGTCGAGCTGTGGCACTGGCCCCCGGGCGCGCGCCCGGAGCACGGCGCGTGGATGCACGCCAAGGTGGCGGTGGCCGACCGGCGGGCGCTGCTGGTCTCCAGCGCGAACCTCACCCAGTCCGGCATCGCGACCAACATCGAGGCCGGGGTGCTCGTCCGCGGTGGCCACGCCCCGCGACGGGCCGCCGAGCACATCGGCCGGCTCATCGCGGCCGGCGTCCTGGTCCGGCTCCATCCGGGAGGAAACTGATGAACAACGGCCAGTTGACCGACGCGACCGTCGCCGCGGTGGACATCGCCCGGCTGGCGGGGGTCGGGCGTGCCGCGGTGGGCAACTGGCGCCGCCGGTTCACCGACTTCCCCGAGCCGGTCGGGGGCACGGCGTCGAGCCCGCTGTACCGATTGTCCGATGTGGAGCAGTGGCTGACCCGGCACGGCCGCGGAATCCGCGTCTCGGCCGCGGACCGGGTGTGGCAGTGGCTGCGCACCGAGACCGACGACCTGCAACTCGGCGCGCTCATCGGTCACCTCGGGGCGTTCGTGGTGTTCGTCCACCGGGAACCGGCGACCTGGCGTGGCCTCGCGGCCGGGCCGGACGAGCAGCTGGGGGCCGCGGCCGGCGGCGCGGTGACCGCCGCGGTACCCGAGCTGCCCGGCAGGTTCCCGGACCGGTCCGACGCCGAGTGGATCGGTGCGCTGCGCACCGTCGCCGATGTCGTGGCGGAGCGCGGGGCGCCGGCGACCTTCGAGTTCCTCGTCGGCCGCTACCTCGACGCGCATTCGCGGCGGCTCTCGGTGACCTCGTCCGCGATCGCCGCTCTGATCGTCCGGCTCGCGCAGGTGCAGGGGCGATCCGTCCTCGACCCCGCGTGCGGCACCGGTGAGCTGCTGACCGCCGCGGACGCCGCGGGCGCGAGCACGCTGGCCGGGCAGGACCTCGCGCGCGCCGCGGCCAGGCTGACCGGCGCGCAGCTGCTGCTGCGCCGCTCCGGGGTGGAGATCGTCGCGGGCGACTCGCTGCGGGCGCCCGCCTTCGCCGACCGCCGGTTCGGCGCCGTGGTGTGCAACCCGCCGTTCGCCGACCGGGACTGGGGCTACGACGAGCTGGCCGGCGACCCGCGGTGGGAGTACGGGCTGCCGCCGCGCGGGGAGCCGGAGCTCGCCTGGGTGCAGCACTGCCTGGCGCACGCCGAACCCGGTGGCCTCGTCGTGCTGGTCATGCCGCCCGGCGCGGCGCTGCGCCGGCCCGGGCGCCGGATCCGCGGGAACCTTCTGCGTTCGGGGGCGCTGCGGGCCGTCATCGGGCTGCCCGCCGACGGCGGGCCTCAGCCGGACCTGTGGGTGCTGCGCCGCCCGCGGCCCGGCGACACGCCACCGTCGACGGTGCTCATGGTCGTCGCCCCGGACCTGGACCTCGTCACCGCCATCTGGGACGGGTTTCGCGCCGACCCTGCCCGCGGGGACACCGAGCACAGCCGCGCGGTGCGGATCATCGATCTGCTCGACGACGAGGTCGACCTCTCCCCGGCGCGGCACGTGCCATCCCCCTCGGCCGTCACCGAGACGAACTTCGACGAGGCCCGCGCCGAGCTGGTGGCGGCGCTCGTCGGCCTGCCCGGGCTGGTGCCCGAGCTGGCGACGTTGCCGACCCCCCGCGAGCTGCCGATGACCACGCTCGGCGAGCTGACGAAGGCCGGGGTCGTCGAGCTGCTGCAGGCACCGATTCGGACCACGCTGGACGAGGGCGACCTGCCGGTGCTGACGGTCAAGGACGTCACCGCCCGCCGCGGCCCCACCGGCCGGACCCGGGAGCAGCCCGGCATCGTGCTGCTTCAGCCAGGCGACGTGGTGGCGCCCGCCATGGCGGGACGGGACATGGCCGTGCGCGTGATCACCGAGCCCGGTGCGGTGCTCGGCCCGCGGCTGCTGTCGTTTCGCGCCGACCCGGACCGGCTGGACCCGTATTTCCTCGCCGGGTTCCTCAGCATCGCCGGGTCGTCGTCCGCCACCCGGGGCACGAGCGCGCTGAGCCGCACCGACGCCCGCCGGGTGCCGATCCCGCTCCTGCCGCCCGACGAGCAGCGCGGCTACGGCGAGGCGTTCCGCAGGCTGTTCGCGTTCTCCGACGCGCTGCGCCGGTCCACGAAGGCGGGGGAGGCGCTCATCAGGCTGGGGTTCGAGGGACTGGCCGGTGGTCGGCTGGCGGCGGAGCGGTGAGATGGCCCGCCGCAGAATCCTGAACGGCCGATACGAGCTCGACGAGCTGCCTGTCGGCAAGGGTGGAATGGGCGAGGTCTGGCTCGGACGCGATATCAGGCTGGAGCGCGAGGTCGCCGTCAAGCTGATCCGCTTCCCTGACGACGTCGCGGACGAGGAGCTCGTGCGCCGCTTCGTGCGCGAGTCACGCATCACGGCGCGCCTGGAACACCCGGGCGTGCCCGCCGTGTACGACGTCGGCACCCAGGCGGGCCGCCCGTTCATGGTCATGCAGCGGATCCGCGGGATCAGCGTGTCCGACCTCATCGCCGAGCACGGCCCGCTGCCGATCGGCTGGGCCGCCGCGATCGCCGCCCAGACCTGCTCGGTGCTCTCGGCCGCGCACCGCGAGTCGCTCATCCACCGCGACCTCAAGCCCGGCAACCTGATGCTCTGCTCCGATGGCACGGTGCGCGTGCTCGACTTCGGGCTGGCGGTCGCCCTCGCCTCCAGCGACTCCCAGATCACCCGCACCGGGCAGACGCTCGGCACGCCGGCGTACATGGCGCCCGAGCTGGTGCTGGCGGGGATGACCGGACCGCAGACCGACCTCTACGCCGTCGGTTGCACGCTGCATGAGATGTTGACCGGGCGCTGCCCGTTCCGCGGCGCGACCGCCTACGCGGTGATGACCAAACAGGTCGACGAGCGACCCCCGGCCGTCCGGTCGGTGCGCGGCGAGGTTCCCCCCGGGCTGGAGACGCTCGTCCTCGAGCTGCTGGCCAAGGCCCCCGAGGAGCGACCCGGCAGCGCCGATGCGGTCTACCGGCGGCTGCTGCCGTTCGTCGGTGAGCTCGGCATGCTGCCCGGGGTGCTGACGCCGCCGTCGGTGCCGAGTCCGGTTCGGATGTACGCCTCGGTGGTCGGGCGGGCGCTCAGCGTCTCTGAACCCGCCGCTCCGCCCCGCGAAGCTGCGGCCGCCCAGCCGCATGCGCCCCAGCGGTTCAGCCGCGGCGAACTGGAGCGGGCCCGCGCGGAGGCGGACTCACTGGTCCGCGAGTCGCGCTACAGCCAGGCCGCCGAGGTGCTCGCCGCCGTCGCCCAGCCCGCGACCCGGATGCTCGGCGCCGCCGACCCCGACGTGCTCAGCCTGCGCTTCCAGCTCGCGATCATCCGGTTCGACGGTGGCGACTACCGCCGCGCCGCGCCGACCTTCGCCGACCTCGCCGCCGATATCGCCGCGCACGTCGGACCCGACGAGGAGCTCGCGCTGCGCTGCCGGCGGCAGGAGGCCACCTGCAACGCCCTGATCGGCCAGACCTCCAAGGCGTTGCGGCAGCTCGGTGAACTGCTGGAGGTCGAGCGCGGACGGTACGGCGCCGATGATGAGCGCGTTCTGGAGCTGCGAAAACAGATCGGGTTGTTGCAGCTGGGGAGTGGGCGACAGGAGGCCGCGCAGCAGACGCTGCGCGGCCTGCTGGCCGATGTGGAGCGGGTGAAGGGGCCACATGATGCCGCGGTCGAGGCGATCCGCAAGCTCATCCCTCCGTCGACAATGGACTCATAGCGATCGAAAAGGAGCAAGGGTGAGCTCAGTACAGGACGAACAACCGATCTCGATCGTCCTCGAGGCCAGGCCCGTCCTCAGCTACGCGATGGCGCACAACGAGATCCCGGTCATCTCCCGGCTCGCGATCGAGAACGTGCCGGCCGACGCGCAGGGCGCGCGGCTGCGGCTGGACGTCGCCGACGCCGCCGGGTCGATCGGTGCCCCGCGGGAGATCCTGCTCGACCTGCACGCCGGGCAGCCGGCCGTCCTGAGCGATCTGAAGCTCGTCCTCGACCCCGCCGCGATGCTGCAGGTCGAGGAGCAGCGTCCGGGCGTGATCCGGGCGCGGTTGGAGATCGACGGCGTGGTTCGGGCGGAGGAGGTCGTGCGGACCGGGGTGCTCGCCGCGCACCAGTGGCTCGCGACGCCGCCGGCGCTCGCGCTGGAGATGCTCGCCGCACACGTCATGCCCAATCACCCGGCGGTCACCGCACTCATGGGTGAGGTCGCCGACTGCCTGCAGCGCAGCACCGGAAGTCCGTCGCTGCAGGGTTACCAGTCCGGTCCGGAGCGGGTCGACGAGATCGTCGCCGCGATCTATACGGCGATGCAGGCGCGGGGGATCCGCTACGCCGAGCCGCCGGCGAGCTGGGCCGATGTCGGCCAGAAGGTCCGGACGCCGGGGGAGGTGCTCGACGAGCGCATCGGCACCTGCCTCGACACCGTCGTCGTCATGGCGGCGGCGCTGGAACAGGCCGGGATTCGTCCGCTGATCTGGCTCGCCGAGGGCCACGCCTTCCTCGGCTACTGGCGGGAGGAGACCTCGCTCGGCACGGTCGCCGAGTTCGACGTCGGCGGGCTCGTCAACGATGTCGATCTCGGGCGGATGGGGCTCGCCGAGACCACCGCGCTGACCGTACGACCCGAGCCGATCCCGTTAGCCGAGGCGCGGCGGCTCCCCTACGCCGACCATCTCACCGGGGACCTCGGCCACGTCGTGGGTGTGGTCGACGTGCACCAGGCCCGGGTGGACCGGATTCTCCCGCTGCCGGCCAGGACCCGCGACGAGGACGGCCAGGTGATCGTCACCAGCTACACGCCACCCGCCGCGGGCGCATCGGTCTCCGCGCCGCGGGACGCGCCCGGACGGGTCGCGCCAGGGAGGCCGGCCGAGCCCCCGCGCGTGACCCGCTGGAAGAACGCCCTGCTCGACCTCAGCCTGCGCAACCGTCTGATCAATTTCACTGCCCGCTCCGCGCTGTCGCTGGCCATACCGGACAGGCACCTGGGGCTGCTCGAGGACCTCCTGCACCAGGGCGGCTCGATCACCCTGAATCCATCCGACGACCTCGCCGCGATCGACCGTGAGCGCGGGATCCGCCACGGGGGAGAACTGCCACTCGCCACGCTCATCGAGCTTCTGCAGGGCAAGCGCACCGCCTACGCCGACGTCACCGACGCGCAGTATCCGAGCCGCCTGCGCGGTCTGGCGTACAAGGCCCGGACGATCCTGGAGGAGACCGGCGCCAACAACCTCTACCTCGCCCTCGGCACCCTGGCGTGGGAGTTGGACGGCCGGGTGCTGCGCTCGCCGCTGATCCTCGTGCCGGTCACGCTGAGGGGCAACGCACGGGGCGGCCGGTACCGGCTCGTGCTCGACGAGGCGGGCTCTTCGACCCCGAACTTCTGCCTCGTGGAAAAGCTGCGGCAGGTGCACGGGATCGACATCCCGGGTCTGTCCGACCCGGTCACCGACAACGCCGGCATCGACCTCGACGCAGCCTTCGACGCGACCCGCCGGGCGATCGCCGAGCGCGGGCTGCCGTACCGGGTCGAGTCGACCGCGGACCTCGCCGTCCTGCAGTTCGCGAAGTTCCGGCTGTGGCGCGACCTCGACGAGAACTGGGCGACCTTCGTCGAGAACCCGCTCGTCGCGCACCTGGTCGAGACGCCGACCGAGGCGTTCGCCGACCCGGTTCCCCCGCCGGCGTCGCCCGACCTCGACGGTCTCGACGAATGTTGCCCGGTCCCCGCCGACGGTTCCCAGCTGCGCGCGATCGCCGAGGCCGTCGCCGGGCGCACGTTCGTCCTGGAGGGGCCACCCGGCACGGGCAAGTCCCAGACCATCACCAACCTGTTGACGCGGGCCGTGGCCGAGGGCAAGCGGGTGCTCTTCGTGGCGGAGAAGCGGGCCGCTCTCGACGTCGTCCAGAAGCGTCTCGATGCCATCGGCATGGGGCCGCTGTCGCTGGATCTGCACGACAAGGGCAGCAAACCCGCCGCCGTTGGCGAGCAGATCAAGCGCGCGCTCGAGCACGCCGCCCCTGCCGACATCCAGGACCACGGCATCAGAACCGAGGAGCTGCGCGCGGCCAGACGCGTACTCACCCGATACGCCGAGAAGCTCCACGAGTCCAACGCCGCGGGCCTTTCCCTGTACGAGGCGCGCGGCGCCGCGCTCGCGATCGGGGACGACGTTGCACCGATGCCGGTCCCCGATTCCCTGCTGACGGGCGCGAGCCCGGACACGGTGGCCCGGCTGCGGCACCTGTTCAGCACGCTGCCCGACATCGCCGACCTCGCACACCCGGGGGCCGGTCATCCGTGGGCCTTCGTCGACGATCCCGCGGCCGTCGACGTGTCCGCCGCGCATCTCGCCGCCCGTCGGCTCGACGCCGCGCTGCCGGCGCTGCCGCCGGGGCTCGGGCCGGCCCTCGCGGCGGTCCACGTGCCGGACGATCTGGCCGTCCTGGCCGATCTCCTCGAGATCGCAACCCCGCTGCAGGTGCTCGACGAGGCCCGTGCCCCGCGCTGGCGCCAGGCCGTCGAGGGCGCCCTGCGCGCGGTCGAGCAGTTCGCCTCCGCCCCGCACCCGGGTCTCGAGCTGGTGACGAGCGGCGTCCTCGATCTCCCGGTCACCGAGATCCACGAGGAAGCGTCGGCGGCCGCCGCGTCCGGCTTCTTCGGCCGGAAGAAGCGCCTGATCGCCGTGCGCGATCGGCTGGCGCCGGTGATGCGGGATGGCGCCACGATCAAGCCGAAGCGCCTCACCGAGCTGACCGCCACGCTCGCCGATCTGCAGGAGGAGGTGCACGCCCTGGCCGGCCGGGTGTGTGCGATCCCGGGCCTGGCCCTCCCGCCGGGTTGGAACCCGTTCCGCGAGGACGACCGGCGGGCGCTTGCCCAGCGGGTCGAGCGGCTGCGGTGGGCGGCCGGTGCCGTCGATCCCGCGCATCCCGACCCGGCCCGTGCGCGTTTCGTCGCGCCGCTGCGCACCGTTCTCGCCCAGGCGCCCGAGACCGATCCGCGGTCGGTGCGGGAGGCCGCCGCCGCGGCCGACGAGCTCCTGCGTGTCTGCGGCGTCACGACCGCAGCCCTCGCCGCGTGGGCGGGTGGCGCCGGTCTGCCCGACCGCTGGCGGGCGACGGCCGCGGCGCGCGGGCTCGGCGATCCGCAGCTCGGCTCGCTGCGACACTGGCTCGACTTGCTCGGCCATCTGGAGCCGCTGCGCGCCGAAGGCCTCCACGAGGCTCGGACCGCGATCCTCGACGGCACGCTCGATCCGGATGAGGCCCGTCGCAGCTTCGAACTAGGGCTCGCCCGAGCTTCGATCGACGAGCGCCTCCGCACCACCGGCCTCGATCGGTTCGACCCGTCGGCCCACGACCGCTCGATCAGCCGGTTCGTCACCGCCTCGGGGGGCGTCCGCGACCACCTTGCGACCGTCGTGCCGCACCAGGTCATCGCGGCGCGGGACTTCGAGCCGCGCGCCACCGGCGGAGAGGTCGGGCGGTTGCAGCGCCAGCTCACCATGAAACGCGAGGGTATGAAGGTGCGGGAGCTGATGACCAGGTTCGGGGACCTGATCACCCGGGCGCTGCCCTGCGTGCTCGTCAGCCCCGACTCGCTCGCCCGGTTCTTCCCTGCCACGGCGGGGCTGTTCGACATCGTCGTCTTCGACGAGGCCTCGCAGGTGCGCGTCGCCGACGCGATCGGGGCCATGGGGCGCGCGCGCTCCGTGGTGGTGGTCGGCGACAGCAAGCAGATGCCGCCGACGTCGTTCGCCGAGAGCAGCTTCGCGAGCGACGACCTGGATTCCGACGGTGCGGAGGAGATCGTCGAGGACGAGGAGTCCATCCTCATCGAGTGTGTCCAGGCGCGGGTGGAACGCCATCGGCTGTCCTGGCACTACCGCAGCCAGGACGAGTCGCTCATCGCGTTCAGCAACCATCACTACTACGACGGCAAGCTGTCGTCGTTCCCGGCTCCGGCGGCGTCGGGAACGGGGGTGTCGCTGGTCCGGGTCGACGGGACGTTCCACCGCTCGGGCCCACGCGTTACGTTGCGCACCAACCCGGTCGAGGCCGAGGCTATCGTCGCCGAGATCCGGCGCCGGTTCGCCGCGTCCCCGCAGGTGCCGCCTTCTCTCGGCGTCGTGACCTTCAACCAGCAGCAGCGCGCGTACATCGAGGGTCTGCTGCGCGACGCCGGGGACCAGCGGCTGCTCGACGCCCTGGAAGATCCGGACGGGCTGTTCGTCAAGAACCTCGAGAACGTCCAGGGTGACGAGCGCGACGTCGTGCTGTTCTCGACCGCGTTCAGCGTCAACGAACGCGGTGTGCTGCCGCTCAGCTTCGGGCCGCTCAACCGGGTGGGTGGGGAGCGCCGGCTGAACGTGGCCGTGACCCGCGCCCGTCGCCAGGTGATCGTCTACTCCAGCTTCGCCCCGGCGCAGCTCCGTACCGAGGAGACGTCGTCGGTCGGGCTCCGGCACCTGCGCACGTACCTGGAGATGGCCGCGAACGGGCCCGCCGCGCTGCCGCGCGATGCGCGGCCTCGAGCCGTGCCGGACCGGCATCGCGCACAGATCGCGGATCGGTTGCGCGACAAGGGAATCGTAGTCCAGACGAACGTCGGGCTCTCCGGATTCGTGATCGACCTGGTGCTCGGTGATCCCGACGAGCCGCGCGTCGCGGTCCTGCTCGACGGCCTGCCGTGGTCGAAGCGGCTGACCGCCCGGGACCGGGACGCGCTGCCGCGCGAGGTCCTGACCGATGTCCTCGGCTGGCCCGCGGTCGAGCGGGTGTGGCTACCGGACTGGCTCTCCGACCCGGAGGCGGTCCTCGATCGGCTGGTCGCGTCCCTGGCCGCCGCCCCGCGTGTGGTGAGGCGGCCTTCCGCCGCGGTGCCGGCACCTGTCCCCGAGCCGCAACCCTCGGCCTCGGTTTCCGCGTCACCGCCCCCGGCGCCGGAGCCGCCGCGCTCGCAGGCGCGCTCCGCCGCCGCCTCCGAGGGACTGGCCCCGACGCTCGTCGCCTCCGCCGCGATCCCTGCACCGGTGGACGAAACGGAGCCATTCGGCGCCGATGTGTTCGTGCCGTGGGAGATTTGTCCACTTGGGACCGTCGAGGTGCTCGATGCTCTGCCGACGCGGTGGGCCGCTGCCCGGGTGGCCGCCGCGCTCGAGGAGGTGGTGGAGGCCGAGGGCCCGATCCATACCGATCGTCTGGCGCGACTCGTGGCAAACGCCTTCGGGCTGACGAAGGTCCATGGTTCCCGCAAGAAGGCCATTCTCCGGCACCTGCCCCGGGAGCTGCGCAAGGACCCCGACGAGCCGGTGATCTGGCCGGCCGGGCGGACACCGGAGGAGTGGGTCGGGTTCCGGACGACGCCCGACGGCACGGGGCGCCCGATCAAGGAGATCCCGTTGCGGGAGATCGTCAACGCCATGGCGGCGTCAGCGCCGGCAGCGGCCGGTATGTCACCTGATGAGCTCCACATCGAGATGAAGGCCGTCTTCGGCTGGGGCCGCCTCGGCACCGACATCTCCCAGCGGTTGAAGGCCGCGCTCGCGTTGGGTCTGCGGTCGGGCCGGCTGCGGATGGAGGACGGGATCGTGACGGCGTGCTGACTCGTCCCCAGCGCGGACATGTGCAGATCACCGCCCGCGGCAAGGAGGTGCTGGCCGAGCGGCCGGAGCGGGTCGACATGCAGTTGCTGAGCAGGTTCGACGATTACCTGGACTACTGGGCTCGGACAAATGTCACTGTGAGACTCGAAGTGGTCGCTCAAGCCATGAGCGCCTCCGGTGCTCGCGCCGGCCGTGAAGGGGCTGACCTTCTCCCGACACCGCGATGAGCGGTGCGATTCCTCTTCGGGTTTGTCGTCTTGATGCGGTCGTCGCGATCCCGGGCTTGCGACACGCAGTCCGGCAACCGCTGGCCTGCCGCGGTCACTCGTTGATCGCTGCCAGGCTCGGTGCCGGTGACCACGACTGACCCGAAAGTCTCACTGGCCGAGAACGTGTCGTGCCTTCGCGTTGGATATGTCGTCGTTGGTCGCCGGCGCCGGCCTGGCCCACCGAACCGCTGGCCTGATCAGAAGCCTGGCCGACCTGTGGGTCGTGCCTCATCACAGTCCTGCCGCGCGGTGACCGCACCCAGACCGGCGCCGACTCATCGGCCCCTACCGGAGGGAACCGCATGTCCATGCTGACAGGACAGGTCGAGGTCGTCATCGGCGTCGACACCCACCGCGACACCAACACCGCCGCGCTCGTCGACGCCGCCACCACCGCCGTCCTCGCCCACACCGACTGCACCACCGACGCGCTGGGCTACAAGCGGCTGCTCGCCTTCGTCGACAAGCACGGCCACGGCCGGCGGGTCTGGGCAATCGAGGGCACCGGCAGCTTCGGCGCCGGGTTGACCACATTTCTGCTCGAACGTGGCGAGTGGGTCGTGGAGATCGACCGGCCGGCGCGGCGCAATGGCGCCAAGTCCGACGAGCTCGATGCCGTCCGCGCTGCCCGGGAGGCCCTCGCACGCGAGCACTTGGCCGCGCCACGAGCCCGCGGAGACCGCGAAGCCATGCGGGTGCTGCTGGCCGCTCGCCAAGGCGCCGTAGTGGCCCGCACCCGGGCCATCGGGCAGCTCAAAGCGCTGATCGTCAACGCCCCCGAGGCCCTGCGCGAGCAGCTGCGCCGCGGCACCACCGACCAACAACTTGACCGCTGCGCCCGGCTGCGCACCCTGCCCAGCCACAGCATCGAGCACCGCGCCACCGTCCGCGCGATCCGCGCCGTGGCCCGCCGCGCGCTGATGCTCGAAGCCGAGGCCGCCGAACACGAAACCGAACTCGAAGAGCTCGTCACCGCGGCCTGTCCCGGCCTGCTCGAGCTGCCCGGCGTCGGTGCCATCACCGCCGCCCAGTTCCTGGTGTCCTGGTCCCACGCCGGCCGGCTGCGCAACGAAGCCGCCTTCGCCGCCCTCGCCGGGGTCGCACCCATCCCGGCCAGCAGCGGCAAAACGGTCCGGCACCGGCTCAACCGCTCCGGCGACCGCCAACTCAACCGCGCCCTGCACACCGTCGCACTCTCACGTCTACAACATCACCCGACGACCAAGACCTACGCAGCCCGCCGCACCACCGAGGGCAAGACCCCCGCGAGATCAAACGCTGCCTCAAACGAGCTATCGCCCGCGAGATCTACCGACTCCTCGAAGCCCACGCCAAAGCCGAAAAGAAGATCAACCAGGCGGCTTGACAGTCATAGAAGCATCTTCGAACGAACCCTCGGGCGACCGTGGACGTGGCCGCGACGGACCGCGGCACCCCATTGGAAGCGGTCGCCGAGGCCATTCGAGAGAGTAACGAGGCACTGGCGGCCGAGGTCCTGCAGCGCGTGCTCGACCAACCGCCCGCGTTCCTGGAGCAGCTCGTCCTCACCCTGCTCAGCGCGCCATGGGATACGGCGGTCGGGCTGGCGCGAGCACCGAGCACCTGAGCCGCTCGGGCGACGGCGGGATCGATCCGGACGAGGCTGCGCTGGAGTCGCTGACCGAGGAGTTCCCCTGGGTCGACCTGCTGCCCGACGACGATCGCCGACGATTCGCCGTGGACTTCGTCCGGGCGGTGCAGGCGTCAGCGGAGCTGGGCCAGTGGTCGGTGCTGGCACAGGTGCTCGTCGAGTGGAGGGCGACCGCCGCGATCCATGCGGACCCGGCCCTCGCCGAGGAGCTGTCTCGGCTGATCGACGGGGACTTCGGCCCGGTCCCGGCACCGGACGGGAGCTGATTCATGCCCGCGAAGCGTGGCGACCGCGTCGCTCCGCCCGCGCGTTCCGGGGGTTGGGAGGCTCGGTTCGCGACGTCGGAGGCCGCGAAGGGCTGGGAGGAACTCCGCCGGATCGCGCGGGCGAACACCTGGGAGGCGTGGGTCGTGCTCACCGAACGGCCTACCCGTCCCGAGAACCCGGCTCGCCAGCACCGGCTCCGGGGGCAGCTCGCCGAGCGCGTGATCGGAGGCCGGACTCTGGAGCAGTGGCAGTACGAGGTCACTGCGGGCGGGCGGATCTGGTACTGCCCGGATGCCGAACGTCGCATCGTCTGGGTCGTCGCCGCCGGACCTGCTCACCCCAAAACCACCGAGTAGCGAGTGCGCCCGCGGGGTCAGCGTGGCGGGTGGACATCTGCGCGGGACCCCACGCGCAGCACCGTGATAACCCGCGCATCCTCGTCGATGCTCACTGTCCGTCCCGCTCGCCGAGATCGAACGGCGGCCCGGGCGGTTGCGTCGTGGCTCACCTTGCTGCCAGTTCGGCAACGACGAAGCCGTCCCGCTCCACCGGCGGCCCGACCGCCACGTCCACGGGCACGGTGAAGCCCGGGCCGTCGACGACGAACGTGTGGAACTCGCCGCGTTCCCCGCACGGGTCCACCCCGTCGGGCAGCCCGTCGAGGAAGGCCTCGTCGAACCACCGGCCGGCCAGTTCGGCGGGTGCCTGCGCGGGGTCGACGCAGGTGACGACGGCGCGCAGCCCGCAGCGCAGCATCTCGGCGGCCAGCTCCGCGGTGGGGCGGCCCCAGAGCGGGAACATCGGCGCGACGCCGGAGTCGGCGATCGACCGCTCCCGGTACTCGCGGACGTCACGCAGGTGCAGGTCGCCGAACACGAGCCGCTCGACGCCGGCGCGGCCCGCCGCGGTGAGCGCCTCGTTCGTGCGCGCTTCGTAGATGTCGTTCGGGCAGGGCCACGGCAGGTCGACGGTGTGTAGCGGCAGGCCGAGGGCATCGGCCTGGGCCTGCACGAGTGCGTGCGGAACGGCGTGCACCGGGACCCGGCGGGTTGCGGCGTTCATCGTGGTGAGGAGGCCGACGACGTCCACGGCGCGGGTCTCCCGGACCGTGTGGAGGGCGAACGCCGCGTCCTTGCCGGAGGACCAGCTGACCCAGCCGCGGGTGGGGTTTGTCATCGCCGGAGAACCTACCCGGCGGTCGAACCTGCTCACTCTACCGATCGGACGGCTACCAGATGACCGGAACGACCCCGGCCGAGGAGATGGCCCGATCCGCCGTGACCAGGGGTGTGCGCAGCTGCGCGGCCGTCGCGAGGATGAACCGATCGAATGGGTCGGGCAGCTTATCGAGCAGGACCCGGTCGAAGTGCTCCGTGGTCTCGGCCATGATCGGGGCCACGTCGAAGTTGGTCGCCGGGTCGAGCACGGTCCGCCGGAGGGGCTCGAAGGCCCCCGGGGCCGAAGATCAGGACGTGCGAGTCCGCGACAACCTTCATCCCTGCGAAGCGGCTTCGCTGTACTGCGCCACGCGCTCGGCCTTCGCCTCGTCGAGTCCTCGAATCAGGGCCTCGACCGCCTCGGCCGAGACGGTGCCCGCCAACGCTCCGGCCATGCGCTTGCGCTCCGCCGGGCGCTGCTCCGGGACCAGCCGCAGGTGAGCACAGGGTCGCAGGCCAAGCCGGGCCAGCTCGCTCGCCGGACCGGGTTGTCGGACCAGGTCGTGATCCGCTGGCTGCGGATCCTCCGGCAAGAGGGACGGGTCGAGCCCACCGAGAGCGTGAAGAGCCCGAACGTTGAGGAGATCGACGACGTCCATGGTGCCGGCCTCCCGGACCGCGTGGAGGGCGAACGGGCGAGTGCAGCGGCGGGTCAGCGTGGCCGGTAGACGTCCGCGCGGTGCTCCACGCGCAGCACGGTGATGAGCCGCTCGTCCTCGTCGATCCGGTAGATGATGCGGAACGAGCCTCGCCGCGCCGCGTATCTGCCTGCGAGTTCCCTGCGAAGCGGTTTGCCGACGCGGTGCGGGTTGATGCGGAGACTTCCGGTCACGAACTCGATGACGGCTGCGGCCACACTCTCGGGCAGCTTGTCCTGGAGCATCCGGACCGCACTCGACGAAAGCTGGACCTCGTACGGATTTGTCACCGTCGCGGCCGGAGCGCCCGGATCGCGTCAACCCCGCGGACCACTTCGCCGCGGGCGGCCTCGGCCTCGGCCTGCCGGATATCGGCGAGGGCCTCGGGGTCGCTGAGGATGTCCAGGGTCTCCTCAAGGGCGGCGAGGTCCTCATACCCGATCAGGACCGCCGCGGGTCGGCCGTTGCGAGTGACAATCACGCGCTCGTGTTCCCGTTCGGCACGGTCGACGAACTCGGACAGATGGTCCCGGACGGTACGCAGCGACTCGATCGTCATGGCCACAATTGTGGCACATACAGAGCTTCTCGGACGGCGATTCCGTGCTGCGGACGGCGCCTACATCGAGCTGTCGGAGGAGTTGTACGAGGTCCTGAAGGACGTCGTGACAGCGCTGTCCCAAGGCCTGGCGATCACTGTTACTCCACAGCACACCGTGCTCACCACCAGCCAGGCCGCTGATCTGCTTGGCGTGTCGCGGCCGACGCTGGTTCGGTTGCTCGAGGCTGGGAAGATCCCATTCGACAAGCCCGGTCGGCATCGGCGGATCCGGCTTCGTGATTTGCTCGCCTACCAGCAGCGGGTGCGCCGGGCCCGCGCGGCTGGGCTCGAGGAGATGGTGCGGGCATCCGAGGACGCCGGGCTGTACGACCCTATCGAGGACGCCGGGAGGATTTGAGGGGTGAGCGTCCACAAGGAGATCGCGTTCGAGGACGCGCGATCGAGCGGGCGATGCTGGAGTCCGGCTGGCGGCAGGGACAGCCCGCCCACTACCGGCGCGAGCTCGGCCTCGACACCGCCGAGCTGTTCGCGTTCATCGGCGCCACCCAGATCGACAAGTGGAACCAGCTCGTCGCGTTCGAGAGCGGCGATCCCGACGCCGCTCAGCGGACGTTCGCCGAGCGCGTCGCCCGCGAGATCGACGCCCGCGGCACGCTCGACGTCCTGCGCCACGGTGTGAAGGACCGCGGTCAGCTGTTTCGCCTCGCCTACTTCCGGCCCGCCCACCCGCTCGCCGACGATGCACTCGTCGAGTACGAGAAGCACCGCCTGACCGTCACCCGGCAGCTGTACTACTCGCAGAAGTCGCCGGAGCGCTCGCTCGACCTCGTCCTGTTCGTCAACGGGTTCCCGGTCGCCACCGCCGAGCTGAAGAACCCGCTCACCGGGCAGACCAGCGACGCTACGTACCTGGTGCCGGACGGCGATGGCGACGAGGACGGTGACCCGCTCACCGCGTCCGCGCTGGCCCGTGGCCGTCACGAAACACTGTCCTATTTCGCCTTCACCGCGACCCCGAAGGCCAAGACGCTGCATCTGTTCGGCACGCCGCGTCCCGTCACGGGCAATCCGCAGCCGTTCCACGTGTACTCGATGCGCCAGGCGATCGAGGAGGGCTTCATCCTCGACGTCCTGAGCAGCTGCGTCACCTAGCTGACACGCCAGCTCATTCGCGTCGACGGTACGGCCGTGTGGTGTGAGTCGACACCACTGGACTGCGTCCGGATCCCGGTGATGGGTCGCACCGCCTCAAGATTGTCGGCGCTCCGTGTGATCCTCTAAGGATGCCCCGTGATGATCGCGGATGCCGATCAGCCGGTCTCGGCCGATCGCACTGCACCCGGGCGGGTCGGGGCACGACAGATGGGGAGAGCTGCACGATGCCGGAGTGGGATCCGCTTCTTCGCGACCAGGTCACCCGCCTCATGGGCGTACTGCGCCAGCTCGCCGTCACACGGAACAGCCCCATCCGGCACACGTCGGGATACGACAAGGTCATGTGGTTGGACGATGTGCAGAAGCACCGCACCGTCCAGATGCCGACCGGGCCCGGAGATGAGCTGCTGCGCGTGCAGCGCGTGCAGCTCGAGCCAGAGCCTCCGGCGCCCCGGGAGCTGGTGCACTGGATCCAGCGGCCGGCGGACACGGACGGAACCCGAGAGCCAGCGTTGCGACAACACGGGTCCCTGCCCGGCATCGGGCAGGTCGACCTCGACGATGCGCCGGAGATCCGCGCGGCGTTCGACGAGTGGATGACGCTCTGGCGGCCGTGGGCCGAACGTGAGCGGCGTCGCCGTCCGTACCGGCGGATCTTCCAGACGCTGTTCGACCTGCACCGGATGGCGACGGACCGGCCGGAGTCGGTGGAGCTCGTCCTCTCCGCCGGTCTGCTGCACCTCCCGGCGCCCGCCGGGGAGCAGGGCGTGCACGTGCACCTGCTCACCCAGCCCGTCCGGGTCGAGCAGGATCTCGAAACGGGCGAGATGGTGTGCACGCTCGCTGACGACACGGGGTTGCGCCTGGAAGACGACGAGCTGCTGTCCGGTCGGCCGGACTACGACCCGTCCGGATCGGCTGTGCTGCGAGACCGGCTGCTGGAGCTGGCCGAGACCCCGATTGACCCGGCCATCGCGGTGTTCCTCAAGGAATGGGCGGAGCGCGCGCTGCGGGTCGTCTGCACCGTCGAGGACACGGGGGACGAACCGTCGGGCGATCAGGCCCGGCTGAGCGTGGCGCCTGCGATCGTCGCGCGCCGTCGCGGCGCCTTCGCGTTGCGCGAGTACTACGGCGCGATCTCGCGTTCGCTGACCGACTCGTCGCAGCCGCTCCCGCTGGGGCTGGCGCAGCTCGTCCGGCCCATCGAGCCCGAGGACCGCATGGCGTGGCTCGAGCGCTCCGGTGGGCTGGCGCCGGTCGACCTCGCCGAGCAGCCGTTGTTCCCGCTGCCGGCGAACGAGGAGCAGTCGCAGATCATCCGCAGGCTCGGCTCGGACACCGGCGTCGTCGTCGAGGGCCCACCGGGAACCGGCAAGACCCACACCATCGCCAATCTCGTGAGCGCCCTGCTGGCCCGCGGGCAGCGCGTGCTCGTCACCAGCGAAAAGGCCCAGGCGTTGCGGGTGCTGCGGGAGAAGCTGCCGCACGGCATGCAGGAGCTGTGCGTCTCGATCACCGACGTGTCCCTCAAGGGCAAGTCCGACCTGCAGAAGAGTGTCGCGACACTGGCCGGACGCAAGAGCGACTTCAATCCCGATCGCGCCGACCGCCTGATCGCCGACCTCATCACTCGTCGCGACGACGTGCAGCGCAAGCGGGCGCTGCTGCTGGAGGACATCCGCGCACTGCGCGAGACGGAGACCTATCAACACCCGCAGATCGCTCCCGGCTTCCGCGGAACGCTGTCCGAGATCGTCCGGACATTGACGGCGACCGCTGAGCAGGACGGCTGGGTCGGGCAAGGCGCCCGCGGTGAGCTACCGCTCACCACCTCTCAGATGGACGAGCTGCTGCGGCTGCTTCGGGAACGCAGCGACCGGCGCGCGTCCCGACGCCACCAGCAGCTCCCCGAACCCGGCGAGCTCCTCCCCTCGGACCGGTTCGCCGAGCTCGCGGAGGCCATCGCGTGTGGCGACGAAGCCCGTTCCGGCGCCGAGAGCGGCCTCGTCGGCGCACTGCAGGACCTGCCACCCGACGCCCTCGGGGAACTCGCGCCCGTCTGCGCGGAGATCTCGGAAGCGACGGTCGAGCTCCGGAATCTCCCGGCTCAGGCGTCCTGGGCGCTGTCGATGGCCGACTCCCTGCTCGCCGGCAGCGCGGAGCATCTGTGGCAGCGCGCAGTCGAACAGCTCCCGGCCGTCGACGCCGCCGTCGACCACGACCGCGCGGCAGGCTTCTCACGCATGACCGTTGCCGCTGACATCGACGCTTCCGACGCGGCACGGGTGTTCGAGCGGTTCGCCGAATATCTCGCCAACGGTGGCTCACTGCGTCGGATGTTCAAGAGCGCGGAGCAGAAGGACGCCGAGCGGTTCGGAGAGAACGTCCGTGTGGAGGGCGCGGCTCCCGTGACGGCGTCGGCTGCCGGTGCCGCAGCGAAGCACCTGCGCGTGCTGGAGATCGCCCGCGTTGTCGACAGCGCATTCCAGCCGCTCCGGATGGGGATACCGCTCGATGCGGACCGATCCGTGCTCGTCAATGCCATGGTGGAGCTGCGCCGCAGCTGCACGGCGGTCGACCGCGTGCTGCGAGCCGCCGACGCGCTGCGCCGGCTGTTCGCGGCGCTCCCGCCCGGTGAGCGTCCGACCGTGGTCGGCGTGCCCGAGCTCGAGCGGATCGCCACGATCGCGGTCGCCGTCACGCAGGCGCGGGTCGCCGCGCTCGCCCGCGCCGAACTGGACGCCGCCGCAACTGCCCTGCTGAACGCGGTCCCGTCGCCGGCGCGCAGCCCCGAGCTGACCGGCATCGTCGACGCGTACCGCCGCACGGATCCGGCGAGATACGAGCAGGCATTGGTCGCGCTCGACCAGGCCCGGTGCGAACAGCGTGACCAACACCGGTGCGATGAGTCGCTGAGCCGGTTGCGCTCGGCCTCGTCCGCCCTGGCCGACGAGGCCGAGACGCGCCCCGGCGACACGATGTGGAACCAGCGGCTGGCTCGGTGGCCGCAGGCGTGGGCCCACGGCTGCGCCGCGACGTGGCTTGTAGAGCAGGCTACCCCGGGGCGAGAGCAGCGTCTGGAAGGCGAGCTGGACATCGCGGTCAAGGATCTGCTCAAGCTGACCGGTGAGCTCGCCGCCGCGAAGGCATGGCGATCGTGCCTCAGCCGAATGACCGCGGAGCAGGTGCAGGCCCTGCAGTCGTACCGCAACGAGATGATCAAGGTCGGCAAGGGCACGGGGAAGTTCGCCGAGCGCAGCCGCCAGGCGGCACGGGAGGCGATGGCCGTCGCTCAGTCGGCCGTGCCGGCCTGGGTGATGCCGATCCAACAGGTCCTCGCCTCGGTGCCGCCCAAGGCCGGATCCTTCGACGTCGTGATCGTCGACGAGGCGAGCCAGGTCGACCTGACCAGCGTGTTCCTGCTCTGGCTGGCCCCTCGGGTGATCGTGGTCGGCGATGACAAGCAGTGCACGCCGTCAGAGGTCGCGAGCGGGGCCCTCCAGCCGATCTTCGATCGGCTCGACGCTGAGCTGCACGACATACCGACGTATCTACGATCGGCGTTCACTCCGAAGGACAGCATCTTCTCGCTGCTGCGCAGCCGCTTCGGTCAGGTGGTCCGGCTTCGCGAGCATTTCCGGTGCATGCCGGAGATCATCACGTGGTCGTCGAACATGTTCTACCGTGACGCCCCGCTGGTCCCGCTGCGTCAGTTCGGGGCCGACCGGCTGCCCCCGCTCCGCGCGACCCACGTGGCCGGCGCCGTCACCGAACCCACCCGAGGATCCGTTGCCAACCGCGCGGAGGCCGCCGCCATCGCCGCGTCGATCCGTGCGTGTCTCGACGATCCTGCATACGGGGGTAAGACGTTCGGCGTGGTTGTCCTGCAGGGCCATCCGCAGGTCGACCTCATCGGTGACGAGATCAAGAAGCTCGTCTCACCCGAGGAGTGGCGCGACCGAAGGTTGCGGATCGGGGCGCCTCCCGACTTCCAGGGCGACGAGCGCCACGTCGTGTGGCTGTCCCTCGTGGTCGCGCCGAACTCGCCGCGCACCGCCTTGACGAGACTGAACTTCGAACAGAGTTTCAACGTGGCGGCGTCACGCGCCCAAGATCAGCTGTGGCTGTTCCACTCCGTCACCACGGATCTTCTGCGTCCGGCGGACCTGCGGCGGTCGCTGCTGGACTACATGACCTCGGCCGGTTCGAGCGGGATCGAGCCGGTCCTCACCGACGTCGACCCGGACCGGCGGCACGATGCGTTCGACTCGCTGTTCGAACAGCGCGTGTTCCTCGACCTCGTCGCCCGTGGCTATCACGTCACCCCGCAGTTCGAGACGAATGGGCGACGCATCGACCTGGTCGTGACCGGGACCGCGGGGAAGCTGGCCGTCGAGTGCGACGGCGAGGCGTTCCACACCACGCCGGAACAGCGGGAGGCCGACCTACACCGCGAACAGGAGCTCAAGCGGTGTGGCTGGACATTCGTACGCATCCGGGAGTCGATCTACTACCTGAATCGGGAGGAGGCTCTCACCCCGGTGTGGGCGGCGCTGGATCGGTTGGGGATCGGCCCGTTCGGCGAGATGGCGAACGGGACGTGGATCCCGCGGTCGCAGACGCTGGACGGCCCCGAAACATCCACGTTGGAGGGCCGGCTACCGGCGGAGCCGCCGCGTGAGCGCTGAGTTCGACTCGCTGGTGCGCCGGGAGGCCCAGCGCTGGCTCACGCTGCGCACCAACGACGGGCAGATGCGGCGCACATCGTGCCGGACCGGGACGAGGCCGGGATCGCGGCGGTGCGCAACGGCCTGGCCCTGTGCAAGATCCACCACGCGGCCTACGACAGCCTGGTGCTGGGGATCCGTCCGGACCTCGTCGTCGAGATCCGGGCGGACCTGCTGGAGGAGATCGACGGGCCGATGCTCGAGCACCGGCTGAAGGGCCGGCACGGCCAGCGGCTGATGGCCGTGCCGAAGGTCAGGGCCGAGCGTCCGGACGTCGAGCTGCTCGAACAGCGGTACGCGACCTTCCGGGCGGCCGGCTGACCGTTGTCCGGGCCGGACGTGACGTCCCGATGCGGCTCGGACAATTGCGTTGCGGGGCATCTCGCTGCCGGTTCGGCGGGTGCCAGCGCGAGGGGCCGCAGCGGGTACAACCCGATATCCGATCCAACACAGGACAGCTGGCATAACGCGTTGCGTTATGCTGGGGTGGTGCTGCGTTCGTTCGCCGACAAGGACACCGAACGGGTCTGGCGACGTGAACGATCACGCCGGCTCGACCAGCACACCCAACGCGCAGCGCTGCGCAGGCTGCTGATTCTGGACGCGGCCGAGACCCTCGACGACGTGCGGGTCCCGCCCGGCAACCGCCTGGAGAAGCTGCGTGGGGACCGAGCCGGGCAGCACAGCATCCGGGTCAACCAGCAGTGGCGCATCTGCTTCCGCTGGACCCCGGCAGGACCGGAAGACATCGAGATCATCGACTACCACTGAAGGAGGCTCCCCATGGGCACCGCCCCGGCCATGACCCCCATCCATCCCGGCGAGGTCCTCGCCGAGGAGTACCTCGCCCCGCTGGGCATCACCCAGCACCGGCTCGCCGTGGCCATCCACGTCCCTCCGCGCCGGATCAACGAGATCGTGCACGGCAAGCGGCGTATCAGCGCCGACACCGCGCTGCGGCTGGCCCGCTACTTCGGAACCTCCGAGCGCTTCTGGATGAACCTCCAGAGTCGCTACGACCTCGAGGTCGAACGCGACCGCCTCGCATCCGCCCTGGACGACATCCAGCCACTGGCCACCGCCTGAGCCGAGCGTGCGCTGCTCCCGACTCCGCGGGCGGAGCTGGCGGAGGAGCTGTCGGTCGTGTCTGCGACTCAGCTGGAGGACGACACCGATCCCGCGGTGTGCAGCGTGGCAGGCGCGCTCTGGCTCATCGGCGCGGTCGCGGCCGTCGACGTCGATCGTCTCCCAGAGGAGCTGCGCAGCCGCCGCGTTCAGGTCCAGCTGGATATCGCGTGGGCCCGGGCGCAGCGACGGCGCGACGCAGCGGCGCTGGTGGCGTTGCTCGAGATCGAACGGTCTGCGCCACAGGTCACCCGCCGGAACGTCGTCGCCCGCGACACGATCCGCCGGCTCCTGGCCCGGGCTCGCGGTTCGAACGGTGTCGCGGTGCGGGGTCTCGCCCACCGCGCCGATGTCGCCCTCTGATGGCCGGGCAATCGCTGACGCTCGTGGTGTGCGGGGCGCCGCTGGCGGCCCGCGCGGCCGAGATGGTCGATGCGCTGAGCGGTCGGTGGAGCGTTTCGGTCGTCGCGACCGACGCGGCGGGCCAGTGGTTCGCCTCGCCGCCGGACCGCGATCGGCCGCGTCCCGGATGCCCTCGTCGCCTGCCCGCTGACGTTCAACACGGCCAACAAGGTCGCGGCGGGGATCATGGACACCAGCGCGGCCGGGGTGCTGTGCGACGCGCTCGGGGCCGGGGTGCCGATCGTGGCGGTGCCCATGGTGAACGACCGGCTCTGGGGCCACCCGGTGTGGACGACCACGCTGCGGACGCTCGCGGCGGCGGGTGTGCGGCTGGTCGACCCGCGTTCGGGGCAGGTCGGCGATCCGACCCCCGTGTCCTCGGGGACCGGGCCCGAGGTCGTCGCCGCGTTCGACCCGTCGTGGGTAATCGAGGCCATCGGCTGAACCCGCACCTTTGTGCGGGTCGCACCATCGTGCGGGTCCGAAGAGGCCGTCGGCGGTGTGCTGGTGCAATGATCATTTTCGACGATCTCGCACGCGTCCTCGCCGACGGGGATCCGCTCGTCTGGCAACGGCTCCTGCGGGAGCACTTCCCGAGTGCCGACGGGCGCTGCACCCTGTGCTCTCTCGGCGCCGGCCAGGGACGTCCGCACTGGCCGTGCCGCCTGCACCTCGCCGCGGAGGCGGCCGCCGAACTCGTCCGCCGCCGCGGTGGGCCAAGCGGCGTCATGCCTCCAGTTGCGCGCGGAACCAGGAAAGCTGCGCGTTGAGCAGTTCCCGGCCGCTCGCCGTGCGGAGAACGGCGAGCGGGAAACTCGGGCGCAGCTCGATCTTCGCCGCGGGCAGGTCGATGCCGTCGATCGTGTTGAGCCGCTGCCGCAGCTGTTCGCGCAACGCCGGATCGTCGAAGGGCGGGCGCCGGGTGAGATACTGGAACACCACCTCGCAGCGGCCGCTCGGGTAGATCGTCAGCGGCCAGATCTCCGGCCGCGATCCCGCGCCGTTGGCCGATATGAGGAAGCACGACGTCTGGTCGCCGGCCCCGAAGCTGAGATACCCGCCGAGTTCGGCCCACCGGCCCAGGACACGGCGCACACCGTCGACGATCTCGGGTGGCTGGAACTCGTCGAGCTGGGCGAAGAACTTCTCCCTGCGTTGGTCGTCCGCGGTGGCCGCGGTGTCGAGATCCAGATCGTCGACGGCGACGAGCTGGGCGAGCTCGGCGGCCGTCATCCGCTGGTTCGGATGAGCCCGGCCGTGCTCGTCGAACGCGACACCCTCCGCGCGCAGCAGCTCGATCGGATCGGTGGTGATCGACGGGTCCGGCCAACGGAAACCAGGGGAGATGGTGCCGTCGGCCCGCAGCACACGGTGAGCGTTGGGGGTCGGGTGGTTGGCCAGCCGTTCACCCACCGGGACGGGGTGACTGCCGATCAGCGCGGCCAGGTCGCCGTAACTCGTCCAGGCCCCGGGGGGAAGTTCGGTGAGGGCCTGATCGAGCAGCTCCCACCGGGCGGGGGCGCTGCGCTGCGGCTGTGGGCGCACCGGCCCCGGCCAGATCGAGATGGCCCGGTCGGCGATCCGGGTGGCCCGGTCGCGGATCTCCGCACGACCCCAGCGGTCGAGCTGGGCGATCTCCTGGTTCATCGCGATGCCGCTGGAGGCGAGCGTCGCGCGCTTGGCGGCGAACTCGCCGTTACCCAGCTCGGAGTTGTACCCGGTGAGGGTGAGGTTGCCGAGCGTGTGCACGCTCGACTCGTACACCTCGTCGAGGTATTCGTCCGGGCCCAGCTCGGCCTGCAGCACGGCGTTCCACCCGGCCGTCGGTGTCTGCGGGAGGATGTGCTCGATCGTCAGCGTCTCCGGGTCGACCGGTTCCTTGCTGCCGTATGACTCCTCCAGCCACTGCAGCACGAGGGCCCGCTGCTGCGGGCGTCCGTTGAGATAGAACGGCACACTCGCCACGGCTGCCCGGACCTCGTCGTCGGAGGCGTAGTACTTCCGACCGGTCGAGAGATAGCCGCGCACCGCGTCGTCGACCGGCTGGTTCTCGTCCATCTCGGTGACGATCGACAGCAGAATCCGGTTGATGTTCGCTGTGGCGCGCCCGATCAGCAACCGCCGCACAAAGAAACTCTCGACGTACAGCATCGCGGTGGCGATCTGCTCGGACATTGCGGTTCCCCGCGCGCGCCGCTCGAACAGGTGCAGCAGAAGGGGATAGACCGTCGTCGTGCCCCAGCCGTTGAGCCGCCGCAGGCGCCGGCGAACCTGCTTGTCGGGCTCGCACGAGGGGTGGAGGATCGTGGCCAGCAACGACCCCAGCTCGGTAAAGCGCGCGACCTCGGCCTCGATCTCCTCCTCCGTCTCCAGCCGGTCCAGCCGAGCCTGCTGTCCGGCGTAGATCTCCGACTGCTTGATCCGTGCGTCGCGCTGGACGAGATCCAGCCAGAACAACAGCTCCAGGTCGGCGGCCGTCAACGTTCGTTGCAGCGGCAACCACAGCGAGTGGTAGACGGCGTCGGCGCGGGTCGGTAGCCGCATGAACAGGTAGTTGCGCAGCAGGTCGCCCTGGGTGAGCCGCAGGCCGGTGTTGTTCAGCGACTCGAAGATGCGATGGGCGTTGTCGCCCTGCTGCGCGGTGACCGAGACGAGCGAGAGCCCCGCGATCACCGCGTCCTCGATCCGCTCGATATCGGCCGGGTCGTCCGGATCATCGACGTCGATCAGCCGGGCGGAGAAGAAGCGGTACGCGGTCCCGATCGGGTCACTCCCGCCGGCCTGAACCGTCGCGTGGACACACGCCCGATACGCGTCGCGGTCTGCCTGCGTCGGCAGCAGCTTCAGCCGGTGTCGCTCGGGCTTCCAACGGTTCGTCAGGTACTGCTGATCGATGCGCTCCCGATGCTCGGGACTCTCCGTCTTCGCCCGATGGTCACGGATGGCACACAACAGGATCGACAGGGTGGTGAGGCGTTGCTGACCGTCGACGACGAGGTACTCGGCCACGCCGGCGGGCCCGTTCGACGGGCTCGGCGCAAGAACCAGCGACCCGATGAAGTGGGTGAGGCCCGGTCGCTCGACCCGGTCCTCGGCGAGCTGCCGGACGTCCTCCCACAGCCGCGCGAGCTGTGGCTTCGTCCATGAGTAGGTGCGCTGGTACAGCGGCACCTGGTACTGCTTCGAGCCTTCGAGGAGTTCCTGCAACGTCGTCTCACGAGCCGCGACCACCGGGTCACTCTATTGGGCGTGGTGGACTGGATCGCCAGGACCCGAACGGTTGCATGAGGGAACTTGTCCTTTATGGACAGTTCCCCTCGCGGCCCCGGGTCCTGCTTACTCCTGGTGAGCATTGCAAAGGTTCGTCGGAAGGGCCCCGGCCGTCAGCCGGAGCAGCCGCGTGGCGGCACCCGAACCGGGCCGGAGGACCCTGTCCGGGCGGACGGGTTGCTGCGCTACAAGTGGCGCGGCGACGACCCCGATCACGCCGAGAACCGGGCGCTGCGCACTGCCATGCACCAGGCGGTGCCGCTGATCTGGTTCTTCGGCATCGCGCCGGGCGTCTACAAGCCGATCTACCCGGTGTACCTGCTGTGGGAGGAGCCGCAGCACCGGCAGTTCGTCATCGACCCCGACGTCGCCCGGGGCCTCGTCGCGCCGGGAGAACACGTCGCCGAGCATGTCCGCCGCTACATCCTCCGCGAGATGAAGCAGCGGTTGCACCAGCCGGTCTTCCGGGCGACGGTGCTGCGTGCCTACGCGACGCGGTGTGCGGTGTGCGCGCTGCGGCACGCGCAGTTGCTCGATGCGGCACACATCGTGCCGGACCGGGACGAGGCCGGTATCGCGGCGGTGCGGAACGGCCTGGCGCTGTGCAAGATCCACCACGCGGCTTACGACAGCTCGGTGTTGGGAATCCGCCCGGACCTCGTCGTCGAGATCCGCGCCGATCTGCTGGAGGAGATCGACGGGCCGATGCTCGAGCACGGGCTGAAGGGCCGGCACGGCCAGCGGCTGATGGCGGTGCCGAAGGTCAGGGCCGAGCGCCCGGACGCCGAGCTGCTCGAACAGCGATACGCCACCTTCCGGGCCGCCGACTGACCCGATGAGCGCCTATCGAAACGTCATCCGATGACGGGCCCGGTCGAGATCCCGCGCACGCCGCGGCGGATCGTCACCCTTGGTCGCGAGGCCGAGGTGGTGCTGGCACTTGGCCTGACACCGCTGGGTATGCCCAGGAGCTACTACGGCGGTGACGTCGAGCCGTACCTGCGGGATCGAATCGCCGGAGCGGACGTCACGCTCCTCGACGTGGCGGACGGGATCCCCTACGAGCAGGTCGCGGCGCTGAAGCCGGATGTGATCCTCGCCGGGACCTCCACGGGGTCGTAGCGGAGAAACCACGGTCGTCGCAGTTCGCGCCCGTCATCACCTACCGTCGCGGCTCCTATGTGGACACCTGGCAGGAACAGGCCACGCTCATCGCCGAGGTGCTCGGCGAGCAGGAGCGCACGGCGTCGGTCGTGCGCGACCTCGAGGCGCGCATCGCCGACGTCGCCGCCCGGCACCCCGTGCCCGCAACGCCCGTACCCGCGGAGGGCCCGCCGCCGTGTTCGTCGCGAGGATCCGGCGCGCCCGCTCGTCGTCCCAGTCGTGCAGGATCCGCTTGAGCAGGTACAGATCGCCCTCAGGTGCCTCGGCGAAGAAGCCAGCGCCGACCAGCTCGATCCGCTGGGCCGCCGGGGAGCCCGAGATCCGTCGGCGCGCCCCGTCGATCACGTGCGGCCGGTCAACCGGGTCACGAACCCGAGCAGCGGTGTGTAGTACTCCCGGTACAGGTTGATCGCGCGTTCGGCATCGTCGCGGCGGGCGCCGGCCCGTTCCGCCGGTTCCTCCGTTGCCTCTTCGGGCGGCATATCCGCCCGGCCCCAGCCCAGGTACGGCCGGGCACCTCCCCGAGCCGTACCTGCTCGTGGCGGGCGGCCCGGTCCCGGCACCGGAGCTCGCGGCCCCCACCGCGGCGACCCTGGGTCGCGTCCGCGGCGCGATGGCTGTGCACGGCAGCGGCCGGAGCCCGCCGAACTTCGGCGACGACGCCGCGGCGATCTATCCGCCGACCGTGCTCGCCCGGCTGCGGGGATCAAGCGCTGCCGGGACCGACATCCGGTGATCCGCGGGAACCGGCCGCTCCTGCCCGCTGCCCAGGCCGGGCGGTAAGGGCGGGAGCCGAAGGTCGATACCGACCAACGTCACCAACAACCCAGCCAATCTCACGAAGAACTTGCCGAGGAGCTTTGCGAGGATCAGTGGTTGGGTGCGACTCCACGCACCAGATCACAACAGACGGAGAGACAGCGACGATGGGATACGGCAAGGCGGTCCAGGACGAGCTGCGCGGCCCCGCCCGTGAACTCAGGCGGATGATCCCCAAGGTCTACGCGGGCTTCGGCAACCTGGCCGAGGCGGCGCTCAGCCCCGGGGAACTGGACGCGAAGACCAAGGAACTCATTGCGCTGGCGCTTTCGGTCGGACTCGAATGCGACGGATGCATCGCCGCGCATGCCCGTGGCGCCGCGCGCCACGGCGCCACGCCGGAGGAGGTCGCGGAAGCCATCGGCGTCGTAATCCTTATGCACGGCGGCCCGGGCACGGTCTACGGTCCGCGCGCCTTCGCGGCGTTCCAGGAGTTCCACGACGACGGGAAGGCCGGCGACCGGACCGCCGGCTGACCCGTTCACCAGATGCGGACGCGCCGCTCCGGCGGCGTGTACAGCGCATCGGCCTCCTGAACGTCGAACACCTCGTGGAAGGCGTCGAGGTTGGTGACCACGGCGTTGCAGCGCAGGTCGGGCGGGGAGTGCGGGTCCACGGCCAGCCTGCGGATGGCCTCGGCGTCGCGGGTCACGGCCCGCCACACCTGCGCCCAGCCGATGAGCACCCGCGCCACGCCGGTGAGCCCGTCGAGCACCGGCGCCTCGTCGTCACCCAACGCGATCTTGTAGGCCTTGATCGCGATGGTCAGACCGCCGAGGTCGCCGATGTTCTCCCCGACGGTCAGCGCGCCGTTGACCTTGTGGTCGGACAGCCCGGCCGGGGAAAGGGCGTTGTACTGCTCGATCAACGCCTGGGCCCGGCGGTCGAACTCGGCGCGGTCCTCGGGCTCCCACCAGTCGGTCATGTTGCCCTCGCCGTCGTAGCGCGAGCCCTGGTCGTCGAACCCGTGGCCGATCTCGTGACCGATGACGGCGCCGATGCCGCCGTAGTTCGCGGCGTCGTCGGCGTCGGCGTCGAAGAACGGCGGCTGCAGGATCGCGGCGGGAAAGACGATCTCGTTCATCCGCGGGTGGTAGTAGGCGTTGACCGTCTGCGGGGTCATCAGCCACTCGTTCCGGTCGACCGGCTTGCCGATCTTGGCGAGCTCGAAGTCGGTGGCCCACGCGCCGGCGCGCAGCACGTTGCCGAGCAGGTCGTCGGGGCTGATCTCCAGGGCCGAGTAGTCCTTCCACTCGTCCGGGTAGCCGATCTTCGGGGTGAACCGCTCCAGCTTCGCCAGCGCCCGCTCCCGCGTGGCCGGTCCCATCCAGTCCAGCTGGCTGATGCTCTGCCGGTAGGCCTCGACCAGGTTCGCGACGAGGGCGACCATCCGCTCCTTCGCCGACGTGGGGAAATGCCGCTGCACATACAGCTGGCCCACGGCCTCGCCCAACGCGCCCTCGACCAGCGAAACTCCGCGCTTCCACCGCTCGCGAAGCTGCGGCGTGCCGGACAGGGTCCGGCCGTAGAACGCGAAGTCCTCCTCGACGACCGCGTCGTTCAGATGGTCGGCGCAGGCGGACGCCGTGCGGATCGCGAGCCACGCCCGCCACTGCTCCAGCGGACGCTGCGCCCACAGCCGCGCGGCGGCGGCGACGAAGCTCGGCTGCCGGACGATGACCTCGTCGAACGCGCCCGACGGCGCCCCGAGGGCCGCGAGCCACGGCTCCCAGTCGAACTCCGGCGCGTTCTGCCGCAACGCCGGCAGCGTCATCAGGGTGTAGGTCTTCTCCGCGTCGCGGTTGGTCACCCGGTCCCAGGAGGCTGCGGCCAGCGCCGTCTCCAGCTCCATCACGGTGTCGGCGAGCCGGGCCGGTTCGGGCAGCCCGACCAGCTCGGCGAGCCGTGCCAGATGTTCCACGTAGGCCTTGCGGATCTCGGCGTAGGCGTCCTCGCGGTAGTAGGACTCGTCCGGAAGGCCGAGGCCGGACTGCGACAGATGCACCAGATATCGCGTGGAGTCCTTGGCGTCGGTGCTCACGAAGGCGCCGAACAGCGCCGTGCGGCCCTCCCGCTGGCGCCGGCCCAGCACCGAGGCCAGCTCCGTCCTGTCGCCGGCGCCCGCGATCTCGTCCAACAGCTTCTGAAGCGGCGCGGTCCCGAGCGCCTCGATGCGCTCGACGTCCATGAACGAGGCGTAGAGATCGGCGATCTTGCGGGCCTCGCTGCCGGGCTCGCCGTCGGCCTGCTCAACGATCGCGTGCACGTCGGCCTCGGCGCGGTCGCGCAGCGCCCGGAACGCGCCGTCCTGCGCCCGGTCCTCGGGGATCTCGTGGGTGCGCAGCCATCGGCCGTTCACGTGACCGAACAGGTCGTCCTGCGGGCGGGTTTCGGGGTCGACCCACCGCAGGTCCAGGCCGGCGCGGGTCGGTTGCGTCGAGATGGTCACACCACATCATGCCCTGCCGGTGGGATTCACGACTGCAAACGAAGTCGGGGCGTGGGTCCGCGCCGGGCCGGAATCGTCGGTGCCGGGTGCCACCGTCGGTGCATGACGAATTTCTTCGACGGCCGGGCCCCGAGGTGGGACCCCGACGACGTCGAGTTCCGCTCCGACGATGACGACGACGTGTTCGCCCGTCCCGTCCTGGGCCTCAGCTCGGGACGAGCGACGGCACCCTGCGCGCGGCGCAGGAATGGGCGGTTCGCGAGGGGCTGAACTGGCCCGAGCTGGGGGAACGCCTGTGCGGCCGCGGGGGCTACTGCGACTGCGAGGTGTTGCTCAACGCGCTGGAGCCGGACTGACCGGCGCCGCCGGCATACGCCATCCCCGGGCGGCACCGTGCTCGATAGGGTTCCGCCATGACGGCGGCGGATGCCGATCTCGCGGCACGGCTCGAGACCGAGGCCCAGGAGTATCCGGACGAGCGTGGCGAGATCCAGCTGGAGGCCGCGCAGGCGTGGATCCGGGCCGGGAATCTCGAGCGCGCCACCCGCCTGCTCGGCGACCTGATCGGGGCGGGCGGTGAGGACGGCTGCTACGCACGCGTGGAGATGGTCGAGCTCCTGTTGAAGGACGACCGCGACGCCGAGGCGGAGGGTCAGCTCGCCGCGCTGGCTCGGGATCCGGCGTTGCATGACGGGCACTGCCAGCTGGTTGCCGAGCTGCTGGCCGAACGCCGGGATCTGAACGGGGCGCTGAAGTGGTACGACCGGCTGGTCGCCCGCCTGTCGTCCGAGGAGATCGAGGCCGTGCGTGGACCGGAAGGCTGGCTGGCGTTCGCGTCGATCCCGCTCCGCGGCCGGCGCGAGGTTCGCCGGGAGCTCGGCCTGGCCCCGGACGCGACGGATTCCGCGGTCCGGGCCGACTACGCCGGCGTGGTGCCCAGGGAACAGACGATTCCGTGACCCCTGCCGCGCAACGAGGCGTGCTGGTGCGGCTCGGGCAAGAAGTACAAGAAGTGCTGCGGCGCCGTCCGTTGATCCGAACTCGATCACCTGGTGTTCCGGCCGGCCGGGGATGTGAAACGGACGCGGCGTGCGCACCCCCGAGGCCGGCGCCGGTGAACGCCCCGAGCGAGACCGGGGTCGCCGCCGTGATGCGATGGAGACCGTGACCTTCGCTGAGGCCCTCGTCCGGCTGGGTGCCGAGCGCCTGACCGCGTTGCTGCAGGCCCGGCCCGACGTGCTGGTCGAGCCGATACCGCGCAGTTTCGAGCAGCTCGCGCGGCGGCTCAACGGCGTCGAGTCGCTCTCCGCCGCGCTCGAACTCTGCACCGGCGACATGATCGTCAGCGGCCGGGCGGTCGCGCTGCTGAATGCCGGTGCGACCGTGCCGGCGGTGGCCGAGCTGCTCGGATCGCCGGAGCCGCTGGTGACCGAGGCCGTGGACGAGCTGTGCACGCGGGGCCTGGCCTGGCGGGACGGCGAGCGGATCGCGCTGCCGGACCGGCTCGCGGCGCATCTCACCCAGGACGTGGACACGTTCCGGCCGGTCGCGGTGATCGCCCGCCAGTCCGTCGTCGACGACCTGCGGGCTGCGGTACGGGCCCTCGGCGGGACAACCGAGGGCCTGCGCAAGCCCCAGCTGGTCGCCCGGCTCGCCGAGCTGATGGCCGACCGGGACACGATCGGGCGGGCGGTCGCCGGTCTGTCCCGCCAGGCTCGGCGCCGGTTCGACCTGGTCCGCCAGGGCCACGGCTTCTACCTCCCGTTCTACGGGACCGACCCCACGCAACAGGAGGATGTGCTGGTGCGGGCCGGGCTGCTGCTGCCGGTCTACGGCACCGGGGAACTTCCGCGGGAGGTCGCGGTCGCGGCGTGGGGGATCGAGCTGAAAGCCGCCCTGACCGGTCCGCCGGGGCTCCCCGACGCCGAACCCGAGGCCGCGAACGTGGCCCGGTCCGCGGCCGAGGACCTGCTTCGCGGGCTGACCGGGCTGCTCGACGAGGCGCGCGCCTCGGGCCTCACCGCGCTGAAGAAGGGCGGCGTCGGAACCCGTGAGCGGGCCCGCCTCGCCAAACGGCTCTCGGCGGCACCGGAGGACATCGGGTTGTGGATCGACCTGGCGAGCGCCGCCGGGCTGCTGGCCCGCGCCGGCAGCCGGTACGCGCCCACGGCCGGGTACGACCAGTGGCGGGAGTCCGCGCCCGGCGACCGGTGGGCGGCGGTCGCGCGCGCGTGGTGGGATCTCGAGTTCGCCCCCACCTATCGCAAGATCGATGACGATACCGAGGCGCCACCGCCCGTCCCGCTGGCCTCCGAGGCCGGCATGATCCGCCGGGCGCTGCTCAGGGCCGCCGCGGGCGGCCGGTCCGTCGAGGCGGCCGGCATGCATATCGGCTGGTTCTGTCCGCTTCAGCACTACCCGCGGGACGAGATGGCGCTTCGCGTGCACGCCGCGGTCACGGAGGCCCGGTCGCTCGGCGTCGTCAGCGGAGATCGTGTGTCGGACCCCGGTGAGCATCTGGTCGCCGGTGGCGATGACCTCGGGCGGCGGTGCGCCGCCCTGCTCCCCGAGGCGCAGGGGATGCTCGTCCTCCAGTCGGACCTCACCGCGGTGGCATCCGGGCAGCCGAGCGCGGCCGCGGCCCGGCTGCTGGCCGCCGCGGCGGTCCCGGAGAGTCATGGTGTGGCCGCCACCTGGCGGTTCTCGTCGGCGAGCGTGCGGGCGGCGTTCGACGCCGGCTGGAGCCCCGACGAGCTGCGTGCCGAGCTGCGCGCCATCTCCGACCGCGAGCTGCCCCAGCCGTTGGACTACCTCATCTCCGACGTCGCCCGCCGGCACGGCAGCGTGCGGGTGCGGGGCCTGGCGTCCTGCATCGTCGGCTCGGAGTCCGAGATCGCCGAGATCCTGCACACCCGGTCGCTGCGGAAACTCCAGCTCAGTGCGCTCGCCCCCACCGTGCTGGCCAGCCCCTTCGGGACCGACCGGGTGCTCGCCGGGTTGCGGAAGGCCGGGTTCGCGCCGCTGGCCGAGGACGCCGACGGGGTGGTGATCGTGGAGAAGCGCCCGGAGAAGCGGGCTCCCACCCCAGCCGCTGCGGTTCGGAGCCGACCGCGTGCCACGGCGGCCGAGCTCGCCCGCCTGCTGCTGGGTGGCCCCGGTGAGGACGGTGATGACCATGAGCCGGAGTCCCCGACCCACGCCGCGCTGGCCGCGCTCACGTCCCCGCTCGACTCCGCCGAGCTCGCCCTGCTGGCCGATGCGATCGACAACCAGCGCGACGTGTCGATCCTGTACCGGGACAAGCAAGGGAACCGCACGGTCCGCGACATTCGGCCCCGTGAGCTGTACGGGCGGTGGCTGGACGCGTGGTGCCACCTCAAGAACGCGCAGCGCGACTTCGCGGTGGCGAATATCGAGGCGGTCGCGCCCGCGGGGTAGAGCCGGGAGCGGGCCGCCGCACACCGTGACCCGATCGGTTCCCCGGCGGGACCTCACCACCCCCGGTGAGTGCGTAACAGTGTTGGAACACTGTTACGCACTCACCGGGGGTTAGGCCAGGGACAAGAAGAGGCGCTCCAGCTTGGCCCGGTCGACCTCGCCTCCGTCGCCGGCCGCGATACACTTCTGCAGCCCGGAGGAGATGATCGCGAAGCCGGCCTTGTCGAGGGCCCGGGAGACCGCGGCGAGCTGGGTGACCACGTCCTCGCAGTCGCGGCCCTCCTGCAACATCCGGATGATCCCGCCGATCTGGCCCTCGGCTCGGCGCAAGCGATTGATGACACTGCCGACGACGTCGTCGTCCAGCTGCATCGCCCACTCCTCCTCACTCACTCTGCTACCGGCCCTCAGCGCTGATGTTCGCCCCGCCGCTCAACGCGATTCGGCGAGCTGGCCGATCACCGCCTGTGGATCGTAGGACGACGGGCGGTTCCAGGGCATCTTCGCCAGCAGCATCGCCATGCCGCAGGTGCCGGTGGCGCCGGCGAACACGAGTCCGGCGCCGATCGCGCCGGACAGCCACTTCAGGCGCGGTACGGCGATACTGCCGAGCACGCCGCCGAGGACGAGGGAACCCGCGGTGAAGCGGACCTGACGTTCGAGATCCCAGCAGTCGCGGCCCCGGTTGACCGTCCCACCGACGGCCTCCCAGCCGGACATGCCGCCGGTGAGCACCTGCACACCGGGGAGTCCGGCCTCGGCCAGGGTCCGCTCGGCCTGTTCGGCGCGCTGCCCGGAGCGGCAGACGAGCACGACATCGGTGTCGAGGTGGTGGCGCAGCTCGTCACGGTGCTCACGCAATGTGTCCAACGGGACGTTGTAGGAACCCGGGATGTGGACCGCGGCGAACTCGGCGGGGGTGCGGACGTCGAGCAGCCGGGGCGGGTTGGCCGAGGCGAGGCGCTCCTGCAGCAGCGCGCAGTCGAGGCGGACGGTGTCGGTGGCAGCGGTCATGCAACTCTCTCCTGCTTGGTTGGGGTGATCAGCCCGATCTCCTGGGCGTGTTCGATGGCGTCGTCGATGGTGACGACGTCGTGGCCGCGCGCCGACAGCAGGGCCGCGACGACCCCGGCTCGATAACCGCCTGCGCAGTGCACCCAGACCGGGCCCGCGGGCACCTCGGTGAGCCGGTCGAGGACCTCGTGGATCGGGATGTGCACCGATCCGGGCACATGCCCCTCGGCCCGCTCCTGGTTGCGCCGCACGTCCAGCACCGCGGGCGGTGCTGGACGGTTCAGCGCCTCGGCCAGTTCGGCGTACGTGGCCCGTGGCAGCGACGCCAGCGGGGCGGTACCGGACCACTGCTCGGGGCCTCCGGTGGCCATGGCGGCGGGCCGGTCGATCCCGATGCGAACGAGCTCGCGCTGGGCGGCGGCGACCTCCTCGGCGGTCGCGCCGAGCAGCGTGATCGGGGTGCCCCAGGGCACCAGCCACCCGAGGTAGGTGACGAACGGCCCGTCGAGCGGGAAGGAAAGGCTGCCCGCGAGATGTCCGGCGGAGAACGCCGTGCCGTCGCGCAGGTCGACCACCCATTCGCCGGCCTCGATCCGGGCCCGGAGCTCGTCGGGATCGGCGATCGCGGGCGGGGACAGGTCGGGGGCGGACGGGCCCGCGCTGTTGGCCGGGTCCATGTGCGCGTAATAGGCGGGGTAGGCGTCGAGCCCGGCGAGCAGCTCGCGGACGTAGCTCTGCTCGTCGCGGGTCAGCGCCGGGTTGCCGAGCTTCTCCTGGCCGATGGTGCTGGACGTGGCCTCGCTCTGGCTCGCCGAGCAGAAGCTGCCGAACCCGTGGGTCGGGTAGACCGCGGTCGCCTCGGGAAGCTCGTTCGCCAGCCGCTGAGCCGAGCGCCACTGGGCACGCACCAGCGTGTCGGTGTGGTCCGGGCCGAGCAGGTCGGGCCGCCCGGTGGACCCGTACAGCAGCGAACCACCGGTGAAGACCGCGACCGGTTCGTCCCCTTCGAACAGCGCGTAGGACAGGTGGGTGTGGGTGTGGCCCGGGGTGTGCAGCACCCGCACGGTCATCGCCCCGACGTCGATCACGTCGTCGTCACGCACCCCGGTGCGCGCGAAGGACACCGGGTCGTCCGCGTTGAGCAGGTAGACCGCGCCGGTCGCCTCGGCGAGCGCGAACCCGCCGGTGACGTAGTCGTTGTGGATATGGGTCTCGGCCACGTGGGTGATCCGCACGCCTTCGGCGCGGGCGAGATCAAGCACCCGGTCGATGTCCCGCTGCGGGTCCACCACAAAGGCGACCTCGCCGTCGTGCGCCAGATAGCTGCGGTCACCGAGCCCGGTGGTGTCGAGCGGAAGGACGGTGATCATCAGAGCTCCTCTCGGGTCCTGGGGGTGGCCGCGGTTGGCGAGAATACCCCCTCGGGTATCTGCCTCAACCGAGGATACTTCCTGCGGTATTCCCGAGATCCGGGTCATGTAGACGACGGCTTGCGCGCGCGGATGATCGCCGAGGTCGCCTGCGGGTGCACCCGGTGTGTCGTGGTGATCTCGACGTCCGTCAGGCCGGCGGCGGCCAGCGCCTGCTCGAACTGCTGGCGGGTGAGGGCGCCTGCGATGCAGCCGGTCCACTGCTCCATATCGGCCCGAGTGGCCTCGCCCAGATCGGGGTCCGCGAGCACGTCGGAGACCGCGAACCGGCCGCCCGGGCGCAGCACCCTGGCCGCCTCGCGGAGCACGATCGGCTTGTCGGCGGCCAGGTTGATCACGCAGTTGGAGATCACGACGTCCACGCTGGCGTCGGGCAGGGGGAGATCCTCCAGATAGCCCTGCAGGAACTCGACGTTGCCGACGCCGGCCGCGGCGGCGTTGCGCCGGGCCAGATCGAGCATCTCGGGCGTCATGTCCAGCCCGATGGCCCGGCCGTCGGGGGCGACCCGGCGCGCGGAGATGAGAACGTCGGCTCCGGCGCCGGACCCGAGGTCGAGGACGACCTCGCCCGGCCGCAGGTCCGCGACCGCGGTCGGCACCCCGCAGCCGAGCGAGGCTGCGATCGCGTCGTCGGTGGCACCCTCCACCGCCTCGCCGGCGTAGAGCGTCGAGCCGAACACCTCGTCCTGCTGCACGTCGCCGCAGGAGCCCTCGGGCGAGCAGCAGCCCAGCTCGGCGGCCTGGGCCCGCTCGTGCTCGTCGGCCGCGGCGTGCGTCGCGGCCGCGGCATAGCGGGCGCGTACGGCCTCGCGGATCTCGGTCCGGTCGGTCATGGTGGCTCCCTTGTTCGGAGGTGATCCTGCTGGTCAGTCGATGGCCCGGCGGCGTTCCATGAGGACGGTGTCGCGCCACCGGCCGTGGTGGCGCCCGATGCGTTGGCGGACGCCGAGGGTGCGGAACCCGGCGGACAGGTGCAGGGCGATGCCGGCCCGGTTCTCCGGGAAGACCGAGCACTGCAGGGTCCACAGCCCGGCCGTGTCGGCGGCGGTCACCAGGCGGTGGAGGAGGGCCCTGCCGACCGCGCGGCCCCGGTGGCCGTCGCCGACGTAGACGGAGGTTTCGGCGACGCCCGCGTACACCGGCCGGCGGGAGACGGCCGTGGCAGCCGCCCAGCCGACGACCTGATCGTCGATCTCCGCCACCCACCGGTGCCCGTCCAGCCAGGACCGGTCGAGCGCGCGCCGGCCGGGAACCTCGGTTTCGAAGGTGGCGTCCCCGGCGGCGATTCCCTCCGCGTAGATTCGCCGCACCGCGGGCCAATCCATCGGTTCCAGGGCGCGGACGGTGGTGTCGGCGGGAAGACCCTCGGGACAGCACCGCCGCGGCGCAAGCATTCCCATCACCGCGTCCGCCGCATGGGGCAATCCGGTGCAGCACTCCGGGTTCACCGAGACCAGCGTCGCGGTCTTCTCCTTGCGCAGCACCAGGAACCCGACGTCCGCGAGCTTACGAACGTGGTGCGAGCAGGTGGACTGGCTGATCCCGAGCTGCTCGGCAAGCTCGCCCACGGGCACCGCGCCCCCGGCGACCGCGACCGTGTGCAGCAGGCGGACCCGGGTCGGGTCGGCCAGGCAGGCGAACCACTCCGCGTAGGTGGCGACGTCCCGGGGGGACAGCTGCGCCGGCTGGCTCGGCGGCATCACGGTGCGGGCAGCCTCGTGCTCATGAGGCAAGTATCGACATACATCGATGGACATATCAATCGATGTATGTCGATATAGTCGTGCCCGGTCAATCGGCTTGCGTCGATGGAGATGGTTCCCATGGAGGGACCGCGGGTCCGCTCCGTCGTCGCCCCGCCAGGCAACCTGGAGAGATGACCGCGGAAGAGAGGATGGCGGCAGAGATGACGGCGAAGCCTGGCACGTTGACTCGGTCCGGGCTCCGGCGTGTGCTCGCCGTCCTGTGCGTCACCGAGATCGTCAGCTGGGGCGTGCTCTACTACGTCTTCCCCGTGCTCGCTCCGAGCATCGCCGCCGACACCGGCTGGTCGCTCTCGACGATCACCGCCGCGTTCTCCACCGGACTGGTCGTCTCCGCCGCGGTGGGTATCCCGGCCGGGCGCTGGCTGGACCGCATCGGGCCCCGGCCGATCATGACCGTGGGATCGATGCTCGCGGTCCCCGCCGTGCTCGGCATCGCGACCGCGCCGACGCTCGGGTGGTTCTTCGCCGCCTGGGTCCTCGCCGGGATCGCCATGGCCGGCACGCTGTACCCGCCCGCCTTCGCCGCGCTCACCCGCTGGTGGGGGCCGCACCGGGTCACCGCGCTGACCGCGCTCACCCTGCTCGCTGGGCTGGCCAGCACGATCTTCGCCCCGCTCACGGCCACACTGCTGGGGCATCTCGGCTGGCGAGCGACCTATCTGGTGCTGGTCGCCATCCTCGCCGCCGTCACGATCCCCGCGCACCTGTTCGGGTTGCGCGGGCCATGGCCCGGCGCCGACCGCCCCGCCCGCCCTGCGCATCCCGACCATTCGCCCGATGCGATCGCCCGCAGCCGGCCGTTTCTGCTGCTGGTCGCGGCGATCGGGCTCGGCTCGTTCAGCGCGTTCGCCGTCATCGTCAACCAGGTGCCGCTGCTCATCGAGCGCGGGCTGTCGACGAGCGCCGCCGCCTGGGCGCTGGGGCTCGGCGGGCTCGGGCAGGTTCTCGGCCGCCTCGGGTACGGCCGCCTTGCCGCCGCGACCAGCGTCCGTGGCCGAGGTGTGCTCATCCTCGCGCTCGCGGCCGTCGCCACCGGCCTGCTCGCCGTCCTTCCCGGGCCTGCGGCACTGCTGATCGCCGCGGCGATGCTCACCGGCGCGGCCCGCGGCGTGTTCACCCTCCTGCAGGCCACCGCGGTCAGCGACCGATGGGGCGCCACCCACTACGGACGGCTCAACGGTCTGCTCTCCGCCCCGGCCACGTTCGCCATCGCCGTCGCCCCGTGGGCCGGGGCCGCCCTCGCCGAGGCGCTCGGCGGCTACCCGGCCGTCTTCGTGGTGCTTGCCCTCGCCGCCCTGGTTGCGGCGGTCCTGGCCGCGGGAAGCGTCCCGCGGCGGGCGTAGCGAGCCGGGCCTGCGCGCCGCGCCGCACAGGTGACTCCACATTGCCGGCTGTTTCGACAGCTGTAAAGATAGGCGCGTGTCGAATCAGGAGATCGGCTTCGGGGACCGATGCGATCCCGTTCCGCTGGCCCGTCCCGCGTTGACCGCTGACGAGGCCGCCGCGCTGGCGGCCGGATTCAAGGCCGTCGCCGACCCGACCCGGCTGCGGCTGCTCAGCCTGATCGCCGCGCATGCGGGCGGGGAGGTCTGCGTCTGCGATCTCACCAGCGGGTTCGACCTGTCCGGCCCGACGATCAGCCACCACCTCAAGGTCCTGCGTGAGGCCGGACTGATCACCGGCGACCGGCGCGGCACGTGGATCTACTACCGGATCGTCCCCTCCGCCCTGGCCACCCTCGCGCAGGTCCTCGCCCCTGCCGCCGACCTGGAAGTGAGCGCATGAGTACCACCCCTGCACTCGATGCGCCCGTCGCCGCCCGGCTGTCGACCCTGGACCGGCTGTTACCGGTGTGGATCCTCGCCGCGATGGTGCTGGGTCTGGTCGCCGGCAGGCTCGTGCCCGGGCTGGGCGGGGCCTTGGACGCGATCGCGATCGACGGCATTTCGCTGCCGATCGCACTCGGCCTGCTGATCATGATGTATCCGGTGCTGGCGAAGGTCCGTTACGACCGGCTCGACACCGTCACCGCCGACCGGCCGCTGCTGGTCGGCTCGCTGGTGCTGAACTGGGTGCTCGGGCCGGCGCTGATGTTCGCGCTGGCCTGGCTGATGCTGCCCGACCTGCCCGAATACCGCACCGGGCTGATCATCGTCGGGCTGGCCCGCTGCATCGCGATGGTCATCATCTGGAACGACCTGGCCTGCGGCGACCGCGAGGCCGCCGCCGTGCTCGTCGCCCTCAACTCGGTGTTCCAGGTGATCGCGTTTGCCGGGCTGGGCTGGTTCTACCTGGATGTGCTGCCCGGCTGGCTCGGCCTGCCCCAGACCGCGCTGGATGTCTCCGCATGGCAGATCGCCAAGTCGGTCCTGATCTTCCTCGGGATCCCGCTGCTGGCCGGCTACCTGAGCAGGCGCCTCGGGGAGCGGGCCAAGGGCCGGGAGTGGTACGAGAGCCGCTTCCTGCCGAAGGTCGGGCCGTTCGCCCTCTACGGACTCCTGTTCACCATCGTGATCCTGTTCGCGCTGCAGGGCGATGCGATCATCGGCCGGCCGCTCGACGTCGCCCGTATCGCGCTGCCGCTGCTGGCCTACTTCACGATCATGTGGTTCGGCTCGCTGGTGCTCGGGCGCGCGATCGGGCTCGGCTACGAGCGCGCGACCACCCTCGCGTTCACCGCGGCGGGCAACAACTTCGAGCTGGCCATCGCCGTGGCCATCGCGACGTTCGGAGTCACCTCGGGGCAGGCGCTGGCCGGGGTGGTCGGCCCGCTCATCGAGGTGCCCGTCCTCGTCGCGCTGGTCTACGTCTCCCTCGCCGTCCGCCGCCGCTGGTGGGACGGCGTCCCGACCCGATCCGCCCAGGAGTCCTGATGGCCGGCAAGCCCACCGTCCTGTTCGTCTGCGTGCACAACGCCGGCCGGTCCCAGATGGCCGCCGCGCTGCTCGCCCACCACGCGGCCGGGGCGGTCGAGGTCCGCTCCGCGGGCTCCGCGCCCGCCGACACGATCAACCCCACGGTCCGTGAGGTCATGGCCGAACTCGGCATCGACCTGTCCGGGCAGCAGCCCAAGGTGCTCACGACCGACGCGGTGCAGGCCTCCGACGTCGTCATCAGCATGGGCTGCGGTGACGCCTGCCCGATCTTCCCGGGCAAGCTCTACCTCGACTGGCAGCTCGAGGATCCGGCGGGCAGGAGCATCGAGGAGATCCGGCCGATCCGCGACGAGATCGACGCGCGAGTCCGGTCGTTGCTGGCCGAGCTCGTTCCTGCCCAGGTCGCCGGCCGGGCGACGGTGATCACCCCGCCCGGACGGCCGTGATCGCGAACTCCTCGACGTCGGCGACGTGACCGCCGGTGGACACGACGAGCGTCATCGGCCCGGCTCCGGCATCGGTGAAGGGAACCGTCGCCGACCACCGGGCGGACTGGCCGCCCGCGGGCACGCAGCAGAACTCGCCGACCGGGGTGTCCCGGCCCAGTGTCCGGAGCTGCAGCCGCAAGCTCTCGTCGACGCCGGTGATCGTGCCGCCCGCCGTCACCGGTGAGGTGACCGGGCTGCCATAGGCCGGGGTGTCCACGACCAGGGTTTCGTCGCGGGTCCCGACGACCTCCCACGGGGCGTCGAGGCCGTCGCCGAACCGGGCGAGATGCAGCACCGACGCGGTGGTCTCCCGGCCGTTGGGCAGTGCGAAGCCGACACCGACCCACGCATCGGCCCCGTTCTCGGTGTAACTCGTGACCCGGTCGATGCCGGTGAAGCCGAGGTAACCCTGGGTGAACCCGAGAGCCGTCGCCTCGGCGTCCAGGTGCCAGGGCTGCTGACCGCCCGTGCGATGGGCCTCCTGCCAGGCGCGAACCGCGTCGAGGTCCGGGAACGGCCACAACGGCTGGTGGTCGAATGCCGGGACGGTCGGCGTCGGGCCGCCGGGGCGGTCCGGGGTCGGCGCGGGTGAATCGCTCGGCGCCGTCGTTGACGGGTTTGTGGTGGCCGGCGCAGCGCCCGGGGCGTCGGTGTCCGGTTGGCCGCAACCCACCGCGACGAGAAGCACCAGCAGCAACGAGATGGGAAGCGCCGAACGCCTCCCCGGTCGGATCCGCACCCCGGTAGCCTGGCCGAGGGATCTGATCAAGGGAAGAGGCGATCGGCCCCTTCCCTCGGTCAGGGCCCCTGTGAGTGCGTAACAGTGTTAGAACACTGTTACGCACTCACCGGGGGCTCGAGCAGGACGGCTAGGACGTCGCGCATCGACACCAGGCCGACCATGTCGTCGCCGTCCTTGATCACGATATGCCGCACTCCGGCGTCGAGCATCAGCCTGCCGACCGACTCGATGCTGTCCTCGCGCCGGGCGGTCACCAGGTCCGTGGTCATGACGTCCGCGGCCTGACGGGTGTCGAGGTCGCCCCCGGTCGCCTCGACGGTGACGAGGTCGCGTTCGGAGATCAGCCCGAGCGGCTCGCCCGTCGAGGTGACGACCACGGCGCCGACCTCATCGGCGACGAGCTCCTGGGCAACCGAACGCAGCGACTCGTCATATCCGACGGTGGCGACCAACTCGGCCATGATCTTCTTCACCGGATCTGCGGGAGTGGCGCTCTCGACCATGGGGGGCATGATGATCTCCTTAGGCGGTTGAGGTTCGTCGACGTCCGGCGTCACTCGTCGGCCAGCGGCTCGATCAGCCCGTAGTTGCCGTCGTAGCGGTGGTAGAGAACGCATCCGCGACCCTGGTCGGCGTCGACGAAGAACAGGAACGGCAACCCGGTCAGGCGCAGCCGCTCGACGGCCTCGGACACCTCGCACCGCGGTGCGGGATGGGGGCTCAGGGTGATCGGCGTGGTGACCGGGGCGAGCAGATCGGTCCGGCCATCGGCCTGCGCGACCCGGATCTCGCTGCAGCCCGTGCGATAGACGACGCTGTCCACCCCGCGGCCGGCCTCACGGAACAGGTGGAAGTCGTAGTCGAGATCGTCCATGTCCGTGATGGCCTCGTCCACGCCGCGGCGGGCGGGGCTGACCGTCTTGTGCCGCACGATCTCCCGCTCTTCCGGGGGCAGGGAGAGGAAGACGTCGTGGCGCTGTTCGCGGTCCAGCCGGTCGCGGTGGGCCTCGCGCCCGAGCGCCACCCGTTCGAGGCGGTTGCGGAGACGGTCGACGAGGAGGTCCACGGCCTCACGCGGGGTCGTCGCGTCCGTCTGAACTCGGACGAGCCTGCCATCGAGATCGATATTGACCTGTGCGGTGACCGGCCGCTCGCGACCCGGGTTGTCATGGCGGACCACACGGACCCGGGCGTGCAGCACCGGCCGACCGGTATGGGCAAGCACAGCTTTGATCTTCTTCCGGGCGTAGTCCGGGAGGTCCTCGGCCACCCTGCCCTGCAGCTCGACAACGATCTCCGGCGCTGCGGCGCTCTCCCTGGTTCGCATACGCCCACTCTCCTCGCCGAGCGCGTGCCGGGACAGGGCCGACCGGACCGCCGAGGGCCGGACAGAAGTCCCGACGGGGGTCGGCGCGGGAGTGCCAGGTGGCTCGCGAGGGGTTTCGACGGGGCAGCGGGGGGCGTGAACCGCCGCCCGAGCCTGGATTCACCGTCGAGGTTCCTGGGTATCGGTAGCTGATCTTGAGCGGGTGGTGCCGGTGATGGGGCATGGCTGATCCGCCGGTCTGCCCGGCTCTTCCGCTGGTGGCCTCCGGTCGGGGCCTCGGGGCGGGTGGTCAGGCCGTGATGGGGAGGGGATCGTGCAGGGTGTGGCGGAACAGTTCGTCGAGCCCGTCCTCCCAGGGCCAGTCCCGCGGCAGGTGCCGCACCAGGCGGTGTGCGGCGCGGGCGAGCCGGGCGGGGACGCCGATGAGGTGGGCGCGGATGGTGCCCTGCTTGACGTAGCCGTAGGTTCGGCGGACGGTGTCGTCGAGGTCGACGAACGCCACCTTCGCGGCGCCGGCCAGGATCGGGGTCGCCGCGGCGCAGCAGGCCCAGGTCACTGATCGAGTCCGCGCCGCAGATCATCCCGCCGATCACCGGCAAGACCTTCGCGATGGCGTTCGCGCCGCCCGCAGCCGCGATCGCGACCCGCTCGGCCGGCAGCGCCGGCAGGCCGCACCGGGCGGCCAGCGCCATCGCCGCCGCCAGGCCCGCGCACGACACGAGATCCGGCTCGTCGAACCGCACCGACATGACGCGGCGGGCGTGAGAGAGTCGCACTCAACGGATGCCTTCTGGATGGGACCGATCGGACCTTCAGCAAGCCCTATCGTCCCAATTCAGGAGGGCATTCGTGCGTTACGACGCACCCTCACCGACTCATTTCGACGGTGCATCCAGGCTGAGAGCTCGGGGTGAGCGGACGGATTCCGGTGAACTTGTCCGGATTGCCGATGAGGTGAATATCGACGATTCGCTGCCGGTCGTCCAGGTCGAGCTGCGCGACGGTATAGGGCCCGGCAGGGGTGAGGAACACGGCAGCGGGTGCGCCGTTCATCTCGTGGTACTCCACCCGGGTGTCGGGGAGCAGGCCACCGCGCGCCCCGACGAAGAAGCGGGCGACCCGGTCGGCGCCGTGAATCGGATTCCGTGGGGCCCGGACCTTTCCGCCACCATCGACCTTCAGGGTGGCGTCCGGGGTGAGCAACTGAACCAGTTCGTCGATATCGCCGTTCAGGCAGGCGGCCAGAAACCGCTCGGTGACCGCGCGTCGAAGGTCGGCATCGGGTTCGAAACGGGGCCGGCGGGCCTGGACGTGCTGCCGGGCCCGGTGGGCGAGCTGCCGGACCGCCGGCTCGCCGCGTCCGAGGAAATCCGCGATCTCGGCATAGGAGAACGCAAACGCCTCGCGCAGCACGAACACGGCGCGTTCCAGCGGTGAAAGGGTTTCCAACACCACCAGCATCGCGAGCGACACCGATTCCGCGTACTCGACGTCGTCGCCGTCCTCGGTCGTCAACAGCGGCTCGGTCGTCAACAGCGGCTCGGGCAGCCAGGGCCCGACATACGTCTCGCGACGTGCCCGGATCCGGCGTAGCCGGTCGATCGCCAGCCGGGTCACCGTCCGGGCCAGGAACGCGCGGTGCAGCGACCTCGTCGGTGTCGGTCCGCGCCCAGCGCAGCCACGCCTCCTGGGTGACGTCCTCGGCCTCGGCGACGCTGCCCAGAATGCGGTACGCGAGGCCGACCAGCAGCCTGCGGTGCGCCGCGAAGGTCGCCGTTGGGTCGTCCGCTGCAACAGCCCGCTGTTCCGACATCGTCATCCCCTCGTCGCGATGGCCTCCAACGTGACGACGCGCGGCACGGCCGATGTGTGACATCGGGCGGTGCGGCAGGCGATGTCACATCCGGAGCGGCTCGATGCGTCTGGTGGATGACCAATCCAGCGCGCGGAGGAAAGAGGTACCGCCGTGAACCTCGCCCTGTGGGTCTGCCAGGCCCTGCTCGCCGCGATCTTCCTGGCTTCGGGAAGTGCGAAGATCTCCCAGTCCAAGGAGCGGATGCTCGCCACCGGTCAGACCGGGGTCGCCCCCTTCCCGCTGCCCGTTATCCGGATGACCGCCCTGTGCGAACTGCTCGCCGCGTTCGCGCTGGTCATCCCGTGGGCCACCCGAACCGCCCCGCTGCTCACGCCGATCGCCGCATGCGGGCTGGCCGTCGTCATGATCGGCGCAGCGATCTCGCACAGCGGCCTGCGGGAGCCACGGAACGTGCTCGTCAACGTCGGGATCATGGTGGTCTGCGTGTTCGTCGCCTACGGCCGGTTCGCCTTCTGAACGCCGTCAGGGGAACGACTCGTCGCTGCCCGGTACCGGTCTCGTGTCCGACGGCCATGCCCACCGCCGGCGCAGCGGGAACCGGCGCCGCCGCCAGTGGAACACCAGCACCGCGACGGCACCCGCGGCGAAGCCGGAACCCACCTCACCGAGCGCGAGGCACAATCCGGCGAGGAGTACGGCGAGCACGACGACCGCGTCATATCCGCGACGGAGCCACCGCCTGGTTCTGGCCGACTTCGCTCGCTCCAGCATGACCGCCAGCCGGGGATCCTCGGCCTGGAGGTGCTGTTCGATCTCCTGCAAGCTCTGCCGTTCCCACCGAGAGAGCATCATGACCTCCCGACTTCGCCGCCACCCTCGTTCGCCGCCGGCCTTCACGGGTTGCCCTGCCGGGCCGGGCCCGTAGTCGCTGATCCCAGCCTAGACCCGGTTCGGGGCCCGGATGGGATGAGCGTGTCGCCCAGATCAGCGAACCGTAGTGCGGATCCGCACCTGCCCGCACCGCGCGACGGGGCGGGGGCCCGGGTACGCGGAGCGCTACCGCACCGACCCCGGCGGGCTTCGCCTTCCACGACCCGCGGGCGCTGGACGGGGCGCACGCGCTGCCGAAGTTCTGACCTCGCCCGTCAGCCGATCCCCGCCGCGACGACCCCGCGGGCCCGATCCTCGCGCCGCGCCCTGACGAGCTCGACCAGCTCGATCAGGATCGCCGGGACGATCCCGATCGCGGCGCACAGGCCGAGCTCGAGGCCGTCGAGCGGCACGGTCCCGAGCAGGTCGGACAGCCCCGGCAGGTAGATCCCGGCGATCGTGGCGGCCAGGCTCCCGGCGATCGCGGCGAACAGGAACGGGTTCCCGTGCGGGGACATCCGCCAGAACGGAATGCGGTCCGAACGGGTCGTGAGCGCCACCCCGAGCTGGGTGAGGGCCAGCGTCGCGAACAGCATCGTCTGCCACGGCCTGCCGTGGGTCCCCGCCCAGACCGCGAGACCGAGACAGCCGACGGTGATCAGGGTGCCGATGGCGAGGACATCACCCCAGGCCTGCCGGGTCAGGACGCCCTCCCGGGGCGGTCGCGGCGGGCGGCGCAGGACGTCGGTCTCGGCGAGCTCCGATCCGATCGCGACACCGGGCAGCCCGTGCGTCACCAGGTTCACCCAGAGGATCTGCCCGGGCAGCAGCGGCAGCGGCATCCCGAAGAACGGGCCGACGAGCATCACCAGCAGCTCCGCGAGCCCGCCGGAAAGGCCGTACCGCACGAACCTGCGGACGTTGTCGAACACCCGCCTGCCCTCGCCGATCGCGGCGACGACCGTGGCGAGGCGGTCATCGGTGAGCACGATGTCGGCGGCCTCCTTGGCCACCTCCGTGCCGCGGTGCCCCATGGCCACCCCGATATCGGACGCCCGCAGCGCGGGTGCGTCGTTCACCCCGTCGCCGGTCATGGCCACGAGGTGCCCGGCCCGCTGCCACGCGGTGACGATGCCGAGCTTTCCGCCCGGATCCGTGCGGGGATAGACGGCGCGCAGCCCGCGCTCCGGGTCGTCGGGGGGATCCTCGTCGGTGCTCACCCCGGTCGCCCTCGCGATGGCGTGCGCGGTGGCGGGGTGATCCCCGGTGATCATGATGGGCCGGATGCCCGCCGTCCGCGTGGCGAGGATCGCGTCGCGGGCGTCGGGACGCACCGGGTCGGCCAGTGCGAGCAGACCGAGCAGCCGGGTCGCGCCCGGCGGGCCTGCCGCGACCGCGAGCACCCGCCGCCCGCTCGACGCCCAGTCCGCGACGGCGGCCTCCGCGGTGGGATCGGCGGCGGCGTCCAGCAGCACCTCGGGTGCGCCCTTGACGACCTCGATCTCACCCGCGGGCGTCGCGTGCCGGGTGAGCATCGAACGGCGCACGGAGTCGAACGGGATCACATGGGTGCGGGGGAGCTGTGCACGCAGCCCCTCGACGTCGAGACCGCCGGTGAGCGCGGCGGTGAGCAGGGCGCCCTCCGTGCCGCTCTCGCCGGGGTGGGCGTCGTTGCACAGCGCCGCCGCCTCCAGCAACGCCCGCGGGCCGGTACCGGTGACCACACCGGGGCCCGCGGCGGCGCGCGGGTCGTCCGGGGTGAGCTCGCCGCTCTCCGGGGTCCAGAACGCGACGCAACTGATGCGGCCGGTGGTGAGCGTGCCGGTCTTGTCCGAGGCGAGCACGGTCACCGAGCCCAGCGCCTCGACCGCGGGCAGCGACCGGACGATCGCCCCCCGCTCGGCCATCCGCCGGGTCGCCGCGGCGAGAGCGAGCGCGACCACCGCAGGCAGCGACTCCGGGATCACCGCGACGGCCAGGCTGATGCCGGCCACGACCATCAGCTCCCACGGCTCGCCGCGTACCAGCCCGAGCAGCACGACGACGGCGCTGCCGATCGCCGCGGCCGCAGAGAGCCGTCGCCCGAGCGCCGCGAGCCTGCGCTGCAGCGGGGTGTCCGGGGCGGTCCGCTCGCGCAACAGGCCCGCGATCCGGCCGAGCTCGGTGCGCGCGCCGGTACCCACGACGACGGCGGTGCCGGACCCGTGCGTGACCAGGGTGCCGCCGTGCAGCATCGTCTTGCGGTCACCCACGCCCGCCGAGGCCGGGCATTCGCCGGTCGGGTCGCGTTCGACCGGCTGCGATTCGCCGGTGAGCGGCGACTCGTCGACCTGCAGGTCGTGTGCGGTCAGCAGGCGGGCGTCGGAGCCGACGATATCGCCCTCGGCGACCCGCAGCACATCGCCGGGGACGAGCTCGGGGGTCGGCACCCGGCGCGCCCCGCCGTCGCGGATCACCGTGGCGACCGGTGTCGTGAGCGAACGCAACGCGGCGACGGCACCCACGGCGCGCCGTTCCTGCACCACGCCGACAGTGGTGTTGACGGCGATGACCAGCAGGATCACCGCGCAGTTGGTGAAGTCGCCGGTCACGGCGGTGAGCACGGCGGCGGCCAGCAGGACCAGGATCATCGTCTGGCCCAGCTGCGCGAGCACCGAGCGCAGCAACGTCCGTGGCGGCTTCTGCGGGAGGTCGTTCGGGCCGACGTCGCGCAGCCGGGCGGCGGCCTCAACCTCGCCGAGGCCGACCTCGGGGTCCACCCCGAGCGCCCGGGACACCGTCGCGGCCCGCAGCGACCACGGGGCCTCGGACAGCTCGTCGAGGTGGGCGGCGGTCGAGCCGTCGGCGATCGCACCGTCGGTGCTCGGGCGGGACCTCATGCGGATTCCTCCACGGCCCGGAGTCTGTCTGGAAACCCGCCCGAGCGGTCCGGCCGAACGTCCCGGTACCGAGGTGCGGAGGACCCGACGAACGCGCCGGTGGCCGGCCGCGATGCGGCCGGCCACCGGTCAGAAAGCAAGCTCAGCCGAGAGCGGCGATCGCCTTGGCCACACCGTCGCCGTAGGCGGGGTCGGCCTTCGAGCAGTTGTCGATGTGCCGCTGCTGGATCTCACGCGGAACACCGGCGATGGCGCGGGCCGTGTTGTCGAACAACGCCTGCTGCTGCTCGGGGCTCATCTTGCGGAAGAGGTTCCCCGGCTGGGTGTAGTAGTTGTCGTCGTCCTCGCGGAAGTTCCAGCGGTCGGCGCTGTCCCCGACGGCCTGGGCCGGCTCGCGGTACTCGGGCTGCTCCTGCCACTGGCTGTAGCTGTTCGGCTCGTAGGCCAGGGTGCTGCCCTGGTTGCCGTCGACGCGCATCGCCCCGTCGCGGTGGAAGCTGTGCACCGGGCAGCGAGGCGCGTTGACCGGGATCTGGTGGTGGTTCACGCCGAGTCGGTAGCGTTGGGCGTCGCCGTAGGAGAACAGGCGGCCCTGCAGCATCTTGTCCGGGGAGAAACCGATCCCCGGCACCACGTTCGCGGGGCTGAAGGCGGCCTGCTCGACGTCGGCGAAGTAGTTGTCCGGGTTGCGGTTGAGCTCCCACTCGCCGACCTCGATCAGCGGATAGTCGCCCTTCGGCCACACCTTGGTCAGGTCGAACGGGTGGTACGGAACCGTCGCCGCGTCGGCCTCGGGCATGACCTGGACATACAGCTTCCACTTCGGGAACTCGCCGCGCTCGATGGCCTCGTAGAGGTCCTTCTGGTGGCTCTCGCGGTCGTTGCCGATGAGTTCGGTCGCCTCGGCGTCGGTGAGATTCTTGATTCCCTGCTGGGTGCGGTGGTGGAACTTCACCCAGAACCGCTCGCCCTCGGCGTTGATGAAACTGAAGGTGTGCGAGCCGAAACCGTGCATATTCCGGTAGGAGGCCGGGATGCCGCGGTCGCTCATCACGATGGTGACCTGGTGCAGCGCCTCGGGCAGCGACGTCCAGAAGTCCCAGTTGTTCCGCGGGCTACGCATGTTCGTGCGTGGGTCGCGCTTGACCGCGTGGTTCAGGTCGGGGAACTTCAGCGGGTCGCGGAAGAAGAAGACCGGGGTGTTGTTGCCGACGATATCCCAGTTTCCTTCTTCGGTGTAGAACTTCACCGCGAAGCCGCGAATGTCGCGCTCGGCGTCGGCCGCGCCGCGCTCACCGGCCACGGTGGAGAACCGCGCGAACATCTCGGTCTTCTTGCCGACCTCGGAGAACAGCTTCGCGCGAGTGTAACGGGTGATGTCGTTGGTGACGGTGAAGGTCCCGAACGCGCCGGAACCCTTGGCGTGCATACGCCGCTCGGGAATGACCTCGCGGTCGAAATGGGCGAGCTTCTCCAGGAACCAGACGTCCTGTAGCAGCATCGGGCCTCGTGGGCCTGCGGTGATGCTGTTCTGGTTATCGGGGACCGGGGCACCTGCGACGGTGGTGAGTTTCTGGGGCCTTTTCTCACTCACGACGATCTCCTTTGGTTCGTGCCGAGTGGATGGTGGGTGGGTGCCATTCGGCGATATATGCGTCATTCGGACTGGCAGTCCGGGCAGATCCCCCAGTAGATGACCTCTGCTTCCTCGATCCGGAATCCTTCTGGATCACTGGCCTCGAGGCAGGGGACTTCACCGACGGCGCAATCGACGTCACTGATCGCGCCGCAGCGCCGGCACACGACGTGATGGTGATTGTCGCCGACGCGGACCTCGAAACGGGCCGGGGAGTTCGCCGGCTGGATCCGGCGCACCAGGCCCGCCTCGGTCAGGGCGCGCAGCACGTCGTAGACGGCCTGTGTCGATACCTTGCCGAGCTGTCGTCGCACCCCCTTCGCGATCGCATCGGCATCGGCGTGCGGATGCCGATGGAGTTCGGCGAGGACCGCCAGCCGAGGCGCGGTGACCCGCATCGATGCACCCCGCAACTGAGCGCTGTGATCGACCTCTGCGGACACGGCCAGAGCAAACCAGCTTTTCTGGAATGAGTCAAGACTAGGGCTCGGGCGGGCGGTGCCGGTCCCGTGCCAGAGTCGGGGCATGCGCGGATGGATCGTGGAACGGCCGGGACCGATCGACGGCGGACCGCTGCGAGCGGTGGACCTGCCCGAACCCGAACCGGGCCCCGGCGAGGTCAGGGTGCGGGTGTCGGCGTGCGGGATCTGCCGGACCGATCTGCATCTCGCCGAGGGCGACCTGAACCCGCGGCGGCCGCATACCGTGCCCGGCCACGAGGCCGTCGGTGTGGTCGACGCGCTCGGCCCGGATGCCGCCCGGTTCGCCATCGGCGACCGGATCGGGATCGCGTGGCTGCGCGGGACCTGCGGCCGGTGCCGCTGGTGCCGCACCGGGCGGGAGAACCTGTGCCTCGCGGCGAGGTTCACCGGCTGGGACGCCGACGGCGGATACGCCGAACGGGCGCTCGTCCCGCAGGCCTATGCCTACCGGCTGCCCGCGGGGCTCACCGACGCGCAGGCGGCGCCGCTGCTGTGCGCAGGAATCGTCGGCTACCGGGCGTGGCGTCGCGCCGAGCTACCGCCCGGCGGACGGCTGGGCATCTACGGCTTCGGCGCATCGGCGCACGTCGTGGCGCAGGTGGCGATCGCCCAGGGGGCGACGGTCCACGTCCTGACGCGCTCGGCGGCCGCCCGGCGGCTCGCGCTCGAACTCGGCTGCGCCTCGGCCGGTCCCGCGGCCGCCGCACCGCCCGAGCCGCTGGACGCGGCGATCCTGTTCGCCCCGGCCGGCGAGCTCGTTCCGGTCGCGATGCGGGCGCTGACGGCGGGTGGCACCCTCGCCGTGGCGGGAATCCACCTCTCCGACATCCCCCGGCTCGACTACGCCGCCGAGCTGTTCCGCGAGAAGCAGCTGCGCAGCGTCACCGCCAACACCCGGGCCGACGGCGAGGAGTTCCTCCGGCTGGCCGCCACGCTCGGGGTGCGGCCGAGGGTCACCGAACGGCCGCTCGACGAGGCCGACCGGGCGCTCGCCGACCTCGCGGGCGACCGGATCACCGGTGCCGCGGTACTCGTTCCCGGCTGAGGTCCCGGCGCCGGCGGATCAGAGGTCGTTACCCGCGTAGGACAGGTTGAAGCTCTTGTTGACCAGGGGGAAGTCGGGAACGATCGTGTCGGCCAGCGCGACCGGCAGTGCGGGCCAGTTGAAGAAGCTCGGATCGACGATCTTGACTCGGCTGAGCCTGCCACCGGCGTCGAGCTCGATGCGGTGCGTGATCGTTCCGCGCCAGCCCTCCACGATCCCCACGCCCGATGATCCGGGGCCGCCGGAGGGAACGGCCGGCGTCGGCGGCGCCGATCCGAGGTCCCCGTCGAGCTCCGCGACGAGCCCGGCGATGACCTCGACCGAATGGGCGATCTCCTCTGCCCGGACGCAGAACCGGGCCAGCACGTCACCGCCGGTGTGGCTGTGTTCGGGCCGCGGAATCGGCGTGCTCAGGAACGGGTGGTCGTATCGGGCGTCGATCCGCAGCCCGCTGGCGCGGGCGACGTAGCCGAGCGTGCCGATGTCGGTGGCCTGCTGCCGGGTGAGGATCGCGGTTCCGGCGAAGCGCTCGCGCACCACGCTGTGTTCGAGGGCGAGGGCGACGACCTCCGCGATGTCCTCGGCGATGGTGCGCAGCAGGCTCGGATCCGGCAGCACCCGCAGGACCGCGCCCCCGGGGCGGATCGCGCCGCGCAGCAACCGGTGGCCGGTGACCTGCTCATTGAGCCGCAGCAGCTGTTCCCGGATGCGCTGGGCCTGGGAGTTGAGGATCGAGTGGGCGACGTCGTTGCACAGCGCGCCGAGGTCGGTGATGTGGTTGTAGAGCCGTTCCAGCTCGCAGGCGACGGCCCGGCGCTGCCCGGCCGCGCGCGGGACGTCCAGACCGAGGGCGTCCTCGATCGCGAGACAGAAGGCGAGCGTGTGGCCGACGGCGGTGTCGCCGCTGACCCGCTCGGTGAGCTCCAGCGCCTCCACCACCCGGCGGCCCTGGAACAGCTTCTCGATCCCGCGGTGCACGAACCACAGGCGGGCCTTGAGGTTGAGGATGGTCTCGCCCACCACCGAGAAGCGGAAGTGCCCCGGTTCGATCATTCCGGCGTGCACCGGGCCGACCGGGATCTCGTAGACGCCAGGGCCCTCCACGGTGCGGAACGGATACGGCTCGTCGAGGTCGCCGAACGCGGGCGGGTCCCCGGCCTCGGCCAGCATCGGGTACCAGCCCCGGGGCCAGTGGAAGTGCCGGACCAGCCGCTGGGGGAGCGGGTGGTTGTCCGGCACGATCCCGAACAGGTCGCGCATCTCCCGTTCGAACCGGCCGGCCGGAAACGACAGGGCCGCCAGGCTCGGCACGTGTGGATGCCCGGGATCGAGGGGGACGTGCAGTTCGACGCGGCTCTCGGCGTCCCTCTCGCCGGTGGCGGTGAACAGGTAGACGGCTCGCAGCGCGTCCCCGTCGTCGTGGCCGGCGACGAGCGCGATCCGGTACCCGCCGCCCAGCAGGGCCTGCGCGTGCCGGGGCAGCTCGTCCGGTGCGATGATCCGAGTCGTGCGAGAGCGGCCGGCCGCGGCGGCCGGCCGCGCCGGGTCGTGGAGGGTCATCATGCTCCTGCGAGGATGTCGGCGGCGAGCTGCAACAGGTCGGAGAGCGGACCGGCACTGATCCCGAGCGCCGCCGACCCGAGGAGCCCGAGGATCATGGCGGCGGCGGCGAGCACCGGCAGCCGAGCGGGCGCGGTGGCCGCGCCCGGCCCGTCCGGCGCGGGTTGCGAGCCGAGCAGCATCCGGCTCGTGTGCGAGATCAGCGCCGCGGCGATGATGACGACCAGGACGAGACCCGCTCCCATCGCCCAACCCACCCCGTCGGCGAAACCGGCCCTGGCGATGCCCAGCTCGCTGGCGAACACACTGAACGGCGGAAGTCCGATGAGGGCGAGGACCCCGAAGCCCACGACACCGGCGAGTACCGGCTGCCGGACCACCAGCGCGCGCACCTCGCCGATCCGGGACGAGCCGGTGACCTGCAGAACCCGGCCTGCGCCCAGGAACAGAACGCTCTTGACCAGGCCGTGGCCGAGGATGTGCAGCAGCACGGCGGCCATGGCCAGCGGTCCGCCCGCGGCGGCGCCGAGCGCGAGCAGCCCCATGTGCTCGATGCTGGAGTAGGCCAGCATGCGCTTGTAGTCCCGCTGCGCCAGCAGCAGCGAGGCCGCCACCAGCAGCGAGGCCAGGGCGGCGATCACGAGCAGGGCTCGGATGAAGTCCGGACCCAGCGCGGCGTCGGCGATCACCTTGATCCGCAGGACGGCGTAGAAGGCGACCGAGAGCAGGACCCCCGACATCAGCGCCGACACCGGCGCTGGGGCCTGGCTGTGGGCGTCCGGTAGCCACGCGTGCAGCGGCGCCAGGCCCGCCTTGGTGCCGAACCCGATGACCAGCAGGACCACGGCGAACCGGGTCACGGCAGGGTCGAGATGCTCGGCGGAGGCCACCAGCCCGGACCAGTCCAGGCCGGAGCCGGAACCGGCGTGCTGCGCGGCGAAGGCGAGCAGCACGAGGCCGAGCAGCGCGAGCGCGATCCCGGCCGAACAGATGACCACGTACTTCCAGGCGGCCTCGACGGCGTCCCTGGTCCGCTGCTGCCCGACGAGGAAGGCGGTGACGATCGTGGTGGCCTCCACCGCCACCCACAGCACGCCCAGGTTCGCGGCCAGCACGGCGAGCGCCATCGTGGCCAGGAACGACTGCACCAGCGCGCTGTGCCGGGTGGCGGTCCGGCTGCTCGCCCGCCCGGCGGCGATCTCCGCGCGCAGATAGGCGGGGGTGGCCAGCGCGGCGATCAGCCCGATCGCCCCGATCACGATCAGCATGAACGCGCTGACCGCGTCCGCACGGATGATCCCGGCCCATGCGCTCTGTGGTCCGGTCGCGACCACCTGCGTCGCGGTGGCGATCGCGGCGGCCAACACGAGCGCCGCACTGAGGGACCCGACCCAGGCCGTCGCGGCGCGCCACCCGAACGCGACGTAGCCCACGGCTCCCAGCGCGGGCACGAGGACCGGGGCGGCCAGCAGCAGTGAGTTCATCAGTCCCTCAGCTCTCGCAGGTCGTCCAGATCGGTCGCGCCGAACGTCTCGCGCATCCGGCCGGTCAGGACCTGCAGCACCAGCACCACGAGCACCACGTCCAGCGCGACGCCGACCTCGACGATCAACCCGATGCCCGCCCCGGTGAGGAAACCGACCGCGGTGATGCCGTTGTCCATCAGCAGGAACCCGACCAGCTGCGACAGCGCTCGGCGCCGGGTGACCAGCACGAAGAACCCGATCAGCACCACCGCGAGCGCCACCGGGACGGCGTGTATGGCCGGTTCGGGGGAGAGCCGCACCAGCGGCTGCGACACCGCGTAGGCCAGCAGCGTCAGCGCGGCGGCGGCCAGCAGCGAGGACGCGACGTTGACCACCGGACGAGTCTCCCGACGGTCGGCGCCGCTGGTGGCCAGCGCCCTGCGCAGCAGCCATGGCAGCACGCCCACGCGCACCACGAGCACCCCGACGGCGACGGCGACGAGCTCCGCGGACCCCTCCCGCGCCGCGAGCACCCCGACCAGGCCGGCGAGCGCAAGGCCCTGCACGGCGAAGACCCGGATGATCACGGACAGCTCGCGCCGCCACAGCGCCAGCACGGCGGTGAGCAGCAGCCCGCCCGCCGCGAGGTTGAGCAGCTGGACGTACAGCGCATCGCTCACTCGGACCCCCATCAGCCCAGGAAGTAGGACGCGCCCGCAGCGAGCAGCGCGAGCAGGAACGACCCGGCCAGCAGCTCGGGCACCCGGAACAGCCGCAGCTTGGCCAGGAACACCTCGGTCGTCGCCAGCGCCGCCCCCAGCACGGTGACCTTGACCGCGAACGCGACCACTCCGCCGAGAATCCCCAGGACGCTCAGCTCGGTGGCGATCCCGATGGGGAAGAACAGGTTGGCCAGCAGCCCGAGGTACACCGACAGCCGCATCGCCGAACCCAGCTCGATCAGCGCCAGATCCGGTCCCGCGTACTCGAGGACCATCGCCTCGTGCACCATCGTGAGCTCCAGATGCGTGGCCGGGTTGTCCACCGGCAGCCGCCCGGTCTCCGCGACGATCACGATCATGAGGGCGACGGCGGCCAGCAGGCTCGCCGAGGAGAGCACCTGCCCCGGGTCCTCCAGCGTCGCCGAGACGATCGCGGGCAGGTTGGTCGACCCGACCCGGACCGACAGCGCGAAGATCGCCACCAGCAGGGTGGGCTCCACCAGCGCCAGGATCGTCGTCTCCCGGCTGGCGCCCATCCCGCCGAACGCGGTGCCGGTGTCCAGGCCCGCCAGCGCCACCGCGACGGTGCCCAGCGCGAGCAGCGCCACCACGGCGAACAGATCCGCCACCGGGCCCACCGCAGAGGTGATGGTGACGAACGGGGCGACGACCGCGACCACGAGCGTCGTGGCCACCAGCAGCACGGGTGCGACCCGGAAGACCTCGGTGGTCCCCCGGGGGGTGATCCGCTGCTTGCGCATCAGCTTGCGCAGATCCCGCCACGGCTGGCCGATCCCGGCGCCCCTGCGGCCTTCCAGGCGCGCCCGGATCTGCCGCATCACGCCGAGCAGCAGCGGGGATCCGGCGAGGATCAGCAGCGGCTGCACGACACCGCCGACGAGGCCGAGCGGGGTCATCTCATCACCACCAGTGCGATCAGCAGCGCGCAGAGCGTGTAGAAGCCGTAGCCGAGGTAGCGGTGCACGCTGCCGGTTGCCAGCCGCCGTCCGGCCCGGCCCCAGCGGGCCACCGCGAGCAGCACCGGCTCATAGAACCGGCGTTCGATGCGGTCGGGTATCTGGCGGCGGTACTCCACGGCCTGCACGAGGTACCGCGACTCCTGGTAATGGGTCACGTCGACGTCCTGAACGGGTTGGACGACGTTGTCGAAGACCCGCTGCAGCGGTTCGGCGAACGACGTCGCGGTGTACTCCATCCGCGCCGACATCGGTCCCGCACCGCAGTCCCAGAGCCGGGCCTCCTGGCGCCGCGGTCGCGCCGCGGCGACCCGGAGCGCGACCACCACCAGCACAGCCGCCGCCAGCAGCGCGACGGTGAGCAGGAACGGGGAGAGGGTGCCGGTCACCTCCGCCAGCTCGATGGTCAGCGCACCGGTCGCGGGTGCCGTCTGCGTTCCCGCGATCCCGCCCGCGACGCGGCCGATGAGCGGCAGGGCCAGCCCTGGGACCAGCGCCAGCGCCACGCAGGCCACCCCGGCCAGCCCCATCCCGGCCAGCATGGTGGCCGGGCTCTCCGCCGCGTTCGCCGCGGCGTCGCTGCGGGGCCGGGCGAGGAACCCGACCCCGAAGGCCTTGACGAAGGTCGCCACGGCGAGTCCCGCGGTCAGCGCCACCGCGGCCACCGCCACCGGTAGCACGATCGACGTCGCGATCCCCGCGTTCGGCAGACCCTGGATGAGCGACTGGAGCAGCAGCCACTCGCTCACGAACGCGGTCCCCGGCGGCAGCGCCGAGGCGGCCAGTGCCCCGAGCCCGAACGCCGCCGTGGTGGCGGGCATGCCGCGCCGCAGCCCGCCGAGCGCGTCGAGGTCGCGGCTGCCGGTCGCGTGCAGCACCGAGCCCGCCGCCAGGAACAGCAGCGTCTTGAACGCGGCGTGGTTGCACACGTGCAGCAGCGCGGCCGCCATCGCCAGCGCCGCGAGCACGGTGTTCCCGGCCGAGGCGAACAGCCCGCTCGCGCCGACCCCGACGAGCACCAGACCCATGTTCTCGGTGGTCGAATAGCCCAGCAGCCGCTTCACATCGGTGGACATCGCGGCCTGCAGGATTCCGTAGACCGCCGACAGCGCGCCGAGCAGCAGCACCACCAGCCACCACCACCGGGCGCCGCCGCCGAGCAGGTCGAACCCGACCCGCACGATGCCGTAGACGCCCGCGTTGACCATGGCCGCCGACATCAGTGCCGAGACGTGACTGGGCGCCTCGGGGTGGGCCCTGGGCAACCAGGCGTGCAGCGGCAGGACGCCGGCCTTGGACCCGAAACCGACCAGGATCATGAGGAACACCAGGCCCGCGACCGCGGGTGACAGCGTCGCGGCGGCCGCCCGCAGCGCGGGGAAGGTGTCGTCGGCGGCCTGCGCGGTGAACACCAGCAGCCCGATGAGGATCGCCATGAAGCCGAGGTGGGTCATGATCGCGTACCAGCGCCCGGCCTCGCCCACCTGCGCCCGCCGCCGATGCTCGGTGAGTACCAGCAGCAGCGAGGTGAGGGCCATCAGCTCCCAGCACACCAGGAACGTCCCGACGCTCGCCGCGATCGGGACGATCAGCAGTGTCAGGACGAACAGCGGAAGCACGGCCTGCGGCGCGCGTCCGTCGGCGTGGTGGCGGGAGTAGCCGATCCCGTAGATCGCGGCGACCGCGGCAACCGCCCCGGCCACGGCGAGGAACAGGCCGCCGAGCGCGTCGACCTCGAGGAACACCCCGGCGATCGGCAGCAGTTCGGGTGCCGCCATCGACCAGGTCTGGCCGGTCATCGCCGCGATCCCGGCCAGCACACCGGCCGCGCCGGTGACCGCGCTGCCCAGCCCGACCGCCGCGGCGCGCGCCGGCCTCGGCACCAGCAGCCCCATCAGCGCACTCGCCACACCCGCCCCGGCGGCCGCGCCGAGGCCCAGAGCCACCAGGTTCATCGGCCGGTGAGGCTCCGCAGCGCGGCGACGATCGCCTCGGGACGGGGCGGGCAGCCGGAGATCTCGACGTCGACCGGTACGACGTCGCGCACCGCTCCGGCCACCCCGTACGAGCCCGCGAAGACTCCACAGTCGCGCGCGCAGTCACCCACGGCGACCACGACCTTGGGCTCGGGTGTCGCCTCGTAGGTCCGGCGCAGCGCCACCGCCATGTTCCGGGTCACGGGCCCGGTGACCAGCAGCGCATCGGCATGCCGGGGTGCGGCCACCAGCCGGGCGCCGTAGCGCTCGGCGTCGTAGACCGGGCCGAAGGCCGAGCCGATCTCCACCTCACACCCGTTGCATGAACCGGCGTCGACGTGCCGGATCTGCACCGAGCCGGCCAGCTCCGCCACGGCCGGTCCCGCCGCGGCGTCGGGCGGTGGGGGAGCTGGCTCCGCCACGCGTCCGGTCCGGCGGATCTTCCGCCACAGGCTCAGCACCACACACGCTCCGAACTCGTTCCTCGTCAATACGGTCGCCCCGGTGAGGGGAAGGACCGACCGTGGCTCAGCGCCCCGGTTCGCGTATTCGTCGCTCCGACGGCGCCGCCGTGAGCGGTGGCGTGCCGCGGAGGTCCTCCAGCAGCTCCACCTGCCCGGACAGCATCCCGCTCAGGATCGAGCGGGCAACCGCCAGCAACTCGGCCACCTGCGGGCTGGTCAAGGAGTAGTGGACGGCCGATCCCTCCTTGCGCGACACGACAAGCCCGGCCCGTCTCAGCACGGCAAGCTGCTGGGACAGGTTCGCCGCCTCGATCTCCACCTCCGTCAACAGCTCCGACACCGCATGCTCTCGCTGGCTCAGCAGCTCCAGCACCCGGATTCGGACCGGATGGCCCAACGTCTTGAAGAACTCGGCCTTCAGCTGGTAGAGCGGTTCGCTCAACGCCACTGACACTCCCCGGGACCGATGTGTGTCACACCTGCGGTCCCTCCGGCCATCGCTCGCTCCTCGTCGTTTCGTCCGGGGCGGCGACTGCCGATCGGAGAGCAGGCCGGGCTGGACCCGCGGATTCCGCCGACCAACCCTTGCAGACCTTAGCAAGTCGTTAAGTCAGTGCCTCGCGGGGTGGTCAGTCGATGCCACCGCGTTTGATCAACTGGTCGGTGATGATGTTGCGCTGGATCTCGTTCGTGCCCTCGCCGACGATCATGAGGGGGGCGTCGCGGAAGTAGCGTTCGACGTCGAACTCGCATGAGTAGCCGTAGCCCCCGTGGATGCGAATGGCGTTGAGGGCGATGGTCATCGCGCTTTCGGAGGCGAAGAGCTTCGCCATTCCGGCCTCCATATCGGCGCGCCGGCCGGTGTCGTATCGGCGGGCGGCGTGGAGGGTGAGCTGGCGGGCGGCGGTGAGGGTGGTGGCCATGTCGGCGAGGTAGTTGCTGATGGACTGGTGCCGCCAGATCGGCTTGCCGAAGGCCTCGCGCTGCTGGGCGTAGCGCAGGGCGTCGTCGAGGGCGGCCTGGCCGACGCCGAGGGCCCTGGCGGCGACCTGGATACGGCCGGTTTCCAGGCCTTTCATCATCTGCCCGAAGCCGCGGCCCTCGACGCCACCAAGCAGACAGGTGGTGGGGACGCGGTAGTCGTCGAAGGTGAGCTCACAGCTCTCGACGCCCTTGTAGCCGAGTTTCGACAGGTCCTTGGAGATCGTGAGCCCGGGGCCGTGTTCGACGAGAAGAATGGAGATTCCCCGGTGTTTCGGGGTGGCGGCGGGATCGGTTTTGCACAGCAGCGCGATGAGCCCGCAGCGGCGGGCGTTCGTGATCCAGGTCTTGGCGCCGTTGATGCGGTAGTGGTCGCCGTCGCGGCGGGCGACGGTCGTGATGGCCTGCAGGTCGGAGCCCCCGCCGGGTTCGGTGAGGGCCATCGTGGCACGGACCTCGCCGGTGGCCATCCGGGGAAGCCAGCGGTCCCGCTGCTCGGCGGTGCCGAAGGCGAGCAGGAGCTTGGCGACGACGGTGTGGCCGCCCATGGCACCGGCCAGGCTCATCCAGCCGCGGGCGAGCTCGGCGGTGACCAGGGCATAACACGGCATCGAGACCGGTGCCTCGCCCCATGGCGGCGGGATGGCCAGGCCGAAGATCCCCAGCTGTTTCATCTGCTCGATGAGCTTCTCGGGGTAGGTGTCGCTGTGCTCGAGCTCGCGGACGACGGGACGGACCTCGCGATCGACGAACTCGCGCACCGTCGCGACGACGGCCTGCTCCTCGGTGCTCAGAACGCTCACGATCGGACCTTTCCGCAGTCGGTTCCCCCGCGAATATAGGAACGACAAGCCGTCGCGGGGAGTGGTCGATGGCATCTAACCTGTGCGGATGCCGACGGGGGACTTGCTGTCGGATCCGGAGCGGTTGGCTGCGGTCGACCAGGCGCTACCGATCGCTCAGGCGGACCGCGCCGCACTGGACCGGCTGGCCAAGCTGGCCGCACTCGTGCTCGACGCCCCGGTCGGGGTTGTCACGCTCATCGCGACGGCGCAGCAGTACCTCGTCGGTCTCACGGGCCTGCGTGAGCCGTACGCGACCCTGCGGCGGATGCCGGTCGGGACCGGATACTGCCCGGCGACCTTGCTGGCCGGGGGGCCGCGCTATATCGAGGACGCCGCCAAGGACCCCGAGCTGAGCGGGTCGTCCGGACATGCCGAGCTCGGGTTCGTCGCCTATGCGGGCGTCCCGCTGCGCGATGCCGCCGGGCATCTGATCGGCACGCTGTGCGTGGCCGATACCCGCGCCCGGCGCTGGCGGCCGGTGGACCGCCGGGCACTGGAGGCGCTGGCCGAGTCGGTGGTCAGCGAACTGGCGCTGCACGGGGACATCGATCGGCGGCAGCGGCTGCTCAAGGCGTTCGACAACGCTCCGGCCGCAATCGCGGTGACCCACGGACCCGATCACGTGCTGGAGTACCGCAACCCGGCCTATCGGACGATCTTCGGCGAGCGGCCGCCGGCGGGCCTGCCGATCGCGGTCGCCCACCCCTGGCTCTCGGGCCCCTTCCGCACGGTGCTGGACCAGGTCCTGGCCACCGGGGAGACGTTCTCGGCGACCGATGTGTCGGTGACCCTCGTCTGGCCCGGTGAGCAGCGTCCGCGGCAGCGGTTCTTCGACTGCTCCGCGATCGATCGTGACCTGGGTCTGCGCCGCGGCTCGGGTGTCGGTCGGGTCAGCGCGGCCGACCGCGGCCTGCTCGTGGTCGCGGTCGAGGTCACCGACCGCGTCGAGGCGGTCCGCGACCTGCAGCGGCGCGCCCGGCATCAGGAGCTGCTGGCGCGGGCCAGCGCAACCCTGAACCGGAACCTGGATACGGCCGCGGAGTTGCGCGAGCTCGCCAGAGTCGCGGTGCCGGAGCTGGCCGACCTGTCGATCGTCCACCGGCTGGCCCGCCCGGTTCCTCCGGGGCGGATGCCGCCCCTGCCTGTGTTCACCGACCGGGTGGCGGCCGCGGCCATCCCCGGGATCGAGCTGCCGCCCCTCGCGACACATGTGCGATGGACCGGCGATGGAAACCCGATCATCGAAACGATCCAGGAGGGACGGATGTTGCGCCGTCCCATCGCCACCCCCGCCGTGCCGCGGTGGTCGCTGCCCCCGAGCGCGGCGGCCACGATCCACAGCGGGCTGAACTACGTGGTGGCCGCCCCGGTGATCGTGGACGGGCTGGTGGCCGCGATCGTGGTGTTCGGGGTGTGCCATGACCGGCCGCTGTGGACCGACGACGAGCTCGGCGCCCTCGGCGAGATCGCCCGCTTCGCGGGAAGGGCGCTGGAACACGGGCTCTCCTACGAGCGCACCCGCGCCTCCGCGCTGGTCCTGCAACGCAGCCTGCTCACCGACCCGCCCGAGGTGCCCGGCCTCGAGCTGTCCGCCCGCTACCAGCCCGCCGGTCACGACGAGGTGGGCGGGGACTGGTACGACGCGTTCCCGCTCGGCTCCGACAACGGGCTGGCGGTGGTGATCGGCGACGTCGTCGGCCACGACATCACCGCCGCGGCGGCCATGGGCCAGCTGCGGGCCAGCCTGCGCACGCTGGCCCTGGACCGGGCCGACGGACCTGCCGGTGTCCTCGACCGGCTCGGTGTGATCAACGACCGGCTGCGCATCACCCAGTTCGCGACCCTCGTCCATGCCGAGCTCAGCCAAGCCGGTGACGGATGGCGGATGCGCTGGGCCGTCGCCGGACATCCGCCCCCGTTCTTGGTCACGCCGGGGGCGCGGCCGCGGCTGCTAACCGAGGCCACGGGCATGGCCCTGGTCGCGGGCCTGGCCCGGCCCCGGACCGAGGCCGAGACCGCGCTGCCGCCGGGGTCGACGTTGCTGCTCTACACCGACGGGCTCGTCGAACGGCCCGATACCGACCTGTACCGCAGCATCGTCGCGCTCGAGGTGCGCGCTGCCGCCGCGATGGAGCTCCCGATCGAGAAACTGTGCGACGAGCTGCTGCGTGGCGCGCCGACCACCGACGACGTCGCACTGCTCGCCATCCGCGTCCCGGGGTGACGTGCCGGCCCCATGACGCGCCCTCAACGTTATGGCTCCCATGAGGCGCAGAGCGGTGGGGCGGATTGAACGTTATGGCTCCATGACGCGCTGACGGCCCGCTGCTACTTGGTGCCGGCAGGTTTGGGCGGGCGCGGACGGGGCCCGAGCCGCCACCAGCGACCGCCGCCGCCACCACCGTCGTCCCCGTCGGTGTCGTCCTGCTCGGGGCCGGCGTCGACCCAGATCGTGACCGGATCACCGGGGTTGACCTGGGTACCCGCGGTGGGTCGCTGGGCCACGACCGCACCGTGTCGGGCCGGGGGCGTGTCGGGGTCGGGGTTGACCGCGATGACACCGGCGTCCAGGGAGAGCTGATGCGCCTCGCGCACGTCCAGCCCGACCAGTGCCGGGACCAGCACATGCCGGGGCTCCTTCATGTCAGTCAGGGTAGTGACCGACCAGCCGCGGCGATGTCCGCGCAGGCTCAGCGATGGGGATCGGCGACGGGCCTGACCCTCGCTGCGGACGGCGTCGGGTAGGGGATCGGAGGCAGCGCGGCGATGCTCCGGGCCAGCCGGTGCGCGGCGCCGGCCACCTGCCGAGGGAGGCATTCGGGATTCTCGGCGAGTGCCAGGCTCAGGGTCTCGAGGAGCCGGCAGGTCGCCTGCGCGGTGCGCTCGTCGTGCGCCGGGAGATGCAGCTGGCGGCGGGTGTGGCGGCGCAGCAGATGGGAGGCCTGGAGGCAGGCCTGGGCGAGATCGGAGGTGGCGGGGGCGGGATGCATCGCTTCTCCTCACCTGCTCCCCGGTCCGGCGGTCGGATCGGCACGACCGGGGAGGTCTGCTCCGCTCAACGCCGGTGATCTACGCCGGGAGTTGTTGAATTTCTGTGCCAGCTATCTTAGCTATACGTCGTGTCCGACGTCACCTCCACGTCCGGCGGGCCGGGTCGCGGAATAGCGGGTACCTGGCGGATCCCGGCGGCCGACTTCCTTCTCGTGGAGAGCCGATAGGCGGCGTTATTCTCGCGGTGTGACGTGGGGTACCCGAGATCCGCGCCGCGCCGAGAGGAGCAGCAGTGGGTGTGCGTGACCTGGACGACGAGGACCACCCGGGCTGGTCGATGGGCCGGGCCGTGGAGCTGTTCGGGGTCGAGCCGGCATTCCTGCGCAGCCCCGACGCGGCCGACGTGCCGGCTGCGGCCGGCTGAGCGGACGCGGTGACCCGCGATGACACCCATGGCCGAGATGCGAGTGGTCGGAGTCGGATCCGGTTCCACGGTTGCCCAGCGGGTGCTCGTGCTGGGCACCCGGCAGCACGATCTGGCACCGGATCGCTACCTGGTGCTGTGGATCGGCGAGGCCGAGGCGGCGGCCATCGAGATGGAGCAGCGGCGGGTGACCCCGCCCCGGCCCGCGACACATCAGCTGATCGCCCAGGTGATCATGGCGCTGGGCCATGAGCTGGCCGAGGTACGGGTCGTGGCGCTGTGTGACGAGGTGTTCCACGCCGAACTTGCGATGCGGTCGGGAGCGGTGGTCTCCGCGCGACCCAGCGATGCGGTCGCGATCGCGCTGCACAGCCGGGTGCCGATCATGGCGACGCGGGAACTGCTCGACCAGGCCGCCGTGCCCAGCCTGGCCGGCATCACCCTGGTGCGCGCGTCGCCGCCCGCGCCATCCGAGCCGCGACGGCAGGCCGCGACCGAGGAACAGGAGATCGAGCGCTTCCGCAGCTTCCTCGAATCGGTTCGGCCCGAGGACTTCGATCCCTCCTGAGCCGCACGGGCGGACGGTCAGTCCGCGACGACCGCCGGTCGCCGATCGGACCAGGGCATCGCCCGCTCCAGATCCGCCGCCAGCGCGAGCAGGGTCGCCTCCCCGGCGAGCCCGGCACCCAGTTGCACGCCGATCGGCCAGCCCTCGGCCGAGGAGCCGAGCGGCAGCGAGATCGCCGGCATGCCCGTCACGTTCGACACCGCGGTGAACCCGGCGAAGCTGAAGATGCGGTCGTACCAGCCGCGAGCGTCCAATCCCGAGGCGTTCGCGTCGAGGTGGCCCAGCGGGGTGTTCGGCGCGCACGTCGTCGGGGTGAGCAGCACGTCGTGCTCGGTGAAGAACGCCGCGACCGCGCGGGTCGTCGCGTTGAACACCCGGTCCGCCGCGTACAGGTCCGCGGCGCGCAGCGTTCGGCCGTGCTCCGCGCAGGCAAGCGTGGTCGCCTCCAGGGTGTCCGGGCCGGGCGTGACGCCCACCGCGGTGGCGAGCTGATCCACCGCGTCGGCGAGGAAGCTGGTCCACGCCACCAGGTTGGCGTCGTCGAAGGCCGCGGCGTCGATCGTCGGGGCGGCCTCGACGACGGTGTGCCCCATCGACTCCAGCTGCTCGGCGACCCCGCGCACAGCCGCCACGCACTGCGGGTCGACCGAACCCGGGCCCGACGACGGCGTGGTACTCACCGCGATCCGCAGCGGGCGGCTGCCGGCTCGTACCTCCTCGGCGAACGGACGCTCCGGGGCCGGCAGCAGATAGCGGTCGCCGGGCTGGGCGCCGTGCACCGCGTCGAGCAGCCGCGCGCAGTCGCGCACCGTGCGGGTCACGGCGAACTCGATCGCCAACCCGAGCAGCAGGTCGCCGTAGTCCGGGCCGGGCGTCGTCCGCCCCCGGGTCGGCTTGAGCCCGACCAGTCCGCAGCATCCCGCCGGGATCCGGATCGAGCCGCCGCCGTCGTTGGCGTGCGCCATGGGCAGCGCCCGCGAGGCGACCAGGGCCGCCGAGCCACCGCTGGATCCGCCCGGGCTGCGCGTGGTGTCCCAGGGGTTGCGCACCGGTCCGGTGGCCACCGGCTCGGTGCTGGCGTTGAAACCCAGTTCGGGAGTCGCGGTGAGCCCCATCGTCGCCAGCCCCGCTGCCCGGAACTGGGCCATCAGGTAGCTGTCGCCCGGCATCGCGACCCCGTCGCCCAGCAGCCGGCTCCCGGCCCGCTGCGGGATACCGTCGGCGTGCAGGACGAGGTCCTTGATCGCGAACGGCACACCGGCGAACGGACCGTCCGCGGAGTACGCCAGTGGTTCGGCGAACCGCTCACCGACCAGGGCGTTGAGCTCGGGCTGCACCGCATCGAGCGCGGCGGCCGCCGCCTCCGCGACCTCATCGGGCTTGACCGCACCCTCGCGGATCAGCTCCGCCAATGCCGTCGCGTCGTGCGACACGTACTCGTCGACCCGCATGGGTTCCTCCCTCAGCTGAACGCCCGGCGCGGTGACGGTCGGTATCCGGGCGCGGGCAGCCATCGGCAGATCGACCGATGTCCGAACGCCGGATCCACGCTCGGTTCGCCCACCGTAACGTGGCGGGGGTGATGTCGCACACATCCTCGCCGTCCAGTTCGGCGATGCCCACCCGGTCGCGCCCGGCAGGCCGGTGCCGGGCGGGCAGGGCGACGACCCGCTCCTCGTCGAACACCTCGTCGAATTGCAGCGGCGCGTGTCGGACCTCGACTTTTGCGGTTACGCGCCTGCCTGCGCCCATGCCAGGTGCACCTCCCGGATTTCCTCTTCGGGTCTGGCGTCTCGCACGGTGGCGTTCGTCTGGCCGTACACCTACACCGCGGAGCGCGCGGCCGAACTGCTCGCCCCCGAACTGGCCAGGGGGCCTGCCGTGACCGGCGGCGTCGCTCAGGTGACGGGGCGGCGATCTGACCGCAGGGCCCGCCGGGCCCTGCGCTTGATCAGCCTGCGTTCCAGTCGACCAGTTGCACGATCACACCGTTGGGGTCGCGTACCTGGAACGCTCGCTCGCCCCATTCCTCGCTGGTCAGCGGCATCGTGATGGCGACGCCCTCGGTCTGCAGCCGGGTCAGCTCGCCCTCGAGATCGTCGACCGTGAACGCCAGGATCAGCCCGGAGGCGTGGTCGTCGCGCTGGTCGGCGGGCAGGGTGGAAAGGCCGCGACGCAGGAAGACGACGTTCATCCCGGCGTCGTCGCGGGTGAGCGAGGCGAAGCCGGGCGCGGCCATCTCGGTGCGGAAGCCGAAGTGATCAACCAGGAAGGCGGTGGAGGCCTCGACGTCCTCCACATTCAGCGAGACGGCGGATGCGGTGATCTTCATGCGGTGCTCTCTTCCATCGTACTTAGTACATTGTACACTGTACGCTAAACGCTGCGCCACAATGGTCCCTGTGTCAAGTGACCGCAGCAGCGCCGGTGACCCGGACCGGACCCTCTCCCTGCTGTGGCGCGACGCCTCCGCCATCCCCCGCCGCGGACCGCGGCAGGGACTGGGCATCGACGTGGTCGTCGGCGCGGCGACGCGGCTGGCCGACGCCGAGGGGCTGGCGGCGGTCACGATGCGACGGGTGGCGCAGGCCCTCGGCGTCGCGCCGATGACGCTCTACACCTACGTGCCCGGAAAGGCCGAGCTACTCGACCTCATGCTCGACGCCGCCTACGCCGCGATGCCGCGCACCGACACCGCGGGCCGACCGTGGCGGGAGCGGGTCGTCGCGATCGCCGAGGAGAACCGAGCCCTGTTCGAGGCGCACCCGTGGGCGGCCACGATCTCCACCTGCCGTCCGCCGCTGGGGCCGGGGCAGATGGCCAAGTACGAGCACGAGTTGCGGGCGCTCGACGGGCTCGGCCTCTCCGACGTCGACATCGACGCCGCGCTGGCGCACCTGCTCGGCTTCGTCCGCCTGCACGCCCGCGACGCGGCCGACGCCCGCGCCGCCCAGCGGGACAGCGCGATGGACGACGAGCAGTGGTGGGCGCTCAATGCTCCGCTGCTGGGCCGAGTGTTCGATGAGGCCGTGTACCCGACGGCCGCCCGGGTCGGGGCGGCGGCCGGCGCCGCCCACGGCAGCACCTGGAGCCCCGACCACGCCTGGGAGTTCGGGTTGCGCACGGTGCTCGACGGGCTGGCGGCACTGGTGGAGCGGCCCTGACAGCCCATCCGATCTGGGCCGGCGGTCCGGAACTGCGCGATATCTCGCCGGGGACCAGCTGTCCGCCGGGCTGCCGAGGTGCTCGGAAATCCGCTTCATGACCTCGTTCGGGCCGTCGACCTCGGGTAGCCCGCGCAGCACCGACACGAGGTCCTCGCCGGCCCCGTTGCGCTGAGCGAGGTCGGCGAGTTGTGGACCGGTCATCGGGTAGTCCGCACCGTGGAGGTAGCGCTGCACCTCGGTCACCTGGAACGACGTGTCCGCGGGCTACCCCGTGCAGGCCGGATACACCTCGGCTCGGCTGCGGATCGTCCGCGTGTGGTCCAGGCTGGACGGATCGGTTCCGAGTCCGGGTACCAAGGAGGGTGACGATGCCGCCGATGCCCCCGACCGGTCGGCAGTTCGTGATCGCGGCAGGCCCGGCCCGGGCGATCGTGACCGAGGTCGGGGCCGGGCTGCGCGCCTTCGACGTCCACGGGCGGGCCTACTGCGAGACCTTCCCCGAGGATTCTCACCCTCCGCTCGGCTCCGGTGCGCTGCTCGCGCCGTGGCCCAACCGGGTCGCGAGGGGATCCTGGGTGTGGCGTGGCCGGCCTCAGCAGCTCGCGCTCACCGAACCCGCGGCCGGGAACGCGATCCACGGGCTGCTGCGTCACGTGCTGTGGGGAATCGTCGAACATGCCAGCGACGCCGTCGAGCTCGCCGCGGTCGTCACGGCGCAGCCGGGCTGGCCGGAGCCGGTGCGGGTGACCGCCCGTTATGCAGTATCCAGCGACGGACTCGCGGTGACCGTGACCGCGGAGAACCGCGGCGCGCGCGACGTCCCGTTCGGACTCGGCGCGCACCCGTACCTGCGGCTCGGTGACGTGCCCACGGAGGATTGCGTGCTGCACCTGGCCGCGACCGAGCGACTGCCGTTGGACGGCCAGCTGCCCGCCGGGCCGTTGCGCCCACTCGCCGTCGAGGACCGCGACCGGCCGCTGCGCGGCGCTCGCCTCGACGCCACCTTCGGCGGCTGCATGCCCGCGGTCGGCGACGACCGGGTGCGTCACCGGCTGTTCGCACCCGGGGCCGGGCTCGAGCTGTGGGCCGATCCGGATTTTCGCTGGGTGCAGGTGTTCACTCCGGACGACTTCCCTGGTCGCGGGCGGGCCGTCGCGGTAGAACCGATGACGTGCCCACCCGACGCGCTCAACGCGGGAACCGACCTCATCGTCCTGGCACCCGGTGAACGGTGGAGCGGTGGCTGGGGGCTGCGGCTCTTGGGCTGATCCCCGTTTCTGGGTATATGCCTGTTCGCGATGGTGAAGTCTTCGGTGGGAGACGGGCAGATGGGTGGACGAGGGGCGGGTGGCGAACGTACGTTCGATATATGGCGACGGGCGATGCGGCGGGTTGGGGCTCGGCGGAGCCCGGACCCGGCCTGGCCGCCGCCCTGAATGCGCTTGATCTCGCCGCCGTACCCAACAGTGAGATCGTGGACGTATTGCAGGCCTCCTGGCGGCAGGTGTCGCACTCCTACGCCCGGTTCCTGGCGGCTATCGTCGAGGTCAGCAGGACCGCCTCGGTCCCCGACGATCCCGCGGCCGAGGGTGCGGTGCGTCGGTCGCAGGCTGTGGGGGACTGGGCATCCGCCGAGATCGGCGCCGCGTTGACGTTCACCGGTCGCCGGGCGGATGCGGAGCTGGCGTTCGCGCAGACCCTGGTGCTGGATCTGCCGATGGTGTTCGCGGCGCTGCTGGCCGGGCGGATCGACCACCTCAAGGCTCGCGTCTTCGCGGACTACCTCGGTGATCTCACCGCCCAGCAGATCGCGGTCATCTGCGAGCGGACCGTGCCCTGCGCACCGAGCTGGACCACCGGGCAGCTCGCCCTGCGTCTACTGCGCGAGGTACAGAACATCGACCCGGACGCCGCCCGTCGCCGTTATCAGCGAGCGGTCCGGGAACGCGGGGTATCGGGATACCTGGATTCGACGGGGACCGCGCGGATCACCGCATATGGCCTGCCGCCTGCGGAGGCCGCCGCGGCCGCGGAGCGGTTGGAGAGACTGGCCCGCTCGGTGAAGGCCGCGGGGCATTCGGCCCCGGAGCGGATGCTGCAGGCCGATCTGCTGCTGCGGCTGCTGGACGGGCGATACGACGGGCTGAGCCGGGAGCAGATCATCGCGGCGATGCTTGCCGACCCGTCCACGTTTCCCGACCAGGACGCGAAGGGCGGTTCCGGTGGAGCGACGACATCGGCTCGGCGCGCGGGGGCCGCAGGCTCGGTCGTCCTCGCCCGTGCGGCAACTCGGCGGCGTTCCCGGCGCGGCGGCACGACAGGGCCCGCTTCCCGCACTCGACGTGCCTCGCGGCGCGAGGCTGCGACAACCCGGCGGCCGCATCCCGAGGGTCCCCCGGCGATCCGCTCGCGCGCCGGGGTCGAGGTCCGGATCGGCTTGTCCACCCTGCTCGGCCTGAACGAGAACACCGCTGAGCTGCCGGGATGGGGCCCGATCGTGGCCGCGGACGCTCGCACACTGGTCGCCTTGCAGCACGCCGGGGAGTGGCGGATCGCGATCACCGACGACGAGGGCTACCTGGCCCATGGGGCGATCACCCGGAAACGCCCTCGCGGGCATTCGCTCGACGATTCGGCCCGCGGCGGGGTGGTTGAGATCCACGTTCAGGCTCGGTTCCTGGAGCGGCTCACGGCCGGCGAGGTCGACCTGGACGAGACGACGGCTACCGCCTGGGCCGGGGTGATCGCCGACATCGCCGCGCAGTACCGGGATCGCGGGTCCGCCCTGCGGCGAATCGAGGCGCACCCCCGGGATCGGTTCGCCCGCGCGGCGTTGCGCCGGTACGTGCAGATGCGTGATCGAACCTGTGTGGCACCCGGCTGCTGGCGACCGGCCCTCAAGACCGATACCGACCACACCCGCGACCATTGGCTGGGCGGCGACACCGTCAGCGGAAATCTCGAACCGCTGTGCGAACAGCACCATCTGATGAAACAGGCCGGCTGGACGTTGATCCAGACCGCGCCGGGAACCTTCCGGTGGCGCAGCCCACTCGGGCAGGTTTACCTGACCCGTGGTGACCCTATTGCGGCGGATCTGCCGGAGCCGGTGCCGCGCGAACCCGAACCGGGCTCCGGCGAGCCGCCGGAGCCCGACTGACCGGTCACGGCATCCGGTTCGAGGGCATGATCTACCGTTCAAGCGTGCGGAAGGTGTACGTCATCGGGATCGGCGCGGGGAATCCGGATCACATCACCGTTCAGGCCGTCAAGGCGATGAACCGGGTCGATGTGTTCTTCGTGATCGACAAGGGTCACCTCAAGGACGATCTGGCCGGACTCCGGACCGAGTTGCTCTCCCAACACGTCGAGCACGGCCGGTACCGCGTCGTCGAGGCGTCCGACCCAGAACGCGACCGGACCGCCGACGCCTACCGCGACGCCGTCGTCGACTGGCAGGATCGGCGCGCCGAGATCTACCAGCAGATGATCCTCGAGGAGCTCGGAGAGGACCAGACCGGCGCGTTCCTCGTGTGGGGCGACCCTTCGCTCTACGACGGCACGCTGCGGCTTCTCGATCGCATCGCGGCGCGCTCTACGATGTCGTTCGAGGTCGAGAGCATCCCGGGGATCAGCAGCGTGCAGGCCCTGACGGCGGCGCACCGGCTCATCCTCAATCGCATCGGCCGCCCGGTGCTGATCACCACTGGACGCCGGCTCGCGGCGGGGATGCCCACCGACGTCGATGACGTCGTCGTGATGCTCGACGGCGGTTCTGCCTTCGCCGACCTACCCGACACCGACGTCGATATCTATTGGGGCGCCTACGTGGGCTCGCGCGACGAGGTGCTGGTGAGCGGCAACCTGCAGCAGGTCAAGGATGACATCGTGCGAATCCGTGCCGAACAGCGTGAGCGTAAGGGCTGGATCATGGACACCTATCTCCTGCGGCGCCGTCCCGAGGAACGCTGAGGCATCAGACCGTCGTCTCCGAATGAGACGCCGAGTTGCTGTTCCTGGTGTTCACCGGCCGGGGATGAGGGTGCGACGGGCGGTCACCTCGAGGGAGCGGATGTCTCCAGCAACGCGGGAGCAACGCGCATGACGTGCGCGGTGATGGCCTGGGGGTCCGCATGGGCCAGTGGCTCGGTCTTCAACACGGTGCGCAGCAGCCCGATACCGAGCAGCCAGGCCATCAGCAGGTTGGCCCGCACGGCCGCGTCTGCGGGGTCGTCGGTATCGGCCAGCGAGGCGAACGCTCGGCCGTAGCTGGTGCTCAGCTCGTCGCGGACCGCGGCGGCGGCCTCGGAGTTGCCGGCCGAGCGGAGCACGGCGTAGAACAGCTCACCACCCGAGGCATCCTCGGACAGCATGCTGTCGAGAATCCGGGGCAACAAGCTCTCCGGCGGACCCGCGTTCAGCACCTCCATCGCCTGCCCCGTGACGGCCTCCGCGAACAGCGCCTCCTTGTTGCCGAAGTGCCGGAACAGCAGCGCCTGGTTCACGCCGGCGCGGTCGGCGATCGCGCGGACCGTCGTCGCGTCGTAGCCGACCGTCGCGAAGAGCTCGCTGGCCGCCGCCAACAGCGCCTGACGGGTGGCTGCCGAGTCCCGCGGACGGCGGGGTCGGCCGGGCGCGGTGTCCGATGCGGTGCCCATGACGCTCAACGCCCGATGAAGCGCGGATCGCGACGCTCGAGCGACGCCGCGACGCCCTCGCGGAAGTCCGCGGTCTCGCGCAATCTCCGCTGTTCGGCGGCCTCGTGTTCGGTGATCGCGGCAACTTCCTCGGCGAGCCCGGCTCGCATGGTGGCTCGGATACTCCGGACGGCCAGTGGTGCTGCGGCTGCGACCTCGGCGGCCAGCGCGACCGCTCCGGCCCGGATCTCCTCGTCGCCGACGAGCCGGTCGACCAGCCCGAATCGCAGCGCCTCCTCTCCGCCGACCCGGCGGCCCGTCAGCAGCATGTCCAGCGTGTGCTGGGCGCCGACGACGCGCGGGAGGCTGACCGAGAGTCCGAAGCCCTGGTGAAGTCCGAGCCGGGCGAAGTTGGCGGCGAATCGGCTGCCGGGCCCGGCGACCCGGAAGTCCGCCGAGACCGCGAGCCCGAGCCCGCCGCCGATCGCGATGCCCTGCACCGCGGCCACGACGGGCGTGGCCACCGAGAACAGTCGTACGGCCTCGGCGTAGAGGGCGTTCGCGACCTCGGTGGTGACCGCTTCACTGCGGCTGCCGTCGCCACCGAAGTTCGCACCGGCACAGAAGTTGCGGCCCTCGCTGCACAGCACGATCGCCCGGACCGAGTCGTCGGCGTCGAGTTCGGCGTGGATATCAGCGAGCGCGCGGACGAGGGGCAGGTCGAAGTAGTTGTGCGGGGGCCGGTGCAGCTCGACCAGCGCGACACCCTCTGCGGCGCGATCCACGGTGATCGGGGCGGCGGTCGGCTCGGCGAATGATGTCATGGGTCCTCCTCGTTCTTCCGACGATCAGAACACATTCGGCCTGCCTGACCGGGCTGCGCGTCCCCATCACCACTCGACCGGTGTGCGCGCGGCGCGTCCGGGGTACGCGGAGGACGACCCGGACGACGGCGAGAGGAGCGGGAACGGATGGCTCAGCGTGACTACCGCGAGCAGTCCGAGGCCGCCGACCTAACCGACGGCCTGCACCTGGAGACGGCCGAGGTCCTGGTCTGCCCCGCCGGGGACGGCGACGCCCTGGACTCCGGATACGCGACCGCCGGACCGGCCCTACGGTCTCGACGAGGACGGTGTGACGGCGGCCGGCGCGCCGGCCGGCGACACCATCGACGAGCGCCTCCATCGGGAACGGCCCCAGGCGGAGCATGCTGCGGCTGACCGACCCGGGCAGGGCGGCCGGTTGCGGCCGCCTCGACGGGTGAGCCCATGGACGACAACGACGCGGCGGACGTCGGCATCGACGGGGGCACGGCTTCGGCAGAGGAGGCCGCCGTGCACGATGTCGACGGGGATATCTCAATAATTCCTGAGGATTCGCGGGTGGACGACCCCGAGATTGCCGCCGCACTTGACGACGGACCGCGCGTCGAGCAGGCGTGGCGGGATGCCGCCCGTGACGCCGGGGCCGACGCCGGTCCGAAAGGGACGGTGTAGCCGGCGCCGACTACCCTGCGCAGCTTCTGGTGATCTTCGCGAGCTCCTTGTCGAGATCCATCCGCATGGCCTCGTGGCCGAGAGCGACCACGTCAATGCTCGAGTCGATGAAGCGTCGGAGCAGGGCGCGGTCGACCTCCAGGACTGCACGGCCGCCCGTGGACCGGGCCTCGAACTCCACGATGTCGTATCCGGCGACCAGCTGGGGGCTCATCCGGATGTCCCCTTCGCCCGCCGGCCCGTCGAACGCCGCGACCACGAGATCGCGGGCGACGAACCACTCGATCCAACGATCGTTGCGGGTCTGAACGGCGAACGAGACCGCGAAGGGGTCGGACGCGTCGTAGGTCCACCGGGTCACGACCGGCACCGGCTCCCCGTGCAGCACGGTGAACATGTCCTGCTGGATGGACTCGATCGGCATCGCCGTCGCCCCCTTGTGGATCTGCGCTGCCCATGGCTGGGCGGGTTCATCAGGCAATCGCACACCGGGCGCCAAACGCTGCAATCGGCGTACGTGTCTCACCTGAACAGGTGACGGTTCGCACCTTCGACGCCGGCGACCACCGCTCGGTTGCAGGCCCCGGCAGCCCGCCTGCGGGCGGGGCCGCCGGGGCCGCGGAGGCGGCGAATTACCCCCTTCGGGGGTGAGGCCCTCTCCGGCGGGGCTGGGCCGACCTGGTGATCGCCGCAGGCGGTGGGGATCACGCGACCGTGTCGGCACCGGCCCTCGTTAGGGTTGCGCCAAGCAGTGCAGCTCTTCCACGACTCGCGAGGTGCGACATGAGCGAAACGGGTGCGCAGGCCTTTTACGCGGCGCGGGACTTCCTGCTCGACCATCGCGAGGACTACGAGACCGCCTATCGGGATTTCCGCTGGCCCGAGCTCGGCGAGTTCAACTGGGCGCTGGACCACTTCGACGCCGTCGCCGCCGACCCGGAGCGCGGTGCGCGCCGTGCGTTGTGGATCGTGGAGAGCGCCGGCGCGGAGGCCTCTTGGACCTTCGCCGAGCTGTCCGCGCGCTCCAACCGGGTCGCGAACTGGCTGCGCGCGCAGGGCGTCTCGCGTGGCGATCGGATCATCCTCATGCTGGGCAACCAGATCGAGCTGTGGGAGACACTGCTCGCCGCGATGAAGCTCGGCGCCGTCGTCATCCCCGCGACGACACTGCTCAACGCGGCCGACCTGCGGGACCGGGTGGACCGCGGACATGCCAAGCATGTGATCGTCGGGGGCGGAAACGCCGAGAAGTTCGACGACGTCGCCGGCGACTACACGCGCATCGCCGTCGGCAACCCACCGTCGGGGTGGCTCGACTACAGCGACGCCTACTTCGCCGCCGACACGTTCGCCCCGGACGGTGTGACCAAGGCGAGTGACACCCTGCTGCTCTACTTCACCTCGGGCACCACGGCCAAGCCGAAGCTCGTCGAGCACAGCCACGTGTCCTACCCGGTGGGTCATCTGTCCACGATGTACTGGATCGGGCTGGAGCCCGGCGACGTGCACCTCAACATATCCTCGCCGGGCTGGGCAAAGCACGCCTGGTCGAACGTGTTCGCCCCGTGGATCGCCGAGGCGTGCGTGCTCGTGATGAACTACGCCAGGTTCGACGCGGAGAGCGTGCTGGGTGTGCTCGACCGCTGCGGGGTCGACAGCTTCTGCGCTCCGCCGACCGTGTGGCGGATGCTGATCCAGGCCGACCTGTCGGGCCTGAAGAACCCGCCGCGGAAGGTCGTCGGCGCGGGCGAGCCGCTCAACCCCGAGGTCATCGAGCAGGTGGAGAAGGCCTGGGGGGTGCGGATCCGCGACGGGTTCGGGCAGACCGAGACCAGCGTGCAGATCGCCAACCCGCCCGGCCAGCCGATCAAGGCAGGGTCGATGGGGCGGCCTGCGCCCGGCTTCGTCGTCGAGCTGATCGACCCGGCCACCGGCGAGAAGGCCGAGGAGGGCGAGATCTGTCTCGATCTGTCGCAGCGCCCGGCCGGCCTGATGGTCGGTTACCGCGACGACCCCGAGCGCAACGCCGAGGCCATGGCGGGCGGCTACTACCACACCGGGGACGTCGGGGCTCGCGACGAGGACGGCTACATCACCTATGTCGGTCGGGCCGACGACGTGTTCAAGGCCAGCGACTACCGGATCTCGCCGTTCGAACTGGAAAGTGTGCTCATCGAACATCCCGCGGTGGCCGAGGCGGCCGTCGTGCCCTCACCGGATCCGGTCCGCCTGGCCGTGCCCAAGGCGTACATCGTCCTCGCCGCCGGCTACGAGCCGAACGAGGAGACCGCGCGGTCGATCCTGGAGTTCGCGCGCGACAACCTGGCACCCTACAAGCGAATCCGGCGGCTGGAGTTCTTCGAGTTGCCGAAGACCATCTCGGGGAAGATCCGCCGGGTGGAGTTGCGGGGCCGTGAGGATGGGCTGCGCAGCGACGGTGGGGCCACCCCGGTTTCGCCAAAGGGCGAGTACACCCTCTGACCGTGACGGGCGCGAACCCGCCGGGGATCACCGGCGGGCCGATGGCCGCCATGCTCGCGGATATGGCTGAGGTGTGGCGGCGGCTGCTCGCCGAGCATGCACCAGATCGCGGTCGCGGCCCGCGCCGTGCATGAGTGGGGGTGTCCGGGCTGGCGCGTCAGGGTCCGGGCGGGGTGAAATGCCCCGGCCAGTCCTGGTGCGCGATCCGCGTGATCGATAGCACTTCCCCGATCGTGGACCATTCGTTGCGGCCCAGCCGGGCGAGCGGCCGCAGCTTCTCGATCGCCGGCAGGCTGTTGCCCCGCTCGTCGACGACGAACACGTCCTCGTCGACCGCGGCGTGCAGGACCCGGCCGATCACGACCGTCGAGTCGCCGAGCTCCAGGTCGCGCTCGAGCCGGCATTCGAATGCGACGGGCGACTCGGCGACGCGGAACGGCGCGACGGTCCGGCTGGGCTCGGAGGTCAGGCCGACCGCGGCGAACTCGCTGATCTCGGCGGGGAAGTCGGTGGCCGTCGCGTTGATCTTCTCGAACATCGGTTCGCCGGCCAAGCAGATGACGAACTCGCCGGTGGCGCGGATGTTGCGCAAGGAGTCTTTGGTGCCGACGGAGGTGAACTGCATCATCGGCGGGTCGACGCACGACACCGTGAAGAACGAGTGCGGGGCGAGATTGTCGACCCCGGCGGCGGAGCGGCTGGAGACCCAGGCGATCGGCCGGGGGACCACGGTGGCGGTCATCAGCTTGTAGAACTGGCGGGCCCCGAGATCGGCGGGGTCCAGGTCGGTACGCATGACCCGATCTTCCCTCCTGGCCCCCGTCGCGGGGTCGGGACCGGTTCTGCCACTGTAGGTCGGGTGAACCCCGTGAGCCGTGGTCGCAAGCCGAAGAAGAAGACCTCGCGCCGGGAGCGACGAGATGGTACGCAGCAGAATCCCCCGGATGTCCTGTTCGCCCAGATGGTCCGCGAGGTCGGCCATGGCCTGGAGCGGAGCGATGAACCGCTCGACGCGGAGTTGTGTGTCTCCGAGCTGTTGGGACAGGGGTGGAAGCAACCGGGGGTCGATCCCGAGGTCGCTGATGTTCTCGGCGAGGGCCTGATCCGCCGTACCGCGGGCCGGCGGGCGCCCGGTGCGCTGGCCCTGCTGCGCGTCCTCGCCGAGCTGGCCGGCCCGGGGCAGCGTGAGCCGGCCGCCGACTCGTTGGCCGCGCGCGGGGTGCGCGCCCCGGGCTGGGTGGACCAGCTGGGTGACTGGGCACCGGCGAAGGCATGGGCCCACGGCGATGTCTACGGCGATCAGGTCGGCGTGGCTGTCGGTTTCGACCGATCCGGCAGCGCCCCGCATGCGGTGATGGTCCTCGTGGACCATGCGCTCGGCGGGGTCGTCAAGGATGCCATGGTCGTGGACGATCCCGAGGGCACGCTGCGCGAGGCCCGGCAGTTCGGCGACGAACAGTTGACCTGGCTGCGCGAGATCCCGCCCGCCGAGGCGCGCGCGATGCTCGAGCCGGCCTTCGCCGCGACCGAGGAGCTGGTCCTCGCGCCGCTGTCCGAGCAGCTCCGGGAGACCCGGGCGCTGGCACTGGCCCGGCTGCGCCTGCTCCCCGAGCCTGCGGACGAGGTGGTCGCCAACCAGCTCTGGGACGACGACCCGCCCGAGGCGTGGCGTGCCGCGCAGCGACTGACCGCGGCCGGCGTGGACCGGCACGACGTGCTGCACAAGCTCGCCGAGGTGGCGGCGCATCACACGCATGCGGTGCTGACGATGTCCGAACCGGTGGATCCCGATGTGCTGCGGGCCGACCTCGACGCGCTGGCCGCGCCCACGCGGCGGCGCGGCCGCAGGCCGTGACCGGTCGGGCCCGCGCTGCCGGGCTGCTCCTCGGGGTGGCCGCCGACGCGGTGTTCGGTGACCCGCGCCGGGGACATCCGGTGGCGGCGTTCGGCGCGCTGGCCTCGGAGCTGGAGCGCCGCGGGTACGCGGACACCCGCGCCGCGGGTATCCGCCACGCCGGCGCGCTGGTGGGGGCGGCGGTGCTGCTGGGCGCGGTTGCCGAGCGGGCCTGCCGGCGGCGGCCGGTCTTGCGGGGCGCGCTCACCGCGGTCGCAACCTGGGCGGTGCTCGGGGGTGCCTCGCTGGCTGGGGAAGGCGTCGCGCTCGCCGGGGAGCTGGAGCGCGACGATCTGGACGCGGCCCGGCGCCGGCTGCCCAGCCTGTGCGGGCGCGACCCCGCGTCGCTGGATGCGGACGGCATGGCCAGGGCCGGGGTGGAGTCGCTTGCCGAGAACACCTCCGACGCCGTCGTCGCGCCGCTGCTCTGGGGTGCCATGGCCGGGGCGCCGGGGCTGTTGGCGTATCGCGCAGCCAACACCCTGGATGCGATGGCCGGCTATCGGTCGGCGCGCTACGCGCGGTTCGGCTGGGCCTCGGCCCGACTCGACGATGCGGCGAACCTGGTTCCCGCGCGGGTCGCCGCGCTGCTGTTCGTCGCGCTGGCCCCGGCCGTCGGCGGTTCCCCGCGGGCCGCGCTGACGGCGTGCCTGCGCGATGCGCGGGCTCATCCCAGCCCGAACGCGGGCCCGGTGGAGGCTGCGGCGGCGGGCGCGCTGGGTGTGCGGCTGGGTGGGCGTACGGTGTACGCGCACGGGGTCGAGCAGCGGCCGACGCTGGGGTCGGGGCGGGCGCCGAGGATCGCCGATCTGCGTCGGGCCGCGCGGCTGTCCCGGCTGGTGGGGGTGGCGGCGGCGCTGTCCGCCGCGGCCGCCCTGGCGCTGGGCCGCCGCTGAATCCCCGCGGGCGGGGGTCTCAGCGGCGGCCGTAGCGGTCGGCGAGCGGGGTCTCCCGCGGGCCGTCGTCCGCACCGCCGCCGGCCGGGTCCGGGGAGCCGATCGACTCCTGGTCGCGGCCGGCCAGCGCGTCGCGGAGTGCGTCCTTGCTCCGGGCCCCGCCGCGGCGTTGCAGCACCTCGAGCCGGATGAAGTACCCCAGGGCGACTAGGGCGATCACCCCAAAGGTCAGCCACTGCAGCGCGTAGGACAGGTTGGAGAAGGGAGCGCCGCCGGTGGGTGTGGTAACGGCGAGCGGGGCGAGCACGCCGGGCTGGTCGGCGGAGAGCTGGATGTAGCCGGGCATCAGGTCCAGCCCGGTGGCCGCGGCGAGCGGGCGGGAATCGGCCGCGTACAGCTGCCGGCGACCGTCGATCGTGAGGATCGGCCGGTCCTGCGGGTCGGTCTCGTTCACCCGCAGCCGACCGGTCACCGTCACCGTGCCCGGGGGCGGCGCGGCGTAGGCGGGAACGCCCTGACCAGTGCTCGTCACCGAACCGCGGTTGATCGTGATCAGCCGGCCGTCCTCGGTGCGCATCGGGGTGAGCACCTCGAACGCGGGCTTCCCGTTGACGACCTGCAGCCGCACCAGGCTTTCGTCCGCGGGCAGATAGGTGCCGGAGATGCTCACCTGGCGCCATTCGACGTCGCGGGTGACCGCACCGTCGGCCGGCACGAGGTCCTGGAGCGGGGCAGGTGGAATGGCGTAGGAGGTGTCGATGGCTTGCTGCTGGGCGTCCCGCTGAGCCTCGCGGTTGAACTGCCACGGCGCGAGGAAGGTGTAGCAGGCGATCACGAACCCGACGACCGCCACGATGAGGGCGAGCCAGCTCGGCCGCAGCAGGAAGCGCATATCCCTACGGTAAGCGGTCCCGCCACGGCGGCGGCGGTCACGTCGTGGTCCCGACCGGTGATACTGACGCGCGTGTCCGGTGGGTTGACAGGTGCGCTGCTGGTGGCGGGGACCACGTCGGACGCCGGGAAGAGTGTCCTGGTCGCAGGGCTCTGCCGGTGGCTGACGCGACGCGGCGTCCGCGTTGCCCCGTTCAAGGCGCAGAACATGAGCAACAACTCGGTCGTCACCGTCGACGGTGGGGAGATCGGCCGGGCGCAGGCGATGCAGGCGCAGGCGTGTGGGCTGGAGCCGAGGGTCGCGTTCAACCCGGTGCTGCTCAAGCCCGGCGGCGACCGGACGTCCCAGGTGGTCGTGTTGGGCAGGGCCGACGGGCAGGTGAGCGCGCGGTCCTATCGGGATCGGACCGCCGGATTGCGGGAGGTCGTGGCCGCGACCCTGGCCCGGTTGCGCGCGGAGTTCGACGTGGTCGTGTGCGAGGGTGCCGGATCGCCTGCGGAGATCAACTTGCGTGCCACGGATCTGGCCAACATGGGCCTGGCGCAGGCCGCGGACCTGCCCGTCGTCGTGGTAGGGGACATCGACCGCGGTGGTGTGCTGGCGCATCTGTTCGGCACGGTTGCTGTGCTCGACCCCGCCGACCAGGCCCGGATCGCCGGGTTCGTGATCAACAAGTTCCGCGGCGATCCGGCGTTGCTCACCCCGGGGCTCGCCCGGCTGCGTGAGCTGACCGGACGGCCGACGTTCGGTGTGCTGCCCTGGGCGGAACGGTTGTGGCTCGACGCAGAGGATTCGCTGTCGGCCGTCGCGGACGGGATTGTGGGCCGCCCGGCGCCGCCGCACGGATCGGCGTGGCTGCGGGTCGCGGTCGTGCGTCTGCCGCGGATCTCCAACGCCACCGATGTCGAGGCGCTGGCCTGCGAGCCGGGTGTCGCGGTCCGGTACGTGACGGAGCCGTCGCGGCTGCTCGACGCCGACGTGGTGGTGCTGCCGGGGTCGAAGGCGACCGTGTCGGACCTGGCCTGGCTGCGGGCGTCCGGGTTGGCCGATGCGGTGGTGGCGCACGCGGACGCGGGCAGGCCGGTGCTGGGGATCTGCGGCGGCTACCAGATGCTCGGCAGACGGATCGCGGACCCGCTGGGGGTGGAGGTTCCCGGTGGTTCGGAGGTCGCCGGGCTCGGGCTGCTCGATCTGGAGGTGGAGTTCGACGCCGAGAAGCACCTGGCCCGGCCGTCGGGGGCCGAGCCGGGAACCGGCTACCAGATCCATCACGGGCGGGTCGTGCGCTCGGGGGACGCGTTCCTGCTGGCCGACGAGGGGTCTGATGCCGGGGTGGTGCTCGGCACCCACTGGCACGGCCTGTTGGAGGACGACGCGTTCCGCCGGGCGCTTCTGGAGCGGCTGGCCGCGCAGGCCGGGCGGAGCGGGTTCCGGATCGCGCCGGGCACCAGTTTCGCCGCGGAACGTGCCGCACAGCTCGATCTGCTCGGTGACCTCGTCGAGACCCACCTCGATACACGTGCACTTGAACATGTCATCAGTCACGGTTCGCCGGCCGAGCTCCCGATGATCGAGTGCGGTCTGGCAGGCTCCCACCCGTGAGCGAGCGTGCGCGCTCGATGGCGACCGCGGCGTGGCGGCTGCGGACGAGGAACGTCAGCGAGGAGATTGCGTGATCGACCCGGCCTTGCGGCCCGCGCCGCACTTCCCGTTCTCCGCTGTCGTCGGTCACGACGACCTGCGGCTCGCGCTGCTGCTCAACGCGGTGCATCCGGGGGTCGGCGGAGTGCTGGTGCGCGGGGAGAAGGGCACCGCGAAATCGACGGCCGTGCGGGCGCTGGCCGCGCTGCTGCCCGGGTTGCGGGTGGTCCCGGGTTGCCGGTTCGGCTGCGCGCCCGAGGATCCGGACGCCGGCTGCCCCGACGGGCCGCACCCGATCGGCGGCACCGGGGAGGTCCGGCCCGCCCAGCTCGTCGAGCTTCCGGTGGGGGCGACGGAGGATCGGCTGGTCGGGTCGCTGGACCTGGAGCGCGCGCTGTCCGAGGGCGTGCGGGCCTACCAGCCGGGCCTGCTGGCCGACGCGCACCGCGGAGTGCTCTACGTCGACGAGGTCAACCTGCTGCACGACCATCTGGTCGATCTGCTGCTCGACGCCGCCGCGATGGGCCGCGCCCACGTGGAGCGCGACGGGGTGTCGGTCTCGCATGCGGCCCGCTTCCTGCTGGTCGGGACCATGAACCCGGAGGAAGGGGAGCTGCGCCCGCAGCTGCTGGACCGCTTCGGGCTGACCGTCGAGGTGCGCGCGGCGCGCGACGTCGACACCCGGGTGGAGGTGGTGCGCCGCCGGCTGGCGTTCGAGGCCGACGCGACCGGCTTCGCCGCCGAGTGGGCGGGGACGGAGGCCGAGACGGCCGAGCGGATCGCGGCGGCCCAGCAGCGGGTCGGGTCGGTGCGGCTGGACGACCGGGAGCTGCGCCGGATCGCGGCCGTCTGCGCGGCGTTCGACGTCGACGGAATGCGTGCCGACCTGGTGATCGCGCGGGCGGCGACGGCGCATGCGGCCTGGCGCGGCGCCGACGCGGTGGCCGAGGAGGACGTCCGGGTGGCGGCGCGGCTGGCGCTGCCGCACCGGCGCAGGCGTGACCCGTTCGACGAGCCCGGCATCGACGACCAGACCCTCGAGGAGGCGCTGCGCGACGCCGCGCAGCAGCTCGACCCGCAACCGCCCGACGGCGGGGGCGGGGGAGCGCCCGACACTCAGCCCGAGGACCTGCGCGACGACGCCGCGAGCCCGCAACAGGACGGCCGCGACGACGGGTCGGCAGGTCCGCCGCCGACCGCCACCGGCGATCCGGCGGAGCCGGGCGAGCACCCGGGCGACGCCGGCCAGGCCCGTCCGGCCGGCGATGGCCCCGGCCGGCTCGCCCCGCCGCCGGCGAGCCCGTTCCGGGCGCGGCGGCTCGAGGTTCCCGGTATCGGGGAGGGCGCGCCCGGACGGCGGTCGCGGGCCCGCATCGACACCGGCCGGGTCGTCCGGCCGTCGGATGCCACCCCGTTGCGCGCCGCCGACGTCCATCTGCCCGCGACGATCGTGGCGGCCGCGCCGTACCAGCGGGCTCGTGGCCGGATCGGCGCCGGGCTCCGGTTGCGGCACGACGACCTGCGCCACGCGGTCCGCGAGGGTCGCGAGGGCAACCTCGTCCTGTTCGTCGTGGACGCGTCCGGCTCGATGGCCGCGCGCAGCCGGATGGGCGCGGTGTCGGGTGCGGTGTTGTCCCTGCTGCGCGACGCCTACCAGCGCCGCGACAAGGTCGGCATGGTCACCTTCCGCGGGCTCGGCGCCGAACTCGTGCTGCCCCCCACCTCGAGCGTGCCCGCCGCACAGGCCCGGCTCGGTTCGATGCGCACGGGTGGGCGCACCCCGCTGGCCAGCGGACTGCTGCGGGCGCGCCGCGCGCTCGCCGCGGAGCGGCTGCGTGACCCGCGGCGTCGCCCGCTGCTGGTCCTGCTGACCGACGGCCGGGCCACGATCGCCGCCCGGGCCGGGGGCGATCCGGTGGTGGACGCCTGCCGCGCCGCCGGGTTGCTGGCCGCCGACGGCGTGCACTCCGTCGTCGTCGACTGCGAGCGCGGGCCGGTGCGGCTGGGTCTCGCGGGCCGGATCGCGCTGGCCGCGGGCGGCCCGCTCGTCACCCTCGACGAGCTGTCCGCGGACAGCGTCGCCGGCGTCGTCACCACCGCCGTGAGCGCGTAACAGTGTTCTGACACCGTTCCGCACTCACCGGCCGACCGAAGGAGGCACATATGCCGCAGGGTCGCGTCACCGTGGTCCCCGAGGACGGGCTCACCACCCGGCAGCGTCGCAACCGGTCGCTGCTCGTCGTGCACACCGGAGAGATGAAGGGCAAGTCCACCGCCGCGTTCGGGCTCGCGCTGCGCGGGTGGAACCAGGGCTGGTCCATCGGGGTGTTCCAGTTCGTGAAGTCGGCGAAGTGGAAGGTCGGCGAGGAGGCGGCGTTCCGCGCCCTGGGTCGGCTGCACGAGCAGACCGGCGAGGGCGGCCCCGTCGAATGGCACAAGATGGGGCACGGCTGGAGTTGGATCCGCAAGGAGGGCGGTGAGGACGATCATGCATTGCAGGCGGGGAACGGCTGGGCGGAGATCCGCCGCCGGATCGAGAATCAGGTCCACGAGGTCTACGTGCTCGACGAGTTCACCTACCCGATCAAATGGGGCTGGGTGGACGTGCGCGAGGTGGTCGACGTGCTCGCCGCGCGCGAAGGTCGCCAGCACGTGATCATTACCGGCCGGGACGCCGCGCCGGAACTGATCGAGGCCGCCGACCTCGTCATGGAGACCACGAAGATCAAGCATCCGATGGATGCCGGTCAGAAGGGCCAGCGTGGCATCGAATGGTGACGCCCGAGTAGACAGGTTTCATGGAGTACACCCGACTGGGCTCGACCGGACTGGAGATCTCGCGGATCTGCCTCGGGATGATGAACTATGGCTCGCCGTCCTGGCGGGAGTGGGTGCTCGACCTCGACGACGCCCGCCCGCTGGTGCGCAGCGCCGTCGAGCGGGGAGTCACGTTCTTCGACACTGCTGACGTGTACTCGTTCGGTGCCAGCGAGGAGGTCACCGGCAGGCTGCTGACCGAGTTCTTCCCCGACCGCGACGACTACGTGCTGGGCACCAAGGTCTTCATGCCGATGGGGGAGGGGCCGAACAAGCGCGGGCTGTCGCGCAAGCACATCCTGTCGGGCATCGACGCGTCGCTACGCCGGCTCGGGACCGACCACGTCGACCTCCATCAAATCCACCGCTGGGACCCGCACACCCCCATCGAAGAGACGATGGAGGCGCTGCACGACGTCGTCCGCGCCGGCAAGGCCCGCTATATCGGCGCGTCGAGCATGTACGCGTGGCAGTTCGCCAAGGCCCAGCACGCGGCCGACCTCGGTGGCTGGACCCGGTTCGTGGCCATGCAGGACCACTACAACCTGCTCTACCGCGAGGAGGAGCGGGAGATGCACCCGCTGTGCCGCGACCAGGGCGTCGGGGTGATCCCGTGGAGCCCGCTCGCCCGCGGTGTGCTGGCCGGCAACCGCACCCGCGACGTGCGGAACACGACCAGGGCCAGCACCGACTCCTTCGCCGACCAACTCTACGCCGAGGCCGACTTCGCGGTGGTCGACGCGGTGCGCGCGCTTGCCGAGCAGCGCGGGCTGCCGCCCGCGCAGATCGCGCTGGCCTGGCTGCTGCACAAGGAGGCGGTGTCGGCGCCGATCGTCGGGGCGACCAAGCCGGGGCATGTCGAGGACGCGGTGGCCGCGGTCGGCGTGGAGCTCGGCGCCGACGAGATCGCGGCGCTGGAGAAGCCGTACGTGCCGCATCCGGTGCTCGGGCATTGAGCATGACGGACGCTCCTGCCGCGAACGTCGAGAGACTGCTGTTCGATCACGCCCGGCACAGGGTTCCCGCAGCGGCCGGGCCCCGGCCATGACCGCGCGCGCCCTCGTCGTGTCCGCGCCCGCGTCGGGCAGCGGCAAGACGACGATCGCCACCGGCCTGATGGCCGCCCTGCGCCGCCGGGGTACGCCGGTGGCGCCGTTCAAGGTCGGCCCGGACTACATCGATCCCGGCTACCACACGCTCGCCGCCGAGCGACCGGGCCGCAACCTCGACCCGGTGCTGGTCGGCCGGGACCGGATCGGTCCGCTCGTGCGGCATGGTGCGGCGGGCGCCGAGGTGGCCGTCGTCGAGGGTGTGATGGGCCTGTTCGACGGGCGGTTGTCCGACGGCGGCGGCTCGACCGCGCAGGTCGCGGGCCTGATCGGGGCGCCCGTGGTGCTGGTGGTCGACTGCCGTGGACAGAGCCGCAGCCTCGCGGCGCTGCTGCACGGCTTCCGTTCCTTCGACGACGAGGTGCGCGTCGCGGGGGTGATCCTCAACCGGGTGGGCAGCGCGCGGCACGAGGCCGTGCTGCGCGCGGCGGCCGACGAGGTCGGCCTGCCGGTGCTCGGCGCGGTCCCTCGGCGGGCGGAGCTCGCCGTGCCGTCGCGGCATCTTGGCCTAGTCACCGCGGTCGAGCACGGCGCGGCGGCCACGGCGGCGGTGGACGCGATGGCGTCGCTGGTGGCCGAGCACGTGGATCTGGACGCGGTGGTGCGGCTCGCCCAGCCGCTGCCGGCCGGCCCCGCCTGGAGCGCGGTCGACGCGGCCTGTGAGTGCGTAACAGTGCTAGAACACTGTTACGCACTCACAGGCACGGAGCGTCCGGTGGTCGCCATCGCCGGGGGACCCGCGTTCACGTTCGGGTACGCCGAGCACGTCGAACTGCTCGAGGCAGCGGGCGCGCGGGTGGTGGTGGTCGATCCGCTGCGCGACGAAACGCTTCCCGAGGCGACGGCGGGACTGGTGCTGCCCGGCGGGTTCCCGGAGGAGCACGTCGCCGCGCTGAGCGCGAACGCCTCGCTGCGAACGGCCGTCGCGGCACTCGCCGCGTCCGGGGCGCCCGTGCACGCGGAGTGCGGGGGTCTGCTCTACCTGTGCGCCGACCTCGACGGGAAGCCGATGTGCGGGGTGCTGCCCGCATCCGCCGGGATGAGCGGGCGGCTGACGCTGGGCTACCGCGAGGCGGTCGCCCTGACCGGCTCGCCCGCGTTCGCGGTGGGGCGGCGGGTGCTCGGACACGAGTTCCACCGCTGCGCGGTGACTCCACGGGCCGGGACGACGCCGGCGTGGGGATGGCGCGGGGCCGACCCGGAGGGGTTCGTCTCCGCGGGCGTCCACGCCTCGTTCCTGCACACCCACCCGGCGGGCGTGCCGGACGCCGTCGCGCGGTTCGTGGCCGCCGCGGCGCGACCGCGGTGAAGGGTCCGCTCGTGGTCGGGCTTGGTTCGGCCCGCGGGGTCTCGTCCGGGGCGGTGCGGGCGCTGCTGCGGCGGATCTACGACGGACACGACCTCGATCCCCGCCTGGTCTGCGCCTACGCGAGCATCGACCGGCGGGCCGCCGAGCCGGGCCTGCTCGCCGCGATCGCGCCTGCGTCGCTGCGCACGTTCCCGGCTGCGAGGCTCGATGCCGTCGCGGTGCCGCACCCGAGCGAGCGGGCCCGCGCCGCGGCCGGCACCGGCAGCGTCGCCGAGGCGGCCGCCCTGCTGGCCGCGGCCGAGGTCGCCGCCGGGGACTGGGCGCGGGTAGCACTCATCGTGCCGAAGACGGCGGGGGATCGGGTCACCGCGGCCGTTGCCCGCATCCGCCCCCCGCATCGGATGTGACGTCCGGCGCCGGGCTGTCTGCGCCGCAGGCCGGGGCGGTTATGCTCCCCTTCGCTCGGCTGCATGGGAACCCGGTGCGATTCCGGGGCGGTCCCGCCGCTGTGACCCGGATGCTCTCCTGGGAGCCAGACCCCCTGCGGCCGCTGACCGTCCCCGCTGGGGACACCGGACCGGGCGTGGACCCCCGGGGAGGGACTGGCCGTGAGCGCGCATACCGAGCAGTACCTGGTCGGCCTGAATCTGGCCGGTCGCCGCGTCGTCGTCGTCGGCGGTGGACCGGTCGCGCAGCGCCGGATGGTGCGGCTGCTCGCGGCGGGTGCGCTCGTCGAGGTCATCGCCCCGGAGGTGACGCCGGCGGTCGAGGGCATGGCCGCGGCCCGGGAGCTGATCTGGACCGAGCGGCGCTACGTCGAGGGCGATCTCGACGGCGCGTGGTACGTCCTCGCCTGCACCGATGATCCGGACGTCAATGCCGCGGTGGGCGCCGAGGCCGAGCGGCGCAGGGTGTTCTGCGTGCGCGCCGACGACGGCGCCGCCGGTACCGCGGCCACCCCGGCGACCGGGACGTACGACGGGCTGACCGTCGGGGTTCTGGCCCGGGGTGCACACCGGCGTTCCGCCGCCGTGCGCACCGCGCTGGTCGAGGCGCTGCGGGCGGGTGTCGTCGACGACGCCGCCGACGCGGTGCGGCCCGGGGTGGCGCTCGTCGGCGGCGGACCCGGCGACCCGGAGCTGATCACCGTGCGGGGACGGCGGCTGCTCGCGCGCGCCGACGTCGTCGTCGCCGACCGGCTCGGGCCGCGCGATCTCATCGACGAGCTCGGGCAGCACGTGGAGGTGATCGACGCCTCCAAGATCCCCTATGGACGGGCGATGGCCCAGCAACGGATCAACGAGCTGCTCGTCGAACGGGCCAGGGCCGGGAAGTTCGTGGTCCGGCTCAAGGGCGGCGATCCTTTCGTCTACGGCCGCGGGTTCGAGGAGGTCATCGCCTGTACCCAGGCCGGGGTGCCGGTGACCGTCGTCCCCGGTATCACCAGCGCGTTCGCGGCGCCCGCCGTCGCCGGGGTGCCGGTCAGCCACCGCGGCGTCGCGCACGAGATCGTCGTGGTGTCCGGGCACGCCACGCCGGGTGATCCGCGCAGCCTCGTCGACTGGGCGGCGCTGGGCAGGCTGCGCGGTACCGTCGTGCTGATGATGGCGGTCGAGCGGATCGCCGAGATCGCCGCCGCGCTCGTGGAGCACGGCCGTCCGGCCGATACACCGGTCGCGGTCATCCAGGACGGCACCACCCGGATCCAGCGTTCGCTGCGCGCGACGCTCGCCACCGTCGCGGCGCGGATCCGCGACCACGAGATCAGCCCGCCGGCGATCATCGTCGTGGGCCCGGTGGCCGGGTTGAGCGCGCACGGCTGAGCCCGGCGGTGCGCGCGCTCCCGAAGGGCCGGCGCCACGCGCCGACCACCCTCTACCTCGTCCGCCACGGCGAGAGCACCTGGAACGCCGCGGGCCTGCTGCAGGGTCGCACCGCGATCGTCCCGCTGACCGAACGCGGCCGGGCACAGGCCGCGCGGGCAGCCGCGGCGCTGGCTGACCGGCCCATCGGCGCGGTGTGGTCCAGCGATCTGCTGCGGGCCCGGCAGACCGCCGCGCTCGTCGCGGCGGCACACGGGCTGCCTGTCCGCACCGTGCCCGCCCTGCGCGAACAGGGCCACGGCGTCTGGGAGGGGCGCCCCGCCGCGGGGCGCGCCGAACGCCTCGCCGCCGCCGGTCCGGACTGGGCGCCACCGGGCGGGGAAAGCGCCCGCGCGCTGCACACCAGGGTCAGGATGTTCCTCACCAGAGCGCTGCGGGAGCCGCCGACCGGCGAGCTGGTACTGGTCACGCACGGCGAGACGATGCGCGCCGCGCTGGCCGCGCTGCTCGGGGCTCCCGCCGAGGCGATGCCGCGCGCGCTGCCCGGCAACGGCGCCGTGCTCGGCGCCCGCCGCGACGGCCCGGGCGGGCGCTGGCGGTTGCTCGCCGACGTGGCGTCCGCCCCGCGTACTTGACCCCGCCGGGTGCGCTGTGGTCGAGTCCTGATCTGACGGCAGTGGAGGAAACCGGTGCGAATCCGGCGCGGTCCCGCCACTGTCACCGGGGAGCGCGTCCCCACCGTGTGGCCACCGTGGCGCAGCCGCGGGAAGGCCGGGCGGCGCCGCGGCGATCCGGGAGCCAGGACACTCGCTGCCGTCGTGGATCCGGACGGGAGGGCGCGGACCCTCCGAGGAGGCGACGATGGACGGTCACCGTCCCCGGCCGCGCCGGCGCGGCCCTCACCTGCAGCCCTGTCCCCGCGTCCCGCGGCGCCGGTACCGGGGCATCCTGATCGGTCTGGGCGTGGGGCCAGGGGAGTCCGACCGGCCGCCCGACGGCGTCGACCGGCTGGCCCGCGCCGACGTCGTGTTCGCGCCTGCGGCCGCGGAGACCACGGTGCTGTTCTACGCCGAGGCGTGGCGGGTGGAGCAGGTCGGCGGCCGGTCCGGGTGTCGGGTCGCCGAATGGTTCGCCGCACATCCGGGCGGCACTGCGGTCTTCGCCACCCCCGGCGACCCCGCCGATCATCGCCCGTTCACCGACCTCGCCCGGCGGCTGCCCGGGGTGCGGGTCGAACACGTTCCCGGGGTGACGATCACGCCGCCGCGGCGCAGTCCCCTGCCCTGGATTCCCGAGGCTCCCCTGCACCGGACCGCGGAGTGACCGCGGACGCGCAGGCCCTCTACCGGGTGATCGCGGCCCGCCGCGACGTGCGGACGGGGTTCCGCCCGGAGGTCCCGGTCGCCGACGCGGTGTTGGACCGGGTGCTGGCCGCCGCGCACGCCGCGCCCAGCGTCGGGTTCTCCCAGCCGTGGGACTTCGTGATCCTCCGGGACCGTGCGGTGCGGGAACGGGTGCACGCGCTGGTGGCCGCCCACCGCGCGGCCTACGCGGCCTCGCTGCCGAAGGCGCGCGCGGCGGCATTCGGTGCGATCAAGATCGAGGCGATCCTCGACACCCCGGTGAACATCGTCGTGACCTGCGATCCGACCCGGGGCGGCCGGTACACCCTCGGCAGGCTCGCCCAGCCGCGGATGGCCCCGTACTCGACGGCGCTGGCGGTGCAGAACCTGTGGCTGGCCGCCCGCGCGGAGAGGCTCGGGGTCGGCTGGGTGAGCTTCTTCAGCGACGCCGGGGAGCGAGAGCTGGCCGGGCTGCTGGGGCTGCCCGGGCATCTGGAGATCGTCGCGTATCTGTGCATCGGACATGTCGAGGCGTTTCCGGCGCAGCCCGAGCTGGCCGCGGCCGGGTGGGCGCGACGGCGGCCGCTGGGCTGGGCCGTGCACCACGAGACCTACGGGCGCAGGGCGCGCCCCGGAGAGGAACCGATGGACCTGCTCGCCGAGACGGTCGCCACGATCACCCCCGCTTCGGCGCAGGCGCGCGCCGCGGCGTGCGACCGGCTGGACCGGATGACCAAGCCGCGGGGTTCGCTGGGGCGGGTCGAGGACGTCGCCGTCGCGCTGGCGGGGATGGCCGGGGAATGCCCGCCGCCGCTGCCCGAGCCGGCCGCGGTCGCGGTGTTCGCGGGCGACCACGGCGTCCACGCCCAGGGTGTGACCCCCTGGCCGCAGGAGGTCACCGCGCAGATGGTGGCGAACTTCCTGGCCGGCGGCGCGGTGGTCAACGCGTTCGCCCGCCAGCTCGGGGCCGAGGTGTGTGTGGTCGACATCGGGGTGAACGCGCCGCTGGACCCGGTGCCCGGGCTGCTGCCGCGCCGGATCGCCGCGGGCACCGCCGACATGACCGCGGGGCCGGCGCTCACCCCGGCGCAGGCCAAGGCCGCCGTCGAGGTGGGCATCGAGGTGGCGCGCGACCTCGTCGCCGCCGGCAACCGATGCCTGATCACCGGGGATATGGGCATCGCCAACACGACCGCCGCGGCCGCGCTGATCTGTACGTTCACCGGGGCCGATCCCGCGGTGGCCACCGGGCGCGGCACCGGGATCGACGATGCGACGCTCGCCCGCAAGACCGGGGTGGTGCGCAGCGCGCTGGAGCGCCACCGGGTCGGCGCCACCGACCCGCTCGGGGCGCTGGCCGCCTTCGGCGGGCTCGAGCACGCCGGGCTGACCGGGTTCGTCCTGGGCGCTGCGTCGCTGCGGGTTCCGGTCATCCTCGACGGGGTGAGCGGCGGGGCCGCCGCGCTGGCCGCCGCGGCGTTCGCGCCGGACGTCGTCGACTACTGCCTCGCCGGGCATCGCTCTGCCGAGCCCGGGCACGCGTTCACGCTCGCGCGGCTGGGCCTGGAACCGCTGCTGGACCTGGGGATGCGACTGGGGGAGGGGACCGGAGCGCTGCTGGCGTTGCCGGTGGCCCAGGGCGCCGCGCGGGCGCTGCACGACGTCGCCACCTTCGATGCCGCCGGAGTCGCCGAGAAGGAGGTCTGATCAGCGACGGGCGTCGGTCGGCCACCAGCTGTCGCGCGGGTCGGCTCTGGTCAGGTCCTGCTCGTCGACGGCGAACGTCCGCGCGACCCCCGGGCCGTTGGCGCGGGTCTCGAACCGCACGGTGACCCGCCCGTGCCCGGCACCCTGCACCCAGCCGTGTCCGAGCTCGGCGTGCCGCACGTCGTCGCCGGCCCGCCAGCGCCGGTCGTCCCGCTCCGGATCCGCACCGCCGTCGTCCGCCGCCGAGCAGCCCGCCTCCTCCGCCGCGGGCTGGGGCTCGGTGCCGGGGGGGACCGGAACCCAGCCGTCGGCGGAGGCCACGGCGTCGAACAGGGCCGGCGGGGGGCTCTCCCCCAGCCCCGACAGCGACACCCCGATCAGCCGCACCCCGCCGTCGGGTACCGCCGAGCGGGCCAGCCGCTGCGCCACCGCGGTCAGCGTCGCGAGGTCGGTGCTGGCCACCGCGGTGGTCTCCGAGCGGCTCGCGGTCGTGAAGTCGGCGCTGCGCGCCTTCACCGTCACCGTCCGTGCGGCGCGACCCGAGGCGATCAGCCGCCGGTGGGCGGCCGCGGTCATCCGGCGCACCGCCTCGTGTACCTCGACCATCGCCGTCAGGTCGGTGTCGAACGTGGTCTCCGCGCTGACCTGCTTCGCCGCGCCGCGCGGGGCGACCGGCCGATCGTCGACACCGCGCGCGAGCCGGTGCAGTTCGGTGCCGATCGCGGCGCCCAGCAGCCCGGTGACCTCGCGCGGATCCATCGCCGCGAGCTGGCCGACCGTGGTCACGCCGACCTTGTGCAGCGACGCCTCGGCGACCGGGCCGACGCCCCACAGCACCCGCACCGGCAGCGGGTCCAGCACGGCGCGTTCGTCCTCGGGGGCGACGACGCGCAGCCCGTCGGGTTTGGCCAGCTCGGAGGCGATCTTGGCGAGCTGCTTGCCGGATCCGGCCCCGACCGAGGCGGGCAACCCTGTCCGGTCCCGCACCGCCGCCCGCAGGGCCGTGCCGAACGCGGCGACCTCGGCACCGCCGGCGCCCGCCAGGTCCGGCGGCTCGAGGAACGCCTCGTCGAGCGAGACGGGCTCGAGCACCGGCGCGGCCTCGCCGAGCACGGCCATCACCTCGGCGCTGATCGTCTGGTAGAGCCTGAACCTCGGGGGCAGCACCACCGCCTGCGGACAGCGCCGGCGGGCCTGCGCCATCGGCATCGCCGATCGGGCGCCGAATATCCGCGCCTGATAGCTCGCCCCGGCGACGACCCCGCGCGGCCCGGTTCCCCCGACCAGCACCGGGCGGTCGGCCAGCGTCGGACGGGTCAGCTGCTCGACCGACGCGTAGAACGCGTCCATGTCGAGGTGCAGCACCCACCGCTGCGCCGTCCCTGCCACCGGCTCATTCTGACCTCGAGCCCCGACATCCCGGGCGTCCGCTACGAGGCGGAGGCCGGGCTCGGCTGCAGCGCCGCCAGCAACGCCGGGACGGTGACCGGACCGCGGTATCGCTCGCCGTTGACGAAGAAGGTGGGGGTGCCCCGCACGCCGCTGCGGACGCCGGAGTTGAAGTCGGCCTCCACCCGGTCCTCCACGAACCGGGTGGCGGGCCAGGTCACCTTCTGCGGGGGCACGCCGATCTCCTCGGCGTAGCGGCGCAGGTCGGTCTGGGTCAACGCGGGCTCGTCGCCGGCGTAGAGCTTGGCGTGCATCGTCCAGAACCGCCCCGCGAGGCCGGCCGCCTCCGCGGCGGTGGCCGCGGCGAGGGCGAACGGGTGCACCTCGGCCAGCGGGAAATGCCGGAACGCGAACACCAGCCGGTCGCCGAGGGCGCGGCGTACCCGCTCGATCACCGGGACGGCGGCCCGGCAGTAGGGGCATTCGAAGTCCCCGTACTCGACCAGCGAGAACGCGGCCCCGAGGACACCCTCCAGGTGGTCGTAGGGTCCGATGGGCGGGTCGAGTCGTGACGTGCCGATCGTGCTCCTCCTCGCCGCGCGCCGCCGCTCGGGGCAGGATCCTGGGGTGGCGGTCACGACACTAGCCGAGCGTGGCGAGCTGAGCCGTGCCGCGCGCTCGTTCCTGCGCACCGAGTCGGGTTCGGCGGTCCTGTTGCTGACCGCGGCCGTGCTGGCGCTGCTGTGGGCCAATCTCTCGGAAAGCTACGAGGCCCTCTGGCACGCGGAGCTCGCGCTGCGCCTCGGCGGCGCCGAGTTCGCCAGAGATCTGCGGCACTGGGTCAACGACGGGTTGATGGTGCTGTTCTTCTTCAGCGTCGGGCTGGAGATCTCCCGCGAGATGACGCTGGGCGAGCTGCGCGGGATGCGCGTGCTGGCGGCGCCCGCGCTGGCCGCGGTCGGCGGGCTGGTCGTGCCCGCCGGGCTGTATCTGCTGTTCAATGCCGGGGGCGCCGGGGCGGACGCGTGGGGGATCGCGATCTCGACCGACACGGCGGTGCTGCTCGGCGTGCTCGCGCTGGTGGGTCCCCGCTGCCCGGACCAGCTGCGGATCTTCCTGCTGGCGCTGGCGATCGTCGACGATATCGGCGCCGTCGCCGCGATCGCGATCTTCTACACCACGCGGGTGAACGGCGCGGCGCTGCTGCTCGCCGTCGCCCTGATCGCGGCGCTGCTCGCGCTGCGCTTCGCGCGGTTCTGGCGGACCCCGGTCTACGTCCTCATCGGCGTGGTCCTGTGGGCGGCGGTCGTGGAGTCCGGGGTGCACCCGAGCGTCGTGGGCGTCGTGCTCGGGCTGCTGGTCAACGCCTACGCGCCGACCCCGCGCGACATGGCGAGGGCGCAGCTGCTCGGACGCAGCTTCCTGGTCGACCCGACCCCGTCGCGCGCACTGGCCGCGCAGAGCGCGGCGGCCGAGGCGGTGTCGCCCAACGAGCGGCTGCAGCTACGCATCCAGCCGTGGTCGAGCTACGTGATCGTCCCGCTGTTCGTGCTGGCCAACGCCGGCGTGGTGCTCGACGCGACGACGCTGCGCGCCGCGCTGGGCTCGCCGATCACCTGGGGCATCGTCGTCGGGTTGACGGCGGGCAAGCTCTTCGGCGTCAGCGCAGGCACGTGGGTGGCGCTGCGGACAGGTATCGGGCGGGTGCCCGACACGCTGCGCTGGGGCCAGCTCGTCGGCGGCGCGGGTTTGTGCGGCATCGGGTTCACCGTCGCGCTGTTCGTCACCGATCTGGCGTTGGACGACCCGGCGCTGCAGAACCAGGCGAAGATCGGCATCCTCGGCGGCTCGGTGCTGGCCGCGCTGATCGGCTGGTCGATCTTCCGGCTGCTCGGCGAGCGCGGCGGCCAATGCGCCCCGAGCGGCCTTCCGGTGCTGCCGCCGCGGCCGTGGCGCCCGGTCGCGTGAGCGGCGCGGATCGATCAGCGGGGCATCCAGCCGAGGAGCAGCGGGTCGCCGTCGAACTCCTGGATCGACGGCGCCGTCCCGAATCCGGCGACGGCCGCGGGGTGGTCGGCTGCGGGCAGCAGATCCGCGAGCCAGACCGTCTCCCGCGGGGCGCCGTCGCCGGTCCAGGCCTCGACGGCGGGCGGCCGCCACGGCGGGCTCAGCGTGATCGATGACATCGGCCGGGACAGCCCCTCGCCGGTGGCCTTGAGCAGCGCCTCCTTGCGGGTCCAGGTGGTGAGGAACGCGCGTGGGCCGGAGGGCCGCGGGCGGGCCAGCTCGGCGGGGGAGCAGACGTGGGCGGCCATGGCGGCGAGGTCGGACAGCGGCCGGTGCTGTTCCACGTCCAGGCCGACGGCGCGGTCGAACACGGCGAGCCCCACGAGGTCCCCCGAGTGGGCCAGCGAGAAACCGGGGCCGTCGCCGGCGAGTCGTGGCTTGCCGTGTTGCTGGCCGCAGCGGCAGGTGCGGTCGAAGCGCAGCCCGGCCGGGTGCGTCCCGAGGCGATGACCGAGCACGAGGCGGGCGAGCGCGTGTGCGGCAAGGTAGCGGGCCCGGTCGGCGGGCCTGCGGAAGGACTGCAGCCGGGTGCGCTCGTGCTCGTCGAGCAGGGCGAGGAGTGCCGGGTGGGCCTCGGGATCGATCGGCCGGGCCCACCAGACACCGCACTCGCCGCACCTCACCGGGCCAGCCTGGCATGTCCGCCCCGGCCGCGACGCGACCGGGCCGTGCGGGCGCGGGAGGTGGCGCGGTGCCCCCTCCCGTGCCCGGCCGCGGTGTCAGCCGCGGCGGCGCACCGCGTAGTCGGTGCGGGTATGCACCGGCTTCAACCGCGCCGCCGCGCCTGCCGCGCGTCCGGCGCGTACCGCCAGTTGTGGCGGCAGCGGCTGTCGGGTGTCCTTCCCGCGTGCCCGGCGGGCGGCGCGGTTGGCGGCGGGCGACGTGCTGGACGAGTTCTGGGTAGGCATATGAACCTCCGGGAAGGACGGGGCCGACCAGCTGGCGGACGGCGAGGGCCGGCCGGATGGGCTGGGACGGTGATCTCCCCCGGGGATCGCGACGCGACGAGCGGGGGCGGCGGGCCGGTGGCCCGCGTCATCTCAGAGGAACAGGCGCGTGACCGGGACCGTAGCGGCCGCTCCGCCCGCCGCGCGACCGAATTACTAGGGTCAGGTCCATGTCTCCCGATCTTGTCGTGATCGGCGGCGGTATCGCCGGGGTCTCGATCGGCTATGAGCTGGCCGCGATGCGACGAGTCCTGGTGGTGGAGGCCGAGCCGACGCTGGCGGTGCATTCGACCGCCCGCTCGGCGGCGACCTACATCCCCGGTCACGGCGTGCCCGCCGTCCGGGCGTTGATCACTGCTAGCGGCCCGCGGTTCGCCCTGCTCGCCGGCGAGCTCGACGCGCCCCCGCTGCTGACCCCGCGCCCTGTCCTGTGGGCCGCGTTCGATGACGTCGGTGAGAGCGCTCTGGAGTTGCTGCTCGCCGAACGTGCGGGCGAACCCGACGCGCCGGTGCCCGTGGACGCCGCCGAGACGGTCCGCCGCTGCCCGGTGCTGCGGCCCGCCGTGGTGCGTGGGTCGGGGCTGACCGAAGCGTCCGCCGATGTCGACGCGATGGCGCTGCACCAGGCCTACGTGCGCGGCCTGCGCCGGCGCGGGGGAGCGGTGCGGTCGGACGCAGCGGTGACCGGGCTGGCGCGGACGGGCTCGGGCTGGCGGGTGCGGATCGGCGGGACCGACCATGTGGACGTGCCCGATGTCGTCAACGCGGCGGGGGCGTGGGCGGACGGGCTCGCGGCGCTGGCGGGGGTGCGGCCGATCGGGCTCAGGCCGCTGCGCCGCACGATCGCGCTGGCCAGGGTGCCCGAGCCGGAGCGGCTGCGGCCGCCGGACGGGTCCGCGCTGCCGATGGTCATCGAGGTCGGCGAGCGGTTCTACTTCAAGGCCGAACCCGGGCATCTGCTGGTCTCGCCCGGCGACGAGACCCCGGCCGAACCCGGCGATGCCCGGCCCGCGGACCTGGACGTCGCGCTCGCGCTCGAACGGGTCGAGGCGGTCACCTCGCTCGGGCTCCGCTCGATCCAGACGGCGTGGGCGGGCCTGCGGTCGTTCGTCCCCGACCGCGGCCCGGTCGTCGGGTCCTGGCCCGAGCACCCCGGGTTCCATTTCTTCGCCGGTCAGGGCGGATCGGGTATCGAGTCGGCGCCCGCGCTGGCCGTGCTGGGGGCGGCCATGATCACGGGCGGGCCGCTTCCCGCCGATGTCTGCGTCGATCCGGATCTGGTGAGCACCTCACGATTGATGTAAGCGCCTGCTCACTTTCGCTGGCATCATGAAACCATGACGAAAACGATGCCGGCAGACGCCCCCGAGGTGGAGGTCTTCACCGGGGCCTTCTGGAACGACCCGTACCACGCCTACGCCGTCCTGCGCGCGACGCAGCCGGTCCGCGAGGTGCGGCTGCCCGACGGCCCGCTGTGGCTGGTCAGCCGTTACGACGACGTCAAGGCGGCGTTCAGCGATCCGCGGCTGAGCAAGGACTGGCGGCACGCGCTGCCGCCAGAGCAGCGCGTGGACGCGCCGAGTACACCGATCCCGATGATCATCATGATGGATCCGCCGGACCACACCCGGCTGCGCAAGCTCGTGAGCCGGTCGTTCACCCCGCGCCGGATGGCCGCGCTACGCTCCCGCGTCGAGCAGATCGCCGAGGGGCTGCTCGACGCCCTGCCGGCCGAGGGTGTCGTCGACCTCATCGCCGAATACGCCTTCCCGCTGCCGGTACAGGTGATCTGCGAGCTGCTCGGGGTACCCGCCGCCGACCGCGACGAGTTCGGTCACTGGTCGTCGGTGATGATCGACGAATCGCCGGCCGAGGAGAAGATGGCCGCCTCGGAGAGCATGGCCCGGTACCTGGGTGCGCTGATCGAGCGCAAGCGTGCCGAGCCGGACCACGCGCTGCTGGCCGCACTGGCCCAGGTCAGTGACGAGGACGGCGACCGGCTCTCGCCCGCGGAGCTGGTCGGGATGGCGATGCTGCTGCTCATTGCCGGGCACGAGACCACGACCAACCTCATCGGCAACGGCGTCGCCGCCCTGCTCGCCCATCCCGATCAGCTCGTGCTGCTGCGCGAGCGGCCCGCGCTGCTGCCCGGCGCGATCGAGGAGATCCTGCGCTGGGACTCGCCGGTCGCCACCGCCCCGGTGCGGTTCGCCGCCGAGGACATCGAGATCGCCGGGACCACCATCCCGGCCGGTGCCACGGTGGCGCTCGGGGTGGCGGCGGCCAACCGCGATGAGCGCCGGTTCCCCGACGCCGAACGGTTCGACATCACCCGCGACGCCGGCGGTCACCTCGCCTTCGGGCACGGCGTGCACTTCTGCCTCGGCTCGCATCTGGCCCGGATCGAGGGCGAGGCTGCGATCGGCGCGCTGCTGGCGCGGCGACCCGGGCTGCGGCTCGCCGTCGACCCCGCCGACCTGGAGTACCGGCACAGCACGGTGGTCCGCGGGTTGCGCTTCGCGCCCGTGCGCGTGGGGTAACGCCGGGGCGTTACTGGGCACCCACGAGCAGCGAAGCCGCGGTTCTGGCGCGGACCTCGGCCTCGCTCACGCCGGGGGCGAGCTCGACCAGCACGAGTCCCTCGCCGGTGACGTCGATGACCGCGAGATCGGTGACGATCCGGTCGACGCAGCCGAGCCCGGTGAGCGGCAGCGTGCACTCCTCGACGATCTTGGGTGAGTCGTCGCGGGAGACGTGGTCCATCACCACGATGACCTGCCTCGCGCCGTGCACGAGGTCCATCGCCCCGCCCATACCCTTGATCATCTTGCCCGGGATGGCCCAGTTGGCCAGATCCCCGCGCGCGCTGACCTGCATCGCGCCGAGCACGGCGACGTCGACATGGCCGCCGCGGATCATTCCGAAGCTCGCGGCGGAGCCGAAGTAGCTCGCCCCGGGCAGCACCGTGACGGTCTCCTTGCCCGCATTGATCAGGTCTGGGTCGACCTCGTCCTCGGTCGGGTACGGGCCGACGCCGAGGATGCCGTTCTCCGAGTGCAGCACCACCGTCCGTCCCGGCGGGATGAACCCGGGAACCAGCGTGGGCATCCCGATGCCGAGGTTGACATACGACCCGTCGGGCAGCTCCGCGGCCACCCGGGCGGCGAGCTCGGTGCGCGTCCAGCTCATGAGCGCACCGTCCGGAACTCGACCGGCTTGTCCTCGTCGGGAACGTGTACCACGCGCTGCACGTGGATGCCGGGGGTGTGCACGGCGTCGGGGTCGATCTCGCCGGGTTCCACGAGATGCTCGACCTCCGCAATGGTGATCCGCCCCGCGGCCGCGCAGTCGGGGTTGAAGTTGCGGGCGCTGCGCCGGTAGACGAGGTTGCCGTGCCGGTCGCCCTTCCAGGCGTGCACGAGCGCGAAGTCGGTGACGATCGAGCGCTCCAGCACGTAGGTGCGGCCGTCGAACTCGGCGGTCTGCTTCGGTGGCGACATCACTGCGACCGAGCCGTCCGGGTGGTAGCGCCATGGCAGCCCGCCCTCGGCGACCAGGGTGCCGACGCCCGCGGGAGTGTAGAACGCGGGGATCCCGGCGCCGCCCGCGCGCAGCCGTTCGGCCAGAGTGCCCTGCGGGGTCAGCTCCAGCTCCAGCTCCCCGGCCAGATACTGGCGGGCGAACTCCTTGTTGTTGCCGACGTAGGAGCCGATGGTGCGGCGGATGCGGCCTGCCGCGAGCAGGGTTCCCAGTCCGAACCCGTCGACGCCGAGGTTGTTGCTCACCGTCTCCAGATCGGTGGCGCCCTGTTCGAGCAGGGCGGCGATCAACGCGGTCGGCACCCCCGCCATCCCGAACCCGCCGACCGCCAGGGATGCCCCGTCCCCGATGTCGGCAACCGCCTTGGCCGCGGTCGCGACCACCTTGTCCATCACCAGCCCATCACCGGCCGATCCCCGGCAGGTCGCCCCGGTTCGCAGCAGCACGTCGCATGCCGCCAGGTTAGCCTTTTGTGCGAGTCACGTACAATCGTTCACAATGTGAACATCAGCGAATGAGCATCGGGCCGAGCGCCGCCGGGGACTCCACGATCGCCACCGCGCCGGCTGCGGCGAGCTCATCGGGCTCCCCGTAGCCCCACCCGGCGCCGAGGCAGTCGATTCCGTGGGCGCGGGCGCCGACGACATCCGTGCGCCGGTCGCCGATCATGACGGCGCCGTCGTGACCCCCGAGCCGGGCCAGCGCCTCCGCGATGACCGCGGCCTTGGTCGGCAGGCCCGCGTCCAGCGTGTCGCCGACGATCTCGGCGAACAGGTCACTCCAGCCGAGGTTCTCCAGGATCACCCGGGCATGGACCTCGGCCTTGCTCGTCGCGAGCGCGAGCCGGGCACCCCGACCGGCCAGCTCGTGCAGCAGCTCGGCGATGCCGGGGTAGGGGATGGACCGGTGCAGTCCCTCCTCGGCGTAGCGGCGCCGGTACGCCTGCATGACCGCGCGGGTGGCCTCGGCGCCGATGATCGACGGCAGCGTCTCGTGGAGCGGCGGGCCGAGGATCGCCGGGCCCACCGAATCCTCGGGCCAGGGCACGCCCAGCTCGTCGAACGCATCGCGCAGCGAGCCGAAGATGCCGGCGGCGGAGTCGACGAGGGTGCCGTCGAGGTCCAGCAGAACGGTGTCGAAGTCACTCACCCCCTCATCCTTCCCGACCGCGCCGACGCATCCCGTACCGTCGTTCGCATGACGAACGCAGCGGCGCTGTTCGACGCGCTGTCCGGCGCGGATCGGGTCTCGACCCGGCTCGACGACGCGGCGTGGATCCGCGCCCTGCTCGCGGTCGAGGTCGCGCTCTCCCACGCCGCCGCCGCCCACGGCCTCGTCCCGGCCGCCGACGCCGACCGGATGGAGCAGGCCGCGGCCGGCCTCCACATCGACCCCGCCGCACTGGGCCGGGCCGCCGTCGAGGGCGGGAACCCGGTGATCCCCCTGGTCCGGCTGCTGCGCACCGCGGCGGGCGCCGCCGCGGCCGCCGTACATCCCGGGGCCACCAGCCAGGACGTACTGGACACCGGGCTGGTGCTGCTCGTCCGGTCCGCGGCGGACGTCGTGCTCGACGATCTCGGCGCCGCCGCCGACGCCGCCGCGGTTCTGGCCGCGGCGCACCGGGACACGCCGATGATCGCCCGAACCCTCGGCCAGCAGGCGCTTCCCACGACGTTCGGGGCGGTCGCCGCGGGATGGTCCGCCGGGCTCGACCGGGCGCGGCGCCGGCTGAGCGCGGTCGTCGGCGGGCTGCCGGTGCAGTTCGGCGGCGCCGCGGGCACCCTGGCGGCCTCCTACCCGCACGGGCCCGCCGTCGCCGACGCGCTGGCCGACCGGCTCGGGCTCGCCCGCCAGGGCGTGCCATGGCACACCGAGCGGACCCGGATCGGCGAGCTCGCCGGCGCGCTCGGGGTGGCCGCCGGGGCGTGCGCGAAACCCGCGGCCGACGTCGTCGCGCTGGCGGCGACCGAGCTGGGCGAGGTCAGCGAGGCCGCGCCGGGAGACTCCTCGTCGATGCCGCACAAGCGCAACCCCATCGCCGCGATCACCGCGCGCGCCTGCGCCCGGCGGGCCCCCGGTCTGGCCGCGACACTGCTTGCGGCCATGGAGCACGAGCACCAGCGCGCCGCGGGCGCCTGGCACGCCGAATGGGAGAGCCTCACCGACCTGCTGCGCGCCACCGGTGGGGCGGCCGCCCGGCTGCGCGTCTGCCTGTCGGGGCTGCAGATCCACCCCGAGGCGATGGCGCGCAACCTCCGGCCGAACGCCGCCGAACCCGGCCGCCATCACGCCGCAGACCTCGTCGACCGGATCCTGGCCGCGCGAGCCTCGTGACGTCATGACACTGCCGCGCACCGACTACGTCCAGTCGCTGGCCCGCGGGCTGGCCGTCATCCGCGCGTTCGACGCCGAGCACCCCGAACGCACCCTCTCCGACGTCGCCCGCGCCACCGATCTCACCAGGGCGGCGGCGCGGCGGTTCCTGCTCACCCTGGCCGAGCTCGGCTATGTGCGCACCGACGGCCGGTTGTTCGCGCTCACCCCTCGGGTGCTGGAGCTGGGCTATTCCTACCTGTCCAGCCTCACGCTGCCCGAGGTCGCCGCGCCACATCTGGAGGCGCTGTCGCGGGCGGTGGGCGAGTCTGCGTCGATGTCGGTGCTCGACGGCGGCGACGTCGTGTACGTCGCCAGGGTGCCGACCTCACGGATCATGACGGTGGCGATCACGATCGGGACCCGGTTCCCCGCCTTCGCGACGTCGATGGGACGGGTGCTGCTCGCCGCGCTGCCGCCCGCCCGGCTCGACGAGGTGCTTGCCGAGCTGGAGCTCCGGCAGCTCACCGCGCACACTCTCACCGACCTCGACGCGCTGCGCCGCGAGCTCGAGACGGTCCATGCGGCCGGGCATTGCCTCGTCGACCAGGAGCTCGAGCTGGGCCTGCGTTCGGTGGCCGTCCCGGTGCGGGACCGGTCGGGCACGGTGGCGGCGGCCGTGAACGTCAGCACCCAGACGTCCCGGGGCACGCCGGAGGACCTGCGGCGCGACATGCTGCCCGCGCTGCGGGCCTGCGCCGTCGCCATCGAAGCCGACCTGCGCACCACCTGACCCCCCGTGAGTCGCGGTATTTCCGAGCGCGAGTCGGGGTGTTTCCGTGACCGAGCCGGGGTGTTTCCGCGAGCGAACCGGCCCGCCGGCACGGGTCGTCGCCGCCGAGACCGTGGACCCGAGGCACACTCGCCGGGTGGCCGAACGAGTCCTGACCCGACGCCGACTCAACCGGGCCCTGTTGGCCCGCCAACTGCTGCTGGACCGCGCGGCGCTCACCCCGGCCCGCGCGGTGGAGCGGGTCGGCGGGCTGCAGACGCAGTACGCCCCATCGGGCTACATCGGGTTGTGGTCGCGGCTGGCGGGGTTTCGCCGCGCGGATCTCACGCGGGCGCTGGAGCGGCGCCGGATCGTCCAGGGCTGGGTCATGCGCTGCACCATCCACATGGTCTCCGCGCGCGACTACGTCCCGCTCATCGAGGCGGTCCGCGCCGAGCGGCGCCGCTGGTGGCTGCGGACGCACAAGGAGCTGGCCGTGGTCGGCATGCCCGCGGTCGCGGCCGCGGTGCGTCGCCACCTCGCCGACGGCCCGCGCAAGCAGGCCCAGCTGGTCGAACTGCTCGCCGCGGACGGGTTCCCGCGGGAGGTGTTCCCGGGCGCGCAGCTGTGGGTCGACCTCGTCCGCGTCCCGCCCGCCGGCACCTGGGAGAGGCCGCGGGCGCATGTCTACGGGCTGGCCGAGCAGTGGCTGCCGGACGGCGCCGCCGACCGGCAAGCGGCCGAGGAGCTGCTGGTCACCCGGTACCTGCGCGGCTTCGGCCCGGCCTCGGCGAGCAGTATCGCGCGGTTCTGCGGGTTTCCGGTGACCGCGACCCGGGCGGTGCTCGGCCGCCTCGAGCTGCGCCGGTTTCGCGCCGAGTCGGGGGAGGAGCTCGTCGATCTACCCCGTGCTCCGCTGCCCGACGCGAACACCCCGGCGCCGGTGCGTTTCCTGTCCACGTTCGACGCGGTGCTGCTGCTCGGGCATGCCCGGCGCGCCGGAATCGTGCCCGAGGAGCACCGGTCGAAGCTCTTCGACCCCGCGAGACCGCAGTCGGTGCCGACCTTTCTCGTCGACGGCCGGGTCGCCGGCACCTGGCGCTGGGCAGACGACCGCGTGCGGTGGGAGCCGTTCGACGAGCTCGCGGCGCCGGTGCGCAGGCAGGTGGCGGAGGAGGCGGAACGGCTGGCCGCCTTCCACACCGATACGTGAGCAGCTCATGCGCCGCCCGATGACGCTTGCGGCGCTCAAACGTCGGTGCGGGACGAGCCTTACGGGTCGATTGACCGGGCAGGTAAGAATGGACGGACCATGACCACGGATCGGCGCCGCAAGGAGACTGCATGACGCCCCCTCAGCCACGAGTGGCGGTGATCGGGGCCGGTCCGTCCGGGCTCTACGCCGCCGCGTCGCTGCTCGGATCCGGCCTCGACAGCGGGATCAGTGTCGACGTGATCGACCGCCTTCCCGCTCCCTACGGTCTCGTCCGCTACGGGGTGGCGCCCGATCACGTGAAGATGAAGTCGGTCATCCGGGTGCTGCGCAAGCCCTTCGACCTGGCCGAGGTAAGCTTTCTGGGCAACGTCCGGGTGGGTCGCGAGCCAGGGGTGCCGTTCGACGAGCTACGCGAACATTACCACGCCGTCGTTTACGCCACCGGCAGCACGGTCGACCGCACCCTCGGGGTCCCCGGCGAGCAGCTCGCCGGCAGCCTGGGCTCGGGCGAGTTCGTCAGCTGGTACTGCGGGCATCCCGACTTCGTCCGGCTCGACCCGCCGCTCGACCACCCGGGCGTCGCGGTCGTCGGGGCCGGCAACGTCGCGCTCGATGTCGCGAGGGTGCTGGCCAAGAGCCACGAGGAGATGTCCTCGACCGACATCCCCGACCCGGTGCTCGAGGCGCTCACCCACAGCCGCGTCCGCGATGCGCATGTGCTGATCCGCCGCGGCCCCCAGCATGTCCGGTTCACCCCCGCCGAGCTTCGCCAGATCGGTGAGCTGGCCAACGCCGACGTCATCGTGCACGACGACGGGCTGTTCGCGGCCGGGGCCATCGACATCGAGCAGATCGACGAGCGCCGGCAGCGGCAGAACCTCGAGATGCTCAGCGCATGGGCCGCGAAGGGCACCGCGGGGACCGGTAAGCCGCGGCGTATCCACCTGCGGTTCCTGCGCAGTCCGGTGCGGTTGCACGGGGAGAACGGCCGGGTGTCGTCGGTGGTCGTCGAGCGCAACGAGATCGTCGACGGACGGGTGGTCGGCGGCGGGGAGCAGGAGAGTCTCGACGTCGGCCTGGTCGTCCGCGCGATCGGCTACGCCGCCGAACCCATCCCGGGGCTGCCCTTCGACGAGGCCACCGGCACCGTGCCCAACGAGGGCGGCCGGGTGGTTCGCGACGGCGAGCCGGTGCCGGGCGTGTACGTCGCCGGGTGGATCAAACGCGGGCCGACCGGTGTGATCGGCACGAACAAGGGCGACGCCGCCGAGACCGTCGCGGCGTTGCTGGCGGATCTGCCCACGCTGCCCGAGCCCAAGCAACCCGACCGCGACATGCTGCTGGCGACGTTGGCCGGGCACGGCGTCCAGCCCGTCGACTGGAGCGACTGGCTCCGCCTGGACGCCGAGGAGATCCGGCTGGGCGAGGTGCGCGGCGGCGCGGAGCGGGTGAAGGTCGCCGAGCTCAAGGAGATGCTGGCGGTCTGCCGGCCCGCAGGGTAGCCGCCCGGCCGTGGGCCGTCCCGGCCCGATGAACCCACCCCGCGTGATGATCGTTGTTCGGGAGCCGGTAGCCGCGATATTCGCGGCTACCGGCTCCCGAACAACGATCACAGCGGGAAGCGGGTCGGGCAGCGCAGGTCAAGCGGGTTCGCGGCTCAGCCGGGGTCGACGGCGATGACAGCGGGGACGGAGCACAGGCGGGCGACGAGCCGCTGTGCCTCGTCCGCGGTCATCGAGATCGTGCAGCTCAGCGAGCCATAGGCGACGCCTTCGCGGACATCCACGGAGAAGTCGCGGACCGGCAGGCCACAGTCCTGCAGCACGCCGGCAACCTGCATGACGCCGGTCATGCCGCCGGAGGTGAGGATGTTGTGCCTGCGGTGAATGCGCGCGGCGATATCGGGGAACGGGCGGGTCTCGGACAGGATGCTCATGAACAGGCTCCGGCGGGTCCATGGGGAGGGAACCCGAGCCAGGTCTCGGTGATCACGAGGCGCCGCGGGGGTGGGCGGCGAGGGCGCGCGGGCAGCCTGGCTCAGCCGGCGCGCGAGGGTACTACCTCCGCGCGCGGAGCGATGGGCTCAACGATGCGCATGACCCAACCCTACCAACGGCCGCCGTCCCGCGGAACCCGGGCGGCCGAGGCGTCCCGGCTCCCGCGACCGCCATGGGTAGCATCCGCCAGGCCGTGCGGCAGCGGCCGGGACGAGTGATGGGAGATCGATGTCGAGGCTGACGGGGTCCGTGGTGATCGTGACCGGCGGCGGGCGGGGGATCGGGGAGTCGATCTGCACCGAGCTGGCGAGCCAGGGCGCGGACGTCGCGGTCGCCGACCTCGACGAGCGCGCTGCCGCCACCGTCGCGGCCTGCCTCGCGCAGCGGTACGGCGTCCACACGCTCGGGGTCGGGGCCGACGTGACCGATCCCGGCGCCGTGCGGGCCGTGGTCGACGCGGCGGAGTCCGAGCTGGGTCCGGTCACCGGCCTGGTCAACAACGCCGGCATCGACGTCATCGGCCGCTTCGTCGACTCCACCCCGGACACCTGGGACCGGCTGATCGACGTCAACCTCAAGGGGACGATCGGGGTCACCCGGGCCGTGCTCGACGGGATGATCGCGCGTTCCGCCGGGCGTATCGTCAACATCGCCTCCGACGCGGGCCGGGTCGGTTCCTCGGGGGAGGTCGTCTACTCCGCGACCAAGGGCGGTGTGATCGCTTTCTCCAAGGCGCTGGCCCGCGAGGTCGCCAAGGAGCACATCACGGTCAACGTGGTCTGCCCCGGCCCCACCGATACCGCCCTGCTCGATCAGGTCGCGGAAGCCAGCCAGAAGCTCTACGACGGCCTGGCGAGGGCGGTTCCGATGCGCCGGATCGCGCAGCCTGCCGATATCGCGCCCGCGGTGGCCTTCCTGCTCTCGCCCGGCGCGGGCTACATCACCGGCCAGACCCTGTCGGTCTCCGGTGGCCTGACCATGGTCTGAGGTCCGGTCGCGCACCCCGCGAACCGGGCGGTGGCGACGGTCTCGCCGGCGGCGTCGGTCAGCACGAGCTGGGCCGCCGGAGGCTGCCGGTATCGAGCTGGGCCCCGCCGGATCACGCCGGCGGGGCCCAGCTGCGCGCTACGGCCGAACCGTCAGTCGGTCGTGCCCTTCGGGCGCCCGCCATCGGGGCGGCCGGCGAGCGCGGCCCGCTCATGGTCGATGGTGTCGCCCTCGATGCTGCCGTAGCGGGTCTTCTCGGCGGCCACCTCCTCGGCCCTGGCCCGTTCCAACGCCGCAGACTCCTCGACCGGGTCGGGGGTGAGCAGCGATCCGGGCACCGGGGCGCCCGCCGAACCCAGCTGGTTCATCCGCTTGGGCACCGGGGCGCCCTGGTATTCCAGCGGGATCGGGTGGCCGTGGGAGTCCACCCCGGCCAGCGGCTGGTGCACCTCGATGAACGCGCCGTGCGGCAGCCGCCGGATGATGCCGGTCTCGATGCCGTGCTCGAGGACCGCCCGGTCGTGGCGCTGCAGGCCGAGGCAGATCCGGTAGGTCACCCAGTAGGCGATGGGCGGGACGAGCAGCGCGCCGATCCGGCCCGCCCAGGTGGTGGCGTTGAGCGAGACGTGGAAGAAGTAGGCGATCCAGTCGTTGATGCCGCTGAGCACCAGCACGGCGTAGAACGAGATCGCCATGACGCCCAGGGCGGTCCGCACCGGCGCGTCCCGCGGCCGCTGCAACAGGTTGTGCAGCGCGTTGTCCTGGGTGAACTTGCGTTCGACCGCCGGGTACACCGCGGCGAGGACGAACAGCAGCGGCAGGAACGCGGCCGTGGCGAGGAACGCGCCCGGGATCGTGTAGTTGCCGAGGTAGAACTCCCACGGCGGGAAGATCCGCGCCATGCCCTCGGTGAACAGCACGTACCAGTCCGGCTGCGAACCGGCCGAGATCTGCGCTGCGTTGTAAGGACCGATATGCCAGATCGGGTTGATCTGGAAGATACCGGACATCATCCCGATGACGCCCACGGTGACGGCGAAGAACGCGCCGCCCTTGGCCGCGAACGTCGGCAGGATCCGCACCCCCACCACGTTGTTCTCGGTGCGGCCCGGGCCGGGGAACTGGGTGTGCTTCTGGTACCAGACCAGCCCGACGTGCACGGCGATGAGCGCGAGCAGGATCCCGGGCAGCAGGAACACGTGCGCGATGTAGAACCGCGGGATGATCTCGTTACCGGGGAACTCGCCGCCGAACAGCAGCCAGTGCACCCAGGTGCCCATGACCGGGACGGTCATCGTGATACCGGACATGATCCGCAGGCCGGTACCCGAGAGCAGGTCGTCGGGCAGCGAGTAGCCGGTGAGGCCCTCGAAGAACCCGAGCAGGATCAGCACGACGCCGATCATCCAGTTCGTCTCGCGCGGCTTGCGGAACGCGCCGGTGAAGAAGGTGCGGAACATGTGGGCGACCATCGCGGCCATGAACAGCAGCGCCGACCAGTGGTGGACCTGCCGTACGAACAGCCCGCCGCGGACCTCGAGGGAGATCTGCAACGTGGTCTCGTAGGCCCGGGACATGGTCACGCCGCGGAGCAGGTCGAGCGGCCCGTCGTAGACGACCTCGGCCATCGAGGGGTCGAAGAACAGCGCGAGGTAGGTGCCCGAGGCCAGCAGCACGATGAACGCGTAGAGCGCGATCTCACCGAGCATGAACGACCAGTGCGTCGGGAAGACCTTGTTGAACTGCCTGCGCATCCCGGCGGCCGGATGAAACCGCTGGTCGAGCTCGTCGAGTGCGGCTGCGGCCTTGGCTGCGCCGCCGGGGCTGCCGGTGGGGGTGGTGATCGAGCTCATGGTCTCCGCTCCCAGAAGGCCGGGCCGACGGCTTCGATGAAGTCACTGCGGGCGACGAAGTAACCCTCATCGTTGACCGTGATGGGCAGTTGTGGCAGGGGCCGGGTGGCCGGGCCGAAGATCGGCTTGGCGTACTCGGTGGCCAGGAACTGTGACTGGTGGCACGGGCACAGGATGCGGTTGTCCTGCGCCTGGTACAGCGAGGTCGGGCAGCCCAGGTGGGTGCAGATCTTGGAGAAGGCGTAGTAGTCGCCGTAGTTGAAGTCCTCCTGGCCGGGCCGCTTGACGACCTGCGTTCCCGGGCGCAGCCGGATGAGCATGACCGGGGTGTCGGAGGCGCGCTGGGCGTGCAGCAGGGCCTCCTTGTCGCCGCGCTCGGACTCCCGGAACGGGAACACCGTCTGCATCGAGCCCGGCGCCATGTCCTCGGGCCGGATCCTGGCGATCTCGCCGAGCACGCCGGTGTCGGTGCGCAGGTAGACCGTCTCGCCGTTCACCGGACGCCAGGGGGTGACCCACAGGGCGGCCTGGTCCCCGCCTTTCCACGGGTTGCGGACCAGGGGGGCGATCGCGGCGATGCCCAGCCCGATGCCGAACAGCCCCGCGGCGGCACCCGCAGACCGCTTGATCATCGAACGGCGGCCGATCGTGGTGTCCTTGCCGGCCTGCACCAGCTGGGCCACCACGGTCTTGCGCGCCACCTCGTCCGAAGGGCCGTCGTGGCGCTGCTGCACCGAGACCTCGTCCGGGAAGAACTTCTTCACATACGAGATGACGGCGATGCCCAGCGCCAGCACCGCGAAACCGAACGTGAACCCGATGACCGGGGTGTAGAGGCTGTAGAGCGTGTGGCCCGGCTCGAAGGGGCTGACGTACTCGTGCGGCCAGGCGATGAACGCGACGATGAACGCCAGGCCGGAGAGTGCCGACAGGATGAACCACGTGGCGACCGTGCGCTCGGCGCGCTTCTCGGCTCTGGTGCCGGGGACCGGGAACTTGCGCGTGTTGTGGACGACCTCGACGTCGTCGAGCTCCGAGGCGAGGCGGGCGAGCTGCTCCTGCGACATGTCCTCGAGCTCGTGCTCAGCAGGATGGCCGGTTCCGCCACCGGACCCGTGCGGGCGTCCTGTGGTCATGACTTCGCTCCCAACCACATCGCGACTCCGACGAGCGCCGCCAGGCCCACGATGAACGCGATCAGGCCCTCGGAGGTCGGACCGATGCCACCCAACGGGTTGCCGCCGGGGTTGTTGTTGCCGTTGGTGACGGACTTGACGAAGGCGATGATGTCCTCCTTCTCCGTCGGCGTGAGCTGGCGATCGGAGAACTTCGGCATGTTCTGCGGGCCGGTCAGCATCGCCGTGTAGATCTGCTCCTCGGTGACGCCGTCCAGCGTCGGGGCGTACTTGCCCGAGGACAGCGCGCCGCCGCGGCCGGTGAAGTTGTGGCAGGACGCGCAGTTGAGCCGGAACAGCTCGCCGCCGCGCGCCGGGTCGGAACCGCGCAGCGCCTCACCGGTGGCCGCCGGATTCTCCGGACCGCCGCCGTGGGCCTGCACGAACGCGCCGAGCGCCTCGAGGTTCTGCCTGCCCTCCGGGGTGTCCTGGTCGAACTGCGGCCTCGGAGGCTTGCGCTGAGCCTGGGCCTCCTGGCGGGCCAGCGGCATCCGCCCGGTCGACACCTGGAAGTAGGTCGCGGCCTCACCGACGCCGATCAGGCTGGGCCCCTTGTCCTGAACACCCTGCAGGTTCGAGCCGTGGCAGCTGATGCAGGCGGTGTTGTAGAGGTCCTGACCCTTGGCGATCAGTGCGGCGTCCGCCTGCGCGGTCGCGACCTGCGGCTTCGGGGTCAGGACCGTGTAGAGTCCGCCGACCGCCAACAGGCCGAGGCCGAGGGCGAGTGCGGCGGCCAGCCTGCGCCGGAGCTTGCCGTGCGGCCGCCTGCCCCGGCGGCCCCGGGGCGGCGGTGGAGTGGTGGTCTCGGTGGTCATCGTCGGCGTCTTCCAACCCTTGCGGTCGTGGCGGTCTGTCCGTGCAGGTCGTGATCGGATCGTGCGGGTCCGCGCTAGCGGATGAAGTAGATGACGGCGAACAGGCCGATCCAGACCACGTCGACGAAGTGCCAGTAGTAGGACACGACGATGGCGGCGGTGGCCTGGGCCGGGGTGAACTTGCTGAGCTTGGTGCGGATGAGCAGATAGACGAACGCGAACAGGCCGCCGATGACGTGCAGCGCGTGGAATCCGGTCGCCATGTAGAAGACCGTGCCGTAGGCGCTGGAGGAGATCGTCGTCGCGTGGTCGGTGACCAGGACGCGGTACTCGTTGGCCTGGCCGACGACGAAGATCGTCCCCATCACCAGGGTCAGCGTGTACCAGCGCCGCAGCCCGAACACGTCCCCGCGCTCGGCGGCGAACACGCCGAACTGGCAGGTGAACGAGGAGGCAACCAGCACGATCGTCACCACAAGGGCGTAGGGGACGTCGAGGTGGGTCGGCGGTGGCGGCCACTCACCGACGTGTTGGGCCCGCGCGGTGAAGTAGATCGCGAACAGCCCGGCGAAGAACATCAGCTCGCTGGACAGCCAGACGATGGTGCCGATGCTGACCAGGTTCGGGCGGTTCAGCGAGTGGATCCGCGCACTGATGTTAGGAGCCGCTGTCGTCACGCGGGCATTATGACCCGGGCCAAACTTCTACAGGCTGTCGGGGCTGGGTCGGGGCCCCTTCAACGCAACGGGCCGCCCGTCGAACGAGTTCCCGCGCGCGCGGCCCGGACGGGCTGCTGACTACCATGACCCCCCGTGAGCAGCCCCGTAAGCAACTCCCTCGGCCACCCGGACCAGCGGCGGACCCGGACGATCCTGGTGTTCAGCCACCGGCCCGAGGTGCGTGAGGGAATCATCACATCCATCGGCCGGCGGCCGGCTCCGGATCTGGGCCGGGTCAGGTTCACCGAGGCCAGTGGGATCGCCGAGGTACTCGCGGCGTTCGACGGGGGCCAGGTCGACCTGGCGATCCTCGACGGCGAGGCGCAGCCGACCGGCGGAATGGGGCTGTCCCGGCAGCTCAAGAACGAGATCGCCGACTGCCCACCCGTGATCATCACGGTGCGCCGCCGTGACGACCGCTGGCTCGCGACCTGGTCGCAGGCCGATGCCGTGCTTGTGCACCCCCTCGATCCGCTGACGGCCGCGGAGACGGTTGCCGAGGTGCTGCGCCGCTCCCGCGAGGTCTCCGCGGACCTCACCCTGGGCGGCGCAGGCGGGCATGGCTGACGCGGGGGGGCGCACCTGGCCCGGCGTGCTCGGCAGGCTGATCGCCCGGCACGACCTCGATGCCGCGGACACCGCGTGGGTCATGGACCGGGTGCTCTCGGCCGAGGCCACTCCGGCCCAGCTCGCGGGCTTTCTGGTGGCGCTGCGCACCAAGGGCGAGACGGCCGCCGAGATAGGTGGGCTGGCCGAGGCGATGCTGCGCCACGCCCTCCGGGTCTCGGTGGCCGGGCGCGCCGTCGACGTGGTGGGCACCGGTGGCGACCAGGCCCATACGGTGAACATCTCCACGATGTCGGCGATCGTCGTCGCGGCCGCCGGGGTGCCGGTGGTCAAGCACGGCAACCGGGCCGCTTCGTCCAGGTGCGGGGCGGCGGACCTGCTCGAGGAGATCGGGGTCGCGATCGACCTGCCGCCCGACGCGGTCGCGGCCTGCGTCGCCGAGGTCGGTATCGGGTTCTGCTTCGCGCCGGTGTTCCATCCGGCCATGCGTCACACGGGCGGGGTGCGCCGCGAACTGGGCGTGCCCACGGCGATGAACGTGCTGGGGCCGCTGACCAACCCGGCCCAGCCGTCCGCCGCCCTGGTGGGCTGCGCCGACGCGCGGCTGGCACCGGTGCTCGCGGAGGTGTTCGCCGCCCGCGGGGCCTCCGCGCTGGTCGTGCGCGGCGACGACGGCCTCGACGAGCTGACCACCACGACCACCTCGACGGTCTGGGTGGCCGGTGGTGGCGGGGTCCGTACGGAGACGCTCGACCCCGCCGCGCTGGGGGTGCCCGCGGCGACCCGGGAGGAGCTGCGCGGCGGCGACCCGGCCGACAACGCCGCGGCCTGCCGGGCGGTGCTCGCCGGCGACGGCGGGCCGGTGCGCGAGGCGGTGCTGCTCAACGCCGCGGGTGCCCTGGTCGCGGTGGACGGCCCGACCGCCGACCTCGCCGACGCGCTGGGAGCGGCTCGGGAGCGGGCCGCCAAGGCGATCGACTCGGGCGCCGCCGCCGCGCTGCTGACCCGCTGGGCCGAGGCGTCGACCCGGCTCCGGAGCTGAAGCCACCCGCCGCACGTGCCGCCACCCGCCACGTGAGCGGCGCAAGCGTCGCTCGGCGGGTCAGTCGAGACCGACCGAGAAGGTGGCCTCGATATCGGCACGGGAGTAGGAGCGGAAGGCGATATGGGTGTCGGTGCGCCGCACGCCCTCGATCTTGCTGAGCCGCCCCGCGATGACGTCGGCCAGCTGCTCGTGCTCGGCCACCTTCACCACCGCGATGAGATCGACGTCGCCGGCGCACGAGTAGACCTCGCTGACCCCGTCGAGGTCCGCGATGGCCTGCGCGGTCTCGGGGATCCGGTCGGTGGCGGTATGCACCAGGACGATCGCGGTGATCAACGTTTCTCCTCCTTGGACGGTGGCCCGCGGGTGGATCGCGCGCCGTCGCAGGTTAGTCAAGCACCGCCGCCCCCGGGTCGGGGACGGGTCGGGGACGGGCCCGCGCCGCCCACGCGCCCCACGCCGCGGCCCCGGCGCGGACGGGGGGTGCTCGGCGAGCGCGCGGTGCACAGCACGGGAGGGCGCGGCCAGGGGTGGCCGTGGCGTTCGCAGGTGGCGCGCAGGAACCCGGCGTCGAACGGCGCGTTGTGCGCGACCAGGATCGCCCCGGAGAGGAACTCCAGCAGCGACGGCAGGACCTGGGCCGGTTGCGGGGCGGTGCGCAGCATCGCGGTCGTGATGCCGATGAGGGCGACGCTATCCGCACCCCCCGACATCCCCGCGAGTCGGGGTGTTTCCACGACCGAATCGGGGTGTTTCCGCGATCGAGTCGGGGACCGGGGAGGCCGTGACGCCGGCCGCGACGGGGCCTGGCGGGACGGCGGTCGCCCGTTCGGTTCAGCGCGGATAACCTGGTGCGATGTGCCCCGACGCGCGCCCTTCGCCCGACCGTGGCGACGCGTCGTCCTCTCGTCCCGAAACCGGCGAGGCGCCCGCCCCGATCGGCGCGGGCGACACGGAGGCCGCCGAGCGCGCGCCTGGCGTCCTCGACTGGGATCGGCTGCCGGATCCGGTCCGCGGCAGGCTCGCCGAGGTGGCCGCCGTTGCCGTCGGTGGGCTCCCGATCTCCAATGTGCCGGTTCCCCTGCGCAGGCTCGCCCGGTTCACCCCGGCCAAACGGGCTCGGCTCGGCGCCGGGCCGTTGCTCGCCGAGCTGAGGGCCTCCGCCGTCTTCCGTTCCGCCGTGCTCGCGTGGTGGGCCGAGCAACGGCCCGGCGAGCTGGATGTGCACTGCGAGGAACCGTTGAGGGCGGCCGCCGCCGCGGTGCTTTCCGGTGCACCGGAGACCGACGAGGTGGTCGCGGCCGCCGCCCGCCGCGGCGAGGTCGCGGAGCTGCGGGCCGAGCGGGATGCGGCGCTCGCCCGCGTGGACAAGCTGACCGTCGAGCTGGAGCGGCTGCGCGCCGAGCTCGCCGACGCCCGCGAGCAGGCCCGCTGCGCCGACCAGCTGCGCGACGCCGAGTTCGCCCAGCTGCGTCGCCGCGTCAGCGAGCAGGGCGCGAAGCTGCGGGTGGCGCTCGATGCCCGTGTCGCCGCGGAAACGACGGTCGAGGAGCTGCGCGGCAGTGCCAGCGCCGAGTTGGCTCAGGCGCTCGCGGAGCGCGACCGGGAACGGGCCAGGGCAGAGGAGGAGCGCAGGCGAGCGGCCCGCGCCACCGCAGAGATCGCCGCGGCCCGGCAGGCGGCCCGCGAGGCGCGGCAGGCCGACGAGGTGCGTCTGGGCCTGCTCATCGACACTCTCTCCGGCGCGGTGGCGGGACTGCGCCGCGAGCTCGCCTTCGGCGGGGGCGGCCCGCGTCCCGGCGATCTGGTGGCCGGGGCGCATGGCGCCCGCGCAGGCGCCCCGGTCGACGATCGCGCCGCGCTCGACGCGTTGCTCGCTCTGCGGACCGTGCACCTCGTCGTCGACGGCTACAACGTCAGCAAGACCGGCTATCCGGAGCTGCCGCTGGCCGATCAGCGCACCCGGCTGGTGCGTCAGCTCGGCGCACTCGCCGCACGCACCGGTGTCGAGATCACCGTTGTCTTCGACGGTGCCGGGGTGGTGGCGGCTCCGACGCGCGGCTCGCGAGGGGTGCGGGTGCTCTTCAGCGACGCCGGGGTGCTCGCCGATGACGTGATCCGCTCGCTGGTCGCGGCCGAGCCCGAGGGCAGGCCGGTCCTCGTCGCCACGTCGGACCGGGCCGTTGTGGAGTCGGTACGCCGCAGGGGCGCGCACGCGCTTCCCTCGGCGGTGCTGCTGGCCCGGTTGCGGGGCTGATCGCGGGTCTTGTACGCGCGCCCGGCGCCGAATGTCGGTGCCGAGTCGTAGCGTCCGCGGCGTTCGGATGTTCGACCCGTCGAGGAGCGCGTAATGATCATCGACTGCGAACGGTGCGAGGTCCGCGAGATCGCCTGCGACGACTGTGTCGTCGGCGTCCTGCTCGGTGCGCCCGAACCGCGGATACGGGGTGGCGAGGTGCCGTCCGGCGCGTCGGTCATACAGCTCGACGCACCGGAATGTCGCGCGCTCGACGCTCTGGCCGCTCACGGCATGGTGCCGCGGTTGCGGCTGGTGGCTGGTTCACCGCGACGAGTGACATCTGATCCAGAGAGTTTCCTCCAAGATCGCGACGCTGGGTAACGAAACGTCGTCGTAGAACGTCGAACGGGTACCGAGGGTGAACCCTCGAGGTTCGTCTCGTCCGGATTCTCCGGTGCTGGACGCTCTGTCGGTGTCTCCGTAATCTCCCCGCGACCTTGCGGAGAGTCAGCCATTCAGGTCGGAGTGGCGACGCAGGGTCACCGCACGTCGGCCGTCCGGATGCCCGCTGCACGCGAGGGCCGAGCTGCGGGACGAGGAAGGAGACCCGTTCGCGTGGTGTCGCCTCGGCGCGGTGGAGACGGAGGAAGCGCCGTCCGGCGCAACGGGCGACGATTCGGTCGCTCGGCTTTGCTGGCCGCCCCCATGGGCGTCGCCGCGGCGCTGGTCATCGGGGTGAGCGCCACCCCCGCGATCGCCCAGCCCGATCCGCCGCAGACCGCTTCCGACGCACGGTCCCAGCTGGACCAGGCGCAGCGCGAGGCGGAGGCGCTCACCGAGCAGTGGCACGCCGCCACCGACGCGTTCACCGCCAGCCAGGCCGAGGCCGACACGGCGCGGGCGGCGATCGAGCCGGCCCGGGTGGCCGCCGAACAGGCTCGGGCCGACGAGGACCAGCTGCGTCAGCAGATCGACATCGTGGCGCTGTCGACGTTCGAGAGCGGCCGGCTCGACCAGTTCAACGCGCTGCTCGTCAGCGACTCGCCGCAGCACTACCTCGACCAGATGTCGGCGCTGGAGTCCCTCTCGGCCGATCACAAGGCCCAGCTCGACGAGCTGCTCGCCAGGGTCGCGGCGACCCGCCGCGCCCAGGCCGACGCCGACGACGCGGTCGGACGCGCTCAGGAGGCCGCGGACGCGGCGCGTCGGGCCGCCGACGAGATCGATGCCCGCAGGCGCGCCGCCGAGATCCGTATCACCGAGGTCGAGCGGCTGCTCCGGCAGCTCAGCCCGCAGCAGCGCGCCGAACACAACGGCCCCGACGCGGGCGCCCCGTCCGGCGGGTTCAGCGGCAGCGGGGTGGGAGTGCGCGCGCTCCAGGCGGCCGCGACCAAGCTGGGCAAGGCCTACCGGTGGGGCGCGAGCGGCCCGAACACCTTCGACTGCTCGGGTCTCACGTCCTGGGCGTTCGCGCAGGCCGGAGTGTCCCTGCCCCGATCGAGCAGCGCCCAGGCCACGGTCGGCAAGGCCGTCTCGTGGAACGAGCTGCGGCCCGGTGACCTGGTCTTCTACTACACCCCGGTCAGCCACGTCGGCATCTACGCCGGAGAGGGAAAGATGATCAACGCCCCGCAGTCGGGCGACGTCGTGAAGTACCAGACGGTCTCCCGGAACGCGTTCAGCGGCGCGCGGCGCCTGTAGCCCCCCGATCTCGTCCGCTCCCCGCGCCGGGCACCGGCCCGCCTGCCGCCCGCTCCCCGCGCCCGATAACGTCACCGTTCGTGCCCCGCACGCTGCTCGTCACGAATGATTTCCCGCCCCGCACCGGTGGAATCCAGAACTACCTGCAGGCCCTCGCGGACCGGCTGCCGGCAAGCGAGCTCGTCGTCTACGCTCCGGCGTGGTCCGGTGCCGCCGGGTTCGACGCCACCCGCGGCTACCCGGTGTACCGGCACCCCACCTCGCTGATGCTCCCCGTCCCGACGGTCGCGCGGCGCGCCGTGCGGATCGCCCGCGAGCGCGACGCCACGACCGTCTGGTTCGGGGCCGCGGCACCGTTGGCCCTGCTCGGGCCGGTGCTGCGCCGCCGGGGCGGGATCGAGCGCGTCGTCGCCAGTACGCACGGCCACGAGGTGGGCTGGTCGATGCTGCCGGGTGCGCGGCAGGCGCTGCGCCGGATCGGTCGCGACGCCGACGTGCTCACCGTCATCTCCCGCTATACCCGCGGACGCGTCGCCTCGGCGTTCGGGCCGGAAGCGGCCCTGGAGCTGCTGCCGTCGGGGATCGACGCCGAACGGTTCCGGCCGGACCCCGCCGCCAGGGCCGAGCTGCGCGCCCGCTATCGGCTCGGCGACGCACCGGTGGTCGCGTGCGTGTCCCGGCTGGTGGCCCGGAAGGGCCAGGACATGCTGATCCGGGCGCTGCCCGAGATCCGCCGCCGGGTGCCGGGCGCCCGGCTGCTGATCGTGGGCTCGGGGCCGGATGCCGCTCGGCTGCGTGCGCTCGCCGCCCGGCACGACGTCACCGGCCCGGTCGTGTTCACCGGCGCCGTACCGGCCGACGAGCTGGCCGCGCACCAGGCCGTCGCCGATGTGTTCGCGCTGCCGTGCCGGACCCGCGGCGGTGGACTCGACGTCGAGGGCTTGGGCATCGCGCTGCTGGAGGCGTCGGCCTGCGGGGTGCCGGTGGTGGCGGGCGACTCCGGCGGCGCTCCCGAGACGGTCCTGGAGGGCCGCACCGGACACGTCGTCGGCGGCCGCGACCTCCCTGCGCTCACCGGCGCCGTCGCCGGTCTGCTCGCCGACCCGGACCGGGCCCGCGCGATGGGCGCGGCAGGCCGCGAGTGGATGCTGCGCGACTGGTCCTGGCCTGCGCTGGTCCGGCGGCTTCGCGGGTTCCTGGAGGGTGCCCCGGTTCCGGTGAGCTGAGCGCCGTCAGGCGTTCTGCCTGGTCGTGGTGTAGATCGCCGCGATCTCGGCGGCGTACTGCGTCGCGACGACGCTGCGCTTGACCTTCATCGTCGGGGTCAGCTCGCCGCCGGCCTCGGTGAAGTCGTCGGGCAGGATCCGGAACTTGCGGATCTGCTCGGCCCGCGAGACCGCCTGGTTCGCCTCTTCGACCGCCGCCGCGATCTCCCCGCGCAGCTCCGGGTCCTCGACCAGGTCGGCGGCGCCGTCCCCGGCGGGTTTGCCGGCCCGTTCCCGCCACGCGGGCAGCGCCTCCGTGTCGATGGTCACCAGCGCCGCGATGAACGGCTGCCCATCGCCCACGACCATGCACTGGCTGACCAGCGGATGCGCCCGCAGCCGGTCCTCGAGCACGGCGGGGGCGACGTTCTTGCCTGCGGCCGTCACGAGAATCTCCTTCTTGCGGCCGGTGATCGTGAGGAAGCCGTCGACGTCGAGCTCGCCGATGTCGCCGCTGTGGAACCAGCCGTCGACGATGGCCTCCTCGGTGGCTGCGGGGTTGCGCCAGTAGCGGCGGAACACGATGCCGCCGGACAGCAGGATCTCCCCGTCGTCGGCGATCCGGACCGCGTGCCCCGGGATCGGGCGGCCCACGGTGCCGACGCGCTGCGCGGACAGGGTGTTGACCGTGATCCCCGCCGCGGTCTCGGTGAGGCCGTATCCCTCGAGGATCGGCAGCCCGGTGCCGCGGAAGAAATGGCCGAGCCGCTCACCGAGCGGGGCGCTGCCCGACACCGCGGCGACGACGTTTCCGCCGACCGCGGCGCGCAGCTTGCCGTACACGAGCTTGTCGAACAGCGCATGCTTGAGCCGCAGCGGCAGGCCGGGACCGCCGGTGTCGAGGGCGCGGCTCCAGGCGATCGCGGTCTCGGCGGCGGCGTCGAAGATCTTGCCCTTGCCCTCGGCGTGGGCCTTCTGCCGCGCTCCGTTGTAGACCTTCTCGAACACCCGCGGGACGGCGAGCAGGAACGTCGGGCGGAACGAGGCGAGGTCATCGAGCAGGTGGGAGACGTCGGGGGTGTGTCCGACGACGCTGCGGTTGGCCACGGCGCCGCACTGGATCACCTTGCCGAACACGTGGGCGAGCGGCAGGAACAGCAGCACCGAACCGTGCTCGGAGAGCAGCTCGGGGAACAGCTGGCTGACCGTCTTGACCTCGGTGACCAGGTTGCGGTGGCTGAGCTCGACGCCCTTGGGCCTGCCCGTCGTGCCCGAGGTGTAGATCAGCGTGGCCAGGTCGTCGGCGGTGACTGCGCGGTGGCGGGCGTGCACCTCGTCGTCCCGGATGTCGGAGCCGAGCGCGGCCAGTTCGTCGACCGCACCGGGGGTGCCCGGTGCCTGGGCGAGCGCCTCGATCTGCCAGATCCGCTTCAGTGTGCCGATCGACCCCGCCACGCTCTCGACCAGCGCGCGGTGCTTGTCCGACTCGACGATGATCGCCGCGGCCTCGGAGTTCGACAGGATCCAGTCGATCTGGTCGGCCGAGGAGGTCTCGTAGATCGGCACGGTGACCGCGCCCGCGGCCAGGATCGCGTAGTCGAGCAGAGTCCACTCGTAGCGGGTGCGGGAGAGCAGCGCCACCCGGTCTCCCCGTTCGATCCCGCTCGCGATCAGGCCGCGCGCGACCTCGGTGACCTGCTCGGCGAAGCGGGCGGCCGGGACATCGGTCCAGCCGTCGCCGTCGCGGCGTCGGAACAGGACGGCATCGGGGTGCCGCTGCGCGTGCTCGAAGACCGGATCGACGAGGTTCTCCTCCGCACCGACGCGAACCGTTGTGGGCACGCTGTACTCACGCACTGTCTCGACCTCCTGGCCCGGTGCTGGCAGGTTCCAGCCGATCGATGCCGAATCTATCGCGCGTTCGCTGGGTACGCATCGACCGGTTTCGACCGGTTTTCGCCGGTACGGCGGGGTGCGGGAGGCTGGGCGGCGTGCCGTCGGTGGATGTCGTGGACGAGACGTTCCTCGCCGTGCCGCGAGCCCGGGTGGCAGCCGAGCTCGGCGAGCCTGCGTGCTGGCCGCGGCTGTGGCCCGACCTGCGGCTGGAGGTCGTCGCCGACCGGGGCGAACAGGGCGTGCGGTGGACGGTGGGAGGTGCGCTGGTCGGGAGCATGGAGATCTGGCTGGAGGAGGTCCTCGACGGGACCGTGCTGCACTACTACCTGCGCGCCGATGCGGCTGGCGCGCAGGGCAGACCGGCCCCGCAGTCGCCGCGCAGGGCGGCGGCGGAGACCCGGCGGCGGCAGCGGGCGGCGAAGGCGATCGCGTTCGAGCTCAAGGGCCGGCTGGAGGCGGGCCGGGCGCCGGGCGAGCCGCCGGCATGACCGCGACTCGGTCACGGAAATGGCGCGGCTCGCGGGGTGGCGTGAGGGTTGCGGCCCGGGAAGGTCGGTGGCGCTGCCGCGCAACGGTAACCTCCGCGCATGGCCGACGCGACCACCTCCTCGATCTCCATCGCCGCGAACCCGGAACGGGTGATGTCGGTGATCGCCGACTTCCGCGCCTACCCCGAGTGGGCGGACCAGGTCAAGACCGTCGAGGTGCTGGTCACCGGGCCTGACGCTCGGGCGGAACGGGTCCGGTTCACCATGGACGCCGGCCCGATCAAGGACTCCTACACCCTCGACTACGAGTGGGCGCCCGATGGGTTGTCGGTCAGCTGGAACCTCGTGAAGGGGCAGATCCAGAAGGCGCAGAACGGTTCGTACCGGCTGGTCGCCGAGGGCGATTCGACGATGGTGACGTACTCACTGGCCGTCGACCTGAACATCCCGATGATCGGCATGCTCCGGCGCAAGGCCGAGAAGGTGATCATCGATACCGCGTTGAAGGGGCTCAAGCGCCGCGTCGAGCGCGGCTGACCGCCCGGGGCGCGAACGGTCCGTGGGCTCGGACGGCTACGCTCCGGCGGTGCGCGTGGTGCTGTTCACCGGCAAGGGAGGCGTCGGTAAGACCACTCTTGCCTCGGCAACGGCCGCCCGGCTGGCGCGGTCGGGGCGCAAGACCCTGGTCGTCTCCACCGATCCGGCGCATTCCCTCGGCGACGCACTCGAGGCCGAGCTCGACGACGAGCCCCGCGAGCTGGGCGGGGAGGCCAGAGGGCTGTTCGCCGCCCATATCGACACCCGGGTGCTCCTCGGCGGTGCGTGGGGCCGATTGCAGGGCCACCTGCGGGTGCTGCTGGCCGGCGCCGGGGTCGACGACCTGGTGGCCGACGAGCTGACCGTGCTGCCCGGGGTGGAGGAACTGCTCGCGCTGACCGAGGTGCGCAGGCTCGCCGAGACCGGCCCCTGGGAGGTGGTGGTCGTCGACTGTGGGCCGACCGCCGAGACCCTGCGGCTGCTCGGCCTGCCCGAGGCGCTGTCGAGCTACCTCGAACGGCTCTTCCCCGCCCACCGCCGTGCAGTGCGCGGGTTGCTCGCCGGGCTGGCCGGCAAGCGGGAGGCGACGGAGTCCGCGGCCCGCTTCGACCGGGCGATCGACGCACTCGACGGGCTCGCCGAGCAGCTGGCGGGGCTGCGCGCGCTGCTTGCCGACCCCGGACGCACGAGCATCCGGCTGGTCCTGACCCCGGAGCGGGTGGTCGCCGCCGAGACCCGGCGGATGCTCACCGCGTTCGCGCTGCACGGCCTTCGGGTCGATGGCCTGGTGGCCAACCGGATCGTGCCCGACCCCCCGCCGTCGCTGCGCGGGCCCGCCGCGCGCTGGCTGCGCGAGCGGCACGCCGAGCAGCAGACTGTGCTCGCCGAGCTCGTCGAGCTGTGCGACGGGGGCCCGACGCTGCGCACCGCCGACTACGCCGCCGCCGAGCCGACCGGCGTTCGCGCGTTGCTCGAGCTGGCCCGGTCGGTGTACGGGGACGACGACCCGGTCGCGGCCGGGCACCCGGCGCCCCCGGTGCTGGGGGTCCGGCGCACCGCGGGCGAGGGCACCGCGCTGGACTCGGAGTTCGAGCTCGCCGTGCGGCTGCCCGGCGCCGAACGGGGGCCCGTCGAGCTGGCCCGGATCGGCGACGAGCTCGCGATCACCATCGGGCTCACCCGGCGGATGGTCGACCTGCCGTCCGTGCTGCGCCGCTGCACGGTGGAGTCCGCCCGGCTGCAGGGCGCCGGAACGCACGCCGAGCTGCGCGTCGTGTTCCGGCCCGATCCCACGGTCTGGATGCGATGAGCTCGGGAACGGGAGCACCCGGCTGCGACCACGGCGGGCTGGCCGAGGATCTGCGCGCCGCCGCGCTACAGTTGCTGGACCGGTTACAGCCGGCCGTCGAGCGGCTGCGTGCCGCGGGCGCCGTCGGCTCCGGCGGCCCCACGGACACCCCCGCGAGCTGCGCGGCCTGTCCGGTATGCGCGTTGATCACCGCGCTGCGCGGGGAGCGCCCGGAACTCGCCGGCCGCATCGCCGAGCACACCGCAGGACTGCTTGCCGTGCTGCGAGCCGCGCTTGTGGAAGGGGCAGGCTCGTCGGACGGCTCGTCGGGTAGGCCTGCCTCGGAGAGCGCGCCGTCGTCGGCCCGCAGGGTCCAGCACATCACGGTGCGGCGCGGATGACCCTGCGCGGTCGGCTCCCGGCGCACCGGTGCGGGGCCGGCTCGGCAGCGTTGGATTCGGCCTCGCTGCTGACGGTGGGCGTGGACGTCGGCGGCACGAGCGTGCACGCCGGCGTGGTCGATGCCGACGGCACGGTGCTCGACAGCACGCGGACCGCCACCCCGGCGAGCGCCGTCGCGCTGGAGGACACGATCACGGCCGCGGTCGGTGAGCTGGCCGCGCGGCATCGGGTCGCGGCGGTCGGACTGGCGTTGGCCGCGTTCATCGGACCCGACCGCAACACCGTCCGGTTCGCCCCGCATCTGCCCTGGCGCGACACCCCCGTCGCGGAACGGTTGTCCGCGCGGTTCGGCCTGCCCACCGTCGTCGAGCACGACGCCAACGCCGCCGCACTCGCCGAGCGCCGGTTCGGCGCGGCCGCGGGCGCCGCGACGTCGGTGTTCATCGCGCTGGGCACGGGCATCGGCGCCGCGCTGCTGATCAGTGGCGAGCTCTATCGCGGCGCCCACGGGGTGGCCCCCGAGCTGGGGCATCTGCGGGTCGTCCCGGAGGGCCGGCCGTGTCCCTGCGGCAAACGCGGCTGCTGGGAGCGCTACTGCAGCGGAACCGGGCTCGCCGCGACCGCCGTCGAGCTGCTCGCCGCCGATTCCGGGGTGTCGCTGCTGGCCAGACAGGCGGCCCGCGACCCCGAGTGGGTCACCGGTCAACGGGTGGCGGCGGCCGCCCGGGAGGGCGACCGGCTCGCCCGCCGGGCGATGGCCGACCTCGGCCGCTGGCTGGGGGAGGGTCTCGCGATCGTCGCGGACGTGTTCGACCCGGAACTGGTGGTGATCGGGGGCGGGGTCGCCGACTCGGCCCCGCTGTTCCTCGACGAGGCCCGCGAGCACTACGCGCGCACGGTGACCGGGGCGGGAAACCGCCCGCTGGCGCGGATCCGGACCGCTCAGCTCGGCGCGGCGGCCGCGGTGGTCGGGGCCGCGCAGCTGGCCCGCGACCACCGCGGCGGCCGGCATTAGAGCACGGCGCCGTCGTCCTCGTCGTCATCGCGCGCCGGTGCGGACGGCCACAGCCGCAGCACCAGCCACCCCAGCCCGGCGGCCAGCGACAGCAGGCCCAGCGGCAGCCCGTGGCCCGAGGACAAGCCGATGATCTCGGGCGCGGTGACGAGAACCAGGCCCAGTACGAGCAGCGCCAGCCCGACCACGGCGGGTGGGCCGAGCCGCGGCAACGGCGGCGGATCGGGCGGGACGAAATGGTCCTCGTCGTCCGGCACGGGTGGCAGCGGACCGGTCGCCGGCTCGGCGGTGGCGCCCTCCCAGTCGTCGACCACCTCCTCCGACGGCCACTGCGGGACCGAACCCTCCTGCCGCCACCCGGCGACGATCTGCTCGAACTCGTCGCGGAGCGGATCCGGTTGATCGGTGTCGTGACGGCGGCGTTCCTCGGGATCGCGGTTCATCCCGCACCGCCCGTGCTGACGACGGTCCAGGCCTGCCCGACATGCGCGTCGAGGGGCATCGGCGACCTCCCCTGGTGCCGTCGGCGACGGCGCGGAGGACATCCTGACATGTTCCTCACCCATCCGGACATGGCGTTGCGGGGGGAAGTCGGTGAGCAACCCGTTGTCGGCGCCCGGACGCCGTCCGTAGGCTGGCTTCGTCGCGAGAGGGGAGCACGCGCAGGTGCTGTACTGGTGGTCGAAGTACGTGCTGCTCGGCCCGCTGCTGCGGCTGTTCTGCCGGCCGACGATCGAGGGGGCCGGACACATCCCCGAACGCGGGCCCGCGATCCTGGCCAGTAACCATCTCGCCGTCGTCGACTCGTTCTTCCTGCCGCTGCTCGTCCCGCGCCGGATCACGTTCCTGGCCAAGCGCGAGTACTTCACCCAGCCCGGCCTGGTCGGCTGGCTGAAGAAACAGTTCTTCGCCGGCGTCGGGCAGGTTCCGGTCGACCGCTCGGGCGGGTCCGCGGCTCGGGCCGCGATGGACACGGCGGTGCGGCTGCTGGGCGAGGGCAGGCTGCTGGGCATCTATCCGGAGGGCACCAGATCCCCCGACGGCAGGCTCTACAAGGGCAAGACCGGGGTGGCCCGGATGGCGCTGGAGGCCGAGGTCCCGGTGATACCGGTCGCGATGATCGGCACCGACCAGGTCAACCCGATCGGCTCGCGCATGTGGCGGCCGCACCACGTGCACGTCAAGATCGGTGAGCCGCTGGACTTCTCGCGCTACGCCGGGATGCAGGGCGATCGGTTCATCGAGCGGTCGATGACCGATGAGATCATGTACGCCCTGATGGAGCTGTCCGGGCAGACCTACGTCGACCTGTACGCGGCCTCGGTCAAGGAGAAGGCCGCCGCGGCCGTGCCGGACGGCCGGGACGCCTTCCGCCTCCCCGACACCAAGGCGGGTTGACCGCTCGATCCGGCCGCCGATCGCCGTGCGCTGCCCCGGCGGACATAGAGTGACGCCGAGGGCGCCTGCCGGCAGGAACGGGACGGATATGCGGTTCTTCTACGACTGCGAGTTCATCGAGGACGGCACCACGATCGATCTGGTGTCGATCGGGGTCGTCGGGGAGGACGGCCGGGAGTTCTACGCCGTCTCCACCGAGTTCGACCCCGGCCGCGCCGGCGCCTGGGTGCGGGCCAACGTGCTGCCCAAGCTGCCCTCGCCCGCCGACCCGGCGTGGCGGTCGCGGGCCGGGATCCGCACCGACCTGCTGGACTTCCTGACCTCGGGGCCCGGCGAGGTCGAACTCTGGGCGTGGATCGCGGCCTACGACCACGTCGCGCTGTGTCAGCTGTGGGGCGCCATGCCCGCACTGCCGCGCGCGTTGCCTCGCTTCACCCGGGAGCTGCGCCAGCACTGGGAGGACGCCGGGCGGCCGCTGTTGCCCGCGCCCACGGCCGACGCGCATGACGCGCTGGCGGATGCCCGGCTCAACCTGAAGCGGTGGGAGGCGATCAAGGCGGCGACCGTCGCCGATCGGTCGCGCCAGGCGCAGCTCAGGTGAAGACGCTCACGCCCCCGAGGAGCCCGACGATGATCAGCACGATGCCCCAGAGGAGTTGACGGCGGACGATCGCGACAACGCCGGCAACGACGAGGATGGCGGCGAGAATCCACAGTAGAATTGCCATGCCTGGTCCGTACCAAGATGATCCGATGTGGAATCGGGCCGTTCGGGTGGCCGCGAGAGCCGTCCGGGTACCAAAGGTTACTGCTGTACGGTGAATTTCGCCTCCGCGCCGCGGGCGCGATCCCTGGCCCGCGATCGCCGGCGGGCGACAACCCACCCCGTCCTCGCCCCCCGGTCGCCCGTAGTCTTGGCGACTGTGAACTGGACGGTCGACGCCCCGGTCGAGGCGCTGCCAGAGCTGCCGCCGCTGCCCGCCGAGCTACAGGCCCGGCTCGATGACGCGCTCGGGCGCGCCGCCGCCCAGCAGCCGGAGTGGCCCGACCCCGCCAAGGTCGCCCACGTGCGCACGGTGCTGGAGAGCGTCCCGCCGGTGACCCTGCCGCCCGAGGTCGACCGCCTGCAGGACCGGCTCGCCGCCGTCGCCGAGGGGAAGGCGTTCCTGCTGCAAGGTGGCGACTGTGCCGAGACGTTCGTCAAGAACACCGAGCCGCATATCCGCGCCACCATCCGTACGCTGCTGCAGATGGCGATCGTTCTCACCTACGGTGCCTCGACGCCGGTGGTGAAGGTCGGCCGGATCGCCGGGCAGTACGCCAAGCCCCGCAGCTCGCCCATCGACGCGCTGGGGTTGCCGTCCTACCGCGGTGACATCGTCAACTCGCTGGTTGCCGACCCGGCGGCCCGGGTCCCCGACCCCTCGCGCATGATCCGTGCCTACGCCAACGCTGGGGCCGCGATGAACCTGGTCCGCGCGCTGACCGCGACGGGCATGGCGGACCTGTCGATGGTCCACGACTGGAACAAGGACTTCGTCCGCACCTCGCCCGCCGGGGAGCGCTACGAGGCGCTGGCCTCGGAGATCGAGCGGGCGCTTGGCTTCATGAACGCCTGCGGGGTCGAGGACTACCGCATGCACACCACCGAGTTCTACGCCAGCCACGAGGCGCTGCTGCTGGACTACGAGCGCTCGATGCTGCGGCTGGACTCCTCGGGCGAGCCCCCGCGGCTCTACGATCTCTCGGCGCATTTCCTCTGGATCGGGGAACGCACCCGCCAGCCGGACGGGGCGCATATCGCGTTCGCGGAGCTGCTCGCCAACCCGATCGGGCTCAAGATCGGCCCGACCACCACGCCCGAGCAGGCCGTCGAGTATGTCGAGCGCCTCGACCCGCAGGGCATTCCCGGGCGGCTCACGCTGATCAGCCGGATGGGCAACACCAAGGTGCGCGACGCGTTGCCGCCGATCGTGGAGAAGGTCACCGCGTCCGGCCACAAGGTCATCTGGCAGTGCGACCCGATGCATGGCAACACCCACGAGTCGACCACCGGCTACAAGACCCGGCACTTCGACCGCATCGTCGACGAGGTGCAGGCCTTCTTCGAGGTGCACCGCAGCCTGGGCACCCATCCCGGGGGCATTCACGTCGAGGTCACCGGTGAGGACGTCACCGAATGCCTCGGTGGTGCGCAGGAGATCTCCGACCACGATCTGGCCGGACGCTACGAGACCGCCTGCGATCCGCGGCTGAACACCCAACAGTCCCTCGAGTTGGCGTTCCTCGTCGCCGAGATGCTCCGCGGCTGACCACCCACCCTCTCCCGCGAGTCGGGGTATTTCCGCGAGCGAGTCGCTCCTCGGCTCAGGTGTCGACCCACATCCCGGTGTCGAAGGCCCGTTCGATGACTCGCCGGTACGGATCGATGTCGAGGTGGTTGTCGCGTAGCCAGGCGTCGTCGAAGTAGGACTGAGCGTAGCGTTCCCCGGCGTCGCACAGCAGGGTGACGACGCTGCCGGTCTGTCCGGTGGCGCGCATCTCGCAGACGATCCGGAGCGCGCCGTAGAGGTTGGTGCCGGTCGACCCTCCGGCGACGAGCCCGGTTCGGTCGCGGAGCAGGCGAATCGCGGCGATCGATGCGGCATCCGGGATGCGGATCATGCGGTCGACGACGCTCGGGACGAAGCTGGGCTCGATCCGGGGCCGGCCGATCCCTTCGATCCGGGATCCGATGTCGGTGCGCAGATCCGGGAGATCATCGGCCCAACCCGGGAAGAACGCCGAATTCTCCGGGTCGACGACGCAGAGCCTGGTGGCATGGCCGCGGTAGCGCAGGTATCGGCCGATGGTCGCGCTGGTGCCCCGGTCCCCGCGCCCACGACGATCCAGCGAGGTTCGCTGTGCCGTTCCAGCCGCATCTGCTCGAAGATCGACTCGGCGATGTTGTTGTTGCCGCGCCAGTCGGTCGCCCGCTCGGCGTGGGTGAACTGGTCCATATAGTGCCCGCCGAGGCCGGCCGCCAGCCGCCGGGACTCGTCGTAGATCGACGACGGGTCGTCGACCAGATGGCAGCGCCCGCCCTGTTGTTCGATCAGCACGATCTTCTCGGGGCTCGTGGTGCGCGGCATGACGGCGATGAACGGCAGACCGAGCATCCGAGAGAAGTAGGCCTCGCTGATCGCGGTGGAGCCGCTGGACGCCTCGACGACGGGTGATCCCTCGGTGAGCCACCCATTGCAGAGGGCGTAGAGGAACAGGGACCGCGCCAGCCGGTGCTTGAGACTTCCCGTCGGGTGGGTCGACTCGTCCTTGAGGTACAGGTCGGTGCCCCAGTCGCACGGGAGGGGGACGCTGAGCAGGTGCGTGTCCGCGGACCTGTTCGCGTCCGCCTCCACGAGCCTGACGGCCCACGCCTGCCAGCTTCGGTCGCGTTCGGACCAGCGATCGACGTCGGCCGCGGCCGTCACGAGCGGCTCGCGAGCGAGGTCGTGGAGACGATGAACTCGGGGTGGTTCTCGATGGTGTTGTGCACCTTGCACCGGTTGCCCGCGCGGACCAGAGCCTGCACCTGCGTCTCGGTGAGCGTGCCGGGAAGCTCGTAGGTGACGTGGATGCGGTTCATCCGCATCGGCCGGGTTGCGGTATCCCCGAGACGCTGACTCCGACGCCGCACACATCGAGGGCATGCTGCTGGGTGTGGTCGACCGAGGTGGCGAGCGTGCAGGCGCCGAGGCCGGCGAGGAACGGTTCGGTCGCCAGCAACGACCGGTCGGCAGGGTCCCAGTCGGTGGTGAGGGTGGCGCGGCCATTGCTCACCTGGAACGAGAGCGCATCGCTGTGACGCACGGTGACGGTGTAGTCCGGCATATCGGGCCTTCTTCCGAGGTGATCAGTTCGCGGCGAGCGCCGAAGTGGCGACAAGTTGTTCAATGGGAACGTAGTCATGGTGGTAGCCGAAGTAGCCGGGGCCGACGAGAGCGAGGCCCTCCGGTGAGCGCCACCGCGGGTGGCACAGAAGCCCGAGCACGACCACTCGGAAACCGAACCGCAGGGCACCTGGTCGAGGCTGATGACGGACACCGGCCCGGTCTGGGCCACGACCTGCTCGGCGAGCAGCCTGCCCAGATGCGGGTCGCCGCCGCCACCGGCGCCGAGAAGGGCGGCACCCGGGCGATATCGGCAATCTCGTTGACGGTGATGTGGTTCATCGTGTTCCTCATACCGCGACTCGCGCGCGAAATACCCCGACTCGCGGGGTCAGAGGGTGGTGAGGGAGACGGCGGTGCCCGGAGGGACCTCGGCGCCGGGGGCCGGGCTTTGCGCGACGACGCGGCCGTTCTCGCGCCGTCCGAACGGGAAGTTCGACTCCACCACGACGCGCAGACCGGCGTCGGACAGCGTCTCGGCGGCCGAGCGAGCCTTGTCACCGAGCACGTTAGGCACCTCGACGAGCATCGGCTGGGGTTGGGCGCCCTTGCTCACCACGAGCGTCACCGAGCCACCGATCGACAGTTCGGTGCCCGCGGCGGGGCCGGTCCGGATCACGGCGCCCTCCGGCACCGTCGAGCTGAACTCGCGGGCGTCGGTGCTGCGCACCGGAACGAGGCCTGCGTCGCGGACGGCCTGTTCCGCGGCGGCGACGGTCGCGCCGGGCGCCACCGGCGGCACCACCGGACGTCCGGTGGAGATCGTCAGGCGCACCTCGCTGCCGCGCAGCAGCCGGGAGTCGGGGGCGGGTTCGGCCGCGGCGACGAGGTCTGCGGCGACCGAGTCGTGGTGCTCCTCGGTGATCGAGACGACGAGGTCGGCGTCGGCGAGCAGCCGCTCGGCCGTCGGCCGGTCCAGGCCGATCACCGACGGCATGGCCGTCCAGCGTCCGGTCCCCAGCCACCACGCCGCCGTCCCGACGATCAACCCCAGCACCAGCAGCACAGCGATCCAGACCGCGAAGACGCGGCGGCTGCGCCTGCGCGCCACCCGATGATCGGCCGGCGCCTCGTCCGGCGCCTGCGGTAGCGCCATCACCTCGGACGGACGCTCCAGCGCCCGCGTCCCGCCCGGCCCCGGCCCTGGCGCGGATCGGGGCGGGTACGGCTCCGCGGGCACGGTGTCCTGCTCGTCGATGGGACGCGGCGGTGGTACCGGGACCGGTACCCGAGGCACGGCCAGCCGGTCCCGCAACCGGAGCAGCTCGTCGAGGAAGGCTCCCGCATCGGCCGGGCGGGCGTCCGGATGGCGGCGGGTGGCGCACCGCACGAGCTCGTCGAGCTCCGGCGGAACCTCGGTCGCGATCAGCGACGGCGCCGGTACGTCCTCGTTGACGTGCCGGTAGGCCACCGACATCGCGGTGTCCCCGGTGTACGGCGGGACACCGGTCAGCAGCTCGTAGAGCAGCACACCGGCGGCGTAGACGTCGCTTCGGGCGTCGGCGGCACCGGTGGTGATCTGCTCCGGCGACAGGTACGCCATCGTCCCGAGGATCATCCCGGCATGGCTCGCGCCGGCCTGGGCCGCTGCCGTGACCAGCCCGAAGTCGGCGACCTTGACCTCGCCGCCCCGACTGATCAGAACATTCTCCGGTTTCACGTCGCGATGGACGAGCCCGAGCCGGTGTGCCTCGGACAGCCCGGCCAGCACCGGGCCCATGACCGCCAGCGCGCCGGGCACCCCGAATGCGCCGCGGGCCCGCAGCACCTCGCGCAGCGTGCCCCCCTCGACCAGCTCCATGACCAGGAACAGCGTCGGCTCGGGGCCGCTCAGGTCGTCACCCTGGTCGTGCACGTCGACGACCGCCGGGTGATCGATCCGGGCGGCCGAGCGGGCCTCGCGCTCGAAACGGGTGCGGAAAGCCGGATCGGCCGCCATCCGCGGGTCCATCACCTTGATCGCCACCGGCCGGTCCAGCCGGGTGTCGGTGCCGCGGTAGACCGTCGACATGCCGCCGCGCGCGATCACCGGCCCGACCCGGTAGCGCGCATCGAGCAGCGCGCCGGCGGCACCGGTGGGGGCGTTCACGAGAACGACGGTACCGTCCGGTCGGAGTCTGCCGATCCGGCCCGGTGCTGTGGCAGGGTGGTGCGTTGTGAGTGAGGTGTCGGGAGCCCCCGCAGTACTCTTCGAAGACATCACGACGATTCCCATCGCCGACGTCGCACAGGCCCTTTCGATCCCGGTGACCCGCGTCCACCAGCTGGTGCGCGACGGTCAGCTGCTCTCGCTGCGCCGCAGCGGGGCCACGGTGATTCCCGCCGACTTCCTGGACGGGTCGGCCATCGTCAAGGGTCTGCCTGGCACGATCACCGTGTTGCGCGACGGCGGCTATCAGGACGACGACATCCTGCGCTGGCTGTTCACCGAGGACGACTCGCTGCGCGGCGCACCGATCGCCGTGCTGCGCGCCGGCCGGCACCGCGAGGTCAAGCGCCGCGCGCAGGCGATGGCGTTCTGACCCGCCGGGTCGCGCGGAGCCGGGCCGCGAGGGCGCGGGCCACCCCGGGGAGTGCGACGGCCGCCCGGCGCCGAGCCGGGACGGCGACCCGGCGGTGCAGCACCGCGTAGCCGGAATCAGCGATCTCGTCGAGGATCTCCCTGTAGAGGGTGGCCGCGCAGGCCACGCACGCCCGGGACACCGGCTCGAGCATCCCGATCCCGGGTGTGGCGCGCCGGTACACCGCTCGGGTGCGGGCGGCCATGTGCGCGAGTGCGCGGCGGACCCGTGGGTCGGTGCGGCGGACCCGCCGGCACCAGACGAGCAGGCCGCGGTCGACACCGAAGGCCGCCAACTCGTCGGCCGGCAGGTAGATCCGGCCGCGGTCGAGGTCTTCGCCGACGTCGCGCAGGAAGTTCGTCAGCTGGAAGGCGACGCCGAGCGCGGCGGCGTGCGGCGTGGCCTCGGCGCGGGGCACGACGGTGCCGAGTACCGGAAGGACCTGCAGGCCGATCACGGCGGCGGAGCCGTGCACGTAGCGGGCCAGGTCGGCATAGGCCGGGTAGTCGGTGACGTCGAGATCCATCCGCATGGAGGCCAGGAAGTCGATGAAGTGCTGCCGTTCGATGTCGTAGCGGCGCGCGGTGTCGGCGACGGCGGCGAGCACGGGATGGGCGGCGGGCCCGCCGTCGAGCGCGGTGCCGAGCGAGACGGCCAACGAGCCGAGTTGTGCGGCGCGGTCGGCGAAGGAGCGGCCGTCGCCGAGGTCGTCGACGATGTCATCGGCGTGCCGGGCGAAGCCGTACAACGCGTGCACGGCCGGTCGGCGCGCGGCCGGGAGCAACCGGGTGGCCAGGAAGAACGTGCGACCGTGGACGGCGTTCAGCTCGCGACACGCCGCATAGGCGGCCCTCAGCCCCGGGTCGACGATCCCCGCGGCGTCGAGCTCAGCCCGACCGTTGCGGGGCACCGCGGTCGGCGACGGGGGCTGTGGCGACGGGGGCTGTGGCGGCGGCCGACCGGTTGCCCAGACGCAGCGGGTCGGGGTGGTGCAGGGAGTACGCGGCGAGCGCGCACAGCGCGGCGCAGACCGCGAGATAGCTCCAGTTGTACAGCGCTGCCTCGCCGTTCGGGTAGTAGACGATCACCAGCCACAACGAGCCGAACACCAGCCAGGTCAGCGCCCTCGGGCTCCAGGCGGCCATCGCCAGCAGCGCCATGCCCCAGCTGACGTACCAGGGCAGGGTGGCGGGGGAGAGCACGGCCACCGCGAACAGCACGATGCCGGCCCTGCGGATCGCATCGGGGCCCCCGTCGCGGGCCGCCCACCATTGCCGCGCCGCGATGTAGACGAGCGCCGCGGCGCCGATGATCCTGGCGACGTTGATGAACGGCTGCTTGGGAACGTTGAAGACGATGTTCACCAGGGCGTGCGCGAGCTCGCCCACCCCGGTGGGCAGCGACAGCCAGTTGACGATCATGGACGGGGCGCTGAGCGCGGGCAGCCAGCCGAACCCCACCTGCGCGGCCAGGGTGATCACGCCGAACACGGCCACGAACACGCCCACCCCCGCGGCGCCGGCCTTGAGGATCCGCATCGGCCGGGAGCCGCTCAGGTGCTTCGCCCAGACGAGCACCAGGAACGGCAGCGCGATGCCCGCGCTGGCCTTGACCGCCATCGCGGCGGTGACCAGGACGATGCCGGTGATGTGCCGGCCGCGGAGTGCGGCGAGCGCACCGGTGGCGAGCAGCCCCATGACCAGCAGGTCGTTATGGCCACCGCCGACCATGTGGATGATCATGACCGGGTTGGCCACGGCGATCCACAGCGCGACGGGGACCCGGCCGCCGAGCCTGCGGGTCAGCTCGGGCAGCGCCCAGACGAGCAGGACCAGACCCGGGAGCATCAGCAGCCGCATCCCGACGACGCCCAGGATGATGTGGTCGCCGATGGCGGCGGCCATGCCCTTGGCCAGCAGGATGAACAGCGGCCCATAGGGGGCGGGCGTGTCCTGCCAGAAGTAGTGGACGTTGTCGGAGAGGATGCTCGGCATCACCTCCGGGCCGACGTCGTACGGATCGAACCCGGCGAGCGGGAGCGCCCCCTGGGCCAGGTAGCTGAACACGTCACGGGTGAACAGCGGCGGTGCGGCCAGCATCGGGGTGAGCCAGACGACCGCGGTGCTCAGCACCGCGCGGCCGCCGACGCGACCGGCCAGCACGTCGCGGCCCAGCCGCACCCACGCCCAGCCGAGCAGCGCCACCCCGAGGTAGATCAGCGCGGTGGCCAGCTCATGGCCGTGGCCGTAACGCCAGAAGCCCACCGGGCTGTTGGTCAGCAGCGGATCGCGCACCAGGACGCCGCCCGCCCCGAAGGCCCCGATCGCCATGAGCAGCGAGGCACCGAGGCCGAGCAGCAGGGGGCCGCGTGGCGGATCGCCGAACCACCCCCGCCGGGCGGAGGTCGCGGTGTCCCCGGAGGCCGGCTCGGCGGCCTGGTCGGGGCCGTCTTCCGCGCGAGGCGCAGGGTCCGAGATCCGCTCGGGCGACGTGGGCCGAGGGACGGGGGGCGAAGGCTGCGCGGTCATGTCGGCGACCATGCTCGCACGGCTGGTGCATTCGTGGTGCCGGGACCCTGAGGTGTGTGCGCGCGGCCGGGGCGCGGGCCGCGAGCTGCGGTGATTCGCTGGGCGGCCAGCCGCCCGGAGATCAGCACCGGAGGGATGCCGACACCGGGGGTGGTCCCGCATCCGGCGAGCACGGCGTTGTCCAGCCCGGGCAGCAGGTTGCGGGGGCGGAACGGACCGGTCTGGGAGAAGGTGTGCGCGAGGGAGAACGGGGTACCGGCGGCCATTCCCGCCGCGGTCCAGTCGGCGGGGGTCACCAGGCTCGAGACCTCGATATCGGTGCGCAGGCCCGGCAGCCCGCGGTTCTCCAGGACGGTGAGCAGCTCGTCGCGGTAGGCGGGCCCGATACGGGGCCAGTCCAGCCGGGCACGGTCGGTGTTCGGACAGGGTGCCAGGACGTAGAGGAGGTCATGCCCGTCCGGCGCCAGGCTCGGATCGGTGGCGGTGGGCCGGGTGATCAGCAGCGAAGGGTCGCTCATCAGGAGGCCCTCGCGGGCGATCTCGTCGAAGGTCCGGTCCCAGGCCGCACCGAAGCAGACCGTGTGGTGCGCGAGCTCGGGCCGGGTCCGGGCCAGGCCGGCATGCAGCACGACGGCGCTGGGGGAGTACCGCGGCGGGACCGGCCGGCGCGGGCGGTGTCCCAGCAGCCGGTGGATGACCGGCAGGTCCGGGGTGAGCACGACGGCATCGCAGGGCAGCCGTTCGGTATCGGATCCGGGCTCGCCCGCGTGCCTTACCGCGGTGACCCGGCCGCAGCGCCGCTCCAGCCCGGTCACGGTGCGCCCGTAGTAGATCTTCGCTCCGGCGTGCACCGCGGCGTCGGCGAGGGCGTGGCTCACCGCCCGCATCCCGCCGCCGGGAAAGTACACCCCGGCGACGGTATCCATATAGGCGATCACCCCGTAGGCCGCGAGCGCGCGCCGCGGCGGCACACCGGCATACAGCGACTGGAAGGTGAACACGCGGCGCAGCCGCTCGTCGGGGATCCGCCGGGCCACCTGCGCGCCGAGCCTGCCGAATCCGCCGAGCGCGACCAGCCGGACCAGGTCGCGGTTGAGCAGGTCCAGCGGCGAGTCGAAGTTCGCGCCGATGAACGTCTCGATCTCGACGTGGTACAGCCTGGTCAGCCAGTCGCGCAGCGTGCGGTAGCCCGCGGCGGCGCGCGGGCCGCAGGTGCGGCGCACCTCCTCCTCCATGGCGGCGGCGTCGGTGTGCACGTCGATCGTGGATCCGTCCGCGAACCGGGCCCGGTAGGCGGGTTCGAGGGCGACCAGGTCGAGCCGGTCGCCGAGACGCTCGCCGACCGCGTTCAGGGTCTCGTCGAGCAGTTCGGGCATGGTCAACACGGTGGGGCCGGTATCGACCCGGAAGGTGCCCGAAGGGCCCTGCAGGTCGAGTTGCCCGGCGCGGCCTCCCGGATGCCCGGCGCGTTCGACGACGGTGACCCGACGGCCCGCGCCGAGCAGGTGCAGGGCCGCCGACAGGCCGGCGAACCCCGCACCGACGACCACGACGTGGTCGGTGCGGCCAGGCACCGTACGCGGGGGCATCTCAGCTCCGGCGGCGGGTCGCGGTGACGGCCAGTTCGGCGAGCCTGCTCGCCGCGGGCTCGGCGATGTCGGCGGTGGTGAGCGCGTCGAGCGCAGCCCCGGCGAGCGCGGCGATGCGCTGCTCGACGGCCTGCGCCGCGCCCAGTTCGCAGAGCACGTCCCGGATCCGCTCGACCGCGGCGGCGTCGAGGTGTCGATCGCCGAGCGCGTCGGTGAGCACGGTGCGGGCCGCGGTGGCGCCGCGCTCCTCGGCCCGCTCCAGGGCCAGCGCGACGAGCAGCGTGCGTTTGCCCTCGCGCAGGTCGTCGCCCGCGGCCTTGCCGGTGACCGCGGGGTCGCCGAAGACGTCGAGCAGATCGTCCCGCAACTGGAAGGCGACGCCGATATCGGCCCCGAACCGGCGGTAGGACCGGACGAGTGCGGGCGCGGCGTCGGCGATCGCGGCACCCAGGTGCAGCGGCCGCTCGACGGTGTAGGCGGCGGTCTTGAACCGATTGATCCGCAGCGCGCCGTGGGTGGAGGTGTCGGCGCTGGCCTGCCCCAGGACGTCGAGGTACTGACCGGCGAGCAGCTCGGTGCGCATCGACCGCCACGGCTCGGCCGCGCGACGCAGCGCCGCGGCGGGTAGCCCGGCATCGCGGAGCATGTCGTCGGCCCAGGCCAGCGCGAGGTCGCCGAGCAGGATCGCCGCGGCGGCCCCGAACCGGGCGGGGCGGCCCGCCCAGCCCGCGTCCGCGTGCCGGTCGGCGAACGCGACGTGCACGGTGGGACGGCCGCGGCGGGTGGCCGACGCGTCGATGAGATCGTCATGCACCAGCGCGCAGGCCTGGATGAGCTCGAGCGCGCTGAGCGCGCGCAGCACCGCGGGCGTGATCTCGTCGTCCGGGTCGCCGCCCGCGCCGCGCCAGCCCCACCACGCGAAGGTCGGGCGGATCCGTTTGCCGCCGCCGAGCACGAAGCCGCGCAGCGCCTCGGTCGCCGCGGCGAATGCCGGGTCGATCTCGGCGGCCTCGGCCCGCCGCCGGTCGAGATAGGCGGCCAGTTCGGCCTCGATGCGGCGCAGCAGGTCCCGGTCGGTGTCGTGCCGGTCGGCCCTGGGCCCGCGGTCGGCGGCCTGCGCCACACCCGGGACGCCGCCGACGCCGGTGTCGGCCATCAAACGGATCCTCGCCGGACGGGAGTGGAAGCAGCAGACACGCACCCGAGCCTAACTGCAGGCCGGTGCGGTGGCTGGCCCCGTAGGCTGACCCGGGTGAATGGGAGCACTTCACGGCGCGAGACGGTGATCGAGCGGATCAGCCAGGACGGGCCGGTCTTCTCTGTCGAGTTCTTCCCACCGAAGGACGAGATCGGCGAGGCCGAGCTGTGGCGGGCGATCCGCAAACTGGAGCCGCTCGACCCGGCGTTCGTCTCCGTCACCTACGGCGCGGGCGGATCGAGCAGGGAGCGCACGATCCGGACGACGGCGGGAATCGCCACCGACACGACCCTCGTCCCGATGGCGCACCTGACCGCGGTGGCGCATTCGCGTTCGCAGCTGCGGCATGTGATCGGGGCGTATGCGGGCGCGGGCATTCGCAACGTGCTCGCGGTGCGCGGCGACCCGCCCGGGGATCCGCTCGGCGAGTGGATCCCCCACCCCGAGGGCCTCACCTATGCCGAGGAGCTGGTCGACCTGGTGCGCAGCCTGGGTGACTTCTGCGTCGGCGTCGCGGCCTTCCCCTACGGCCACCCGCGCTCGCCCGATGCGGAGTCCGATCTGCGCCACCTCGTGGCGAAGATCCGGGCGGGCGCCGACTTCGCGATCAGTCAGCTGTTCCTCGAGCCCGAGGGCTTCCTGCGGCTGCGTGACCGGTTCGTCGCCGTCGGCAGCGATGTCGCCGACGTCCCGCTGCTGCCCGGGGTCATGCCGCTGACGACGCTGCGCACGCTGCGTCGCGGACCGGAGCTGTCCGGGGCGCCGCTGCCGCCGGAGCTGGTCGAACGGCTGGAGCGGTATGCCGACGACCCGGTGGCCTTCCGCGCCGCCGGGTTGGACGCCACCGCCGAGCTGTGCGGGAAGCTGCTGGCCGAGGGCGTGGACGGGCTGCACTTCTACACCCTGAACCGGTCGTCGGCGACCGTGGAGCTCGTGCGCCGGCTCGGGCTGGTCGAGCATCGGCGCTGACGCCACCCGCGTTCAGCGCGACGGGGTGTCCAGCGGGGGGTTGCGTTCGCGACGTGCCAGCACCACCACGGCCGCCGCCGCCCCGGCGACCAGCACGCCCAGGGCGAAGGTCCACCCGGCCGCCGAGGGAGCGTTGGGATCGTCGTAGGCCACGGCAGCGCTGATGTCACCCACGGTGCCGGGGGTGAACTTCCAGCTCACGGTGCCGGAATCGGCGTCGCCGTTGGTGTCGAGGACCTGGCCGGGAAAGCCGATCTTGAGTTGGAAGTCGGCAAGGTCGACCGGAACTGTCGTGAGGTCGACCTTGCCGGTCACCAGCACCCGGTTACCGGCCCGGCGCAGGTTCAGTACCGCCCGCTCGCCGGCCGTACCCGCGGTCCGGCTCAGCAGCGCGACCTCGTCGAATGTCAACCCGGAGAACCGCAGCACCGAACCGGTGTAGCCGTCCTGGCGGTAGGACGAGATGTCGATCTCGCGTTTGAGCTCGCGGGGCACCGTCACCTCGGGGCCGGTGTCGTCCGGGCCCCGTTCCGGAGTGGCCAGCACGATCTCGCCGTTGACCGTGTCGTTCGGCTGGACGGCGAGCGCGGTTCGCACCCGGGCACAACCGCTCGTCAGGCCGACGATCAGCATCGCGAGCAGCAGCACGGGGAGCGCGCGGCGGCGCGCGGCGGCGCGCGGTCGGGCGTGCGGCGGTCGTGGACGGGGAGGGCAGGGGGCCGGGGACGGCATGGTCGACATCGTGCCATTGGGCCGGATCGCGATCTGCCGCGATCCGGCTCACCCGATCCGGCGTCCGCGGCTCAGCGCAGCGCCGGACCCGATGAGGCCGGGTCGAGCGGCAGCTCCCGGCCGAGCACGGCGAAGGGCCTCGTATCTCCGGTGAACCGGTGGTCGCGCAGCACGTCACGAAAGCGGGTTCGCCGGTAGAGCCGCCATGCCCGGCCGGGGGGCCGCGACCCGTACTCGGGCGTCGAGAGCAGCACCCTGCTGCGGCCGGTTCCGGTCAGCAACGCGCGCAGCAGGCCTTCGCCGAGCCCGGCGCCCTGCGCGTCGGGACGCACGTGCAGCTCGGTGAGCTCGAAGTAGTCGTCGAGCCAGGGATGCTCGTCCAGGCGGGCCTGGCGCAGGCCGCGCCGAACCTCCTCGTACCACCACTGGCCCGGGCCGCCGGCATAGCCGTAGGCGATGCCGAGCAGCGAGCCCGCCGGGTCGAGCCACCCCGCCGCGCGCCAGCCGGGGCGGCGGCTGTGCTCGAGCCACAGGGTGCGCCGCTGGCGACCGGTCCCGGGCGGGTAGCCCATCGCGGCGACGTAGACGTCGAGGGCCTCGGCAAGCCGGCCGGCCAGCTCGCCCGCGGACAGCGCGACCAGCCGATTGCGCGGCGGAGCGGCCGTCACGGGCCGACCGACCCGCTCCGCCGGGTGGGTCCGCCGGTCCGTGCTCGCCGGCGCGTGTTCGTCATCGGTTCATCTCATCACGCCGGGGGCCGCCGGTCACAGGGCCTACTCCGGATATCCCGGAAGGGCCCGGATGGGCGTTTGGTCCGGGACTTGACGCGACGGCCGGGATGCGCTCTACTGAGGTCGTCGAACAAACGTTCGACGATGGTCGGCCCGGAGTGGGGGAAGCACCCCGCCACCGGGCCACCGCCCCGCGGTCGGGAGGAGAGCGGTCACGTGAGCGGCCTCGCGAGCGCATATCCGGCACAACCGCGCTGGCAGCGCGATCGACGGGACGCCCGCGAGGAGGACTCATGAGTTGCCCTGTGTCAATCCCGGGGTCCTTCCCTCGTCGGGGAGTGTGCGCCCTCGCTGGTCGGGGTCAACGTCGTTCGTCCTCGCTGCGCTGCGGGCGCTCCACGTTGACGCCTCCGGCGCTCGGGCGTAGATCGGCCGGGACGGGGCAATGGACGGTGTGGTCAGGCCGCTGCGGCCCGCTGGGCGAGCAGGGTTTGCAGGACTTTGTGCTTGGTCGGGTCGTAGGCCACACCTTGTTGCCCGCAGTGCCGGATGACATCCAGCCAGGCGCGGGCCAGGAGGCGCACTGCGTGGGGGTGGTCGTGGCCTCGGGCGCGGGCTCGGTCGTAGAGGTCGGCGGCCCAGGGATTGGCGCGTCGGCTGTCGGCGGCGAAGTCGCACACGGCGTCGCGCAGCTGCTTGTCGCAGACCCAGCGGAAGCCGAGGGCGCGGATCTTGCCGGACTGCCGGGTCGAGGGGGCGGCGCCGGCCAGGCAGAACAGGGCCTCCGGGGTGGGGAAACGGGCCCGGCAGTCGCCGATCTCGGCGAGCAGTCGGGCGGCGCGGACGCGGCCGGAGCGGGGCAGGCTGGTGAAGATGTGCGCGTCGGCGTGCAGGGCGAGCTGTTCGCCGATCTGGGTCGACAGCGCCTTGATCTGCTCGACCGGGGTGACCAGCACGGCGAGCAGGGCGCGGGTGAGGTGGGCTTCGGCGGCGCCGTGCTCGCCGACCGCGCCGCGGGGCGCGGCGCCGAGCCGGGCGTGCAGCACGGCCGGCTCGACCCGGCCGCAGTGGCCCACGCGCGACAGCCAGGCCGCCAACCGCTTGACCGAGAGCCGGTCGGCGCGGTCCTGGCAGTCGAAGCGGTGCAGGAACGCCAGGCTGATCGGGGAGTCGAGCTCGGCGAACAGCCCGACCGCGCCGGGGAACACCCGCTGCAGGTGCGCGCGCAGCTGGTTGGCGACGCCGACCCGGTGGGAGACGAGGTCCTTGCGGGCCCGGCAGGCGCGGCGCAGCGCCGGCGTGGCGTCGCTGTCCGGGATGAGCGGGCGCAGCCGGGCCCGGTCGGTGCGCAGCGTGTCGGCCAGCAGGTAGGCGTCGAACCGGTCGTCTTTGTTGCCGGCCGAGCCGTAGCGGCTGCGCAGGTGGCGGAGTTGGTTCGGGCTGATCACGACCACGGTGACCCCGGCGTCGGGCAGCGCATCGATCACCGGCCCGTCCGGGCGTTCGATCGCCACCTCCCGCGCACCCGGGCGCGTCAGCACCGCGACCAGCTCGGCCAGCCCGGCCGCGCTGTGCGCGACGGTGCACCGGTGCACCTGCCGCCCGCGGGCATCCACGACCGACACCGCATGATCGTCGCGGCCCAATCCACGCCAGCGGTCAGGCCACCGGGCGGTTCCTCCGGCAGGATCGGTGGGGCAGACTTCATCACGGCCTCCTCGCTGCTCATCCCAGTGGGGAGGCACTCTTCGCCGGCGCCGGGACGCGGCTGCCGGTTCGCTCACTGTTCGGCGCTCGATGGCGCTCAGCCCTGTCGACGGTCCGCGCGCCCCGGGCAACCGCTGGACCCCGCGGAACTCATGAGGGACGTCAACAGCGTCGAGCGAGCAGGGCGGTGGCCCAGCGGCGCCTCGGGTGCATCGGCGACCCAACCACGATCACCGACACAAGGATGGTGCACCAGTGAGCACGTTCACCAAGGTCTTCGGAGCGCGGCGGCCTGCGCCGGTTCATGTGCGCTGGCAGGACGGCGAACCCGTGGAGTTCCAGCGACGCCCGGTACGGCGCGGAGCGCGCTATCTCATCACCGACGTTCGTGAACGCTGGATCGAGGAGTCGCCGTGGCCGTTCCCGTCGCCGAAGCCCATCGGAGGCGACCGGTTGAGGTGCTGGCGCGTTGTGGCGTGCTCCGCCGGGGAGCCCCACGCTCCGGCCCAGGAGTTCGTGCTGCGCATGCGCGCCGGCCCCGGGGTGTGGGACCTCGTGCGGGTGGTGCAGTGAGCCGACACCGACAGGAGCCAGGATGACTGCAACGTTCTCGACCGGGACCTTCTCGATGGCCGGGTCGAAGGCCGCGACGATGACGCTTCCGATGATGCCGGTGCCTCGCACACCGCGTTCGCCTCGTGGGGCTCGAGGACCCACCGGTGCCGCGCCGCCCTCCCGGCATGCCCTCGGGCTGCTCCGGCAGGCTGACGACGGTCTGGCCGAGGGATACCGCAACGAGGACCCGCTCTCGCGCTACCCGGCCGCGTACCTTGCCGCCCTGCGGGCCGGCGCCGCGCTGCTCGCAGTGCGCGCCCGGCCGCGTCCGCGGCGCGGAGCCTCGCGCAACGTGTGGGACCTGCTCGCAGAGGTGGCGCCGGAGCTGGGGGAGTGGGCGGCGTTCTTCGCCTCCTGCTCCGGCACCCGGGCGGCGGCCGAGGCCGGAATTGCCCGGCGGGTGAGCCGCCGGGAGGCCGACGACCTGCTGCGCCAGGCCGAGCAGTTCGTGGGCCTCGTGCGCGGCATCGTGCCGCGGTCGTGACCGGCGCTCAGGTGATCGGCGGCGCCGCGTGCTCCGCCTGGCTCCGGGGCTGTGACCGGCTGCCACTGCGCAGCACGCGCCCCAGCAGGGCGGTGAACACCGCGGAAACCTCCCTGGCCCCGGGGGTGTCCCAGGCCTGGATGGGCATGCACGCTCCCTGTGCCTGCTGGATGGCCGAGCGGTCGGGGAGCACTCCGCTGAAGACCAGCGGGCCGAAGATCTCCCGCAACTCCTCGATGCGGAACTCGTGCTCGGAATTGCGCGGGCGCACACGGTTGATCATGACACCGAGTGGCTGGAGACCGGGGTTGCTGCGTTGACGCTCGGTCTGGACGGCATCGAAGGCACGCTGCACGCCGGACACCGCGAACATCGTGGGATCGGTGACCAGTACGGCGCGATCCGCCGCGGTGAGTGCGCTGCGGGTCAGCTGGCCCAGGGAGGGCGGACAGTCGATGATCACAAGCCGGTAGGGGCCCGGGCCGTTGGTGGTCCCGGGTTCGCCCGCGGGGGAGCCCGGCTCGCCGCCGTCGGTCGCGTCGTCGTCCGTCCGCAGCCGGCTCAGCGCCCGCGCGAGCTTGATCAGCTGCTTGGCACCGGGTTCGGGGTGGTTGTGCCGCTCGGTCTGCTCGGCCCCCACCAGCACGTCGAGACCATCGCCCCACCCGCTCGGGGCGATCGCGCGGCGCAACACCGACCGGCGCGGATCGTCGAGCACCTCGGCGACGGTGGCCGCGGTCGCCGGGACATCCGTCGCTATCGTCACGTTGGCCTGCGGGTCGAGGTCGACGAGCAGCGTGCGGACCCCATGGTGGAGCGCGGCCCCGGCAAGGCCGAGGGCCACGGTGGTCTTGCCGACCCCACCCTTGAGGCTCAGCGTGGCGACGACCTGCACGGGATCAACCTACTCTGTCGGGTGGCGCACTACGCTGCGGTATGTGACTACGGCGGCGGGAGATCTCCTGGGAGCGACGCGCGGCGGTCAGGTACAGCGGGTTCTCGATGCGGAGCTGGCCGCGGTTTCGAGGGCACACCCCGACCGTCGACCCCGGATTCTGGATGTTGGCGGCGGCAGCGGGGCGTGGGCGGTTCCGCTGGCGGCGAGCGGCTGCGCGGTGACGGTGGTCGACACAAGCCCGAATGCGCTGGCCACGCTGCAGCGGCGGGCGCGCGAGGCGGGGGTCGACGAGCTGATCACCGCGGTGCAGGGCGATGTCGACGCGCTCATCGAGGTCGTCCCGCCCGAGTCTGCCGATCTGGTCCTCGGCCACGAGCTCCTCGAGGTGGTCGACGACGCTCCCAGGGCCCTCGCGGCGATGACGGTGGCCGCGGTCCCCGGCGGGGCGGTGTCGGTGCTGGTGACAGGGCGTCATGCGGCGGTGCTGGGCCGGGTGCTGGCCGGGGAGCTGACCGAGGCGCGGATGGTGCTCACCGATGCCGAAGGACGTTTCGGCCCGGCCGACAAGCTGCGCAGGCGGCTCGACGCGTCGGCTCTGCGGGCGCTGCTGGACGCCGAGGGACTGCACCTGGAGGTGCTACAGGGTGACGGGGTGCTCGACACCTGGGTGCCTCGCGCGGTGCGCGATGGCGGACCCGCTGCCACCCGCGCGGTCGCGGAGCTGGAGGCGCTGGCCGCGGACGTGCCGGCGCTGCGCGAGGTCGCGGTTCGGCTGCACGCGCTGGGGCGCCGAGTCTAGGGCAGCCGCTCGGCTCTCGCCGCGTCCGTGACCGTTGGAAGATCGACGAGGTAGATCGATGGGCCGGTTGTCGACGCCGGGTAGAGGAGCTGGCCTCGGGCTCGTATCCTCTCGGTTGAACGCCCAACCCGGGTGCTCGTCGTGTCGTTCCGGCACCATGGAAGATGACCCGACCGGAATACCGTGTGCCGGAGGCGAAGCCATGCCCCTCTCCGAGCACGAGCAGCGGCTGCTCGAACAGATTGAGCGTGCTCTCTACGCTGAGGACCCGAAGTTCGCATCGACCGTCCGCGGCGGTCGGCTGCGCAAACCCACCCGGCGCCGACGAGTCCAAGGCATCGTGGTGTTCATCGTGGGCCTCGTCCTGCTGGTCGTCGGAGTGGCCGTACCAGCGCTCTGGCTGGCCAGCGTCCCCGTGCTCAGCGTGGTGGGCTTCTTGGCGATGCTCGCCGGAGCCGTTCTCGCCGTGACCTCCATCGGATCATCCACCCCCGGGGCCCCGGCCAAGGAGGCCGAGCCGGACAAGAGCCGCTTCACCGGTCGGATGGAAGAGCGCTTCCGGCGCCGGTTCGAACAGGAGTGAACGCGCAGCGGTGACGCGCGACGGCCAGGGTGAGTGCGGGCTCATCCGCCGTCCGGGTGCCCCTCGGCCGCCGCGGGCGTGGTGTCTCGACGCAGGACCGAGCGGGGCAACAGCCGCTCGCGCAGGCTCAGCCTGCTTCCCGCCGCGATACCGGCCGCGACCGTGCGGACCACCGCCCCGAGTTCGCCGGCGACCTCCGGCGTCTCGTCCGGTCGCTGCTGGCCGTACCAGCTTGCCTCGACAGCCCTGACCACCGTGCGCAACGCCTGCTGGGCGTTGTCATCGAGCCGATGCTCGCGGATCAGCCGCCGCGCGGCCGCGCGGACCGTGTCGCTCGACCGGACCAGGACACCCCGGTCGGTCGACTCGGCCAGCAACTCCTCCCAACCGGCGACGGCGGCCCCCGGCCCGCCCGCCGCGACGGCCGCGAGCCGTCGCCGCCGCAGCAGGACGCGCAGCCCCGCCGGGGCCAGGCCGAGCATCGCCACCACCAGTACGGCCACGGGCAGCACCAGGGAGAATCCAGGGCCCGCCGGCGTCGGCCCGCCGATCTCGACCGGAGGTGCCGTCGGCGGTTCCGGCGTCGGACCGCCATCGGCGCCGGCGAGCTCACCCGGGGTGAGGTCATCGTCCTGGTTCTGGGATCCGGTTTCCCGCTCCTGGTCGCGGACTTCCTGCACGTACGGCGGGACGAGCGCTCGGCCGTCGGTGAGCGGGGTCGGGTCGAACGTCGTCCAGCCGTGGCCGGGGAAGTAGGCCTCCACCCAGGCGTGCGCATCGGCCGTGGTCACCGACCGGTAGCCGGTCGCCGCGGTACCCGCGGTGAACCCGACGGCGACCCGGGCGGGCACCCCGACCGTGCGCAGCATGATCGCCATCGCCGAGGAGAACTGCTCGCAGTAGCCGGTCCGCCCGACGGTGAGGAACTCGACGAGGGCGTTGTCGCCCGCCCCCGGCGTCGTCTGCAGGCTGTAGCTGAACCCCGAATCCGGTGCGGTGAAGAAGCCGACGAGGGCGACCGCCTTGTCGAAATCGGTCCGGGCGCCGCGGGTGGCGTCGACGGCCAGCGCCGCGGCCCTCGGGTCGACACCCTCGGTGGACAGGTAGGCGCGATCCACATCCAGCGGGCCGGTGGCCGCGCGCAGCTGCGTGGCCGTCGGCGCCGGCAGCACCGCCTGCTGCTGCCAGTCGTCCTCCTCGCGGGCGTGGCGGTTGTATGCGGTGCCGCTGGCCGGATCGAACCGCCAGTCGTCATCGGAAAGGCCGGTCACCTCCTGCGGGTGGCCGTAGAGCGGAAACCAGTAGTCGCGAAAGCCGACGTTCTCCACGTCGATCACGGCCCGTTCGCCACCCTGGCCGGCGCCGGCCGGTAGCGGCCCGTCGAGCGGGACACCCGGCGCGGGTGCGCCTACCTGGAAACCGGCCTGCGGGACGAAGTCGCGCAGCGTGATCGCGCGAAGGTACTGCGGCCGGGGCAGCCCGCTGACCCGGAACAGCTCGGTCGGGCTGTCCCGGATCAGCTGGCCACGCAACGAGGTGAACGGGTTGAGCCCGATCGATCCACCCGAACCGCCGGTGCCGGAACCGCCGGCGAACCGACCGCCGGTGCCGACCATCGTCGCGGCCGAGCCGAGCAGCAGCGCCACCACGATGGCCGCGGCCGTCACCGCGACGCCCGCGGGGAGCTGTCGGCGCGCGCCCTCGCGGGTGAGCAGCAGCAGCCCGAACCCGGCCGCGGGCGCGGTGATCGCCCACCACGGGAGTGCCGAGCCGGCCAGCGCGGTGGGCACGGCGAACACGACGAGCAGCGGGATCCCGGCGATCGCGGGCGCCGCTGCCGAAACCGAGATGGCGTACCCGACGACGGTGACCAGCCCGAACGCGCCGGTGACCAGGAGCAGGATCTCCGGGGTGGCCGCCACCGGCGGCAGGCCGGTATCGATCTGGCCCGCCGCGCCGGCCAGCAGGTTGCCCAGCTCCTCGGCGGCGGCCGGACCGGGCAGTATCTGGTCGCTGAACAGCGCGACGAGCAGCTCGAGCACGGCCGCGAGCTGGGCCAGCGCGACCACTACGGGATGGGTCCGGCGCAGCGCGAGCCCGACCGCGACCACGAGCCCCACGACGCCTACGGCATATCCGAACCAACCCGGGCCCTGCGCGATCGATGCGACGGGGGCGCCCGACAGCAGCACCGCCGCGCCCGCGGCGGGCGGGGCCACCCAGCCGACACGCCGGCGCGGCCGTTCCCGCGTCGCCCGCCGCGGCGCGGGAAGCCGATCCAGAACCGGCGCGGTCACGCCGGGCCTCCGGTCAGCTCGGCCCACGCCCGGTCGGGCGTGCTGTCCGCGGCGACCACGACGACGTGCCAACCGGCGCGGCGCAGCGCGGCGGCGGACTGGTCGGGCGCGGGGGTGGCGGAGCGGCTGGCCGGGTCCCAGCTGCGGACGTCGAGCAGCACCGCGTTCCCGCCGCTCGACCGTCGCGCGAGCAGTTCCTCGATCTCGTTCGGCTCGAGCGCCCCGAGCACTGCGACGATGTCCGTCGCGGCCAGCGGCGACCCGGCAAGACCGGCCCGGGCCGAAGGGCGAACCGCCGCGAGGGCGTCGAGCATCGGGTCGAGGCCGGCGTCGGCACCGACCGGCTGCAGTCCGTCCTCGGTGACCAGCGTGACCGGTTCGCCGCGGGAGGTGAGGTGCGCGCAGATGCTCGCGGCCAGGCTGACGGCGAACTCGAGGCTGGATTCGGCGCCCCGGCCGCGGTGCGCGGCGTCGCGGCGGTCGAGCAGCACCGTGATCTGACCGCGGCGGGGCGGCTCCTCCAGCCGGACCATGAGCTCGTCATGGCGCGCGGTGCTGCGCCAGTGCACCCGGCGCAGCTCGTCGCCGGGACGGTAGGGCCGGATCATCGCCTCCGGGGCACCGTGCCCATGGTGCCGGGCGACCGCGGGACCCGGGGTGTTCTCGCGGCCGCCGAGGGCGGGTGGCATACCGCGCAGCCCGACGATCGCGGGCAGCACGAGCAGCTGTTCGGCGGGACGCAACTCGCGGGGGAACTCGGCCAGCCCGAGCGGGTCGTTCACCCGGCCGACCAGCGGGCCGATCCGGTGCGACCCACGCAGCACCGGTCGCAGCGGGTAGCTCAACCGGATGCCGGTGCGGACCGGCAGCCGGTGTACGGCGAACCGGGGTGGCGACCCGGGCAGCGGCCCCGCGGAGTCGGGAACGGCATCGGCCACCCGCAGGGTGGCCAGCAGCGGGCCGCCGGCCAGCTCGATCGACACCTCCGCGGGCGTGCCCACCGGGACCCGGTCCGGGGCGATCGTGCGCTCGACGCGCACCGACCGCCGGACGCGGGCGGTGAGCAGCAGCGCCAGCAACGGCAGGGCCGTGACGAAGATTCCGATGGTCAGCAGGTCGCGTTCGTCGACGACGACGGCGCACATCGCGGTGGCCATCCCGGCGGCGAGCACCGAGCGGCCGGTGGTGGTGAGGCCGGAGAGCCGGCCGGCTGCCACGGCCCTCAGCCGCCGGAGCGAGACGGCGCGGGCACCGGCAGCCTGCCGACCAGCCCGTGGACCAGATCGGCGGTCGAGCGCCGGGCCGCATGTGCCTCCGGGGTGAGCAGCAGTCGGTGCGCGAGCACCGGCACCGCCAACGCCTGCACGTCGTCGGGGACGACGAAACCCCGCCCGGCGAGCGCGGCCTGGGCCCGCGCGGCGCGTACCAGGTGCAGGGTGGCCCGGGGCGAGGCGCCGAGGCGCAGCTCGGACTGGTGCCGGGTGCTGGTGACCAGATCGACGCAGTACTGGCGGACCTCCGGCCCGACATGGATCCGTCGCACGGCCTCGATCACCGAACGCACGGCGCGCGCGTCGGCAACCGGGCGCAGGGTGTCCAGCGGCTCGGCGGCGGCATGCTCGTCGACCATGGCGAGCTCGGCGCTCGGATCCGGGTAGCCGAGCGAGACCCGCATGGTGAACCGGTCGCGCTGGGCCTCCGGCAGCGGGTAGGTGCCGTCCATCTCGATCGGATTCTGGGTGGCGACCACCAGGAACGGGCTCGCGAGCTGGTAGGTGCGGCCGTCGACCGTCACCTGATGCTCGGCCATGCACTCCAGCAGCGCCGACTGGGTCTTCGGTGAGGCGCGGTTGATCTCGTCGGCGATGACCACATTGGCGAACACCGGGCCGGGCCGGAACTCGAACTCGCCGGTCTGCCGATTGAAGATCGAGGTCCCGGTGATATCGCCGGGCAGCAGGTCGGGGGTGAACTGCACCCGGCTGACCGAGCAGTCGATCGAGCGGCCGAGCGCCTTGGCCAGCGACGTCTTGCCGACGCCCGGAACGTCCTCGACGAGCAGGTGCCCCTCCGCCAGTAGCGTGACGAGCGCGATCCGCACCACCTCGGGCTTGCCGACGATGATGCGCTGCATGTTGGCGGCGATGCCGGCGGTCAGGTCGGCAACGGCGGCCAGGGCCGTCTCGGGGTCCGCGCCGGGGTGTCCGGACCGGCTGCTCGTCGTGGTCACCCGACCTCCTCGCGCTCGCGGTACCCGGGGAGTGCATCGGGACCGTCGACCAGTCTGTCAAACGTTCGCGGCCAGCCTCTCGCACGCGTTGCCCACTCCTCCCCACGGAGGTCTCGAATCGACCGCGATCGACCGTCCGTCCGCCTGGTTGACGGGTGGATGGGCGTCGCGCGGCTGGGTGGAGCCCTCGCGTCCTCCCACTCTGACCCACCCCTCCTGACCTGCATCGATGCGCGCGTCGAGGCAAAAAGACGGGTCCGTCGCGGTTTGACCGTGGTAGAAAGTGGGGTAGTGTGGGGGCCACTGGGGCGAACGGGGCCGCAGGTGGAGGTGGGGCCGATGTTCCTCGGCACCTACACCCCCAGGCTGGACGACAAGGGGCGGCTCACGTTGCCTGCGAAGTTCCGCGATGAGCTGCGAGGCGGGTTGATGATCACGAAAGGCCAGGACCACTGCCTTTACGTGTTCACCCGCGACGCCTTCACGGAGATGGCACGCAAGATCGCGGCGGCCCCGCTGACCAACGAAGCGGCTCGGGTCTTCCAGCGCAACCTCTTCTCCGGCACCGATGAGCAGAACCCGGACGGGCAGGGCCGGATCATGATCACTCCCGAGCTGCGCCGCTACGCGGGCCTGGCCAAGGACTGCGTCGTGATCGGTGCCTTCACCCGGGTCGAGATCTGGGACGCGCAGGCCTGGCAGCAGTACCAGGCCGACCACGAGGACGAGTACGCGAAGGCGCGGGAGGGGGTCCTTCCCGGACTGATCTGAAGGACCCGGTGAACGACGGGTGGACACGACTTGGCGGCGTCCCCATCCGGATGTCGGCGCACCTCCGCGCGCCGACGGCCCTGGCGCACCTTCCCCGGTGCCAGGTCCGTCGGTACGAGGCGGGACGCGGGCATCCGGATGGGGCACCGCCGAAACGGCTCGGCTGGGGAGCGCGAGCCGGACTCGCGGCGGCAGGGGGCTCGGCGGCTCCTACCGCTGCGGATGCGAGGCACGGCGCGCGGGTGAGAAGTTGGGGGGTGAGCCGTGGAGCAGCGCTCGGAGAGCGGGGACGGGCCGGCTGGGGCCAGGCACGTCCCGGTGCTGCTTCCGCGGGTCACCGAACTGCTCGACCCCGCGCTGTCGGGGCGGCCGGCGGTTCTGGTGGACGCGACCCTCGGCCTCGGCGGGCATTCCGCCGCGCTGCTGGCCGCCTACCCGCAGCTCACCCTCGTCGGACTCGACCGGGACCCACAGGCGCTCGAGCTGGCCGGGCGCAGGCTCGTCGCGCACGCCGGCCGCAGCCACCTCGTGCACGCGGTCTACGACCGCATCGCCGAGGTGCTCGGCGAGCTGGACGTGCGCCGGATCGACGGCGCGCTGTTCGATCTCGGCGTGTCCTCGCTGCAGCTCGACGCCACCGAACGCGGCTTCTCCTACGCGCGCGACGCCGACCTCGACATGCGGATGGACGCGTCGACGGGCCCGACCGCCGCCGAGGTGCTCAACACCTACCCGATCCCGGAGCTGGCCCGGATCCTGCGCGAGTACGGGGAGGAGCGGTTTGCGAGCCGGATCGCGGCGGCGGTCGGCCGCCGGCGGTCCCAGCAGCCGTTCACCCGCAGCGCCGAGCTCGTCGAGCTGCTCTACGACGCGGTACCCGCGGCGTCCCGGCGAACCGGCGGACATCCGGCCAAACGGACGTTCCAGGCGCTGCGGATCGAGGTCAACGGCGAGCTGGACGCGCTGCGGGCGGCGCTGCCCGCAGCGATCGATGCTCTCGCGGTCGGCGGCCGGATCGTGGTGCTGTCCTACCACTCGCTGGAGGATCGCATCGTCAAGCGGGAGCTGGCGGCGCGTTCGACCTCGCGGACACCGGCGGGCCTTCCGGTCGAGCTACCCGGGCACGGCCCGCAGCTGCGATTGCTGACCCGCGGTGCCGAGGTCGCGCCCGAGGACGAGATCACCGACAACCCGCGGGCCGCCTCGGTGCGGCTGCGGGCAGCCGAGCGCATCCGGGAGGTAGCCGCGTGAGTACCCGTACCCACTGCGTGACGGGGACACGCCGCGCCTCCGGCCGACGGACGTCCGGAGGCGCGCGATGAGTGCCCCGGTCACCGAACGGCAGGGCTCGGCCGCGGCCCGCAACCGGACGGCGAGCGTTCCCACCCAGCGTCGAACGGCGGGGGGCCGCACGGCAGGGGGCCGGTCCGTGCCGGTCATCCCGGCCCAGCGCGGCGCGGGACGGCCGGTGGCGGCACAGCGGGCCTATGCCCGCCGTGACGACCGGGTCCGCCGGATGCTGGGCGGGCGGCAGGCGAGGACGATCGTTCCCGCGGGGCGCGCCCAGTTCATCCTGCTGGTCATGGTGCTGCTCGGCGCCGGCTTGGTCGCGACGCTGTGGCTGTCGACGGCCGCCGCCGCCGACTCCTACCGGCTGCAGGACGCGCGCGCCGAGGCCCGCGCGCTGACCGAGCAGAGCGAGCGGTTGCGCCGCGAGGTCGCCACCATGTCCGCGGCCCCGGCGCTCGCCCAGCGGGCGAGCGAGCTCGGCCTGGTCCCGGTGCAGGACCCGGCCCGGCTCGTCGTCGGGCCCGACGGGTCGGTGCAGGTCGTCGGGACACCGAAGGCGGCGGTGGCGCCGGCCCCACCGCCCCCACCGCCGCCGCCCCCTGCTCCGGAACCCGCCCCCGACCCCGCCGCAGGCACCGACGCGGCGGCCGCCGAGCAGCCACCGGCCGCCGACACCGCCGGCGAGCAGCCACCGCTCGCCGACACCGCCGGCGAGCACCCACCGGCGGGCGCAGCCGGCGGCGGAGCCGGCTGATGCCCGCGGCCCCGCCCCGGTTCCGTCCCGCCAGTGGGGTCCGTACTCCCTCCCCGCGCAGGCCCGCGTCTCCGCGGCGACCGGCCCCGCGGCTGGGCGACCACCAGCGCCGGATGAAGATCGCCCGGATCGCGCTCGTGGTCGTGCTCGCGCTGGCCGGGCTCAAACTCATCGGGGTGCAGACCATCCAGGCGGGCGAGCTCAAGGCCAGGTCGGCGAAGCAGAGCATGACCAGGATCACACTCACCGCGGAGCGCGGCGCCATCCTCGACCGGGCGGGCAACCAGCTCGCGTTCAGCACCGAGGCCCGCGCCCTCATCACCAATCCGCGACAGATCGACTCCGCCAAGGGCGACGCCGCGCCCGAGTACAAGCAGCGGATGGCCGAGGAGGTCGCGCGGCAGACCGGCGGCGACCCGAACGCGCTGCTCGAACTGCTGAACAGCGACCGCGGCTATGCCGTCCTCGATCGGCTGGCCGACCCCGGCGTGGCCAGGACGCTGCGCACGCAGTTCCCGGAGATCACCGAGGAGCGGCGCGAGGCGCGCCACTATCCCGGCGGGACGCTCGCCGCGAACGTCGTCGGCGCCGCGTCGTGGAACAGCGCCGAGAAGAAGATCACCGGCCTGGTCGGGCTGGAGAGCTCGCAGGACAACCTGCTGGCGGGCGCGGACGGCTTCCTGGTCGTCGACACCGCCGAGGGCAGCGACACGATCATTCCGGGCAGCACCCGTGCCGAGCAGGCGGCCGTGCCCGGCTCGGACCTTCAGCTCACCCTGGACTCCGACCTGCAGTTCACCGTTCAACGGCAGCTGGGCGACTATGTGGCCAAGACCGGGGCCAGGGGCGGCTCGGCGGTGGTGCTCGACGCGAAGACCGGTGAGGTGCGTGCGCTCGCCAACGGCCGGACCTTCGACCCGCGCAACCTGGCCGCGGCCGATCCGACGACGCTCGGGGACGCCGCGGTGACGACGCCGTTCGAGCCCGGCTCCGTCAACAAGATCGTGACGATGGCCGCCGCGCTCGAGTACGGGGTGGCCGAACCAGGCACCGTGCTGTCGGTGCCCGGCCAGATCAAGATCGCCGACCGGACCGTCAGCGACGCCTGGCGGCACGGCACCGAGCAGTACACCCTCACCGGGGTGCTCGCCAAGTCCTCCAACGTCGGCACGATCATGACCGCCCAGCAGGTCGGCGAGGACCGTTTCGCCGATATGCTCGCTCGATTCGGCTTGGGCCAGAAGACCGGTATCGGGTTGCCGGGGGAGAGCGCGGGCCGGGTTCCCCCGCGCGAGTCGTGGTCGGGTTCGACCTTCGGCAACCTCCCGATCGGCCAGGGCCTTTCGATGACCGCGCTGCAGATGGCCGGGATGTACCAGGCCGTGGCCAACGACGGGCTGCGGATACCGCCGCGGATCGTGGCTGCCACGATCGGTCCGGACGGGACCCGGACCCCGGCCCCGGCGCCCGAGCCGGTCCGGGTCGTCTCGCCGCAGACCGCACAGCAGCTGCGGACCATGCTCACCGCGGTCACCCAGGACGACCGGGGCCAGCGCGGCACCGGGCCCGCCGCGGCGGTGCCCGGCTACGAGGTGGCGGGCAAGACCGGCACCGCCCAGCAGGTCGATCCGGAGTGCGGCTGCTACTCCAACTCGACCTACTGGATCACCTTCGCCGGGATGATGCCTGCGCAGGATCCGCGCTTCGTCCTCGGGATCATGCTCGACGCCCCGGAGGGGGGCGCCAGCGCGGCGCCGCTGTTCCATGACATCGCGAGCTATCTCGGCCAGCGCGAGCAGTTGCCGGTGCGCACCGATCCGGCCCCGGTGCAGACGCTCGTGGTCTCCTGAGCGGAGCTTGCGGAGCGAACGATCAGCACTGAGCGGAGCTTGCGGAGCGAACGATCAGCACTGAGCGGAGCTTGCGGAGCGAACGATCAGCACTGAACCGGCGGGGCGCCCCGACGACCACCGGCTGTGTCGCCGGTCATAGCGGGTCGCCAAGATCGACCACAGGTGGGTCGGCTGCGCCGGATGTGACGACACGGAAGGCACTGAGGCCGGTGCGCCGCAAGCCGACGCGGCGACGCCGGTAGCCTTCCGCGACGTGCCGTCCGCCAGCTCAGCCGCGCCCTCGGTGACCTCCCAGCCGCCGCGACCGGCGCTGGTGCGACCACTGGCCCCGGCCGTGCTGGCCGCGGCCGCCGGGGCCGAGCTCCGCCATCCCGCGGCGGCCCGCCCCGTCACCGGGGTCACCCTGCGCGCCGCCGAGGTCCGGCCCGGCGACCTGTTCGCCGCGGTCGCCGGCGCCCGCGCGCACGGCGCCGACTTCACCGCCGCGGCACTGGCCGCGGGCGCCGCCGCCGTGCTCACCGACCCGGACGGGGCCACCCGGCCCGCGCTCGCGTCCGGCGCGGTCGCGGTGCTCGTGCACCCCGACCCGCGCGCGGCGCTCGGTGAGCTCGCCGCGCGGATCTACGGCGACCCGACCGTGCGCCTGAAGGTCATCGGCGTGACCGGAACCAGCGGCAAGACCACCGTCGCGCACCTGCTGGAGGCCGGGCTGACCGCGGCGGGGCGCAGCAGCGGGCTGCTCGGCACCGTGCGCACCCGCATCGGCGAGGAGAGCCTGCCGAGCGCGTTCACCACCCCCGAGGCGCCCGATCTGCAGGCGGTGTTCGCGCTGATGGCCGAGCGCGGGGTGACCGATGTGGCCATGGAGGTCTCCAGCCACGCCCTGGCCCTCGGGCGGGTCGCCGGAACCCGCTTCGCGGTCGGCGCGTTCACCAACCTCTCGCAGGACCATCTCGACTTCCACCGCGACATGGCGGACTATTTCGCGGCCAAGGCCCGGCTGTTCGACGGGCGGGCCCACCGGCACGTCGTCTGCATCGACGACGAATGGGGCCGCAGGCTGGCCGCGGCGACCCCCGGCGCGGTGACCGTGTCGACCACCGGTCCGGCCGCCGACTGGCGCGCGACCGGCGTCGCCGGCGACCCCGACGGCAGCCAGCGCTTCGTCGCGGTCACCCCCGACGGCGGCGAGCTGCCGGTGCATCTGCGGCTGCCCGGCGCGTTCAACGTCGCCAACGCGCTGGTCGCGCTTGCCTGTCTGGACGCCGTCGGGGTGCCCGCCGCGGTGGCCGCGGAGCGGTTCGAGCGGCTCGCGGTGCCCGGCCGGATGCAGCGCGTCGATGCCGGCCAGCCGTATCTCGCTGTCGTCGACTACGCCCACAAGCCCGCCGCGGTCGGCGCGCTGCTGGATGCGCTGCGCGCCCAGGTTCGCGAGGCGGGGGGCGGGCTGCTGGTCGTCCTCGGCTGCGGCGGCGACCGGGACCGGGGCAAACGCCCGCTGATGGGCGCGATCGCGGCGGCCCGCGCCGAGCTGCTGATCATCAGCGACGACAACCCGCGCACCGAGGATCCCGCCGAGATCCGCCGCGCGATGCGGGAGGGGGCGGTGGCCGAGCCGGGTCGCGGCGAGGTGCGCGAGATCGGGGACCGGCGCGCCGCGATCGCCGCCGTCGTGGCCAGGGCCCGGCCCGGCGACGCGGTCGTCGTCGCGGGTAAGGGGCACGAGAAGGGCCAGGAGATCGACGGGGTCGTCCACCCCTTCGACGACGCCGACGAGCTGCGCGCCGCGATCCGGGCGAGGCACGGAGCCCAGCGATGATCGAGATGAGCCTGGCCGAGATCGCCGCCGTGACCGGGGGCCGGTTGCACCGCGCCACCGGCGCCGAACGCGTCACCGCCGTGGAGTTCGACTCGCGCGCGATCCGCCCCGGCGGGCTGTTCCTCGCGCTCCCCGGCGAGCGCGCCGACGGGCACGACTTCGCCGCCGCCGCGGTCGCCGCCGGCGCGGCCGGGGTGCTGGCGGCCCGCGAGGTCGACGCGCCCGCCGTGGTGGTCCCGGCCGCGGCCCCCGCTGCGACCACCCCCCTGGCCGGCAGCTACCTGGCCGGCGCCGACCCCGACGGCTCCGGTGCGGCGGTGCTGGCGGCGTTGGCGGCGCTGGCCAGGCACGCGGTGGCGGCGCTGCCCGCGCTGTCGATCGTCGGGGTGACCGGCAGCTCCGGGAAGACCTCGACCAAGGACCTGCTCGCCGCGGTGCTGGCCCCGCTCGGCCCGACCGTGGCTCCGCCCGGGTCGTTCAACAACGAGCTGGGTCACCCGTGGACGGTGCTGACCGCCGGGCCGGACACCCGTCACCTCGTGCTCGAGCTGTCCGCGCGCGGGCCGGGACATATCGCCGCACTGTGCGCGGTGGCGCCGCCGCGGATCGGCGTGGTCCTCAACGTCGGCCGCGCGCATCTCGGGGAGTTCGGCTCCGCGGAGGCGATCGCGCGGGCCAAGGGCGAGCTCGTCGAGGCGCTTCCCGCGGATGGGGTGGCCGTGCTGAACGTCGACGATCCGGTCGTCACCGCGATGGCCGCGCGCACCGCGGCGCGGGTCGTCACCGTGGGCCGCTCGCCCGACGCGACCGTGCGCGCGCAGGACGTGCGGCTCGACTCGGGCCGCGCCCGGTTCCGGCTGACGGCTCCGTCGGGTGCCGTCGACGTCGCGCTCCGGCTGGTCGGCGAGCACCACGTCGGCAACGCGCTGGCGGCCGCGGCGGTCGGGCTCGAGCTCGGCGCGTCGCCTGCGGCCGTGGCGGCGGCGCTCTCGGTCAGCGAGACGGTGTCGCGATGGCGGATGGAGGTCACCGATCGCCGCGACGGGGTGACCGTCGTCAACGACGCCTACAACGCCAACCCGGAGTCGATGCAGGCCGCGCTGCGCGCGCTCGCTGCGATCGGGGCCGGACGCCGCCGCACCTGGGCCGTGCTGGGCCGGATGGCCGAGCTCGGCGAGCAGAGCGCCGCCGTGCACGCCGAGATCGCCGGGCTGGCCGCCGAGCTGGGCGTCGACCGGCTGATCGCCGTCGGCGAGACGGCATACGGCGACCGGGCCCGGCAGGTGCCCGATCCGGCGGCGGCGCTGTCGTTGCTGCGCGCCGAGCTGCGGCCCGGGGATGTGGTGCTGGTGAAGGCTTCCCGGGCGGTCGGCCTCGATCGTGTGGCCACCGCGCTGCTGCCACCCCATGAGGAACAGGAGAACGAGCTGGTGTCCCGGTGAGAGGTGTCTTCGTCGCCGCCGGCGTCGCGTTGGCGGTGTCCATCCTGCTGACCCCCTATCTGATCCGCTTCTTCGCCAGGCAGGGATTCGGCCAGGAGATCCGCGCGGACGGCCCGCAGAGCCATCAGAGCAAGCGCGGTACCCCGACCATGGGCGGTGTGGCGATCCTGCTCGCCATCTGGCTGGGCTACCTGTTCGCGCACCTGCTCACCAGCGAGCCGATGACGGCCTCGGCGCTGCTGGTGCTGTTCCTGACCACCGGGCTGGGGATCGTCGGTTTCGTCGACGACTTCATCAAGATCCGCCGGCACCGCAACCTCGGCCTCAACAAGACCTCCAAGCTGGTCGGGCAGCTGATCACCGCGGTGGTGTTCGCCGTGCTGGCCCTGCGCTTCGCCAACGCCCGCGGCCTCACCCCGGCGTCGGACAAGCTCTCGTTCGTCCGGGAGATCGCGGTGCTGAGCTTTGGTGCGCTCGGTTTCGTGCTGTTCTGCTATCTGGTCGTCTCGGCGTGGTCGAACGCGGTGAACCTCACCGACGGCCTCGACGGGCTCGCCGCGGGTACCTCGGCGATGGTGCTGGCCACCTACGTGATCATCGGTTTCTGGCAGTTCCGCAACAGCTGCGCCATCGCCGCGGCCGCGGGGTGCTACGAGGTCCGCGACCCGCTGGACGTCGCGCTGGTCGCCGCCGCCGCGATGGGCGGCTGCATCGGCTTCCTGTGGTGGAACGCGGCGCCGGCGCGGATCTTCATGGGCGACACCGGTTCGCTGGCCCTCGGCGGGCTGATCGCGGGGCTGTCGATGGTGACGCACACCGAGCTGCTGCTCGTCGTCATCGGTGGGGTGTTCGTGGTCGAGGCGCTGTCGGTCGCGCTGCAGATCGTGGTCTTCCGGACCACGCGGCGGCGGCTGTTCCGGATGGCGCCGTTCCACCACCACTTCGAGCTGGCCGGCTGGGCCGAGACCACGGTGATCATCCGGTTCTGGCTGCTGGCGGCGATCTGCGCGGCGCTGGGGCTGGGCATGTTCTACAGCGAGTGGCTGACAGCCTCGGCGGGCTTCTAGGTGAGCGTCATGCGTCCTCCGCGCCCGCGCCGCGCCCGCTGCCCCAGCCGCATTATGGAGCCATGACGTGGCCGGGCGGCGGCGTTCATGCGCGTTATGGAGCCATAACGCGCACGGGGGCGGGGTGTGAGCGCGTTCACCGGGCGCCGGGTGCTGGTCGCCGGCGCGGGGATCTCGGGGGTCGCGGCGGCCGAGGTGCTGCTCGCGCACGGGGCGCTGGTCACCGTGACCGACGACGACCCGGCCCGGCTGGCCGGGCTGCCGGCCGGTACCGAGGCCGCAACCGGGGGCATCCCGGAGGGCACCGCGCTGATCGTCACCAGCCCGGGCAGGCGGCCCGGCCACCCGCTGGTCGCGCAGGCTGCCGAGCGGGGCATCGAGCTGGTCGGGGAGCCGGAGCTGGCGTGGCGGATCGGCGCGGCCGCCGCCGAGCCGCCGGCCTGGCTGGTCGTCACCGGGACCAACGGCAAGACCACGACCACCGGCATGCTCGCGGCCATCCTGCAGGCCGCCGGCCTCGATGCCGTGGCCTGCGGCAACATCGGCGATCCCGTGATCAGCGCGGTGGCCGAGGGCCACCGGGTGCTCGCCGTCGAGCTGTCGAGCTTTCAGCTGCACTGGTCGCCCTCGGTGCGCCCGGTCGCCGGTTGCGTGCTCAACGTCGCGCAGGACCACCTCGACTGGCACGGCGGGATGGACGCCTACGCAGCGGCCAAGGCCAGGGCACTCACCGGTGACGTCGCCGTCGCCGTGGTCGACGACGTCGCCGCCGCGGGCCTGCTCGCCGCGGCGCCCGCCCCGCGCCGGGTCGAGGTCACCCTCGGCGAGCCCGGGCCGGGCCAGCTCGGTGTCGCCGGCGGCACGCTGTGTGATCGCGCGTTCGCCGAGGCGCCCGTTCCGCTCGTCGACGCGGATCAGGTGACTCCCGGCGGCGCGCCCGGGCTCGCCGATGCCCTCGCGGCGGCCGCCTTGGCCCGCGCGTACGGGGTCGGGGCCGAGGCCGTCGCGGCGGGCCTGGCCGGGTTCCGGCCCGGCCCGCACCGCGCCGAGACGGTCGGGACGGTCGGCGGCGTCCGTTACGTCGACGACTCGAAGGCCACCAACCCGCATGCCGCCGACGCCTCGCTGTCGGCCCAGGAAGGCTCCCGGGTCGTGTGGATCGCCGGTGGGCTGCTCAAGGGCGCCTCGGTGGCCGAGCTGATCGCCCGGCGGGCGCCCGCGCTGGCCGGGGTCGTGGTGATCGGAATCGACCGGGTGGAGATCGTCGGCGCGCTGGCGCGACACGCCCCGCACGTCCCCGTCGCCGAGGTCGGCACGGGCGAGGATGATCCTATGACGACCGCAGTGCGCCGCGCCGCGGCGCTCGCCCGGCCGGGGGACGTCGTGCTGCTCGCCCCGGCCGCGGCGTCGATGGACCAGTTCCGCGACTATGCCCATCGCGGGGACGCCTTCCGGGCCGCGGTCCGGGCGCTGGCGACCCCCGGCCCGGCGGGAACCCGGGGATGAGCGGACGCGGCGTCGGCGCGGCGCGCCGCGGAGCACCGGCCACCCGTCGGACCCGGCCCCCGGCCGCCGGCTGGCGCGCCGCGCTCGGTCGCGCCGGGGCCGCGCTGGCACAATGGCTGCGTCGCCCGCTGACCTCGCTGCACCTCATCCTCGGCGTGTTCGGATTGCTGACGCTGTTCGGCCTGGTCATGGTGCTCTCGGCGTCGTCGGTCGAGGCGATCGCCGCGGGCGAGTCGTCGTACTCGGTGTTCGCCCGCCAGCTCCTGTTCTGTGTGATCGGCCTTGTGCTGTTCTGGGCGGGCCTGCGGATCTCGCCGAAGCGGCTGCGGGCGCTGAGCCCCGCCGCGCTGGTGGTGTGCGTCGGACTGCTCGTCGCGGTGCTGGTCCCCGGGATCGGCGAGGTGCGCAACGGTGCCCGCCGCTGGTTCGACCTCGGCTCGTTCACCGTGCAACCCGCCGAGCTGGCCAAGGTGGCGCTGGTGATGTGGGGCGCGCACGTCCTCGTCCTGAAACGGGCCGTGGTACACCAGTGGAAACACGCGCTCCTGCCGGTCGTCCCGGTTGCGCTGGTCATCTGCACGCTGGTCGTGCTGCAGCCCGCGCTGAGCACGACGGTCGCGCTGGGCATCGTGCTCGCCGCGCTGCTGTTCTTCGCGGGCGCCCCGATCCGGCTGCTGGTGACGATCACGATCGGTGGCGCGTTCGGCGCGCTCATCCTCGGTTTGACGGCGAGCTACCGGCACAACCGGATCGCCGCCCTGTTCGCGGGCGACGACGCCGATCCGCTCGGCTCCGCCTACCAGTCCACCCAGGCGATGTACTCGCTGGCCGACGGCGGGCTCTTCGGGGTCGGGCTGGGCCAGGGCCGGGCGAAGTGGAGCTACCTGCCCAACGCCCACAACGACTTCATCTTCGCGATCATCGGCGAGGAGCTGGGACTGGTCGGGGCGTTCGCGGTGCTCGCGCTGTTCGCGACCCTCGCCTACACCGGGCTGCGGATCGCCGCCCGCAACACCGACCCGTGGCTGCGCATCGTCTGCGCGACGGCGACGGTGTGGCTGGTGTCGCAGGCGTCGATCAATGTCTCGTACGTTGTGGGCCTGCTGCCCATCACCGGGCAGCAGCTACCCCTGATCTCATCCGGAGGAACTTCGATCTTGGTCACGATGTTCGTGTTCGGGATCCTCGCGAACGCCGCCCGGCACGAGCCGGAGGCCGTCGCGGCACTGCGGGCGGGCGGCCAGGGCCGCATCGCCCGGCTGCTCGGGCTGCGCCCGCCGGAGCCCTACCGGGCATCGGCCGCTCGCCCGCAGGCCCAGCGAGTGCGCCGGTGACCCAGCCGCAACCGCCGCTGTCGGTCGTCATCGCGGGCGGCGGCAGCGCCGGGCATATCGAGCCCGCGCTGGCCTTTGCCGACGCCGTTCGCCGGCTACGGCCCGGCGCGGAGGTGACGGCGCTGGGCACCGAGCGCGGCCTGGACACCCGGCTCATCCCCGCCCGGGGGTACCGGCTGGAGCTGATCCCGCCGGTCCCGCTGCCACGCAGGCCCAGCGGGGATCTGCTGCGGCTGCCCGGGCGGGTGCGCACCGCGATCGGGCGGGTCCGCGAGGTGCTGACCGAGGTCGACGCCGACGTGGTCGTCGGGTTCGGCGGATACGTCGCACTGCCCGCCTACCTGGGCGCCCGCGGCCGGGTCCCGATCGTGGTGCACGAGGCCAACGCGCGGGCCGGGCTGGCCAACCGGGTCGGCTCCCGGTTCGCCGCCCTCGTCGCGACCGCGGTGGCGGGCAGCGGGCTGCCCGACGAGCGGGTCGTCGGGATGCCGCTGCGCCGCGCGATCACCGGGCTGGACCGGGCCGCGTTGCGCGCGCGGGCCCGCGCCCACTTCGGGCTGCCCCCCACCGGGCCGGTCCTGCTCGTGTTCGGCGGTTCGCAGGGGGCGCGCACGCTCAACACGGCGCTCGCCGCGGCGCTGCCCGGCCTGCTGCACGCCGAGGTCGCGGTGCTGCACGCGCACGGCCGCACCGGGACCTCGGCGGCGCCCGCGCCTGGCTACGTGCCGCTGCCCTATATCGAGCGGATGGACCTTGCCTACGCCGCCGCCGACGCGGTGCTCGGCCGCTGCGGGATGACCACGGTCGCCGAGGTCACCGCGGTCGGGCTGCCCGCGGTCTATGTGCCGCTGCCGCACGGCAACGGGGAACAGGCGCTCAACGCGCAGCCGGTGGTGGCCGCGGGGGGCGGCACCCTCGTCCCCGACGACGAGCTGACCGGAGAGCGGGTGCTGGCCGAGCTGCTGCCGCTGCTGGCCGACCCGCGGCGACTGGCCGCGATGGGCACCGCCGCCCGCGCCTGCGGGCACGGCGATGCCGATGAACGGCTGGCCCGTCTCGTGCTCGAGATGATCGCCCGATGAGGCCCGCGGAGGCCGCCGGACGCCTGCGGGCCCGGCGTCGGGGCGTAGCGTTGCGGTCCAGGCGGGGGGCAGCGATGACGGGTCTTGGGCAACGGGTGCATCTGATCGGCATCGGCGGCGCCGGGATGAGCGGGATCGCCCGGATCCTGCTGGCCCGCGGTGTCGCGGTGTCCGGATCCGACGCCAAGGACTCCCGGACCGTGCTCGCGCTGCGCGCGCTGGGCGCCCAGGTGCAGGTGGGACACGACGCCGCGCATCTCGACCTGCTCGGCGGGCCGCCCACGGTCGTCACCTCCACGGCGATCCGGGCGACCAACCCCGAGCTCGCGGCGGCCCGCGCCCGGGGGCTCACCGTCGTCCATCGGTCCGAGGCGCTGGCCGCGCTGACCGAGGGACGCCGGCTCGGCGCGGTGGCCGGCACCCACGGCAAGACCTCGACGAGCTCGATGCTGACCGTCGCGCTCCAGCACTGCGGTCTGGACCCCTCCTTCGCGATCGGCGGTGACCTGGCGACCTCGGGGTCGGGCGCCCATCACGGCGCTGGCGACGTGTTCGTGGTGGAGGCCGACGAGAGCGACGGTTCGTTCACCGCGTTCGCCCCGCGGGTCGCGGTCGTCACCAACGTCGAGCTCGACCATCTCGACCACCACGGCGACGAGGCCACCTACCGGCGCGTGTTCGAGACGTTCGTCGAGCGGATCACGCCGGGCGGGTCGCTGATCGGCTGCGCCGACGACCCCGGCGCCGAAGCGCTGGCCCGGTACGCCGAACAACGGGGGCTGACGGTCCGCCGCTACGGCCGCACCGCCACCGGCGCCGCCGACGCGACGCTGCTCGACTTCCGTCCCGAGGGCTCCGGCGCGCTGGTCAGGGCGCGGCATCGGGACGTCGAGCTGGCAGTGCGGCTCGCGGTCCCCGGCGAGCACATGGCGTTCAACGCGCTCGGCGCGTTCCTGGCCGGTGTCGAACTCGGCGCGCCCGCCGACGGCCTGCTGGCCGGGCTCGCCGCGTTCGACGGCGTCCGCCGCCGGTTCGAGTACAAGGGCCGGGCGGCCGGGGTGGCCGTCTACGACGACTACGCCCACCACCCCACGGAGGTCGTGGCGACGCTGCGGGCGGCGCGGGAGGTGGCGGGCCCGGCGGGCGGACGGGTCGTGGTGGCGTTTCAGCCGCATCTGTACTCCCGCACCCGCGCCTTCGCCGCCGAGTTCGGTGCCGCGCTCGCGCTGGCCGACGAGGTCGTCGTCCTCGAGGTGTACGGGGCCAGGGAGGATCCCCAACCCGGCGTCACCGGCGCGCTGGTCGCCGACGCGGTCCGGTTGCCCGCCGGGCGGGTGCGCTACGTGCCCAGCTGGTCGGAGGTGCCGGTGGTGCTCGCCGGGCTGGCCCGATCGGGTGATCTTGTCATCACCATGGGTGCGGGGGATGTCACCCTGCTCGGGCCCGAGGTGCTGCTGGAGGTGGAACGGCGAGCGGGAAGGGCGGGATGACCGGCCCGGCGCCGGAACGGTCCGCTGCCGCCCGCACCGCGGCGCCGCGGGCGGGCACCGGGCGTCCGGGCCGCCTTCGCCGGGCCCGCCCGGCCAGCGGCCCGCACAGGGGGAGACGCAGAGGCCCGCGCCGGCTCCGCCCGACTCCCGCGCCGCATCACCTGCGCCGCCGCAGGGTGGCGCTGCTCGTCGTCGTCCTGGTGGCGCTCGCCGGGCTGGCTGTCGGGGTGCGGGCGCTGCTTTATGACAGCGGGCTCGTCGATGTCGACCGGGTCGAGGTGACCGGGGCGTTCACCGTCGACCCGGCCGCCGTGCTGGCCGCCGCGGCTGTCGAGCGGGGCGCGCCGCTGATCGCGGTCGACACCCGCGCCGTGGCTGGCCGCGTCGCGCTGCTTCAAGGCGTGGCCCGGGTCGAGGTCACCCGCGACTGGCCACACACCGTGACGATCGGGGTCACGGAGCGGGTCGCGGTCGCGCTGGCCGAGACCCCGGAGGGCCGCCTGCTCGTCGACGACACCGGGGTGCCGTTCCGGCCCGCTCCCGAGGTGCCGCCCGCGCTGCCGCGGCTGGTGTTCGGCGCCGTCGGCCCCGATGACCCCGCGACAAGGGCGGCGCTGGAGGTTCTCATGGCGCTTCCGGAGTCCGTGCGGGTCCAGACCCAGACGATCGACGTGGCCGCGCCGGCCGCCGCGAGCGTGGCGCCGACAGTGATCCTGGGCCTGACCGAGGACCGCCTGGTGCGCTGGGGGTCGCCCGAGCGGTCGGTCCGCAAGGCAGCGGTGCTCGTCCCACTGTTGACCCAGGAGGGCACCGTCTACGATGTGGCGAGTCCAGAGCTGCCCACCGTGCGTCGCTGACCAGATACAACCAGTAGTGAGAACGATCCGATGGTGGCCAGTGTCCCACCGGGGGTCGGCCACGCGCGGCGCGCCTAATGGACCGCCGCTGGAACCGCACCTAGCGTTCCCGCGGGAAGGCCCGGGCCAAGCCGGAGCCGGACCGAAGTGCTCGACTCAACTGGGCTCGACTGAAATGGGCTGGACTGGAAGGTGCCGCGCATGACGCCCCCGCACAACTACCTGGCCGTGATCAAGGTCGTCGGCATCGGTGGCGGCGGCGTGAACGCCGTCAACCGAATGATCGAGGTCGGCCTCAAGGGCGTCGAGTTCATCGCGGTGAACACCGATGCCCAGGCCCTCCTGATGTCCGATGCCGACGTCAAGCTGGACATCGGTCGCGAGCTGACCCGTGGGCTCGGTGCCGGCGCGAACCCCGAGGTCGGGCGCAAGGCGGCCGAGGACCACCGCGAGGAGATCGAGGAGGTCCTGAAGGGGGCCGACATGGTCTTCGTCACCGCCGGCGAGGGCGGTGGTACCGGCACCGGCGGCGCCCCCGTGGTGGCCAGCATCGCGCGCAAGCTCGGCGCGCTGACCATAGGCGTCGTCACGCGCCCGTTCACCTTCGAGGGCAAGCGCCGGGCGGGGCAGGCCGAGGACGGCATCCAGTCGCTGCGCAACGAGTGCGACACCTTGATAGTCATCCCCAACGACCGGCTGCTGCAGCTGGGCGATGTGGGCGTCTCGTTGATGGATGCCTTCCGCTCGGCGGACGAGGTGCTGCTCTCCGGCGTCCAGGGCATCACGAACCTGATCACCACTCCGGGTCTGATCAACCTGGACTTCGCCGACGTGAAGAGCGTCATGTCCGGCGCGGGCAGCGCGCTCATGGGCATCGGTTCCTCGCGGGGTGAGGGCAGGGCCGTGCAGGCGGCGGGCAAGGCGATCAACTCGCCGCTGCTCGAGGCCTCGATGGACGGCGCGCAGGGCGTTCTGCTGTCCATCGCCGGCGGTTCGGACCTCGGCCTTTTCGAGATCAACGAGGCCGCGTCGCTGGTCCAGGAGGCGGCGCACCCCGAGGCCAACATCATCTTCGGCACCGTGATCGACGACTCGCTCGGCGACGAGGTACGGGTCACCGTGATCGCGGCAGGCTTCGAGGGCGGCACCCCGACCCACAAGAAGCTCGATCCCTCGGCGTTCCGGACCGGCGAGGCCGCCGCGGCGTCCGGCCCAGCCGAACCCGCGGGCGGCTCGGCGCAGACCGGCCATGCCCCGCCGCACAACGGCACCGGCGCCCCGCCGCCCACGCAGAGCGCGTTCGGCACGGGGCCGAACCAGACCGGTACCTTGCCGCCGGCGGCGCCGTACGCGCCGCCGGTTCCGCGTCGGCCCGAGGCGCCGCGCTACGACCCCGCGTTGCCCGAGCCCAGCCACCCGGCCGGCACCGAGCCGCCGTCTGTGCCGCCTGCGTCGTCCCCGGGGATCGGGTCGCCGCCGGCCACGGCCACCGGGGCGACGTCGCCCGACGCCGACGACGACGTCGACGTACCCCCGTTCATGCGGCGCTGAGCGGAGCTTGCGAAGCGAACATGAGGGCTGAGCGGAGCTTGCGAAGCGAACATGAGGGCTGAGCGGAGCTTGCGAAGCGAACATGAGGGCTGAGCGGCGGTGCGTGTCCGGCGGGTGGTGACCACCCGGGCCGGCGGCCGGTCCAGGGGCGCGTTCACCAGTTTCAACCTGTCCCTGGGGGTTGGCGACGAACCGGCGGCCGTGGCCGCGAACCGGCGTCGGCTGGCCGATGAGCTCGGGCTCTCCCGCGGCGGGGTGGTGTTCCTGCAGCAGGTCCACGGCACTCGGGTGGCGACCGTGCGGGGCCCGGTCGGCCCGGCCGATCCGGATCTCCCGGGGACCGATGCGGCCGTGACGGCGACACCGGGCGTCGGGCTGGCCGTGCTGACCGCGGACTGCGTGCCGGTCCTGCTGGCCGACCCGCGGGCCGGTGTGGTGGGCGCGGCACACGCGGGCCGGGTCGGGGCTGCCGCCGGGGTGCTGCCCGCGACGGTGGCGGCGATGACGGCGCTGGGCGCCCGGCCCCCGTCGCTCGAGGTGCTCCTGGGCCCCGCGGTCTGTGGCGCCTGCTACGAGGTCCCCGTGGCGATGCGCGACCAGGTGGAGGAGGCGTTGCCCGGCAGCGCCTCGCGCACCCGCCGCGGGACCCCCGGGCTCGACATCCGGGCCGGGCTGTATCGCCAGCTGGCCGCGCTCGGCGTGGCGCGGGTCGGGGTCGATCCGCGCTGCACCCTGGAGGACCCGGATCTCTACAGCCATCGTCGTGGGGCGCCCACGGGCCGTCAGGCGGCCGTGACGTGGCTGGACCCGTCCGCCCGGTGAACACAAGGGCGGGAGAATGTGCCGGTGAGCGAAGAACGACGCGCGGAGCTTCAGCGACGGCTGGCGGCGGTGCGGGGGCGGATCGAGGCGGCCTGTGCCGCGGCGGGCCGGGACGCGCGCGAGGTCGCGCTGCTGGCCGTCACGAAGACGGTGCCGGCCGCGGACGTCGCGATCCTGCTTGATCTCGGGCTCGCCGCGTTCGGTGAGAACCGGGCTCAGGAGGCGGCGGCGAAGGTCGGCGAGGTCGCCCGGCTGCGTCCGCTCGCCGATCCGGCATGGCATTTCGTCGGCGTCCTGCAGCGGAACAAGGTGCGGATGGTGCTTCCGTGGGTGACCAGGGTGGAGTCGGTCGACTCGGCCCGGCTGGTCGACACGCTCGCCACCGCGATACGCCGGGCTCGCGACGAGGGCGTCCGGAAGGACCCGGTGCGGGTCCTGCTGCAATACAGTGTGGACGGTGATCCGGCGCGTGGCGGGGTGCGGCTGGAAGGCCCTGACGGGCTGCTGGCGCTCGCCGAGCACGTCGCGGGCCGCGCCGAGTTGCAGTTGGACGGGCTGATGTCCGTCGCGCCGCTGGATGCCGATCCGGACGTCGCGTTCGCCGATATCGCCAAGGCCGCCGTCCGGCTGCGCGCCGAGCACCCCGGGGCCACGGAGCTGTCGGCGGGCATGAGCGGTGACCTGGACGTGGCCATTCGTTACGGATCAACGGGGGTGCGTGTCGGAACGGCGCTTGTGGGGGAACGGCGGATAGCCTCGCAGTGACCGTCGATCGCGGGGGCGAACGGCGACGGGGGCGTCGATGATGGGAGCGCGAATGGGCGCGATGTACCGGCTCAAGGCTTACTTCGGAATGGTGCCCGCCGAGGAGATGGGGGAGTACGTCGACGAGCACGTGCCCGGCTACGGGGGCGCTCGCCGGGCCCCCGACGAGCGCTATGCCTCAGCCCGGTACGACTATGACGACCGGGTCGAGGAGCTCTACGGCGGTCGCGGCGACGAATGGGACCGCAGGCCGGGCCGTCCCGGCGGAATGGAGCGAACCCCGCGTGACCTCCATGGCGACTCTCGGATCGACCGGGAGGTCTCGCGCGGGCTGAGCGGAGCGGGGGGCCCCGGCCCGGCCGCGGTGCGCGGCGCGCTGGCGGTCGACCCGGATGCCGCGATGCGCAATCCCATCCGAGACCCGACCCTGCGCGAGGCCACAATGAGAGAAACGACACTCCGCGATCCGATCCGCTCCGCCGAGCGGTCGCCGGCCGGAACCTCGGTGCCCGAGCAGCGCGACCGCGGCGCCGTCGCGCTGGCGCGGATCACCACGCTGCAGCCGCGCAGCTACAAGGAGGCGCGGACGATCGGTGAGCACTACCGCGATGGCCAGCCCGTCATCATGAACCTCACCGAGCTCGATGCCGCCGACGCCAAGCGTCTGGTCGACTTCGCGGCGGGCCTGGCGTTCGCGCTGCGCGGCTCGATCGACAAGGTCACGAACCGTGTTTTCCTGCTCACACCCGCGGATGTGGAGGTCTCGGCGGACGACGCGCGGAAACTCGCCGAACGCGGGATGTTCCGCCAGGATTGACGGCGTGCCCCTCGTCGTTCAGTTCGTCATCTACTACGTGCTCTTCTTCTTCTGGCTGCTGCTCATGGCCAGGATCGTGGTCGAGCTCGTGCGGTCCTTCGCGCACCAGTGGGTGCCCAGCGGGCACAGTGCGGTGGCCCTCGAAGTGATCTTCACGGTGACCGATCCACCGGTGAAGTTGTTGCGGAGAGTGATCCCAGTCGTCCGGATTGGGGGCGTGGGACTGGACCTGTCGATTATGGTTCTGCTGCTGGTCGTGTTCATACTGATGAACGTTGCCCAGCCGATGCCGGTGTGAGCCCCAGTCACCCGGCTTCGCCGCCGAGGACTGCATGAGGTGATCCGATGCCGCTGACACCCGCCGACGTGCACAACGTCGCGTTCAGCAAACCGCCGATCGGCAAGAGGGGATATAACGAGGACGAGGTCGACGCGTTCCTCGACCTGGTCGAGGCCGAGTTGGCCCGGCTGATCGAGGAGAACGAGGACCTGCAGGAACAGGTCGCCCAGCTCGAGCAGCGGCTCGGCAACGCCCAGGCCGACCTGGAGGACGCGCGCTCGCGGCCACAGGGCGCCGGAATGGGTGTGCCGCAGGCGCCGCCGACCCAGCAGATGCAGCGCACCGTGGAGCCGATGCAGCGCCCCATGGAGCCGCAGCGCTCGCTCTCCGCCCCGCCGCCGCAGATGGCCGAGGGCGGTGACCTCGGTGGCGGCGACCACCACGTTCAGGCCGCGAAGGTCTTGGGCCTGGCGCAGGAGATGGCCGATCGGCTCACCGCCGAGGCCAAGAACGAGGCCGACACCATGCTGGCGGACGCCCGGACCAAGTCCGAGCAGCTGCTGTCCGAGGCTCGAACCAAGTCCGACGGGCTGGTCAACGACGCGCGCTCGCGCGCCGAGACGATGCTCAACGACGCCCGCACCCGGGCCGAGACCCTGGAGCGGCAGTCGCGAGACAAGGCTACGTCCCTGGTCAGCGAGGCCGAACGGAAGCAGACCGAGATCATCGGGACGATCCAGCGCGACAAGTCGGTGCTGGAGAAGAAGATCGACGAGCTGCGGACGTTCGAGCGCGAGTACCGAACTCGCCTGAAGACCTACCTGGAATCCCAGCTACGAGACCTGGAGGGCCGTGGTTCCGCGGCGCCATCGGACGGCCGGGCCAACCCGAATGGCGGTTATGCCGCCACCGGGTACGGTCAACGTGCCGACGCCGGTAGCTGACGGTTCCCGCCCGATTGCCTGACCGACCGGGCGGACGGCCCGACGCTGCGCCGCCGCCCAGGGAGTGAATCGTGCTGCTGCTGGTCCTGATCCTCGTCATGATCGCGTTCGGCCTGCTGGTCGTCGCGCTGCTCTCCGGCAGCGTGCTGTGGGCCTGGGTGTCCGTCGCGGTGAGTGTCGGCGCCGCCGGGGTGCTGCTCGTCGACTGGATGCAGCGTCGCGCGGCGGTCAAGGCCGGTGCCGATGCCGGCCGGTCCGTCCCACCGCAGATCCCCACCGCCATCGCCGAGCCGGCCACCGAGATCATCCCGATCGTGCCCGCTGGCGGGCCCGCGCCCGGGGCGCCCGCGGGTGCCGGTCACGGTGGTAGCGGCCGGGGAGACGATCCGGAGGTCGACGCGTCGGCCTCCGAGGCGACCACCGTGCTTCCGGTGATCCAACCGCCCGGCTCTGCGGACCGACCGTCCGGCGCTGGTGAGGACATCATCCCATCGGGCATCTTTTCCTCACCCAGCGTGACCGAATCCTGTGTGGATGTTCCGGGCCCGGGAGTGGGCGCGGCCGCCGAACCGGAAGCCTCCGAGAGCGGCCCAGCCGCGGACCGCCCCGCCGAGCCGGGCGCGGACGACGAGTCCCGGACCTCGGCACCGGCCGTTGCCGGGTCCGCTGCCGACCCCTCCTCGAACGGGGCGTCGGCCGGCGGCGCGCCGAAGGCGGATCTGGGCGCCGAGGAGATCGACGGGCCCACCCTGGCGGTGGCCCCGGCGAGCAGCGCCGGCCCGGCGGCCGGTCAGGAGGCACCCGACGCACCGGACGCGGGTGAGGTGCCGAAGCAGCCCGCGGCCACCACCCAGGTCCGCGCGGGTGACCCACCGATGGCCCAGTCGGAGCGGTGGCGCGGCCCCCAGAACGGACCGCCGCCACCCGATCTCCGGCGCGGCACCCCGCAGGACGCCCGCGGTGGTCTCCCGCCGCCGCTCGGGCCGGGCGGCGAGCCGCCCGAGGAGCCGCGCAACGCCGACGCCGCGGCGCTGGTGGCCGAGCTCGAGGACGAGGTCGTCGTCGTCGACGAGCTCCCGCGCTATCACCTGGCGGGTTGCCGCTCGCTGCCGGGCAAGCCGATCATCCCGCTGCCGGTCCGCGAGGCGGTCGAGCTCGGCTTCACCCCGTGCGGCTGGTGCACCCCCGACCGGGTGCTGAGCGGCCGGCATCCGGCGCAGGTGCGCTGAGCGGAGCTTGCGGAGCGAACATCAGCGCTGAGCGGAGCTTGCGGAGCGAACATCAGCGCTGAGCGGAGCTTGCGGAGCGAACATCAGCGCTGACCCGGGCGGGGAATATCGGCTGCCGCCCGCGCGCTACCCTTGGCGCACACGCACGACCACAGGTATCGATCCGGCCATCACCGGGGAGCCTCCGGAAGAAACGGGTGCCCAGAGCGTCTGCGCATCCGGAGTAGAACCGGACGGGAGCGGCCCGTCACAGCCGTCGAACGAGAGGCCGTCCGCGTCGGTGGACGGCAAGCGGGGTGGTACCGCGGCACCCGAGAACGGATGTCGTCCCCGTGCAGGCAGATCAAAATCGCCGCACGAGGAGCACCATCGCGATGGCCGAACCGCAGTCCCCGTCCTACCCGAGCGTCCCCGCGCATCCGTCGTTTCCCGCCCTGGAGCGGGAGGTCCTCGACTTCTGGGAGGCCGATCAGACCTTCGTCGCGTCCGTCGAGGCGCGACCGGCCGGTGAGAACGGCAGCAACGAGTTCGTCTTCTACGACGGCCCGCCCTTCGCCAATGGCCTGCCGCACTACGGCCACCTGCTCACCGGATATGTGAAGGACGTCGTCCCACGGCACCGCACCATGCTCGGCCGCCGCGTCGAGCGCCGGTTCGGCTGGGACACCCACGGGCTGCCCGCCGAGGTCGAGGCCGAGCGTCAGCTCGGGATCAAGCACAAGTCCGAGATCGAGGAGATGGGCGTCGCCGCCTTCAACGCGGCCTGCCGCACCTCGGTGCTGCGCTACACCGACGAATGGCGAGAGTACGTCACCCGGCAGGCCCGCTGGGTCGACTTCGACCACGACTACAAGACCCTCGACCTGGACTACATGGAGTCGGTCATGTGGGCCTTCAAGACCCTGTGGGACAAGGGTTTGGTCTACTCCGGGTTCCGGGTGCTCTGGTACTGCTGGCGCTGCGAGACCCCGCTGTCGTCCACCGAGACCAAGATGGACGACGTCTATCTCGATCGCCAGGACCCCGCGGTCACGGTCGGGCTGCGGCTGGTCAGCGAGGACCCCGAGCTCGACGGCGCGCTGGCCCTGGTGTGGACGACCACGCCGTGGACCCTGCCGTCGAACCTCGCCGTCGCCGTCCACCCCGATATCGAGTACGTCCTCGTCGAGGCCGCCACGAAGGAAGACCAGGCTGGGGAACGCTACGTGCTGGCCGCCGCCCGGCTGGGCGCCTACGCCCGCGAGCTGGGCGAGGAACCGGCGATCCGGCGCCGGTTCACCGGCGCCGAGCTGCTCGGCACGGCCTACCTGCCGCCGTTCGACTTCTTCGCGGGCCGGGAGAACGCGCATCGCGTGCTGGCCGCGGACTATGTCACCACCGAGGACGGCACCGGGCTGGTGCATATTGCGCCGGCCTTCGGTGAGGAGGACAAGGTCGTCACCGACGCCGCGGGCATCGAGGCCGTCGTGCCGGTGGACGCGCGCGGCGAGTTCACCACCGAGGTGCCTCCGTACACCGGCATGCAGGTGTTCGACGCCAACCCGCAGATCATCCGCGACCTCAAGGACCGCGCCCCGCATGCGCGGGGCGTGCTGCTGCGGCATGAGACCTACGATCACCCGTACCCGCACTGCTGGCGCTGCGGCAACCCGCTCATCCAGCGCGCCGTCGACTCGTGGTTCGTCAAGGTCACCGAGTTCCGGGACCGCATGGTCGAGCTGAACAAGCAGATCACCTGGGTGCCCGAGCACGTGCGCGACGGGCAGTTCGGCAAGTGGCTGGAGGGCGCGCGGGACTGGTCGATCTCGCGCAACCGGTACTGGGGTTCGCCCATCCCGGTGTGGGTTTCCGACGACCCGCGCTACCCACGGGTGGACGTCTACGGCTCGCTGGACGAGCTGGAGCGCGACTTCGGGATGCGGCCCACCGATCTGCACCGCCCCTATGTCGACGAGCTGACCCGGCCCAACCCGGACGACCCCACCGGACGCTCCACGATGCGGCGGGTGCCCGAGGTGCTCGACTGCTGGTTCGAGTCGGGTTCGATGCCGTTCGCCCAGGTGCACTACCCGTTCGAGAACACCGACTGGTTCGAGCACCACTATCCGGGCGACTTCATCGTCGAGTACAACGGGCAGACCCGCGGCTGGTTCTACACCCTGCACGTACTGGCGACGGCGCTGTTCGACCGGCCGTCGTTCGCCACGTGCGTGGCGCACGGGATCGTGCTCGGCGACGACGGGCAGAAGATGTCCAAGTCCCGGCGCAACTACCCCGACGTCAACGAGGTGTTCTCCCGCGACGGCTCCGACGCCATGCGCTGGTTCCTCATGGCCTCGCCGATCCTGCGCGGCGGGAACCTGATCGTCACCGAACAGGGCATCCGGGAGGGTGTGCGCCAGGCGATCCTGCCGCTGTGGAACACCTGGTACTTCCTGTCGCTGTATGCGAACGCGGCGGGCCACCGGGGAGTGGCCCGCACCGATAGCGCCCACGTGCTCGACCGGTACGTCCTTGCCAAGACCGCGGAGCTGGTCGACCAGGTGAGCGCGGCGATGGAGGTCTACGACATCGCCGGCGCCTGCGAGCGGATCCGCGACCACGCCGAGGTGCTGACCAACTGGTACGTGCGCCGGTCGCGGGACCGGTTCTGGGCCGACGACCCGGGGATCAACACGGATGCGATCGACACGCTGCACACCGTCCTGGAGGTGACGGCGCGGGCCGCGGCCCCGCTGCTGCCGCTGACCATGGAGAAGATCTGGCAGGGGCTGACCGGCGGACGGTCGGTGCACCTGACCGACTGGCCGACGACAGGAACGGCAGCGGAAGGAACATCGGCGCAGCGCGCAGAGCTGCCGCGCGACGCCGAGCTCGTCGCGGCGATGGACCGGGTCCGGCAGGTGGCCTCGGCGGCCCTTTCCCTGCGCAAGGCGCGCGGGCTGCGGGTGCGGCTGCCGCTGGCGACGCTCACGGTCGCCGCGCCGGACGCTGCCGTGCTCGAGCCCTTCGCCGACATCCTGCGCGACGAGGTGAACGTCAAACAGGTCGTGCTGAGCGCCGACGTCGCCGCTCACGGGCGGTTCGAGGTGGCGGTCAACGCCCGCGCCTGCGGTCCCCGGCTGGGCGGGGACACCCAGAAGGCCATCCGCGCGGTCAAGGCCGGGGAGTGGAAATCCAACCCGGACGGAACCGTGGAGGCCGCCGGGATCACGCTGCTGCCTGGTGAGTTCACCGAGCGGCTGGTCGCCAAGGATCCGGAGGAGACGGCCGCGCTGCCCGGCAACACCGGCCTCGTGGTGCTCGACACGGCGGTGACCCCGCAGCTTGCGCGGGAGGGCCTGGCCCGCGACGCCGTCCGGGTCGTGCAGCAGGCCCGCCGCGATGCCGGGCTGGAGGTCTCCGATCGGATCGCGCTGACCGTGGATGCTCCCGAGCCGGTGCTCGACGCGATCCGTGCGCACGAGCGGTTCGTGGCGGGGGAGGTGCTGGCGAGGGACGTGACCTATGCGCCGGTGACCGAGCCCGTCCTCGTGGGGAAGGTCTCCGATGGCCACGAGGTCCGCGTCCGCGTCCAGCCGATCCGCCCCTGACCCGCGAGTCGCGATATTTCCGAGCGCGAGTCGGCGTATCCGCGCGGCGGTGCTGGCATGATCGCCCCATGACCGGTACCGCCGCCCGGCGCTGGGCCGAGTTGCAGTCCGGCCGCGGCGTCCCGCCCGAAATCCTCGCGCAGGCCCCGGCCGATCCCTGGGCGCACAACCCGGACGATTTCGCGGCGCCGGCCGTCGCCGCCGACACGCCGTCGCGGGACGCCGCGTTGGCGCTGCTCGGCGAGGGCGGAACACTGATCGACGTCGGTTGCGGCGGCGGCGATGCCACGTTCGCGGTCGCCGAACGCGTCAGGCACGCCACGGGGGTGGACCGCCAGCGGGACATGCTCGAGCTCTACATCGCCGACGCCGCCGCCCGCGGGCTTCCGGCGCGGACCGTGTGCGGCAGTTGGCCGGAGAGCGCGGCCGAGGCGGGCACCGCCGACGTGGTGGTCTGTCACCACGTACTGCACAACGTCGTCGACCTGCCCCCGTTCCTCAGGGCGCTCACCGCGGCGGCGCGGCGCGGGGTCGTCGTCGAGATGCTCACGCGGCATCCGATGGTCTGGCTCGACCCGCTGTGGGCGCGTTTCCACGACCTGCGCCGGCCGCCGCCCGCCACCGACGAGGACGCGGTCGCCGTGCTGCGGGAGCTCGGCGTGACGCCCGAGGTCCGGCATTGGGACCGCGAACGCCGGCCGCCGCACGACCCGGCGTGGGTGGCGCGGCGGCTGTGCCTGCCCGCCGACCGGGAGCCCGAGGTGGCCGCGGCTCTCGCGGAGGTGCCGCCCCGGTCGCGGTCGGCGGCGACGCTCATCTGGCGCGCCTGACGACCCGACGCGCGCTCGGAAATACCGCGACTCGCGGGTTATCGGGGGCGGATGGTGACGTCGCCGGAGCTGGTTGCGGCGCGGATGGTCGCGTCGGCGGCCGGGTCGGTCGGCACGAGGACCTGCTTCTCGCCGGCGTCGGTCTCGGACTCCACGCGGTAGGGCCTGCCGCCCGGAACGGTCACGTCGACGTCTCCGCTGTCGGCTCGCAGGCTCAGCTCGCGCAGCGGCGCGACCAGGCCGATGTCGAGGCTGCCCGAGGAGGTTTCGCCGCTTACCACCGCGCTGCGCAGGCCGGTGCTCGTGGTGCGGATGTCCAGCCGGGGCGCCGGCGGCGTCAGCACGCTGTCCTGGGTCGACGAGGCGCCGACGGTCTGGGACAGCAGCTGCCCGACCCCGAGCGTGACGACGCCCAGCACGAGCAGCACGGCGAGCCCCATCAGCAGGTGGCGCGGGCGGGACGAGTGCTCGACGCTCATCCGCTCAACCCCCAGGTAGCGCAGCACCGCGAGGACGCGGCGATGGTCGGTGGCGCCCGCGGGGAGCGCGAGCTTGGCGAAGATGCTGCTGATGTGCTTTTCGACGGCGCCGCCGGAGACGACGAGCGCCGCGGCGATCCCGTTGTTCGAACGACCCTCGGCCATCAGGGTCATGACCTCCCGCTCACGCGGGGTGAGTGTGGCCAGCGCGAGCGGATCACCAGCGCGGCGCGCAGCCCCTCGTCGGAATGCGTCGGGGGCATCCGTACATCGGCGACGACGATGTCGGGCGGGTCGTCGGCGACGACGAAGTAGCCGATGGCCTCGACCGTCGGCGAGGGACGGCTGGTCAGCTCGACCGTCAGCTCTACCGGGACCGCGCAGCGGGCCGCGAGGGCCGCGGGCCGAGCAGTGCGCGGGCGAGGACCACGCAACGCCCGCAGCGGGTCAGCCGGTGGGAGGCGGAGCCCGGACCGCCGAGGCGGGCTGGGTGAGCATGGGGTTCAGATTATTGAGCCCCTCGCCCGGGCCACCATGCAGCGAGTCCCCGGGTCCGGGGTGGGGGGATCCCCCGGTCCGGTGCGCCTTGGTGTGCCCCAGTGCGCATTGCAGGGCCTGCGGAGGCCGTGGTCCGGATCAGGAGGCGACGATCCACCAGGCCAGGAGCACGCCCAGCGAGTTGGTCGCCATATGCGCGAGCATCGGGGTGACCAGATGCCCGCTCCAGCGCCGCCACGCGCACATCAGCATCCCTGCCGCGAACGTGAACAACACCGCGAGCCCGGTCTGCAGCACCGCGCCCCAGCCGCCGACGGCCGCCCCGACCGCGGCGTTCGCCTCGGCCATGCCGAGTGAGGGCAGCACATGCCAGAGCCCGAACAACGCCGAGGACACCAGCGCCCCGCGCCACCAGCTCCCCGGGATCAGTGCGGGCAGCACCCCGCGGAACGCCGTCTCCTCAAGGACGACGGTGCCCAGCGGGATCCGGATCAACGCCGCGAACAGCGCGGCGCCCAGCGGCCCGGCGGCCCGGGAGTCGAGGAACGCCGCCTGGGTGGCCGGAATCGCGAGCGCGACCAGGTAGAGCATCCCGACGAGCCCGGCCGCGAGGCCGCCGATGACCAGTCCCCGTCGCAGCCGGGCGTTGGCCAACCCGAGATCGGCCCAGCTCAGACCGCTCCGCCGGGCCAAGATCAGTAGGATGGCCGCGATCGCGAGATTCCATGGGATATAGGCCTCGGGCCATATCCGATTGCTGACGACGTTGGAGGCGGCCAGGATGGTGATCGCTGAAAACAGTCCCAGCCGCCGCCGGATCGCGCGCCGGGAGCCGACCGGGGTCCCCGGGCGAGCCTCCAGGACCGCCGTCATACCGACCATCCTGCGGGACGGTACCGGATGTGCTGCAAGGGGGTCGGCGCAATGAGCGAGCCGGGGACCACCGGTCTGCCGGTGCCGCCGGCCGATCCGGCGACGATGCGGGGCGAGCTACCCGTGCAGCGGGACCGCTACATCGACTTCCTGCGCGCCTTCTCCATCCTCGTGGTGGTCCTGTGGCACTGGGCGTTCACGATCCTGATCTGGGGTCCGACCGGGCCGAGGGCCACCAGCCCACTCGGCTTCACCTCGGGGCTGTGGGTACTGACCTGGCTTTTCCAGGTGCTGCCGCTGTTCTTCTTCGTCGGCGGCCACGTGCATCTCAAGGCCTGGCAGCGCGCCCAGGTCCGCGGCGAGAGCCTCGGCCGTTTCGTCCGGCGCAACATCCGCAAGCTGTCGCTGCCCGCGCTCGTGCTGGCGGCGGTGTGGACCGGGCTCGGAGTGGGTCTGAGCGCCGCCTTCGACGTGCGGTGGATCGGCCGCGCGGTGCTGCTGGTGATCAGCCCCCTGTGGTTCATCGGGATCTACCTGGTGCTGATCGCGCTGATCCCGGTGTGGTTCGCGCTGCAGCGGCGGTTCGGCGCCGTGGTGTTCGTGTGGATGGTCGGGCTGGTCGTGATCGTCGACATCCTGCGGTTCCGCGGCGGGTACGAGGAGCTCGCCTACCTCAACATGGTGCTGGTCTGGGGAATCGCGTTCCAGGTGGGCTTCTACTACGAGGCGCTCGTGCGGGCGCACCGCCAGATCGACGCGGCGCTGATGTGGGCGGGCCTTTTCGGTCTGGTCGGTCTGGTGTTCTCCGGGCTGTACCCGGGCTCGATGGTCGGCGTGCCGGGCGAGACCTCGAACATGGCGCCGCCGACCTTGTGCATCGTCGCGCTGCTGGCCTTCCAGGTGGGGGCGGCGGAGATGGCCCGGCCGAGGGTCGAGCGCTTGCTGGAGCGGCCGCGTCCGCGGCGGTTCGTCGAGGTGATCAACCGCCTGGCGATGCCGGTGTTCCTGTTCCACACCACTGGCATGGCGATCGGGCGCGGGCTGATCTACACGTGGAACGGTGAGCTCGCCGAGAAGCAGGTGCCCGATCTGGCCTGGTGGCTGCAGCGTCCGCTGTACATCGCGGTATCGCTGCTGTGCACGCTTCCGGTGATCTGGCTGTTCGGACGGTTCGGGCACCGGCGGCCCACCTCCGCCGCCCCGCGTGTCTCGGCGGCATGAGAGGCGGTGGCGCCACGCTCGGTCACCTTCGCCTGCGCCGATAGGGTGACCCGGGGCGGAGGTTGCTATGGCGAGCCTGGAGATCCTGCTCGGCGCCATTGCCGCGGTCGTGCTGCTCGGCGTCGTCGCGGTGCGGGTCTCGGTCCGCCTCGGGCTCCCCTCGCTGCTGCTCTACCTGGGCATCGGGATGGTGCTCGGCGAGTTCGTGCTGGACCGGGCGATCTTCGACGCCGCGTTCACCGAGAGCCTCGGCCTCGCCGCGCTGGTGCTCATCCTCGTCGAGGGTGGGCTCACCACCCGGTGGGACATCGTCCGGCCGTCGCTGGGTGTGGGCATCGCGCTGTCGACGGTGTCGGTGGCGATCAGTATCGCCGTGGCCGGGACGCTGCTGCACGTCCTGCTGGATCTCGACTGGCGCGCCGCGTTCCTCTGGGGCGCGGTGCTCTCGTCCACCGACGCCGCGGCGGTGTTCAGCGTGCTGCGCGCGGCCGGGGTGTCGCGGCGGATCTCGGGCGCGCTGGAACTGGAGTCCGGGGTGAACGACGCGCCGGTGGTGCTCGCCGTTGTCCTGCTCGCCTCCGGTGAGCCGCTGAGCCTCTGGACGCTGCCGCTCGTCGCCTTCGAGTTGGTGGCTGGCGGGGTCATCGGGCTGCTGCTGGGGCTGGGCGGGGCGTGGGCGCTGCGCCGGGCGGCGCTGCCCGCGACCGGCCTCTACCCGCTGGCCGCCGTCGCGGTCTGCGTGCTGGCCTACGCCGCGGGGCAGGGCGCCCACGCCTCCGGGCTGCTGGCCACCTTCGTCGCCGCGCTCGTCCTGGGCAACGCCAAGCTGCCGCACCGCGCCGCGGTGCTGTCGTTCGCCGAGGGCACCGGGTGGCTGGCCCAGATCGGGCTGTTCGTGATGCTCGGGCTCTACGTCTCGCCGGCCAACCTCGGGGGGGCGCTGGTGCCCGCGCTCATCGCCGGCGCGGTGCTGCTGCTCGCGGCCCGGCCGGTCTCGGTCATCGCGGCAGCGGCGCCGTTCCGGATGCCATGGCGGGAGCAGGCGTTCCTGTCCTGGGCGGGGCTGCGCGGCGCGGTGCCCATCGTGCTCGCGCTCATCGCGCTCACCGAGGGCGCCGCGGACGGGAACCGGCTCGTCGACGTCGTGTTCGTGCTGGTCGTGCTGCTCACCCTGCTGCAGGGCACGACGCTGCCGTGGGTGGCGAAGCTGCTGCGGGTGGCCCGTCCCGCGGAGCCGCGCGAACTCGAGGTCGACGCCGCCCCGCTCGGCGAGCTCGGCGCCGACCTGCTGCAGGTGAGGGTGCCCGTCGGCTCCAAGATGCGCGGGGTCTACCTGCGGGAACTGCGGCTACCGGTGGGCGCGACCGTCAGCCTCGTGGTGCGCGACGAGGCCGCCTTCACCCCCGACGGCGAGACGCGGCTGCGTGAGCTCGACCAGCTCCTGGTCGTCACCACCGCCGAGGCGCGGGGGGCGACCGAGGCCCGGATCCGCGCCGTGGACCGGGCCGGACGGCTCGCGCGGTGGCGCGGCGAGGACGGCAGCGGCGGGAACCGCTGAGCGGCCGGTGATAATGGGGGGCGTGACCCAGGCCGAGGACCCCCCCGGCAGCCTGTCTGCCGCCGCCCCGCCGCGGCGAGTGCTGCTGCTCGGCGTGATCGCCGCCCTGATCCTCGCGGTCGATGTGGTGACCAAGATCGTCAGCGTCGCGCTGCTCGAGGGCCAGCCGCCGGTCCGGCTGCTCGGCGGCGCGGTGTACCTGGTGCTCGTGCGCAACTCGGGTGCGGCGTTCTCGCTGGCCACCGGCTACACCTGGGTGCTCACCCTGATCGCGATCGGCGTCGTCGTGATGATCGTGCGGATCTCCCGGCGGCTGCGCTCGCCCGGCTGGGCCGTGGCGCTGGGCCTGGTGCTCGGCGGCGCGCTGGGCAACCTCGCGGATCGGCTGTTCCGCTCGCCGGGCCCGTTGACCGGCCACGTCGTCGACATGGTCTCGCTGTTCGCCCCGGACGGGAGCGTCTGGCCCGTGTTCAACGTCGCGGACTCCGCGATCGTCAGCGGCGGGGTGCTGCTGGTGCTGCTGGCGTTGCTGGGCCGCGAGCTCGACGGTACCCGTACGGGGCGATCGGATGGGTGAACTGCGCGGACTCCCGGTGCCCGACGGGCTCGACGGGATGCGGGTCGACGCCGGGCTGTCCCGGTTGCTCGGGCTCTCCCGGACCGTCGTCGCCGCGCTCGCCGAGGATGGCAGGGTGGCCGTGGACGGCCGGGCGGCGGGTAAGTCCGACCGGCTGACAGCGGGCAGCTGGCTGGAGGTGGAGTTGCCCGAGCCGGCCAACGGATCGGCCGCGATCAGCGGGCCGCCCGAGGTCGTGGCCGGGTTGACGATCCTGCACTCCGACGACGACATCGTCGTCGTGGACAAGCCGGTCGGGGTCGCGGCGCATCCCAGCCCCGGCTGGACCGGCCCGACCGTGGTCGGCGGGCTCACCGCGTTGGGGGTGCGGGTGTCCACGTCCGGAGCGGCCGAGCGGCAGGGCATCGTGCACCGGCTCGACGCCGGCACGACCGGGGTGATGGTCGTCGCGGCGTCCGAGCGCGCGTACACGGCGTTGAAACGGGCGTTCCGGGAGCGTTCGGTCACCAAGCGCTACCACGCCGTCGTGCAGGGTCATCCGGACCCGAGCCGCGGCACGATCGACGCCCCCATCGATCGGCATCCGCGCCACGACTACAAGTTCGCGGTGGTGCAGGGCGGGAAGCCGAGCGTCACGCACTACGACACGATCGAGGCTTTCCGGTCGGCGTCGCTTCTGGACATCACGCTGGAGACGGGGCGGACCCACCAGATCCGGGTGCACTTCGCCGCGCTGCGCCACCCCTGCGTCGGGGACCTGACCTATGGCGCCGATCCCACGCTGGCGCGGCGGCTGATGCTGGACCGGCAGTGGTTGCACGCCCGCGCGCTCGGCTTCGAACACCCCGCCGACGGGCGCCGGGTCGAGTTCGTCAGCCCCTATCCGGTGGATCTGGCGCGCGCGCTGGAGCTGCTGCGGGACTGATCACCGGTGGCGGGTCGGCGGGAAGGGGAGCGGATGCGGCGGCTCGCGGTCTGGGTCGGCTGCGTCGCCGTCGCGCTGCTCGTGGCCTGGTACGCGGGGGGCCGGTTCGCGCCCGCGGCGCCGCAGCCGGCCGCGGGCTCGGTGCGACTCGGCCCCGACCCCGGAGAGCCGGTCGCCGGCTACCTCGCGCGGCTGCCCGCGCAGCTGCCCGCACCCGGGTCGAGCGCCCCGGCGCTCGTACAGCTCACCGCCGAGGTGACGACGGCCGAGGCGGCGGCGCTTGCCGGGGGACTGCGGGCCGAATCGGTGGTGCTGCGGGTGCCGCTGCCGCGGGTGCAGACGGCGCTGCACTTCGAGGCGCTCGATCCGGGGGGTGCGCTCCCGCAGGCGCTCGACATCGCCCGGCAGCGCGCCGCGCACGCCGCGGCGGCCGACGCCGCGCGCCTGCCAGGGCGGGCCGGTGCCATCGCGGCCGCCGCGCACGCCGCGCTGACCGCCCCCGGTTGCGCCTGCGTCCTCGCGCTCGTGGTCGAGGGCGACCGGGCCGCGCTGGCGGCGCTGGCCGCGCAGCCCGAGGTGCGCGCGGTGCAGGCGGCCCCGGCCGGTACGACGCCTGCGGAGCTGGCGCTGGCCCCGCTGCTGCCCGAGCAGACCGAACGGGCCGATCCGCCGCCCGACGACGGGCCGGTCCCCGGGGCCCGCTGACCGCCCCTGTGAGTGCGTAACAGTGTTCTAACACTGTTACGCACTCACAGGGGCGGGTTTCCGGGGTACCCCCGATCGGACTGGGGGGAGTTCCTGATGTCGTCCCGCCGCGCGCGCTGCGAGGGTTGATCCATGACCTTGAGGGGGAGCGAGTCGGGAGTCCTCGGCTGCGTGGTCGGTTGTGTGATCACTGCCCTGTTCCCGATCGGGTTCCTACACGTCGCGGGCTCGACCGCGGTAGACCCGCTGGCCCAGACGATCAGTGACTACATCGTGGTTCCGGGCGGATACGAGCTGCTGGGGATCAGTGCGCTGGCACTGGCCGCGGCGGGTGGGCTGCTCGCGGCCGGGCTGGTCCGGCGGCGGCTGCCGGGCGCCGTGCCGCTGGCCGGCCTGCTGGTGAGCTGGAGCGTGGCGCTGGTGCTGGTCGCGGTGTTCCCCACCAACGCTCCCGGCGCACCCGTCGACGTCGCCGCCGCCGTGCACCGCTACGCCGGGGCCTGGGTCTTCGCGGGGCTGCCGCTGGTGGTGTGGAGCCTCGCGCGGCACAGCCTGGGCGGCGCACGGGGGCTGGCCCGGCTGGCGGTGGGCGGCGGGACGCTGAGCGTGGCGTTCCTGCTGAGCCATGTCCCGATCGTTTTCTTTGGTTCACCCGGATTTCCCCTGCTGGGGCTGGTCGAGCGTGTTCTGTACGGCGTGGTGATCGTGCTGCTGCTCGCGACGGCCGGTTTCTGCGGACAGCAGGCCGGGGTCTCCGGACCGGTCCCGGCTGTGGCGGGCGCGGGAGGTTCCGGTGAGTGACGCGCTGGGTTCCCACCTACCGACCGTCCTCGCCGTCGCCCTGGCGGTGCTGGGCGCCGGTTCCTTCGCCATGGCCGCCACCCTCCAGCACCGGGCCGTCACGACCGCGGTGGCGGCGGGGGCCACGGGGACCACCGGGGGCCTGCGGCTCGAGCTGCGCCCCGTCGGTGCGCTGCTGCGCAGGCCGGGCTGGCTCGCCGGGCTCGCGCTGGCCGCGGCGGGTGCCGGACTGCACGCCGTCGCCCTGGTGCTGGCCCCCGTCTCGGTGGTGCAACCGATCGGCGTACTCGCCGTCCCGTTCGCGGTGCTGCTGGCCGCCCGCTCCAGCGGCGTCCGGCCCGTCTCCGGGGTGCTCGGCGGCGTCGCGCTGAGCGTCGCCGGCGTGGGCGGATTCGTCAGCCTCGCCGCGGGCAGCGCGGTGAGTGCTCCGGTCGACGCCACGGCATTGTTGCTGGCCGGCGCGGCCATCGGCGCCGTCGTGCTCGCCGTGACCGGGATCGCCGCGCTGACCTCGGGATCGGTCCGATGCATCGCCTGCGCGACGGCGGGAGCCATTGCGTTCGGGCTGGTCTCGGCGCTGCTGCGGGCCCTGGCGCAACAGCTCGCCGCCGGGGCCGGTGCCCTCGACGTCGCCGGGGTCCTCGCCGGCACCGTCGTGCTGCTGGTCGTGGGTGGCTGGCTCGTCCAGCAGGCGTTCGCGTCCGGCCCTCCGGAACTGGTCATCGGCTGCCTGACCGTGATCGACCCGCTGGTGGCCGTCGGGCTGGGCGTGCTGCTGCTCGGCGAGGGCGCCGCCATCGGGGTGCTCACCGCCCTCGGGATGGCCGGCTGCGCCGTCGCGGCCGCCATCGGCGTGCTCGCCCTGGCCCGCTACCACCCGGACGCGACCGCCCCCGGCCGCACGCTGAACACCGCCGCGGCGTCGGTGCAGCCCGGCCGTCCCGACTTCTGACCTGACAGAGAGGAATACCGTGCCACCGCTACGGATCGTGATCGGGGCCGACACCTACCCCCCGGACGTGAACGGGGCCGCTCGGTTCGCCGAGCGGCTGGCCACCGGGCTCGCCGGTCGCGGGCATGACGTCCACGTCGTCGCGCCGTCGCCGGACGGGCCGGCCGGCCGGGACCGCCGCGACGGTCTCACCGTGCACCGGATCCGCTCGTACCGTTACCCGCTGCACGAGAACTTCCGGATCTGCCTGCCATGGCAGGCCGGGCCCGCGACCGCCACCGTGCTCGACGACCTCGACCCGGACGTCGTGCATGTACAGGCGCATTTCGTCGTCGGGCGCGGGCTCGCGGTGGCCGCGTCCGGCGCGGGTCGTCCGCTGGTCGCGACCAACCACTTCATGCCCGAGAACCTGTTCGCCCACGCCCGCGTGCCGGGTTCGCTGCGGCAGGCCGCGGCGCGGTGGGCCTGGCGGGACCTGGCGCGGGTGTTCGGCCGCGCCGCCGTCGTCAGCGCGCCGACCCCGCGCGCGGTGCAGCTGCTCGCCGAATCCGCCGGGATCGCCGGCGCGCTGCCCGTCTCCTGCGGCATCGACGCAGACCGGTACGCCGGTGGGGTGGAGGCCGACGTGCCGACCGTGCTGTTCGTGGGCAGGCTCGACCAGGAGAAGCGGGTCGATGAGCTGCTGCGGGCGTTCGCTCTGCTGCCCGCCGGGCTGCCGGCCCGGCTGGAGATCGTCGGCGACGGGGCGCGACGCGGCGCATGGACCGCGCTCGCCGAGGAGCTCGGGCCGGCCGAACGCGTGCGCTTCGCCGGCTTCGTCAGCGAGGAGGAGCTGCTGGCCGCCTATCGGCGCTGCGCGGTGTTCTGCATGCCGGGGGTCGCGGAGCTGCAGAGCCTGGCGACGCTGGAGGCCATGTCGGCGAGCAAGCCCGTGGTGGCCGCCGACGCGATGGCCCTGCCGCACCTCGTCCGGCCGGGCCGCAACGGCTGGCTCTACCAGCCCGGAGACGTCGAGGCGCTGAGCGCGCGGCTCGCGACACTGCTCGCCGACGCCCCGCTGCGCCGCCGGATGGGCGCGGTGAGCAGGCAGATCGCGGGCTCGCACGCGCTGGGAAAGACCCTCGACCGGTTCGAGGACCTCTACCGCCGGGTGCTCGGGCACACGACCGACCGGATCGCCGCCGCCTGAGCGCCCCGCTCCGGCACGTGAACGCCTCCACACGCGGCCCGCGAGCGGCGCAGACGTCGATCAGCGGTGCGTGCGCCGCTCCTGTGCGGTCTGGCGGAGCGCGCGCCGGGACACGCCGGTCGACGGGGTGAACAGCGCGTTCGGCGACGGCGGTCCGAGGCTGCCCGGAACCGTCGGGCACCGGGGTTAGGCTGGCTCGTCCCCAGCGGACGTGGCGCGGGTGTTCTCGAGCGTCCGCGTCCGCACCGGCCGCTCGCGGAAGGGTGTGCGCAAGCCTCGATGACCAGATCGGCAGGAACCGCAGGGACGTCGGCGTCGTCTCCGGGGGGCACCGACAGCTTCGTGCACCTGCATACGCACACCGAGTTCTCCATGCTCGACGGAGCGGCGCGGCTGGACGACCTGTTCGCCGAGGCGGCCAAGATGGGGATGCCGGCGCTGGCGATGACCGACCACGGCAACGTGTACGGCGCCTACGAGTTCTGGCGCAAGGCGAAGGCCGCGGGCATCAAGCCGATCATCGGAATGGAGGGCTACCTGGCCCCGGGCAGTCGCCACGAGCGCAAGAAGGCCACGCTCGGCGGGCAGGTCGTCGGCGACGACAACCCCGACCTGATGTACACCCACATGACGCTGCTCGCCGAGAACACGGAGGGGATGCACAACCTCTTCCGGCTCTCCTCGCTGGCCTCGCTGGAGGGCTACTACTACAAGCCCCGGATGGACCGGGAACTGCTGGAGACCTACGGCAAGGGGATCATCGCCACCACCGGCTGCCCGTCCGGCGAGGTGGCCCGGCTGCTGCAGCAGGGCGACTTCGACGCCGCCTGCCAGGCCGCGTCGGACTATCGCGACATCTTCGGCAAGGACAACTTCTTCTGCGAGTTGATGGACCACGGGATCGCGATCGAGAAGCGGGTCCAGGAGGACCTCTTCGCGCTGAAGAAGAAGCTCGACCTGCCCGGGCTGGCCACCAACGACCTGCACTACACCTACCCCGGCGACGCCAAGTCGCATGAGGTCCTGCTGTGCGTGCAGACCGGCAAGACGCTGGCCGACCCGAACCGGTTCAAGTTCGACGCGCAGGACTTCTATCTCAAGTCCTCGGCCGAGATGCGCGCGCTGTGGGACCCGATCCATCCCGAGGCCTGCGACAACACGCTGCATATCGCCGAGCGGGTGAACGTCGAGTTCGTCGAGGGCCAGGACCTCATGCCGCGGTTCGCCGTCCCGGAGGGCGAGACCGAGGCGTCGTGGCTGGTCAAGGAGGTCGAGCGCGGGCTGCACCGGCGGTTCCCCGGCGGCGTGCCGGAGGCCCACCGTGTACAGGCCGAGTACGAGGTCGGCGTCATCTGCCAGATGGGCTATCCCGGTTACTTCCTGGTGACGGCCGACCTGGTGCAGTACGCCAAGCAGAACGGCATCCGGGTCGGCCCCGGCCGTGGCTCGGCGGCCGGCTGCCTGGTCGCCTACGCGATGGGGATCACCGACCTCGATCCCATCCGGCATAAGCTGATCTTCGAGCGGTTCCTCAACCCCGAGCGCGTCTCGATGCCCGACATCGACATGGACTTCGACGAACGCCGGCGCGGGGACATGATCCGCTACGTCACCGAGAAGTACGGTGAGGACCGGATCGCCCAGATCATCACGTACTCCACGATCAAGGCGAAGGCCGCGATCAAGGACTCCGCCCGGGTGCTGTACGGCCAGCCCGGCTACTCGGTGGCCGACCGGATCTCCAAGGCGATGCCCCCGGCGGTCATGGGCAAGGACATCCCGCTCTCGGGGATCTTCGACCCGGGCCACAAGCGCCACTCCGAGGCCGCCGAGGTCCGCGCGCTCTACGAGACCGACCCGCAGGTAAAGGAGATCATCGACACGGCGCGCGGGCTCGAGGGGCTCAAGCGGCAGTGGGGCGTGCACGCCGCCGGCGTGATCATGTCGGCGAAGCCGCTGATCGACGTCATCCCGATCCAGCGCCGCGAGGCCGACGGCGCGATCATCACGCAATTCGACATGGGCGCCTGCGAGACGCTCGGGCTGCTCAAGATGGACTTCCTCGGCCTGCGCAACCTCACCGTCATCGACGACGCGCTGGCCAATATCGAGGCCAACGGCAAGCCCTCGCTCGACCTCGACACCCTCGAGCTCGACGACCCGACGACCTACGAGCTGCTGGCCCGCGGCGACACGCTCGGCGTCTTCCAGCTCGACGGCGGGCCGATGCGCGACCTGCTGCGCCGGATGGAGCCGACGACGTTCGAGGACATCTCGGCGGTGCTGGCGCTCTACCGGCCGGGCCCGATGGGCGCGAACGCGCACAACGACTACGCCGACCGCAAGAACGGCCGCCAGGAGATCATCCCGATCCACCCCGAGCTGGCCGAGCCGCTCTCCGACATCCTCGGCGAGACCTACGGCCTGATCGTCTACCAGGAACAGGTCATGGCGATCGCGCAGAAGCTGGCCGGCTACAGCCTCGGCCAGGCCGACCTGCTGCGCCGCGCGATGGGCAAGAAGAAGAAGGAGATCCTCGACAAGGAATACGAGGGTTTCGCCCAGGGCATGCGCGACAACGGCTATTCTGCCGAGGCCGTCAAAACGCTCTGGGATATTCTGCTCCCGTTCTCCGACTACGCGTTCAACCGCGCGCATACCGCCGGCTACGGCCTGGTTTCCTATTGGACCGGCTATCTCAAGGCGAACTATCCGGCCGAGTACATGGCGGCGCTGCTCACGTCCGTTCGCGACGACAAGGACAAGGCCGCTGTCTACCTGGCGGAATGCCGCCGTATGGGTATCACCGTGCTCCCGCCCGACGTCAACGACTCGGTGCGCAACTTCGCGCCGGTCGGCAATGACATCCGGTTCGGGCTGGGCGGCATCCGCAATGTCGGTGCGAACGTCGTCGACGCCATTGTGGCGGCGCGCAAGGAGAAGGGGGCCTTCACCGACTTCTCCGATTTCCTGCGCAAGGTCGACGCGGTGGTCTGTAACAAGAAGGTCATCGAATCGCTGATCAAGGCAGGGGCGTTCGACTCGCTCGGCCATTCCCGCAAGGGTCTGCTGCTCGTGCACGCCGAGGCCATCGATGCGGTGATGAGCACGAAGCGGGCGGCTTCGATGGGTCAGTTCGACCTGTTCGGCTCGTTGGACGGCGGCTCCGACGGCGCTGCCGAGGAGGCCTTCGCCGGCATCTTCGACGTCAAGGTGCCCACCGAGGAATGGGACACCAAACACCGCCTCGCCGTCGAACGGGAGATGCTCGGCCTCTACGTGTCGGGACACCCGCTGTACGGCGTCGAGCACGTGCTCGCGGCGAAGGCCGACACCCCGATCCAGAACATCCTCGACGGCACGGTCGGCGACGGCGCGCAGGTCGCCGTCGGCGGCATCCTCGCGGGCGTCAACCGGCGGGTGAACAAGAACGGCGAGCCGTGGGCGTCGGCCCAGATCGAGGATCTGGCCGGTGGCATCGAGGTGCTGTTCTTCCCGCGCTGCTACCAGGTGGTCGGGATCGACGTGGCCGAGGACGCGATCGTGCTGGTCAAGGCGCGGGTGAGCAAGCGGGACGACCGTGTCTCGCTGATCGCCAACGACCTCGCGGTGCCCGATCTCCTGGCCGCGGGGGAGGAGAACAGCGCTCCGGTGGCGGTGAGCCTCGCCGCGACCCGGTGCACTCCGCCGGTGGTGGCGAAGCTCAAGGACGTCCTCACCAGCCATCCTGGCCCGCGCCCGGTCCACCTGAGCCTGATCAACGGCACCCGCACCACCGTGTTGCGGCTCGACGACGGCCTGCGGGTCACCGCCAGCTCCGCACTGATGGGTGACCTCAAGGCGTTGCTCGGGCCGGGCTGCCTGGGGTAGGCCTCACGTGCCCGGCGGCCGGTACGCCTCGCGCGTCGCCGCGGCCTTCTAGAGCGACTCGAGGCTGCCGCCGGCCCGGGACAGCAGCTCGCGCACGGGCGCGGTCCGGTGTCGAGCCGCTGCCTGGGCGAAGCCGCGCCGGAGGGTGGAGTGCGCGGCATACGCCGGAGCCCGGTCCCGCCCGGATCAGCTCGCAGCGACGATCAACTGCTGCCAGTGCTGCTGCGCCAGGCGGTCCCACCTGCGGTGCAGGGTGTCGAAAAGCTCCGCCGCCCGAGCGCCCGCCCAGCCGCGCGGCAGCAGCTCACCGGGCAGCTTCGGGTCGAGAAACGGGAAGCGCCGCCAGGCGTGGACCAGGTGAATCTGGTGGGCGAGGACGTCGGCGGGGTCGGTGGGGTCGGCGTCGCCGAACGTCGCGATGAACTCCTCGTAGGCCTTCTCCACCTCGGCCAGGTCCCAGGCCTGCCGCACGACCTCCTGTTGCGCGCCGATCGGGCCGAACGGGCCGATGAACGAGCTCGTCACCGCAGCCAGGCCGAGATCCTCGATGACCTCGGCCACCTCGTCCTTTTTGTCCGGATCAGGGGACAGCCACACCCCGGGTGACGGCGACCCGAGCCCAGCCCACGCCAGCCGCGTGCGCAACCGGTGCCGGAGCTGGCGGCGCGACTCGGGAACGCTCACGAGCAGTACGAGCCAGCGCTCGTCCCACCGCGGCGCGGCCGCGCCGAAGCCGTAGATGCGTGCGGCGCCGTCGGAGAGAAGGCGGCGGCCGGGCTCGGTGAGCGACCAGCGGACCCGGCGTCCGGCCCGGCCGGAGACGAGCAGCCCCTCGGCGGCGGTGCGGGCGAGCGCCTGGCGGGCCGACTTCGGCTCGACGCCGAGGTCGCCGAGCACGTCGAGAAGCACCTGGGTCCACACAGGCTCCCCGCGTGGCAGCACGAACTCGCCGAGCACCGTGAGCAGCAGCGAGCGCGCGCTGGTCGCGCCGAGCTCGCGGCGGCGGGACAGCGCCGGATGAGTCGGTTCGATAGCGGCGTCGCGGGCGGCGGTGCTCATGATCTGTCCAGCCTAGTCGTCGGCGTCGACGGTGCTGGCCCCTCGCCCTGCCCGCAGCCTGGTGGCTGCGGGCAGGGCGAGGGGGAGCGGCGGGCGCGCGGCGTCGTCGTCGATCGAGGTGGCCGAAAGTCACCATGCTGCGGCGGGAGAGCCGGGCGCTCCTATGCTCGCTCGGTGTGAGGGCCGATGAACTGCTGGCCATCGACCGGCGGCACGTCTGGCACCCCTACGCCCCGCTGCCGGCGCGGCAGCCCCCGCTGCCCGTCGCGGCGGCGTCGGGGGTGTGGCTGCGGCTGGCCGACGGCCGCGAACTGGTCGACGGAATGTCGTCGTGGTGGGCGGCGATCCACGGCTACCGCCACCCCGTCCTCGACGCCGCGATCACCCGCCAGCTCGGCGCGATGAGCCACGTCATGTTCGGTGGGCTCACCCACGGCCCGGCGGTCGAGCTCGCCCACCGGCTGGTCGGGATCTCCCCGGAGCCCTTGCAGCACGTGTTCCTCGCCGACTCCGGCTCGGTGTCGGTCGAGGTCGCGATCAAGATGTGCCTGCAGTACCAGCGCTCGCGAGGACGGCCTGGCAAGCACCGGTTGATGACCTGGCGGGGCGGCTACCACGGCGACACGTTCGGGGCGATGAGCGTCTGCGACCCCGAGGGCGGCATGCACTCGCTGTGGTCGGACGTGTTGCCGCGGCAGGTGTTCGCGAGCGCGCCGCCGCGGGAGTTCGAGACGGCCTACGTCGCGGAGCTCGCCGAGCTGGTCGAGACCCACGCCGGCGAGCTGGCCGCCGTGATCGTCGAACCGGTGGTGCAGGGCGCGGGCGGGATGCGCTTCCACCACCCGCGCTACCTGCATGTGCTGCGCGAGCTGTGCCTGGCCCACGACGTGCTGCTGGTCTTCGACGAGATCGCCACCGGCTTCGGCCGCAGCGGCGAGCTGTTCGCCGCGGACCATGCCGGGGTCAGCCCGGACGTCATGTGCGTCGGCAAGGCACTCACCGGCGGCTACTTGACGATGGCGGCGACGGTGTGCACGACCGACGTCGCCCGCGGGATCTCCGAGGGCGAAGCCGGCGTCCTCATGCACGGCCCGACGTTCATGGGCAACCCGCTCGCGGCGGCGGTCGCGAACGCGTCGGTGGACCTGCTGCTTTCCCAGGACTGGCGCGGCCGGGTCAAGGGGATCGAGGCGGCGTTGCGCGACGGGCTCGCGCCCGCCAGGGACCTTCCGGGGGTCGTCGACGTGCGGGTGCTCGGCGCGATCGGGGTGGTACAGCTCGACCACGACGTGGACCTGGCGGCGGCGACGGCGGCGGCGACCGACGCTGGGGTGTGGCTGCGGCCGTTCCGCGACCTCGTCTACACGATGCCGCCCTACGTGTGCACCGCCGAGGAACTCGCGATGATCACGGACGGGGTTCGTGCGGCCGCGGCCGCGAGCTCGGCGGGATCGGGCCAACCGCGGCGATCCGGGCGACATCACGTACCGGCGCCGGATCCCGGCGCATAGGGTCGCTGGTCGTGGATCCCGCACGTGAGCATCCGTTGGCCTGGATGGACCGTAACGCCGAGCGCCGTCGCGCCGACGGGCTGCGCCGCGCGCTGCGGCCCCGTCCCGCCGACGAGCCGCTGCTCGACCTGGCGGGCAACGACTACCTCGGCCTGTCCCGGGACAAGCGGGTCATCGACGGCGCGGCGGACGCACTGCGCACCTGGGGCGCGGGCTCTACGGGATCGCGGCTGGTCACCGGCAGCACGCAGCTGCACGCCCGGCTCGAGGACGCCCTCGCGGCGTTCACCGGCGCCGAGGCGGCGCTGGTGTTCTCCTCCGGCTACACGGCCAACCTCGGCGCGGTCACGGCGCTGTCCGGGCCAGGGTCGCTCATCGTCTCCGATGCGGCCAACCACGCCTCGCTGGTCGACGCCTGCCGGCTCTCCCGCGCCCGGGTCGCGGTCACGCCGCACAACGACCTCGCCGCCGTCGAGGACGCGCTGGCCCGGCGCACCGAGGAGCGCGCCGTCGTCGTCACCGACAGCGTGAACTCCGCCGAGGGCGATCTGGCGCCGTTGCGGGCACTGCACGCGGTGTGCCGGGCCCGCGGGGCGGCGCTGGTCGTCGATGAGGCACACGGGCTGGGGGTGTGCGGGCCGGGTGGGCGCGGGCACGTGGCCGCCGAGGGCCTCGCCGGGGCGGATGACGTCGTGCTGACCATGACGCTGTCCAAGTCGCTGGGCAGCCAGGGCGGTGCAGTGCTCGGCCCGCGGCGGGTGATCGACCACCTGGTCGACACCGCCCGCACGATGATCTTCGATACCGGCCTGGCGCCCGCCTGTGCCGGGGCCGCGCTGGCCGCGCTGCAGATCCTGCGCGAGGATCCGGGGCTGCCCGGGGCGGTGCTGGCCGCCGCGGCGGCGCTGGCCGAGGCGGCCGGGGTGCCCGCGCCGCCGTCGGCGGTGGTGTCGGTGGTGCTGGGGGAACCCGAGGTCGCGTTCGCGGCGGCCGGGCGCTGCGCTGAGCTGGGGCTGCGGGTCGGGTGTTTCCGCCCGCCGTCGGTGCCGGAGGGGACCAGCAGGCTGCGGCTGACGGCCCGGGCCGATCTCACCGAGCCCGATCTGGACCGCGCTCGCGCGGTGCTCGCGACGGTGCTGGCGCAGGCACGGCCGTGATCCTCGTCGTCACCGGCACCGGGACCGGCGTGGGCAAGACGATCGTCACCGCGGCCGTCGCCGCGAACGCCGTCGCCCGCGGCGAGCGGGTGGCCGTGCTCAAGCCCGCGCAGACCGGGGTCGGGCCCGCCGATGCGGGCGATCTCGCCGAGGTCGAGCGGCTGGTCCCCGGCGTGACCACGCGGGAGCTGGCGCGTTATCCGGATCCGCTTGCCCCGCTGACCGCCGCCCGACGGGCCGGGGCCGTCCCCGTCACCCCGGCCGAGGCCGCCGACGTCGCCACGAAGCTGGCCACCGACCACGACCTGGTGCTGGTGGAGGGCGCGGGCGGGTTGCTCGTGCGGTTCACCGACGAGGGCACCCTCGCCGAGGTCGCCGCGCTGCTCGACGCGCCGGTGCTCGTCGTCGCGGCGGCGGGCCTCGGCACGCTCAACCACAGCGCGCTGACCGTCGAGGCGCTGCGGGCGCACGGGCTGACCTGCGCGGGCGTCGTCGTCGGGGCGTGGCCCGCCGAGCCCGACCTCGCGGCCCGGCACAACATCGCTGACCTGCCCGTTGTCACCGGCGTCCCGCTGCTCGGCGCGCTGCCCGACGGCGCCGCGACGCTGCCCGTGGGCGAGTTCGCCGAACTCGCCCGTCACACCCTGGCCCCAGCGCTGGGGGGCGGATGGCACACTCCCCAGGCGTGACCACCGTGACCACAGAGCAGTCGGACATTCTTGCGCTCGCCCGGGCCCAGGTTCTCGAGAACGGTGAGGGCCTGTCGGAGGCCCAGGTTCTCGAGGTGCTGCGGCTGCCCGACTCCGTGCTGGAGGAGTTGCTGTCGCTGGCGCACGAGGTGCGGATGCGCTGGTGCGGGCCGGAGGTCGAGGTCGAGGGGATCATCTCGCTGAAGACCGGGGGCTGCCCGGAGGACTGTCATTTCTGCTCGCAGTCGGGGCTGTTCGACTCGCCGGTGCGCGCGGCGTGGCTGGATGTCCCGATGCTGGTGGAGGCGGCCAAGCAGACCGCGAAGACCGGGGCGACGGAGTTTTGCATCGTGGCGGCGGTGCGCGGGCCCGACGAGCGGTTGATGGCCCAGGTGGCGGCGGGGATCGCGGCGATCAAGGACGAGCTGGACATCAACATCGCCTGTTCGCTGGGCATGCTCACGCCCGAGCAGGCCGAGGCGCTGGCCGCGATGGGGGTGCACCGCTACAACCACAACCTGGAGACCGCGCGCTCGCATTTCGCCCAGGTGGTCTCCACGCATACCTGGGAGGAGCGCTGGGAGACGCTGCGGCTGGTCCGCGAGGCCGGGATGGAGGTGTGCTGCGGCGGGATCGTCGGGATGGGCGAGAGCCTGGCGCAGCGCGCGGAGTTCGCCGGGCAGCTGGCGGCGCTGGGCCCGGACGAGGTGCCGTTGAACTTCCTGAATCCGCGGCCGGGGACCCCGTTCGGGGAGCTGGAGCCGATGTCGGGGCCGGACGCGCTGCGCGCGGTGGCGGCGTTCCGGTTGGCGTTGCCGCGGGCGATCCTGCGGTTCGCCGGCGGCCGGGAGATCACCCTGGGGGATCTGGGGGCGCGCCGGGGGCTGCTGGGCGGGGTCAACGCGGTGATCGTGGGGAACTACCTGACGACGCTGGGGCGGCCGGCCGAGGCCGATATCGATCTGCTCGGGGAGCTGGCGATGCCGCTCAAGGCCCTCAACGACACGCTGTGAGCGCCCCGGTGGCCGCGGCGTTCTGTGATCAGTGCGGCCGGTCGGCCGAGGCCGGCGGGCATGTCCGGTGTGCCGTGCGGCGGGAGCTGGAGCCGCCGCGGTACTGCGCGGAGTGCGCGCGGCGGATGGTGGTGCAGGTGACCCCGATGGGCTGGACCGCCCGCTGCAGCAGGCACGGCGAGATTTTCTCACCCGAAGGGGTGTGCTGAGGACGCACCGCGGCGCGGTTCCGGCATCCTGTGGCGCATGGTGAACTGGAGGCGGTTGTTTCGCCGCACGGAGACGGCCGGGCAGGACCGGCCGTCGAAGGAGCCGACGACGATGTCGAGCACTGTGGCCACGATCGAGCGGGACGGCGGCGCACACGCCGCCCCGGCCGAGCGACGTGGTCGTGCGAAGACCGTCCCGGCCGAGGAGCGCGCTCGTCGGATCAGCTATGCACCCGACCTCGACGGTGCCGCCGACCCCGGCGAGATCGTGTGGGCCTGGGTGCCGTTCGAGGAGGACCCGGCGCAGGGCAAGGACCGTCCGATGCTCGTTGTCGGTCGCAACGACTCCGACCTGCTCGGGCTGATGCTGTCCAGCCAGGCCGACCGGGCCGACGATCCGGACTGGGCCGGGATCGGGTCCGGCGGGTGGGACCGGGAGGGCCGCGCGTCCTACGTTCGGCTGGACCGGGTGCTGGAGATCGGTGAGCACGACATCCGCCGGGAGGGTGCGGTGCTGGACCGGATCCGCTTCGACCACGTCGCCAACCAGCTGCGCGGACGGTTCGGCTGGATCTAGTTCTGGCTGTGCTCGACGGCGAAGGACCCGATCGAGGCCGGGACGGCGCGCAGCCGGGTCAGTAGTTCCGTCTCGCGGGTCAGGATCGCGCGCACCATCCGCAGCCGCTTGGCCGGGCAGGTCTGCTCGAGCAACCGCTGCCGGTCGTCGACCGGCAGCACGCAGTCGGCGGCGAGCACATGCGCCAGCGCGTCCGGCGAGACGTCCGGCCCAGGTTCGGACCAGTCGTCGTTCCGTCGTGCCGTCGCGCAGTAGCGGCGGTAGGCGGCGCGGGCCGCGGCGGCGAGCGCCGAGATCGAGGCGTCGCTCGCCGCCGCGGGGTCGTCGGGCAGGTATTCGACCGTACCCATGAGGTAGGGCCTCGACTCGGCGTCGAGCTCCCGCAACCGGAACCGGCGCGCGCCCCGGGTGACGATGTTGAACCGGCCGTCCGGCAGCCGCCGGGCGTCGAGCAGTTCGGCGGTGCACCCGACCTCGTGCAACCCGGCCATGCCGTGCGTGTCGGGGGCCCACCCGTCGCGCATCGCGACGATGCCGAACTGCTTGTCCGGCACGACCCCGGTGACCAGGTCGAACGTCAGCTGGCGGTAGCGCGGCTCGAAGATGTGCAGCGGCAGCGGGGCGCCGGGCAGCAGAACCGTTCCCAGCGGGAACAACGGGAGCGACGCGGCCACGGCGCCTACGGTACGACGGTCCGTCCCTGGTCGCCCGGCGGCCGCAGCACGGCGAAGGCGTCGGTGACCCGCAGCATCCGGCTCGCGAACCGGAACAGCGCCGCGGGCCGCCCGCCGGCCGGGCCCGGGGGAGCGACCTCGCCGGTCGGCTCCAGCTGCCCGCGCCGGGTCAGGACCCGCTGCAGGTTGGTCGCCGATACCGGGTGCCCGAGCGCGGCGGCGTACAGCTCGCGCAGCGCGGAGATCGTGAACGTCGCCGGGGCCAGTGCGAACCCGAGGTTGGTGTAGGACAGCTTGGCCCGCAGCCGGTCCCGGGCGGCGGCGATGATCTCGGCGTGGTCGAAGGCCGTCGGCGGCAGCGCGGCGACCCGGTGCCAGGCGGTGTCGGCGGGAACGGCCGGGTCGGCGTCGGCGGGCACCAGCCCGAGGAACGCCGTCGCGACCAGGCGCTCGCCCGGCACCCGGTCCGGGGCGCTGAAGACCCCGAGCTGCTCGACATGGGTGACCCCGCGGACGTCGACCTTCTCGGCGAGCTGGCGGCGCACCGAGGCCTCGACGTCCTCGTCGTCCGGTAGCCGGCCACCCGGCAACGCCCAGCGTCGCGCGTCCGGCTCGAAGGCCCGCTGCCAGGCCAGGACCTGCAGCGCGCCGTCGCGAACCTGCAGCACGGCGGCGAGCACCTCGTGACCCGTCGGACGAGCGAGGTGGATGCCGGACATGGGAGGAAGCCTAAGCCCAGGTACGGGCCGCATCCGGCGCACCCCGTTGATCATGAGCGGATGGGTGCCCGGCAAACTCCGGGTGTCGGGAACCTGACTTGTCGGTGAGGTGCCGGTCACGGTCGCGGTGTCCGGCGGGGCGGCCTGCTGCTACGATCGGGCCCGTTTTCGATTGGGAGTCGAAAACAGGGATGGAGGTACCCGATGAGCCTGCCCGAGGTTCTCCCGCGGGTGTCGCGGACCGTCGACACCGAGTGGGCAGACCAGGTCCGCGCTCTGGCCGAGCGGCGCAACGCCGTCGTGCTCGCCCACAACTACCAGCTGCCCGAGATCCAGGACGTGGCGCATCATGTCGGCGACTCGCTGGCGCTGTCGCGAATCGCGGCCGAGTCCGAGGCCGACACGATCGTCTTCTGCGGCGTGCACTTCATGGCCGAGACGGCCAAGATCCTCGCCCCCGACAAGACCGTGCTCATCCCCGACGCGCGCGCCGGTTGTTCGCTGGCCGACTCGATCACCGCCGACGAGCTGCGTGCCTGGAAGGCCGAGCACCCCGGCGCCGTCGTGGTCTCCTATGTCAACACCACCGCGGCCGTGAAGGCCGAGACCGACATCTGCTGCACCTCGTCGAACGCGGTCGAGGTCGTCGAGTCGATCCCGGCCGACCGCGAGGTGCTGTTCCTGCCCGACCAGTTCCTCGGCGCGCATGTCCGCCGGATCACCGGCCGGGAGAACATGCACGTCTGGGCCGGCGAATGCCACGTGCACGCGGGAATCAACGGCACCGAGCTCACCGCGCAGGTGCAGGCCGATCCCGACGCGGAGCTGTTCGTGCACCCGGAATGCGGCTGCGCCACCTCCGCGCTCTACCTGGCAGGCACCGGAATCGTGCCCGAGGACCGGGTGAAGATCCTCTCGACCGGCGGGATGCTCGACGCCGCCCGCTCCGTCGGCGCGCGTTCGGTGCTGGTCGCCACCGAGGTCGGAATGCTGTACCAGCTGCGCAGGGCCGCCCCCGAGGTGGACTTTCGCGCGGTGAACGACCGCGCCTCCTGCCGGTTCATGAAGATGATCACCCCGGCGAAGCTGCTGCGCGCGCTGCACGACGGCGTCGACGAGGTGCACGTCGACCCCGAGCTCGGGGCCCGCGCCCGCGCCGCGGTCCAGCGGATGATCGAGATCGGCCGCCCCGGAGGCGGTGAGTGAGCGGGCCGAAAGACGCGGCGGTGCCGAGGCGCGAGGCCGCGGGCGGCCTCGCGATGGCCTGGGCGGCGAGCGCCGACGTCGTCGTCGTCGGCAGCGGCGTTGCCGGTCTGACCGCCGCGCTCGATGCGGCCGAGGCGGGTCTGCGCGTCGTCGTCGTCACCAAGGACGCGCCCGAGGCCGGATGCACCCGCTTTGCCCAGGGCGGGGTCGCCGTCGTGGTCGGTGACGTGCCGGGAGACAGCGTCGACGCCCACGTCGCCGACACCCTCGCGGCGGGCGGGGGTCTGTGCGATCCCGCCGCCGTCGCGTCGATCGTCGCCGAGGGCCCGGCCGCGATGCGCAGGCTGCAGGCCTGCGGCGCCGTCTTCGATCGGGGTCCGGACGGCAGGCCGGCGCGGGCCCGCGAGGGCGGGCATTCGGCGTTTCGCGTCGTGCACGCGGGCGGGGACGCGACCGGGGCGGAGATCGAACGCGCGCTGCTCGCCTCGGCCGACGGGCTGCCGATGCTCGCCGGGTACGTGGCGCTCGACGCGCTGCGCGACGACACCGGCCGGGTCGTCGGGCTCGCGGTCCTCGACGAGCGGGGCGTTGCGGGGATGCTGCACGCCCCCGCGGTGCTACTGGCCAGCGGCGGCTACGGGCATCTGTACGCGAGCACGACCAACCCGGAGACGGCCACCGGCGACGGGATCGCGCTCGCGCTGCGGGCCGGCGCCACCGTGGCCGATGTGGAGTTCGTGCAGTTCCACCCCACCGTGCTGTGGATGCCCGGCGCCGGCGGTCGGCGCCCGTTGGTCACCGAGGCCGTGCGCGGTGAGGGCGCGCTGCTGATCGACCGCGCCGGACGGCGGTTCATGACCGGGGTGCATCCGCTGGCCGAGCTCGCGCCCCGCGACGTCGTCGCCGCCGCGATCACCCGTCGTCTCGCCGAGACCGGCGCCGACTGCGTCTGGCTCGAGGCCACCGGGATCGAGGACTTCACCATTCGCTTCCCGACGGTGTCCGCGGCGTGCCGCGCGGCGGGCGTCGATCCGGTGCGGGAACCGATCCCGGTCGCCCCGGCGGCGCACTACGCCTGCGGCGGCGTCGTCACCGACGTGGACGGACGGACCGCGGTGCCGGGTCTGTACGCGGCCGGTGAGATCGCCCGGACCGGGCTGCACGGGGCCAACCGGCTGGCGTCGAACAGCCTGCTGGAGGGGCTGGTCGTCGGCGGCCGGGCGGCCCGCGCGGTCGCCGCGGACCTGTCCGGGCCGCGCCGCGCCGCCGGTGCCGCCGTTCTCGGGTCGCCCGCGACCGGGATCGCGGATCGGGCGACGGTGCAGCGGGCGATGAGCGTGAACGCGGGCATCGGGCGCGACGCCGCGGGGCTGGCCGCGGCCTCGGACGCGGTGGAGGCCGCAACCCTGTTCGGGGCGCCGGTCGACCGGTCCGGCGTGGAGGACGCGGCACTGACGCTGCTCGCCCAGGCGGTGCTCGTCGCCGCGGGCACCCGGACCGAGACCCGCGGCTGCCACGTCCGCACCGACTTCCCCGAGCGCGACGACCTGTGGCAGCGTGCCAGCCTGGTCATCGGCCTGGACGCGGCGGGCGCCCCGGTGGTGCGCACCGAGCTCGCGACGGCGGGGGCGGCATGACCGTCACCACCGGCCCCGACCTGCACGATCTGCGCCGCGTCGTGGACACCGCGCTGGCCGAGGACCTGCGCTACGGCCCCGACGCGACGAGCGCGGCGACCGTCGCGGCCGACGCGGTCGCGGTGGCGGAGCTCACCCCGCGCCGCGACGGCGTCCTGGCCGGGCTGCCCGCGGCCCGCGCGGTGCTCGACACCGTGCTGGGACCCGGGGGGTACGAGGTGCTCGCCGCACTGTCCGACGGCGACCGGCTGGTGGCGGGCGAGCCCGCGCTCGTCGTCCGGGCGCCGGTGCGGGGCCTGCTCACCGCCGAGCGGACCGCGCTCAACCTGTTGTGCCATCTGTCCGGGGTCGCGTCCGCGACCCGGGCGTGGGTCGACGCGGTGGCCGGCACCGGCGCGGCGATCCGAGATACCCGTAAGACCCTGCCGGGGCTGCGGCTGCTGGAGAAGTATGCGGTGCGCTGCGGCGGCGGGGTCAACCACCGGCTCGGGCTCGGCGACGCCGTCCTGATCAAGGACAACCACGTCGCCGCGGCGGGTTCGGTGGGCGCGGCGCTGGCCGCGGTGCGCGCGCAGGCGCCGCAGCTGCCGTGCGAGGTGGAGGTCGACTCCCTCGGCCAGCTCGACGAGGTGCTGGCACTGGACGCGCAACTGGTGCTGTTGGACAACTTCTCGGTGGCCGACACCGCGGAGGCGGTCCGGCGCCGGGGTGGGCGGGCGACGCTGCTGGAGTCCAGCGGCGGGCTCGCACTGGACAACGCCCGCGCCTACGCCGAGACGGGCGTCGACTATCTGGCGGTCGGTGCGCTGACCCATTCGGTCACCGCCCTGGACCTCGGCCTCGACCTCCTGTGAGTGCGTAACAGTGCTTTAACACTGTTACGCACTCACAGGCCTCGCTGACCTGCGGCGAAACGGGTCGGGGCGCCCGGCGAGGCTGACCGCCAGCACCGCGACCGAGTTCGGACCGGCGAACAGGGGCGCGGTTCGATGCGGTCCGCGAGCGCACCCGCCGGGGGCGAGCCTGCAGCCATGGTCCCGCCACCGCGGCTACCCCGGCCAGCGCGCCGCCGACCGTGCGCCGCCGCCGGGGCGGCCCCGCCACCCCCGTACTCTGGGGACCATGCTCCGCCGTACTGACCTGCGCTCCGATGGCCTGCCCGGTCCCGCCGCGCTGCGCGGGCTGCTCCCGCGCGCCGAGGTGGACGTCGATGCGGTGCTCGAGCAGGTCCGGCCGATCGTCGAGGCGGTCCGCGACCGCGGGGCCGAGGCCGCGCTGGAGTACACCGAGCGCTTCGACCGGGTCCGGCCAGTCGGCATCCGGGTTCCGCCGCAGACCCTGCGCGGCGCGCTCGCCGCGCTCGACCCGGGTGTGCGCGCCGCGCTGGAGACCTCCATCGAGCGGGCCCGCCGGGTGCACGCCGACCAGCGGCGCACCGACATCGTCACCGACGTGGTGCCGGGCGGCACGGTGACCGAGCGGTTCGTCCCGGTCCGCCGGGTCGGCCTCTACGCCCCGGGCGGGCTGGCGGTCTACCCGTCGAGCGTGGTGATGAACGTCGTGCCGGCGCAGGAGGCGGGCGTCGAGTCGCTGGTCGTCGCGTCGCCGCCGCAGGCCGAGCACGGCGGGCTGCCGCATCCGACGATCCTGGCCGCCGCCGGGCTCCTGGGCGTCGAGGAGGTCTGGGCCGTCGGCGGCGCGCAGGCCGTCGCGCTGCTCGCCCACGGTGGCACCGACACCGACGGCGCCGAGCTGGAGCCGGTCGACATGGTCACCGGGCCCGGCAACATCTACCTCACCGCCGCCAAGCGGTTGCTGCGCGGGTTGATCGGGATCGACGCCGAGGCGGGGCCCACCGAGATCGCGGTGCTGGCCGACGACAGCGCCGATGCGGTGCACGTCGCCGCCGACCTCATCTCCCAGGCCGAGCACGATCCGTCGGCCGCGTCGGTCCTGGTCACCACGAGCGACGCGCTGGTCGACGCCGTCGACGCGGAGCTGGAACGTCAGGTCGCGGTCACCAAGCACGTCGAGCGGATCCGTACCGCGCTCGGTGGCCCGCAGTCGGGCACGGTCCTGGTCCGCGACCTCGACGACGGTGTCGCGGTGGTCGACGCCTACGCCGCCGAGCACCTGGAGATCCAGACCGTGGACGCCCGCGCGGTCGCGCTGCGGGTGCGCAACGCCGGGGCGATCTTCATCGGGCCGTTCGCGCCGGTCTCGCTGGGCGACTACTGCGCGGGCTCCAACCACGTGTTGCCCACCGGCGGTTGTGCGCGGCATTCCGCCGGGCTGTCGGTGCAGACGTTCCTGCGGGGGGTGCAGCTCGTCGAGTACACCGAGGACGCCCTGCGCGAGGTGGCCGGCCAGGTCGTCACGCTGGCCACCGCGGAGGATCTCCCCGCGCACGGCGCCGCGGTGACCGCCCGGTTCGGCCGGTGACCGCGACGACGCCCGCCGTCGGCGGCGAGGTCGGCATCGAGGAGCTCCCGCTGCGCGCGGACCTGCGCGGCAAGAGCCCCTACGGCGCCCCGCAGCTCGACGTCGCCGTGCGGCTGAACACCAACGAGAACCCGTATCCACCGCCCCCGGAGCTGGTCGCCGACGTGACGGCGGCCGTCGGTGCGGCGGCGGCGGCGCTCAACCGCTATCCGGACCGGGACGCCGTCGCGCTGCGCACCGATCTCGCCGCCTACCTCGGCGCCGCCACCGGCGTGCCGCTCACCGTCGCGAACCTCTGGGCGGCCAACGGATCCAACGAGATCCTGCAGCAGATCCTGCAGGCCTTCGGCGGGCCGGGCCGCACGGCGCTCGGGTTCGAGCCCTCCTACTCGATGCATCCGATCATCGCTGCGGGCACCCGCACCGAGTGGCTGGCGGCCCCGCGGCGCGCCGACTTCTCCATCGACGTCGACGCCGCCGCGGCGCTGCTACGCGACCGGGCGCCGGACGTCACGTTCCTGACCAGCCCGAACAACCCCACCGGGCAGTCGCTGGAACCCGCCGAGCTGGCCACGCTGATCGAGGCCGCGCCCGGCCTCGTCGTCGTCGACGAGGCGTACGCCGAGTTCTCCGACCGGTCAAGTGCGATCACGCTGCTGGGAACGCTCGGCCACAAGCTGCTGGTGTCGCGCACGATGAGCAAGGCGTTCGCGTTCGCCGGGGGGCGGCTGGGCTACCTGGCCGCGGCGCCCGCCGTCGTCGACGCGCTGCAGCTCGTCCGGCTGCCCTACCATCTGTCGGCGCTGACCCAGGCCGCCGCGCGGGCGGCGTTGCGGCATGCGGACGCGACGCTGGGCTCGGTGGCGGCGCTGCGCGCCGAACGCGAGCGGGTGGTGTCGGCACTGGCCGCGGCCGGGTACGACGTCGTGCCCAGCGACGCCAACTTCGTGCTGTTCGGCCGCTTCGCCGACGCGCCCCGGGCCTGGCGGGCGTTCCTGGCGCGCGGGGTGCTGATCCGGGACGTGGGCATCGCGGGGCGGCTGCGGGTCACCATCGGCACGCCCGGGGAGAACGACGCGTTCCTGAAGGTGGCCGCCGATGTGGCGCGGACGGAGGTTGTGCAGTGAGTCGGATCGGCCGCGTCGAGCGGGTCACCAAGGAGTCGAAGGTCCTCGTCGAGATCGATCTCGACGGAACCGGGGTCACCGAGATCTCCACCGGGGTCCCGTTCTTCGATCACATGCTCGATGCGCTGGGCAAGCACGGGGCGTTCGACCTGACGGTGCGCGCGGCGGGCGATGTGGAACTCGATGCGCACCACACGGTCGAGGACGTCGCGATCGTGCTCGGGCAGGCGATCCGCCAGGCGCTCGGGGACAAGAAGGGGATCCGCCGCTTCGGCGACGCCTGGATCCCGATGGACGAGGCGCTGGCCCAGGCCGTCGTCGACGTCTCGGGGAGGCCCTACACCGTGCACACCGGCGAGCCGGAGTTCATGCAGGGCTTCGTCGTCGGTGGGCACTATCCGACGGTGCTCAACCGGCACGTGTTCGAGTCGCTGGCCTTCCACGGCCAGCTCGCGCTGCACGTGCGGGTGGTGGGCGGGCGCGACCCGCACCACATCACCGAGGCCGAGTTCAAGGCGGTGGCGCGCGCGCTGCGGGCGGCGGTGGCGCCGGACGAGAAGATCACCGGGATCGCGTCCACCAAGGGCACGCTCTGATCCGGATCCGGCGTGCCACCCCGACTGCTTGAGCCAGCCCGGGGACGCCAGCGGCCGCGTCGGTAGCCGACCCGGGCGTGTCGGTTCCGCGGGGGAGAGCCATGCCCGGCCGATTGTTCGCACTGCTCGTTGGAATCGACGACTCCCGCCCTCCGGTTCCCCGGCTCAGCGGGGGATGCCGCAACGACGTCGAGGCGGTCGCGCGGCTGCTGGCCGACCGCGTCCCGGCGGCCGACCTGGACGTCGCAGTCCTGCTCGACGCGGACGCGACCCGGGACCGGATGATCGACGCGTTCCGCGCGCACCTCGGTCGGGCGGGCGCGGATGATGTGGCCCTGTTCTGGTTCAGCGGGCACGGCAGCCAGGAACTCGCGCCGCAGGAGTTCTGGCCCGTCGAGCCGGACCACCTGGATGAAACGCTGGTCTGCCACGACAGCCGCGACGAGGGGGTGCTCGACTGCTGCCATTCCGGCAGCGGCACCCGGGCGCCTGACGATGGTGGCGTCACGGTGCGGCGGGCGCCCACCGATCGGCGGGTCCGCCCGCTGTCCACGCTGCTCGGCGCGCCGGCCGTCGGCGCGGCAGGAGCGGATGCCTCGGGTAGCGGCTGGCTGGCGGTCGCGCAGGGGCGGCACGTGTTGCTCGCCGCCTGCCGCTCGGACGAGACCGCCAAGGAGGTTCTCGCCGGCGGCCACCGTCGGGGTGCGATGCCGGTCGCCCTGGAGCGGGCGGTGCGGGAGTCCGCCCAGCTCGCGTCGTACCGCGCCGTCATGGCTTCGGCGAGCAGCGCGGTCCGCGCCGCCGTCTCCCACCAGAACCCGCAGCTGGAGTACACCCGTGCCGAGGATGTGGACCGGCGTCGCGATCGGTGGCGCGCGCACGCGTCTGCCATCGTCGCAGGTCGTCGTCGCCGAGCACCCGGCTTTGCGCGCGACGGCCCTGCTGACGACCGAGTCGGTCACGCGGGCCGCGGCCGCCGCGCTGCTCCCGCCGCCGCTGCGCGACGACCCCGTGGTGTCCGAGCCGTTCGTGCTGGCCGCCGGCCGAGGCGGGATGGCCGAGCTGACCGTGCTGGAGCTGCGCGACGTCGAGCACTGGGAGGCGGTCACGCCGGTCGACCCGCTGCGGTTGCGCGTGCCCGTGCCGCTCGGCCGGACGAGCTCGTGCTGCCGGTCGCGGCGGGCGCGGTCGCCGGGACCGATCGAGTGCTGCTGCACCTGCACGGCATCGTCGGCGACACGCGCGGGATGGTGGCGAACAGCTTCGCCGACGGCGTGGCGGGCGCCTACGGCGCGGTGCTCGCGTTCGACTACGAGAACCTCCACACCCGGATCGACGAGACGGCGCTGATGCTGCAGGAGCGGCTCACCGCCGTCGGGCTCGGCCCCGGGCACGGCAAGACGCTGGACGTCGTCGCCCACTCGATGGGCGGGCTGGTCGCCCGCTGGATGATCGAGCATCTGGACGGCGCCCGCATCGTCAGCCACCTGGTCACCCTCGGCGCCCCGAACGACGGTTCGCCGTGGCCGCGGGTGCAGGACTGGGCGTTCACCGCGCTCACGTTTCGGCCTGAAGCCCTGGCGTCGGCGTTCTGGCCGGCGGGGACGCCGCCGGCCTGGCGAAGCTCACGGAGAGCAAGGATCACGCCCTCGACGATCTGGCGCCGGGGTCCGACCGGCTGCGGAAGCTGTTCGACGCCGCGGATCCGCACGTGCCGTACTCGGTGGTGGTGGGCGATCGCTCGCTGATCGTCCGCCAGACCCCGACGGGGCCGTCGCCCCCGCGACCTCGCCCGCTGAGCCCGGTCCCCCGCCGCTCCGCGTGCTGCTCGTGTCCGGCGGCTCCCAGGAGCCCGGGGAGGAGGCCGGGCGGCTGGCGGAGATCGCGGCGGCCGCGGGCTTCGAGCGGTCTCTCGCGATCTGCGTCCTCAACCAGCCCGGGACCGCCGACACGACCGCGCAGCTGGCGCACTACGTCCCGCTCGTGGTCGGCTGGGCCGGGCACGGCCCCGGACCGGTCGGCCTCGCCTTCGCCGAGGGGCCTCTTCCGGTCCGTGCTCGCCGGCCGCTCGGTGCAGTCGTCGATCTCGGCCGCGCGCCGGGAGGCCGACTACGCCCACCCGGGTGGCCGGCAGTGGGCGTCCGCGGTCTGCTACCTGAACGGCGGCGGCCCGCTGCTCGTCCCGGACCAGGCCCCGGCGGTGAGCGACGCCGCGGCCGCCGGCGAGGGCGACGATTACGCCGCGCTCCGCACGATGATCGCGCAGCGCAACCTCGAGGCGCTGCGGATGCAGTCCGAACGGCTCGGTGCCGCCGCACCCGACACGCTCGCCCGGCAGATCGCCGAGTGGGAGCAGGCAGATCCGGGGGCGCCGGCGTGACCGGCACGGTCGCCGACCCGCAGCGGACCGAGCCGCGGCCGCGGCGCGAGCCTGCGGAGCCGCTGCGCCGGCTCGCCCAGCGCGTGGCCCTGCCGCACCGGCGCCGTCAGCTGTGCACCCGGCTGGCACAGAAGCTCGAGCCGTTGCGGACGGGCGGGCTGATCGCCGTCGCCGGCGAGACCGAGGTGCTCGCCCAGCTCGAGCAGCGGTTGCTCCGGGCCGAGAACCTCGTGGCGCAGATCGGCGGCGCGGTGGGCGCCGCCGAGCTGGACACCGAGCTCGCCCGCAAGTTCACCGAGCAGGACCAGCTCGTCGAGCAGCTGAGGGGAGGGCTGCTGACCTGGCAGAATCGCATGTCTCCGGTCCAGAGGGCACTCGACGAGGCCACCCTCGCCCGGTTCCGGCTCGACAACCCCGACCAGGCCCTCGCACCGGCAAGCGCGGTCAGCACCGTCCAGGAGGAACCCGACCGGCGGTCCCCGGAGCAGCTGGTCGCCGACATCGAACGCCACACCGCCGGGCTGCGCGAACTCAGCCGCCGCGCCGAGCTGATGTTGATGCGCGGCCCGATCGGTGCGCGCGTCGGCACCGGCGGCGGTCTCGGCGGCCACGTGCTGGTCGGCGTTGCGGGGTCGTCGTCCGCGACCGGGTAGGCGAGCAGGTGGGCGATGATCTGGCCGCGGGTGAGGTGGCGCAGGGTGTCGTCGAGCAGCCCGGCGACGATGTCGACACGGATCTGGTCCAGGCTCGACGCGTGCCCGGCGCGGCGGGCGGCGTGCGCGAGGGTGTCGATGCGCTCCAGCGTGGCCGTGGCCTGGCCGTTGACACCCCGGCGCTCGTCACGCCGCCGGGCACGGCACCCGAGAGATCCCGTCACGGCGCTCACTCCGCCGCCGACGCCGACCGCAACTCGCGCGCCCGCAGGCCCCGCCACCCAGCTCAGGCTGAGCTGAGACGGCGTCGCAACGGCCCACGAGCAGCCACGGGCCGGATGCGGCCGTCGACGGCGGCGTCGGTACGGACACGAGGGTCTTGCGAACCATTCGTGAGCGGAGGATTCTCGTCCATCGCGAGCGTCGGGGGTGCCGCTCGCGAGGCGAGGTCCAGAGGGGGTCAGGGTGGACCGCCAGCTGCTGTCGATCGAGTCGTCCGACCGCGGGCTGCTGCAGACGGTCTCGGGTCTCGCGGCCGCCCTCGACGGCAGGGGAACCGTCTTCACCCCGCTCCCGGTGGTTCGCCCGGAGGCCCGGATGGCGCCGGTGGCGCCGCCGGTCGTGGTCGTCGCGTTCGACGACTCGTCGGCCGCTCCCGTCGTCGCCGACTGGGCCTCGCAGTATCTAGGCCGGTACCCGGACGCGGTGCTCACCTGCGCGTGCGAGGGTCGGTCCGTGCGGCTGGACGCCGCGAACCGGGACACCGCGCGGGAGGAGCTCGCGCGGCTGATCCCCGAATAACCGAAGAGAAGGGGAGCGCCGCGATGGAGCTCCTGACGACCACGCTCGCATCGCTGGAGTCCCACCGCGCAGCGGGGGTGCACTGGACGGCGCTGGGGAACCAGGTGGTGCTGTGGGGCCCGGACGGGTCGCTGTCCGCCCACCCCGGGGTGCGGCGGAGCCCCGGCGAGCTGCGGCTGGTCACCCAGCTCGGGCGGCTGTTCCGGGACGAGCACCCGGACGTGCCGGTGCTGGTCGACGCGGGGCGCTACCTGGTCGTGTCCGGGCCGACCGAACCGCCGCCCGGTCGGGACTGCTGCTACCGGGTGCAGCCGCTGCCGGTCGACGGCGTCGTCTACGCGACCCTGATCCGGGACGTCGCAGCCCGACGTGCCCCGCTGGCCTGGGTGCGGGACCTCGTCGGCCGAACCGACCCGGCCGGCTTCGCGGCGGACCTCACCACGCTCGCCGTGCACCCGACGCGGCATTCGACGAGCGCGGGCTTCGCGGCCGCCGCGGCCTGGGCCCGCGATCGCCTCGCCGCGCTCGGCTACCGCACGTCCGAGATGGCGGTCCGGCTCCCGGACGGCGGGTCCACGTCGAACGTCATCGGCGAGCGCGACGGGGCCGGTCCCGGGCCGCGCCAGGTCGTGCTCGTCACCGCGCACCTCGACTCGGTGAACACCGCGGGCGGCCCGTCCGCCCCGGCCCCCGGCGCGGACGACAACGCCTCCGGAGGTGCCGCCCTGCTGCAGGTCGCGGTGGCGCTTCGCGGCCATCGCGGTAGCCACGACCTGCGGCTGATCCTGTTCGGCGGGGAGGAGCAGGGCCTGCACGGCAGCCGGGCCTACGTCGCCGGCCTGCCCGCGGCGGAGCGGGCGCGCATCGCCGCCGTGGTCAACATGGACATGGTCGGCTGCCGGAACACGCCGGCCCCGACCGTGCTGCTCGAGGGCGCCCCGCTGTCCCAACCGGTGATCGACCGGCTGGCCGGCGCGGCCGCCACCTACACCGGCCTGACCGTGCAGACGTCGCTGAGCCCGTTCGCCAGCGACCACGTCCCGTTCCTCGACGCCGGGATCCCCGCGGTCCTCACGATCGAGGGTGCGGACGGCACGAACAGCGCGATCCACACCGCGGGCGACACGCTCGACCGCATCGACCACCAGCTCGCCCTGGAGATCATCCGGATGAACGCCGCCGCCGTGGCGACGGCGATCGGACGCGAGGAGGGAACCGTCGTGAGTGGCCCCATCGAACTCGACCTGCCCGAACTCGAGCCGATCCTCCCGCACCTGCGGCGGCGGCTGTCGGGCCGCTACGTGTTCAACGGCGGCGCCGGCGGCCGCGGCGACGATCTCGAGGCCGCCGCCGACCCCACGGACCCGGTCCTCACCCCGCTGCCCCCGGTCACCACCCTCACACCGGAGATCCTCGAGGCGCTGCGGCGCCCGCGCTTCACCCTGCACGTCGACATCGACGGCACCGACCCGCTCGGGGTGGTCAGCGCGACCGTCCGGCCCAGCCCGCTGATCGTCGGCACCGCCGCGCACGTCATCGGCCGCGTCACGGCGAACACCGGAACGCTGCTGCGCCGCGACCTCGTCGCCGACGACATCGTGCTGCCCTGGGGGACGGTGACCGTCGACCGGCTGGAGATCACGATCGAGCGCCCGGGCCTGCTCGGCACCCCGCAGGCCGACGTCACGTTCGTCGCCACCGCGGCGAACCGGCGGTTCGGCCCGTACCGGGCGGCGCAGGAGTCGATCTGGTTCCGGGAGGTCGAGGTCGAGGTCGACGTCGAGGACGGCGCGGTGAGCCCCGAGCCCTACGACACCCAGCTGCACCCCGACCGGCCCGGCGACCTGCCACGGGAGACCCTCACGCTCGAGTCGGCCTTCGCGAAGGCGGGGATCCGCATCACGCGCTCGAACAGCTCGAACACGATCGACACCTCGGCGGCCGGGGCGAACCGGCGCTGGAACTTCCAGGAGCTGCACGACGCGATGGCCGACCACTGGAACGCGTTCGCGAACGTGCCGCAGTGGAAGATGTGGCTGTTCAACGCCGAGCTGGCCGACAGCGACACCCTCGGCGGCGTGATGTTCGACGGGGACATCGACGAGCCCGGCGGCGTCGACCGCCAGGGCACGGCGCTGTTCACGCTGTCCCCGCACTTCCACACCGCGGGCGGCGCCTACCCGCAGGCCAACCCGCCCGCCGCCGAGGCCGCCCGGCGGGAGCTGTTCTTCGATCTCGTCCACGAGACCGGGCACGCGTTCAACCTCGCGCACTCGTTCCAGAAGCAGGCGGTGCTCGCCGATCCGGGGTCCGGCGCGTGGCCGGCGCCGGCCTGGATGCCGCTGCGGAACAACGCCCAGGCGCTGTCCTGGATGAACTACCCGGACGAGGCGAGCCCGGGATCGGGACTGTCCGCGGAGTGGTTCTACGACCGGTTCCGGTTCCGGTTCGACGACGGCGAGAACCTGTTCCTGCGCCACGCCCCGGCCCGGTTCGTCCAGATGGGCAACGAGGCGTGGTTCCACAACCACGGCCGCGCCGGCCGGGGCACCCTCGACCGGCGGCTCGAACTGGTGGTCCGCACCCGCAGCCAGGCGGTCGAGTTCGGCGAGCCGGTGTTCTGCGAGCTGCGGCTGCGCAACGTCAGCGACCAGCCCGTCCTGGCCGTGACCAACCTCGACCCCGCCGAGGGCGTGGTCGAGCTGACCGTCACCACCCCGAGCGGGCGGCGGCGCCCGTTCCTGTCGTTCTACCGCACGTGCGCCCGCCCCCAGCTCGAGGTGCTCGCGCCGGGGGAGTCCCGGTACCAGGAGGTGAACCTGACCATGGGCATGTTCGGGTTCCCGTTCACGGAGCCGGGCGGGTACCGGATCGAGGCCTGCTGGACCAACGCCGACGGCTCCACCGCGCCCGCAGCCATGATCCAGCACGTCCGGCCGGCGGCCTCCGACCACGACCGCAGCACGGCGAGGGAGCTGTTCGCCGCCCCGGTCGGTCGGGTGCTGGCGGTGGGCGGCACGCGCACGCTGGGCGAGGTCAACGAACGCATCGCGTTCGTCACCCGCGAGCTCGGCGCGCGGCACCCGGCGGCGGTGTACCTGACCGCGGCGCGCGCCCTGCCGCTGGCCGGCCCGCACAAGGTGCTCGCCGCCGACGCGACGGCGCTGCGGGTGCTCGACGCCGAGCCCGACGTCGTGGAGCGGGAGCTCGCGCCGATCGTGGAGCAGTCCAAGGTGGCGGCGGACGCCCTGGGGCACATCGGCTACGAGCGGGTGATGGACGCCTACACCGACTGCGCGCTGAAGGTGCGAAAGAAGGCCAAGGCGCGTGCGGCGCAGCGGGAGATGCTGAGCCTGTTCGAGGCCCGCAAGGTCATCGAGCCGGTGGTCGAGAAGGTCCGCGACCGGGTCCGGGAACTGGCGTAGCCATGCCGACCATCGACGAGCTGCGCGCGCGCAGCAACGGGCTGTTCACCGATCTGGGCGCGCGGGCTGCGGCCCGCGCGGCCCACGCCTTCTCCTGGTTCGACCCGGACGACGCGACCGCGGCCGTCGCGCTCGCGGCGCAGCTGGCGCTCACCACCGCGACGGCACCCACCGCGGACGAGGGCCTGGCGCGCGCCCTCGACCTCGCCGAGGCCCGCGCCGACGAGCTCGGCCCGGACCTCGTCGCGCAGGCCATGGCGATCTTCGTGACGCACCACACGCCGGCCCGGCGGCTCGGCAAGCCGCGCACGGTCCGGGTCCGGCCCGAGCTGTTCGCGCCGTCGCGCTCGCCGGGGGCGCGGGCGAGCACCCCGGGTCCGGAGCCGGCGCTGGACTACTGGCGCGAGGACCCGTTCGCCAACGAGCACCACGACCACTGGCACCAGGTCTATCCGTGGCCCGGGCTGCCGCTGTTCGGCGACCTGCTCGTCTGGGCCGAGGCGTCCGACCGGGCCGGGCTCGCTGCCCTGTTCGCCGCGCTTGACCCGGCGCCGGACTGGCCCGCGTTCCTCGCCGCGGCGTCCCCGACCGAGATCCGCGACCGGTTCCTCGAGCTGGTGCAGCCGGTGATCCCCACCTGGGCCGCCTTCACCGCCGGGCTGCCGGACGCGGCCTACCGGGTGCTGTTCCGGCTGAACGACCGGCAGGGCGAGCTGTTCTTCTACATGCACAGCCAGATGCTGGCCCGCTACGACGCCGAGCGGCTGTCCAACGGGCGCGCCCGGGTGGTGGCGTTCGGGCCCGATCAGTTCGCGACGCCCATCCCGGAGGGCTACGTGCCCAACCTGGCGCCGTTCACCGACCGGCCGGCCAACGAGAAGCTGCCGCAGCGCGACGTCGACCGGCTCACCCGGTGGCAGGCGGCGCTGGACGCCGCGATCGCGACCCAGCAGCTGCTCCGCGAGGTGGGCTCGCCGCGCGCCGTCGACAGCGACACCCTCGGCGACGCCGTCGAGGCGTCGGGGCCCCAGCTGACCGGCCTGTCCCGGCAGAGCTATCCCGGGATCCACAACCGCGGCCACGGGATGTTCGCGCGGCTTCCCGCCGACCAGGGCAACGGGGTGATGAACGCGCCCTCGGTGGCGATCCGCGACCCCGTCTTCTGGCGCTGGCACAAGCACATCGACGACGTCAACACCGCCTGGCAGGACACTCAGCCGCCGTACGACTTCTCCGACGCCCCGCGGGTCGTGCTGCGCGACGCGCTGGCCGGCGCCGCCGTGCCGTGGGCCAGCCCGGACGTCCTGCTCGTGTCCACCGCGGGCCTGCCCGCGGACGCCGACCCGGCCGCGCTCGCCGCCGCCGCCGCCGGCGGCGCGGTGTTCGACTCACCGATCGGCCCGGGCCCGCTGCCCGGCGGCCTCGTCGTCGTCGACGAGCTGACGACCCGGATGGCACAGAGCACGCTGTCGAACGGCCAGGCGATCGCCCACCTCACGCACGACCCGTTCGCCCTGGTCGTGCGCGTGCGCAACCTGAACCCGCGGCCGACGCCGGTCACGCTGCGGGTCTACATGGCCCCGGCCGACCTGGCCGAGGACCGCACGGCGTGGATGGAGCTGGACAAGATGCTCGTCGAGCTGCCCGCCACCGGGCGCGCCGTCGTCTACCGCCCGGACACCGAGTTCGCCGTCGTGAAGAAGCCCGCCGAGACCGACCCGCAGACCGTCCTGGATGGGGAGACCGACCCGAACGACCCGAACTACTGCGACTGCGGCTGGCCCTACACCCTGCTGCTGCCGCGCGGGACGGCGGACGGGATGGCCTTCCGGCTCGCCGTGTTCTGCACCGACGCCTCGCGCGACCTGGTCCGCCCCTCCGCCGAGTGCGGCTCACTGAGCTTCTGCGGCGCCGTCGAGCGCTACCCGGACATCCGCGACATGGGCTACCCCTTCTCCCGTCCGTTCGCGGCACCCGTCGCCGACACCGTCCTCGGGCTGCCGTCCGCGGCGGGGCGAACGGTGAACATCCGTCACGAGGAGGCCTGATTCGAACAGCCGCCCCACGATAGCTGACTCGGCCCGACCAGTTGTCACCCATCGATGCGACCAACTGTAAAGTAGAAGGCCGACCAGTTGTAATGTAAGGCCGTGGACGAGTACCTTCGACGCACCGTCGATGACGAGCTCGACGAGCTCCTGCCGGAGCTCCCCGCGATCGCCATCGATGGGCCGAAGGGTGTCGGGAAGACCGCGACGGCCCTGCGGCGTGCCGCGACCGTCCACCGCCTGGACGACCCGCGGCAGCGCGAGGTGCTCGCCGCGGACCCGGACCGCCTCGTGGCCGGCGCGCCACCGGTGCTGATCGACGAGTGGCAGCGGTTCCCGTACGGCTGGGATCTCGTGCACCGCGCGGTCGACGCAGGCGCCGGGGGCGGCCGTTACCTGCTCACCGGCTCGGCGGTACCGCTGGAGCAGCCGACACATTGGGGCGCGGGCCGGATCGTGACCTTGCGGATGAGGCCGTTGAGCCTTGCCGAGCGCGGACTCGTCCCGCCGACCGTGAGCCTCGCAGAACTGCTCAGCGGAGCGCGTCCGCCCGTGGCAGGGTCGTCGCCGCTCGGACTCGCCGACTACGCGGAGGAGATCGTCGGATCGGGCCTGCCCGATCTGCGCGGCAAGGCGGGCCGCGCCAGGCGTGCCCGGCTCGACGGCTACCTCGACCGCATCGTCGAGCGGGACTTTGCCGATCAGGGACGGCCGTTGCGGGATCCGCGCGGCCTGCGGCGGTGGCTGGCGGCATACGCCGCTGCCACGGCGACCACGGCGTCCCTGGAGACGATCAGGGGGGCCGCCGCCGGCGCCAACGATGCGGTCCCGAGCCGGCCGACGACGCTCCACTACCGGCAGGTCCTGGAGCAGTTGTGGATCCTTGACCCGGTGGAGGCCTGGCTGCCCACCCGCAACCATCTGGCGCGGCTGGCGGCGCCGCCCAAGCACCACCTCGCCGACCCCGCGCTCGCCGCCCGGCTGCTCGGCGCCGACGTCGACGCGCTGCTGCAGGCCGATCCGCTCGGGCCGCCGGTGCCGCGCGACGGTCCGCTGCTGGGCAAGCTGTTCGAGTCGCTGGTCGCGCTCGGGGTGCGGGTGGCCGCCCAGGCGGCCGAGGCCAGGGTCCGGCACCTGCGGACCAAGGGTGGTGAGCGGGAGATCGACCTGATCGTCGAGCGGGCCGAGGGACGGGTGGTGGCGATCGAGGTCAAGCTCGGCGCGATCGTCGACGACCGCGACGTGCGGCATCTGCACTGGCTCGCCGGGGCGTTGGGCCCCGACCTGCTCGACGCCGTCATCGTCACCACCGGCTGGGAGGCCTACCGGCGAACCGACGGCATCGCGATCGTCCCCGCGGCGCTGCTTGGGCCCTGACGTCCGAGCGCCGCCGGGTGGGTGATCGCCGCGAGCCGCTCGGCGATCGTCTCGACGTCGCCGAGGCTGCCGTCGGCCGCCGCCATCACGAGGTCGAACAGATCGTCGTCGGGAGCGTCCACGTCGTATCCGTTGAGCCACAGGAATACCGCGGTCGCCTGCCAGGCCAGCCGCTTGTCGCCGTCGACCAGCGCGTGGTTGCGGACCAGGGAGTGCAGCAGCGCGGCCGCCTTGCCGTGCAGGCTCGGGTAGGCGTCGGCACCGAACACGGTGGCCTGCGGCCGGGCCAGAGCCGACTCCAGCAGCCCGTAGTCGCGCACCGCTACCTCGGACCCGACGGCGCGCGCGGCGATGAGCAGCAACGAGTCCAGCGTCAGGTACTCGGTCACGCCCGACCGAGCCGGTCCAGCAGATCGGCGTATCGGGGGGTGAGCACGTCGAGCGCCTCCTCGACCCGCGCGAGGTGCCCGCGGCGGCTCACGTACTCGCGCACCGCCTGCCGGGCCACGTCCTGCATCGAACGGTGCTCGGCCTCGGCCTGCCGGCGCAGCGCCTCGGCCTCCTCGTCGGTGAGCCGCAGGGTCATCGCCATCGCCGCATGATACCGAACTGATACCGGATCGGAGAGGTTGATCCGGGGCCGACGCCGCGGGCCGGCGGCCGGGGTACGGGCGGGTACGCAACCTCCGCACTCACCGCAGCGGCGGCAGGTTGGACAGCACGGCTTCGACCATCCTGCGGGAGCGCTCGCAGGGGTCGGGCAGGGGCCGGCCGGCGAGGTTGCCGTCCGCGGAGAGCAGTTGGTACTCGGCCACGGCGACGTAGAGCGAACAGCGGCCGTCGGCGTTGCCGTCGGCCCGGACGGCGGGATGGCCGGCGACCTCGCGGGATTCGAACACCGCGAACGTGTCCCGGAGCCGGTAGATGTGCTCCAGGCCGCGGACCTCGATATCGTCCGCGATCGTGATCCCGGCGGGTTCGCCCACCGTGGTGGACCTCCAGGTGCAGAGCCGCCCGGTGCCGACGGCCTTTGACTCGGCCGTCTCGGGCCGCAGCCCCAGCGCGGTGAGCTGGGCCGGGGTGAGCAGCTCGCAGGTTCCGATGCCGCGCGCGTCCTTGGGACGCGGCACCCGCGGGGCCTCGTCGCCGGACCGTGCGGCCGAGGGCGCCGAGGCCGGGGCCGGGGAGGCCGCGGCGGGCGGGGCCGGCGCGCCGCGGTCGGCGGAGGCCGGGGCGGCGCAGCCGGCCAGGGCCGCCGTGCACGTCATCAACGCTACGACCGCGGCGCCGCGGCCGCGCCTCACCCGCGCCGTCCGGCGTTCGCCTCGTCCGCGGCCCGATAGGCCGCCAGCTGCCGGGACAATGCGTCGCGGGTCTGCTCCAGCTGCCCTAGCCACGCCGCCACATAGGTCTCCGCCCGCCGGCCCATGAGCGCGGCGTTGCGGGCCACGTTCCGGCTCACCTCGTCCTCGCTGGGCGGGACGAGCAGCGACCCCTGAAGCGGTAGCAGCCCCAGCCGCAGGTCGTCGATGATCCTCCCCAGATCGTCGATACACCGCTGCGCCCGCTCGGGATCGACCACGAACGCTCCCGCCGGCACCGCGTCGGGGACCGACGCCGCCGACGCGACCAAGATCGCGCGCTGGACCTCCCGGCCCGTCGCCCGCCCCAGCCCGAACACCCGGTCGATCGCGACACCCCGCGGCCCCGTCATGGCGGACATCCTGGCAGGGCGAACCCGGATCCCGGGCCGTTTCGCGCCAACCCATCCGTCGACAACGAACTTGTGGTGATCCACAAGCCCTTTTGATCAGCGCAAGTTCGTTGTCGACGCGATCGGGGACGGGGCGGCCGGGCGCATATCCTGACCTCGTGACGCGGATCGTCGTGCTGGACTACGGATCGGGCAACCTGCGCTCCGCGGAACGCGCGCTGCGCCGCGTCGGCGCCGAGGTGACGGTGACGGCCGACGCCGGCGCCGCGCTCGCGGCCGACGGCCTGGTCGTTCCGGGGGTCGGCGCGTTCGCCGCCTGCATGGCCGGCCTCGCCGGTGTCGACGGGCCGCGGATCATCGAACGCAGGCTCGCCGGGGGCCGCCCGGTCCTCGGGATCTGCGTGGGCATGCAGGTGCTGTTCGACCACGGGGTCGAATGGGGCGAGCACACCGATGGCTGCGGGCAGTGGCCCGGAACCGTCGAGCGGATCAAGGCCGGCGTGCTCCCGCACATGGGCTGGAACACCGTGCGGGCCCCGAGCGGCTCCGTCCTGTTCTCCGGCCTGGACGCCGACACGCGCTTCTACTTCGTGCACTCGTTCGGGGTGCGGCGCTGGGAGCCGGCGGCGTCGAGCGTGCTCCGTCCGCCGCTGGTCGCCTGGGCCCACCACGGCGAGGACTTCGTCGCCGCCGTCGAGAACGGTGCGCTCGCGGCCACCCAGTTCCACCCCGAGAAGTCCGGCGACGCGGGCGCGACGGTGCTGCGGAACTGGCTGCGCGACGTCGTCGGCTAGGCGCCATCACACCGTCGGTAGGCTGCCCGACGTGAGCTTCACGTTGCTGCCCGCGGTCGACGTCGCCGACGGCCAGGCCGTCCGCCTGGTACAGGGCGAGGCCGGCACCGAGACCGGCTACGGCGACCCGCTCGAGGCCGCCCTGACCTGGCAGCGCGACGGCGCCGAATGGATTCACCTCGTCGACCTCGACGCGGCGTTCGGCCGCGGTTCCAACGCCGAGCTGCTGGCCGGCGTGGTCGGACAGCTCGACGTGGCCGTCGAGCTGTCCGGCGGCATCCGCGACGACGAGTCGCTGCGGCGCGCGCTGGCCACCGGATGCGCCAGGGTCAACCTCGGCACCGCCGCGCTGGAAGACCCCGACTGGTGCGCCCGGGCGATCGCCGCGCACGGCGAGCGCATCGCCGTCGGCCTCGACGTCCGGATCACCGAGCGTGGCCATCGGCTCGCCGCCCGGGGCTGGACCACCGACGGCGGCGACCTCTGGGAGGTCCTCGCCCGCCTCGACCGCGACGGCTGCGCCCGCTACGTCGTCACCGACGTCAGCAAGGACGGTACGCTGCGCGGCCCGAACGTCGAGCTGCTGCGCGACGTGTCGAAGGCGACCCCCGCGCCGATCATCGCGTCCGGCGGCGTCGCCGAGGTGTCCGACCTGGTCACGCTGGCCGAGACGGCCGCGGCGGGAGCCAACATCGAGGGCTCGATCGTCGGCAAGGCGCTGTATGCCGGCCGGTTCACGCTGCCCGAGGCGCTGGCCGCGGTACGGGCGGCGGGCTGAGATGGGCGTCGCGGTCCGCGTCATCCCCTGCCTGGACGTGGACGCGGGCCGGGTGGTCAAAGGCGTCAACTTCCGGGAGCTGCGCGACGCGGGCGACCCGGTCGAGATGGCCGCCGTCTACGACGCGGAGGGCGCGGACGAGCTGACCTTCCTCGATGTCACCGCGTCGTCGGGGGAGCGGGAGACGATGTACGACGTCGTCCGGCGCACCGCCGAGCAGGTGTTCATCCCGCTCACGGTCGGCGGCGGCGTCCGCTCGTGCGACGACGTCGACACCCTGCTGCGCTCCGGTGCGGACAAGGTCAGCATCAACACCGCGGCGATCGCCCGCCCCGAGCTGCTGGGCGAGGCGGCCCGTCGGTTCGGTTCGCAGTGCATCGTGCTGTCGGTCGACGCCCGCCGGGTCACGGGCGGCGCGCCCACCCCGTCGGGCTTCGAGGTCACCACCCACGGCGGGCGGCGCGGCACCGGCATCGACGCCATCGAATGGGCCGCGCGCGGCCAGGAGCTCGGGGTCGGGGAGATCCTGCTCAACTCGATGGACGCCGACGGCACCCGCGCGGGGTTCGACCTGGAGATGATCGAGCGGGTGCGCACGGTCGTGGACGTCCCGGTGATCGCGAGCGGTGGCGCCGGGAAGGTCGAGGATTTCGTGCCGGCCGTGCGGGCCGGGGCCGACGCCGTGCTCGCGGCGAGCGTGTTCCACTTCGGGGTGCTGCGCATCGGTGAGGTCAAGGACGCGCTGCGGGCCGGCGGCGTGGAGGTCCGGTGAGCGAGTCGTCGGCACCCAGTGCCAGGGTCGAGCGGTCGCGGCTGGACCCGGCGATCGCCGCCCGGCTCAAACGCAACGCCGAGGGGCTGGTCTGCGCGGTCGTGCAGGCTCGGGACACTGGTGAGGTGCTGATGGTCGCCTGGATGGACGACGAGGCGCTGCACCGCACGCTCACCACCGGCCGCGCGACGTACTGGTCGCGTTCGCGCGGGGAGTACTGGGTCAAGGGCGCCACCTCCGGTCACGTGCAGCACGTGCACGAGGTGCGCCTGGACTGCGACGGCGACGCGCTGCTCGTCCTCGTCGACCAGACCGGGCCCGCCTGCCACACCGGCGCCCGTACCTGCTTCCGGGCGGCTGCACCGCTCGTGAGCGGCGAGTAACGCTGCAGCGTTACTCGCCGCTCACGGGGCGCGTCAGCGCCAGCAGAGCGGCGACGGCCAGGGCGAACCCGCCGAGCAGCCCGGTGAGCTGGGCCATTCCCGTCAGTGGGGCCCCGGCGACGGACAGCGTGGTCGCGCCCATCGTCGTCACCGCCGCCCACAACCCCCAGGAGAACATCGCCGCGCTGCCGGTCCACGCGCCCACCGCCGCGAGCCAGCGCCGTCGCGCCGTACCGCGCACGAGTGCCAGCACACCAGCCGAACCGGCCACGGCGAGCCCGGCATTGATCGTCTGCACCCCCATGGTGATCACGTCCGCGGAGATCACTCCGTTGATCAGGTGCAGGCCCGCGCTCAGCCCCGCCAGCACCGCACCACCCCAGGCCGCGCTGCGCGCCGGCGGAGCCTGCGCCGCGGCCACCCCGCCGCGCTCGACCTCGGCCGACCAGCGATCCCGCGCGTAGAGCACGAACGCGAGCAGCAGGAACACACCCTGCCAGGCGAATCCCCCGTAGACCATGGGCCGCACCCAGCCCTCCAGCGGGAGGTCCTGGGCTGCGACCGGCGGTGAGGTCAGCGCCGACAGCAGGGTGGCCGGGAGGATCGCCGCGACCATCGGCAGCAGGAACCCCGTCCCGACCCACGTCGGGAGGAGGATCGCGACGCCCGGTACCCGCCGTCCCCACCGCTGCGTGAGCGCGAGCGCCAGCGCGATCACCGCCAGGTCCATCGCGACGGTGACGGCGTTGAGCACCACGATCGACCGGTCGTGCAGGAGCGCCGGGTCGCGCACGCCGACGGTGCTGCCCGTCAGCCACAGCGTCTTCAGACTCAGGTAAGGGACGGTGCCCGCGATCGCGGCCCAGCCGAGCGCCCGCCGAACCGGCTCGGGCGCCGTCGCCTCAGGGTGCCTCGTCGTCGTCATGCCGGAAACTGTCATGCCGGAAACGCTCGTCCGCGCGCGCCCGGGCGACTCCCGCCGCCGGAGGATCCGGCTCCCTCCCGCGGGGGAGCGGCGCCCGCCCCGTCTCTGCCACGATCGGGGAGTGCCGGTCCTGCGCCGCCTCGCCGCGCCGATCACCAGCGGGCGGACGTACCGACGGTACGTGCACCTGCTGCTCGGCGCGGTGCTTGCGTTGCCCTATCTCGCGCTGACCTGGCTGTTCGTCACCTCGGTGAGCTCGGATGGGCTGGACGCGGCGGCGCTCGGACCGCTGCTCGCGCTGGCCGCCGCGGCGGCGGTGGCGGTCGTGCTGGTGCCCGGAGTCCGGGCACTGGAGGTGACCGCGGCCCGCGCGCTGCTGGACGTCGACCTTCCGGACCCGGATCCCGAATCGCTCACCTCCTGGTCGGGGCGGCGCCGCGCGGTGGTGTGGCTGCTGCTGAACATGCTGCTCGGCGTGCTGATCGCGGTGCTCACCCTGATCGCGGCGCCGAGCCTCGTGGGCTTCCTGCTGGCGCCGTGGCGGGACCTCCCCACGCTGCCCACGGGCCCCGCCGCGGCGTGGACCCCCGTCGTCGGGCTGCTGTTCGTTCCGGCGTTGCTCTACGCCGTCGCCGGGGCGGGGGAGATGCTGGCCCGGCTCGCGCCCCGGCTGCTCGGCCCGACGACCGAAGAGCGGCTCGCGGGCGAGCTCGCCGACGCCCTGCACGCCGCCGACGCGCTGGCCGAACGCAACCGGCTGGCCCGCGAACTGCACGACTCGGTGGGGCATGCGCTCACCGTGACCACCCTGCAGGCCGGGGCGGCCGCCCGGCTGCTCGACTCCGATCCCGAGTTCGTCCGGCGCGCGCTGGAGGCCATCGCCGACGCCGGGCGCGCGGCCCTGGACGATCTCGACCACGTCCTCGGGCTGCTCCGCGAGGGCGGTGACGGGGGCGGGGGCGGGGGCGCACCCGCCCCGCAGCCCGACCTCACCGACCTCGCCCGCCTGCTCGACGGCGCCCGCTCGGCGGGCGTGGACATCGACGTGACGACCGCGGGCGACCTCGCGACGGTGCCCGCGGTGGTGTCCCGGGAGGCCTACCGGATCATCCAGGAGGGGCTGACCAACGCGTTGCGCCACGCCGGCCCGGTTCCGGTGGCCGTGCGGATCGACGCCGCTGTCGACGTCCTGGCGCTCACCGTGAGCAATCCCTTGCGTCGCAAAGGTTCCACGGCCGGCGGGGGACGGGGGCTGCGGGGCATGGCCGAGCGGGTCCGGGTGCTGCGCGGCGAGCTGTCGGCCGGACCCGCCGACGGCTGCTGGCGTGTCACGGCGCGGCTGCCGCTGTCGGTGAGACGATGATCGAACGGTGAGCTCCGGGAACCCGCCGATCGGTCTGCTGCTCGTCGACGACGAGGCCCTCGTCCGCGCCGGGCTGCGGGCGATCCTGGATGCCGAGCCGGACCTCGAGGTGCTCGGCGAGGCCGCCGACGGCGCGGAGGTGCCCGGCCTGGTGCGCAGGCTGTGCCCGGACGTCGTGCTGATGGACGTGCGGATGCCTGCGGTCGACGGCATCACCGCGACGCGGGCGCTGCTGCGCGGCGAGCACCCGCCGCGGGTGCTCATCCTCACCACGTTCGGCAACGACGGCTACGTCTACGAGGCGCTGCGCGCCGGGGCGACCGGCTTCCTGTTGAAACGGGCCCGGCCCGCGGAGATCGTGCAGGCCGTGCGCACGGTGGCGGCGGGGGAGTCGCTGCTGTTCCCGGCCGCGGTGCGCGAGCTGGTCGCGACCCGTGGCCCGGTGGGCGGGGACGCGCTGCGCACCGCCGGGCTCACCGACCGCGAGGCCGAGGTGCTGCGGTACATGGCGCGCGGGCTGTCGAACGCGGAGATCGCCGCGGAGCTCATCGTCGGGGTGGAGACGGTGAAGACCCACGTCGGGAACGTGCTGGCCAAGCTGGGTGTGCGGGACCGTACGCAGGCCGTGGTGCGCGCCTACGAGTCCGGGTTCATCGACCCGCGCCGCCCGGCCTGAATCCTTCCGTGGTTGACCCGGGCGGTGCCCGTCCATCACATCACTGATTCATCAGGGTGCGGCTCCCGCAGAGGGTTCACGCAGCCCTGGGGATGAACCACGCTGGGCGAGGAGACGGTGGAAGCGGGGCTGGCTGCGATCCCCGGGGCGCATACCGGCTGGTGGCGCGACCGGGTGCATCTGGTGCTCGAGGCCGCTGGCCAACTGGGCCGCCCACTTCGCCGTCTGGGATGCCGCCCGGGCCGAGCAGGCCGCCACCGTCGACCTCACCGCCGCCCTCTTCGAGGAGCTGCGGAAGCTGCGCGGTCAGGTCGCGACCTGGAAGGAGCTCGCGGCAGTCCGGGAGACCGGCTTGATGTGGGCGAAGAGGCTGCGAGCGTTCCAGGTGGGGAAGGCCCGTACGAGCCACGAGGGACCGTGGAGTTGGATGCGGCGGTTCCGGGTGGCTTCGGCCCAGGTGAGCTGGCCGGCGTGCCATTTGACGAAGGCGTCGGCTTCCGCCGTGATGTAGAGGTCCTCGTCGAGGCCGGGGTACGTCTTGCAGATCTCGGTGTCTCCGTGCTCGATCAGCAGCCAGAACCGCTCGCGGCGCCGACGGCCGGTGAAGTCGAAGCGGATGACGACGCGTCGATCCGGGAGCCGGTCTCGGCGGAGTGCGTTGCACATCGACCACAGAGCCACAAAGGGATCGAGATGCTCGGGGGCGATCTCGAGCCAGCGGGCACCCCACTCGCCGAGCGACCCGCAGACCTTGAAGAGGTCGCGACCCGCGGGCGTGAGCTCGTAGCGGAACCCGCGCCCGTCGGGCTTGGGTGCCGACTCGACGATGGCGAGCCGTTCGAGCTGCTTGAGCCGCTGCGAGAGCAGGGTGCGGGAGAGCCCGGGCGCGCCCTCCAGGATCTCGCTGAAGCTTCCGCAGCCCAGGTACAGGTTGCGGATGATCAGTGGCGTCCAGCGCTCGGCGAAGATCTCGGCGCCACGGGCGATGGGACAGTACTGGCCGTACGTCCTCACGACGCCAGTGTCGCGCGCCTGCCTTCGGCTGTGAAGTCCAGATTGTTGACTTCACGGCCGCCGTCCATGGTGGTGCCATGGGGCCCTCGCGAGAAGGACCGATGACCGACCAGCGAGCAGGTCGGCCACCTGAGCGAGGAGGTAACCGCGATGGAGATCGACGGGTTCCGGGGCCAACTGATCACCGCTGACCACGCCGACTACGACACCGCCCGAGCCGTGTGGAACGGCGCCGTCGACCGGCGCCCCCGGCTGATCGCCCGCTGCGGCGGGACCGCCGACGTGGCCGCGGCCGTGCGCTTCGCTCGCGACCACGACCTGGAGATCGCGGTACGGGGCGGGGGCCACAACGTGGCCGGCACCGCGGTCTGCGACGACGGGATCGGCATCGACCTCTCGGGGATGCGGGCCGTGTGGGTCGACCCCGCCGGCCGCACGGCCCGGGTACAGGGTGGTGCGCTGTGGGGCGACGTCGACCACGAGACGCAGGCCCACGGTCTGGCCACCACCGGCGGCATCGTGAGCCACACCGGCGTCGCCGGGCTCACCCTCGGCGGTGGCATCGGCTTCCTGATGCGCAGACACGGGCTCGCCGTCGACAACCTGCTTGCCGCCGAGGTGGTCACCGCCGAGGGCAGCATCGTACGGGCGTCGGCCGACGAACATCCAGATCTGTTCTGGGCGCTGCGAGGCGGCGGCGGCAACTTCGGCGTCGTCACCACGTTCCAGTTCACTCTGCACCCCGTCGGCCCGAGCGTGATGGCCGGACCCGTCTTCTGGGCGGCCGACGACACCACCGACGTGCTGCGCTTCTACCGGGACTTCGTTTCCGAAGCGCCCGATGAGCTCGGCACCGTCATCAGGCTCGGCACCGTCCCCCCGCTGACGGTCATCCCTGAGGATCTGCACTGGCGGCCGGCCATCGCCGTCGCCTGCTGCCACGCCGGCGCCGTCGAGGACGGCGAGCGGGCGGTGCGGGCGCTGCGCCGGCTCGGGACGCCGCTCGTGGACCTGCTCGCGCCCTCGCCGTATGCCGCCTTCCAGGGCGCCCTCAACGACACCGTCCCCCACGGATGGCACTACTACTGGAAGGCGACGAACCTCGCCGGTCTCACCGACGACGTCATCGCCGTCATCGCCGATCACGCCTACACTGCCGGCTCGCCCCGGTCGTACGCGGCGATGTTCCACATGGGTGGCGTCGTCGCCCGAGTCCCCCACGAAGCCACCGCCTACGCCGGGCGCGACGTGGCCCACACCATGAGCATCGACGGCGTGTGGCTCCCTGACGAGTCCGGCGAGCACGCCGCGGCCGAGACCGCTTGGGCGCGGCGGTTCCTCCAAGCCCTCCAACCGCACCGCGCCGGCGTCTACGTCAACTTCCTTGATTCCGACGACGACACCAGCCGCGTTCGAGAGGCCTACGGCGATCACATCTACCGGCGACTCGCCGAGGTCAAGGCCAAGTACGACCCCGACAACGCCTTCCACCACAACAAGAACATCCGCCCCGGTTGAGCGGGGCCGGCGACGCTCGAGGCAGACGCCTTCTACGCCACGATCGAGCGGGAACCGGCCGCCGACGGCGACGTGGTGGGCAGAGTCTTCGCCGAGGCCGACCGGCGGGACCCGGACCACGAACTCCAGTGGGTGGCCCTGGTGGACGGCAATAAGCACCAGATCGACTGCATCGAGGCCAGGCCGAGAAGCGGAAGGTGAGCGTCACCGTCGTCGTCGACCTCATCCACGTCCTCGAGTACCTGTGGGGCGCGGTGTGGTGCTTCTTCACCGAGGGCGACGGCGCCGCCGGCAGCGCGCGGCCTGGCGCACTGATCCGAGGCGACCGTCACACCCTCTTATCTGAACAGTTATTCATATATATGCTCCGGCCCGAGTTCGACGATCGGGTGTGAAGGAGTGCCGGTGAATCGGTGGTGGCGGCGTGCCGCGGTACTGATCGGGTTCGTCGTGGTGCTGGTGACGTCGGCCTGCTCCACGGCGACGCCGGTGGCCGAACGGGCCGGTGCCGCGGCGGCCGGCTGCATCAGCGACTTCGACCCGGCGGCGGACTACTTCCCGGTCAAGTCCCGCATCGAGCACGCGACGAACTTCTCGCTGCGCTACGAGCGCAGCTACCAGGTCCTCACCGTGAACCAGCCCTATCCGGGCGGGGCGCCCGAGTCGTATGTGCTCCTCACGTGCGGGGCGCCGGCGCCGCAGTTGCCGCCCGACCTGGCCGGCGCCCCGATGATCGAGACCCCGGTGCGCAGCCTGTACTCGGAGTCGACCACCCAGCTCTCGCTGATCGTCGATCTCGGCACGCTCGACGTGCTGACCGGTGTCGGGAACCCCGACTTCGTCTCCGGAGCCGAGGTCCGGACCAGGATCGCCGACGGCAGCGTCGCCAGGTTCGCCGAGAACCAGCAGCTCAACACCGAACAGGTGATCACCGCGGACCCGGACGTCCTGCTCAGCCAGGGCACCGACAACCCCGCCTTCCCGACCCTGCGCAACGCCGGGATCCCGGTGATCGGCTGGGCCGAGTATCTGGACAGCGGCCCGCTGGCCAAGGCCGAATGGATCAAGGCGATGGCCGCGCTGACCGGCCAGGAGGAACGGGCTGCCGCGGTGTTCGGCGAGATCGAGAGCCGCTACCGGGAGATCACGGCCACGGCGGCGGCCGCGCCGGCGGTGCCGGTCGTGCTCGGCAACCTCTACCAGGGCACCTGGTCGGTTCCGGCGGGTGGCAGCACCACGGGCACCCTGGTCCGCGACGCCGGCGGCACCTACTCCGAGGCCGGCAACTCGGCGGCGGGCAGCGTGCAGCGCGACTTCGAGACCGTCTACGCGACCGACGGCGCCGCTGCGGTCTGGCTGGTGACCACGCAGTGGACGAGCATGGCCGACGTGACCGCGGCCGACCCGCGGTACGCCGAGCTGGCCGCCGTGAAGTCCGGGCAGGTCTGGAACGCCAACAAGCGCCTCGGCCCCACCGGCGGCAACGAGTTCTATGAACGCGGTGTCACCCACCCGGACGAGGTGCTGGCCGATCTGATCGCGATCCTGCATCCCGACCTGCTGCCCGGCCACGAGTTCGTCTACTTCCAGCGGCTCGGATCCTGATGACGCTGCTGACCGACCGCGACCCGCCCGCCGCGGAAACCGCCGGGCCGGTCCCCGGCCGCCGCCGGTTCCTGTTGCCGGCGCTGGTCGCGGCCGGCCTGGCCGGGCTGGTGCTCGCGGTCGCTCTCGGGCCGGTCACCGTGCCGATGGCCGACACCGTGCGGGTCCTGGTCGGCGCTGAGCCCACCGATCCCCGCTGGGAGGTGGTGATCGGCACCGTCCGGTTCCCGCGGGCACTGACCGCGGTCCTCGCCGGGGCGGCCCTGGGCGTGGCGGGCCTGATGATGCAGACCCTGTTCCGCAACCCGCTGGCCGACCCCTACGTCCTCGGCGTGAGCTCCGGGGCCGGCCTCGGCGTGGCGATCTTCGTCGCGGCGACCACCGCGGCGGCGTTCGGCGGCTCGTTCGGTGCCGGGCTGGTGGGTCTGGGCCGGGTCGGCGCGGTGGGTGCGGCGGCGGCCGGCGCGGGCGCCGTGCTGGTCCTGGTGCTGGCGCTGTCGCGGTGGGTGCGCTCCGCGGTGACGCTCCTGATCGTCGGGGTGATGGTCGGCTCGGTGACCACCGCGGTGGTCAGCCTGGTGCTGGTGTGGACCGATCCGCGGATCGCGCAGCAGTTCCTCGTCTGGGGCCTGGGCAGCTTCGACGCGACCAACTGGGCAGACCTGGCGATCTTCGCCCCGTGCGGGGCGGTCGGGCTGATGACGGCGGTGCTGCTGATCAAGCCGCTGAACGCGATGCTGCTGGGCGACGGCTACGCGCGCAGCATGGGCGTGAACGTGCGCCGGGTCCAAATGTCGATCATGATGAGCGCAGCGCTGCTGGCCGGAGCGGTCACCGCCTTCTGCGGCCCGATCGGGTTCATCGGCATCGCGATCCCGCACCTGGCGCGGATCCTGCTGGGCACCTCCGACCACCGCGTCCTGCTGCCCGCCACGCTGCTGGTCGGCTCGCTCACGGCGCTGGCCTGCACCATCGCGAGCCACCCCCCGGGCACCGAGACGGTGATTCCGCTCAACGTGGTGACCTCACTGGTCGGGGCACCCGTGGTGATCGGGGTGCTGCTGCGCGGCAGGCGGATGGCGGCGGGAGCGCTGACATGAGCGGACCGGACGGGCTGCGGCTCGACGCGCTGACGGTCGGCTACCGCACGGGCCGGCGCCGCGTCGCCGAGGTGCTGACCGGGCTGGCGGCAGCGGCGGCCCGCGGTGAGCTGACCGTGCTGCTCGGGCCGAACGGCGCGGGCAAGTCCACCTTGCTGCGAACGGTCGCCGGCCTGCACCCCCCGCTGGCCGGGACGGTCACCCTGGACGGAGCGGACCTGCCCCGGATGCCGGCGGCGCGCCGCGCGCGCCGGCTCGCGGTGGTGCTCACCGAGCGGGTCGACGCCGGGCTGCTCTCGGCCCGGGAGCTGATCGAGCTGGGCCGGCATCCGCACACCGGCTCGGGCGGGACGTTGCGCCGCGGCGACCACGCGGCGGTGGGCGCGGCGATCGCCGCGGCGCGTGCCGGTCACCTGGCCGGGCGGCGGGTCGCCGAGCTGTCCGACGGCGAACGCCAGCGGGTGCTCACCGCCCGCGCGCTGGCGCAGCAGCCCTCGGTGCTGCTGCTCGACGAGCCCGGCGCGTTCCTCGATGCGACCTCGCGGGTCGAGCTGCTCGGCCTGCTGCGGCGGCTGGCGCGCGAGCAGAACCTGTGCGTGCTGCTCTCCACGCACGACCTCGAGCTCGCGCTGCGGCTGGCCGACCACGTCTGGCTGGTCGACCGCCACCGGCGGCTGCGCACCGGCGCCCCCGAACAGCTCGTCGCCGACGGGGCGGTGTCGGCGGTGTTCGACACCGCCGAGCTGTCATTCGACCCGCGGTCGGGCGGCTTCGCGCTCCTCGGATCCGCGACCGGCACCGCCCACGTGCACGGGCCGCGCGCGACGACCCCGCTCCTCGCGCGGGCCCTGAGCCGCCATGGCTGGACGGTGGTGACCGACGGGCCCGCCGACGTCGACGTCACGGCCATCGGCAGCGGATTCCTGGCCCGCGCCGACGGCCGCACCACCCGGCTGCCGGGCTGGAGCGATCTCGCCGGCTGGGCCCGGGACCGGCACACCCGGCGCCCGGCCGAGGGCTGGCCGCTGCGCCGGGCCGCGCCGTCGGACGTGGCGGACTGCCTGCGCGCCGCGGCGTCGATCGGGGCCTACTTCGCGGTGGAGAGCGGCTGGGACGACGCCGACCCGGCCGGCTGGCGGCCGCTCGACGAGCTCTACCGCGACGGCGGGAAGACGCTGGCCGGCGTGGTCGAGACCGTCGGGCAGCGGCTGGGCACCGACGAGCTGCGCGTCGCGGTGTCGGTGCTCCAGCTGGGCTTCGCGGCCCGGCTGGCATCCCCGATGCTGGCCGGTCTGGCGCGCGGCGTCGTGCTGGATCTCGACCCGGCCGACGTCGCGGTCCAGAGCCGGTTCGGCGAGGCGCCCGGGCTACGCTGCGGATCGCCCGGCGGCTGGGCCGGGACCGAGCGGCTGCACGGTGCGGCACCGGCCGACCTGCTCGGTGAGCTGTTGGTCGACGCCCACCTCGCGCCGATGATCGCGGTGCTGCGCCGGATCAGCCCGGTCTCGGAGCGGCTGCTGTGGGGCAACGCGGCCTCGGCGCTGGCCGGAGCGCTGCGCATGCTCGAAACCAACCTGGGCACGGCGGCCACCAGGCGGGTGCGCATCGTGGTCGAGCAGCTGCTGGAGCGGCCGCCGCTGGCCGGCACCGGCGCACTGGCCGCACCCGGGGTGACACCGTTGTTCCGGCGCCGCTCCTGCTGCCTGTACTACCGCACCGCCGTCGGTGGACACTGCGCCGACTGTGCCCTGCTTCCCGCAGCCCGGCGCCCGTCCCGGGTCGCCGATCCGCACCCGTAGGCCCCGAACCCGGGACCCGAGGAATGGAGGACCCATGACCCCGTCACCCGCCGAACCGCAGGTCGTCGACGAGCCGGGAGACGGCCTGCTGCACATCTGGCCGGTGCCCACCGACGAGGAGATCCTGCTCGCGCTGCTCACCGACGTGTTCACCGACCACTGGGAGCACATCTTCTTCGGGGTGCTGATCCCGGGCTCGGCGCTGGAGGTGGCCGCCCCCAACGCGCCGAAGCGGATCAGCATGTACGACGGCTACGTGACCGTCGACTTCGGACGCTGGCACTTCCACCTGTGCATCGGCGAGCACACCGCCAGCGGGCCCGAGCTGGGCAGGCAGCGCCGCTGCGCGCGCGCCGAGTTCTACCGCCGGATCTCCGGCGAGTCGCCGACGTCCTGGGGTATCCGGTTGTTCAACGGAGTCGGCGACCAGCAGATGACCGTCATGCTGCCCAACCCGTTCCTCGACGACCGCCAGCAGATCCTGCCCGAACCGGACTTCGGCAGGCTGGCGGCCTGGGACGCGCTGCGCCGGACGTTCCTCGGGATCGGGCCCGATCCGCTGGACCGCACCGGCAAGGGCTTCGCCCACGGCTGACACACTCGCCGGCCGGCGCGTTGTGGAGCCATGACGTTGCCGGGAGCCGCCTCCTCAGCGCGTTCTGGCTCCATGACGTGCTGCCAGGCGGTGCGCTGACGACGTCAGTCGAGGGGGCCGGTCAGGTAGCGCTGCAGGTTGGGGGCGATCGCCGCGATGACGGTCGGGTGGTCGGCGGAGGCGAGCGGCTCCAGTGCCAGCACGTAGCGGACCATCCCGAGGCCGATCACCTGGCTGCCGACGAGCGCCGCACGCAGCTCGACCTGGTCGGGGGCGACCCTGGCCACGATCCGGCCGATGATCAGCTTGCCCACGAACTCCCGCATCATCCGCGCCGCCGCCTCGTGCCCGGCCACGCTGCGGATCAGCGCGGCGAGCGGCCCGCCACCGGTGCGGTCCCAGATCTGCAGGAAGAGTGTCACGATCCGGACGCCGAGCTCGTCGCGATCGCCGGACAGCAGCTCGCGGTGGATCGTCTCCATGTCGAGCGGGATCTCCAGCGAGGAGACGAAGAGCTGCTCCTTGCCGCCGAACCAGTGGTTGACCATGGCCGGGTCGACCCCGGCGCGCTCGGCGATCCGGCGGACCGTGGCGCCGTCGAATCCGCGCTCGGTGAACTCCACGCGGGCGGCGGCGAGCAGCGCCGCCCGGGTGTCCTCGCCCGCTCGGCGACGGCCGCGGCGCCGGGCGGCGGTTCGGGTTCCGGGTTCAACCACCCCGCCATCATCCCCGTTCGGGCGGCGACGGGCGGTCACGGTGCGACGCGCGGTATCCGGACCGCCTGCGAGAATGAGCCGATGTCCGTCCGTACGACTGCGCCCGGCCCTGCGGCCGGAGCGCTCGGTTCGGTCACCCCGAGCCGTGAGGAGTTCCGCGAGCTCGCCACCGCGCACCGGGTGATCCCGGTCGTGCGCAGGCTGCTCGCCGACGACGAGACCCCGGTCGGCGTGTATCGCAAGCTCGCGGCCTCCCGCCCCGGCACGTTTCTGTTCGAGTCGGCGGAGAACGGGCGTTCCTGGTCGCGATGGTCGTTCGTCGGCGCGCGGAGCGCCGCGGCGCTCACCGCGGTGGACGGCGCGCTGCACTGGACCGGGGAGGTCCCGGTGGGGATGCCCACCGAGGGGGATCCGCTGTCCGCGTTGCGTGTCGTCGTGGAGGAGCTGCGCAGCGAACCGCTGCCCGGCGGGGGCGGGGCGGCGGGGACGACGCTGCCGCCGCTGACCGGCGGGATGGTCGGCTACCTCGGCTACGACGTGGTGCGCAGGCTGGAGCGGATCGGCGAGGACACGGACGACGACCTGGGGCTGCCCGAGGTCGTCATGCTGCTGGCCACCGATCTGGCGGCGCTCGACCACCACGAGGGCACGGTCACGCTCATCGCGAACGCGATCAACTGGGACGCCTCGGACGAGCGCGTCGACGAGGCCTACGACGACGCGGTGGCCCGGCTGGACCGGATGACGGCCGAGCTGTCGGCGTCGGCTCCGTCGACGGTGGCGGTCTACCGGACCGCGGAGCCGCGGTTCCTGCGCAGGCGCGGCCCGGCCGAGCACCACGCGGCCGTCGAGGTGGCCAAGGAGCAGATCCGGGCGGGGGAGGCGTTCCAGATCGTCGTCTCGCAGCGGTTCGAGATGGACTGCGCCGCCGACCCGCTCGACGTCTACCGAGTGCTGCGGGCGACCAACCCCAGCCCGTACATGTACCTGCTGCATCTGGAGGACGCCGGGGGCGGGCCGCCGTTCGCGATCGTCGGGTCGAGCCCGGAGGCCCTGGTCACGGTGCGTGACGGTCAGGCCACCACGCACCCGATCGCCGGCACCCGCTGGCGGGGCGCGACCGAGGAGGAGGACGTTCTGCTGGAGAAGGACCTGCGGACCGACGCCAAGGAGCGTGCCGAGCACGTGATGCTCGTCGATCTGGGGCGCAACGACCTCGGCCGGGTCTGCGAGCCCGGGACGGTGCGGGTGCACAACTTCTTCTCCGTCGAGCGCTACAGCCATGTGATGCACCTGGTCTCGACGGTCACCGGCGCGTTGCGCGCCGGATGCAACGCCTACGACGCGGTGCTGGCGTGCTTCCCGGCCGGGACGCTGTCCGGGGCGCCGAAGGTGCGGGCGATGCAGCTCATCGAGGAACTGGAGCCGACCCGGCGCGGGCTCTACGGCGGCATCGTGGGGTATCTGGACTTCGCGGGCAACGCCGATACCGCGATCGCGATCCGCACCGCGCTGGTCCGGGACGGGACGGCGTACGTGCAGGCGGGCGGCGGGATCGTTGCCGACTCCGATCCGGCCGCCGAGGACACCGAATGCCTGAACAAGGCGCGAGCGGTGCTGTCGGCGGTGGCGACCGCGGCGACGCTTGCGGAGCCATGAGCGCGCCCGGGTCGACCACCGCCACGGCGCGGGGGCGGCGCCTGCTGATCGCGCTGTGTGCGGTGCTGGCGGGTGGGGCGCTCGCGCTGTGGGGGTCCGGGCAGCTGACGTGGTTCACCGGCGTGGTCTCCACCCCCGCCCGCGGGGACGTCGCGGTGTCGGCGACCGGTGCGCAGGTGCAGCCCGCGCTGACCGGGGTTGCCCTGCTGGCGGTGGCGGCGGTCGCCGCGTCGGTGGCGGTGTCGGGTGTGGCGCGCCGGGTGCTCGGGCTGATCGTCGCGCTCGCCGGGCTCGCGGCGGGGGGCGCGGCGCTCGCCACGGTCATGGCCGCGCCGTCGACCGATCGGCTGGCCGCGCTCTCCGGTGTCACGGTCGGTGCGGGCGGTTCGGTGACGCAGCCGCCCGCCGAGGTCACGCACACCACCGCGGCGCCGTGGCTGGCGCTGCTGGGCGCAGTATTGGTGCTGGTCGCGGGGGTGGTGCTGATCGTGCGAGCGGGGCGCCTTCCGCGGCTGGGCAGCCGGTACTCCGCACCGGGGGCCCGCAGGCCCGTCGTCGATCCGGAGCGAGCGGCGTGGCAGGAGTTGGACGCGGGCCGGGACCCGACCGTGGACCCCGGCGACGGCATCGGGGCCGGTGGTCCTGCGGGTCGGGCCGGGCCTGACGACGAGCCGCCGACCCGCGCTGTCTAGCATTGAGAACACCGCCTTAAAGGCCTGAACCCGAAGGGGGACCCAGCCCCGTGGGCGAAATCATGAAGCAGACCGTCGGACCGAGCGTCCTCGAGTCCATCGTGGACGGAGTCCGGGAGGATCTCGCCGTCCGCGAGGCCGCCATCGACTTTGCCGAGATCAAGCGGCGGGCCGCGCAGGCCCCGCCGCCACGCGATGTCATGGCAGCGTTGCGGGAGCCCGGGATCGGCGTGATCGCCGAGGTCAAGCGCCGCAGCCCGTCGAAGGGAAGGCTGGCCACGATCAGCGAGCCGGCCGAGCTCGCGGCGACCTACGCCGAGGGCGGGGCCAGGGTGATCAGCGTGCTCACCGAGGAGCGCCGGTTCGACGGGTCGCTCGCCGATCTGGACAGCGTGCGCGCCGCCGTCGACGTGCCGATCCTGCGCAAGGACTTCATCGTCAGCCCGTACCAGGTCCACGAGGCGCGGGCGCACGGGGCCGATCTGGTGCTGCTGATCGTCGCGGCGCTGGAGCAGAACGTGCTGGTCGCGCTGCTGGACCGGGCTGAGTCCCTGGGGATGACCGCGCTCGTCGAGGTGCATACCGAGGAGGAGGCGGACCGGGCGTTGGAGGCAGGTGCGGGCCTGATCGGGGTGAACGCCCGCAATCTGCACACGCTCGAGGTCAATCGGTCGATCTTCGGGCAGATCGCGCCGGGGTTGCCCAACGACGTGCTGCGCGTCGCGGAGTCCGGCGTGCGTGGTCCGGGCGACCTGCTCACCTACGCGGGGTGGGGCGCCGACGCGGTGCTGGTCGGGGAGGGGCTCGTGACCAGCGGCGATCCGCTGGCGGCGGTGCGCAACCTGGTGGCCGCGGGCTTCCACCCGTCATGCTCCAGGATGGTGCGGTGAGCGAAGCATTGACCCGCGGCGCGAGGAGCGGTGTGCAGGCCAGCGACGGGATCGCCAGGTCGTCCGGGCATGAGCCGGACGAGCGCGGCCATTTCGGCCGCTACGGCGGGCGTTTCGTGCCGGAAGCGCTGGTCGCCGCGCTGGAGGAGCTGACGACGGAGTACGAGAAGGCGCGGCACGATCCGGAGTTCCTCACCGAGCTCGACCGGCTGCATCGCGACTACTCCGGCCGCCCGTCCCCACTGACCGAGGTGTCGCGGCTGGCCGAGCACGCGGGCGGCGCGCGGATCCTGCTCAAGCGCGAGGACCTCAACCACACCGGCTCACACAAGATCAACAATGTCCTGGGTCAGGCGCTGCTGACCAAGCGGATGGGCAAGTCCCGGGTGATCGCCGAGACCGGGGCGGGGCAGCACGGCGTCGCCACGGCCACCGCCTGCGCGCTGCTGGGCCTGGACTGTGTCGTCTACATGGGCGAGGTCGACACCCGCAGGCAGGCCCTCAACGTCGCCCGGATGCGGCTGCTCGGCGCCGAGGTCGTGCCCGTCAAGCTCGGTTCGCGCACGCTCAAGGACGCGATCAACGAGGCGTTGCGGGACTGGGTGACCAACGTCGAGCACACGCACTACCTGCTCGGCACGGTCGCCGGTCCGCACCCGTTCCCGATGATGGTCCGCGACTTCCACCGGATCATCGGCCTCGAAGCGCGTGAGCAGGTGCTCGAGCGCACCGGACGGCTGCCCGACGCCGTCGCCGCGTGCGTCGGGGGCGGCTCGAACGCGATCGGCATCTTCCACGCGTTCCTCGACGACGAGAGCGTGCGGCTGGTCGGCTTCGAGCCCGGCGGCGACGGCATCGAGACCGGACGGCACGGCGCCACCCTGTCGGAGGGCTCGCCCGGCGCGCTGCACGGGGCGATGTCCTATCTGCTGCAGGACGCCGACGGCCAGACCAGCGAGTCGTACTCGATCTCCGCGGGGCTGGACTATCCGGGCGTCGGCCCGGAGCACGCGTTGCTCAAGGACCTCGGCCGCGCGCGGTACGAGCCGGTGACCGACGCGGCGGCGATGGAGGCGTTCGCGCTGCTGTCGCGCACCGAGGGGATCATCCCGGCGATCGAGTCGGCGCACGCGGTCGCCGGCGCGCTGCGGCTGGGCCGCGAGCTCGGCCCGGACGGGATCGTGCTGGTCAACCTGTCCGGCCGCGGGGACAAGGACGTCGACACCGCCGCCCGCTGGTTCGGCATGCTCGACCGGGAGGACACCCAGTGACCGTCGCCGACGTCTTCGGCCGCTGCGCCGCCGCGGGCCGCGGTGCCCTGATCGGCTACTTCCCCGCGGGCTACCCGACCGTCGACGGGTCGGTGGAGCTGATGAACGCCATGGTCGAGGGCGGCTGCGATCTGCTGGAGGTCGGTATCCCGTACTCCGACCCGGTGATGGACGGCCCGACGATCCAGGCCGCCGCCGAGACCGCGCTGCGCGGCGGCACCCGGGTCCGCGACGTGCTCTCGGTGGTCGAACGGGTCTCGGCGGCGGGCGGCTCGGCGGTCGTCATGACCTACTACAACCCGATGCTGCGCTACGGCGTCGACGCGTTCGCCCGGGACCTGGCCGCCGCGGGCGGGCTCGGCGTGATCACCCCGGACCTCATTCCCGACGAGGCCGACGAGTGGCTGGCCGCGTCCACCGCCCACGGCCTGGACCGGATCTTCCTCGTCTCACCGTCGTCCTCGGACGAGCGCATCGCCGCCACCGTCGCGGCGAGCAGCGGGTTCGTCTATGCGACGTCGATCATGGGCGTGACCGGGGCGCGCGAGAGTGTGGCCTCGGCCGCTCCGCGGCTCGTCGCCCGGACCCGGCCGCATACGTCGTTGCCCGTCTGTGTCGGGTTGGGCGTGCGGTCCGGCGAGCAGGCCGCCGAGGTGGCGGGGTTCGCCGACGGGGTCATCGTCGGTTCGGCATTCGTCGCCGAGGCCGAGCGGACCGGTCGGGACGGCGTTCGGGTGCTGGCCGCCGAGCTGGCCGCCGGGGTCGGCCGCGGCTCCCCGCGTCGGTCGACGCCCACCGACGTCATGGCTCCATGACGCGGTGCCGGCGTGGGCGGTAAGCACGTTATGGCTCCATAACGCGCGCGGCGGCCCGGACCCGGCGACGTCATGGCTCCATAACGCGCGCGGTGGCGGGCCGCTACCGTGGCTTCGTGAGCACCGCCGTTTCCACGACCCTGCTGGCGTACCTGCCGAGCCCCGATCGCGGTGTCTGGTACCTGGGCCCGATCCCGCTGCGGGCGTACGCCCTGTGCATCATCGCGGGCATCGTCGTCGCGGTGTACTGGGGTGAGCGGCGGTTCGTCGCGTGCGGCGGGGAGCCGGGCACTGTTGTCGACGTCGCCGTGTTCGCGGTGCCGTTCGGCCTGGTGGGCGGCCGGCTCTACCACGTGGCCACCGACTGGCCGACCTACTTCGGTCCCGGCGGGAATCCCCTCGACGCGCTGAAGATCTGGCAGGGCGGCCTCGGGATCTGGGGGGCGATCGCGCTCGGGGCGGTCGGGGCCTGGATCGGATGCCGCCGCCGCGGGGTGCCGCTGCCGTTCTTCGCCGACGCCGTGGCGCCGGGCATCCTCGTCGCTCAGGCCATCGGCCGCCTTGGCAACTACTTCAACCAGGAGCTCTACGGCGGGCCGACGGCCTTGCCCTGGGGCCTGGAGATCTATCACCGGGTCGATCCGGCGACCGGGCTGTCCGATCCGCTGGGCGGGGTCGCCCTCGACCCCACCCCGATCGCGATCGTGCACCCCACGTTCCTCTACGAGCTGATCTGGAACCTGCTCGTCGCGGTGTTCATCGTGTGGGCCGACCGCCGCTTCCGGCTCGGGCACGGCCGGGTGTTCGCGCTCTACGTTGCCGGCTACACGCTCGGCCGGTTCTTCATCGAGCTCATGCGCACCGACCCGGCCACGAGGGTGTTCGGCGACATCCGGATCAACGTGGTCGTCTCCGCACTGGTGTTCCTCGGCGCCGTCGCCTACATCCTCATCGTGCGCAAGCCGCGCGAGGAGCTCGCACCGGCGGACGACCAGCAGGCGGGCACCGATTCCGCGGCGGCGGACGACGACCGGCCCGTCTCGGACGGTGCGCGGGACCGCACACCGTGACGGCGGTCCCCGGTTTCGCCGGTTTCGGTGAGGGCGCGGTCGAGTTCTATGACGGCCTGCTGGCCGACACCACCAAGGCCTACTGGACCGACCACCGGGACGTCTACGAGCGCGACGTGCGCGGCCCCATGCTCGCGCTGCTCGCGGCGCTGGCGCCCGAGTTCGGGGCGGGCAAGGTGTTCCGCCCGTACCGCGACGTCCGGTTCTCCCGCGACAAGACCCCCTACAAGACGCACTGCGGCGGGTTCGCCGCGCCCTACTACGTCGAGGTGTCCGGCGAGGGGCTGCTCGCCGCGGCGGGCTACTACCGGATGGTGTCCGATCAGCTGGCGCGCTTCCGCACCGCGGTGGCCGACGACCGCCGCGGCGCGGACCTCGAAGGTCGCCTCGCCGCCGCCGAGCGGGCCGGGTTGACCATCGCCGGAGAGCTCCTCAAGAGCAGGCCCCGCGGCGTCGATCCGGCGCACCCTCGACTGGACCTGTTGCGGCACAAGAGCCTGTACGTCTCGCGTCGGTGGCCGCCCGACGACGTGCTGCACGAACCCGGCTGCCTGGACCGGGTGGCGGCGGCGTGGCGCGCGGCGCGCCCGGTCGCGCAGTGGCTGGCCGACCACGTCGGCCCCAGTGAGCGGCCCCGACGCTGAGCCTCCCGACCGACACACGGCCGCTCCTTATCGTTCAAGCGGGGAGACTACGCTTCTCGTGTGAGCCGCCGCACCAAGATCGTCTGTACCATCGGCCCGGCCACTGCGACGCCGGAACGGATCCGTGAACTCGTCGCGGCCGGAATGGATGTCGCGCGGCTGAACTTCAGCCACGGCAGCCGCGATGACCACAAGGCCGTCTACGAGATGGTGCGGGAGGCCGCCGACGCGGAAGGCCGCGCGGTGGGTCTCCTCGCCGACCTGCAGGGCCCCAAGATCCGCCTCGGCCGGTTCGCCGCCGGTCCCACCGAGTGGCACACCGGCGAGGAGGTGCGGATCACGGTCGAGGACGTACCGGGTACGCACGACCGGGTCTCCACCACCTATGCGGGACTCGCCGACGACGCCCGCCCCGGCGACCGGCTGCTCGTCGACGACGGCAAGGTCGCGCTGACCGTGATCGCCGTCGAGGGCCTCGACGTCGTCTGCCGGGTCATCGAGGGTGGCCCGGTCAGCGACAACAAGGGGCTCTCGCTGCCGGGGATGAACGTGTCCGTGCCTGCCGTCAGCGAGAAGGACGCCGCCGACCTGCGGTTCGCGCTCGACCTGCGGGTCGACGTCGTGGCCCTGTCGTTCGTGCGCAGCCCGGCCGATATCGACCAGGTCCACAAGATCATGGACGAGAAGAACGCCCGGCTTCCCGTGATCGCCAAGCTGGAGAAGCCCGAGGCCGTGGACAACCTCGAGGCCGTCGTGCTCGCCTTCGACGGGATCATGGTGGCCCGCGGCGACCTCGGCGTCGAGCTGCCCCTGGAGAACGTGCCGCTGGTCCAGAAGCGGGCCATCCAGATCGCCAGGGAGAACGCCAAACCGGTCATCGTCGCGACCCAGATGCTCGACTCGATGATCACCAACTCGCGCCCGACCAGGGCCGAGGCGTCCGACGTGGCCAACGCCGTGCTGGACGGGGCGGATGCGGTGATGCTCTCGGGCGAGACGAGCGTCGGCCGCTACCCGATCCGATCGGTGCGCACGATGTCGCAGATCGTCGAGGCCGTGGAGGCGGGTCCGACCACCGTGCCGCCGCTCAACCACGTGCCGCGCACCAAGCGTGGCGTGCTGTCCTATGCGGCCCGCGACATCGGGGAACGGCTTTCGGCCCGGGCGCTGGTCGCCTTCACCCAGTCCGGCGAGACGGTGCGCAGGCTCTCCCGGTTGCACAGCCGGCTGCCGCTGCTGGCGTTCACCCCGACCCTCGAGGTCCGTAGCCAGCTCGCGATGACGTGGGGCGTGGAGACCTTCCTGGTCCATCCCGTGGACAGCACCGACGCCATGGTTCGCCAGGTCGACCAGGCAATGCTGTCGATCCAGCGGTTCCAGCCGGGCGATCTCGTGGTGATCGTCGCGGGGTCCCCTCCGGGGACCGTCGGCTCGACGAACCTGATCCGGGTGCACCGACTCGGCGAGGAGGATCACGCGTGATCCCGGCCGTCTGACAGGATCCCCGCGTGACGACAACCGATCCGGAGCTCGCCGCCGATGGCGTCCCGCGCGGGCAGGCCGTCCTCGACGAACTGGTCGAGCTGCTCACTCTCGAACAGCTCGAGGTGAACCTTTTCCGCGGGGTCAGCCCGCCGCGCTCGCCGACCCGGGTGTTCGGCGGACAGGTGGCAGGCCAGGCGTTGGTGGCCGCAGGCCGGACCGTGCCCGAGGACCGCTCGGTGCATTCGCTGCACGGCTACTTCATCCGGCCCGGCGACCCGCGGGTGCCGATCGTCTACGAGACCGAACGAGTCCGCGACGGGCGCTCGTTCACCACCCGGCGGGTGCTGGCCATCCAGCACGGCGAGGCGATCTTCTCGCTGGCAGCGTCGTTCCAGGTCGCGCAGGACGGGCTGGAGCACAGCGAACCGATGCCGTCCGGGATCCCCGAGCCGGAGTCGCTGTCGGACCTCGGTGGGCGCGTGGCGGCGGGCAAGGGCAGCGGTTGGTTGGTCAACTTCCCGCGGCCGCTCGACGTGCGGTTCGTCGACGAGCCGGTCTGGGCGGCCGAGCGCGTCGCGTCGCACGAGCCGCTGCGGGCGTGGATGCGCGCCGACGGCACGCTGCCCGACGACCGTCTGCTGCACGTCTGCCTGCTCACCTACGCCAGCGACCTCACCCTGCTCGGGGCGGTCGTGGCCCGCCACGACATGAACTCCACGCAGGTGCAGATGGCCAGCCTCGACCACGCCATGTGGTTCCACCAGCCGTTCCGGGCCGACGAGTGGTTTCTCTACGAGTGCTACTCGCCCGCGGCCTCCGGCGGGCGCGGCCTGGCCGAGGGCCGGTTCTACTCGGCCGACGGGCGGCTGATCGCGAGCACGATGCAGGAGGGGCTCGTGCGGTTGCCCAGGGCGAGCTCATGAGCGGGCAGGCGCCGGTCGCGGTGTCGAAGCGATCGTGATGACGGGTTGGGCGAACCCGCCGCCGGCGCGGCGGCGGCAGATCCTGCACGCGACGCGGACGGTCGCGATGGTCGGCGCGTCCCCGAAGCCGGACCGGGCCAGCATGTCCGTGGCGACCTACCTGTTGTCCCGCACCGACTACGAGGTCTACTTCGTCAACCCGAACGCCGAGGAGATCCTCGGCAGGCCCGTTCACCGCAGTCTCGCCGATCTTCCGGTCGTGCCGGACCTCGTCGACGTCTTCCGCCGCGCCGCGGACCTGCCGGAGACGCTCGACGACGTCCTGGCGCTGCCGCCACGGGTCAGCACCCTCTGGCTGCAGTACGGGCTGTTCGACGAGAAGGTGGCCCGGCGCGCCGAGGCCGCGGGCCTGCAGGTCGTGATGGACCGCTGCCTGAAGGTCGAGCACACCCGGGTCCACGGAGAGCGCCACCTCACGGGCCCCGACGCCGGGGTGCGCGGCAGCCGGAGCCGGATCCGGTGACGGCGGTCCTCCGGGTCAGCGGAGCATGGCGAGAGGGGGATCCGCCGGGGGATCGGCGCTTCCTCGACGTGCCCGGGCCGCTGGCGCTCGAACTGGGCGGCACGCTGCCGGGGTACCGGCTCGCCTACGAGACCTGGGGGCGGCTCTCGCCGGCCCGCGACAACGCCGTCCTCGTGCTGCACGCGCTCACCGGGGACAGCCACGTCGTCGGCGAAGCCGGACCGGGGCATCCCACCGCGGGCTGGTGGAATGCCGTGGTCGGGCCCGGTCTCGGTATCGACACCAACCGGTTCTTCGTGGTCTGCGCCAACGTGATCGGCGGTTGCCAGGGCACGACGGGGCCGTCCTCGGCGGCGCCGGACGGGCGGCCGTGGGGCAGCCGCTGGCCGCGCACCACGATCCGCGACCAGGTCGCGGCCGAGGTCCCGCTGGCCGACGCGCTCGGCGTCGACGTCTGGCACGGGGTCGTCGGCGGGTCGATGGGCGGGATGCGGGCGCTGGAGTGGGCGGTCATGCGGCCGCACCGGGTGCGCAACGTCGTCGTCCTCGCCGCGGCGGCCGAGGCCAGCGCCGATCAGGTCGGCCTGTGCCGCATCCAGATCGACGCCATCCGCGCCGACCCGTACTGGTGCGGTGGCGACTATCACGACCAGTTCCGCGGCCCGGATGGCGGGCTCGGGATCGCCCGGCGCATCGCCCATCTGAGCTACCGCACCGCGGGCGAGATGGACACTCGCTTCGGCCGGGCCGCCCAGAACGGGATGGATCCGTTGCGCGGTGGGCTGTTCGCCGTCGAGTCCTATCTGGACCATGCGGCGGAGGGGCTGCGCGCCCGGTTCGACGCCGGCAGCTACGTCGCGCTGAACCTGGCCATGAACAGCCACGAGATCGGCCGGAACCGGGGTGGCACCGCGGCCGCGCTGGCCAGGGTCACCGCGCGGCCCACCGTCGTGGGCGTCGACACCGACCGGCTCTACCCGTTGCACCAGCAGGCCGAGTTGGCTGCGCTGCTCGGGACCGAACCCGACATCGTGAGCTCCGGGCGCGGGCACGACGGCTTCCTGGTGGAGACCGACCAGGTCGGCGCGGTGCTGGCGCGCGCGCTGGGCTGAGGTCCCCGGCTCCGCTGCGATCCGCCCGGCTCTGGGTGATCCCCGTCGCGGCGCGCCGCGGCCGCGAGGGCTAGCCTTCCCGACGTGTCTACCCCACCTGTCACCGTCACCGTCACCGGAGCCGCTGGCCAGATCGGTTATGCACTGCTCTTCCGGATCGCCTCCGGGCAGTTGTTGGGGCCGGACACTCCGGTCCGGCTCCGCCTGCTGGAGATCCCGCAGGCCGTGAAGGCCGCCGAGGGCACCGCAATGGAGCTCGAGGACTGCGCCTTCCCGCTGTTGACGGGCATCGACATCACCGACGACGCCACCGCCGCCTTCGACGGGGCCAACGTCGCGCTGCTCGTCGGCGCGCGCCCCCGCACCAAGGGCATGGAACGGGGTGACCTGCTCGAGGCCAACGGCGGCATCTTCGCGCCGCAGGGGCGCGCGATCAACGCAGGCGCGGCCGACGACATCCGCGTCCTGGTCGTCGGGAACCCGGCCAACACCAACGCCCTCATCGCGCAGGCCGCGGCCCCGGACGTGCCGGCCGAGCGGTTCACCGCCATGACCCGGCTCGACCACAACCGGGCCGTCGCGCAGCTGGCCGGAAAACTGTCCGTGCCGGTGACCGAGGTCAAGAAGATGACCATCTGGGGCAACCACTCGGCCACCCAGTATCCCGATCTCTACCATGCCGAGGTGCACGGCAAGGTCGCCGCCGAGCAGGTCGACGAGGCCTGGTTGCGCGAGGAGTTCATCCCGACCGTCGCCAAGCGCGGTGCGGCGATCATCGAGGCCCGCGGTGCGTCCTCGGCGGCGTCGGCGGCCAACGCGGCGATCGACCAGGTCTTCGACTGGGTGAACGGAACCCCCGAGGGCGACTGGACCTCCGCGGCGATCCCGTCGGACGGCTCCTACGGCGTCCCCGAGGGCATCATCTCCTCGTTCCCGGTGACCTCGGCGAACGGCAAGTGGGAGATCGTGCGGGGCCTGGAGATCGACGCGTTCTCCCGGGAGAAGATCGACGCCTCCGCCGCCGAGCTGGTGGACGAGCGCGAGGCCGTGAAGGCGCTCGGCCTGCTCGCGGGCTAGGAACCGCCCGGCGGAACCGTTCGGCCTCGGCGAGATCGCTGCGGACGGTTCCGCCGGCCGGTCCGCTATGCGGGGCGGGCGACGTAGAGCACGTCGAGCGGGTCGTCCGGCACGTCGTGCACCGCGACCTCGCCGAACCCGGCTTCGGCGAGCATCCGCAGCGCGAGCTGCTCGCCCCATACCGTGCCGAGTCCGGTGCCACCCTGGGCGAGCGAGACGGTCATGCAGTGCAGGGTGCTGATGCCGTAGAGCAGCGGCGCGAACGGATTGCCGACGTTGTCCTCCAGCGCGCTCGCGGCCTTGATGTCCATCATCACGAAGGCCCCGCCGGGGGCGAGCGCGGCGCGCACCCGGGCCAGCACGCCCGCCGGATCGACCTGGGCGTGGATCGCGTCGAAGGCGAACACGGCCGCGAACGGCGGGTCGGCCGGCAGCCCGGCGACGTCGAGGACCTCGAACGAGGCGTTGCGCAGCCCCCACCCGGCGGCCTCGGTGCGGGCGGCGTCGATCGCGTCGGACGCGATGTCGTAGCCGACGAACGTCGAGCGCGGGAACTCGCGGGCCAGCAGGTTGACGGCGTGCCCGGTGCCGCAGCCGATGTCGGCCACCCGCGCCCCCTCGGCCAGCCGAGCGGGCAGGTCGCCGGTCAGCGGCAGGATCCCGTCGATCAGCTGCCCGTCCAGCAGACCCCGGGACAGCCCGTCCATCACGGCGGTGAACTCGGGCCGGAACGCGTCGTAGGGCACCCCGCCGCCGTCGCGGAACGCGCGGCCCACGGCGTCGACGTGCCCGGCCAGCAGCGTCCCGGCCCGCGCGAACGGCGCCAGGTTCAGCGAGCCCGGCCCGCTGAGGCAGACCGCGTGCTCGGGCGGGAGCGTGTAGCGGCGCTCGGCGGGGGTGTAGTCGACGATCCCCGCCGTGACCAGGGCGCCGAGACACTCCCGGACGTAGCGCTCGACCAGCCCGGCCCGCTCGGCGATCTCCTGGCTGGTCCCGGGGCCTGCGGCCAGCGTCTCCAGCAGCCCCGTGCGATGGGCGAGGTCGAGCATCAGGCCGACGAAGCCGTCGGTGTAGATGCCGAAAACCCGTTCGGCGAACCGCTCGACCTTCTGCTCGTCGATGCCGGTGGTGCCGGCCGTGGTGGCTGTATCCATGGGGTGTCTCCTCCGCTCGGGTATCGGGTTTTCCGGACGCTAGTGCTGCGTTCCTCAAAGGGAGTACAGGTTGACGAGGGGGGCATGGTGGATCCGGGAGGACGGAGCCATGCCGAAGTTCTTGTCCGCGCGTCCGCCGGCTGGTCCGGACGAGGAACGCACGATCCGCAAGCTGGCCGGGGCCCGGCATGCCCCGGGGGACTGGATCCGCAGGGCGAAGATGATCGTGCTCAGCTGGCGGGGACTGCACACCACCGCGATCGCCGCCGCGCTCGGCTGTCACCCGCAGACGGTGCGGGACCGGCTGCACCGGTTCAACGCCGAGGGCCTGGACGGGCTGGGCG
>NZ_AUII01000005.1 GCF_000423625.1 Pseudonocardia asaccharolytica DSM 44247 = NBRC 16224
AGGGCGAGCTCGACGCCACCCACCGGACCAGCCGGGCCGCTCATGCCACCCGAGACCACCGGCGCGATCAACACCGAAGGTCCCTTACATGAGGGATTGGCCGCGGTGGCGGCCCCGCATCTCGACGGCGCTTTCTGGGATTGACGGGCGCGCTGGGGTTGGCAGGCACGGCCGTGTTGCTGTCCGCGTACCCCAACAATCGGGCCCGGCGAGGGCCGGGTGATTCCAGGCCCGGAGGGTCTGACGGTCAAGGCGAGCGGCGAGGACACCGGCGGCGCCATCGGTGTCCTGGAAGGAACCACCCGGCGGACTTCGGCCCGCCTCGACACATCCACCACCGCAGCGACGAGCTGTTCTACGTGCTCGACGGCGAGTTCCAGTTCCTCGTCGGTGAGCAGTTGACCCGGGCCACCGCGGGATCGTTCGTCTTCGTCCCCCGTCGGACCATCCACGCCACCAAGATCGCGGGTCCCGGGGCGGGAAAAGCGATCGTCGTGTTCGTGCCCGGCGGCGAGAAGCGAGCGTTCGACGAGTTCGTCGCGCTGGCCGCGGCGCAGTCGGTGTCCCGGACTTCAGCAGCGACCAGGCGCAAGCCATCGCCCGCAAGTATGGCGCCGAGTTCGTCGGCCCGCCGCTTTGATCCCGCGACGTCGGTGCTCCCACCCTGCCCGGCCGCCCAGGCGCACGCAGGCTCGATCAGGTGGGGGAGCGCGCAACCCCATTGCTCAGCAGATGGAGCGGTTCGTAGAACTCGGTGTACAGCCTGGCGACGAGCTGGCCGCGGCTAGCGACGCCGACCTTCCCGAAGATCGTCTTGATGTGATCGCGCACGGTGAACGGGGGGAGGAAGAGCTTCCCGGCGATCTCGTTCGTGCCGGCGCCGCGCGCGATCAAGTAGGTGATCTGCTGTTCGCGCTCGGTCAGGTCCCAGGCCGCGGGGAGGATCGGCGCGATGTCCGCGGGGGTGGCGGCCTCGACGACCAGCACGATGTGACCGGACGCGCCCTCACCGGGGTGCAGCCGCGAGGCGTGGCACACCAGCCATCGGCCGCGCGGTCCGCCCCGGCTCGGGCGGCGACCACGGCCATCCACGTCGGCAGCTCGACACCGAGCCCGGTGGGAACCCTGTCGCCGGCCGGAAGCTCGTCCAGCCAGCTCCTGGCCTGCTCGTCGATCGCCACCAGCTCCCGTGATCCGGTGAACAACAGCACTCCGGGTACGGCGGGGGACCGCTCGGCCCGGTCCCGGCCGTCGGTCGGGCTCGATGCCGCAGGACCTCCCCGAGCGGCGCCGACAGGCCGGCCATCAGGTCGATCTCGCGCCGGGTGAAGGGCGTCCCCCCGTCGCACCGGAGCAGGGTGACCGCACCCCCCGGGGCCCGATTGACGCGCAACACCGTCCGCAACTCATCGGCGAACCCGTGCGGTCGCAGGATGGCACGATACCGGGGACTGCGTCGTGGATCGCCGAGTGTCGCCCGCAGGTCGGCGCGCGGGTGAGGTCGCGGAACAGGTCGACGTCCTCGACGAGGAACTCGTGGCGCCAGTGGTCCGCGCACAGGCCCGGATCGCTGAACGCGATGTCCTCGACCCGGGAGGGCATCGTGGGCAACCCGGTCACCGGGCCGGTGGTCAGCCAGACCGCCGCATCGGCAGAGGGTCACCAACTCGACCGACTTCGCCTTCCAGGCGGTGGCGTGGATCTACGACCACGACGCTGCCCTCACAAGGGTGCGCTCAGCCGACTCACAGGGTCCGGCCAGGGTCATCCCTGATATATCTGCCGGTCACGGCTCATAGCGTCCACGGACGTGGACACCGTTGCCCCAGCGCCGCCCGCTCCGGCGGTGCCCGCCCGACGGCTGCGCGCCAGCCTCTGGGCCTTACGGGCCCTGCTGACCGTGCAACTGTTCGCCGTGCTCGCCCTGCCGGTCCTGGCCGGGCTGTTCCTGACCGGCGACGTCGACGCGATCACCGGTCACGGGCTGATCGGCGGCCTCCTTCCCCTGCTGGGCTTGCTCGTCATCGGCGGGGCGCTGGCCTACGTGCTCGGCGGGCGGGGGCGGCTGTGGGTGCTGCCGGCGGCGGTGGTGCTGTTCCTGGCCGAGGGGCTCCAGGTGGGGATGGGCTACGCGCGGACGTTGCAGGTGCACATTCCGCTCGGAGCGGCGGTCGTGACGACGGTGGTGCTGCTGGCGATCTGGGTGTGGTCGCCGTCGGCCCGGAGGCCGCGATGACCCTCTCACGACGGCGCTTCCTCGGCCTGCTGGGCGGCGCGGCCGCGGTCGCGGGGCTGTCCGGATGCGGCGCGCTCGGCCTTGACACTCCCGCCGGGCAGACCGGCGACCCGCTGACCAGCGCCGTTCCGCTGCCCGAGCCATACCGGGTGCCGCTGCCGGCGCCACCCGTCGCCCGGCCGGCCGGGACCACCGGTGGCGCCGATCTCTACGAGATCACCCAGCGCAGCGCCGCGGTCGAGATCCTGCCCGGGCTGCGCACGACGGTCTGGGGCTACGACGGGATCTTCCCCGGCCCGACCCTGGAGACCCGTAGGGGACGGCCCGTCGTCGTCCGGCATCGTAACGAGCTGCCGGTCCCGACGGTCGTGCACCTGCACGGCGGGCACACCCCCGCCGAGTCCGACGGCTGGCCGCTCGACCTGGTGCTGCCGGTCGGGGACACGTCGAAGTGGGCCCACGCCCACAACGGGATGGTCGGGGACATGGCCGCCGGAACGCGCGAGTACCGCTACCCGATGACCCAACGCGCCGCGACGCTCTGGTACCACGACCACCGGATGGACTTCACCGGTCCCGCCGTCTACCGCGGACTGGCCGGGATGCACCTTGTCCGGGACGACGTCGAGGACGGGCTGCCGCTGCCCCGCGGCGACCGCGAGCTGCCGCTGCTGATCTGCGATCGCACGTTCAACGCCGACGGCTCGTTCCGCTACCCCGCGCTGGATCGCTCGCTGCGCACGCTGCCGGGCGTCGAAGACGACTGGATGGAGGGCGTCCTCGGGGACGTCGTGCTGGTGAACGGCGCGCCGTGGCCGGTGCACGAGGTCGACGCGGCACGCTACCGGCTGCGCATCCTCAACGGCGCCAACGCCCGCCGCTTCTCCCTGGTGCTGCAGGTGCCGGGTGGGCCGAACCTGCCGATGACCCAGATCGGGTCTGACGGCGGGCTGCTTGCGGCGCCGGTGGTGCACCAGCAGATCGACGTCGCCCCGGCCGAGCGCTTCGACGTCGTGGTCGACTTCGACGCGGTGCCGGTGGGCACCGAGGTCACCATGATCAACAAACTCGGTACGGGATCGACCCGCGACGTGCTGCGGTTCCGTGTCGTCCGCGCCGCCGCGGACGACAGCCGGGTGCCCGAGCGGCTCGCCGACGTCGAACCGCTCGGGCCCGGGCCGGTGCGCCGCGAGTTCGTGTTCACCCGCGGAGCGGTGGGCGACCACCGCGGCTGGACGATCAACGGCCGCAGCTTCGATCCGAATGACTCGCTCGCCGACGTCCCGCTCGGGCAGACCGAGGTGTGGCGGTTTCGCACCGACGTCCACCATCCGGTGCACGTGCACCTCGATCAGTTCCAGGTGCTGCTCCGCAACGGGCGCGGGCCGGGCCGGTTCGACGCCGGCTGGAAGGACACCGTCGACATCCGTCCAGGAGAGATCGTCGACGTCGCCGTGCGGTTCACCGACTACCAGGGCAAGTTCGTCATGCACTGCCACAACCTCGAGCATGAGGACATGGCGATGATGGCGACGATCCGAACCATCTGATCGCTGTTATGCACTCACCGGACGACTTGGGCACGATCGCGGTCATGAGTACACAGGAGCAGCCGCTTGCCGGAAAGGTCGCCCTGGTCGCGGGCGCGACCCGCGGGGCAGGGCGAGGCATCGCGGCGCAGCTCGGCGCGGCGGGCGCGACCGTGTATGCCACCGGACGATCCACCCGGGAACGGCGCTCCGAGTACAACCGGCCCGAGACCATCGAGGAGACCGCCGAGCTGGTCACCTCGGCCGGCGGCACCGGCATCGCGGTCCCGGTCGATCACCTCGTGCCCGAGCAGGTCGAGGCGCTCGTCGCGCAGATCGACGCGGAGCAGGGCCGGCTCGATATCGTGGTCAACGACATCTTCGGGGGCGACTTCCTAGCGGACTGGAACAAGCCCGTCTGGGAACACTCGCTCGACGACGGGCTGCATCTGCTGCGGCTGGCGATCGACACCCATCTGATCACGAGCCGGTTCGCGTTCCCGCTGCTCATCCGTCGTCCCGGCGGGCTCGTCGTCGAGATCACCGACGGCACCGCCGCCTACAACGCCGAGAACTACCGGCTCAACGTCTACTACGACCTCGCCAAGATCGCGCCGATCCGGTTGGCCCGCAGCTGGGCCCACGAGCTGGCCGACCACGGCGCGACCGCGGTGGCGCTGACCCCCGGCTGGCTGCGCTCGGAGCTCATGCTCGATCAGTTCGGCGTCACCGAGGAAACCTGGCGGGACGCGTGCGCGGCGCAGCCGCATTTCGTCATCTCCGAGACCCCGCATTTCGTCGGTCGCGCGGTGGTGGCGCTCGCGGCCGACCCCGAGCGGGCTCGATGGAACGGAGAGTCGACCTCAAGCGGAGCGCTCGCGCAGATCTACGGCTTCACCGATCTCGACGGCTCCGCCCCCGACGCGTGGCGCTACCTCGTCGAGGTGCAGGACCCCGGTAGGCCCGCCGACGCGGCGGGTTATCGCTGATCACGAGGCCCTGTGAGTGCGTAACAGCGTTAGAACACTGTTACGCACTCACAGGCGAGACTGGACGAGTTCCCAGAGCACCTGGTAGACGGTCGTCTGCGCCTCCTGGATGCGGTGCACCGACGCCGAGGGCATGACGAACAGGTGGTCCAGCTCGCCCCGCTCAGCGGCCTCGGCCATCTCCCCGCCGGAGTAACCGGCCAGCCCGACGGTCAGCATCCCGCGCTCGTGCGCCGCCGCCAGACCCCGCAGCACGTTCGCCGACCCTCCGCTGGTCGACAACCCGAACGCGATGTCCTCCGGCCGCCCCGCGGCGGCCAGTGGGCGGGCGAACACGACGTCGAACCCGACGTCGTTGGCCAGCGCGGTGAGGGTCGCGACGTCACCAGGCAGGGCCACCGCCGGAAGAGGCCGCCGACCGGAGCCCGGATCGAGGCACAGCGACGCGACGGCCAGTGCGTCCGTGCTCGAGCCGCCGTTGCCGAAGGCGTACAGCCTGCCGCCGCGGGCGAACCGCTCGGCCATCGCGGTCGCGCACCCGGCGAGCGCCTCGGCCTCGGCCGCGAGCACCTCGGCGCGCAGCCGCTCGATCTCCGCGACCTTCTCCCGGGTCGACCGCGCCACGTCGGCGAGCAGTTCGGCGCGGTCGGCGGATCCGGCGTGCAGGAAGGGATACAGCGATTCGGTGGTCATCGGTCCGCACCTCGCCGCGACACCGCGATCGCCTCCCCGGCGTGCACGAGCACGACATCGCCGACGCGCGCGTCCACCAGCGCGACGCTGACCTCCTCCGCAGGCCCGGCACCCGTGTCGACCAGCGCCATGCCGGCCTCGAGCAGCCGGGTCACCGTCACCTCGACGGCGGCGTCCGAGCAGGTGAGGCAGGTCGGCCCCGCGCAGGGCTCGCGGGAGGGGATCATGTCAGCACCTCCGGGGCGTCGAGGAAGACGTGCACGAGCTCCCACAGCACGTGGTAGGCGGTCACGTGGGCCTCGCGCACCACGCGGGTGTCGGTCGAGGGCACGACGATCGCGTGGTCGAGCCCCGGCGCCCTGGCCATCGTCCCGCCGCTCCCGTCGGCACCGCCACCGAGCAGCGCGACGGTCAACATCCCCCGGCGCGCCGCCTCGGCGAGGGCGTCGGCCAGCCGCGGCGAGGCCCCGTCCGGGGAGAAGGCGAGCGCGATGTCCTCCGCTCCACCGAACAGCGCCACGGTGGCCGCGGACCCGCCGTCGGGCAGCCCGAACGCCGACAGCGCCCGCTTGCCCATGATCACCGGGTGCACGAACTCGACGACGACGTGCGCAGCGTCGGCCGCCGCGGCGCCGGTCCCCATCGCGAGCAGCCGCCCGCCGCGGTGGAACCGCCGCGCCATCGCGTGGCAGGCGGCGGCCAGTGCGTCGGCGTCAGCGCCCAGCGCGGCGACCGGCGCGGTACGCCGGGCGAACGCCGCCGTCACGGTCTCGGCCGTCACCGCGGTCGTGGCAGGGCTCATCGCCCACCCCCTCGAGTCCGAACCGCCGGTCGGCGGCCACCACCCGGGCGTACCGGTCCAGGAAGACGTGCAGGACCTGGTGGATGCGCTCGAGTCCCTGCGCCTGCGCGTCGAGACACGCCACGCCGTCGGCGGTCAGATGGTAGGTCCGCCGGGCCGGTCCGACCTCGGACGTCTGCCACTCCGAGCGGACCAACCCCTGCCGCTCGAGGCCGCGCAGCGCCCGATAGACGCCGCCCGCATCGCCGTCACCGTCGTGCATCGGCCGCAACCGCGCCGCCAGCTCGTAGCCGTGGTCGGGACGTTCCCGCAAGAGCAGCAGCAGACACGGCTGGAGGAAGTTCCTCGGCTCGAGTTCGGCCATCGAGAGCCCCCGGGGTCAGCGCTGGTGGACGTCTCGCCCACCCGATGCTTCCACCAGGTGACGGGAATCACAAGGTAGCTGGCGCTTGCCGTCAGGCCATCGGTCAACCGATCCGGACCGGGTCCCCGGTCCGGATCGTCCCGGGCTCCAGGACCTCGAGATACGCCCCGACGCAGGGCAGCATTCCGAATCCGGGCACGTCCACCTTGTTCTGCGCGATGGGCGCCCGAAGCGCCTGCGGGGCGCGTCCCAGCTCGCCGTGTTCGAGCGTGGGCACCGAGCACCGCGGGGTCGGCAGGATGCCCCGGGCCCGAACCTCGCCGATCCGGATCTCCCGCCCTACCCAGTCGGTCTCGGCGTAGGCGGCGAAGTCCGGCGGCGTGCTGACCACCAGATTGGGCCGGTACCGCAGGGTCTCGACGCCGATGGCGTCCACGGTGCCCGTGGTGACCAGATGCAGCGGTGCGTAGTCGACGAAGGTGGCGCCCGGGGCGCCCTGCGAGATCTCCAGGAGTTGGTAGTCGACCTCGGCGTCGACGCCGTGCTCCAGCACGTCCTCCGGCGCGGGCCGCTCGACCTCCGCCCCGGCCGGCCGCTCCCCGGCCAGGTGCACCTTGCGGCCGAGCAGGTCGGAGAGCAACTCGTCGATACCGGGGTCGTCGGCGGTCACCTGACGCCCGTCGGGCAGCGTGATGGTGACCCCGTCGGGCCCGCGACGCGCCGAGTACGACAGCAGCCCCCGCCACCGCCGTGGGTGCTTGGCGGTGGCGACCCGCCCCGTCTCGATGTCGAGCAGGGCGAGCCTGCGGTCGCCCTCGGCCCCGCGCTCGTCGACCGTGAGCGACGAGACGTCCTCGCCGAGCATCGACTTGACCGGATAGCGGCGCAGCGCTGTGACCTTCATCCGTACTCCTCACGCACCATCGCGGGCCGGCGGCCGGACACCGCCGACCGGGTTCACCCGAACGAACAGACCCCCGCGGAACCTACCGACCGTGACGCCGGTGGCGCGAGACCAGCGGCCGGACCGATCCGTGTGGTGGCCGGTGCGATGACCGTGCCGCAGGCGGTGAATCAGCCGGTGGGCGGATCGGCGAACCATCCGAACTCGCCCTCCCCGTAGTCCGGGGGCGGTGGCTCGGGGCCCTTCTCCACGAAGAACTCGACGTCCCCGTCATCGGTCCGCCGAAAACCCAGCCGATGCACCAGATTTCCGCAGTCCCCGGAAATGCTGCCCAACGCCCCCATCGCGTGGATCTGCGTCATCGAGAGGGCTTCCGCCACTGGATTTGGATAGTGCGCATAGTACCGGCGGCCCTGTGATTCCAGATACTCGCGCAGCAGATCCGCGGGAAGGCCGAACACGGGTGTATCTCTGAAGTGACCCTCGATGTCCGAGCCGACCTCCAGGCTCTCGGTCGATCCGATGGGGGTGAAGGTGAACCCGTCCCTTTCCAGGAATCGCAGCAGCTCCGACCTAAGGAACTGAGGATCGGACATGTCGACGTCGATCATTTGAACCTCGCTCATACCCGCCTACTGACACTGCCGATCGTGGGAAATGCAGTGATGATGTTGTTTTGATCGACTGCCCCGATCATCCTGACAATCCGCTGCCGGACGACCTGATTGGTCCGCAAGTTGCGTAGGAAGATGACACGAGAAAGGCAGGCCTTGCCTCCACCAGCCGGAACCTCCTTGTCCGGGTCACGCGAGATGGCATCCATGGCCAGGTCCGCGACATCGCGCCAGTTCTGATATGTTCCCGCCGCCATGTTCTCGAAATCAGCTCGATGGTTCGCGACGATATGTCGATACCCGTATTTGGCATTTCGCAGCGGAGGTAGTAGCTGATTCGCGGCGACGCATAGTAGCGCGTGACCTCCTTCGACTCCGGGGTGCTGTTCCCGCATGCACCCCATGGAGTCGAGGCCTGGGCGCCGGTGGCGACCTGCGGTAGGAGGACCGCTACGACACAGGCCAGGAGCAGGGTGTACCCACGAACCTTGATCAAATTTGTTCCGTGCCCCGTCGAGCCGATCCGACACCCGAGCCGGGAACGTATCGCCAAGATCATCATTGGGCAAGATCGCAGCACCTACCCGAAACGGTGAAGTCCGGCTCTCGGCGTTCGAATCCGACGGAGCGTCCGGGCAGAAGCTATGCCAGCCCGTTGGCGGTGAGCCAGTTCTTCGCGACGGTCGCGGGGCTCGGCTTGGCGTCCGAGGCCGCCTCGGCGTTGAGCTTGCTCAGTTCCTCGGTGGTGAGCTTGGCCGAGATGGCGTTGAGCACCTGCTTGACGGTGTCGCTCGCCTTGGCCTTGTTGATCAGCGGGACGACATTCTGCGCGGCGAAGTTGTTCTTCGGATCGTCGAGCACCACGAAGTCGTTGGCCGGGATCGACGCATCGGTGGTGAAGAGGTCCGCGGCCTGCACGTCACCATTGCGCAGCGCGGCGACGGTCAGCGGGCCACCGGCGTCGAGCGAGCGGTACTCCTTGAAGGTGCAGTCGTAGGTCTTGACGAGACCCGGGATGCCGTCGGGCCGGTTCTGGAACTCCGGCGGGCCACCGAAGACCAGCTCGCCGCAGTGCGGCGCGAGGTCGGCGATCGAGGTCGCGTTCAGCCGGGTCGCGGTGTCGCGGGTGACGACGACGGCGTCCTTGTCCTCGGCGCTCGACTTGTCCAGCACGATGAGGTTCTGCGGCAGCGCGGCCTGCAGCGCCGTGTACACCTCGTCCGGCTGGGTCTCGGACGCCTCCTTGTGCAGGTACTGCAGCAGCACCCCGGTGTACTCGGGGATCAGGTCGATCGACCCGTCCTGCAGCCCGGGGAAGTAGGTCTCCCGGCTGCCGATGCTCGGCCTCATCTCGACCTGTACGCCCTTGGCCTGCAACGCCTGGGCGTAGATCTCGGCGAGGATCTGGCTCTCGGTGAAGTTCGCCGAGCCGACAATGATCTTCTCGGCGGACGGCGTCGTGCCCGCGCCGCCCTCGAGGGGGTTACCGCCGCCTCCGCACGCAGTGAGCGCCAGCGCGCCCGCGGCCAGCAGCGCCAGGCCGCGGAAGATCATGGAGCGTCTCATCGGGTCTCCTCCGTGTCGGGATCAGGCCGCCCGCGCAGCGGGGTCGGCGGTCTTCGGGGCGGGGACGGCGCGCGGCCCGCGGCGCCCGGGCACCGCGCGCAGCCCCGGGGAGACGAGCAGCTTCTGCAGCCCGGCCAGCACCAGGTCGGCGACGATCGCCAGCAGCGCGACGAGGATCGAGCCGGCGATCATCTGCGGGTAGTCCCGGACGGCCAGCCCGTCGATGATGAACCGGCCGAGGCCGCCGAGGGCGACGTACGCGGCGATCGTCGCGGTCGAGATCACCTGCAGGACCGCGCTGCGGATCCCACCGATGATCAACGGCAGCGCGTTGGGCAGCTCGACGCGCAGCAGCACCGCCCGGCCGCGCATCCCCATCCCCACCGCAGCGTCGACGACGGCGGGGTCGACATTGCGCACCCCGGCATAGGTGCCGGCCAGTACCGGCGGGATCGCCAGGATGACCAACGCGACCAGCGGCCCGAGCAGGCCGATCCCGATGAACCCGGCCAGCAGCACGAGCAACCCGAGCGTCGGCAGCGCGCGCAGCCCGTTGGCCGAGCCCACCACGAGGAAGCCGCCCCTGCCGCTGTGCCCGATCCAGGCGCCAAGCGGGATGGCAACGGCGATCGCGATGAGCAGCGTCAGCGCCGTGTAGCCGAGGTGCTCGACCAGTCGCGCCGCGATGCCCTGCGGACCCGACCAGTGCGCGGGATCGAACAACCAGCCGAAGTAGTTCATGCCGTGCTCCCCGCGGTCTCCCGCAGGCGGGCCCACGGGGTCAGCACCCGGCCGAACACCAGCAGCAGCCCGTCGACGGCGAGGGCCAGCGCGAGCACCAGCACGATGCCCACGGTGATCTCCTGGGGGATGTCGCGCTGGAAGCCGTCGGTGAACATGCGGCCCAGCCCGCCGAACCCGATCACGGACCCGACGGTCACCAGGCTGATCGCCGACACGGCGGCGACCCGCAGCCCGGCCACGATGACCGGCACCGCCATCGGCAGCTCGACGGCGAGGAACCGGCGCAGCGGCGAGAAACCCATCGCCGTGGCCGCGTTCACCACCACCTGCGGGACGGCGGCGAGCGCGTCGGCGACGGTGCGCACGAGCAGCGCCACCGTATAGATGGTCAGCGCGACGATCACGTTGACCGGGTTGAGGATCTGGGTGCCGAGCACGATCGGCAGCAGCACGAACAACGCCAGCGACGGGATCGTGAACAGCAGCCCGGCAAGGTTGATCAGCACTGTCCGGCCGGTGCGGGTCCGGTTGGCCAGCCAGCCGAGCGGGAGCGCGATGAGCAGTCCGATCAGCAGCGGGGGCAGCGAGAAGCCGAGATGCTGAACGGTCAGCTCCCGGATCAACTCCAGGTTGGCCAACACCCAGTTCACGTCGACGCCCGGTTCACACCGCCGCCCCGGCCCGGCGCGCGTCGGCGAGTGCCCGCAGCACGTCGTCGGCGCCGATGGAGCCGAGCACCCGGCCCTCGTCGTCGACGGCGACGCCCCGGCCCGACGGCGACGAGAGCGCGGCGTCGAGCGCGGCGCGCAGCGACCCGGAACCGGTGTCGTACAGCGAGCCACCGGGCACCAGATCGTCCGCGTCCACCGGGCCGCCGCCCGCGGAGCGGCCGTCGAACCAACCGAGCGGACGACGCTCCTCGTCCACGACCAGCGTCCACACCTCCGCGGGCCCCGGCTGCCCGACCCTGACCGTGACCACCTCACCGATGGGCAGCCCGTCGGAGGAGACGAAGCTCAGCCCGCGGTAGCCGCGGTCGCGGCCGACGAAGGAGTCGACGAAGCCGTCGGCGGGCCGGGAGAGCAGCACCCCCGGCTCGTCGTACTGGGCGAGCACCCCGCCGGTGCGGAACACCGCGACCTTGTCCCCGAGCTTGACGGCCTCGTCGATGTCGTGGGTGACGAACACGACCGTCTTGCCCAGCTCCGACTGCAGCCGCAGCAGCTCGTCCTGCAGGCTCGTCCGCACCACGGGGTCGACCGCGCTGAACGGTTCGTCCATGAGCAGCACGGGCGGGTCGGCGGCAAGCGCCCTGGCCACCCCGACGCGCTGCTGCTGGCCCCCGGACAGCTGAGCCGGATAGCGCTTGGCCAGCTCCGGGGTCAGCCCCACCAGCTCCATCAGCTCGACGGCCCGCGCGCGGGCCCGCCGCTTGTTCCAGCCGAGCAGCATCGGCACCGTCGCCACGTTGTCCACGATCGTGCGGTGCGGAAACAGCCCCGACTGCTGGATCACGTAGCCGATTCCGCGGCGCAGCTGCGCCGGATCGCGCGAGGCGATGTCCGTGCCGTCGACCAGGATCGACCCCGACGTCGGTTCGATCATCCGGTTGACCATCCGCAGCGACGTCGTCTTGCCGCAGCCCGACGGGCCGACGAACACCGTGATCCGGCCCGCGCCGGCCACGAGATCCAGCCGGTCCACCGCTGTCGTACCGTCGGGAAACCGCTTGGTCACCGCCCGGAACTCAATCATCCGGGTGACCTCCGTGATCGCGGACGATCGCTTGCCGACCGTCCCGTTCGCCCGAGGCTAGCCCGATCGTGCGACGCCTGCGAGCGCTGTGACCGGACCGCGACCATGAGCACTATCCGTTGATCGCCACCGCGGGGGTCGGGAGGCGGTCGCCGGTCAACAGCGCACGTATCGCCTCGGCACGCAGCGGCCGGGAGAACAACCACCCCTGGTAGGCGTCCACCCCGATTCCGCGCAGGACGTGGAACTGCTCGGCCGTCTCGACGCCCTCGGCCACCGTGGAGCGCCCCATCGACCGCGCCATGTCGACGACCGCGCGGGCGACGGCGAAGTCGGCCGGGTCGCTGTCGACGCCCGCGACGAACGCCCGGTCCACCTTCACCGTCTGCGCGGGCAGCTTCTTGAGCCGGGCCAGCGAGGAGTAGCCGGTGCCGAAGTCGTCGACGGCGAACCGCACACCCCGCTCGGTCAGCGCGGCCATCGCGGCCAGCGCATGCGGCGGCAGCGCGACCAGGCTCGTCTCCACCAGCTCGCACACCAGCCGGTCCCACGCGAGCCCGGCCTGTTCGACGGCCGCCGTCACGAGCTCGAGAAAGCCCTGGTCGGCCGGCAGCAGACCGGCCAGGTTCACGGCCACCGCGATCGGACGGCCCAGGTGCACCGGCCAGCTCGCGGCCGCCCGCGCCGCGGTACCCAGAACCCACAGGTCGAGCTCGCGCAGCAGCCCGCCGCGCTGCGCGACCGGCAGGAAGTCGGCGGGGGAGATCAGGCCACGCTCCGGATGCGGCCATCGCACCAGCGCCTCCGCGCTCAGCACGGTCCCGTCCGGGGCGACGACCGGCTGGTACTCCAGCACCAGCCGGTCGTCCGCGATCGCCGCGCGCAGCTCCGCCTCCAGCTCCAGCTGTCCGGTCGCCGAGCGGACGGCCCCGTCGGTGGCCATCCCGATGCCGCCGCGGGAACGCCGCTTCGCCTCGTGCATGGCGACCTCGGCGAAGCGCAGCAGATCGGCGGCCCTGACCGGAGTCCCGTCGCCCTCGGGAGGGGGCGTCGCGAGCCCGACCGACGCGGTGAGGTGCACCGGCCTGCCGCGCACGGCCACTGTGGTGCCCAACAGCTCGGCCACCGTGCGGGCCAGTGCGTCGGGCCCGCCGACCTCCCGGTGGTCGGTGCAGATGACGACGAACTCGTCGCCGGACAGGCGTGCGGCGGTGCAGCCGAACGGCAGCTCCCGCTGCAGCCGTCCGGCCAGCGTCACGAGCAGGTCGTCGCCCGCCTCGTGCCCCAGCGAGGAGTTGACGCGCGCGAAGTCGTCGAGGTCACCGCAGACGAGCGCCACCTGGTCGCGCGCCGGGCCGGCCAGCAGCCCGTCGACCAGCTCCAGCGCCGCCGCGCGGTTCGGCAACCGGGTCAGCTCGTCGACGGTCCCGGCGGTGCGCAGCAGCTCGGCCGCGCGCCTGCGCTCCTCGATATCGGTGCAGACCACCAGCCAGAGCGTTCCGCCGTCGTCGAACCAGGTCATCGACACCCCGACCGCACACCACACCCGGGTGCCGTCACCGCGCAGCAGCGGCACCGCCGGGATCCGGTAGCCGTGCTCGGCGCCCGGGGGTACCCGGCGCAGCCAGTTCGGCAGGCCGTCGGGGCCGAGCTGTTCGGGCTCCGCCGCGAGCGCACCGGCCAGGGTGCCGCGCAGCCGCTCCAGCGGCACGTCGAGCAGCGCGCACAGCGCGGCGTTGGCCTCGACGATCCGGCCGGACGGGTCGATGAGGCCGATCCCGTCGGGGACGAGTCCCATCAGGTCGGCGAAGCGCCGGCCGGAGGTGCGGACCCGGGCCTCGGCGAGCCGCTGGACGCTCAGGTCACGGACCGTCCCGATCAACCGGACCGGGCTGCCGTCCTGCGCCCGTTCGATATGCGCGCGGCAGCTCAGCATCCGCTCGCCGGGCAACGGCAGCTCGACGTGGTGGTCGGGCGCCCGGGTGCCGGCCCGCAGCGCCTGGCACAGCAGTGCCACCTGCTCGCCCTCGATCGCGCCCGACCCGGTGTCGGGGTCGATGCCCACCGAGCGGTAGAGCTCCTGCAGGGTCTCGCTGCGGGTGAGCGTCGCGGTACCGAGGTCGTAGCTCCAGGTGCCGGCCCTGGCCATCCGTTCCAGTTCGGTCGTCCAGCGGCGGGAGGTCTGCTCGTCCAGCTCGACCGGCAGCACCGCCTGGCGCTCACCGGGCAGGTCCCAGCGGATCACCCGGACGCGCACCAGCGCGCCGTCGGCCCGCACCAGTCGGGCGTCGGTGTCCGGACCGACGAGGAGCTGGGGCAGGCGCAGACCCAGCGGGCTGTCCCCGGGCTCGTCGGTGCGCCGGCCCGCGAGCCGCCAGAACGCGGGGTTGGCCTGCAGCACCCGCCCGGAGTGGTCGCACACCAGCGCGGGGGCCGCCGGGAGCGGAACGACCTCGCCGCTGCCGACCGCGGGCGGGGCGACCAGCCGCAACGGACGCGGCTGGGTCGCGGCTCCGCCCGGCTCCGCCGGCTCGGCGGTCTCCGCCGCGGTGGCGACAGGCGGGTCGGCGGCCCGGGACCGCCGGGAGATCGCCTTGGCGAGCTGTCCCGCGAACCGGACCGCTTCGGGGCGCGTCCCCCCGCTGACGGCCTGCCGCAGGTCGGCATGCGTCGCGGGCTCGGCCGCCGCCACGGGAAGGCTGCTCGCGAGCTCCCCGGGGGAAGGCTCGAACTCGCCGTGCCGAATCGTTCGGTCGCTGCGCTCGCCCATGGGATCCCCCACCGCTGTCCTGATGTTCCATCCAGCACAACGACGGACTTGCTCACTCGATCCGATCCATCCGCCTGGTCGGGCTATCAGCAGGCGGTCCGGCCTATACGCAGCGTGAAGACCGTTACTCGGAGTGGGTGGCAGCCGCCGATACGGCGGCGGCGACCGCGGGCGCCACCCTGGGGTCGCACGGGCTCGGGACGATCCGGTCGGCGGCCAGATCGTCGCTGGCCACCGAGAAGATCGCCTCGGCCGCGGCCAGCTTCATCCGCTCGGTGATCCGGCGCGCGCCGGCGTCCAGCGCGCCGCGGAAGATCCCCGGGAACGCGAGCACGTTGTTGATCTGGTTCGGGTAGTCGCTGCGCCCGGTCGCGACGATGGCCGCATACCGCGCCGCGACCTCCGGACGCACCTCCGGGTCCGGGTTGGACAGCGCGAACACCATCCCTTCCGGAGCCATCGCGGCCACCAACTCCTCGGGCACCCGGGCGCTGGAAAGGCCGACGAACACGTCCGCCCCGGTCAGCGCCTCGGCGATGCCGCCGGTGACCCCGCGCGGATTGGTCACCGCGGCCAGATCCGCCTTGACCCCGCCCCGATCCGCGGTGAGCACCCCGCGGGAGTCGAGCACGATCACGTCTGCCACCCCCGCGGCAAGCAGGATCTTGGCGCACGCCACCCCGGCCGCCCCCGCCCCGGAGATGACGACCTTGAGCTGGGTCAGGTCGCGATCGTCGACGGCGCAGGCCCCGCGCAGGGCCGCGAGCAGCACGATCGCGGTTCCGTGCTGGTCGTCATGCATGACCGGGCAGTCGAGCGCCTCGATCAGCTTGGCCTCCAACTCGAAACAGCGGGGCGCCGCGACGTCCTCCAGATTGACCGCGCCGAAGCTCGGGCGCAGCCGCACCAGTGTCTCGACGATCTCGTCGACGTCGGTCGTGTCCAGCACGAGCGGGATCGAGTCGAGCTCGGCGAACGTCTTGAACAGGGCCGACTTGCCCTCCATCACGGGCAGCGCGGCCCGCGGGCCGATGTTGCCGAGGCCGAGTACCGCGGTCCCGTCGCTGACCACCGCGACGAGCCGGTTCGCCCAGGTGTAGCGAGCGGCCTTGGCGGGATCGGCGGCAATCTCCCGGCTGATCTCGGCGACCCCGGGGGTGTAGGCGATCGCGAGGTCGCGGGGGTCGCGCAGCGGTACGGTGAGGCCGGTGGCGAGCTTGCCGCCGCGATGAGCCTCGAAGATCTCCGCACGCGTCGGGTCAGCGAAGTGCGTATCGGCGCGACGCGCCGGGGCATCGGTAGCGCGCAGCCGCTCGGGAGCGGTCGTCATGGAAGGCCCTCTTCCCTCGGTGCGATACGTCTGTGGCGCCATTTGCGCCCACTCGCCGTGCACCGGAGGTCGCGGGTATCGGCCCTTTCGCGGTGCCGGACGCCCCCACAGCCCACCGCGGGATGGCGCGGCGCGTGCCGGAGTTCGGCGGTCGGATAACAGCAGAGCATAGTCGCGGTTTGCCGTTCGCGTCCGTAGGCTTCGTCACGTGATCGCCGCCTCGGTACGTGATCACGCGGCCGACACCCGATCGCGCCGGCCGACACCCGAGCGCGCCGACCGCACCTGATCACGCCGGCCCGCACATAATCAACGTTTCGATGGTGGGAACCGCGATCTCCACGGCCATCCGCTCCCGAACGGCGATCACAGCGGGGTGGGCCGGGCACGCAGCCGCCCCGGCCGTGGCCACAGCCGTCGCCACACCACGGCGAGCACCTCGGCGGCGCCGAGCTGGCGGGAGTCGGTGGAACCGTCGGGGTTGTCGCCGAGCACCCACCACCCGTTCCCCTCGCGACGCTCGGCGCGCTTCACCGACAGCTGGTCCGGCCGCGCCGTCCAGCGGACAAGAACCACGTCACCCGGGGCGACGGGAGGTCCGAAGCGGACGAGCACGACATCGCCGTCGCTCAGCGTGGGGGCCATCGACGGGCCGCGCACCCCGACCCGACGCCATCGAGCCATCCGGGGCGACCTCCGAGGTGTCTCCGCCATGCTCCCTGCCAGGCCCGAGGGTAGTGTTGGCCCGGCCAGAACGATCACCATCCAGGGAGGACCCATGCGGACCCTGTCCCGCATTCTCCGCCCGCGGCTGGAGGCCACCGCACACTGCGACCTCCCCTGCGGCGTGTACGACCCGGCGCAGGCCCGGATCGAGGCCGAGTCGGTGAAGGCCATCCAGGAGAAGTACCAGGCCAACGACGACCCCACCTTCCGGGCGCGGGCGATCGAGATCAAGGAACAGCGCTCTGAGCTGGTCAAGCACCACCTGTGGGTGCTCTGGACCGACTACTTCAAGCCCCCGCACTTCGAGAAGCACCCCGAGCTGCACGAGCTGTTCAACAAGGCCACCAAGGCCGCGGGCGCGACCGGCACCAAGGCGTCGAACGACCCGAAGACCGGCCAGGAACTGCTGGACTACATCGCCCAGATCGACAAGATCTTCTGGGAGACCAAGCAGGCGGCCTGACCCCAGGCGTCGAGAACGGCGCCGGCCGGCGGAACCACGTCTCGTCGGCCGGCGCCGTTTTTGCTGTCGGGCGTTGTTCGACGGCCCGTGGACGGCCAGAGACACCCGCGATCAGATGTGAGACGCGCCGGTGGGCGCGCTGTGCACTGACAGTGAGGATGCGGGCGAACCGCGCCGCGGACGGTGACCGATGCGATGTCCCGGCCAACTGGGCCGAAATGAAGGAGCCCGCGCTTGACATCGAGGAATCGCCACCCTTGGGTCACGACCTGGGAATCGCCACCACAGCGCGGCTTGCCTGGCCCCGCGTTCGCCTGAGATGGACAGCCACGAGTCGGCGTTCGTCGAAGGAGACGAAATGACGCTTGACACGGGTCTCCATGAGGATCAACGCACCCGCCTGCGGCGCCGCACGTTCGTATGGGTTGTATCGCCTGCCACCGCCGGTCCGATGTTCGGCGGTGACGACCTGGTCGTCGGGACGGTGCTCCCGATCTTTCTGCATGATCCTTCTCGGATCGGCCGGGTGACTCCGCGGTGGACGGCGCACTCGGCGGCTACGCGCTGATCGGTCTGCTGATCGGCGCGCTGCTCGCGGGCACAGTCGGCGACCTCCTGGGCCGGCGCAATCTCGTGCTCGCCGTCTACGCATGATTCCCCATTGGTCGGGCGCCCCACAACGTGACGCTCTGGCTTGAGCCAGAGCTGCCGCCAACGACGAATGGACGACGTGCTTCTGGACGATCTGTCGACCAAACAGGTAAGAGGTGTGAATGGCGTTTACCACAAAGCTGGTCCAGCAACTCCGGTGAGTGGAGTGATACCGATGGGAAGGGGTCCACGTGGTCGACAAGGAGACATTCCGACACGTCATCGGCCATTTTGCGAGTGGAGTCACGGTTCTCACTACGCACAGCGATGACGAAGACTTCGGTGCGACCGCCAGCACGGTTTCGTCCCTGTCGCTCGAGCCGCCGATGGCCGTCCGACTCGTCGTCGTCGGCAACTTCCGGTTCGGCCGTCGCGGGGCCGGCAGGGTCGTGACGCTGCGCGAACTCTCGTCGACGGCGCACTTGGGCGGCGTGGAGGTGGGGACGGTGGAGGTGGCCACCCGGCTGCTCGGCCGGCCCTATGAGGTCACCGGGGCGCTGCGCGCCGTCGGCCGTCGGTGGCCTCGGTCATCGTTCCGACAGCGCGGGCCGTGCCCTCGCCGGGCAGATACGTGGGCTCGTTTCGAGTGCGTGGCAGGCGTGACCATCGATGGGAACCACCGTGACAGCCGGCATGCCCTGACCGTCCACCACGACGTCGACGCGGCCGACCGACCTCGGGGACTCGCCCACGTCGGATTCGGCCGGAGACTCTGACGAGTTCGGTGACGGGCACGGGCCCGATGGTCGAGTGCCGCTCCTCCCCGAGCAGAGGGGTCTCGGACTGCCCATTCATAGCTGTTGCCATCCTGGCCGAAGGGGACGACCCGCTCGGCCGCTTCGCCGACCTCGACCACTGAGCTCGGCGCGGCTCAACCGCCTCGTCGAGCCGATCGCGGACTCGTCGCCGCGCTCGCCGAACGGACGACGGCGTCCCGTTCCATCTGGTGGTTCGCCGATCGGTGTCCGACCGGATCCGGCTGCTCGTCGTCGCCGACGTCTCGCTGTCGGTCCGCTCGATCACCGGCTTCGCGCTACGCCTCGCCCAGACCTTGCACGCCATGGCCTTCCGCTGCCGGGTTCTGGCTTACGTCGACGATCTTGTGGGACGTCACGGACGCGCTCACGTCGTCGTTGCGCGGGATGCGGCGGAGCTGGCCGGCAGGGTCGGGGAGCTGGGCCATGCCCTCTCCTGATCGCGCCGCCGAGATGTTCCGCGGATCGAGGTGGACCGGACCGGCCTCAACCTCAACTACTGCAAAGCTTTCGCAACAAAGTCGTTGGGTCGCGACCGCGAGAGCTCAGTCTGGGTGATCGTCGACAGCTCGGCATCCAGCATTCGGACGGGGTCGGCGCGCTCGCGCCGGCCCGTTTCTCGTCTCGGCGAACGCTTGACACATTCCCATATAGATATATGATTTTTCCATGGCCCGGGCGGCGACAACGACGGACGCGTTCAACGCGGTGGCCGAACCGCGGCGGCGGCGGATCCTCGATCTGCTCGCCGGCGGGGAACGCTCGGTGAATGACCTCGTCGCGGCGCTGGGCGTCGCGCAGCCGCTGGTGTCCAAACACCTCCGGGTGCTGCGGGAGGTGGGGCTGGTGGAGGTGCGCGATGAGGGCCGGCGGCGGATGTACCGGCTCAACGGGCGCCCGCTCAAACCCATCTACGACTGGGTCAAGAGCTACGAGCAGTCGTGGGCGCAGCGCTTCGAGCGGCTGGATGCCGTGCTGGAGGAGCTCAAGGAGATCGAGAACGGAGATGATGGCGATGACGACTAGCGGTACCGCGGTCGTGACCCTCCCGACGGACACGCAGATCCTGATCGAGCGGGAGTTCGACGCGCCCAGGCACCTGGTCTACAAGGCGTACACGACGCCGGAGCTCATCAAGCGCTGGTGGGCAGGCGACCGGGGTGAGGTCACCAGCGTCGAGGTCGATCTTCGGGTCGGCGGCCGGTGGCGCTATGTGATGGTGGCCAACGGCGGCTTCGAGGTCGCGTTCCACGGCGAGTACCGGGAGATCGTGCCCAACGAGCGCATCGTCTCGACCGAGGTGTTCGAGGGCATGCCGGACGGGAAGGCGGTGGACACGCTCACGCTCACCGAACGGGACGGCTGCACCACCCTCGCGATCCTCGTGCAGCACTCCTGCCAGGAGCACCGTGACGCGCACATCGGCTCCGGCATGGAGGACGGACTGCAAGAGGCGCTCGACCATCTGGAGCGGGTCGCGGAGTCGCTCGCCGAGGAGAGCTCGCGGAGCGAGTGATCAGCCGAGCCGCAGCGCGGTGCAGCGCCATCCGCCGTCGCCGAGTTCGAAGCGGGCGGCCATGGCGCGGACCCGGCCGCCGAGCCGGCACACCGCCGCGACCTCGACGGCTCCCGGCCGGGGCTGGTCGAGCCGAAGCGAGCGCAGCTGCCCGGCTCGGTCGCGGCGCAGATCGGGCCGGGCAGCGGCGGCTGTGACGTAGCGCAGCACCCGCGGCGCGACATGGCGCGCGAGATGCCGCGCGGGACGGCGCCCGTCGAGGGTCTCGAGAACGAACTGCAGGACCTGTGCCGCCCGGCCCCGGGCGGTGCCGTCCTCCAGGGTGCGTTGCGGTGGTGGCGGGACCGGCGGTGACGCCGGGCTCGCCGTCGCCAGCGCGAGCTGCACGCCGCCCGAATCGGGGTCCGGCTCGTGCCGCAGGCGGCGCAGCCGGGGACGGGGCTGCTGGGGGCTTCGGGGACGCGGGACGGCAACAGCGGCGGTCGTCACGGGGACGAGCCTGCGGCGGACGAATGGAACGTCGTGGCGGATCCAGGAGGTACCGCCCTATATCATTTGTCGACATACGATTAGTCCATGTACGGTCTCGGTCGTGACCGCTCCTCAGACGTTCTTCGAGACCCGACCGGAGCACATGCCGCTGGGCAAGCTGCTGGTGTGGACCGGGCGGGCGGTCGGTTGTTACTACCAGCGCATCGTCGCCGCCCACGGGCTCACCTCGACCTCGATCGGAGTGCTCGGCGTGCTGGGCCATTCCGGGGGCCTCTCGCACCGGGAACTCGCCGGCCGTCTCGGGGTCACCCCGGCCACGCTGACCCCGGTGATCGACGCGCTGGAGCAGGCCGGGGAGCTGCGCCGCGATCGCGACCGCCACGACCGGCGGGTCGTCCGGCTGTCGATCACCGACGCCGGCCGGGACCGGATGATGACCGCGTTCACCCAGGTCGTCGCCACCTTCCGGGAGAGGATGCCGCATCCTCCGCCCGACGAGGCGGAGATCATCCGGAAGTACCTGCTCGGCGTGCTGGCTGTGACCACGGACGAGGGGGAGACGTGACGAACCAACCGGCCGCCGAGGTGCGCGAGCTGGTCAAGCGCTACCCGAAGAGCCCGACGAACGCGGTGGACGGCCTGTCGTTCACCGTCGAGCGCGGTGAGGTGTTCGGGCTGCTCGGCCCGAACGGCGCCGGGAAGACCACGACCGTCGGAGTGCTCACCACCCGGGTGCTGCCGACCGGCGGGAGCGCGCGGGTCACGGGTCTCGACGTGGTCGCCGACGCCGTCGCCGTGCGCTCGCGGCTCGCGGTTGTCCCGCAACGGGTGAACCTCGACCGCTCGCTCTCGGTGCGCGACAACCTGATCTTCCACGCCGCCTACCACGGAGTCGGACGGGCCGAGCGCAACTGCCGGGCCGACGCGCTGCTCGACCGGATGGGACTACAGGACAAGGCCAAGGCCGTGGTCGACGACCTGTCCGGCGGACAGAGCCAGCGGGTGATGATCGCCCGTGGGCTCATGCACCGGCCCGAGGTCCTCTTTCTCGACGAGCCGTCGACCGGGCTCGACCCGCAAGCGCGGCTGTTCGTGCACGACCAGGTGCGCGAGCTGCGCGACGAGGGCGTCACCATCGTGCTCACCACGCACGACATGGACGAGGCCCAGAAGCTTTCCGACCGGGTCGGCATCGTCGACCACGGCAAGCTGCTCACGCTCGACACCCCGGGCGGGCTGATCCGCTCGCTACCCGGATGCGGCACCGTCGAGGTCACCGTCGCGCCGGGGACCGAATCCGCGGACGAGCTCGTCGCCAGGCTGATCGAGCTCCCCGGGGTGGAACGCGTCGAGCAGCTCGCCGCGGCGCCGCCGTCCGGGGTGCCGTCGGACATGCCGCCGATCCCGAACGGGCCCGGCCGGATCGCGGCCCCGCCCGCACCGGCCGGCGTCGACCGTGACATCCGGCTGCGGCTCTACGTCGATACCGAGCCCGCCGCGCTGGTCGGCCCGGTCGTCGCACTGCTGGGCTCGCACGATGCCCAGGTCAGTGACCTCTCGCTCGGCGAGCCGAGCCTCGAGGACATCTTCATCTCGCTGACCGGGAGAGATCTGCGATGACCATTACCGGCAACGGGCAGCTGGTCGAGCGCACCACTTCGGCCGGCCCATGGCGCGCGTTCCTCGCGGTGCTGGGCCGCGATATCTTCGTCACCGGCAAGGAGCTGCCCGCATTCCTCGCGCAGGTGCTCGTCCAGCCGTTCTTCTTCCTGCTGGTCTTCGTCGTGGTACTCGGTCGCGGCGGGTTCGTCTCGCCCGACTACGGCTCGATCATGCTGCCCGGCCTGCTGGCCATGAACGCGATGTTCGCGGCGCTGCAGGCCGTAGCGTTCCCGCTGGTCTTCGAGTTCTCCTGGTCACGCGAGATCGAGGACCGGCTGCTCGCCCCGATGCCGATCCCGCTCGTGGCCGTCGAGAAGATCGCCTACGCCTCCCTACGCGGACTCGTGGCCAGCGTGCTCATGGTTCCCATCGGGATGCTGATGATCGACACGCACTGGCCGGCGTCCGGGCTCGGCCCGGCGCTGTTGATGGTCGTACTGGGGGCGCTGCTGGGCGCCACGATGGGCATGGTCATCGGCACCGCGGTGCCGCCGCGGCGGATCAACATCCTGTTCGCGGTGATCTTCACGCCGCTGATGTTCACCGGGTCCGTGCAGTACCCCTGGCATTCGCTGACCGACCTGCGCTGGTTCCAGGTGATCTCGGCGCTCAACCCACTGACGTATGTGAGCGAAGGGGTGCGCGCGGCCCTGGTGCCGCAGGTGCCGCACCTGCCGCTGTGGCTGTGCATCGTCGTGGCGGCGGCGGCGGTCGTCGTGCTGGCGCTGCTGGGCATCCGCGGTTTCCTGCGCCGGGCGCTCGACTGATGCTCCGCGGACTGATCATGGACTACGGTGGGGTGCTCACCGACGGTGAGCCGATACGCTCCCTCGTCCGGCGGGCCCGTGCCGCCGGGGTGCGCACCGCGCTGCTCTCCGACGCCCAGCAGGTGCCGGCGGACTGCGCCGAGCTGTTCGACGTTGTGGTTCTCGGGACGACAGCCGGTGCCCGCAAGCCGGACCCCGCGGCGTTCCGGGCCACCACGGACCTGCTCGACCTTCCGGCGGGAGACTGCGTGGTGGTCGACGACCTGCCCGCCAACCTCGCCGGTGCGCGGGCCGCCGGCGCCGTGATCGTCCGCCACGAGAACCCGGAGGTCACCGTCGCCGAGCTGGAGATCCTGCTCGGACTCTGACGGACGGCCGGTGCTTCGCAAGACGGTGGCTTTCCGGTCCGACCGGAGTAAAGCCACCGTCCTGCGGCGGAGAGGGGAGAGGCGCGGCGCTCAGCGTGGCCGGTTCTCCGGGGGCGGCTCCTCGCCCGGGGCCGCCTCGGGCGGGGGCGCCGCGGGCGGGGGCGCCGCGGTGGTGTCGCCCTGCCCGGTGGCCCCTCTGGCCTTCTCGACGATCGAGTCGATCTGCTCGTCGTGGCCCGCGTACCGGCGCTTCGCGGCCTCACCGGCCTTGTCGAGGCCCTGGTCGACCTTGTCGTCGTGCTGTCCCAGCAGTTGCTTTGCCTTGTCCAGGAAACCCATGCCATCCACGATGAGGCACCGCGTCCGGGCCCGCAGCGCGAGGCTCATCCATTCGGCCGAATCCGCACGTGGTCGGGCCGGAGCTCGTCGATCCGGTTGACGCCGATGAGCTGCAGGGTTCGCACGATCTGAGCGCTCAGAATCTCGACGGATTTCGCCACGCCGCGCCGTCCGCCCGCCATCAGCCCGTAGAGGTAGGCGCGGCCGACCAGGGCGGCCCTGGCACCGAGCGCGATGGCCGCCACGATGTCGCCGCCGTGCATGATCCCGGTGTCCACGAACACCTCGGTCCGATCCCCGACCTCCTCGACCACCGGTCCGACCAGCTCGATCGGCACCGGCGCGCGGTCGAGCTGGCGGCCGCCGTGGTTGGACACCACCACCCCGTCGGCACCCGCGTCGACCACCCGGCGCGCGTCCGCGACGCTCTGAATGCCCTTGATCACCAGCTTGCCCTGCCAGATCCCGCGCAGCCACGCGACGTCGTCGATCGTCAGCGCGGGGTCGAAGACCCGGTTGACCAGATCGGCGACGGTGCCCTCGGTGGAGGTGAGGCTGGCGAAGGTCAGGGGCTCGGTGGTGAGCAGGTCGAACCACCAGCGCGGATGCGTTGCGCCGTCGAGGAACGTCCGGAGACCCAGCGCGGGCGGAACGCTCAACCCGTTGCGGACGTCGCGCAACCGGGCCCCGCCGACCGGGGTGTCGACGGTGAGCATCAGCGTGTCGTATCCGGCGTCGGCGGCGCGCTGCACGAGGTCCTTGGCGACCGCCCGGTCCCGCCACAGATAGAGCTGGAACCACCTGCGGGCGCCGGGCGCGGCGGCGGCGACCCCCTCGATCGTCGTCGTGCCCATCGTGGACAGCGTGAAGGGGATACCGACCTGCTCGGCGACGGCGGCCACCGCCCGCTCGCCCTCGTGGTGCATCATCCGCGTGAACCCCGTCGGGGCGAAGACGAACGGCAGCGCGGCGCGCATCCCGAGAATGGTGCGGCCGGTGTCGACCAGGGCCACATCGCGCAGGACCGCCGGCTGGAACTCGACCCTGGCGAACGCCCGGCGGGCCCGTTCCAGGCTCAGCTCACCATCCGCGGCCCCGTCGGCGTAGTCGAAGACGGCGCGCGGGGTGCGGCGGCGGGCGATCGCCCGCAGGTCGCCGATGCTCGCGGCGCGGGTGAGCCTGCGCTCGGTGCCGTTCCAGATGATCGGGGCGGGCCGCAGCAGCGGCCGCAGCTCCGCGGGGCGGGGGATCCGGCGCTGCACCATCGCCCCAGCCTAGGAAGCCCGCAACCGGTCCGGAAGCGTCGCGCCGGTTCGGCCCGTCAGCAGCGACGGCGCAGCAACTCGTAGGCGGCGACGGCCGCCGCGCTGGCGACGTTGAGCGACTCGACGCCTCCGTGCATCGGGATCGCCAGCGTGCCGTCGAGCCCGGCCCGCACCGGCGCGGACAGCCCGTCGGTCTCGTTGCCGAGCACCAGCGCGACCCGCTCGGGCAGCTCGGCGTCGAGCAGCGAGGCACCGTCGGCATCGAGCCCGAAGACACCGAAGCCGGCCGCACGCAGCGCCGCGCAGCCCTCCTCGGCGGTCGCCGCGCGCAGCACCGGCGCGGCGAACGCGATCCCGGCCGACGCCTTGACCACCAGCGGGTCGATCGCCGGGACCCCGCGCCGCGGCAGCAGCACGCCGTCCAGCCCGGCGGCGGTGGCGCTGCGCAGCACCATGCCGACGTTGGCCGGGTTGGTGACCCGGTCGAGCACCAGCACGGCGGCGCGCCGGCCAGGGGCCAGCCCGGAGAGGAAATCCGCGACCGGCGCCATCCGCGGCGCGACGACGTCGGCGAGCACGCCCTGGTCGTGCCTGCCGTTACCGGCGAGCACCTTGACCCGGTGCGCGCTCGCCCTGGTCACCGGCACCCCGCGGGCCCTGGCCGCCGCGGTGATCGCCCGGACCGGTTCGCCCCGTGCGGTATCGGCGATGATCACCTTGTCGACCTGCAGCGCGGCGTCGCCGAGCGCCTCGAGCACCGGTTTTCGGCCGTACACCGTGATGAAGGTGTCCTTGGGAGATCGCGGCTCTGGCACCGCGCCAGCGTCTCACGCGCTCGTAGGATCAGTCCCATGCCCGCCCGGCTCTCCGCGCTCGATGCGTCCTTTCTCTACCTGGAGGAGACGACGACGCCGATGCACGTCGGCGGCGTCGCGATCTTCCAACGGCCGAAGTCCGGTCTGGACTACGACCGGCTCGTCACGCTGATCGAACAGCGCATCGCGCTGGTGCCGCGCTTCCGGCAGAAGGTCCGGTACGTGCCGGGCAATCTGGCGCGCCCGGTGTGGGTCGACGACGCCGACTTCGACATCACCTTTCACGTGCGGCGCTCGGCTCTGCCGCGCCCGGGCTCCGACTCCGCGCTGAACGATCTGGTGGCCAGGGTGGTGTCGCGCCCGCTCGACCGAGCCCGGCCGCTGTGGGAGATGTACCTGGTCGAAGGGCTCACCGGAGGCCGCGCCGCGGTGATCACCAAGACGCACCAGGCGCTGGTCGACGGGATCAGCGCGATCGACATCGGGCAGGTGATCCTCGACATCTCCCCCGACCCGCAGGCCGTCGCCGAAGAGTTGTGGATGCCCGAGCCCGAGCCGAGCGGAAGCAGGCTGGTGATCGACGCCGTTGGGGACATGGTGGCGCGCCCCGGCGAACTGGTCGACAACGTGCGGGTCGCGGCGGGCGACGCCATCGCCACCGCGGGGAAGATCGTCGGAGTCGCCGGGAAGCTGTTCACCATGGCGCGCACAGCAAGCCGGCGCGCCCCCGGCACCCCGCTCAACGTCAACATCTCCACCCAGCGCCGGTTCACCGTCGCGCGCACGGAACTGGAGTCCTACCGGCGGATCCGGGCCGCGCACGGCTGCTCGGTCAACGACGTGGTGCTCAGCGTGATCTCCGGGGCACTGCGCAACTGGCTGCTCTCCCGCGGCGAACCGGTGACGGCGTCGTCGTCGGTGCGGGCGCTGGTGCCGCTCTCGGTGCGCGGCGATGCCGACGTCCCGAGCTCGGCGACCGCCGGCTCGCTGGGCAACCGGGTGTCGTCGTTTCTCGTCGATCTGCCGGTGGGCGAGCCCAGCCCGGTGGTGCGGCTGCACCATGTCACACACGCGATGCGCGAGCACACTGCCTCGGGCCAGTCCGTCGGCGCGGACACCCTGGTCCGGATCGGGGGGTTTGCCCCGCCTACGCTGCATGCCCTGGGAGCTCGCGCGGCGAGCGTGATATCCAAACGGATCTTCAACCTGGTGGTGACGAACGTGCCGGGACCGCAGTTCCCGCTCTACGCAGCGGGCGCCCGTCTGCTCGAGATGTTCCCCGTTGTGCCGCTGGCCAAGGGCCAGGCCCTCGCCATCGGCCTCACCAGCTACGACGGGGGTGTGTACTACGGCTTCAACGGTGACCGTGACGCGATGGCCGATGTGGACGTGCTCGCCGGGTTGGTCGACGAGTCGCTCGACGAACTGCTGGTGGCGGTGAGCTGAACCATGCGCATCTACCTGCCCGGCACCTGGCCGATGTTGCAGCGGCTGGTCAAGACCGGCCACCTCGACCCGATCGGCGGCACCGCCTTCGCGCTGACCCCGCGGCTGCGCGAGGCCTACACCTCCGGGGACGACGAGGAACTCGAGTATGCCGCGATGTCCGAGGCGGCGCGGGCGTCGCTGCGGTTGCTCGGTGTCGAGTTCGGACTGGGCGAGGACGGCATCCCGGCTCGGCGGGTGGTGGTGGCCGCCGACGTCGAGGATGTGACGCTGCGGCCCGATCTCGACGACGGCGCCGTACGGATCTCCGGCTCCGTCCCGATGGACGCCATCGCCTCGGTGCACGTCGACATCGAGGAGGCCGAGCACGCGGTCCGCCAGGCCGCGGAAGTCGTCGACGCCGCCGATCTCGGCGATATGGACGCGGAGTTCCTCATCGGTGAGGCCGAGGACCACGAGCTGGCCTGGTACAGCCCGTCGGAGATCGCCTTTCTGGTCGAGCTGGGCTAACGCCCTCTGTGAGTGCGTAACAGTGTTCTAAGACTGTTACGCACTCACAGGCGTTTGTGGACGGCGGCGACCTGGTTCGGGCTGCCGATCAGCTCGCCGATCGCCTGCTGCTCCGCGGCGAACCCGGTGGCGAGGTCGACCCGCCCTGCCTGGTTCAGCAGGCGTTTGGCCCAGCGCACCGCGTCGGGGTTCCGTTCGGTGATGTCCGCGGCCAGTGCGAGCGCCGCGACGCGCGGGTCCGGGTCGGTGCGGGTCGCGAGGCCGAGAGCGACCGCCTCGGTGCCGCTGACCTGGCGTCCGGTGAGGGTCAGCTCCTTGGCTACGTCCCGGCCCACGAGCTCGGGCAGCAGCTGGGTTCCGGTCATGTCCGGGATCAAGCCCCAGTGGATCTCCAGCACCCCCAGCGCGGCGTCCGGCGCGACGATGCGGAGATCCGCCCCCAGTGTGATCTGCAGGCCGCCGCCCAGCGCGTGGCCGTGCACCGCAGCGATGACCGGCACCGGCACCTCGGCCCAGACATATGCGGCGCGCTGCCCGGTCGCCCTGGCCGGGCCGGTCGTCGGGGGCAGGTCGACCTGCAACGACAGTCGCTCCCCCTGCGCCATCGCCCGGAACGCGGTGAAGTCGAGCCCGGCGCAGAAGTCGGGGCCCTCCCCGGAGAGCACGACCGCGCGCACCGACGGATCGGATGCGAGCGCCTCCCCGGTCGTCACCAGCGCCTCGAACATCGCCGGGTCCAGGGCGTTGCGCTTCTCCGGCCGGTTCAGCCGCACATCGGCCACGCCATCGGTCACCGTCACGGTCACCCGTCTCTCCCCCACCGGGGCACTCCTCTCGCTCGCGCGTGCGCTCACCGCTCGTCCGAACCGTGCCAGCGGCCGTGCGGCCCATGGTGCCCGTCGCCAAGCACTCGGCGTTCCTCCCGATCCCGGCCATCGTGCCGATCATTGCCGTAGACCAGCCCGCCCACGAGCGGGATGAGCAGGAAGACCACCCACGCATACGGCACCACCCCGTTGAGCAGGAGGAACAGCACGAGCGCGATGATCGGAGTGACCGCGACTATCCGCGGCCCCCAGCCGTGGAACCCGCGCCGCTCCGGTGCGGCCTGCCGCGGTGCGGGCGCAGCGGCGGCCGGTGCGACCGCGGTGCCCGGCAGTATCGGATGCGGCTCGGGCAGGTCGGTGAACAGTGCCGAGAGCTCGCTCGCGACCGTCGCGTTCGCGGCGATGGCCGAGCGGTCGGCGTATTCCTCGACGCCGAGTCTGCCCGCGGTCAGATGCTCGTCGAGCGCCTTACTGGCCGACTCCCGCTCGACGTTGCCGATGCGCAGCGGCGGGCCCGATGCGCCACTGCCCGCCGTCTCCCCCGTGGTCATGTCACGAGCTTGCCACCGGGATCCCCCACAGGGACAACCCGTGCCCGAGCGAGATGGCCCGAGCGAGATGGCCCGAGCGAGATGGCATCGAACCAGGATAGAGGCCACTCTGGTGGCACGACCCGCTACCCGTGGGAGGACCAGATGGCCGACATGACCGCCGTCACCGATGTTCCGTCGCCGCGCAACGAACCCGTCCGCGGCTACGCTCCCGGAAGCCCCGAGCGCGCGTCCCTGCAGCGCCGCATCGGCGAACTCGCGGTCGAACCGCACGAGCTGACGTGCACCATCGGCGGGAAGCAACGGATGGCCGGCGGCGACCCGATCGACATCGTGCAGCCGCACCGCAGGCACGACCGGCTCGGGGTCAGCGCGCAGGCCACTGCGATCGACGTCGCCGACGCGGTGGATGCGGCTCGCGCCGCCGCCCCAGGCTGGCGTGACCTGCCGTTCGACGAACGCGCCGCGGTGTTCCTGCGCGCCGCCGACCTGCTGGCCGGGCCGTGGCGCGACACCCTCAACGCCGCGACCATCCTCGGCCAGTCCAAGTCCGTGCAGCAGGCAGAGATCGACGCGGCCTGCGAACTGATCGACTTCTGGCGGTGGAACGTGCACTACGCGCGGCGGTTGCTGGCCGAGCAGCCGCAGTCCAGCCCCGGGGTGTGGAACCGGTTCGACCACCGCCCGCTGGAGGGCTTCGTCCTCGCGATCACCCCGTTCAACTTCACCGCGATCGCCGGCAACCTGCCCACCGCGCCCGCGTTGATGGGCAACACGGTGGTGTGGAAGCCGAGTCCCACCCAGACGCTGGCCGCCTGGTACACGATGCGGCTGCTGGAGGCGGCCGGGCTCCCGACAGGCGTGATCAACATGGTGACGGGCGACGGCGACGCCGTCTCCGAGGTGGCGCTGCGGTCACCGGACCTGGCCGGGGTGCATTTCACCGGTTCCACCCGCACGTTCCGGCATCTGTGGCGCACCGTGGGCGAGAACCTGGAGCGCTACCGCGGCTACCCGCGGCTGGTGGGCGAGACCGGCGGCAAGGACTTCGTCGTCGCGCATCCGAGCGCCGATCCCGCCGCGCTGGTCACCGCGCTGGTCCGAGGGGCCTACGAGTACCAGGGGCAGAAGTGCTCGGCCGCGTCGCGGGCGTTCGTGCCTGCCTCGCGCTGGCGCGGTGGACTGCGCGAGGCGCTCGCCGACGGGACCCGCTCGATCTCCTACGGCGACGTCACCGACCTCCGTCATTTCGGCGGCGCCGTGATCGACGGGCGCGCGTACACCCGGCTCTCGACGGCACTGGACAAGGCGCGCGGGGAGCTCGACGTCCTGACCGGCGGCGGGTGCGACGACGCCGAGGGCTGGTTCGTCGAGCCGACCGTGCTGGTCGGCGACGACCCGACGCACGAGGTGTTCACCACCGAGCTGTTCGGGCCGGTGCTCGCCGTGCACGTCTGGGACGACGCGGTGCCCGGCGAGTACGAACGGGTGCTGCGGCTGGTCGACACCGCGACCCCGTACGCGCTGACCGGCGCCGTCTTCGCGACCGACCGGGCGGCGATCGACACCGCGCACCGGGAGCTGCGCTTCGCCGCGGGCAACTTCTACGTCAACGACAAGCCGACCGGCGCCGTTGTCGGGCAGCAGCCCTTCGGCGGCGCGCGGGCGTCGGGGACCAACGACAAGGCGGGCTCCATCTACAACCTGCAGCGCTGGAGCAGCCCGCGTTCGGTCAAGGAGACGTTCCTGCCGCCGACCGATCACGCCTACCCGCATATGGGCTGATCCCACTGCCCGCGGTCAGAAGAACTGGTAGCCGCTCTTGGACATCGAGAACCCGTGCCCGCTGGCACCGACCCGACATTCGACGCCGGCGGTGCGGCTCGTGCAGGTCACGTCGCCGACCCGCAGCGAGCGGCCGTAGTCGAGGATCGGCCCGGTGCCGAACACGGTGTCGCCGTGGCAGACGAACTCCGCCCGGTCGCTGCCGGTGACCGACAGCGAGTCGCCCCAGACCAGGGGGCAGTTATCGGGCCGGTTGGGCACCCGGTCGGGATCCCAGCTGTGTTCGGCGATATCGCAACGCGCCGAGTTCGGACTGAGGTAGCACGCGATGTTGTTGCTCGGCGTGCTGAATCCGGTTGCGGCGGAAGCCACCTGGACGTCGGCGGGCGCGGTCGTGACGGGGGCGCTGGTCGGCACCAGGGTCGCCACCGGCACCGCCGAGGTCGGGACCGCCGACGGCGGCTCGGTCCACGTCGGCAGCTGCGGTCCCGGCGACGAGCCGGGACCGCGCAACGCCCACAGGCCGACCCCGACCAGCACCGCCAGCGTGGCGACCACGCCGGTCACCAGCGCGGCCCGGTGCCACCGCGGCGCGGGCCCGCGCGCCGGCGCTTCCGGCGCGGCGGCGAGGGTCGGTGGCGGCCGGTCCGGCAGCCCGTTCCCGGCCAGCGCGTCGCGCAGCTGCTCCGGCGAGGGCCGGCGGCTCGGGTCGCGGTCGAGGCAGGCGGCGATGATCGGGGTGAGCGGGGCGGGCACCCCGCTCAGATCGGGTTCGACGTGGAGGGCCCGGTAGAGCAGTGTGGCCGCGTCGCCCTCCCCGAAGGGACCCCGTCCGGTCGCCGCATGCAGCAGCAGGCCGCCGAGCGCGAAGACATCCGAGGCCGGCCCCGAGTGACCGTGCGCGAGCTGCTCGGGGGCGATGTAGCCGGGACTCCCGATGATCGCGCCGGTGCGGGTCAGCACGGTCGCGTCGGCGGCCCGCGCGATCCCGAAGTCGATCACGCGGGGCCCGTCGGTGCCGAGCAACACGTTCCCGGGCTTCAGATCGCGGTGCACGACACCGGCGCGGTGGATCGCCACCAGCGCCTCGGCCAGCCCGATCCCGAGCTGCCGGATCGCGTCCGCCGCCATCGGGCCCTGCGCCGCGACCGCCTCCCGCAGCGACGGTGCCGGTACGTACTCGGTGGCCAGCCACGGCGACGCCGCCTCCGGGTCGGCGCCGAGCACGGCCGCCGTACGGGCGCTGCGCACCCGCGACGCCGCCGCCACCTCCTGGCGGAACCTGGCCCGGAACTCCGCGTCGCCGGCCAGGTCGGCGCGGATGACCTTGACCGCGGCGAGCGCGCCGTCGCGGGAACGGCCGAGGTAGACCCGCCCCATACCGCCCTCGCCGAGCATCCGCAGGATCGTGAACGGCCCGACCGTGCGGGGACCGGAGCCGGTCACCGGATCTGGCCCGACGGCGGTGCCGCGATCTGGACGGGGCGCCCCCAGTCCCGGTACTCGCTGGTCAACGTCAGCGTGCCGACTCCGGGCAGCTCCTGGCGGGTGTGGGCGCCCACCGGGCGGTTGGCCGCATCCACCCACAGCGTGGACGTGATCCGGGTGAATCCGCCGCGCACCTGCTGCTCCAGCTGGGCCCGCAGCGCCGGATCGGGCTCCAGCACGGCGGCCCGCGCCAGGTCGACGACGAGCGCGTACCGGACCGTCGCGACCCCGTCGACGACATCGTCGGCGGCGTCGGCGACGAGGGTGGCGTCCGCGTAGCGGACCAGGTTGGTGGTCGGGTCGCCGTTGTCGGCGATGGCGTCGGCGAGGATCGCGCGCCCGCGGTCGGCCGGATCGGCGGAACGGGCGTCGACCCGGACCCACGGCGGGTCGGATCCCGCGTGACGCAGGTAGACCTGCCCCGCCACGACCAGGAACTCGGTCTTCGCGGGCGCGGCGCCCGGCCGGCTCATGGACTGGGTGAACTGCGCGGACACGCCCTCCTCGGCGAGCCGGATCACCCCGTCACCGCTGATCTGGGTTCCCGCGGACTGTCCGGCGACCTCCCCGCGCACACTCAGCCCGGCGGTCCGGTCGCTGCGCACCCGGTCGGTGACCGCGGCGATGAGCTGCTTGATGTCGTAGTAGCGGGGCAGGCCGGATCCGGTCTCGGCGGCGGTGCCGGCGTCGCGTGAGGCGCAGCCTGTGAGCAGCATGCCCAGCACCAGCAACACCGACCACCACCCCGGCCGCCGTCCCGCTCCGCGCATCGCCTCGCGCCTCCCGTCACCAGAAGTCAGCACACGCTATCCGGTGATACTCAGCGCAGTGCGACCAGCACTCTGCGCAGCGCGGCCAGCCTGCCGGGACGCAGCGCGCCCCGTTCCACCAGCGTGTCGAGGGCGCATTCGGGGTCTGCCGGTGGGCCGAGGTGCCCGCAGCCGCGCGGGCAGTCCTCGATGGCCACGGCGAGGTCGTCGAATGCGGCGGGGACGTCGTCCGGGGTGACGTGGGCGAGCCCGAAGGACCGCACGCCCGGGGTGTCGACGACCCACCCGGTCCCGCAGGGCAGCGGCAGCGCGATCGCCGCGCTGGTCGTATGCCGGCCGCGGCCGACCGCCGACACCGCGCCCACAGCCCGTGTGGCGTCCGGCACCAGCGCGTTGACCAGCGTCGACTTACCCACCCCCGAATGCCCGACGAGCGCGGAGACCCGGCCGGCGAGCAGCTCGGCGAGCTGGGTCGGCGGCCGGTCGCGGCGGGTGACGACCACCGGGACCTCCAGCTCCGCGTACTGCTGCGCGAACGGCTCGGGCTCGGCGAGGTCGGATTTGGTCAGGCACAGCACCGGAGCCAGCCCGCCGGCGTAGGCTGCCACCAGACAGCGGTCGACGAACCCGGAACGCGGCGGCGGATCGGCCAGCGCGGTGACGATCACGAGCTGCTCCGCGTTCGCGACGATGACGCGCTCGTAGGCGTCCGTGTCGTCGGCGGTCCGGCGCAGCACGGTTCGCCGATCCTCCACCCGCACGATCCGGGCCAACGTGTCCGCGTCCCCGGACAGGTCTCCGACCAGCCCCACCCGATCCCCGACGACGATCGGCGTGCGGCCCAGCTCCCTCGCACGCATCGCGGTGATCATCGGCAGATCCGCCTTTCCGCCGAGCGCGCAGGTCCAGCGTCCGCGATCAACGGCGATGACCATCGCCTCGGCGGCATCGGCGTGATCGGGGCGTCGCTTGCTGCGTGGCCGCGAGCCACGCCCCGGCCGGATCCGGACGTCGGACTCGTCGTAGTCCCGGGCGCGCGCCCTCACCCGCGATCCTCGCCGTGACCGGGCCGGGCCGGGGCCGGCGGGTCCGGGGATGCGATCGCGGGCGGGTTCACGAGACCAGCGCCGCCCAGCTGCCCGGGAAGTCCGGGAAGGTCTTGGCCGTCGAGGAGATGTCGTCGACGAACACCCCCGCCGCCACGAGCCCGACCAGCGCGCCCGCGGTCGCCATCCGATGGTCGGCGTAGGCGCGCCACGGCCGGTCGGCCCGCCCGCGCAGCGGGCGCGGCCGGATCTCCAGCCCGTCCGGGGTCTCGCTGACGTCACCGCCCAGCGCGGTGATCTCGGTGGCCAGCGCGGCGATCCGGTCGGTCTCGTGCCCGCGCAGATGCGCGATGCCGCGCAGCCGGGACGGGGCGCGGGCGAGCGCGGCCACCGCCGCCACGGTCGGCGCGAGCTCGCCGACGTCGTGCAGGTCGACGTCGACGCCGTCGAGCGCGTCCGGGCCGGTCACGCTCATCCCGTCCGGGCCCGGCTCGATCGAACAGCCGAACTCGGCGAGCACCGGCAGGATCCCCGCCCCGGGCTGGGTGGAGTGTTCCGGCCAGCCCGCGACGGTCACCCGGCCGCCGGTGACGGCCGCGGCGGCCAGGAACACCGAGGCGTTGGACAGGTCCGGCTCGACCGTCCAGTCCCGTGCCGCGACGTCCCCGGGGGACACCCGCCAGGTGTTGGGCTCGGCGTCGTCGACCGCGACGCCCGCCTCGCGCAGCATCGCCACCGTCATGTCGATATGCGGCAGCGAGGGAACCGGCTTCCCGTCGTGGAACACCGTCACACCCTTGTCGTAGCGCGCGCCCGACAGCAGCAGCCCCGACACGAACTGCGACGACGACGAGGCGTCGATCACCACATCACCGCCGGGCAGCCCGCCGGCGCCGTGCAGGACGAACGGCAGCGACCGCACCGCCGGATCGCCGCCCGGCCCCTCGATCACCGCGCCGAGGCGGCGCAGCGCGTCGAGCACGGTGTCCATCGGGCGCTCCCGGGCGCGCGGGTCGCCGTCGAACCGGACCGGACCGTCGGCGAGCGCGGCGGCGGGCGGGACGAACCGCATCACGGTGCCCGCCAGGCCGCAGTCGACGGTGCCGCCGCCGCGCAGCCCGTCGTGCGTCTCGATCGTCACGTGCTCGCCGTCGACCCGCATCGGAACGCCCAGCGCGCGCAGCGCGTCGACCATGAGCGCCGTGTCCCGGGTGGCGGGGGCACCGGCGACCGACGCCGGGCCACGGGACAGCGCGGCCAGCAGCAGCGCCCGGTTGGTCACCGACTTCGAGCCCGGCACGAGGACGCGGCCCCGCACCGGGCCGGTGACATGCGGAGCGGGCCATGGAGTGTGCACGTCCCCATCTTTTCACTGCCGCCGTGGAACCATGGTGGGCATGTGCGGCCGCTATGCCTCCACCAAGGCCCCCGCCGATCTGGCCGACGAGTTTCGGGCCGTCGATGCCACCGAGGGCGAAGGCAGGCCCGACTTCAACGTCGCGCCCACCAAACAGATCTACACGGTCGTCGAGCGGCATCCGCGCGACGCCGATGGCAACCCCGACCCGAGCACCACCGAACGTACGCTGCGGCGGATGCGCTGGGGACTGGTGCCGTCCTGGGCGAAGGACCCCTCGAGCGGCGCCCGCATGATCAACGCGCGGTCCGAGACGGCGGCCCAGAAACCCGCCTTCCGCCGGGCGCTCGCCGCCCGGCGCTGCCTGCTTCCCGCCGACGGCTGGTTCGAATGGCAGCGCCGCGACACCCGGGCCGGCAAGACCAAGCAGCCCTACTTCACCCACTACCGCGACGGCAGCTCGGTCGCGCTGGCCGGGGTGTGGGAGTTCTGGCGGCCCAAGCACGACCTGGACGGCAAGTACCCCGACGGCCTGGTCACCGCGGCAGTGCTCACCACCGAGGCGGTCGGTCCGCTCGCCCAGGTGCACGACCGGATGCCGCTGGTGTTGCCCCCGGATGCCTGGGCCGACTGGCTCGACCCCGACGCCGACGTGAGCGCCGAGTCGGTGGCCCGGCTGCTCGCGCCCCCGGCGCCGGAGCTCATCGCGCGGATGGAGCTGCGGCCGGTGTCCAGCCGGGTCAACAGCGTGCGCAACAACGATCCCGAGCTGCTCGAGGCGCTGCCGCCGGAGCAGGTCGCCGAACCGTTGCAGCTCGACCTGCTGAACTCCGGGGGCTCGAGCCCCGAGTGAGCGGCGGTCCCGAGTCCGTGCAGGAGGTCGCCACCCCGCACGGCCCGGCCCGGGTGCAGCTGCACTCCGCGGACGGCACCGCGGGCGGGCTGCTGCTCGGGCACGGCGCGGGCGGCGGCGTCGACGCCCCCGACCTGGTCGCGGCGACCGGCGCGGCGCGGCAGGCGGGTCTGCACGTCGCGCTCGTCGAGCAGCCCTACCGGGTGGCAGGCAGGCGCGCCCCGGCCCCGGCCGCGCAGCTGGACGCGTCCTGGCTGGCCGTGGTGACCGCGGTGCGCTCCGGTCAGCTCGCCGGGTTGCCGCTCGTGACCGGGGGCCGCAGCTCCGGTGCGCGGGTGGCCTGCCGGACCGCGGCCGCGGCGGGCGCCGTCGCGGTGCTGTGCCTCGCCTTCCCGGTGCAGCCGCCGGGCAAGCCGGACAAGCACCGCCGCGCCGAGCTCGACGGCGTCACCGTGCCCGTGCTCGTCGTGCAGGGCGAGCGCGACCTGTTCGGGCGCCCCGAGTCCGCGGCGGGCCGTTCGGTGGTGCTGCTGCCGGGTGACCACAGCCTCAAGGCCGATCCCGCCGGTGTCGCGCGGGCCGTCGGCGGGTGGCTGCGCCTCGTGACCGGCGAACACCGTTAAAACGGTGTTCGCCGGTCACGAGGCGCAGCCAATGGGAGCGATTCGGGCGCCGGTCAGACGGACCAGGTCGGCGGGCGCGAGCTCGATCTCCAGGCCCCGTCGGCCCCCGCTGCAGAACACGGTGGGCAGATCCTGCGCCGAGGCGTCGAGCACCATCGGCAGCCGTTTGCGCAGCCCGAGCGGGGAGATCCCGCCCGCCACGTAGCCGGTGGCCCGTTCGGCGAGGCCGATCTCGGCCATCCGGGCCCGCTTCCCGCCGACGACCGCGGCGAGCGCCTTGAGGTCGAGCGTGCCCGTGACCGGCAGGATCCCGACCGTCACCGCCCCGTCCACCTCGGCGACGAGGGTCTTGAACACCCGTCCCGGATCCACGCCCAGCGCCTCGGCCGCCTCGGGTCCGTACGCCTGGCCGTCCTGGTGGACGTAGGTGTGCACGGTGTGCGCGATCTTCTGTCTCGCCAGCAGCACGGTCGCCGGCGTCCCCTTCCCCGCCACGGCGGCGAGCCTAGAACGCACACCGGACCCCCGGCGCCGCGCCGCCCGGACATGGGTGAGACAGGCGACGGGCGGAGCCGGGAATGACTCACCGATGCGCGGCGTTGACGCAGCAGTGAGCCACGGTGTAATGGAGGTCCCATTGGCGCGCCTGGGACGCGGCGGGCGCGTACCCTCGGCGTTGCAGCCGGTCGCCACGGCGGCGGCCAATCCCGAGCTGGTCGCGAGGATCGCCTCGCGCGAGAGGAGCGCGGTGCCCGCCACTCCGGCGACGCCAGGGCCGGCCGTATCCACCGAACGCGAACACGAACCGGTCGGCAAGAGCGTCGAGAACGGAACGACCGAGCGGGTGGATCGCGCCCCGGACGAGACACCGGCTGAGCGCGCCGCCCGCTTCGAACGCGACGCCATGCCGCTGCTCGACCAGCTCTACGGCGCCGCGCTGCGGATGACCCGGAACCCGGCCGACGCCGAGGACCTGGTCCAGGAGACCTTCCTGCGGGCGTACTCGGCTTTCCACACGTTCCGCGAGGGCACCAACCTCAAGGCATGGCTGTACCGGATCCTCACCAACACCTACATCAACGGCTATCGCAAGCGGCAGCGCCAGCCGCAGCAGTCGCCGACCGACGAGATCACCGACTGGCAGCTGGCCCAGGCCAGCGCGCACACCTCGACCGGTCTGCGCTCGGCCGAGATGGAGGCGCTGGACAACCTGCCGGACACGGCGATCAAGGAGGCCCTCCAGCAGCTTCCCGAGGACTTCCGGATGGCCGTCTACCTGGCCGACGTGGAGGGCTTCGCGTACAAGGAGATCGCCGAGATCATGGGCACTCCGATCGGGACCGTGATGTCGCGGCTGCACCGTGGGCGGCGGCAGTTGCGTGAGATGCTCACCGAGACGGCGCGGGACCGCGGCTTCATCCGCGACGGTCGGCAGCAGGAGGTGGCCCGGTGAGCAGGTACGTGTTCGGGCCCTCCGTGCGAGGCGAGGTGGCGGCGTGAGCTGCGGCAGCCACCACGATCCCGACTGTGCGGAGGTCCTCGCCGAGGTGTGGCTTTTTCTCGATCACGAATGTGACCAGACGCGGCGGGACCTGTTGGCGCGGCATCTCGAGGAATGCGGGCCGTGCCTTGCCGAGTACGGCATCGAGGAGAAGCTCAAGGCACTGCTGGCCCGCAAGTGCGGCGGCGAGCACGCGCCGAGCGGGTTGAAACAGCGGCTACGCGAGCAGATCCGGCGCGCGGTGCTCGAGCAGGCCGAGGTGACGGTCGAGTCCGGTCCGTCCGGGACGACCGTCGAGGTGCGCACCATGCGGGTGGAACGCCAGGCCTGACCGAACGGGCCGGTGCACGCGGCACCGGCCCTTCGCGACGTCAGCTGTTCGGCCGCTTGCCGTGGTTGGCGCTGCTCTTCTTGCGGTCGCGCTTCTTGCGAGCCCGGCGGGACATCGTGCCTCCTCATTGCGCTCATCTCACTGGATCGCCGCCAGTGTTCCACGTGGTTGGATGAGGCTTTCCAGGCCTACGGAGCGATCGGGAAGGGTAGAAGGAAACGCGTGTCGACCCTCAGCGAGCTGCTTGCCGAGCACACCCAGCTCTCCGGTGACGCCGTCGAGCACCTGCAGCGGGTGGTCGCCGAATGGCAGCTCTTGGCGGATATGTCCTTCGCCGATTTCCTGCTGTGGATCCCGCTGCCCTGGAAGGCTTCGCCCGACGCGCGTACCGAGGGTCCGGACGGCGGCGAGACGACCATGCCGACCGCGTTCCTCTGCGTCGCCCAGGCGCGGCCGGACACGGCCCCAACCGCCTACCCCGAGGACGTGGTCGGCGAGCGGGTGACCGCGACGGAGAACCCGCAGCTTCGCCGCGCGGCCGTGGAGGGCCGAATCTGCCGCGAGGAGGACCCGCGGTGGCATCTAGACGTGCCGGTGCGCCGCGAGACCATCCCGGTCCGGCACGCAGGCGAGGTGATCGCGGTGCTGTCGCGCGACACCAACCTGGCCATGCCCCGGGTCCCCAGCCCGCTGGAGATCGCCTATCTGGGCAGCGCGTCGGACATGTGCCAGATGGTCGCCGACGGGACCTTCCCGCAGAAGCCGGCCGTGACCGGCGCCGATACCAGCCCACGGGCGGGCGACGGGTTGATCCGGCTCGACTCGCGGGGCCTGGTCGCCTACGCCAGCCCCAACGCGCTGTCGGCCTACCACCGGATGGGGCACGCCAGCGATCTGATCGGGCTGTCGCTCGCCGACGCGACGCGCGAGCTCGTCCGGGACCCGTTCGACGCCGCCGACGTCGCCGCGCGGATTCAGGCCGCGCTCGACGGCCGCCCTTCGCTGCGGCTGGAGATCCGGGCCCGGGGCGCTGTCATGCTGGTCCGTGCGTTGCCGCTACGTCCCCGCGGGGACGCGGCCGGCGCGCTGGTGCTCGTCCGTGACGTCACCGACCTGCGCCGCCGTGACCTTGCCCTGATCAGCAAGGACGCGACCATCCGGGAGATCCACCACAGGGTCAAGAACAACCTGCAGACGGTGGCGGCGCTGCTGCGGCTGCAGGCCCGGCGCACCGCGATCCCGGAGGCGCGGCGAGCGCTCATCGAGAGCGTGCGCCGGGTCACCTCGATCGCACTGGTGCACGAGGCGCTGGCGTTCTCCGTCGCCGAGCAGGTCGACCTCGACGACCTCGTCGACACGGTGCTGCCCGCGATCGGGGACGGCGCGACCGCCGAGGTGCGCGCCAAGGTCTGCCGCGAGGGCAGCTTCGGCACGCTGTCGGCCAGGCTCGCGACACCGCTGGTCCTGGTCCTCACCGAGCTGGTGCACAACGCGCTGGCTCACGCCTACGAGCCGGGAGAGACCGGTGAGGTGGTGGTGTCGGCACGGCGTTCGGCCGGGCGACTCGATGTGACCGTGGCCGATGACGGCCGTGGCCTGCCCGAGGCGTTCGATCCCGATGCCGCCGACGGGCTGGGCCTGCAGATCGTCCGCACGCTGCTCGACTCCGAGCTGGAGTCGGTGCTACAGCTGCGGCCGCAGGCCGGGGGCGGTACGGAGGCCGTCATCTCCATCCCGATCGTGGGGCGATAGCCTCAAGACCGTGACCGTCGTCCTCGGCACCGTGGTCGCGCCGGTGGCATGGCCGACGGTCTCCGCCAGGAGCGCGCCGGATCCGTCCCCGGATCTGCCGATAGCGCCCGGCGACAGCACCGCGGGCCCGAAGCCGGTGGCGTCCGGCGTTCGGGCCCGCGGTGAGGGGAGTTCTGGGCTCGCTTCGGTCGCGGAGCCTGTCTCTCAAGCCGTCCGAGCGCGAGTGCGTGCGCTGCGACGCTTCAGCGCCCGGCGCTCGTCCTCGCTCATTCCGCCCCAGACGCCTGCATCCTGGCCGCTCTCGAGCGCCCAGGTGAGGCACTCGGTGACCACGGGGCAGCGTCGGCAGACGGACTTGGCCTCGGCGATCTGCAGCAGCGCGGGCCCGCTGGTCCCCACTGGGAAGAACAGCTCCGGGTCCTCGTCGCGGCATACAGCGCGGTGGCGCCAATCCATGATTGCTCTGCTCCTTGTATTGCGCGATCGGGGTCGCGCCGATCGTCGGTCACGGTGTTTCCGCGCTTGTGAATGCTTTCACGAGCGCGTCATGTCTTCAAGGGACGAGGTCCGCGTTGGTGATGATCCTCACCTGCCCCCCACAACAGGAAACAACCCGATCGATTATCGATCAGTCGTCCCCGTCACGAAGAGCGAGCAGCCCCGTACCCCGTCCGCCGTTGCCGGATACCCGAACAACGGCAAACCACGCGAGAACCTTCCTCGCAGTTTGCGACGTGCGCGGGATCTACCTTGGAGGACGGTTTGACCTGGTGCGAGCCCCGTTCGGCTCGACGGTCCGAAGGCAGCGGTGAATGGCCCGCAACCATCACCCTAACGGGTGGGCGGCAGCGCACCGCTGCGACGAGCTGACTCTCTCATACGACGACGCGCAGCGCCTCCGGCACCGCGACGAACTCGACCTCGCTCCGTTCGCCCAGGTGGTCCCCGTCGACCTGGAGGGCTCGCGGCTCGTCCGTATGAATTCGGACCCAGGCCACCGCGTCCTGCCGGGCAACGTGGCGGCCACGCGGGTTGCCATCGGAGCGCAGGAGCTGCCGCAGCACCGGCGCGATCGTCGGCAGGCCGAGATCACGCAGTGCGAAGAGTGCCAGCCCGGCGGTGAAGGAGGCGCCGGGGTTGGTCCGGACGGCACGCCCACTGAGATAGGTCCACGGGTCGGTGTTGCTGACCAACGCCAGCCGCACGTCGGTGATCGGCGCGGCGTCCGGGATCATGACAGTCATCGCCGGGGGGTTCCGGCGCTGACGCAGGTACTGGCCGACCGCCGTCCCGGCGTAGCGCAGCGGTGTCGCCTCGCGGCCGTGCGTGCGGGCCCGCTCGACGGCGGCGACGACGTCGGCGTCCCAGCCGAGGCCCGCGTTGAACGTGAACCACCGGTCGTCGGCCCGACCGAGCCCCACCAGCCGGCTGCGGCCGGCCTCCAGCGCGGCCAGGACCGCGGCCGTGGCCTCGAGCGGATCGCGCGGCATACCCAACGCCCTGGCGAAGACGTTGGCCGAGCCACCGGGCACCACCGCCAGCGCGGGAGCCTCCCACGGGTCGTCCGGCACGCGACCGTCGCCCGCCACCAGCAGCCCGTTGACGACCTCGTTGACGGTGCCGTCGCCACCGAGCGCCACCACGAGCTCCACGCCGTCCGCGACCGCCTGGGCGGTCGCCTCGGCCGCGTGGCCGCGATAGCGGGTCAGCAGCACGTCCAGCTTCAGCTCGCTGGCCAGCGCGTGCGCCAGCACGTCACGTCCGGCCGGAGTGGTCGAGGTAGCCTGCGGGTTGACCACGAGCAGCGCACGCACATCTCGCAGGGTAGCTCGCCTATCCTCGGTCTCGTGACGTCCGGGGATACCTCCGAGGGCACGCAGGCCGCGCCGGTCCCGCCGCCCCAGATCAAATGGGCCGGGCTGAGCGTCTGTGCGCAGGGGCTGGTGGGCATCGGGTTCGCGGTGATGCTCGCGCTCCGGGCGTCGAGCGCGAGCATGGGGCTGGGCAGCGTGCTCGGCGAAGCCGCATACTTCCTGCTGCTCGGGGCGGCGCTCACCGCCGTGGGCGGGAGCCTCATCGCCGGAAAGCGCTGGGCCCGCACCCCGGCGATCGTCGCGCAGCTGCTGCTGCTGCCCGTCGTCTACTCGCTCCTGGGACCGTCGAAACAGCTCGTCTGGGGAATCATCACCGGGGCACTCGTGATCTCGACGTTCCTGCTGCTGATCAGCGAGCGCTCGCGGGCGTGGTCGGTGATGATGCACGATCGGCACCGGCCGCCTGGCTCATCGGGCGGCTGAGCGCGCACAGCGCGTCACCGCTGAGCCGGAACGTCGTCCACTCGTCCCGGCCGACCGCCCCGAGCGAGCGGTAGAACCCGATCGCGGGCGCATTCCAGTCGAGCACCGACCACTCCAGCCGAGCGTAGCCGCGCTCGACGCAGATCGCGGCCAACTCGGCGAGCAACGCCCGGCCAAGACCGTGCCCGCGCCGCGCCGGGGTGACGTAGAGGTCCTCCAGCCAGACCCCGTGCACGCCCTCCCACGTCGAGAAGTTGAGGAACCACAGCGCACACCCCACGACGGCCCCGTCGATCTCGGCGACGTGTCCGAACAGCGCGGGCGAAGGCCCGAACAGCGCCGCTCGCAACTGCGCGGCCGTGAGCCGGCAGGACTCGGGTTCGCGCTCGTAGGCCGCCAGCTCATGCACCAGTCCGACGACCGGCTCGACGTCGTCGTCTCGCATCTCGCGCACCCGATTCGTCACCGGGCGAGTATCTCCGCACACCGACCGACGGCCGCCCGCGCTATCCGGGGACGACCGGAACGATGTTGGCGTGGTCCAGCCGCGGCGTACCGCGCTCGTTGCCGAGCACGCTCCACGCCGCAGCGTCCATCGCCACGTGCACGCCCGCGCTCGCGGGCAGACCGATCCAGCGGGCCAGTAACACCCGGCTGAAATGCCCGTGGCCGACCAGGACGACGTCCCCGCGCGGCAGCACCTCCCGCACCTCGGCCAGCACGGCGTCGGCGCGGGACGCGACCTGCTCGGCCGTCTCGCCGCCCGGGGTGGAATGGGACCAGATCGTCCAGCCTGGGTCGGTCTCGCGGATCTCCGGGGTGGTGCGGCCCTCGTAGTCGCCGTAGTCCCACTCCGCGAGCCGGTCGTCGGCCCGGTCGATGCGCAGTCCGGCGAGTTCGGCGGTCGTCGTCGCGCGGCTGCGCGGGCTGGTCAACACGAGCGCGGGCGGTGGCGCCGCGGGCCCGCGCAGCGCGCGCAGCACCGGGCCGGCGGCCCGGGCCAGTGCGCGGCCGTGGTCGGTGAGCGGGACGTCGGTACGCCCGGTGTGCCGGCCGGTCGCCGACCATTCGGTCTCCCCGTGGCGCAGCAGAAAAATCCGGCAGATCCCAGCCCCGTCCATCACCGCTGGCAGCGTACCCCCGTGAGTGCGTAACAGTGTTAGAACACTGTTACGCACTCACGGGGGTGGGCGTGGACGGTGGCGGTCGCGAGCCGGGGCACCCCGCGGATGAGCGCATCCTCGGCGTCGTGCGCGACCCGATGGGCCTGCACCAGCGAAAGGTCGGAGGCGACGCCCAGGGTCACCTCCGCGTGCAGCGCGTGGCCGATCCAGCGCAGCCGCACTCGCTCCACCCCCTCGACGCCGTCGACAGCACCGAGCACGCCCGCGGCGCGCTCGACCAGCGCCGGGTCGACGGCGTCCATCAGCCGGGCGAGCACCTGCCGGGCCGCACCGATCGTCACCGTGGCGATGGCGAGGGTGATCAGTAACCCGACGACGGGGTCGGCCCAGCGCCAGCCCACCGCGGCACCGCCCGCGGACAACAACACGGCCAGCGAGGTCAGGGCGTCGGTGCGGGCGTGCAGCCCGTCGGCCACAAGTGCGGCCGATCCGATCCGCCTGCCCGTCCGGATCCGCACCTGGGCAGCGATCTCGTTGCCCAGGAAGCCGACGACGCCCGCGACGGCCACGGCCCCGATGTTGCGCATGTCCGTGGGCTCGGCCAGCCTGCGCAGCGATTCCACGCCGGCCAGCACGGCCGATGCGATGATCACCAACACGACGATGATCCCGGCGACGTCCTCGGCCCGGCCGTAGCCGTAGGTGAAGCGGCGGGTGGCGGGACGGCGACCGAGCAGGAAGGCAACCCCGACCGGGACGGCGGTCAGCGCGTCGGCGACGTTGTGCAGCGTGTCCGACAGCAGCGCCACCGAACCCGAGGTCACCGCGACGACGGCCTGGAACGCGGCGGTGGCGCCGAGCACGGCCAGCGAGATCCACAGCGCGCGCATACCGGCCCGCGAGCTCTCCAGCGCGGAGTCGATGCGTTCGGACGCGTCGTGGCTGTGCGGGACGACGAGGTGGCGCACCGCGCGCCACGGCCCGCCGACCGGCCGGTGCCCATGCGCGTGGCCGTGCCCGTGCTTCGTGTCGCCCATCACGCCTCCGTGTCCGTCCACCGCGGGCATAATACGTGCTCATGTACGCACGCGACGACAGTGCAGGTGCGGAGACGTGGCAACGGCTGCCCGATCGCAGGCACATCGAGGCGGCGGCCGAGGCGTTCCGGATGCTCGCCGACCCGACCCGGCTGCGGATCCTCTGGCTCCTCTGCGGCGCCGAGCACGACGTCGGCACGCTCGCGGAGAGGGTCGACGCGGCGCGGCCCGCGGTCTCCCAGCACCTGGCCAAGTTGCGGATGACGGGGCTGGTCGGCATCCGCCGGGACGGGCGTCGGGTGTGCTACCGCGCCCGGGGCGGCCATGTGCGACGGCTGCTGGGCGAAGCGGTCGAGGCGGCCGACCACCACCTTTCCGGGCTACCCGACCACGACTGAGGCGAGGAAAGCCCCGTCGAGACACCGTCAGCGCACGCCGGCCGACGAGACGCCGTCAGGGGGCGCGACGGCGGGCCTTCTGCGCCTGGCGTTGCTGGGCGCGGCGTTCGCTGCGGTTACCCTGCCCGGCCCGGCGTTGACCGGCCGCACGGTCGCCGCCGCTGGTGATCTCGCCACCCTCCGCGGTCGGCCCGCTGTAGCGCAGGTTCTCCGGCGGGCGGGCCCGGAACGCGGCGGGCAGCACCGAGGTGGTCTCGGCCGGATCCTCGTCGGGCAGCGCGTGCCGGCTGCGCCTGCGGTTCGGCTGCGGCTGCGCACCGGCAGCGGCAGGCACCGGCGCCTGCCGCCCGGCGGGTGCCGCCTGCGGCCCGCCCCTGGCACCGGCGGGCGCGCCGGGACTCGGCGCTTCGCCGTTCACGGCCGCGGCTCCGGCGGCGGCCTGGGCTCTACCGTCGTCGATCGTGGCGGTCACCGGTGCCTGCGTCTCGGCGACCTGTACCCGCACGTTGAACAGGTGGCCGACGGTCTCCTCCTTGATGCCCTCGAGCATCGCGGAGAACATGTCGTACCCCTCGCGCTGATACTCGATCAGCGGGTCACGCTGCGCCATCGCCCGCAGCCCGATGCCCTCCTTGAGATAGTCCATCTCGTAGAGATGCTCGCGCCATTTGCGGTCCATGACCTGCAGCAGGACCTGACGTTCGAGTTCGCGCATGCCGCCCTGGGCGCCGATCATCTGGTCGATCTCGACCTCCCGCGCGGCGTAGGCCTTCTCCGCGTCGGCCAGCACGGCCTCGACGATGGCCTCCTTGCTGAGGTCGACGTGGTCCGCGTCGTCGAGGTCGCCCTCGGCGAGGTCCTGCCAGCGAATCGAGATCGGGTAGAGGGTGCCGAGCGCCGTCCACAGCTTGTCGAGATCCCAGTCCTCGGCGTAGCCGTCGGCCGTCGCGCCCTGAACGTAGGCCTCGACGACGTCGACGAGCATGTGCCGGATCTGCTGTTCGACGTCCTCGCCGGCGAGCACCCGGCGGCGCTCGTCGTAGATGACGGTGCGCTGCTTGTTGAGCACCTCGTCGTACTTGAGGACGTTCTTGCGGATCTCGAAGTTCTGCTGCTCGACCTGTGTCTGCGCGGAGCGGATCGCCTTGGTCACCATGCCGGCTTCGATCGGCACGTCATCGGGCAGGTTGAACCGGTTCATGATCGACTCGACCATGGCGCCGTTGAACCGGCGCATCAGGTCGTCACCGAGCGAGAGGTAGAAACGGGACTCTCCCGGATCGCCCTGACGGCCCGACCGGCCGCGCAGCTGGTTGTCGATGCGCCGCGACTCGTGCCGCTCGGTACCCAGGACGTACAGCCCGCCCGCGGTCCTGACCTCCTCGGCCTCGGCCGCCACCTGCTCCTTCATCTTCGCCAGCACGCTGTCCCAGGCGGCCTCGTACTCCTCGCGGGTCTCCACCGGGTCCAGCCCGCGGCGGCGCAACTCGATATCGGCGAGGAACTCGGGGTTGCCGCCCAGCATGATGTCGGTGCCGCGGCCGGCCATGTTCGTCGCCACGGTGACCGCGCCGGCATGCCCGGCCTGCGCGACGATCGTCGCCTCGCGCTCGTGGTGCTTCGCGTTGAGCACCTCGTGCGGCACCTGGAGCTGCACGAGCAGCTTCGACAGGTACTCCGACTTCTCCACGCTCGTCGTGCCGACCAGCACCGGCTGGCCCTTGCGGTGCTTCTCCGCGATATCGGCGGCGACCGCGGCGAACTTGGCCGGCTCGGTCTTGTAGATCAGATCGGCCTGGTCGGCGCGGACCATCGGCTTGTTCGTCGGGATCGGCACCACGCTCATCTTGTAGATCTCGTGCAGCTCGGCCGCCTCGGTCTGGGCGGTACCGGTCATCCCGGCGAGCTTGTCGTAGAGCCGGAAGTAGTTCTGCAGGGTGATGGTGGCCAGCGTCTGGTTCTCCGCCTGGACCTCCACCCCCTCCTTGGCCTCGATGGCCTGGTGCATGCCTTCGTTGTAGCGGCGCCCGGCGAGCACCCGACCGGTGAACTCGTCGACGATGAAGACCTGGCCGTCGCGGACGATGTAGTCCTTGTCCTTCTTGAACAGCTCCTTGGCCTTGATCGCGTTGTTCAGGTAACCGACCAGCGGGGTGTTCGCGGCCTCGTAGAGGTTGTCGATGCCCAGCTGGTCCTCGACCAGGGTGACGCCCTCCTCGGTGACGCCGATGGTGCGCTTGCGCTCGTCGACCTCGTAGTGGACGTCCCGCTTGAGCATCGGGGCCATCCGGGCGAACTCCTGGTACCAGCGGGCACTCTGCTCGGCCGGACCGGAGATGATCAACGGCGTGCGGGCCTCGTCGATGAGGATCGAGTCGGCCTCGTCGACGATCGCGAAGTTGTGCCCGCGCTGGACCAGGTCGGCGGCGTTCCACGCCATGTTGTCGCGCAGATAGTCGAAGCCGAACTCGTTGTTCGTGCCGTAGGTGACATCGGCGGCGTACTGCTCCCGGCGCTGCGCGGGCGACATCTCCGAGAGGATCACCCCGACCGAAAGGCCGAGGAAGCGGTGGATGCGCCCCATGTTCTCCGCGTCGCGCCGGGCCAGGTAGTCGTTCACGGTGACGACGTGCACGCCCTTGCCCGAGATGGCGTTGAGATAGGCCGGCAACACCGACGTGAGCGTCTTGCCCTCACCGGTCTTCATCTCGGCGACGTTGCCCAGATGCAGCGCCGCGCCACCCATGAGCTGGACGGGGAAGGCCCGCTGGCCGAGCGTGCGCACCGCGGCCTCACGCACCACGGCAAACGCCTCGGGCAGCAGCTCGCCGAGGTCCTCGCCCGCCGCGTGGCGCTCGCGGAACTCCTGCGTCTTGGCCCGCAGCTCGCCATCGGAGAGTATCTGCATCTCCGGCTCGAGCAGGTCGATGTGATCGGCGACCCTGCCGAGCCGCTTCACCAGCTTCGTCTCACCGGCGCGGAGCAGACGGTTCAAGAACGACACTGGTTGACCTCATTCACTGGTCGCGTCAGGGCACCGGGTTACCGGGCACGGGCTACCGTGCCACCCGGCCCATGGTAGAGGCACCAGCGCCGTGGGGTCCCCGGCATCGGCGGGAGCGGCCGAGAGATCATGGGTAGTTCCCCTCGGCCGCCCCGCCGAAACCCTCCGCCGGACGGAGCTATCGACTGAGCTGGATGACCCCGTAGTCATAGCCCTTGCGCCGGTAGACCACGCTCGGCGCGCCGGTCTCCGCATCGGTGAACAGATAGAAGTCGTGCCCGACAAGCTCCATCCGGGACAGCGCGTCGTCCACGCTCATCGGATCGGCCTTGTGTACCTTGCGCCGGACGATCCGGCCCGGCCCGCGCTCGGTGTCCCCCTCATCTCCCTCGAGGGCCGCGCCGTCGCTGCGGTACCCGTCGGCCATGGCCTCGTCGTGCGTCCGGGGAGCGGGAATCGCACCGGCGTCGAGTTCGGCAAGGTCGTCGAGGACGGCGACGTCGCCGGGCCCACCGCGCCCGGTCACGACCATCCTGGTCCGGCGGCCGCTGACCTTGCGGCGGTCGTGCGACCGGCGCAGCCTGGACTCCAGCTTGCCGACGGCGGCGTCGAGCGCCGCGTAGAAGTCCTGGGCACACGCCTCGGCGCGGGCGACTGAGGTGCCGCGGCCACGACCGGTGATCTCCACCCGCTGGCAGTTCTTCAGCTGACGGCGGTTGCGTTCGTGGAAGAGCTCAACCTCCAGTCCGGCGATCTTGTGGTCATACCGCTCCAGGCGGCCGACCTTCTCCGTCACGTGGATCCTGAAATGGGCCGGGACCTCGACGTTCCGGCCAGTGACAACAATCTCCACTCGGACTTCCCTCGCTCTCAGCGTCGGGGCCTGCGAGCAACGAAGCCGCGTCCGGGTACTCGCCCCGGATGCACGATCGACGTTCCTCCCGCGGGGCGATGCCAACGTTGGATGCACCGTAGTCGGGATCACGATTCGACAACAGGGGGTAGCGCAGAGCGATCCCCGGCCGTGTGGTATCACCGATCAACATTCCTCCCGGCGCCCCCGCGGGGTACGTTCGGGCGCTGCACCCCGCAGCTGCGGCACTCGAACGGCATAAAGCACCGCTGGGTGACGCTCGCGCCGCTCAAGCGGCACCCGTTTGTGGTCCCGGGCGGGCCGATCATGAGTTCCCGCGGTTCGGTCCCGGCGGACCGGGGCATACAGCGCCGTGTTACTGCGACCGCCCGGCGTATACCGGGCCGATGGAGACACCACGCTGCTGATCGACGTGCTGCGCGCGGGCGGCTACGCGGCGGGCCGCCGGGTGCTCGACCTCGGTACCGGCACCGGCGCGCTCGCCCTCGCGGCAGCCCGGGCAGGCGCGGCGTCCGTGACCGCGGTCGACCTCTCGTTGCGGTCGGTCGCCGCGGCCTGGTTCAACGCCCAGGTCTCCCGTACCCCGGTCACGGTTCGATGGGGTGACCTGTTCGGGCCGGTCCGGGGGGAGCGGTTCGATCTGCTGCTCGCCAACCCGCCCTACGTACCGGCCGAGGCCGTCGCACCACCCCGGCATCGGATCACGCGCTGCTGGGACGCGGGCCCCGACGGCAGGCTGCTGCTCGACCGGATCTGCGCCGGGGCGGCCGACATGCTCACCGACGACGGGGTGGCACTGATCGTGCACTCCACGGTGTGCGACGAGGACACCACGGTCGCGGCGCTGCAGGCGACCGGGATGAAATCGCAGGTCGTGGCGCGGACGACGATCCCGTTCGGACCGGTGATGCGGGCTCGCGCCGGCCTGCTCGCCGCCCGCGGCCTCGTCCAGCCCGACCAGCGCGACGAGGAGATCGTAGTCGTGGAGGCCCGCCATCGTGCCTGACCGCGCCCGCACCCGCATCGAGATCACCGGCGAGGGCCCGGTGCTGGTGCACGGCCCCGTGACCATCGTGACCCCCGACGGGCGACTGCTCCACTCCGACCGCGCCGTCACCGCCCTGTGCACCTGCCGGCGCAGCCGCCGCTATCCGATCTGCGACACCAGCCACCGCTGCCGGACCCGCCGAACCCGTCCCGAGGAGACCCATGCCGAGACCGGTGATCCCGCCGAGCACACTTCCCGTCGCGACGACGCCGTCGACAGCTGAGGCCGGTGCGCCGCTGCCGCGCCCGCGCGGCCCGATCTCGGCCACCGTCCTCGACGCCCTGCGCGGCGCGCCGCCGCCCTCGATCGACGCCCGGGACGCCGCCCCCTACGGCGAGGACCTCCAGCTCGCCCTCTACTGCCTCTACGAGCTGCACTACCGCGGCTTCGCCGGCGTCGCCGACGACCTGGAGTGGGACGTCACACTGCTCGCGCTGCGCCGCGACCTCGAGCAAGCATTCCTGGCCGCGCTGCGCCGCGACGTCCGGCCCGGCGACGACGTGGACACCGAGCTGCGGGCCCTGCTCGTCGAACCCGCCGACGGATGGGGGGTCTCGCACCATCTGCTCCGCGACGGCGCGCGGTGGCAGCTGCGGGAGTACCTCGCGCATCGGTCCCTCTACCACCTCAAGGAGGCCGATCCGCAGGCCTGGGTGATCCCCCGACTGTCCGGACCGGCGAAGGCCGCGTTGGTGACCGTCGAGCACGACGAGTACGGCGCAGGTGATCCGCAGCGGATGCACGCCCACCTGTTCGCGACGACGATGCGCGCGCTGGGATTGTCCCCGGACTACGGCCACTACCTCGATGTCGTCCCGGCCCAGACCCTGGCCGAGATCAACCTGATGTCGCTGTGCGGGCTGCACCGGTGCCTGCGGGGCACGCTGGTCGGGCAGTTCGCCACCGTCGAGCTGACCTCCTCCCCCGGCGCCGACCGGCTGGTCAGGGCGATGCGCAGACTCGGGTGCGGTTGCGACGCCGTCGAGTTCTACGCCGAGCACGTCGAGGCCGACGCCGTCCACGAGCAGCTCGTGCGCCGCGGCGTGATCGGGCCGCTGCTGGCCGCGGAGCCGGAGTTGGCCGCCGACATCGTGTTCGGCATCCGCGCCGCCACCCTGCTCGCCGACCGGTTCGGCCGCCTGCTGCTGGGACGGTGGGAGGTAGGCCGCTCGTCGCTGCGCGCGCCGCTGCCCTCGTGATCATGGGGCGGGGCGCCGCGCGCGGAGCGTCCTGGCCCCGTGATCGACGCGGGGATCGCACCGTCAGACCGTGGACGTAGCCTGCGCGCGTGCAGCTGGTGCGGATGTCGTGTTGCGGGCTGGTCTGGGTCGGTGTCGATCGGGCACATTGCTGCCGGCGGACCGGTGGGTGTGGGCGGGTCTTCGACGACGCCGCCCTGTGGGACGCCCACCGCAAGGGTGGCGTCTGCCTCGACCCGGCCACGCTGGGCCTGGTGCAGACCCGAAACGGGATCTGGCTCCGGGCGGTGGACTACCTCCCGGGCGGGGCGCGGCCGGAAAAGCTCGCCCCGCCCCGGGGCCGCAAGCGGCCCGCGCGCCGGGCCGGGGTCCGCCGAGCCGGCTGAGACCCGCGTCCGAGGCCGGCCGCGGGCGGGAAGCCCGTGGCGTCGCACAGCACGAGAGCCCACCCGGCCGCCACCCCGGCACCGGTCAGGACGTCGCGGCAGGCCCGCAGGGTCGCGCCGGTGGTGACGACGTCGTCGACCAGCAGCACCGCGACCCCCGGCGGTGGCAGCCCGGACGGCCGGATCCGCAGCCGCCCCGCCAGATTGGCCGCGCGCTCCCCGGCGTCGAGTCCCACCGAGTCGCGCGCCTGCCGGCCCAGCCGCAGCGCCGGGGCCAGCGCCACCTCGTGACCGGCCCCGGCGAGCAGGCCCGCGAGCGTCCGGCACAAGCGCAGCACATGGTCCCCACCCCGCGCCCTGGCCGCGGCGGGACGCGATGGTGCGGGCACGAGCCAGGTGACCGGTGCCGCCGCGGGGCCATCGCGGGCGGCCGCGGCCGATCGGTGCGCCACGCGGGGCAGGACCGGCCGCACCGCGGCGGCGAGCAGCCCCGCGAGCGGGACGCCGAGATCGCGACGTCCGCGTTCCTTGAACGCCAGCAGGGCGGTGCGCAGCGGGCCCCGGTAGCGCCCCACCGCGAGCACGTTCGGGCCGCCGGGCAGCTCGAGCGCAGACGACGCCTCGAGCTGTGCGTCGCAGCCCGCGCACCAGCCAGGCCCGGCGCGGCCGCAACCTCCGCAACCGCCCGGCAGCAACAGGTCGAGGAGTCCGGCACCGAGTTCGGTGAGTTCCATGCCCCGAGAATGGCGGGTCCGGCCGACACGAACGGGCGGCCGCGGCCGAGTTGTCCACAGCCTGCGTGGCAGTTGCGCCAAAAGCGCCGGAAGTGCCAGAAGTGTCGGAAGTGGCTGGAGCGACCGACGTCAGCCGGGATAGAAGGGAATCGCCTCCGGCACGCCGCCCAGGACCTGCCGCCACGTGTCGAGCTCCCCGCTGGAGAAACTCCACACCCCGCCCTGGTCCGCGACCAGCAGCGCCCGGCCCGGGAACGCCGTCACCGCACGCAGCGGCGGGGTGAGGTTGATGCTGGGGATGGTCTGCACGGCCAGCCCGTCGACGGTCACCATCATGACCGGCCGGTCGGCCCGGTTGTTCGCGACCAGCACCGACTCAGGGGCCCGCCAATCGACCGCCACGACCTCGCCGAGCTCGCCGGGACGCAGCACCCGGGCGTTGCGAATCACGGCCTCGCCGTCGCGGCGGGCGACCACCGCGGTGACCAGCTTGCCGCCGACCACGGCCGCGACGCGCATACCGTCCCGGGACAGTCGCAGATCCTGGATCACCCCGAGGTCGGCCAGTTCGGCCCCGTCGACCCGCCCGATCCGGGGTTCGCCCGTGGGTCCGAGGAGCACCCGCGCGACAGTGGTCCCGTCGAGGACGGTCCACACCTCCTCGCCGGTCGCCGTGCACGACGGGCGTGTCATCGACGTCGCGTCGAGCGCCACCGCCTGCAGCGGCCCGTCCGGCGAGCCGATGCGCAGCAGGGGGCGGCCCGACTCTCGCGACACCACGGCCAGCGTCCTGCCGTCGACGGTGGTCGCGGCGGACAGCACCTCGAGGTCGCCGTTACCGGCCTGGCCGGGTATGGGGCTGCCCGGCTCGCCGCTGGTCAGCTGCCGGACCCGCCCGCCCGCGACCACCAGGCCCTGGGGAACGGCCCTCGGGTCGACGCCGGCGGAGAGGGCAGTCACGTCGTCGCGGGTGAGATCGATGTCGCCGGGCAGCAGCGGGGCCCCGTCGACGAGCAGCCGGATCCTTCCGACGTTCACCTCCGACAGGGTGAGCACGACCTGCGCGGCGAGCCGCCTGCGGGCGGCGCCGTCGAGCGTGCCGACCTGGGTCAGGTCGACCAGGACCGCACCGTCGGGGGTCTCTGCGACGTTGGACCGAAGCCGCGCCCCCGGTGGCAGCTCACTCGTCGCCGCCCCCGTCAGCGCGGCGGAAGGCCCGTTGAGCAGCAACTCGACGGCACGGGAGGCCTGGGCCCTGGCGGGAACGACGGGCAGGTAACGCACATCGGGGACCGCGAGGCCGCGCGCCGGGTCGATGAAGTAGGTCTTGACCGTGCGGTAGTTGGAGCGGAAGTCCGACAGCCGCACGAGCACACCGTCGGGCGGCCTGCTGATCCGCCACTGCCCGTCATGGCGCGTCACGGTCACGTCGACCTCGACCGGGGACTCGTCGGGCTGGAACGCCCCGTTCGGGGTGAGCGTGCCGACCTGGGTGCCGCGGATCCGCACGACCGTGGTGTCACGATCGTGATCGGCGAGCTGTGGGGCGTAGACCGTGTCGAACTGCTCGTCGAGCACCGTCAGCGCAGCCCCGTCGTCCCAGCTCGCGGCGCCCGAGCCGAGAAACCGGCGGGCCGCGCCGTGCCGGTCGGTGCTGCTGCCCGAGGCGTAGACGAACCCGCGCACCAGATCCAGCGGGTTGGTCCCGTCGGCCGGGCCCGGGGGCAACGCGGGCGCCCCGCCGACCGGGACCTTGCGCAACACCTGGACCGACGAGCCCTGCGGCACGCTGGCACATCCGGCGAGTCCGGCCACGACGAGCAGCGCGGCGAGGGCGGTGGTGAGCCTGCGCCGCAGCGGACCGGTCACCGGCCGGCCCCGGGATGGCTCACCGCGTCGGCGGGTAGCCCATCGTGCTGGACCGCGATCCGGTTGCCGGCGGGGTCGATGAGCGAGGCGGGGCCGGCGAGGCGGGGAATACCCAGCGGCGGGGTCGGAACCGAGGTCGACTCGGCCGGTTCCGGCGCCCCGACGGGGCCGAGCGGCAGGGGGCTGGACTCCAGCAGATCGCCGACGGCACGCGGGAGCGTCAGCCGGAACGTCGCACCATTGCCCGGCTCGCCCCAGGCCTGCAGCCAGCCGCCGTGCAGCCGGGCGTCCTCCAGGCTGATCGCCAGGCCCAGCCCGCTGCCGCCGCTGCGCCGCGCCCGTGATTCCTCGGCCCGCCAGAACCGGTTGAACACCAGCGCGGCCTCCCCCGGTCGCAGACCGACGCCCTGGTCCTGGACGACCACGGCGACGGCCCGGTCGTCTGCGCCCAGGACGACCCGAACCGGTTTGCCCTCGCCGTGATCGATGGCGTTGGCGACCAGGTTCCGCACGATGCGCTCCACCCGCCGCGGGTCGACCTCGGCGTCGATCCCCGTCGGCAGGTCGAGCTGGAGCGGGGTGTGGCTCTCCTCGGCCAGCCCGTGGACCACGTCGATCGCCCGGGAGACGACCCCGTGCATATCGAGCCGCTCGGCGCCCAGCTCCGCCACGCCCGCGTCGAGCCTGCTGATCTCCAGCAGATCGCCGAGCAGCGTCTCGAACCGGTCCAGCTCGGCGACCAGCAGCTCCGAGCTGCGACGCAGCGCGGGCAGCAGTTCGTCCCTGGAGGCGTGCAGAACATCGGCGGCCATCCGGACCGTGGTGAGCGGTGTGCGCAACTCATGGCTGACGTCGGAGGTGAACCGCCGCTGCAACGCCCCGAACTCCTCGAGCTGACGGATCTGGGCCTGCAGGCTGCCGGCCATCTCGTTGTAGGACTCGGCCAGCCGGGCCATCTCGTCCTCGCCCCGGACCGGCATCCGCTCGTCGAGGTTGCCCTCGGCGAAGCGCTCGGCAACCTCGGCGGCCTGCCGGACCGGCCGCACCACCTGCCGGGTCACCAGGCTCGTGATGCCGGCCAGCAGCAGGATCAGCACCAGCCCGCCGACGATCAGCGTCGACTGCACGAGGCCGAGCGTGCGCTGCTCGCCGTCGAGCGGGAACAGCAGGTAGAACTGCAGGTCACGCCCCGCGGTGTGGATCGGCTGGCCGACCATCAAGGTGGGAACGTCGGCCACCGAGACGTACTTCGTCGCCAGTCCGCCCGCGGCCACGGCGTCCTGCAGATCGGCCGGGACGACCTCGACGGTGCCCGCCGAGATCTCCGGGGCCCCCCGATGTCCGGTGGTGAGCACCGCGCGGAACTCCCCGGCCGTCGGCGACCCAGGCTGCTCGGCGGAGCTCGTGTTCGTCAGCCGGTCCAGCGCGTTGTTGAGAGTGCCCTGGGCCCCTCGCGGTCGGGGTCGATGCCCGAAAGGTCGCGTTCGAGCACAGCGCGCCCGGACTCGGCCTGGGCCACCGCCGCCTCGAACTTGCCCTGGACCAACCGCTCGGCGATCTGGGTCTGCAACACGAGACCCAGCACGAGAACGACCGCGGTCGACAGCGCCAGGGTGCTGACCACGACCCGCAGCTGCAGCGAGCGCCGCCAGGCGACCGTGAACGCCGACTGGACCTCGCCGACGATCAAACCGGCATGGCGCACGGCCACGCGGATCCGGCGCACCACCGCGCACCGCCGAACCCGCGCGGCGATCCGCGGCAGCACGCCCCACATGCGCGTCATTCCGTCACGGAGGCCCGGCCTTGTACCCGACACCGCGGACGGTCAGGACGACCTCGGGGTGCTCCGGATCGCGTTCGACCTTGGACCGCAGCCGCTGCACGTGCACGTTGACCAGCCGGGTGTCGGCGGCGTGCCGGTAGCCCCACACCTGCTCGAGCAGCACCTCGCGAGTGAACACCTGCCGGGGCTTTCGGGCCAGGGCCACGAGCAGGTCGAACTCCAGCGGGGTCAGCGCGATCGGCCGGTTGTCCCTGGTGACCTGGTGGGCGGGAACATCGATCGCGATATCGCCGATCGTGAGCTGTTCGGCGGGTTCGTTCCCGGTGCGCCGCACCCGCGCCCGGATCCGGGCGACGAGCTCCTTGGGCTTGAACGGCTTCACGACGTAGTCGTCGGCGCCCGACTCCAGCCCGAGCACGATGTCCACCGTGTCACTCTTGGCGGTGAGCATCACGATCGGCACCCCGGACTCCGAACGGATGGCGCGGCAGACATCGATGCCGTTCATCCCGGGCAGCATGAGGTCCAGCAGCACCACATCGGGGCGCAGCTCGCGCACGGCGGGCAGGGCGCGCGTGCCGTCGCCGACCACCGCCGTTTCGAAGCCTTCCCCTCGCAACACGATGGTCAGCATCTCGGCCAGAGCCGGGTCGTCGTCGACCACCAGTACGCGCGACTTCATGTGCGCAGCATCCCATCCGGGGGCGAAATGAGGTGTTCCGGGCCCGGCAGCCGGTCATCCCCGCAGCTGGTCGGCGAGCGCGCCCGCATCGATGTCCCGCTCGGCGTCGAGCACCGTCCACGGGCTCAGCCACGCCGCGGCGGCGAGCTCGCGGTAGACCTCGGCGGTGCGCTGCTGCAGCCCTGCGTCGGCCTCGTAGACGTCGCGTCGCCGACCGGGTTCGGTGCGTTCACGGTGCGCCGCGCGCCGCGCGGCGATCTCGCGCGGGACGGCGAGCAGCAGCTGCCGGTCCGGGACCGGTATGCCGAAGCGCTCCACCTCCAGCGCGCGCACCCACGCCACGACCTCGCCGTCGGCGCGCTGGCCCAGCCGCGCGGCGTTGTAGGCGGCGTTGGAGGCGATATAGCGGTCGACGAGCACGACGTCGTGGGTGGCGAGCATGGTCCGCAGCTGCGGCGCCGCGTCGCGACGATCGAGGGCGAACAGCACGGCCATCCCGTGCACGGAGTCGCCGAGGTCACCGAGCCTGCCGTAGAGGGCGTCGCGGGCGAGCTCGGCGTGCACGTCGTCGTCGTAGCGCGGGAACGCCAGCCGGGCGCTGCGAACCCCGCGCGCCGCGAACTCGGCGACCAACGCATCGGACAGGGTGCGCTTGCCCGCGCCGTCCACGCCCTCGATGACGATCAACCGCCCCACGGCCGGAGAACCTATCTGGCGCTGCCCCGTGAGCGGCAAGTCCTGCCCTGCCAGTGTTCGCCACGCACGAGGGTCATCCGAGGTCGCGTACGGCGGGCCAGGTCGCGCCGAAACCCGGGTGCAGGTCCAGCTCGCCGATCCGGTCGGCCCGCACCCAGCGCAGCTCGACACTCTCCCCGCCGCGGATCGCGACCGGCAGCGCGACCGCCGCGCGTACCACGATGGTCGTGTACGACCAGCCGCCGTGGTCGTCGACGAACTCGTCGGTGGTCCACAGCGCACCGAGGTCGACGTCGGCCTCCTCGGCGGCCTCGCGGCGCGCGGCCTGCTCGGCGCTCTCGGCGAGGTGACGGGCCCCGCCCGGAACACCCCAGGTCCCGCCGTGGTGGCTCCACAGAGCCCGGTGCTGCAGCAGCACCCACTCGTGGCCATGGCCGTCGCGATGGCGCACCAGCAGCCCGGACGCCCCGTAGACGCCCCAGTGCTTGTGGCCCTGTGCGCAGAACGCCCACCCGTCACCGCTGGGGCTCGCCGGCGACAAGCCGGAGGTGACGGCGGACATGAGGACAGCCTAACCAGCTCCCCCCGCGGGGCGCAGGGATCAGTACCGGTAGTGCTCCGGCTTGTACGGGCCCTCGACGTCCACGTCGATGTACTCGGCCTGGTCCTTGGAGAGCTTGGTCAGCTCCCCGCCGAGGGCCTGAACGTGGATCCGGGCAACCTTCTCGTCCAGGACCTTCGACAGCCGGTAGACGTCACGGTTGTACTCCTCGTGCCTGGTGAACAGCTCGATCTGCGCGATCACCTGGTTGCTGAACGAGGTCGACATGACGAAGCTCGGGTGGCCGGTGGCGTTGCCGAGGTTCAGCAGCCTGCCCTCGGAGAGCACGATGATCGAATGCCCGTCCGGGAACACCCACTCGTCGACCTGCGGCTTGATGGTGATCCGGTGGATCCCCGGGTGGCGGGCCAGCCCGGCCATGTCGATCTCGTTGTCGAAGTGGCCGACGTTGCCCAAGATCACCTGGTGTTTCATCGCGGCCATGTGCTCGACGGTGACGATGTCCTTGTTGCCGGTCGTGGTGATCACGATATCGGCCTTGCCGATCACCTCGTCGAGCTGCGCGACCTGAAAGCCCTCCAGCAACGCCTGCAGCGCGCAGATCGGGTCGATCTCGGTGACGATGACGCGTGCGCCCTGCCCGGCCAGTGCCTCCGCCGAGCCCTTGCCGACGTCGCCGAAGCCGCAGACGACCGCGACCTTGCCGCCGATCAGCACATCGGTCGCGCGGTTGAGGCCGTCGATGAGCGAATGCCGGATGCCGTACTTGTTGTCGAACTTGCTCTTGGTGACCGAGTCGTTGACGTTGATCGCCGGGAACAACAGCTTCCCCTGCTCGGCGAGCTGGTAGAGCCGGTTGACGCCGGTCGTGGTCTCCTCGCTGACCCCGCGGATCTCCTTGGCGACCCTGGTCCAGCGCTGCGGGTCGGCGGCCAGGGACCGGCGCAGGGTGTCGAGGACGACGCGGGCTTCCTCGGAGACCGTGTGGTCGTCGTCGGCGACCGTCGGCACCACGCCCGCGGTCTCGTACTCGACGCCCTTGTGCACCAGCAGCGTCGCGTCGCCACCGTCGTCGAGGATCATGTTCGGGCCGACGACGTTGCCCTCGCCGTCGGTGAAGCTGAACAGCCGCTCGGTGCACCACCAGTACTCGGGCAGCGTCTCGCCCTTCCAGGCGAACACCGGAACGCCCCGCGGCTCCTGTGGGGTGCCGTGCGGGCCGACCACCACCGCCGACGCGGCCTCGTCCTGGGTGGAGAAGATGTTGCACGACACCCAGCGCACCTGCGCCCCCAGCGACACCAGCGTCTCGATCAGCACCGCGGTCTGCACCGTCATGTGCAGCGACCCCGCGATCCGTGCGCCGTGCAGCGGACGCGCCTCGGCATACTCCCGGCGCAGTTGCATCAGGCCCGGCATCTCGTGCTCGGCGAGCCGGATCTCCTGACGCCCGAACGCCGCGAACTCAAGATCCGCGACGGCGAACTCGACGCCGTTGCGCCTCTGCAGCCGACCGAACGGATCGGCGGTCCCGGTCTCGGAAGTTCCAGCAGTCATGGACGGCCTCGCCTCCTCGCGGTCTCCGAACGGCCACGGTACCCGCGCGGCCCGACATCCATCGGGGATCAGCCCAGCAGATGGTCCCGGAGCAGGGCCTCGGCGGCCGCGGTACGCCCATCCTCGGCGAGCAGCCCGGCGGGGGCGACCGTGAAATCGGTGTCGACCACCACGGGCACCGTGCCCAGCACCGGCGCGAGCACCGAGTCGGCCCGCAGGGTGGCGATCAGCGCGGCCAGCCGGTCGGGGTCCCGCTGCCGGAACACGCCGCCGGTGAGCACCACGAGTCCGAGGCCGGGTATCGCGCCGGGGTCCTCCAGGCTCTTCAGGTGTCTGCGCACGGCGATGACAGCGGCCAGCGCGGCGATCCGGCGATCCTCGGCGGCGCCGCCGGGGTCGCGCGGCACATAGCCGGTCTCGGCGGCCATCCGTTCGACGGTCGGGCCGAGCAGGTCGGCCTCCACCGGATCGACGATCCCCTCGGTCTGTCCCTCCAGCAGCACCCCTGCGGCAGCGCAGCGAACCCCCAGGTCACCCTCGACGGTGCAACGCGGGCCGCCGACCGATGATCCGTCCAGTGGCGCGAAGTGCACGTCGGTCATCGCGCAACCGACGTCGACGACGAGCGCACCGGCCCCGGCCAGCCGGGCCAGCACGGCGGCGGCGCGGCCCACGGCGTCCGGGGTCATCAGTCGCGCCATCCGGCGGAACCGGGGCGCGGCGCCGGGTCCGCGAGCACCCAGCACATGCCGGGCGAACACGCCGGCGACCGCCTCGCGCGCCGGCCCGGGCACCAGCTCGCCCGCGCGCGGCAGCACGTTGTCGCAGGCGACGACGGTCCGGCCGGTGGAGCGCAGCACCGAGAGCGCCGTACCGCGGGCTCCGGTGTTGCCGGCCAGCACGATGGGGTAGCGCACCCGGGCCCTGGCGAGCTGGGCCGCGTTGTGCAGCAACACGCGCGGGTCGTCGTCGTCGGGCCCGCCGATCAGCAGCACCACCCCGGGCCTGCTGCCGCGCAGCGCCCGCACGTCGGCCGCATCCAGTGGCCCGCTGTGCACGTGCACCACGCGCGACCCCGCCGAATGGGCGACCCGATGTCCTGCCTCGGTCGAGCTCAGCTTCTCGGTGCCTACGACGGCGAGCCGCAGCCCCCCGCCCGCCGACGAGCAGGCCAGCAGGTCCGGCGCCGCGGTCCCTCCGGGAGCGGTCACGGCGCGGACCGCGGCGTCGATCCCGGTGAGCACGTCGGTCGGCGTCGTGAGGTGTGCGGCGAACCCGGCCAGACCGCCGTCCGGCTGGACCAGCACCGCCTTCGTCCAGGCCGAGCCCACGTCGAGACAGACCGCGGCGGGCTGCGGTCCGTCGAGGCTCATGGCTGCCGAGCCTACTGGCACTGAGCGGGTGCAGCGTCCGACGACGCAAGATCAGCACCCGCTTCACAGGCTCCGCCGGGCCCCCCAAACGGGTACGGTTCCTGTGACGGGGCACACGCGCGCTCGACACAGGAGATCTCATGTACGGGCTCATGCAGGACCGACCGCTCTCTCTGCCACACGTCTTCCACCGCGTCGAGCAGTTGTTCGGCCACAAGACGATCGTGACGGCCAGTTCGGACGGCGAGACCCGCATGACGATGTCCGAATGGGCCGAGCGGGTCAGGCGGCTGAGCTCGGTCTTCGACGCGTTGCAGATCAGCCCCGACGGGCGGGTCGGCACGTTCTGCTGGAACACCGGCCGGCACCTCGAGCTGTACATGGCGGCGCCGTGCACCGGGCGGGTGCTGCATACGCTGAACCTGCGGCTGTTCCCCGAGCAGCTGGTCTATGTCGCCGGACATGCCGAGGACGAGGTCGTCTTCGTCGACCGCTCGCTGCTGCCGCTGCTGTGGCCGCTGGCCGACAAGCTCACCACCGTGCGGCACTACATCGTCATCGACGACGGCGCCGACGTCGAGATCCCCGACGACCCGCGGGTCCTCGACTACGAACAACTCCTCGCCGACGCACAGCCACATCAGGGCCGGTTCGAGATCCCGGACGAGAACACCGCCGCCGCGATGTGCTACACGTCGGGCACCACGGGCAACCCCAAGGGCGTCGTCTACAGCCACCGCTCCACCGTGCTGCACTCGCTGATCACCCTGACCGCCGACGGGATCGCGCTGTCCGAGCGCGACGTGGTGCTCCCCGTGGTGCCGATGTTCCACGCCAACGCCTGGGGCCTGCCCTACGGATGCCTGCTCGCCGGCTCGGACATGGTCTTCCCCGGCCCGAACATGACCCCGCAGGCCATCCTCGGGTTGCTGGCCGACCACAAGGTGACCGTGACCGGCGGGGTGCCGACGATCTGGATGGGTGCGCTCCCGCTGCTCGGCGACCATGACCTGTCCGCGCTGCGGTCGATCCTGTGCGGCGGTTCGGCGGTGCCGCGCGCGCTGTCGGAGGCCTACCGCGAGGCGCTCGGCATCCCGATGACGCACGCCTGGGGGATGACCGAGACCAGTCCGCTCGCGACCATCTCCACCCCGCGCACCCAGCACGCCGCCCTCGACGAGGACGCGCGCGCGGACATCCGCGCCCGCCAGGGGCAGCCGGTGCCGCTGGTCGATCTGCGGCTGGTCGACCCCGCCACCGGCGAGGATCAGCCATGGGACGACGTCGCGACCGGCGAGATCCAGGCCGCGGGCCCGTGGATCGCCAGGGAGTACTACCGCGGAGAGGGCGGCGGCGCCCAGTTCACCGAGGACGGGTGGCTGCGCACCGGTGACGTCGCCAGCGTCGACCATTACGGCTTCATCCGGCTGGTCGACCGGACCAAGGACCTGGTCAAGTCCGGCGGCGAGTGGATCAGCTCGGTCGAGCTGGAGAACCACATCATGGCCCACCCCAAGGTCGCCGAGGCCGCGGTGATCGCAGTGCCGCACGAGAAGTGGGTGGAGCGGCCGTTGGCCTGCGTGGTCGTCAAGCCCGGCGAGACCCTCACCGCCGAGGAGGTCATCGAGTTCCTGGCCCCGCGGGTCGCGAAATGGTGGCTGCCCGACGCCGTGGAGTTCATCGACGAGGTCCCCAAGACCAGCGTCGGCAAGTTCAGCAAGAAGACGCTGCGCGACAAGTTCGCGGGCTACCAGCTGGCCCTCCAGCGCGTTATGGAGCCATAACGTGGTCTCACCCCGAGCCATAACCGCGTTATGGAGCCATGATGTCGTCGCCGACGGGAGGGGCCGGGTGGGAGCGGTTCAGCTGCCGACGGGGGTGCGATCGAGGTCGGGCTCGAGGTAGATCACCCTGGCCTCCGGCACGGCGGCCCGGACCCGGCCCTCGGCATCATCGATCGCGTGCGCGACCTGCTCGACGGACGCCCCCGGGCTCAGCGCGATCTTGGCCGCGACGAGCAGCTCCTCGGGACCGAGGTACTGGGTGCGGATGTGGATGACCCGCTGAACATGCTCGCCGGCCGACAGCTCCGCGACGATCCTGGCCAGAACCGGCGGCAGCGCCCCCTCGCCGATCAGCAGGCTCTTCATCTCGATGATCAGGATGATGGCGATGATCCCGAGCAACGTGCCGATGCACAGGGTGCCGACGGCGTCCCAGACCGGGTCTCCGGTGAGCACCGTGAGCCCGACCCCGGCGAGCGCCAGGACCAGACCGACGAGCGCGCCGAGATCTTCCAGCAGCACCACGGGCAGCTCCGGCACCTTCGACTGCCGGATGAACTGCCACCAGGTTCCGCGCCCCTTGAGCGGAGCCGACTCGTGGATCGCCGTGCGGAAGGAGAACGACTCCAGCACGATCGCGACCACCAGGATGATCACCGCGACGAGCGGGGTCCTCAGCGGTTCGGGGTGCTCGAGCTTGTGGATGCCCTCGTAGATCGCGAACGCCGCGCCGAGGGTGAACAGCAGCAGCGCGACGACGAAGGAGTAGAAGTAGCGGTCCCGGCCGTAGCCGAAGGGATGTTCGGCGGTCGCCGCGCGCTGGGCGCGTTTGCCACCGAGCAGCAGCAGGCCCTGGTTGGAGGTGTCGGCGACCGAGTGCACGGCCTCGGCCAGCATCGACGACGAGCCCGTCACCACATAACCGACGAACTTCGCCGCCGCGATCCCCGCGTTGGCCAACAGGGCAGCGATGATCGCCCTCGTCCCACCGCTCGCCGCCACCGGTGTGTCCCTTCTGCCGAACGTGTGAGGGAGACCCTAGCGGCGCCGGCTATCCGAGGCCGTCACTGGCCAGGAACAGCTGGGTGCCCGGCTCCGCCGACTCGATGACGACCCCGCTGTCGACGTCGCCCATGAACAGCGCGGCGCCCCGGCGCAACTTCATGACCTTGTCGCCACCGCGCAGGCAGGCCGAGCCCGCCGTGCAGAGCACAATCCGCGGGCCGCCGTCGGGAACCGCGACGGGCACCAGCGGCTCGGCCGACTCGCAGTGCCCCGATTCCCAGCGCCCCGATTCCCAGCGCCCCGATTCCCAGCGCCGCAGCAGGAACTCCGCGGCCGGGGTGTCGTGGCGGATCCAGCCCGCTTCCGGATGCCCGCTGCACACCGGCGGCGGACCCGCCCGGAAGTCGAGGATCCGCAACAGCTCGGCGACATCGACGTGCTTGGGCGTGAGCCCGCCGCGCAGCACGTTGTCGGAGTTGGCCATCAGCTCGATACCGGCGCCGGACAGATAGGCGTGCAGGTTCCCCGCGGGCAGGTAGAGCGCCTCGCCCGGTTGCAGCACCACGCGGTTGAGCAGCAGCGCCGCGAGCACGCCCGCGTCACCCGGGTAGCGCTCCGAGAGCTCCAGCGCGGTGCGGGCCTCCCGCTGCCACTCGCCCGGCTCGCCGGCCAGCCGGATCGCTCCCTGCTGCAGCGCGGGCACCAGCTCGTCGAGCATCGACTGCGGCAGGGTGATCCAGGTGGTGAACAGCGCACGCAACCCGTCCGGCCCGGGCTGGGCGGCGAGCAGCTCGGTATGCGCCGCGAGCTCCGGGACGTCGAGGGCGCGCAGCAGTCGCACCGAGGCCTCGGCGTCGCGGAACCCGATGAGGGCGTGGAACTCGGTGAGGGCGCAGATCACCTCGGGTTTGTGGTTGGGATCGCGGTAGTTGCGGTCGGAGGCGTCGACCGGGATTCCCGCGGCGTTCTCCTGGGTGAAACCGGTGATGGCCTGCTCGAGGCTCGGATGCGCCTGCAGGCTCAGCGGTTCCTCCGCGGCGAGAACCTTGAGCAGGAACGGCAGCCGCCCGTCCCAGCGGCAGGCTCGATCCGGCCCGAGCAACCGCTCCGGATCGGCGGCGAGGGCGTCGCCCAGCGATTTGGTGGCTCCGTCGTCGTACACCAGATGCGACGGGTCCGCCGGGTGCGCGCCCAGCCACAGCTCCGCCTGCGGATGTGGCGAGGGCACGGACTGGCCGAGCAGTTCGGCGATCACCGTGCGCGATCCCCAGGCGTACGGCCGCACGGGGTTGTCCAGCAGCTCCACGATCGTCGGTACTCCTCCTCGGAGCCGGTCAGGCCGGCTCGATGGTCCGGGTGGCCAACCCCAGATAGATGGCGGCGATGTCGAAGCGGGAGGCCAGCACCGCGGCGCGCAGCAGCGCGGCGTGCCGCGTCCCGCGCACGATCTCGTCGACCGGATGCAGCATGTCCGCCGCGGGCCACGCCCGCCCGGTCCGTCGCAGGGTAACCAGCTCGGGATCCTCCTCACCGGTCGCCAACAGCACCAGCCGCACCGGGGGTGCGGTCGCGCCCGGGGAGTCGTCGAAGGGATCGTGGAAGACGTCGTGGCGAGCCGCCGCGACGTCGAGTGCCCGGCGCAGCCCGACCGCGGTCGCCCCCCGCGCGACGTCGTCGGCGTGGGCGACGACCCCGGCGTGCGTCGCCAGCGCGCACGCCGCATGCACCGCGACGGCAGCGGCCGGCGGGTCGGTGCCCCACAGCAGCGGGGTGTGCTCGGCCAGCCGCAGGGCCAACGTCTTGGCCGGGTTCATGAACGGCTCGTGACCGGGCTGGTTGCGCTCGGCCTCGCGGTCGAGCTCGTCGGCGAGCGGGTCGAGCCGTGGGTCCAGCGGGAGCCCGAGCAGATTCAGCGCGCTCGCGGTGAGCAACCCGACGGCCAGCGCGCGGGGCAGGTCGAGCCCGGGCGCGACCGGGACCCTCGGTTCCACCAGCCGGACCCGGCCCGCGCCCGCCGATGCCACCGGACCGGCGCCGGGCGCGGAGAGCACGACCTCGGCGCCGCGCTGCACCGCCCGCCCCACGGCGTCGGCCAGTTCGGAGTCGGTGGGGTCGGCGGTATGCGCGACGACCACGTCGAGCGGGCCGATCCAGCTCGGCGCCGTCTCCGCGACGACGACGGGCACCGGGCAGGTCGCGCCGAGCAGCGCGGCGAGGATCGCGGCGGCGGGCGCCGAGGCACCTGGGCGGCGCAGCAGGATCAGCGCCCGCGGCCGGTGCCCGCCCAGATCCGCAACACCGGCCTCCTGCGCCGCGTGGGCGACCGACCGAACCTGAGCACCCGCGGTTGCCGCCGAGCGCAGCACGCCGCCGGTGTCGACGGCCGCCAGCGCGGCCGGATCGACGAGCAGGGTGTCGTCGAGCACCGGCTCACCCACCGTCCGGGGGATCCTGGGGCTCCTGCGCCTCATCGAGCAGCAGCACCGGGATGCCGTCCACGATGGGGAAGCGGCGGCCGCAGGACGTGCAGGTGAGCATGTCCGCGCCAGGGTCGTCCGGGGTGCCGGTCCGAAGCGGCGCGTGGTCGTCCGACGGACACGCCAGGATCTCCAGCAGCTGGGGGTCGAGCTTGACGGCCACCGTTCTCCTCTTCCTGCGTGCAGGATGCGCGAAACGCACCGTGTACTGCGATGCTGCCAGGATGGCGGGTACCGCGCCGGGTCCGACCGGGTGCCCCGGGCGCGAATTCAGGCGCGGACGATCGCCAGGACGGAGTCCCGCAATCGGGCGACGGCGCCGGCATCGGGCGCCTCCACGTTGAGCCGCAGCAGCGGCTCGGTGTTCGACGCGCGCAGGTTGAACCACGAGCCGTCGGGCAGCCGCACGGTCAGGCCGTCGAGCTCGTCGAGCTCGACACCCTCGCGGCCGCCGTAGCTCTGCTTGACCGCGGCCACCCGGTCCGCCTGGTCGGCGACCGTCGAGTTGATCTCGCCGGACGCGGCGTAGCGCGCGTAGTGGGCCATCAGCTCCGACATCGGCCGGTCCTGCTCGCCGAGCGCGGCCAGCACATGCAGCGCGGCGAGCATCCCGGAGTCGGCCCGCCAGAAGTCGCGGAAGTAGTAGTGCGCGGAATGCTCGCCACCGAAGACAGCACCGGTCTCAGCCATCACCTGCTTGATGAACGAGTGCCCGACCCGGGTGCGCACGGGGTGGCCACCGTGCTCGGCGACGATCTCCGGCACGACCTGGGAGGTGATCAGATTGTGAATGACGGTGCTACCCGGCGCCTTGGCCAGCTCGCGCACGGCGACCAGCGCGGTGATCGCGCTCGGGCTGACCGGCTCGCCGCGCTCGTCGACGAGGAAGCAACGGTCGGCGTCGCCGTCGAAGGCCAGCCCCACGTCGGCGCCCGTCGCGCTGACCGCCGTCTGCAGGTCGACCAGGTTGGCCGGGTCGAGCGGGTTGGCCTCGTGGTTGGGGAAGGTGCCGTCGAGCTCGAAGTACAGCGGAACGACCTCGATCGGCAGCGGTCCGAACACCTCGGGGACGGTGTAGCCGCCCATGCCGTTGCCCGCGTCGACGACGACCTTGAGCGGGCGTATCTCGGACAGGTCGACCAGGGCCCGCAGATAGCTCGCGTACTCCGTCAGCAGCTCCTGGTGGGTGACCGTGCCACCGCCGGGCCCCACGGGGACGCCCTCCTCGACCGCCGCGCGGATCTGTGCCAGCCCGGTGTCCTGGCCGATGGGTGACGCCCCCGCCCGGCACAGCTTGATGCCGTTGTACTTCGCCGGGTTGTGGCTCGCCGTGAACATCGCGCCGGGCACGTCGAGGCTGCCCGAGGCGAAGTAGAGCATGTCGGTGCTGGCCAGGCCGATGTCCACCACGTCGAGGCCCTGACCGGTGACGCCCTCGGCGAACGCGGCGGCGAGATCCGGCGAGGAGTCGCGCATGTCACGGCCCACGACGACGGTGCGGTCGCCCTCGGCCGCGAGCATGCGGGCCAGCGCGCCCCCGATATCGCGCACTGTGTCGCCGTCGAGCTGCTCGCCCACCACACCCCGGATGTCGTAGGCCTTCACGATCGCAGACAGATCAGGCACGGCGCCGAGCCTATCGGGCCTCCGCCTTCTGCCTATTTCTCGGTAGGGGTGGGCAGCACCCGTAGATGGCCGCGGCGCCCGGTGCCTGTGGTGGGCGGGTGCTCGACCGGACGGTCGACCCGACCGGCCTCCCGGACGGCCTCGGCCAGCGCCGTCAGGTCGTCGCACGAGGGCTGCGGCGGCGCGAACTCGCCCTCGAACCGGACGAGCTCCCAGCCGCGCGGCGCGGTGAGCCGGTGCGCATGCGCGTTGCACAGGTCGTAGGAGTGCGGCTCGGCCTGGGTGGCCAGGGGGCCCACCACCGCCGTCGAATCGGCATAGACGTAGGTGAGCGTGGCCACCGCGAGCTCGGTGCACCCGGTCCGCGAACACCTCCGCACACTCCGCACGGCTCTGACCATAGCGCCTGTGAGCCGCCATCCCTGACTGCGACGCGCGCGGGGCTTCCGATGGTCACCGGTCGTAGGATTCGAGGGGTGACCACCGCGCGCCGCACGCTGCGCCGCTCTCCCCGCCGGCGGGACCGGCGAGGCCGAGGGCTGCGCGGGCTGCTCTACCCGGTGACCACCCCCGCGATGCAGACCCGCGCCGAGAAGTTCGACGCGATGGTCCTCGAGGCCCTGGAGCCGATCGAGCATCGCTGGGGCCCGGAGCTCGCCGACCTCGACCTCGCCGTGGACGAGGTTCCCGAGGTCGAGGAGACCTCGCCCGATGAGGTCGTCTGGGGTAGCGGGGTGCTCGCCGACGTCGGCGTACCGCTGGCCCAGCTCGTCCCGGCCGGTGTCGACCAGGCCGGGCTGCCGTCCCGGGCCCGGATCGTGCTCTACCGCCGTCCGCTCGAAGCCCGGGCTCGTGGCGGTGCCGACCTGGCCGACCTGCTGCACGAGGTGCTGGTCGAGCAGGTGGCGGAGTACCTGAACATCGAGCCTGACGCCGTGGACGGCGGGGCGTTCTAGGCCAGCCCCAGCCCGCCCACCGGCCTGGGGTTGTCCTCAGCTCGCGGCGCGCCGCAACCTGCGGCGCTCGCGTTCGGAGAGCCCGCCCCAGATGCCGAACCGCTCGTCCTGGGCCAGCGCGTACTCGAGGCACTCGGCCCGGACCTCACACCCCGCGCAGATGCGTTTGGCCTCGCGTGTCGAACCACCCTTCTCCGGAAAGAACGCCTCCGGATCGGTCTGGGCACAGAGCGCCTGCTCCTGCCAGTCCTGTTCGGACTCGGCGGGAGGGCCGTCCAGCATCTCGATCAGGCTCGGCCCCTCGGCACCGCCCGCCGCCCCCGCCAGCGTCAGTGTTTCCTCGTTCACTCGCCCACCTTCCCCACGCCCCGGCGAATGACACCAATGTAAGTACAACGCCGATGTTGGGTGGCCGCAAGCGAAGACTTCCATCCGAGTGACACGTTCCACCGCAACCACGGCGGTCGCTCGTTCGGCAGACTTGTCGGATGCGTGGAGTGTCGGCCCGGATCAGCCCGTGGTTTCTGTTGCTCGTGGGGGTCGCCGTCGCCGGCGGGGTGCTGACCGTGGTCGGCACGGGCGCACCGGTGATGCTGACCGCGGGCGTTGTGCTCCTCGTCGTCGGCGGCTGGATGGTGTCGCTGTGCCTGCACGAGTGGGGCCACGCCGTCGTGGCCTACCGCGGCGGCGACACCTCGGTACGGGACAAGGGATACCTCACCCTCGATATCAGGCGATACACCGATATCGGGCTGTCGTTCGTGCTTCCGGTGGTGTTCCTGCTGATCGGCGGCGTTCCGCTGCCGGGGGGCGCGGTGTGGATCAACCACTGGGCGATTCGGTCCCGGTTCACCCGCAGCCTGGTCTCGCTGGCGGGCCCGATGGCCAACCTCGTGCTCGGGGCGATCCTGACGATCGCGGTGGCGACCGTCGCGATGCCGATCGGGCTGGCCGTCGGGCTGTCCTGCCTCGCGCTGATCCAGGTACTCGCATTCGTGCTCAACATCCTGCCGGTGCCGGGGCTCGACGGGTTCGGTGTGCTCGAGCCCTACCTGTCCGCGGGCGCCCGCGAGCTCGCGGCGAAGGTTCGGCCGTGGGCCCCGATCGTGCTGTTCCTGCTGATCATCGGCCTGCCCGGGGTGGCCCAGCGGTTCTTCGGCCTGTCGTTCTTCGTGTTCGGCGTGATCGGCGGCGATGCGGGGCTCGCCGCGGCCGGCTACAACGAGCTGCTCTTCTGGCGCTGAACGACCCGTGCCGGCGGACCCGCGGCGGCGATGCGGGCGCGGGCGGCGGACACCATCACCGGGACCGTGTCGGTGCCCTCCGGCAGCCCGTCCAGCGGCCACCAGCGCAGGTCCAGCGACTCGTCGCTGATCTTCGCCTCGGCCTTGGCCGGAGCCCGGACGAGATAGCGGACGTCGAGGTGGCGAGTCGGTCTGCCCAGCGAACACGTCACCGGGTGGACGTCGAGGTGCAGCGGTTCGTCGTCGATCATGAGGCCGTCGATCCCCGACTCCTCGGCCGCCTCCCGCAGCGCGGCGTCCCGCAGCGTCGCGTCGCCGGGCTCGCAGTGACCCCCGAGCTGGATCCAGCGCCCCACCCGGGGATGCAGGGTGAGCAGCGTGTGCTCCCCCGCGGCGTCGACGACGAGCGCGGACGCCGTGAGGTGCCCGGGTTCGCACGAACGGTCGCACGCGTCGTGCGGGCGGGCATCGAGGAAGGCGAGGATGGCGTGCTGCAGCGCGCGCTGCTGCGGATCGGGCGCGGCCCACGCGCGCAGGGCGGCGCGCGCGGCGGCGGGGGCTACCACTCGACCAGCCCCGACGCGACATCCCGCGGCGCGCGCGGCGCGAGTGGCTCGTCCGGGACGCCGACGGCGATCGCGCCCAGCGGCTGCCAGTCCGCGGGCAACCCGAGCACATGTCGCACGACGTCCGGCGCGAAGATCGTCGAACCGACCCAGCACGAGGCCAGGCCCTCCGCGGCCAGTGCGATCAGCAGCGACTGCACCGCGGCGCCCCCCGCGACGGTGAACATCTCCCGCTCGGCCGCCCGCCGCCGCTCGTCCGGATAGGGCTGTGTGCCCTCGCCGATGCGGAAGGCCAGCACGAGCTCGGGCGCCCGGCGCAACAGGTCACCGCGGGCGAGCCTGCGCTCGACCTCGTCGGCCGGGCGGCCGTCGCGCTCCAGGTCGGCGCGCCACCGGTCGCGCATGGCGTCGAGCAGCGCGGTGCGCCGCGCGGGATCGCGCATCCAGCCGAAGCGGAACGGCGCGCTGTGATGGGGCGCGGGCGCGGTCAGGGCGATCCCGACGGCCCGGCGCACCGCCTCCGGATCGACGGCCGCCGCGGCGAAGCTGCGTGAGCTGCGCCGCAGCAGCACAGCCTCCCGGCGACCCTGCTCGATCGCCTCCTGGGTGCCGAGCCAGAACAGGTCCTCCTCCAGCGGCCGGACGAGGTCGCGGGCGGTCGAGCCGTCGTCGCCGGGCCGCAGCCCGCGCACGACCGCCACCGGCAGCCCGCCGAGCTTGCCCTTGACCAGGTCCGCGGCGGCGGCGATCTCATCGGCCAGCGCCACCTCGGTGACCAGTAGCTCGTTGCCCTGGGGGTCCGAGGTGCCGCCGTAGCGGTGCAGCACGGCCATCCCGGCCGCGCCGATCGCGACGTCGGTCTGCCCGACCCGCCACGTTCGCCCCATCGTGTCCGTGACGACGACCGCGACCTCGACGCCGAGCAGGGCCCGCAGCCCCCCGCGCAGCCGCTCGGCGCTCGCGTCGGGGTCGGCGGGCAGCAACGCGAGCTCGTCGGGCCGGACGTTGGAGGCGTCGACGCCCGCGGCGGCCTGGACGAGGCCCAGCTTGCTGGCGACGATCAGGGTCTTCCCGCGGCGGGCCAGTACCCGCTCGGTCTCGCCGTCGATCAGGCGGCGGCGCAGCGCATCGCGTTGCTCGGGGTCGGCGGGCGCGTCGACCAGCCTGCCCTCGACCTTGGAGACGATCTTGCTCGTCACCACCACGACGTCGCCGTCAGCGAGCCACGGCGCGGCGGCGGCGAGCGCGGCGGCCAGGTCCGCACCGGGCCGGAACTCCGGAAGACCACGCACGGGAAGGATCTGCACCGCACCGGGCGCGGCGTGGTCCACGGCGGGGTGCTCAGCCAACGCCGACCCCGGCCAGCTCGAACGCCTGCCGCGCCATCTGGGCGGTCGCCTCGACATCGGACATGAGCAACGGCGCCGACCGGACCTGCGCGCCCGGCACGTCGGCGGTGTCGGTGGTGTGCACGAGCCAGCCGTCGAGCAGGCCGCCCGCGCCGCGGCCACCGTAGTGCCGTCCGACCGCCTCCGCGGTGGTGTCCACCCCGATCGCCGAGAGGCACGCGTCGGCCATCCCGCGCAGCGGGCGGCCGCCGACGATCGGTGACAGCCCGACGATCTTCGCCTTCGTCGCGACCAGTGCCTGCGCCATGCCCGGCACCTGGATCAGCGTCCCGATGCTCACCACCGGGTTCGACGGCGCGACGAGCACCACGTCGGCGGTCTCGATGGTCGCACGGACCTCGGGCAGCACGGCGGCCTCGTCCGCGCCCACCGAGGCGAACCGGTGGGCGGTGAGCCTGGCCTGGTACCGGACCCACCACTCCTGGAAGTGGATCGCCACCTGCGGCGGCGCGTCGGGGCCGGGTTCCGGGTTGTCGACGACGACGTGGGTCTCCACCCGGTCGTCGGTGACCGGAAGCAGCCGCACACCCGGTTGCCAGCGGTGGCACAGGGCCTCGGTGACCTGGGAGAGCGGGTACCCCGCGCGCAGCATCCGGGTGCGCACGAGATGGGTGGCGAGGTCGCGGTCGCCGAGTCCGAACCAGGTGGGGTCGGCACCGTAGGCGGCCAGTTCGTCGCGCACCGCCCAGGTCTCGCCGGCCCGGCCCCAGCCGCGTCCGGTGTCGATACCGCCACCGAGGGTGTAGAGACAGGTGTCCAGATCGGGGCAGATACGCAGGCCGTGCAGCCAGATGTCGTCGCCGACGTTGACCACCGCGGTGATCTCGTGCGGCGCCCCCGATGGGGCGGCGCCGACGGCGGGCAGACCCAGCGCGGCCTTGACCCCGAGCAGGAACCGGGCACCCCCGACCCCGCCGACGAGTACGACGACTCTCACCCGTGCGAGCCTACGGCGCGCCATCCGTTGATCAGTTCCGGCCCGTAGCGATGGCCGTGACCCGGTGCGGCGTCGAGCGCGGCGAGCAGGCTGCCCGCGGTCTGTCAGAACGAGACGAGGGCAGCCACGGCCCTGGCCAGCCCTCCGGCCGCTCGACGAGCAGCCGTGGGGAGAACCAGACGACGGGATCGTCGGCGTGTCGCACCGCCGTGAACCTGTCGGGTACCGGCTCCCATCCCGCGGCCGGGGTACCGGCGACGAGCACGCCGTCGGCGCCGTCGGCGGCCGAGCGCGCGGCGATCGCCCCGAGGCTCTCGCCGTACATCAGCGGCCGCGGCCGGTCCGCGGCCGCGATCGCGTCCAGCCGGGCGCGCACCGCGGCGACCACCGCCGCCGCGTTCTCCCGCGCCGCCCCTGCGTCGCGCACGTCTCCTGCCAACTCGGCCGCCGCGCGTACTGGACGGCGACGGTGGCGACGTCGTCGACCTGGGACGAACCGGAATCGGGATCGCCCCGTTTCTCGGGTTGGCCGTTTCTCGGGTTGGCCGCCGGGCCGCCGCTCGCACTGGCCCTGACCCGCCCGATGCTCGGCTGGCTGGCCTCGGCGGCCGGGGCCCTGCTCGCCGCCACCCTCCCGATCGCCGACGGCGATCCGTGGCCGTGGCCGATCCCGCACGGGCTGGTGCTGCTCGCCCTGCTGTTCGCGGTGGTCGCGCGGGAGAAAGCCCACCGCATCGTGCTCGAGGAGCGTGCCCGCATCGCCCGCGACCTCCACGACGTCGTCGCCCACCACATGTCGCTCGTCGTTGTGCAGGCCGAGACGGCGCCCTACCGGGTGCCTGACCTCCCCGACTCCGCCCGCGCGGAACTGGCCTCGATCGGCGACGCCGCCAGGGCCGCGCTCACCGAGACCCGTGCTGCTGACCGTGCTGCGCCAGGACGGCGACGCGCCCGCCCACGCCCCGCAACCCGGCGTCGACCAGCTCGGCGAACTCGTCGAGGCCGCCCGGCGGGCCGGGGTGCGGGTGGAGGTCGAGGCCGAGGTCGACGAGCAGCTCGGTGAGTGGCCAACGCCGCCCACCGGGTGCCGAGCCCGGCGCGGCGTCCGTTGCGGCCGGGCACGGCATCACCGGCATGCGCGAACGCGTCCGAGCCGAGGGCGGCGAGCTGACGGTCGGGCCCACCCACGACGGGCTCTTCACGGTGGAGGCCAGGCCGCCGACCAGAATGGCCGGATGAGCGACGCGAGGGGTGGCCGGCCGATCAGGGTTGTCGTCGTCAACGACCAGGCGATGGTCCGGCACGGGTTCGCGGCGCTGCTGGCCGCCCAGCCCGGGATCGAGGTCGTCGGCGACGCCGCGGACGGGCTGCTCGCCCCCCGCGTCACCCGCAGGCTCATCGAGGAGTTCGCCGCCCGTCCCGCGGCGCAGCGGGTGCGACCCGACCGGCTCGCCGCACTGACCGCGCGCAGGCCGTCGTCGTCGCCTACGAGACGGGCCTGGTCAGGGCGGGCGGCTGAGCGGGCCGGCTAGATCGCCCGGTAGTCCCGTGGGGCGAACCGCGGCCCGAACCGGGGACGGCGAAAGCCGGAGAGCTCGATGTAGCGCACTGCCCGCTGCCGCTGCGGGACATACGGGGCGAGCACGGCGAGCAGGCCCGCGTCGTCGAGCGGGCGGCCGACCAGCGCCCAGCCGACAAGGCTCGGGACGTGCAGATCCCCGAAGCTGACGGCGTCCGGGTCGCCCCACGCGCGCTGGGCGGCCTCCGCCGCCGTCCACACCCCGATCCCGGGCACCCGCCGCAGCAGTTGCCGGCCGGCTTCGCCACCCAGCTCCACGGCCCGCTCGAGCCGGGGCGCGACGACGGCCGCGGCCAGGATCGCGCGACGGCGTTTCGAGTCGACGCCCGCGCGGTGCCATTCCCAGTCCGGGATGGCCCGGATCCGCGCGGGCGACGGCGGCACGTGCAGGCCCTCGGGAGCGGGGCCGGGAGCCGGGTCGCCGAAGCGCCGGCACAGCTCGCGCCACGACCGTCGGGCCTCCACGCCGGTCACCTTCTGCTCCAGGATCGCCGGAACCAGCACGTCCCACACCCGCCGGGTGGAGCCCAGCCGCAGGCCCGGCATTCGTTGCGCCGCGTCCCCGACGATCCGGTGGTGGGCGACAAACCGCTCCGGGTCGTCGTCGGCGCCGAGCAGCGCGGGGAGGCCGTCGAGGGTCCACGCCGCGCCGGGCCCCCACGCCGCGGCGACGACGGTGCCGTCCGCGCGCCGGTGCAGCCGCAGCGTCGCCGGGCCGTCGGAGGTCGTCGCGACCCGCCAGATCCCCGATGCTCCCGAACCGTCGTCGACCGACCGCCAGGTCGGGTCGCCGCGACCGCGGCGCAGCGGGGCGAGCACCCCGGCGAGGTCCAGCGGGAACGGCGGCCGCCACTCCCGCTCGATCATGCTGCCCTCCGACCCCCGTGAGTGCGTGACAGTGTTCTAACACTGTTACGCACTCACAGAGGGGTTAGACGTCGGGAGAGAAACGTACCCCGTGCGGCGGGAGGATCACGTCGGGCCACAGCCGCAACCCGCCGCGCAGCTCGCACTGGGCTCCGACGACCGCGCGGTCACCGACGACGGTGTCGACGACGCTCGCGCCCTGGCCGACCCGTGCCCCGGCCCCGATCACGGCGTGCTCGATGATCGCGCCCTCGTCGACCGCCGCGCCGTCGAACAGCATCGCGCCCTCGATCCGCGCGCCCGCGCCGATCTGCACCCCGCGCCCGACGGTCGTCCCACCGAACACCAGGGCGCCCTCGGCGATCTTCGCGCCCTCCAGCAGCATCACCTCGCCGGTCGGACCGGGCAGCGCCGCCGACGGCGCCACCCCGCGAACCAGGTCGGCCGAGCCGTGGATCAGATCCGCCGGGGTTCCCATATCCCGCCAGTAGGCGTTGTCGACGTGTCCCGACACTCGGGCCCCCGCGGCGAGCAGCCCGGGGAAGGTCTCGCGCTCCACCGACACCGGACGCCCCTGCGGGATCGTGTCGATCACCGAGCGGCGGAAGACGTAGCAGCCGGCGTTGATCTGGTCGGTCGGCGGGTCGTCGGTCTTCTCCAGGAAGTCGAGCACCCGCCCGTCGGCGTCGGTCGGTACGCACCCGTAGGCGCGCGGGTCCTGCACCCGCACGAGATGCAGGGTCACATCGGCCGCGGTACGGCGGTGGGTGCCGACAACGGCGCCGAGGTCCGTGCCGCACAGCACGTCACCGTTGAAGACGAGAACATCGGCGGCGGTGAGGTGCTCGGCGACGTTGCGGATTCCGCCGCCGGTGCCCAGCGGCTGGTCCTCGACCACATAGCGCAGCTCAAGGCCGAGCGCGGCGCCGTCACCGAAGTACGCCGAGAACGTCTCGGCCAGGTACGACGTTCCAAGCACGACTCGCCGCACCCCCGCGGCTCGGATCCGGGACAGCAGGTGGGCCAGGAAGGGCACACCGGCGGTGGGCAGCATCGGCTTCGGGGCCGAGAGGGTCAGCGGCCGCAGCCGGGTGCCCTTTCCCCCGACGAGCACCACCGCTTCGACGTCGTCCAGCACGTTCCTTCGCTCTCTGATTCGCAGGTTGAGGTACGGCGCAGCGCGGCGGCCCGCGCCGCGAGCAGTGTCGCGAACACCGCGCGCAGCGGCGCCCGCCGCAGCCCGCGGTGGCGTTCGGACAGGTATCGCCGGGCGAGGCGATGCTGCTCGTCGAGCGGCATCGCGCAGCCGGCGGGCCCGGTTCCGGTCCGCACGGCGGACGCGCCGGGTACGACCACGGTCAACCAGCCCGCCCGGCACAGCCGGTCGGCGAGGTCGCGGTCCGCGAGCGGGGCGGGATAGCGGGCGTCGAAACCGTCGACGGAGTCGAACGCGGTGCGCCGCAGCAGCAGGCACCCGCCCGGCAGCAGGCCTGTCGGACCCTCGACGGCACCCTCGTCGCCGCAGGGGTCGGGACATGCCCCCACAGACCAGGCCCGGGCCAACAACGCATCCGCGATCCACCGGCCCGGCAGCGGCGCTCCACCGGGATCGGTCGGGCGGGGGCCCAGCGCCCCGGCCCGCGGCCAGCGCAGGCCCGCCGCCAGCAGCGCGTCGAGCGCCCCCTCGCCCCACACGACGTCCGGCTCAGCCACCGCGATCCAGCCCACCCGGGCGTCGAGCCCGGCAACCGCGCGGTTGACCGCCCCCGGATAGCCGATGTCCTCCCCGATCGTCAGCATGTCCGCCGTGGCGCGGGGGCTGCCGCTGTTCGCGACGAGGAACCGGAAGCGCCTCCCGGTGGCGCGGGCCGCGGAGGCGCGCAGCCGTTCCACCGGGTCGTCCGCCGACCGGCTGACCGTGATCACGGCCAGCTCCTCGCCGTCGCAGGCCGGATCGGGCTCCACGGCGGCCCACCCTAGCGGGCGATGGTCGAGCGTCAGCTGGGTCCACCTCGCCGAGCGGCGTGACGTTGCGTTCGCTCACCCGCCCCGTACCCGGCGATCAGGTTCCGGTACGCGACCCGGCGCAGCCCCACAGGCACCAGCCGGTACCCCCCCCGCACCGCCACGTTGCGGACGTACTGCGCGCGGGTGGTGAACCCGAGCCGTCGGAACCGTCGCTGGATCGCCAGTTCGGCGCGCAGCTGGGCGAGCCCGCCGCGCCGGGCGTAGGCGCCCGCCCCCACGCGGTACTTCACCAGCGGCTCGCCGACGTTGGCGACCCGGGCGCCTGCGATGATCAGCTTCGCCCAGAGCAGGTAGTCCTCCATCAGCGCGAAGTCGGTATAGCCGCCGACGGCGCGGACGAGATCGCGGCGGTACACCACGGTCGGGTGGTTGAACGGGTCGGCGAAGCGGGCGCGGGCGGCGATATCGGCGGGATCGGTCGGCGGGGTACGCCTACCGAGCTCCTCCCCGGAGTGGTCACCGAACTCGATCAGCCCGGAACCGACGAGGTCGGCGCCCGCCTCGATGATCGGTAACTGCACCGCGAAACGGTGCGGGAGGCTGATGTCGTCGGCGTCCATCCGCGCGACGATCGGGTGCGCGCACGCCCCCAGCCCGGCGTCGAGCGCCGGTCCGAGGCCGACGTTGCGCTTCAGCGCCACGACCTCGACCGGCACCGGGCTGGCGGCGGCCAGTTCGTCGATGCGCGCCGCGAGCCGCGCGTCGACGGGGCCGTCGCGGACGATCACGACCTGGTCCGGGCGCCGGGTCTGTTCGACCACTGTGGAGCGGAAGGCGTCGGCGAGGAAGTCGGGCCGGTCACCCGCCCAGACCGGAAGCAGCAGCGACAACGGCTCGGGCACGCCCGGAGCATATCGACGCGTGCCCCGGCTCACCGCGACCGGGCGCGACACGCCGAGCCGCTACCGGGCCGCCGGCCGCTCCGTGATGCACTCTGAGCGCCCGGTCCGCGCGGGCGCGAACGGGTCGGAGAGCGGAATCGCCGTCGGGCGGTGAAAGTCGGCCGGTGGACGCGGGAGCGGAGGGAGGCATGTGGATCAGCGGAGCGACCGGAACCGTCTCTCGGACCGCCCGTCGCGCCCCCGGTCCGGCGCCCGGCGACCGTCGGCGCGTCGCACCCCGTCCGGCCCGGCCGGCGAGCGCGCGCTCCGGCGCACCCGGCCCGCCCGGCCGCCCGGGCCGAGGCCGGACTGGCCGCGCAGGCTCCGGATCGGCACGGCGGTGCTTTCGGCGTTGGTTCTCGTGGTCACCGCGACCGGCTGGAGCCTCTACCGGGACCTGGTCGCCGGGCTCACCACCACCGATGTGATCTTCGGCAGTTCCTCGGGCAACGGGCTGAACATCCTGCTCGTGGGCGTCGACAGCCGCACCGACGCGCAGGGCAACCCGCTGCCCGACGACGTCGTCAGGACGCTGCACAGCGGCCCGGACACCGGGGTGCTGAACTCCGACACGATCATCCTGCTGCATCTGCCGGCCCGTGGCGGAAGCGCCATCGCCTTCTCGATCCCCCGCGACACCTATGTAGACATTCCCGGCCACCGCAAGGACAAGATCAACGCAGCGTATCCGGCCATGAAGGCGCGGACCGCCGAGGAGCTGGCCGAGAAGGGCGGCAAGGACCCCAGGGAGATCGACCGGGAGTCGTCGGCGGCCGGTCGCAGCGCGCTCATCGCGACGGTCCAGAACCTGACCGGAACCCATATCGACCACTACGCCGAGATCAACCTGCTCGGCTTCTACAACCTGACCACGGCGATCGGCGGCGTCGAGGTATGTCTCAACGCTCCCGTCGACGACGAGCTGTCGGGTGCCCGGTTCCCGGCCGGCCGGCAGACGATCTCGGGGGCCGCGGCGCTGTCGTTCGTCCGCCAGCGCCACGGCCTGCCGGAGGGCGACCTGTCCCGCATCCGGCGCCAGCAGGTGTTCCTGGCCGCCGTGGCCGACAAGATCCTCTCCGCCGGGACGCTGACCAATCCCGCGGCGCTCGGCAGGCTCATCGACGTCGTGCACAAGTCGCTGGTGATCGACTCGGGATGGGATCTCCTCACCTTCGCCCAGCGCGCCGCCGGTATCGCGGCGGGCAGGATCGAATTCGCCACCATCCCGACCCACGGCGGGGAGAGCAACGCCCGCGGCGACGTCGTGCTGGTCGACCCGGCGCAGGTCCGCGAGGCGATCGCGCGGCAGACCGCGGCCGCCGCCGAGGCGAGCGACGATGCCCCGGCCCCCGCGCCGGCCCCAGCCCCGGCATCGGGACCGGGACCAACACCGGCCCGGCCCGCCGGAACGCCGACCGGCGGTCCGCCATCCACCGTCGACCCGGCGTCGGTCACCGTCGACGTCAGCAATGCCTCGGGTGCGACCGGACTCGCCGGGCACGTCGCCGACCGGTTGAGCGCGGCCGGCTACCACCGCGGCACGGTGCAGAACGCGGCACACCGCACGACCTCGGTCGTCTCCTACGCCGGTGACGATGCCGAGCCCGCCGCACGCGCCGTGGCGGCCATGCTGGGCGGGCTGGCGGTCGAGCGGGCGCCGGAGGCCGGACCGGGGACAGCGGTGCAGGTGGTGCTGGGTGGCGACTTCCCCGCCGCCCACCCGGCGCCGGGGAGCACCGCGACCGCCGCCCCGGACGGCTCCGGTCCGACGATCAATGCGGGCGGCGTACCGTGCATTGACTGACCCGAGCTGGATCGAGCTGGAGCGAGCTTGCGAGGCAACCCCGTGACCCTGACCGCCGCCGTCCTCGGGCCCGCGCTCGTCGGCGACCCGGCCCGCCCGCTCATCACGTACTACGACGACGCCACGGGCGAGCGCATCGAGTTGTCGGCGGTGACCACGGCCAACTGGGCGGCCAAGGCGGCCAACCTGCTGCGGGACGAGTGCGACGTCGAGCCCGGCACCCCGGTCGCTCTGCTGCTGCCCGCGCACTGGCAGACCGCCGCGGTGCTGCTCGCGGTGTGGTGGTGCGGCGGGCACGTCGTGACCGACCCCGCGGACGCCGAATGGGTGCTCTGCGACGGCGACCGGGTGGATCTGGCGCTGGCCATGGCGCCGCCGGGCGGCGTGGTCGCGCTCTCCCTCGACGCGTTCGGCCGCGGGCTGCCGGGGCTGCCCGCCGGAGTGATCGACTTCGCCACCGAGGTCCGCGTCCAGGGCGACGACTTCGTGCCGTGGGAGCCGGTTGAGGACGACGCTCCGGCCCTGGCCGGAGGGACCGTCGCCGAGGTGCTGGCCGACGCCCGGCGCCGGGCCGCCGAGCTGGGGCTCTCCACAGGCGACCGAGTTCTGTCCACTATGGACTGGTCCACTCTGGACGGACTCGGCGATGGGCTGCTCGCGGTGCTGGCCGCCGGTGCGTCGCTCGTGCAGTGTCGCAACGCCGACTCCGCCAAGCTCGACCACCGGATGGAAACCGAGCGGTGCACGACGCGCCTGTAACCGACCCCCCGTGAGTGCGTAAGAGTGTCAGAACACTGTTACGCACTCACGGGTTAGGCTCACCGGGTGATCGCTGCCAAGGGCGCCGGGACGCCGGTGGCCGGGCGCCGCTCGCGCCGGTGGATCCGCCGACACCCCACCCAGGACGTGATGGACGTCCTCGCCGCCGGCAGCCGGATCGCCACGAACCTGAGTGACGGGCTGACCGGCCCACGGGCCGGGGCCGCGGCCCGCGAGCTGCGCCGGTTGCTCGACGCCGAGGCGGTCGGCCTCGTCGACCTGCAAGGCCAGCAGATCTGGTCGGGAACACCCGGTCCGGACGCCGCTGGGCTCGCCGAGACCGTGCTCCGCGCCGACCGCAAGGCCGGACGCACCGGGCTGGTCGCGCTGCCGCTGCGGGTCCGCGCGGAACTGGCCGGCGTCCTCGTCGTCGCGGGGCCGGTCCGCCCGGCCGCGACGCGGCAGGCCGCGGCCTGGGTCGGCGAGGCGCTGGAGCGAGGCAGGCTGGAGGCCTCGGCGGTGGCGGCGGAGCAGGCCGAGCTGCGGGCGCTGCGCGCGGAGATCTCGCCGCATTTCGTCTACAACACGCTGACCACCATCGCCTCGTTCGTCCGCTCGGATCCGGATCGGGCCTGCGACCTCATCCTCGATTTCGCGGAGTTCATCCGGCACAACCTCGCCCGCCAGGGCGACTACACGACCCTGGCCGGGGAGTTCCGCGCGATCGAGGCCTATCTCGCGCTCGCCAGGGCCGTGCTCGGCGACCGGCTGCGCGTCCAGGTCCGCATCGCGCCGGAGGTGCTGCCGGTCGCGGCGCCGTTCCGCGCGCTGCAGCCGCTGGTCGAGAACGCCGTCCAGCACGGCGTGGAGCGCGCGGAACGCGGCGGATCGGTGCAGGTCAGCGGCGAGGCGTTGGGCAGCGAATGCCTCATCACCGTCGAGGACGACGGCCCTGGCATGGACCCGGCGCACGTCAGGGAGGTCCTGGCCGGGAGCTCAGCGGGATCGAGCCTCGGTCTGGTCAACGTCGACCGCAGGCTACGGACGATTTACGGCCCCGACTACGGTTTGGTCATCGAAACCGCCGAAGGCGCCGGAACCCGGGTATTGATGCGGGTGCCGCGATTCCACCCGGGAGTGGTGGCCCAGTGAACAGTGCGCCGTCCGATGGACTGCGGGTGCTGGCGGTCGACGACGTCGGCCCTGCCCTCGACGAGCTGCGCCGGCTGCTGCGCGACTCCCCGGGGTCGCCTCGGTCGAGGCGGCCGATGACGCACTGACCGCGCTGCGGCTGATCCAGGCGACGCCGTTCGACACCGTGTTCCTCGACATCGCCATGCCCGGGATGGACGGCCTGGAGCTCGGCTCGCGGCTGGCCCGGATGACCGACCCGCCGGTGATCGTCTTCGTGACCGCCTACGACCAGCACGCGGTATCGGCCTACGGCGTAGGCGCCGTCGACTACCTGCTCAAACCGGTCGCGCCGACCGGCTGTCGGAGACGTTGAGCCGGGTGCGCCGGGTCGTTGCGCACGGCGCCGAACCGGTGCAACCGCCGGTCGACGAGCTCGCCGCCGTACCGGTCGAGCTGGGTGGGCGGACCCGCTACATCCGCCGCGCCGACGTGCGATTCGCCGAGGCCCAGGGGGACTACGTCCGGCTGCACACCCGCAGCGGCTCCCATCTGGTGCGAATCCCGATCTCCCGGCTCGAGGAGCACTGGCGCGAGGTCGGCTATGTGCGGGTGCACCGCAGCTTCCTGCTGGCCGTGCACGCGGTGCAGGAGCTGCGCAGCGACGTCAGCGGTGGGCTGCTCGCGCATACCGACGCCGGTGACGTCCCGGTCAGCCGCAGGCACGCCCGGGAGCTTCGCAATCTGTTGCTCGAGGCCGCCACCCGCGGCGATTTCGAGCCCCGGGGCGGGCGGTGATCGGCGTTTCGGCCCCCGGAACCGCGCGGTTCGCGGCTCCCGGCGCCAAGACGTCGATCACGACGAGTCCGGCCGCCCGCCCCCGGCCGGCCGGCGCCGGTTCGAGCTGATGAACCGGCAACACCGGGTCACGGTCACCAGCCCGCAGACCCGGATCGCGATGGCCGGACGCCGAGGTCTCCCGCCCGGCCCGGTGCCCCGGCTCGCGCCCGAGGAGCTGGCCCACGCGCGCCGGATCCGGCGGGTGCAGCTGCGCTGGGCCGCGATGGGCCTGCTCGGGGTCCTCACACTGCTCGCCGGCCTCCCGCTGCTGCTGGACCTCGCGCCCGGGTTGTGGCAGATCCGCCTGGCCGGGGTGCCGGTGGCCTGGCTCGCCGTCGCCGTGCTGCCCTATCCGGTCCTCGCCGGGCTCGCCTTCTGGCAGCTGCGCCGCGCGGAACGGGCCGAGGACGCGAGCTCGCCCGGTAACGAGGCCGAACGGTGATCGCGCTCGCCATCGTGCCGGTGGTGCTGGCCACGCTGCTCATCGGCGCCCGCAGGGTCGCCGCGATGAGCACCACGTCGGGCTTCATGGCGATCAAGCTGTTCGGCAACATCAACACCGGGCTGATCGTCGGCCTGCTGCAGTTCGTCTCGACGTTCGCGATCACCGGCTGGTACGTGCGCTACGCCGACCGCAGGCTCGACCCGCTCGGCGGGAAGATCCGCACCGAGATCGAGGGGGGCGACCGATGATCCTCGCCCCGGGAGTGGAGGGCAGCAGCCCGATCCTCAACATCTCGATCTTCGGCCTGTTCGTCGTGGTCACGCTGGTGATCGTGGTGCGGGTCGGCAAACGCGCCGCGGCCGGCACCTCGGACTTCTACACCGCGGGCGGCGGCTTCTCCGGCCCGCAGAACGGGATCGCGATATCCGGCGACTACCTCTCGGCCGCGTCGTTCCTGGGTATCGCCGGCGCGATCGCGATCAACGGCTACGACGGCTTCCTGTACTCGATCGGTTCCTCGTCGCCTGGCTGGTCGCGCTGCTGCTCGTCGCGGAACTGCTGCGCAACACCGGCCGATTCACGATGGGTGACGTACTGGCCTTCCGGATGCGGCAGCGTCCGGTTCGCGCCGCCGCGGCGACGTCCACGCTGGCGGTGTCGTTCTTCTACCTGCTGGCCCAGATGGCCGGAGCCGGCGGCCTGGTCGCGCTGCTGCTCAACGTGACCGGCAAGACCGGCCAGGCGGTCGTGATCGCGATCGTCGGCGCCGTGATGATCGCCTACGTGCTGTCGGCAAGGACAAGGCCGACCCGGCGAAGTACGCGGAGATGGAGGTCCGGTCGTTGACGGAGGCGGGCATGGCGAAGGCGGTCGTGCACTAGCGCCGCACGACCGTCGGCCGAGGGACAGGAGCGACGCCGGGTATCGCTCCTGTCCCGCTTTCGCCGATCACGGGACGCCGCCTCAGCCGACCGGGACCGAGTCGAGCAGCTCCTGCAGGCCCCGGGCGTCGAGCAGATCGACCGGCCGCACGGTGCGGTCGGCCCGGACGTAGTGGAACGCCGCCCGCACCCGCTCCAGCCCGACCCCGGCCAGCGCCGCCCACGCGAGCCGGTAGGCGGCGAGCTGGACCGCGAGCGCCGGCATCCGGGACCGGTCCGGCGGCGGCCCGGTCTTCCAGTCGACGACCGTGAAGCCGCCGTCGGGATCGGCGAACACCGCATCCATCCGGCCGCGCACCGCGATTCCGCCGACCACCGTCTCGAACGGCACCTCGACCTCCACCGGCCGCCGGTCCGCCCACACCGACTCCAGGAACGCGTCCTGCAGCTCGGCCAGCTCGGCGTCGGAGGCGGCGTCGTCATCGGCGGCACCCGGCAGCTCGTCGAGATCGAGCAGCTGGGCCGCCCCGAAACGCTGCTCCAACCAGGAATGGAACGCCGTGCCCCGGCGCGCATGCGGGTTGGGCGGCAGCGGCAGCGGACGGCGCAGCCGCGCGGCCAGCGCGTCGGGATCGGCGGCCAGCTCGACGAGCTGGCTCACCGAGAACCGGGGCGGCAGCGCCACCACGGGCCGCGCGCCGCCCGCAGCCCGCTCGGCCAGCAGCACGTCGACGTCGGCGGCCCAGCCCTCGGGATCGAGAGCCTCCGGCTCGGGTCGGCAGGCATCGCCGGCCAGCAGCTCGAGCTGGGTCCCCGGCTCGGCGGTGGCAGCGGCAGCGGCCCGCCGGGCCCGCTCGGCCGCCCGCAGCTCACGCATCGCCTGCCGCACCAGCGCGGCCCCGGCGTGCACGGCGGGCGAGCGTTCGCCCAGCGGATCGAGGGGCCACCGCGCGCTGCGCCGCTGCCCACCTGCCGGGTTGGCCTCGTCGGGCTCCGGTTCCGGAGCCCACACCTGCACCGCCTCGCCGTCCAGCGCGGCCTCGAGCGCCGAGCAGACCTCGACGAGGAACTCCGAGGGCTTCCTCGGCTTGTCCCCCACCGCCGCCCAGCGATGCCCGGAGACGAGCAGCACCCGCTCGGAACGGGTCAGCGCCACGTAGAACAGCCGCCGCTCCTCCACCAGCCGCCGCTCGTCGAGCGCCTCGGAATGCGCGGTGACCGCCTCGGTGACCTGCTTGCGGTCGGCCCTCTGCGGCAGGTCGAGGCCGGGCAGGTCGGCGGCGTCGCCGCGCAGCGGCACCGGCAGCTGCGCCGGGTCGGTGAGCCAGCTGCCACTGATCTTGCGCCCGGGGAAGACCTGGGAGACCACATGCGGAACGGCGACGACCTCCCACTCCAGGCCCTTCGCCGCGTGCACGGTGAGCACCTGCACCCGATCGTGGGCCACCTCGACCTCGCCGGGGGCGAGCCCGTCCTCGGCCTGCTCGGCGGTCTGCAGGTAGTCGAGCAGGGCGGGCAGCGTGGCGACGTCGGCGCCAGCGGCGAACTCGGCCACGACATCGGCGAAGGCATCCAGGTGCGCCCGGCCGACCGGGCCCGGCCGGGCCGCGGTCTCCGCGTCGAGCAGCAGCAGCCGCTCGGTGTCGGCGACCAGGTCGGTCAGCGGCGCCGAGGCCCGCGACCGCAACCAGGCCAGCTCGCGGGCCAGCCGGCGGATCCGGTCGAATCCGGCGGGTGAGTAGCGCTGCGGCGGCCCGGGGTCGTCGAGCGCGTCGACCAGGCCGGCCTGTTCGGAGTGCTCGCCCGGCAGCGCACCCAGGGCGAGCTCCGCCGGGCTGAGCGGACCGGGGCCCCGGCCGGGCAGCGGCGGCACGAGCTCGCGGGCGCGCTGCCACAGCGCGGCCAGGTCGGCCACCCCGAGCCGCCACCGGGCCCCGGTGAGCAGCCGGACCGCGGACGGCCCCGCCAGCGGGTCGGCCACCACGCGCAGGGCACTGACCAGGTCACGGACCTCGGGGGTGTCGAGCAGCCCACCGAGGCCGACCACCTCGACCGGCAGCCCGCGGGCGCGCAGCGCCGCCGCGATGGGGTCCATGTCGGCGCGCCGCCGCACCAGCACCGCCGACGTCGGCGGGTCGGCCTGCGCGTGCTCCGCCGCCTGCCACTGCGCCGCGATCGCGTCGGCCACCCAGTCGATCTCGCCCGCGACGTCGGGCAGCAGCGCCACCCGCACGTCGCCGGCCCGAGCGCCCGGCCGGGCCCGCAGCTCCCCGACGGCGACCGCACCGGGCGCCGTCCGGATGGGTTCGGACACCGTATTGGCCAGCGCCAGCACCTCCGGCGGGTTGCGGAAGCTGGTGAGCAGCCCGTACTGGTCGGCGGGTTCGCCTCCGGGCCCCGGGAAGTCGGTACGGAACCGCGCGAGGTTGCCCGCGCTCGCCCCGCGCCACCCGTAGATCGACTGGCAGGGGTCGCCGACCGCGGTGACCGAGACCGGTTGCGCGTGCGGCGGCTCGCCGGGCGGGCGCCCGAACAACGCGCGCAACAACACCCGCTGGGCATGCCCGGTGTCCTGGTACTCATCGAGCAGGATCGCGCGATAGCTCTCCCGCTCGATCGCGCCCACCTCCGGATGCGCCTGCGCCACCTGCGCGGCGATGGCCATCTGGTCGGCGAAGTCGATCGCGCGCTCGGCGCGTTTGCGCTCCGCGAAGGCATCCACCAGCGGCAACAGCTCGACGCGCATCCGCTGGGTGCCGATCCAGCGCAGGTAGGTCTGCGACGGCTCCACCCGCTGGCCCTTCGCCCGGGGCGCGGCCGCCAGCACGGCGATCACGCGCTCCGCCAACGCGCGTACCGCGGCGGGCTCGACGAGGTGCTCACCCAGCTCACCGGCCAGCGCCAGCAGGTAGGCCGTGACGGTGGCCGGAACCCGGTCGATCTCCAGATCCGCCGCCCACGTCGAGACCACCCGGTGGGCGAGCTGCCACGCCGCCGTCTCCCCCAGCAGCCGCGACCCCGGTTCGGCGGGCAACCGCAGGGCGTGCTCGCCCACCAGCCGCCCCGCATAGGCGTGGTAGGTCGAGACCATCGGCTCCCCCGCGAGCAGGTGGGCCTTGCACTGCCCACCGGGGTCGAGCTCGTCGAGCAGCGGGGAACCGGCCAGCCTGCGCAGCCGCGACCGCACCCGCGCCCCGAGCTGCTGCGCGGCCTTGCGGGTGAAGGTCAGCCCGAGCACCTGCTCGGGCAGCACCTGACCGGTCGCGACCAGCCACACCACGCGGGCCGCCATCGTCTCGGTCTTGCCCGCGCCCGCGCCCGCCACCACCAGTGCCGGGCGCGGGGGTGCGGCGATCACCGCCGCCTGTTCCGGGGTGGGCGGCGGCAGGCCGAGGGCGGCGGCGAGGGTCGCCGGGGTCAGCTGCACGCTGACGTTCTACCCGATCTCTCCGACACCACCCGCCCCAACCGCCTCGCGGGGCGGGCGACGGAAGGTCAGCGGGCTGCCGGACGGATCAGCGCTGGTAGATACGCACCCAGTCGACCTCGAGGCTCAGCTCGTCGGGCGTCGTCTCGTCCGGTGCGTCGATCCAGTTGGCCTTCGGACCCTGGTCGAGCTGGATGGTCAGATGCATCGGCTCGGTCGGGATGATCTTCTTGTCGGTCGTCTCGAAACGCTTGACGCCGTCGACGTACCAGGTGATCCGGTCCGGCAGCCAGTCGAGGGCGAAGGTGTGCCACTTCGAGTAGTCGCCGGGGTGGCTGGAGCCGAAGACCTTGTCCCCGCCCTCGTCCCAGTGCACCACGACGTGCGCCCGATCGCGGTTCTCCGACGGGACCTCCATGATGTCCAGCTCGCCGTCGCGCGGCCATTGCTCGGAGTCCGGCCACAGCAGGATCGCCGACCCGAAGCCCCGCCCCTTGTCGGTGCGGGCCCGAAACTCCCAGCGGCCGTAGAGCTGGCCCGGGTGGTAGGCCATCCCGCCGGAGACATCGCCCCGGGCGGTGATCCGCAGCAGCCCGTCGGACTGGCTGATCGCCTCGGGGCGGCGCAGGCCGTTACCGAAACCGCCCGGGCTGTGGTACGGCGTCCAGGTCCCGGTGTCCAGCGATGGGCCGTTGAACTCGTCGCCGCCGACCCGCCGCCAGCCCGCGCCGGGACCGTCGCTCCCGCCGGCCTGCTCGGCGGCGGCCGCGCGGACCGGGACGGCGGAGACCGGCGGGCGGGCGGTGGTGGTGGGACGGGACGGGACGGGAGTAGTTGTCGGCGCCGCCGCGCTGGTCGTCGGGAGGGGTGGGAGAGTACTCGACGGATCCGCCAGCACCTCGCCGCCCGACTCGGGCGCCGCGGCCAGCACCGGCTCGGGCACAGTGCCGCACGCCGCAACCAGCAGGGCCAGCGCCGCGGCCGCAGCCGAACCGGCCAGGCGCCGACAAATGGCGGACACGGACATACCTCCTCGGCCCGGCCGCTGATCGGGAAGCGGGGGAGCTGATGGCGACCGGCCGCAGCCGACGGTACCCGGCGGCGCAATCACGCCCACGTTGCGGCCTCGCCCGTCGTCAGCCGGTCAGCCCCCGGCGGCGCCGTTCACGATGACGGATGCCGTCATTCCGGGAACGGCCTATCCGCCTACGACCGGACGGCCGGATCCCACCGCGGGACAGCTGGTCCGAACAGGGCAGCGATCACAATCCGGGCCGACCTTCGCGACGAACACCGCGCCCGACGTCTCCTCCGCACAGCGCCACACGACGTCCCGCCAGCGGGCCAGCTCCGCCGCCCCGAGCGGAGGCTGGGCGGGTTCCTTCGGCCGGCCCGCGGGCTTGCGGTCGGCGAGGTAGACGAGCCGTCCCCCGCCCGGCTCGACCCCCTCTCCTGTGTCGTCGATCAGCAGGCCGAACGCGCCGAGCGCGGCCGCGAGCTGGTAGACGGCCAGTTGCGGATGCTCGGCCACCTGGCGCGCGCTCGGTGCGCTCTTGCCCGTCTTGACGTCGACCACGACGGGCCGGCCCCGCGCGTCGACCTCGAGGCGGTCGACCCGGCCGCGCAGCCGCAGCCGCCGCGGCCCGGTGAGCACCCCGACCTCGACGCTGTCCGGGTCGGGGCCCTCCAGATCGAGCTGCACCGGCTGCTCGACGGCCACCAAACGCAACCCCTCCGCCCGGCTGGAGCGCACCCAGTCGTCGAAGGCGGCGAGCATGGCGCGCACCCGCGCGAGTTCTCGGCGCCCGAACCACGGCGCCCCCGCGTCCAGCCGCGACCAGGCCGAGCGGAGCGCCCACTCCAGCTCCGCGGCATCGGCGCCGGCCGCACGGGCCTGCACCAGGGCGTGCACCAGCGACCCGGTGATGGCCGCGAGCGCGCTGATCTCCGAGCCGCCGTGACGTTCGAAAACCCAGCGCAGCGGGCACGCGTCGATCTTCTCGATATCCGACGGCGACACCGGGACGATCTCCCCGGGCGCGCGCAGGGGCGCGTCGGTCGATGGCGCGGTGAGGCCGTACCAGTCGTCGGGATGTGCCCCGGGGACACCCGCGCCCGCCAGCCGGGCGAGCTGCGTGGCGGCCCGGCGGCGGCGTGCCGTGCGGGCCGGATCTCCGGTCTCGGGCTCGCACACCGCCCGGCGCAGCTCCCCGACCAGCTCGGCCAGCACCAGCGCGCGGCCGGGGCGATACACCGCGCGGCCCTCCTGCGGGCCCGCCGGCAGCGGGTCGAGCTCGTCGAGGAACCGGGACGGCTGCTCGTCCTCGCCCTGCACCGCGCTGACCAGCAACGTGTGCTTGGCGCGGGTGCACGCCACGTAGAACAGCCTGCGTTCCTCGGCCAGCAGCGGGGCCACCCGGGAGACGGCGCCGGTCGCAGGCTCGGCGACCCCGGCCATCAGGTCGACGAGCCGCTCGGAGCCCAGCAGGCTGCCGCGCAGCCGCAGATCGGGCCAGCTGCCCTCCTGCACCCCGGGAACCGCGACCACCTGCCATTCCCGGCCGCGGGCCGCGTGCGCGGTGAGCAGCGAAACGGCCTCCCCGCGGGGGGTCTGCGGGGCCAGCGTGTCGCCGGGGAGCTCCTGGTCGGCGAGGTACTCGGCGAACCCGGCGACGTTCGCCCCCGGCAGCCGGTCGGTATAGCGAGCGGCCGCGTCGAACAGTGCGAGCACGGCGTCGAGATCGCGGTCGGCGGCCGCGCCGACCGGGCCGCCGCGCGCGCTCGCCTCGGCCCACCGCTGCGCCAGCCCGGTCTGCTGCCAGACCCGCCAGAGCACCTCCTCGACGGTCTGCCCCGCGCGCGCCGCGGCCGCCGCGATGGCCAGCAGGGCACCGACCTTCCGCAGCGGCGCCGTCTCGCTGGGCGGCAGCGCGGCCAGCGGATCCGGATTCCCCGCCGCCGCCGAGCGCAGCGCCTCGACCAGCAACGCATCACTCCCGGCGCGCTCGGCATCCGATTCCGGCGCCGTGTCGTCGGCGTCGGGATGCTCCGCGGGCTCCTCGCGCCGGGCGTCGGGCGGCTGTCCGGCCGTGTGCAGCCGCAGCAGCCCGCGGCGCAACCGGCGCATTCGCATCGGATCGCCGGAACCGAGGGGCGAGGTGAGCAGCGCGGTGGCGGCATCGGCGTCGATCTGCTCGGGGCGGATGGCCCCGCGCAGCACCAGCAGCAGCGGCAGCACGGCGGGCTGGCGGGCCAGGGGCAGCTCGTCCGGCGGCGCGACGATCGGGACCCCGGCCGCGATCAGCGCTCGGCGCAGCGCCGGAAGGGCGCGCCGGGCCGATCGCGCCAGCACCGCCATCTCCGACCACGACACGCCGTCGTTCAGATGCGCGCGACGCAGCTGGTCGGCGATCCAGGCGGCCTCGCTCGCCGCCGAGGAGAACACCCGCACCCGCAGCGACTCCGGATCGGCCTGCGTCGCTCCCGGCGCCCCGACCCGGATCCGGCCCTCCCCGGTGCCGGGCAGCCTGCTCACCAGCCGCGCTCCGGCCGCCCGCAGCACGTCGGTGCCGCGGTGGTCGACGGTCAGCACCGCCTGATCGGCCTCGACGGCGCGCAGCCCGGTCGGGTCGGCGCCGCGGAAGGTGAGCACGGCCTGGTCCGGGTCGCCGGCCAGCAGCATGCTTTCGGCCGTCGCACCGATCGCCCGCACCAGCTCCAGCTGCTGCGGGTCGAGGTCCTGGGTGTCGTCGACGAAGAGGTGACGTACCCGGGCCCGCTCCGCGGCGAGCAGTTCCGGGTCCGAGGCGAGCGCGTCGAGCGCGGCGGCGACGAGCTCCGCGGAGTCCAGGGCCGGCGCGGTGGCCTGCGGCGCGCTGCGGCCCGCGGCGCCGCGCAGCAGGATCACCTGCTCGTAGGTGCGGAAGAACCGGCCGGCCGCGGTCCACTCCGGAACGTCGTGCCGCATCCCGAGCTCGGTCAGCTCCGCGGGACCGAGCCCGCGCTCGACGGCGCGCAGCAGCAGTTCGCGCAGCTCGGCGACGAAACCGGGAAGGCTCAACGCCGGACGCAGCCGCTCGGGCCAGCCGGAGCCGGGGACCTCCCCGGCGAGCTCGCCCGCCAGCAGGTCGCGCACCATGACGTCCTGCTCCGCGCCGGCCAGCAGCCGCGGCGGCGGATCGCCGTTGCGCGCCGCGTGCAGCCGCAGCACCCCGAAGGCGTACGAGTGTACGGTGCGCACCAACGTCTCGCGGGTGGTGCGCGGCCCTGCCGCGGAGTCACCGCCCGCGTGGTGGATCAGCTCGGTGAGCCGCTCGCGCAGCTCCCCGGCCGTGCGCCTGCTGCCGACGAGCAGCAGCATCCGCTCCGGGGCGACGCCGCCGCGGACCCGCCGGGCCAGCGCCGTGAGCAGCAGTGTCGTCTTACCCGTCCCGGGCCCGCCGACCACCCGCAACGGGCCGCGGCGATGATCGAGGACCCGGCGTGCCGCGGCGTCCCACTCCGGTTCCGGCGCCGGGGCCCGCACCCGGCGCACCAGCGCGGGCCCCGCCGGCAGGGCCGGGCCGGGCCGAGACGACCCGGATCGAGACGATGCGGAGCGAACCACAGGGAGGATGCAACCACGGGCCACCGACAACGTCGGCCGCGGGCCGCGGGCGGTGGGCGGTGGGCGGTGGGCGGTGGACGCCAGAATGGCAGCATCATGATGATGTCCGAGAGCGCCCGCCGGCTGCATGTCCACATGTTCGGCTCGCCCGGTGGGCTCCCCGTCCTTGCCCTGCACGGCGTGACCGGGCACGGCGCCCGCTGGCAGCCGCTGGCCGAGGCGGTGCCCGAGCTGCGCTGGATCGGTGTCGACCTGCGGGGGCACGGCCGCTCCCCGTGGAGCCCGCCGTGGAGCATCGAACAGCATGTCCAGGACGCGCTCGGGGTGCTCGACCGGCTCGAGATCGCCGACGTCGCGGTCGTCGGGCATTCCTTCGGCGGGGCCGTCGCGGTGCACCTCGCGCGCACGGCGCCGGATCGGGTCGAGCGCCTCGTCCTGCTCGACCCGGCGATCGGGCTCGACGCCGACGACATGCTGGAGACCGCCGAGGACACCCGTGCCGACGAGACCTTCCCGGACATCGACGCCGCGCGGGCCGATCGGACCGACCGCTGGAAGGGCGTCGCGCCGGAACTGGTGGAAGCGGAGGTCGTCGCGCATCTGGCGCATTTCGAGGACCGCTGGGAGTGGCGCTACTGCCGTTCGGCGGCGATCACCGCGTGGAGCGAGATGGCCCGCCCCGCGCTCACCCCGCCGCGCGGCACACCGACGCTGATCATGCCGGCGAGCCGCGCCGATTTCGTCGAACCCGCCTGGCTCGAACGCTGCCGTGCCGAACTGGGCAACGCGCTGACCGTCACCGAGATCGACAGCGGGCACATGCTCTTCCTGGAGCGCACCGCCGAGGTCGCGGCGGCCGTCCGGGAGTTCGTGGTGGGGTGATGGACGAGCAGACGGTGGAGGCGGTGCGTTCGGTGGTGGCCACGATCCCGGCGGGCGAGACGATGAGCTACGGCGAGGTCGCCGCCCGGGCCGGGATCTCCTCGGCGCGGCTGGTCGGCCGGATCCTGGCCGAGGACGGCGGCGACCTGCCATGGCACCGCGTCCTGCGCGCCGACGGGACGTGCGCGCCGCAGGTGGCGGTGGAGCAGGCCGCGCGGCTGCGCGCCGAGGGCGTGCTGCTGGTGGACGGGCGGTTGCCCCCGGAGCGCCGCCGCCGCTGAGACGCCGACCTCCTGAGGCGGTCGGCGCATGAGGGCTCGTCGTGCTCGCACGTTCCCGCGCGTTCCACGGGCGCGGCCCACACAGTTGACCGCGGGTCCCCGGGCGATGATCGAGACAGTTGCGGCAACCTTGACGTAGCCCTGAGCAAGCGCCGGAGAAGTCGTGGCGGGATTCAACGGCTAGCGGCCGCCACCGGGCTGGGCTCGCATCTCCCCGCGCCGGCGCGGCCGGCGGCCGATCGGTAACGCCGGGCGACGGCGGTGACGACGTCGGGGTGCGCGGCCAGCGGCGCCGCCACGACATCGGCGCCGCAGGCGGCGATCCGGTCGTGGAACGCGCCCGCCGCCAGCAGCCACGAGGCCACCGCGATCCGCCGCCGTCCCGCCGCGCGCAGCGCCGCGACCAGCGCGTCGATCCGCGGGAGCGTGGCGGCGGCGAACCCGACCGGCACCGGGCGGCCCACCGCCGCCGAGAGCATCCGCGCCGCCGCACCGACCTCCCGCAGCGCCGCCGCATCCGCGGACCCGGCGGCCGCGAGTACCACCGCGTCGCCGCGGCGCAGGCCCGCCGCCCGGAGCCGGGACCCGGCCGCCCTGACCAGCAGCGGGTCCGGCCCGAGCGTCGCGGTGAGCGGGAACCGGGCCGGGTCGGCGCCGGCGGCGGCGAGCTGGGCGGGCAGATCGGTCCGCACGTGATATCCCGACGCCAGGAACGCCGGGACGACGACCGCCCCGTCGAGCCCGGCGACGGCGTCGGCGATCGTGGGCCCGCGGACGGCGACGTAGCCGATCCGTGCCTGCACGCCCAGCGCCGCCGCGGCGGCGGCCGCGAGCTGCCGGACCTCGGCGGCGGCCGCGGCCGAGCGGCTACCGTGCGCCACCAGCAGCAGCGGCGGGCTCATCGCGGCTCACCGGCCGGGTCGACGGCGAGCCGGTAGCCCCGCTTGACCACGGTCTGCACCAGCGCGGGCCTGCCCAGCGCCGCCCGCAGCCGGGCCACCGCGGTCTCCACCGCATGCTCGTCGTCGCCGCCGCCGGGCAGCACCCGCAGCAGCTCGGCCCGCGGAACCACCCAGCCCGGTCGGCGGGCCAGCACCCGCAGCAGCGCCATCGGGGTGGGCGGCACCCGGTGCAACACCCCGTCGACCACGACGGCGTGCCCGCGCAGCTCCAGCCGGTGCCCGCCGGCCGCGAACCTACGGGCGCGCGCGGGCGCCGCGGCCTCCAGCGTGCGGACCATGGAGCCGAGCCGGCAGCGGTGTGGCTGCACGGTGGACACGCCGAGCGCCTCGAGCGGGGCCGCCGTGACCGGCCCGACGCAGAGCGCGAGCACCGGCCCGCGCAGCGCGTCGACCAGCTCGGTCCGCACCCCGCGTTCAGCGGCCCTGGCCAGCAGGCTGGCGGCCGCGGGGGCGCTGGTGAAGGTGACCACGTCCACGCCGCCGACCAGCACGGCGTCGGTCAGCCGGTCCATCGGAGCGATGTCGGCGGGCGGCGCCCACCGGTACACCGGCACCTCGACGACCTCCGCGCCGGCCCGCCGCAGCGCCGCCACCACCTCGGGCAGCGGCTCCCCGTGCAGCTGCACGGCGATGCACCGCCCGGCCACCCCGATGCCCAGCAGGTGGTCGAGCACCTCGGCCGTCGACTCCGACTCCGGCGACCACGCCTCGACCAGCCCGGAGGCGCGGATCGCGCCGCGCGCCTTCGGGCCGCGGGCCAGCAGCGTGCCGCGGCCGAGCGCGGCGCGCAGCCGCTCGCCCACACCCCATCCGTCGGCGGCCGCCATCCAGCCGCGAAACCCGATCCCGGTGGTGGCCACGGTGATGTCCGGGGGCCGCTCGGCGAGCGTCCGGGTGTTCGCGAGCAGCCGCTCGTCGTCGGGGAGCGCGACGATGCGGATCGCGGGCCCGTGCTGCACGACCGCGCCGCGGCGCTCCAGCATCGTGCCCAGCTCGTCGGCCCGGCGCGCGGCCGTGACCCCGACGGTGAAGCCGGCGAGCGGGGGGACGGTGGGCGCCGTCACGAGGCTGTGACCGGTATGCCGACCCGCACACCGACCTCGACGCGCCCGTCGCTGATCCGCACCGGGTACCAGGGCACCGCGGTGTCCGGGTCGTCCAGGCAACGGCCGTCCAGCAGGGAGAAGGCCTGCTTGTAGACCGGCGAGGCGACCATCGGCACCCCGCCGCGGTCCCCGACGATGCCGCGGGAGAGCACCGCGGCACCGGAGAACGGGTCGATGTTCCCGATCGCGTGCACGGTGCCGTCGTGAGTGTGGAACAGCGCGACCTGCCGGTCGCCGAGCAGCGCGGCCGCGCCCCGCTCGGGTTGCAGCCGCTCGAGCGGGCAGACCGGATGCCAGACCAGCGTGGGCCTCATCGGACCAGCTCCGGCATCCCGACCGGTACCGGCACCGGCTGACCGCGCTCGCTGACGAAGGACACCGTGGGATCCGGGGCGTCCGGCGCGTTGACGAACGAGACGAACCGCGCGAGCTTCTCCTCGTCGGCCAGCACCCCGGCCCATTCGTCGGAGTATCCGGCGACATGCGCGGCCATCGCGGCCTCCAGGTCGGCGCAGATGCCGAGGGAGTCCTCGACGATCACGGCGCGCAGGTGGTCGAGCCCGCCGTCGATGGCCTCGATCCAGGCGGCGGTGCGTTGCAGCCGATCCGCCGTGCGGACGTAGAACATGAGGAACCGGTCGATGATCCGCACCAGGGTCTCGGTGTCGACGTCGGTGACCAGCAGGTCGGCGTGCCGCGGGGTGAAGCCGCCGTTGCCGCCGACATAGAGGTTCCAGCCGTTCTCGGTGGCGATCACGCCGAAGTCCTTCGACCGGGCCTCAGCGCATTCGCGGGCACAGCCCGACACCCCAGACTTGATCTTGTGCGGGCTGCGTAGCCCGCGGTAGCGCAGCTCCAGCGCGATCGCGAGCCCCACCGAGTCCTGCACTCCGTAGCGGCACCAGGTCGTTCCGACGCAGGACTTCACGGTCCGCAGCGCCTTGCCGTACGCGTGCCCGGATTCGAACCCGGCGTCCACCAGCCGTTTCCAGATCGCGGGCAGCTGCTCGACGCGGGCGCCGAACAGGTCGATCCGCTGCCCGCCGGTGATCTTCGTATAGAGCCCGAAGTCGCGCGCCACCTCGCCGATCGCGATCAGCCCGGCCGGCGTGACCTCCCCGCCGGGGATCCGCGGGACGACGCTGTAGGTGCCGTTGCGCTGCAGGTTGGCCAGGAAGTGGTCGTTGGTGTCCTGCAGCGCGGCCTGTTCGCCGGCCAGCACGTGTCCGGTGCCGAGCGAGGCCAGGATCGAGGCCACGGCCGGTTTGCAGACATCGCAGCCGCGCCCGGTTCCGTGCCGCTCGACCAGCTCGGAGAAGGTCCGGATCCCGGCCCCGGCGATGATCTCGAACAGCTCGGCGCGGGAGTGCGCGAAGTGCTCGCACAGGGCCTTCGAGACCTCGACGCCGGACTGCGTCAGCAGCGTCTTGAGCATCGGCACGCACGATCCGCAGCTGGTCCCCGCCCGGGTGCACGCCTTGATCGCCGGTACGTCGTGGGCACCCGCGGCGATGGCGGTCCGGATCGCGCCCTTGGTCACCGCGTTGCAGGAGCAGATCTGGGCGGCGTCGGGCAGCGCATCCGCCCCGAGCTCCACCCCGCCCGGCGCGATCATCGCGACCGGATCGGCGGGCAGCGGCGAGCCGACCAGCGGGCGCAGCGCCGCGTACTTCGACGCGTCGCCGACGAAGATGCCGCCGAGCAGGGTGGGCGCGCCGGTGCCGGGCCGGGAGACGACCAGCTTGGCGTAGCTGCCCGCGACCGGATCGTCGACGACGACCTCCAGCGCGCCCTCGGTGCTCGCGTGCGCGTCGCCGAAGCTCGCCACGTCGACGCCGAGCAGCTTGAGCCGGGTGGACATATCCAGCTCCGCGGCCGCCATCGTCGCCGCGCCGCCCAGCAGCCGGTCGGTGACGACCTCGGCCATCGCGTACCCCGGCGCGACCAGACCGTAGGTGCGACCCTCCAGCGCCGCGCATTCGCCCACCGCCCAGACGTTCTCGTCGGCGGTTCGGCACCGCTGGTCGACCAGCACGCCGCCGCGCTCCCCGACCGGTAGCCCGGACGCCCTGGCGAGCGCGTCGGCGGCGCGGATACCTGCGGAGAACACGACGAGGTCGGCGTCGAGCTCGACGCCGTCGGAGAGCCGGGCGAGCAGCCGGTCCCCGTCGCGTTCGATCCCGGCGACCGAGACCCCGCAGCGGACCGCGAGGCCCTGGGCCTCGACGAGGGTGCGCAGCAGTACCCCGCCGCCCTCGTCGACCTGGACCGGCAGCAGGCGCGGCGCGATCTCCACGACCTGTGGGGAGAGCCCGAGCAGCCGCATCGCGCGGGCCGCCTCCAGGCCGAGCAGCCCACCGCCGACGACCACGGCGGAGCGTCGGCCGGGCCCGGGTCGCGCGATCGTCGCCGCGGCCGCCGCCTTGATCGCGTCCAGGTCGTCGAGGGTGCGGTAGACGAAGCAGCCCGGCAGGTCCCTGCCGGGCACGGGCGGGACGAACGGCGTCGAGCCGGTGGCGAGCACGAGCGCGTCGTAGCGCAGCGTCGACCCGGACGCGGTGGTCACCCGCCGGATGTCCCGGTCGAGCGCGACCACCGGGTCGCCGAGCCGCACCTGCACCAGCTCGTCGTCGTGGCCGCCGAGGGCCAGCTCCTCGGCCGTCTTGCCATCCACATAGGAGGAAAGCGCGACCCGGTCGTAGGCGGGGTGGGCCTCCTCGCCCAGCACCGTGATCCGCCAGTCGCCCGTGGTGTCCCGGGCCCGCAGGCTCTCGACCAGCCGGTGCCCCACCATCCCGTGGCCCACCACCACCAGATGACGTGTCATGCCGCTCCTTCCTCCTCATGTCCGCCGGGGACTCCGACCAGCGCTGCGGGCGGATCCGGATCGGCCCCGGCGAGCCAGTCGCAGATTCCGGCGACGGTGTCGACGCAGCTCCCGCAGCCGGTACCCGCGCGGGTGGCGCGGCGCAGCGCCGCGGCGTCGGTCGCACCGGCCCGCCAGGCGCTGACCAGCGCGCCCTTGGTCACCGTGTTGCACCGGCACACCACCGCCGCCGCGGGCAGCCGCCCTGGGTCCGACGTCGGCGCGGCCTCGCCGGGCAGCGCGCGGCCGAACAGCAACGCGAGGCGGTCGGCGGGCGCGGGCTGCCCGCTGTCGTGCAGCTGGATCAACGTCGCCGCCGCATCCGGAAATCCGATCACGATGCCGCCGACGACGAGGTCGTCGCGCAGCGCCAGCGAGGCGTAGCGACCGCGCCGCGCGTCGGTGAACCGCAGCAGTTCGGTCTCGGGATCGGTGGCGTCCTCGCCGGCGAGCCCGTCGCCCACCACGGCGAGGTCGACGTCGCGGGCCTTGAGCCGGGTCACCGCCCGGGTGCCGCGGTAGCGCGCGGCCGGGTCATGATCGGTGAGCAGATCGGCCAGCACCGCCGCCTGCTCCCAGCCCGGCTGCACCAGCCCCGCCGGGGCGGCGGCGTGCTGGGCGCAGTCGCCGACCGCGTACACCCGCGGCGCCGAGGTGGCCAGCCGGTCGTCGACCAGGACCCCGCGGTCCACGTCGATCCCGGCGTCGGCGGCCAGCCCGGTCTCGGCGTACACTCCGGCCGCCACGATGACGCCGTCGACGTCGAGCATCGCACCGTCGTCGCAGGTGAGCCCGGTTCCCGGCGCCCACGCGGTGGCCCCGGCACCCATCCGCAGCGCGATGCCGAGCTTGCCGACGACGGCGGCGAGCACCGCCCCGGCCCCGGCGTCGAGCTGGCGCTCCATGAGATGTTCGCAGGGGTGCACGAGGGTGACCTCGACGCCGCGCCCGGCGAGCCCGCGCGCGGCCTCCAGCCCCAGCAGCCCGCCGCCCACCACCGCGAGCCGGGCGCCGGGCCGAGCCATGTCGAGGATGCGTGCGCAGTCGTCGAGGTCGCGGAACACCGCGACCCCGGGACCGGGCCGCCGCGAGTCAGGGTATCTCCGAGCGCGAGTCGGGGTAGTTCCGGGCGCGAGCCGCGGTGGATCGGCCAGCCCCACCACCGGCGGCAGCCAGGCCCGGCTGCCGGTGGCCAGTACGAGGTCGTCGTAGGGCACCGCGGTGCCGTCGGCGGCGTGCACGACGCGGCGCCGCCGGTCGATCCGGATGACGGCGACGCCGGTGCGCACGTCGACGCGGTGTTCGGCGGCCCAGCCGACGTCGTGCATCTGCACGGCCTGCGGGGTGAGGCCCCCGGCGAGCACGGTCGACAGCAGGACCCGGTTGTACGCCGGGCGGTCCTCCATGCCGAGCACCGTGAGCGCGACCCGGGTTCCGTCGGGATCGCGCCGGCGGACCTCTTCGGCGAACCGGGCCCCGACCATCCCGTACCCGACGACCACGACCCGCCGCCTCATCGCAGGTACTCCGCCCCCGTGAGTGCGTAACAGTGTTCTAACACTGTTACGCACTCACGGGTGGGGATGAGCTGGACCGCGGCGACCTTGAACTCGGGCATCCGGCTGAGCGGGTCGAGCGCCGGGTTGGTGACCCGGTTGGCCGTCTGCTCGCCGCCGAAGTGGAACGGCAGGAACACGGTGTCGATGCGCAGGCTCGGCACGCAGCGCACCCGCGCGAGGACGGACCCGCGCCGCGACACCACCCGCGCCCATTCGCCGTCGGCGAGCCCGGCGCGCGCGGCCGTATCGGGATGCACCTCGACGAACGACTCGGGCACGATCGCGGCCAGCTCGTCGATCCTGCGGGTCTGCACCCCCGACTGGTAGTGCACGAGCACCCGGCCGGTCGTCGCGCGCAGCGGGAACTCGGCGTCGGGTGGCTCGGCGGCGGCGGGGGGATCGACCGGGACGAGCCGCGCCCGGCCGTCCGAATGCGCGAAGCGCGACAGGAACATCCGCGGGGTGCCGGGATGGTCGGGGCCGGGGCACGGCCAGTGCAGCGCCTCCCCGGCGTCGAGCCGGGCGTAGCTGATCCCGGCGTAGTCGGCCGGACCACCCGCCGACGCCGCGCGCAGCTCGTCGAAGACCCGCTCCGGTTCGGCCGGGAAGCCGCTCGCGCCGAGCCGCCGCGCTAGGCCCGAGATCACCTCGAGATCGGTGCGCACCCCCGGCGGCGGATCCAGAGCCCGGCGTCGGCGCAGCACCCTGCCCTCCAGGTTGGTCAGGGTGCCCTCCTCCTCCGCCCACTGCGCGACCGGCAGGACGACATCGGCGGCCAACGCGGTCTCGCCGGGCAGGAAGTCGGCGACGACCAGCAGCTCGAGCGCGGCCAGCCGCTGCGCCACGGCCGTCGCATCGGGCGCGGAGACCAGCGGGTTCGAGCCGAACACCAGCAACGCCCGCGGTCCGCCGGGACGGCCGAGGGCGTCGAGCAGCTCCGTAGCGCTGCGTCCGGGCCCCGGCAGTGCCGCCGCGTCGACGCCCCACACCGAGGCGATGTGCGCCCGGGACGCGGGGTCGTCGATGCGCCGGTAGCCGGGCAGCTGATCGGCCTTCTGCCCGTGCTCGCGACCGCCCTGGCCGTTTCCCTGGCCGGTGATCGTCCCGAACCCGGAGCCGGGACGGCCGGGCAGCCCCAGCGCGAGCGAGAGGTTGATCCACGCCGTCACCGTGTCGACGCCGTGTGCGTGCTGCTCGGCGCCGCGGGCGGTGAGCACGTAGCGCCGCTGCGCTCCCGCGAGCAGGCCGACCGCCGCACGCATATCGGCCGCGGCCACCCCGCACACCCGCTCGGCCCGCTCCGGCCACCACCGCGCCGCGACCCGCCACGTCTCCTCCAGCCCGCTGGTGCGCGCGGTGAGGTAGTCGGTGTCGAGGCGTCCGTCGGCGACGGCGGCGTGCAACATCCCCAGCGCCAGCACCAGATCGGTGCCGGGCACCGGCTGCAGGTGCAGGCCGCCGCTCGCGATCGCCCGCTCGGCGGTCGGTGTGCGCCGCGGGTCGACCACCACCAGCTGGGCCCCGCCGAGGTGCCCGAGCAGAGGCGGCATCGTCTCCGCGACGTTCGCCCCGGCGAGCAGGACGACCTCGGCGTCGTCGAGATCGGTGACCGGGAACGACAGCCCGCGATCGATCCCGAACGCCCGGTTGCCGGCCACCGCGGCCGAGGACATGCAGAACCGTCCGTTGTAGTCGATCTGCGAGGTACCGAGGGCGACCCTGGCGAACTTGCCGAGCAGATAGGATTTCTCGTTCGTCAGCCCGCCCCCCCCGAACACGGCCACGGAGTCCGGGCCGTGCGTGGCACGGAGCCGGACCAGCTGCTGCGCGACGTGGCCGAGGGCGGCGTCCCAGCTCACCGGGCCCAGCGGGGCGGCGCGGGCGGGGCGCAGCAGTGGGGTGGTGAGCCGCTCCGGATGGCCCAGCAGCGACCCGGCCGTCCACCCCTTCTGGCACAGCCCGCCGCGGTTGGTCGGGAACTGCCGCGGCGTCACCTCACCGCTCGGGGCCACCGCCGTACCGCACTGCAGTGCGCAGTACGGGCAGTGCGTGGGCGTTGTCATGGCAGGCATCCTCGATCGCTCCGATGTCGTTCGTGGTTCGGCGGCGTTTCCGGGATGTGTCCCAGTGCGGGTCCTCGTCACACCCGGGCGAGAGCGACCTGCTGGTGTCCGGTGTGGACAATGACGGGCCCCCGCAGGTAGACGGCGACGGTCACCACCGTGCAGGCCAGGTAGAACGCCAGGAAGGTCCAGAACGCCGGCGCTCCGGAGTTCGTGGCCGAGAAGGACTGCCGGAACGCGAGGTTGATCAGCAGCCCGCCGAGCGCACCGACCGCCGAGATCAGGCCGATCGCCGCGCCGGAGATCCGCCGCGCCCGCAGCAGCGTGACCCGTTCGGGGGCACCACCGGCGATCCGTTCGAGCGCCTGCCTACGGAAGATCGCCGGGATCATCTTGTAGGTCGAGCCGTTGCCCACGCCGGAGAGCACGAACAGGCCGATGAACCCGGTGGTGAACAGCGCCAGCGAGTTCGCGGCGGAGGCGAGGATGCACAGCAGCGTGCTTGCCGCCATCGCCAGGAACGTCCAGGTGGTCACGCGTGCGCCGCCGGCCCGGTCGGCCATCCTGCCGCCGAGCGGACGCGCCAGCGAGCCGAGCAGCGGGCCGATGAACGTGACGGCCGCGGCCTGCAGCGGCGTGCGCCCGAACTGCGCCTGCAGCACAAGGCCGAACGCGAAACTGTAGCCGATGAACGAACCGAACGTGCCGATGTAGAGCAACGACATGATCGACGTGTGCTTGTCGGTCACGGCGAGCGCGAACGCCCCGGTGTCGTTACGCACGCTGGTGAGGTTGTCCATGAACAACGCCGCGCACACCGAGCAGACGACGATCAGCGGGATGTACACCGCGAGCAGCAGCGTCGGATGGGCGGCCCCGGCCACCGCGATCGCCAGGAGCGCGACGAGCTGGATCACCGCCACGCCGAGGTTGCCACCGCCCGCGTTGAGCCCCAGCGCCCCGCCCTTGCGGGCCTCGGGGAAGAACGTGTTGATGTTGGTCATCGACGAGGCGAAGTTGCCGCCGCCGAAGCCGCCCAGCGCCGCCATCACCACGAACGTGGCGTACGGCGTGCCGGGCCGCAGCACGAAGGCCGCGGCCACCGTCGGCACCAGCAGGAGCAGCCCGCTGATCACCGTCCAGTTGCGACCGCCGAAGCGGGCCACCGCGAACGTATACGGCACCCGCAGCAGGGCGCCGACCAGCGTCGCCGTCGCGCCGAGAAAGAACTTGCCCGCCGCGTCCACACCGTACTCGGGGCCCATGAACAGGACGAACACCGACCACAGCGTCCACACCGAGAACCCGACATGCTCGACGAAGATCGACGCCCAGAGGTTGCGGTTGGCGACCGACCGGCCGGTCCGCTGCCAGAATCCGGGGTCCTCGGGGTCCCAGTGCTCGATCCATCGGCCGGCAAGCAATCCCCGCCTGCCCGTGCCCTGCGCTCCGACATCCGTTCCGGTCAACTGGGCCTCCCCCGCTCATCGGTCTGTCGAAGACCGACGGTAGGAACGGCGAGTTACCTGCTCATGGCCGTGCGTGACGGGGAGGAAAATCGGTTCTCAACGTGGGTCCGGCCGGGCTGTGCGGGCATGGCAATACCGACCGGGCGCCCCGGGGCCGTCAGAGCCTGGCGCTGACCAGCCCGGCGGCGCGTTCGAGCCCCGCCAGCGTCCGCGCGTCTGCCTCGGGGTGCTGGGCGTGCAGCGCGAGCCGGTAGAGCACCGCGCGCAGCAGCGCCTGGGGCCATTCGTCGAGGTGCGCCCAGCGGTCCAGGATGGCCTCGTCGGCACCGCCCCAGGCCAGCGCATCGATGACGATCACCGCGGCGGCCCATTCGGCGGGCCGCCAGAACGGAACGAGGTCGAGCACCGCGGGGCTGCGGTTCTCGTCGAAGAGGACGGCGCCGAACAACTCGCCGTGCACCACCTGCGACGCCAACCGGATCGGCCGCCGGTGCGCGGCGAGCTCGGTGAACAGGTCGCCGCCGGTGCGCGGGTCGAGGGTGAGCCGTCGCTCGCCGAACGCCGCCGACGCCGAGTGGGACAGCACGTCGTCGCGGTCGTCGAGCAGCCGCGGGCGCTGCACGGTGGCCGTCGCCTCGTGCAGTCGCATCGCCGCCGCGACGGCGTCGTCGGGCCATGGCTCGGCCGCGCCCGGCAGGAAGCGGCAGGCGGCCCAGCCCGACACGACCCAGCGACCGTCGGAGGAGCGCAGTGGCCGGGCCAGCCGAACGCCCTCGACCTCAAGGTTCTCCAGGACACCCGCCGACCAGGCGGCCATGGCGTTGTCGAACACCGGGCGGATCAGCGCGTCCCCACACTGCCAGGCCCGCATGCCCGCCCACACGATCAGGCGGGGCTGGTCATCAGCCACCCCGAAGGCGGTCCGGACGTGCTGCGGCAAGATGTCGCCCAGACCGGACGAGCCGGCGGCGCTTGTGCGAGCAGCGGTCACGGTTCCGCACGGTACCTGCGGTGGCGCCGGTGGCACGGCTGCCACGCGGAACAGTGTCGGTTATCAGCCCACCGGGCCGCCCAGCATCGTCTGCTGGTACGCCGTGGCCCACTGCTGAGCGGCGCTGGCGTCCGCGGCGCTGTTCCCGCTGTCTCGCACCGGCCCCGACCCGTCCGTCCCCTCCGGTGCCGGGTACCGGGACGCCACCTCCCGGTCGGCCTGCTGCAGCGCGGCGTCGGTGTAGGGGCTGGCGAAGCCCGCGGTCATGGTGCGAATCGCCGGGCCGGCCACGGCGCTCGGGGGCTGCCCGGGCGGGCCGGACACCTGTGGGGCCGGGGCCGCGGCGAGGCTGGGTTCGGGCGGCCGCACCGGCGCATCGGTCGGGGCGCCGGGGGCCTCCGCCGGACGCGGTGCGGCCTGCGGCGGGACGCCACCGGACCCGTTCCCGGACCGGCGCGGCCCGGCCGCGACGTCGTCGGTGGTCTCGACGACCCGCTGCACCGGCCTCTCGACGGCGGCAGGCCCGGCCGCGGCGGGCTCGGCGGCGCGCGCGGCGCCTCCGGCGGGGGCGCTCACGGCCTCGTTGGCCCCGGCGGCCACGTCGCGGACCGCGCCGGTGACCGTCTCGACCGGACCGCCGCCGTTCCCGGACCCGCGGTCGTCGGGGTTGGCGCGCCGTTCGGCGGTCTCGTCGCCCGGACCGCGCGGGTCGGGCGGGCCGCTGGTGGCGACGTGGGCGCCCGGTCTGTCGTCCTCCTTGTCGCGCCCGCTCACCACCTCGGGACGCCGCAGGCTCGACCGCTCGTCGGGGGCACCGTCATCGCCCCGCGGGTTCTGCGCCAGCGCGAGCACCTCGTTGCTGACGTCCGTGGTGCGGCTGCTGTCGTCGGGCAGAGCGGTGCGGCTGGCGTTCCGGACACCGTCGGACAGGCTGCGCAGCTCCTCGCGCTTGGCGTCGCGCCGTCGTTCCAGCACCTCGCGCTGCTGGTCGAGGGCGGCGATGACGGCCGCCTGTTCGGGGGTGCGCAGCGCCTCCGGCGGGACGTCGCGCAGCGCCTTTTCCACGATGGCGAGCTGTTCCTCGGCCCGGCGCAGCTCGTCGGTGGCCCTTCCGAGTGAACGGTAGGCGGCCAGCTGCGACTGCAGAGTCGTCTTCTGCCGCTCGAGCAGGGCCTTCCGCTCCTGCAGCATGCGCACCGGTAGCGGGGCACCGACGCGTTGCGCGGCCGGGACCCGGTTCCAGACCTCCTCGGTCTGCGCGATCACGTCGAGCTGCCGGTCGACCGAGGTCAGGGCCACCTGAGCACGCGCGGCCCAGTCCTGCGGCGAGGAGTAGCCGGGCGACGCCTGCGCTGCGACGCCGGGCGACGCCGGGCGCACCGGCTCCGACGCGGTGATGACATACCCGCCGACGATCAACCCGGCCGCGCCGAGCGCGGCCACCGCCCGACTGCGGCGCGGCGATCCGTTCCCGCGGACGGTGCGCTCCGGTACGGGGCGGTGCGGCGACCGGTCGGTGCGCTGCCGCGGCTCGGCGGCCGGGCGGCGCGCCGGCTCGCCGGCGGGACGCAGCCATGGCAGCGCCTCGGCGAGCCGGGCGTCATCACCGGACTGCGCGGCCGCCCGCCGGACCCTTCGGGCCTCGACCCGGTGCGCCGCGGTGCAGTACCGCCGCTCGGGACGACCCGGGATGATCTCGATCGTCGCGCCGCACCCGGGCAGGGCGCACCGCTTAGAGCTCTCCCCAACCGCGACACCCATCGACGCCCACAGCCCCCCGCAGCACCGGCGACAGACCACCGTGGCTGCGGCTCGCAACCCTGCGCCGCGGCGTCCCAGGATCCGTCTTGATCTTCGGAGCGAGACATTACTGGGCCGTATGGACGCTTGTCACTGCTCCGACCGGATCGCAAAGACCGGACAGGTGTCACGGTCCGTGCAGTACCGGGCCGCGACGCTCAGTACGTCGGCAGCGAGGGGTCGACCTGCTTCACCCAGGCGAGGACCCCGCCACCCACGTGCACGGCGTCGGCGAAACCGGCCCTGTGCAGCGCTGCGAGTGCCTCGGCGGACCGGCCGCCGGACTTGCAGTGCAGCACGACCGGCTTGTCCTGGGGGAGCTCGGAGAGCGCCTCCCCGGAAAGGATCCGGTCCTTCGGGATGAGAACCGCACCGGGGATGCTGACGATCTCGTACTCGTGCGGCTCGCGGACGTCGATCAACGCGAAGTCCTTGCCCGCGTCGATCATCTCCTTGAGCTCGGCGGCGGTGATCGTGTGGCCTGCGGCGGCCGCCTGCGCGTCCTCGGACACGACGCCGCAGAACGCGTCGTAGTCGATCAGCTCGGTGATCGGCGCGGTCTGCGGGTCCTTACGGATCTTGATCGTCCGCCAGGTGCTCTCCAGGGCGTCGTAGGCGACCAGCCTGCCCAGCAGCGGCTCACCGATCCCGGTGATCAGCTTGATCGCCTCGTTGACCATGGTCGAACCGATGGACGCGCAGAGCACACCCAGCACACCGCCCTCGGCGCAGGAGGGCACCATCCCGGGCGGCGGCGGCTCGGGGTAGAGGTCGCGGTAGTTGAGCCCCTTCCCGTTCGGTGCGTTGTCCCAGAACACCGAGACCTGGCCCTCGAACCGGAAGATCGAGCCCCAGACGTACGGCTTGCCCAGCAGCACGGCCGCATCGTTCACCAGGTAGCGGGTGGCGAAGTTGTCGGTGCCGTCCAGGATGAGGTCGTAGTCGGCGAAGATGTCCAGCACGTTCTCCGAGGTCAGCCGCACCTGATACAGCCGGACCTCGGTCAGCGGGTTGATCTCGGAGATCGAGTCGCGGGCGGACTCGGCCTTCGACCGGCCGATATCGGACTGGCCGTGGATGACCTGACGTTGCAGGTTCGACTCGTCGACGACGTCGAACTCGACGATGCCGAGCGTGCCGACACCCGCCGCGGCCAGGTACAGCAGCGCCGGTGAGCCCAGCCCACCCGCGCCGATGACCAGAACCTTGGCGTTCTTCAGCCGCCGCTGGCCCACCATCCCGACATCGGGGATGATCAGGTGACGGCTGTAGCGCACCACCTCGTCCTTGGTCAGTTCGGCGGCCGGCTCCACGAGCGGCGGTAGCGCCATATCGATGCTCCTCGGATTGCGTATGCGTCCGACTCCGGCAACGCACCGGTCAGCCAGGATCTTCCCACTCGCCGTATTCGACCGCGTCCCACATTCCCGCCACCGCCACCGCGACCCGTTCGGGGCGTTCGATCTGGGCGATATGTCCCACCTCGGGCAGCATCAGCAGCCGCCCCAGGCGCAGCGACCGGACCGTCCGGCCCGCCAGCCGCGGCGCGACCAGCCGGTCCCGGTCGCCCCAGACCACCAGCGTGGGCGCCGGCACCCGCCGGGCCACCGCCCACAGCGACCCGCTGCCCGTGCGCAGCCACATCGCGAGCATGCCCAGCGTGGCCATGGCCAGCGCCTCGCTCGCCCATTCCAGCTGCGCGCGGGCGACGATCTCGTCGGCGGCCTCGTCGAGCCGGTGCTCGAGCGCGAGCGACGGGTCGCCGAAGCACAGCCGCACGACCTGCTCGGCGCGGGCGCGCGGGCCGGTCGCGGCGAGCCAGGCGCGGGCGCGGCGCCCGATCCCGGGCAGCATCGCCAGCGCCATCAGCGGGTCGGACATCCGGCGCGGGTCGGGACGGAGGTCGGGCATGGCCGGGGAGATCAGCGTGAGCGTGCGCACGAGGTCTGGTCGCCGGGCGGCGACGGCCAGCGCCACCGCGCCACCGAGGGAGTTGCCGAGCAGATGCACCGGCCGCTCGCGATCGGCGAGGAACCCCAGCAGGGCCTCGGCGTGCGCAGCAGGCGTGTATCCGCGGGAGACGAGCGGGCGCGAAAGCCCGAACCCGGGAAGGTCGACGGCGAGGCCCGCGGCGCGCGGGGCCAGCAACCCGGCGAGATCAGTCCAGTTCGTGGCCGAGCCCGAGAGCCCGTGCACATAGACGGCCTCGGGCAGGCTCGCGGGCCCCGGGGTCTCCCGCACGTGCATCGTGACCCCGCCGGACGTGACCTCGCGACCCGGCCATGGCGGCTGATTCGGGTCGAACGCGCCGAGCGTGGCCGGGTCGGCGAGTGGCGCCGACGAGCCGGACGACGCCGGAGCGAGGCGGAGGAGACGGCCGGGCATGAGATCGCCGTACGACCGATCACGGACCCGGCGCCGCGGCCGTGGCGGGTTGCAGATGCAGCGTGGCGAACAGCAACGACTGGGCGAGCAGATCGGTCCGCTCGTGCCGGGTGCGGCAGCGCCGCGTGCTGACCTCGACGACGACGGTGCCTCCCGCCTGCGCGAACGGCCCCGCGGCCAGCCGCTCGCACACCTCGGCGCACGGCTGGGACCCCAGGCCGGGTACCAGATGCTCATCGCGGGCGGCGCCGCTGCCATCGGAGAGGTGCAGGTGGGCCAGGCGGTCGCCGATGCGATCGAGCATCGCGAGCGCGTCGGAGCCGGACGCGGCCGTATGCGAGAGGTCGAGAGTGAAGTGGCGGTATCCGTTCCCGCTGGGGTCGAACCCGGGGTCGTAGGGGTCGACCCGCAGCGCACCGCGAACGACCGGGAACATGTTTTCCACCGCCAGCCGCACGCCGCGGCGCTCGCCCGCTCGCACCGTCTCGTCGGCGAACCGGCCGGCGTACTGGCGCTGCCAGCGGAACGGGGGATGCACCACCACCGTGCCCGCCCCGAGATCCGCCGCCGCGGCCACCGAGCGGCGGAGCCGGATGATGGGGTCGGCGCTCCACACCCGCTGGGTGATCGCCAGGCAGGGCGCGTGCACTGCGCGGACCGGGACGCCATACCGGTCGGCCAGCCGATGGACGGCCATGATGTCCTGGCTCACCGGGTCGTTCCAGATCATCAGCTCGACGCCTGCGTAGCCGAGCTCCGCAGCGATCTCGAACGCGGCCTCGACCGGCTCCGGGTACACCGAGGCCGTCGAGAGCGCGACGGGCGGTACCACCGGACCGGCCATCGCGTCACCGACCGAGCAGCACGAGAATCGCCGGGGACACGGTCAGCAACAGCCCGACCAGCACCGCGAAGATCGTGGTGCGCAGGTCGTCGTTGCGCAGCAACGTCCGGACGCCGAGTACGAGCCCGACGGTGACCAGCACCGCCGCCGCGAGCGCGACGACCGGCAGGTTGAACCACAGGAAGCGGAAACCGACCCACAGCCCCGCTCCGACGAGCGCACCCGCGATCCATTGCGCAACCACCCCGGCCCAGGCCGCACCGTTGGACTCCTCCTCGCGGGGACGGCCGAGTCGGCGCGCCGACTGGTCGTCGGCCGCATCGAGGTCCGGGTGCAGCTCTGTCTGCAGGTCGACGTCGGCGGGCAGGCCCGCGGGGTGATCGTCGTAGGGATCGAGCCGCGCCGCCTGGGTCGGAGGGCCTGGGTCGACGGCGGCGTCGGCGCTGCGGGCCCGGCCCTGCCGGCCCCGGTCACCGGCCTCGTCATGGCCGCCGTTCTCGTCGTCGGCGCTGTCGTACCCGGCGCTGTCGTAACCGTCGTCGTAGTCGGCGCTGTCGTAGTCGTCGTCCGCGAGCGGCGGGGCGCCGAGCATGGTTGGCGGGCCGCCATCGGCGTCGTCGCGGGTCGGTGTCATCTGGCCATGCGCCGGGAGGGCGGTGGTCGCTTCGCCCCGACAGGGACCGATCGGACCGGTGAGGTCCTCGTCCGGTGGCCGGGACACGGGCATCGGGACGTCCCGGAGCCGCGGCAACTGCTCGGTGGGCCGCTCGGGCGGCGCCGAGGGTGCGGCGAACCGCGGACGGGGCTGTTCCGGTGCACCCACCGGTGGACGTGTGTGGCCGCCGTTGATCGAGGAACCGTTCGGCGCCGGCGACGGAACATTCGGGGGCGAAAAAACGGGAGGAGCAGGGGTGGCGGCGCCGGGCCTGCGGGCCGGCCCGGGCGCCGGAGGCCGCGGCGGCAGCTCCGCGGGGCCCTCGGCTCTGTCTCCGGGGTGGTTCCAGCCGGGTTCGGAGGCCGCGGCGCGACGTCCGGGCGGCGGATACTGACCGGAGGCCGGCGGGGTCGTGCGCAACCCGGCCGGCTGAGCGGTGTCGTCCGCCCCGTCTGCGTCGCGCCGCCGCCGGCGGCGGCCGGTCACGGGCCCGCCGTTCTCGGCAAGCAGCTCCGCAACCGTGCGCTGGCGCGGCGGGTTGGTCTCTGCACTCATCCGCTACACCGTGCCTCGAACGACGTCAAGGGTCCAAGCGTTCCCGCCGAGTTCTGCGCCGAACGGTCCTTCCGGTCCGATCCATTGTGTGCAGCGGGCTGCCGGCCACGCCACGGGCGGTCCGCTTCTCGACCACGCCGGTCCGCGCCCCGTCCGTCGAGCGGAGCAGCCATGGGCCCGACGGCCCCCACCAGCGGGTGGAAGGTGGGAGGCACGCCATCTACACCCGGACACATGCGACCAGGTTACTGTTGAGTTGCGATCTTGTCTCGACCGCGTCCGCCGGCATGCACGCTCTGCATCGGGTTCGCCCGAGTGGCGGTTCGACGAAGCAAGATCCAGATCACGGCTGGTCGGTTCAGTCCTCGAACTTGTAGCCGAGCCCGCGGACGGTGACGAGATGCCGTGGCGCCGAAGGGTCGGCCTCGACCTTGGAGCGCAACCGCTTGACGTGCACGTCGAGCGTCTTGGTGTCCCCGACGTAGTCGGCGCCCCACACCCGGTCGATGAGCTGCCCCCGGGTCAGCACCCGGCCCACGTTGCGCAGCAGGTACTCGAGCAGGTCGAACTCCTTGAGCGGCAGCGATATCTCCTCGCCGTTGACGCAGACCACGTGCCGCTCGACGTCCATCCGGACCGAGCCGGCCTCGAGCACGCCGGGCAGGCCGTCCACCTCCGGGCCGCCGTCGCCGCCGCGGCGGAGCACGGCGCGCACCCGCGCGATGAGCTCGCGCGCGGAGTAGGGCTTGGTCACGTAGTCATCGGCGCCGAGCTCGAGCCCGACGACCTTGTCGATCTCGCTGTCCCGCGCGGTCACCATGATCACCGGGACCGCGGAGCGGGAGCGCAGCGCCTTGCACACGTCGGTTCCGCTCATCCCCGGGAGCATGAGGTCGAGCAGCACGATGTCGGCGCCGTTGCGGTCGAACTCCTCCAGGGCGGTCTGCCCGGTCGTGGCCACCGCGGTGGTGAAGCCCTCCCTGCGCAGCAGGAACGCCAGCGGATCGGCGAAGGACTCCTCGTCCTCCACGATCAGCACCCTGGCCATGTCGGTCCTCCAGCTCTCTCGGCGGTCCGTGCCGAGTCAGGCGGTGTGGTGAGCGGCGCGCCATCGCCGGCATCGGGCTCCTGGTCCGTGTCGTTCACGGCGTCGCCGGCCGGCAGCCGCATCGTGAAGGTGGAGCCGGTTCCGGGCCGGCTCCACAGCCGGACCTCGCCCCCGTGGTTCGCGAGCACGTGCTTGACGATGGCCAGCCCCAACCCGGTACCGCCGGTGGCTCGCGAGCGGGCGGGATCGACGCGGAAGAACCGCTCGAACACCCGCTTCTGGTGTTCCGGGGCGATTCCGATGCCGCGGTCGGTGACGGCGACCTCGATCAGCTCGCCGCTGCGCCGCCGCGTCACCGATACCGAGGCGCCCTGCGGTGAATACGCGATCGCGTTCTCGACGAGGTTGGACAGCGCGGTGACGAGCAGCGTCTGGTCCCCGTCGACCACGAGCCCGGACGACGAGTCGACGGTGATGGCGATGCCGGCGGACTCGGCCGACAGTCGGCATCGGGTCAGCGCCTCCCGCACCACCTCGTCGATCTCGACGGCCGCGAGTTCGGGAAGCCGCTCCGCCCCGGTCAGCCGGGACAGCGCGATCAGCTCGGTGACGAGGTTGCCGAGCCGGGCAGCCTCGTGGAGGATCTTGGACCCGAAGCGGCGAACCTCATCCGGGTCATCGGCCGCGTCGAGAACGGCCTCGGTGAGCAGCCCGACCGCGCCGACCGGAGTCTTGAGCTCGTGGCTGACGTTGGCCACGAAGTCCCGCCGGGTGGCCTCCAACCGGACGGCTTCGGACGTGTCGGCCGCCTCCACCACGGTGAACCCATCGCCGAGCGAGCGCACCGTGGCCAGCACGGCGGCGGGCTCCCGGCCGCGATACGCCAGCGGCGAGAGGTCGACGTCCCGTGGCGTCCCCTTCCGCAGAACCTGCTGGCAGACCGCCCATGCGCGGGCGTCCGGAAGGCCCGAATGCACGACGCCGAGATCGGCGGCGCGCGGGTTGTGCAACACGACGTCGCCGGTGTCCGACAGCACCGCGAGCCCGGCTCCGGAGGAGCGGAACACCCGCTGCAGCAGATCGGCCAGCGTCGGCATCCGTTCGTCGTCGCGGCGCCGGGAACGGTTGCGGGCTCGCTTCCCGCCCCAGACGACGCCGACCATGAGGCCGAGCCCGAGGGCCGCGGCCGCCAGCAGCGAGCAGGCCAGGGCGGTCACGGCGGCATCGTAGGCAGCGGGGGGCCGAGGCGGCAGCCCAAAGTGGCAGTAGTGACGGTGCCAACTTTTCTGAATGACACATTTCCGTCACTGTTTACTACCCGTTCACCAACCCGCGGCGGAGTGGCCGGAAAGACGTCAGCGCCCCTGGTTCGCGACCGCCTTGATCGCGGCTGCCGCGGCATCGGGATCCAGATAGGTCCCACCCGCAACGGTCGGACGCAGCTCGTCGTCGAGGTCGTAGCGCAGCGGGATGCCGGTCGGAATGTTCAGCTCGGCGATATCGGCGTCGGAGATCCCGTCGAGGTGCTTGACGAGCGCCCGCAGCGAGTTGCCGTGCGCCGCGATCAGGACCGTTCGTCCGGCGCGCAGGTCCGGCACGATCGCCGACTCCCAGTACGGCAGGAAGCGCGCGACGACGTCGGCCAGGCATTCGGTGCGGGGCAGGGCCTCGCCGAGGTCCGCGTAGCGCGGGTCTGCGTCCTGGGAGAACTCGGAGCCGAGCTCGATCGGCGGCGGGGGGACGTCGTAGGAGCGGCGCCAGAGCTTGAACTGCTCCTCGCCGTAGGCCTCCTGGGTCTGCTTCTTGTTCTTCCCCTGCAGCGCGCCGTAGTGCCGCTCGTTGAGCCGCCAGTCGCGATGCACAGGGATCCAGTGCCGGTCGGCCACGTCCAGCGCGAGGTTGGCCGTGGAGATCGCTCGGCGAAGCAGGGAGGTGTGCACCACGTCGGGGAGCAATCCGGCCTCGCGCATCATCTCACCACCGCGGCGAGCCTCCTTCTCGCCGAGTTCGGAGAGCGGTACGTCGACCCATCCGGTGAACAGGTTCTCGGCGTTCCACACGCTCTGCCCGTGCCGGAGCAGCACCAGAATTCCCATGGGCCCAGCTTGCCAGCCCCGGGCCGGGGCGAGCAGGACCGATCCGGTCAGCCCATGGCGGTGTCGGTCACGGCCTTGCAGGCCCCCGGGATCGGGATCACCCCGGGCTCCGCCGCCAGCCGCGACAGCGCCGCCTGGCAGATGTCGCGCAGCTGACCGACCTGCTCGGGGGTCAGCCGGTCGAACAGGTTCTCCCGGACGCAGTGCACGTGCCCCGGCGCCGCCGCGGCGAGCGCGGCGTACCCCGCGCTCGTGAGCTCCGCGAGCGTGCTGCGCCCGTCGTCGGGGCAGGGACGGCGGCGCACCCACCCGTTGCGTTCGAGCCGGGCCACCGCGTGCGAGAGCCGGCTCTGCGAGCTGTGGGTGATCGAGGCGAGGTCGCTCATCCGCAGCGTGCGGCCGGGCACCTCCGAGAGCATCGCGAGGATCCGGTAGTAGGCGTGCGGCATGCCGGCGTCGCGCTGCAGCTGACGGTCGAGTGCGGCCTCGAGCAGTGACACCATGGCTACGAACGACAACCAGGCGCCGCGTTCGTCGGGGTTCAGCCAGCGGGTGTCGTCGTCCACGGCGTCGAGACTACCGGAATAACTTGAACTCTCATCTGTTTGGTCCTATCGTACTTCGTTGAACGCTCAATTTTCTCGGAGGCTCCGATGCCCGTGCAGCGCCTGAACCACGCCGTCCTCTACGTCCGCGACGTCGACCGCAGCGTCGCCTTCTACAGCGAGGCCCTCGGCTTCCGCACCAAGGTCTCCATCCCCGGCCGGGCCGCCTTCCTGCAGGCCGAGGACTCCACGAACGACCACGATCTGGGCCTGTTCGCGATCGGGGCGAACGCGGGCGCCTCGCAGGCCGGGCGCGCGACCGTCGGGCTCTACCACCTGGCCTGGGAGGTCGACACCCTCGCCGAGCTCAAGCGCATCGCGGGCGTGCTTGCCGAACACGGCGCGCTCGTCGGCGCCTCGGACCACGGCACCACCAAGGCGATCTACGCGCAGGATCCCGACGGCCTCGAGTTCGAGGTCAGCTGGCTCGTCCCGGCCGATCGACTTCCCGAGCACGTCGAGATGACGACGCAACCGCTCGACCTCGAGGCCGAGATCGCCCGGTACGGCGCCGAGACCCGCGGCGGGATCGGCGTCTCCGTTCCCGTCTCGCCCTGACCCGGTTGCAGTGCGGGTCGGCCCGCGCGAACGGGCCGACCCGCACGACGTCGGCACGGTCGATATGCCAGAACGACCACCAACGCCGCCTCCTAGTAGTTGCAAGAGACTTGCAAAAGTGTAGCGGGGTGCCGGCTGCTGATGTCGGAACCCTCGTTGCCCTTGACCCGGTACCCGGGTACAGGGTTCATGCTGGGCGGGTGCGGACGAGCGAGGTGGCCGCGCGGGCACGGGTGAACCCGCAGACGTTGCAGTACTACGAGCGGCGAGGGTTGTTACCGGAGCCGGATCGATCCTCGTCGGGGTACCGCGCGTACGGCCCGCAGGCGGTGCGCATCGTGCGGTTCATCAAGAGGGCACAGCAGCTGGGCTTCGCGCTCGACGACGTGGAGTCGCTGTTGCATCTGGCCGAGGGTGGGCCAGACAGCTGCGACGCGGTGCGTGCGATGGCGGTGGAGATGGTGCACACCGAGGGCTGCCCGCACGCCGCGGACTACCTGCCCCGGCTGCGGCGGCTGGTGGCCGACTCCGGCCGCACCGAACCGGTCCGGGTGCGGGTCGTCAACGACCCGGACCAGGCGCGGCAGGAGCGGTTCCTCGGCTCGCCCACCATCCGGGTCGACGGCCGCGACGTCGACCCGGGCGCCGACGAGCGGCGGGACTCCGGCTTGAGCTGCCGGCTCTACGCCGGCCCGGACGGGCTGCGCGGCACCCCGCCCGACGAGTGGGTGCTGAGCCTCCTGCGCCCGCGCCGGCCGCCGACCGCCGACCGCCGACCGCCGACCGCCGACCGGGAGGAGCATCCCCTCCCCGGCCGGCTGTTCGGCGGGATCGATGCCCTGCGCACCATCGTGATCAACCGGGGCCGGCACGAACGGGGCCGGCTCGGCGCGCTGCTGCGCCGTATCGACCACTACCTGCCGTAGTGCTGTGCCACCGGGCGGACCGTGCTCATCCCACACGTGCTGCCGGATCGGTGCTCCGCCCGCCTGAAGGCTCGTACCTGAGCCGACGGCCGAGTGATCGCATCGCGATAGCGCCCAGCACCGGCCCGGGTGCGAGCAGCAGGAAGGCGTACCGCCAGCCGAGCTGAGCCGCCAACAAAGGGACGAGGTTCATGCTCACGACGGTCAGCAGGAAGCCGATCGCGGTCTGCGCAGTCAGAGCGGTACCGACGTAGCGGTGGTCGGCCACCTCACTCAGCGTGGTGGAGAACACGCCGGAGTCCGCGATCACCGCCGCGCCCCACACCAGCAGTACGGCGATGAGGACGGCCAGCGGCGCCCCATAGATCAGCGGGGACACCAGGCAGCAGGCACCGCTGACCACCAGCGCCGCCGTGGCCACTGGAGCGCGGCCGTACCGGTCCGCACCCACCCCTCCCACGACCGCGCCCACCGCGCCCGCGCAACCGATCACCACGAAGGCGATCACGCCGAGCACCGTTCGCGACGGGTCCGCCGTGCCACCGGCCGCGAGACCGGCCAGCAGGAACGACGGCAGCCACGTCCATAGGGCGTAGAGCTCCCACATGTGGCCGAAGTACCCCAGGTTGGCCAGCAGGGGGCCGCGCTCCCGGAACATCTCGATCGCATACCGAGGGTTGAGCCGCGCACCCGCCGCACCGATGTGCGGCCCCTGCCGCACCAGAAGCCCGGCCACCACCGCGGCGACCACCCCCAGCACGGCGGAGGCGAACAGGACGGCTTGCCACGGCAGCCTGCCGAACCCGTTGATCAGGTGGGGTAACGATGATCCCAGGGTGAGCGCGCCGACCAGGACCCCCAGCGCCTGCCCCCTGCCCGACACCCCGAACCAGGACGCCATCAGCTTCATTCCCACGGGATAGATACCGGCGAGGCACGCGCCTGTGACCAGTCGGAGTGCCACCGCGGTCGCGAATCCATCGGCGAGGACCGGGACGGCCGCGGTGCTCGCCGCCGCGGCGAGTGCGCTACCCATGGTGACGTACTGGGGCGGGAAGCGGTCCGGCAGGTTGAGCAGGGTCGAGACGGCCGCTCCGATCACGAAGCCGACCTGCACCGAGGCCGTCAGCCACACCGCCTGGAGGTCGCCGATATGCCAGGCCTCGCGCAGGGCGGGCACGACCGCGGAGGCGGAGAACCACATGACCATGCCCAGCACCTGCACTGCCGCGATCAGTCCCAGCTGGACATGACGACTGCCGAGGGTCATCGACTATCCCGTCGCCTTTCGTGCGGTCGACTCCCGCGGGGAACGCCACCGAGAGCCCGGTGTGAAAGGGGCGGGCCTCGCGGTGTGCGGGCCCCACCCCTGCGAGCGGAGTGGCTACTTGAGGGTGGTCGTGACGGGGACCGGGTTGGCGATCGTGTCACGGATGGGTGAACGCTCCTCCACGGCCTTGATCAGGTCTTCCAGCTGTGCGCGGGTGGCCGTGGGACTGACCAGCGACACCTCGATGTTGATGCTCTCGGCACCGGGGCGGACCTGCGGACCGACCCCGAGGAAGCCGGCCAGATTGATGTTGAAGTCCGTTTCGATCGTGAAGCTGTCGAGTTCGACATCCCGCAGAGCCGCGAGCGAGGTGATCGTGACCGCATAACAACCGATGAGGGCCTGCAGCACATACTCGGCCGGAGAGGTCGCCGTATCGTTGCCGCCCAAGCTGACGGGCTCATCGACCCGGAACGTGAACCGGCCGGACCGGGCCTGGTCGGTCTGCCCGGCCTGGGTCAGCGGACCGGTCCGGCCGTCAACGGCCAGGCCGCCGGCGGAGACGCCCGAGACCCGGAAGACGGCATGTCCGAGGTCGGGATTGCGGCGGACCGCCTCGGTGTTCTCCCGCAGCCCCTTCGCGTCGGCGTAGGGACGGGTGCCGTCGACCGCATTCCTTGTGGTCATGATGGTTCCTCTCGGGTGCTCGTGCTCGGCATGACATTTCATGGAGTGGAGTGGCTGATGGAGGTATCCGTCGCGAGGCAACAACTACCTACTAGTTGGTATATATGGGACAGAATTGGGCACAGCTCGGTCGGGGCGCGATCACGTTCGTGACGTTCAGGGGCGGAGCCTGGCGAGCGTGGTCGACACCACTTCATCGAAGAACTCGGTATCGGCCATCGACCGGGCCACGATCAACGCCCCCTGGAACGTGGACAGGATGGAACGTGCCGACCAGGCGGGATCGACGTCGACCCGCACCTCCGCCCGGGCCCCGCCCTCCGCCAGCGTTCGGGTCAGCCACGCGATGCTGGCTTCGAAGAAGCGATCGACCTCCGCCCGGACCCGTTCCGGTATCGCATCGGCCTCGGCGGCCAGCGCGCCGCACGGGCAGATCAGTCCGTGCGGCAGATCGGCCCGATAGAGCGTCGAGTAACGCTCCAGCTTGTCGAACGTGTCTCTACCGTCACGGCCGATCCGATCCATCTTGGCCAAGGACTGCGCCCGCCAGGAACTGACCAGCTCCGCGCCGAGGTCCTCCTTGGTGGGGAAATGGTAGTGAATGCTCGCCTTCCTGATCTTCACGGCGGAGGCCAGATCCGCATAGCTGAATGCGGAATAGCCACGACTGCGCACCAGCTCGGTTGCCGCGTCCAGCAATTTGGTTCGGGTATCGGCCACGCTCGAAGGCTACCTTCTAGAAGGTAGACAAACAAGGACCGGCTCGGTGTCCGGTTGGCACGGGCACGCGACGCGGCCACACTCATGCGGATGGAGCCCCCGGGCGGCGAGACCCGGCGCCAGGCGCGGACGGTCGAGATCATGCTGGCGGTCGCCCTGGGAACCGCTGTCTTCGTGGCGCCGGCCGCGGGCTTCTGGCGCGTTCGCTGGGCGCTCGGCCTCACGGGCCCGGGTTGGGACGTCGCGGCCAGCGCCGTGGTCCGGGGCGCCGCGGCGCTGGGATTGCTCATGACCGTCTGGTGGCTGGTGCGGGCTCGCGACCGTGGACTGTGAACCGACCGCCTGAGAGTGTTGGCTGATCGGCACGCCGTCGACAAATATCGGCTGACGACAGCCGCGTTCGTGACGCATGTCGGCGGGGAAGGGACGGCGCCCGATGAGTGACCATCCCGGGATAGCGGCGGCCGGCGGCCGACGATGGCGGGTCCCGATGCTCGCCCGCGACACGGACGAGCCCCATCGTGTCTCGACGTCCTTGGAGCTGCTGTTCGACCTGACGTTCGTCGTGGCCGTCGCCGCCGCGGCGGCGCAACTCGCCCATGCCATCGTCGAGAACCACGTGGCGGAGGGCCTGCCCGGCTACCTGATGGTGTTCTTCGCGATCTGGTGGGCGTGGATGAACTTCACCTGGTTCGCCTCCGCCTACGACTGCGACGACACACCCTACCGCCTGCTGACCCTCCTGCAGATGGGCGGGGTACTCGTGCTCGCGGCGGGCGTCCCGGCCGCCTTGAACGACAAGAACTTCACCGCGGTGACCATCGGCTACGTGATCATGCGCGTGGCCATGCTGATGCAGTGGTTGCGCGCCGCGCGCAACGATCCGGCACATCGAGCGGCCGCGCACCGGTACGCGCTCGGCACCGCCGCGGTGCAGATCGGCTGGCTCGTTCGGCTGGCGCTACCGGGGACCGCGGGATTCGTCGGCTTCCTGGTCCTCGTCGTCGCGGAGCTCGCGGTGCCCATGTGGGCCGAACGGCGCAGCGGCACGCCCTGGCACCCCCACCACATCGCGGAGCGCTACGGGCTGTTCACCATCATCGTGCTGGGCGAGAGCGTCCTGGCCGCGTCCCGCGCGCTCGCCCCGGCGGTTGCGGCGGGCGTCACCCGCGACACCGTCCTGGTCGGCGGCGGGAGCCTGATATTGCTGTTCGCCTGCTGGTGGCTGTACTTCCTCGCGCCGGCCGGGAAAGGTCTGGCCGAACACCGGGAGCGGTCCTTCTGGTGGGGGTACGGCCACTACGGGATCTTCGCCGGGCTCGCCGCACTCGGCGCGGGCTTGGAGGTGGTGGCGGAGACGCTGATCCACCCCATCGCCGCACCGGCCGGCGTCGCGGGGTTCGCCGTCGCCGTACCGGTCATGGTCTACCTGCTGCTCGTGTGGGCGTTGCACGCACCGCTGGAGGCGGCGCCCAACGAGAAGCTCGGCTACGTCCTCGCGGCCTGCGTCCTCCTGGGTGGGATCGGGGCGGCAACCGCCGTCGGGTTCGCGCTGCCCTGGGCGGTTGTCGCCATGAGCGTCCCGGTCTGGGCGGTCGTCGTGCTGCGGGTGGCCGCCGATCACCGCCACGCCCGTCGCGGAGTCGGCGCCTCGGCGTGAGCGGCGCCGGGTCAGCCCGGGCTGTCGCACCGTCCGTGCGCGGCGAACCAGCTGATCCAGCAACGTTGCCCACGGGTCTCGACGGCGCGGGGACGATAGTGCCGGCGGGTCCAGCTCACGGCGTCGGTTGATGGACGAACTGCGTCGCGGCCCGTGGTGGCTGCCGCGGCTGTCCCTGGTCGCGGTCTCGGCGACAGGCGCGGTGATAGGCCACGTCCTCGCCACCCGCGCGAGCCTGGAACCGTCGGGCACCGCCGTGCTCGGCCTGGCGCCGTTGGGCATCGATCCGGCTCACCAGGGACGCGGCGTCGGTACCGCGCTGATGCACGCGATCCTGGCTGCGGCCGAAGCCTGCGATGAGCCGCTGGTCGCGCTGCTCGGCGCCCCCGCCTACTACCGCCGGTTCGGCTTCAGTGCGGCCGCCGGGCACGGGATCGCGGCCCCGGACCCCACCTGGGCCGCGGCGTTTCAGGCGCGGGTGCTGTCCGGAACGGTCGTCCCCGGCCGATTCCGCTATGCGCCCCCATTCGATCGCCTCACCTGACCCACGCCGTGGGATGGTGGCCCGCTTCCGGCCAGGGCCCTACGGCCATATTGCGGCTCCGAGCAGGGCAATCCCTGTTCAGACGACGGCTTGTGGGTTCGACGGCCCGAGTCGCCAATCGGCCTACGCGACCCCTTTGCGCACAGGCGGCGGGCGAACCCGGGTAGCGCGACCTCGCGAGGTACGCGGCCTGGCCTGGCCACTCGGAAGGGGCGCGGCGACGCGCCTGGCTCAGGTGGCCTGCGGCTCGCGGGCGCGCAGGTCCTTGCGCAGGATCTTGCCCGATGCGGACTTCGGCACCGCGTCGATGAACTCGACGACGCGGACTTTCTTGTGCGGGGCGATCCGTTCCGCCACGAAGGCCATCACCTCGTCCTCGGTGAGCGCGGCGCCCGGCTGCAGCACGACGAACGCCTTGGGCACCTCCTCGCCCTCGGCGTCGTGCACCCCGATGACGGCGGCATCGGCGATCTTCTCGTGGGTCAGCAGCAGGGCCTCCAGCTCGGCGGGCGGCACCTGGTAGCCCTTGTATTTGATCAGTTCCTTGACCCGGTCGACGATCGTGAACACCCCGTCGTCGGTGACCGTGGCCACGTCGCCGGTGTGCAGGAAGCCATCGGCGTCCAGCGTCGCCGCGGTGGCCTCCGGGTTGTTCAGATACCCGGTCATGATGTTCGGCCCCCGGCAGCACAGCTCCCCGCGCTCACCGGGTCCGACCTCCTTCCCGGTGCCGGGGTCGACCAGCTTGCACTCCATGTTCGGCAGGGCGAACCCGACGCTGTTGAGGTCGATGTCCGGGCGATCGTCCGGAATGCAGTGGCTGACCGGGCTCATCTCGGTCATCCCGTAGCCCTGCAGCACCCGGCAACCCAGCCGCCGGGCGACGGCGCGGCCGAGCTCGGCGTCCAGCGGCGCGGCCCCGGAGACGATCACCTCGATGCACGACAGGTCGTAGGAGTCGACGACCTGGTGCTTGGCCAGCGCGACCGCGACCGGCGGGGCGATGTAGACGCGCTGGATCCGGTGGGTGGAGATGACCCGGAGAAACTCGACGAGGTCGAACTTGGGCATGGTGATCACGGTTGAGCGCCCGTGCACGCCCTGGTTCATCATCACCGTCATGCCGTAGATGTGGAAGAACGGCAGCACGGCGAGGATCTTGGTCTCCGGACTGACCTGAATCAGCGGCTGGATCTGCAGCAGGTTCGCCACCAGGTTGCGGTGGGTCAGCACGACGCCCTTGGCCTTGCCGGTGGTGCCCGAGGAGTATGGGAGCACGGCGGTGTCGGTCGCGGTGACGGTGAGCGCGGGCGGCTCGGCCGTGGTCGCCAGCAGGTCGGCCAGCGCCGGATGGCCCTCGGCCTTGTCCATGGTGATGATCGCGTCGCCGGTCAGCCCGGCCTGCTCGGCCGCGGCGACCGCGCGGTCGAGGAACGGCGCGATCGTGATCAGCAGCTTGGCGCCGGAGTCGGCGAGCTGATGGGCCAGCTCACCGGGGGTGTAGAGGGAGTTCGCGCTGGTCACGATCGCGTTGGCGCGCAGCACACCGTGGAACACGGCTACCCAATATGGAGTGTTCGGCGCGAACAACGCCACCACGTCCCCGGCGCCGATCCCCCGCTCGGCCAGCGCCGCCGCGATCTTCACGACCATCCCGTGGAGCTGGGCGAAACTGATCGAGGCTCCCGAACCGCCGTCGATCAGGGCGGGGGCGTCGGTACGGTCCCCGAAACCATCGGCAAACAAGAACTCGAACAACGAGACCTCGGGGATCTCGACATCCGGATACGGGCTGCGGATGGTCATCGCTACTCCCTCGCGACGGGCGGATGGGACACCGGGCAGGAACCCGGGCCGTGCGAGCATTTAATCGCGGATACGGACCGTCACGGCCCACCCGGCTTGGCTCCTACGCAGGGTGACGGCCCCGGGTCGCCGTCAGTCCGGCGCCTGCCACCTCGGCAGCGTGAGAACGGTCCGCATCCGGCCGAGCTGGTCGCGGTGCAACGCGCTGAGCCGCCCCAGGACGTCCTCGCCCTGCTCGGTCAGCACCACCCGGACCGCGCGCGCGTCCTGCGGATGCGCGACCCGGTCCACGAGCCCCTGGCCCTGCGCCCGGTTGACCAGCTCCACGGTGCTGTGGTGGCGCAGCTGGAGCCGGTCGGCCAGCTCCCCCATCGTCGCCCACTCCCGGCCGGGGAACCCCTTCAGCGCCAGCAGCAGCTGGTACTGCTGGGGGGTGAGGCCTTGGCGGCGCACCGTCTCCTCACTGAACCTCAGGTAGCGGCGGATCCCGAAACGGAACTCGGCCAACGCCTCGAAGTCGCGCTTGGTCAACGGCGCCGTCTCCGGCCGCTCGTCCTCCGCCGTCACGGGAACATGACACCACGCGCCGTCGACGCCCGGGCCGTCACCACCCCATCATGTCGCACTGCGATACGAATGCCCGTGCGACCGATCTTCCCCAACCGACCGTGCGTGATCATCGGTTGCGGACCCGTCGCCACCCGAACCAGCCCAACCCCGCGAGTACCGCGAGGACCGGCAGGAACGGCAGCAGGAAACCGATCGCGGCCGCCAACCCGGCGCCGAGGGTCCGCAGCCCGTCCCAGCCGGCTCCGAGTCCGGCCCCGAAGCCAGGGCGAGCACCCGGCCCGGGCGCGGCTCGCAGGTCGACGTCGAGCGTGGACAGCTGCACCTGGTCGCGCAGGGCGGCCAGGCGGCGCTGCAGCGACTCCAGCTCCGCCTCCCGCCGGGCCAGCTCCGACTCGACGGCCACCACCTCGCCGATCGTCTCGGCCCTGGCGAGCAACGAGCGCACCCGGGCGACGCTGGCCTGCTGGCTGGTCACCCGAGCCTCGAGATCGATCGACTGCTCGGTGACGTCCTGCGCGGTGCTGCTGCTCATCAGCAACCGGCCCATCGTGCCCACCCGCTCGACCAGCGGATCCAGCTGGTCCGCGGGAACCCGCAGCGTCAGCATGGCACCGTCGTCGTCGGTGTGGTCGTCGGCGACGAACCCACCCGCCGCCGTGGCCGCGCTGCGCACGTTTCGGGCCACGGCGGCCACGTCGGCGACCTCCAGGCGCACCTCGGCCGTCCGCACCACCGCGCGGTCGACGCTGCGAAATCCGGGCGGGGCCGCCGGGACCGGCTCCCCGTTGAACTCCGGGGCGACCGCGCGCGGCGGCGAGGCGTCGAAGGCACTCGACGCGCCGCCGGATCCGCCGACCGGAGCGACGAGAAGCCCGGCGGCGGCCACCCCCAGCACCGCAGTTCCCGCGAGAATCCAGCGCCCTCGTCGTCTCACGTCCGCCTCCTCGGCCGGCAGCCCACTCGATCAGAGGACGGGGGCCGACACCGCGCGGGTTGGGTCGGGATGGATCACAAACGCGCAACGCCCCGGCCTCATGACGCCCCGGGCGCCCGCTACCACGCCGCCCCACGCTCATGCCCTCCGCAACTCACCCCCACGGCTCATGATCGGGGCGTCGAAGATGGCGACGATCCCGGTCGGGGACGGGCGGGACGGGGCGTCAGTCGACGAGGTGCTCGAACGCCCGCAGATTGGCCAGCGACTCCCCGCGCTCGGACCGCCAGGCGTACTCACGCCGGATGGACTCGGCGAAGCCCAGCTCCAGCAGCGTGTTGAAATCGCCGTCGGCGGCCTCGAGGACCTGGCCGAGGATACGGTCGAGCTCCGCGGCGCCGACCGCGTGCAGCGAGACCCGGCCGATGAGGTGGATATCGCCGATCCGGTCCAGCGCATAGTGCACGCCGTAGAGCCGCGCGTTGCGCTGCAACAGGAAACGGTAGACACCCTCGTGGTTCTCGTCGGGCTGACGACAGACGAACGCCTGCACGAACAGCGTGTGCTCGCGCGCGACCAGCCAGCACTGGGTGCTCAGCCGATGGGTTCCCGGCAGCGTGACCAGGAACTGGCCCGGCTCGCGCTGGTGGTGGTCGACCCCCAGATCGCGCAGCACCGCGCCGATCAGGCCGGCCAGCTCCCCGGTGTCCATGGCGTCAGGAGTCGATCAGTTCCGCCAGCACGCCGGCCGGCTGCCGGGCGGCGAACTCCGCGCCCACCTCGGCATACGTGGCGAGCAGCGCATCGGTCGTCCGCTCCCAGGAGAAGTCACGGGCGTGCTCGACGGCGCCGGCGCCCAGTTCGTCGCGCCGGCCAGGGACGAGGGCGACCCGCGCCAGTGCGTCAGCCCATTGCTCGGCGCCGTGGCCGGGAACGAGCAGCCCCGACCGCCCGTCGGCCACCGCGACCGGCAGTCCCCCGACACCCGCCGCGACGACCGGGGTGCCGCACGCCTGCGCCTCCAGCGCCACCAGGCCGAACGATTCGTTGTAGCTCGGCACGGCGACGACGTCGGCCGCGCGGTAGACGTCCGCCAGCGCGGACCCGGACTGCGGCGGGAGGAACCGCAGCACGCCGTCGGAACCGGTCAGCCCCAGCGCGGCGCCGAGGCTCTGCAGCGCCGTCGGCTCGGTCAGCCCGCTGCCCGACGGCCCGCCCGCGACCAGCACGACCAGGCGGGACCGCAGGTCCGGGTCGCGACGCAGCAACTCGGCCGCGGCGCGCAGCAGCACGTCCGGCGCCTTGAGCGGCTGGATCCGGCCGACGAAGGCGAGCACGACGTCGTCCGGCGCGATGCCGAGCGCGGCGCGCGCGGCCGTCCGATCACCCGGGGTGAAACGGTTCAGGTCGACGCCGGGCGGAATGGTGACGATGCGACAGGGATCGGCCCCGTACAGCTCGACCAGCTGGCGGGCCTCGGTCTCGGTGTTGCCGACAAGCCGGTCGGCCTCGGCGACGACCTGGTCCTCGCCGATCATGCGCACCATCGGCTCCGGCGGGTCGCCCTCCGCGAGGGCGGTGTTCTTGACCCGGGCCAGGGTATGCGCGCTGTGCACCAGCGGCACCCCCCAACGGTCGCGGGCCAACCAGCCGACCTGGCCGGACAGCCAGTAGTGGGAGTGCACGACGTCGTAGTAGCCGGGATCGTGCCGCGCCTCGGCGCGCAGCACCCCGGCCGTGAACGCGCACAGCTGGCCGGGCAGGTCGTTCTTGCCGAGGCCCTCGAACGGCCCGGCCGCGACGTGCCGGACGAGCACCCCGGGTGCCATCTCGACCGTCGGTGGCAGCTCCGACGACGTGGCGCGCGTGAAGATCTCGACGTCGACACCCCGGCCGGCCATGCGCAGCGCGGTCTGCACGATATAGACGTTCATCCCGCCGGCGTCGCCGGTCCCCGGCTGCTCCAGCGGCGAGGTGTGGACCGAAAGCACGCTCACCCGGTTCGGCAGCACGGGCGGCAGCAGACCGCCCAGACGATCGTTCACGGTGTATTTCCTAGCACGCGGCCCACGGCGTCACTCGGCGGCCGGATCGGCCTGCGAACCGCAGGCCAACAGCCCCAGTAGGGCCCGGATCGGATCGGTGGCATGCCACCGGCCTTCCCCATCCGGCCAGGCCGGAACGCTGCGCCGACCCATGGCCGGGCGGCGCATATCGATCACCAGAGCATCATGGACGATCATCTCGCCGGCCGGGACCTCGACCCCGAGTGTGGCGCAGGCCACTACCACCTCGGCGGAGTCGGACCAGCATCGCGGCTCACCGCTCCCGACGACCGCGGCCTCGACCACGTCGGAGGCAAGCGGCAGATCCAGCAGGTCCGCGAGTGATCCCGGGGCGCCGCCCGCCACCAGGTCGGCCGACGACAGCACCTCGGCCAACCACGGGTGGTCGAGCACCATCGCCTCGTCGATCGGGACGACCGTGCCGTCCAGCGCCCGGACCCGCTCGAGCGGATCGAGCTCACCGGGGTCGACGCAGCCGTCGGCGACCGCCTCCGACAACGCGGTATGCGCGGCCGCGATCAACGCGACGTCGGGGCGGCGGACCGGATCGACGAGCCGTTCGAGCAGGTCCACGGCGTCCTCCGGACCCTCCACCGCCAACGCGGCGCGCACCCCGATCGCGTAGAGCAGTGCCTCGTCGACCCCCTCGGCCGGCGCCGGGTCGTACAGCTGTGCCAGCTCCGTCGCCGAGCGCAGCCGCCAGTGCCCGGGGCGGTACCCACCCAGCCGCGCATGCTCGGCCAGCCACCACGACGTGTAGCCCCCCTCGAGGACCGCGGCCCGGGTGGCGGGCTCGCCGGCCAGCAGCCGCAGCGCGGCCGGCCAGGCGTCGTCGGCGACGAGGTCGAGGTCCCGGACGGCGACCACCCGCATCGGCGGGTGGTCGCGGCTGTCCCACCAGAGGTCCTCGTCGTGCAGGTCGTGGTCGGGACCCGCGGGCTCGTCATCGACGACGACGGTGAAGCCGTCGAGCACGCCGACCGCGTTCAGCACCCCACGCGGCACCCTCTCGGTCCATCCGGCGTCGAGCACGCCGACCGGGGCGTCGTCGGCCAGCAGCGGGCGCAGCGCGGCGTCGGGCAGGACCAGTTCGTCGGCGCGGGCGGGGCTGCCCTCGTCGTCGGGCAGCGCGAGGGCGCCGAGCCAGCGGTGCCGGGCCACCGTTGCCGGGCCCAGCTCGGCCACCAACGCGAGCACGGCGTCGGCCAGCGGGGCGGTGCCGAGGCCCGCCTCGGCGTCGTCGACCGAGCGCTCGACGGCCTCGCGCAGCGCGGGCCGCTCCAGGACCGCCTCCGCATCGGCTGCGACGGACCCGAGCCTGGCCAGCAGCGGATGGGTGGCCTCCGCGTCGGCGATGCGCAGGCCGGGCAGCCCGAGCCCGGCCAGCGCCGCAACCGGTCCGTCCGGCTCCCCGGTCGGCAGCAGCACCGACTCAGGCCCCGCGACGGTACGCCCGTCGGCCAGCGGCACCGGCAGCCCGCGCAGCTCCTCGAGCAGCCCCGGGACGGTCTCGGCGGCCGGTTCCAGGGCCGCGTACACCGCGCGCCACCAGCTCGCGGGACGGCGCAGACCGACCAGCCGGTCGACCAGCTCGGCCGCGCCGAGCCGACGCATCCCGAGCTCACCCAGCACGTTCGCGGGGGTCCCGGCCACCGCGGCGGGGTCGGCGAGCCCGGCGAAGTCCTCCGCGTCCACCCCGGCGGCCAGCACCCGGGCCAGTCCCTCGGCACCGGGGATGTCCAGCCATTCGGCACGCCGCGGGACCAACTCGTCCCCGCCCGCCGACAGCAGCCAGGCCGCCCCCCGCAACGCGTCGAGCAGCATCCCACGCACCCGGCCGTCGAGCTGCGAGCGCGGGAAACCCGGCACCGGGACCAGCGCCCCGCGGTGGATGGGTTCGACGGCGCGGATCAGGTCGAGATAGGCGGTTCCGGCGGCGGCGAGAACCCGCTCGGTCACCGGACCGGGGCGGACCCGGCGACGGTCCGGCTCCAGCGGCACCGTCGCGATCAGCCGCGCGGGCAGCGAGAGGGCCTCGGTACTCGCGGTCGGCGCGTGCAGCACGTCGGCGTCGAGCGGCTGCGGGCGCCCGGCCTCGTCCACGGGCAACGCCCAGGTCACCGACCAGTCCCGCCGGCCGCGCTGCTCGACGGCCTGGGTCTGCGCGTCGGCGGCGTCGAGCCGCCCGGCCGCCCCGGCCAGCAGCCAGCGCCGGGCTCCGATTCGGATCCGGCCCTGGCCGTCCTCGGTCCGGCGGAACACCGCCTCCCCCGCCGTGATCTCGACCAGGTCCGGCAGTGCGATCAGCAGGTCCGGGGCGGCTTCGGCGGCCGCGGCGAGCAGGACCGGACCGTCGGCTCCGCGATCGCCGAGCGGGAGCCGGACCTCGGTGTCGTACCCCTTGGGGGGCGCGGGTTCGTCCGCCTCCACCGGCCAGACCAGCCGCAGCACCGGTAGCTGATCGCCGCGGCGGGCGAGCTCGGCGGCCGGTCCCGGCAGCACCCGCGCCGCGGCCGCCGTCGCCATCGCGGAGAAGCGGACACCGCGACCGGCGCCGGAGACGACCCGCGGCTCCCGCGAGACCCGCAGTACCGCGGCGAACCCGATCCCGAAGCGGCCGACCGCGCCCTCGTCGTCGCGTTTGGCCGACGCACGCAGCGACGCCAGCGCGGCGACCCCGGCCGTGTTCAGCGGAGCACCGGTGTTGGCGACCCGCAGCTCGCCGTCGTACCCCGGTCCGGATCCGGGGCCGGCGAGCGCGACCCGCAGCCGCCCCCGGCCACCAGCGGCGCGGGCGGCGTCGGCGGCGTTCTGGGCCAGCTCGACCAACCACGCGTCGGCGTACCCGCCGAGCAGCAGGTCCTCCTCGGCGTTCGCGTCCTCCCGGAAGCGGGTCGGCGACGCGGCCCAGGCGTCGAGAACGGCGGCGCGAAGATCGGCGGTGCCGAAGGGGTCGCCGGCGGGCTCGCGGTGCTCGGAGGCGGTCACCGCGCTCAGGAACCGATCTGCTCCAGGTCGGCGGCGAGGTCGACCCCGTCGTCGTAGACCAGCGCGGCGACCTGCACCGGCGATCCCGGCTCGGCGGCGACGTCCGAATGCGCCCCGCAACCGAACTCGACGGCCACGACCGAACCGTCGGCCGGGGAGTACGCGTTGCCGCAGACCCCGAAGCTCCCGCGCAGCGAACCGGCCAGCGGCAGGAAGAACCCGCAGGTGCCGCACGGTCCCGGCGCGGCCTTGGCCATCGCGGCCGACGGACCGTGCCGGCCCTCCTGCCAGCGCTGCACGGCCTCGAGGCGACCGGCGTGACTGAGCACTCGGCGGCGGCCGAGGCCCACCTCGGCCGCGACCTCCTCGACCGCCGGATCGTCGGACTCGACGTAGCCGGGGACGAGGCGATGGTCGTTCGGGGTCGTGGGCAGCAGATCACCGACGCCGAGGTCACCGGGGCGGACCCGCTCCTGCCACGGCACCCAGGACGGCGCGACGAGCGCGTCGGGCCCGGGCAGCAGCACGACCTCGCTGACCGTCACCGGCTCCCCGGCGCCCGCGCAGGCCAGCGTGACCGCCCACCGCCAGCCGCGGTAACCCGCGTGGGTGGCGGCGAAGAAGTGGGTGCTCGCGCAGTCGCCCTCCGGGCCGCTCTCCAGGTGCTCGCCGACGGCCTCCCCGGCGGCCGCGGAACCGACGTCGAGGGCTGCCTCGTCGACCGCGGCGGCGCGGGCCAACGCAACCGTGTCCGTGAGCAGTTGCGACGGGTCGTGGGGCAAAGCGGCACTCACCCTCACGATTGTGCCACCCTCGCCAATCGTGACGGTCTGGCGTGCGCTCCCGGCCGCTCTCGTGCTCGCGGCCTCGACGCTGGCGGGTTGCGCCGCCCCGACGCCGGCCGTACCGGTGTGGCATCCGCAGGTGCTCGCCGAGCGGCCACACGACCCCACCGCGTTCACCCAGGGTCTGGAGCTGGCCGGCGACACCCTCTACGAAGGCACCGGGCTGGCGGGCCGTTCGCAGCTGCGTGAGCTCGACCCCGCCACCGGGGCGGTCCGCCACGCCGTCGGGCTGCCCGGGGAGCTGTTCGGCGAGGGCATCACCGTCGTCGGCTCCCGGATCTGGCAGCTGACCTGGCGCGACGGCGTCGCGCTCGAATGGGACCGGGCGACGCTGCGGCTGCTGCGTCAGGTCCGCATCGACGGCGAGGGCTGGGGCCTGTGCAGCCAGCCCGGTGCCGGGCGGCTGGTGCGGTCCGACGGCACCGATCGGCTGCGCTTCCACGACCCGGTCGGCTTCGTCGAGACCGGTTCCGTGCGGGTGACGCTCGACGGCCGGGCCGTGCCCGGGCTCAACGAGCTCGAATGCGTCGACGGGCAGGTGTGGGCCAACGTGTGGCCCACCGATCGGCTCGTCCGCATCGATCCGGCGGATGGCCGGGTGACCGCGGTCGTCGACGCCTCGGGGCTGCTCGACCCGTCCCGCCGCGGCGGGACCGACGTGCTCAACGGCATCGCCGCGCTCGGTGACGGGACGTTCCTGCTGACCGGTAAGCGATGGCCCGCGACGTTCCGGGTGCGCTTGGGGCCCTGAGCCTCGACGAGGGCGTCGCGGTCGGTTCGATGCGCCAGAATGGTGGGGTGCCCAGGTCCGGATTTCCCCGCCCCCGCCGCGGCCGGCGTTCCGGCGCGCGGCGGACCTGGGTGACGATCGACGGCGGGCCGGTCACCCGCGGTTCGCCGCCGGCGGACCCGGCGCCCGCGGACCCGGCGCAGCGGCGTGGCGAGCCCGAGCCGTCCGGCTCCGGGTCGACGCGGCTGCCGCCACCGATCGCACCGGTGATCCGACGCCGGTATCCCTGGCACGACGACCCGGACTACGACCCTTCGGAGTACCGGCGCAACCCACCGCCCCCACCGCAATGGCAGCCACCCGGCCCGGAGCCGGACGCCGAGCCGGACGGCGACGCCGCCCCGGATCGCGACGAGGCCGACGAGCAGCCGCGCGGCCCGCGGGTCCCGAGCAAGCTGACGGTCACCAGGGTCGCGGCGATGCGTAGCAGGCAGCTCACCGAGAACGCGGTCCGCACCTTCCACCGGGCCGCGACCGCGGATGGCGCCGACCGCTCCGGGCTCACCGCGCTGACCTACGCGACCATGATGACCTACGCCGTGGACGCCGCGGTCGCCGTCGCGCTGGCCAACACCCTGTTCTTCGCCGCGGCCACCGCGGAGTCCAAGACCAACGTCGCCCTGTACCTGGCGATCACCGTGGCGCCGTTCGCCCTGGTCGCGCCAGTGATCGGCCCGCTGCTGGACCGGCTGCAGCGCGGCCGCCGGGCCGCGTTGGCCCTCTCCTTCGCAGGCCGCGCCGGGCTGGCGGTGGTGATGGCGTTGAACTACGACAACTGGCTGCTCTATCCTGCTGCGCTGGGCGTGATGGTGCTGAGCAAGTCGTTCATGGTGCTCAAGGCGGCGGTCACCCCACGGGTGCTGCCCGAGCGAATCACCCTGGTCACCACCAACTCCCGGCTGACGGTGTTCGGGCTGGCCTCGGGTGCGGTGTTCGGCGGCGTCGGTGCCGGCGTGGCCGGGCTGTTCGACTCGCCGGGGGCGCTGTTCTACACCGCCGCGCTGGCGGTGGCCGGGGCCGTGCTGTGCCTGCGCATCCCGCGCTGGGTCGAGGTCACGGCGGGCGAGGTGCCCGCCGCCCTGCGCAGCACCCGGCGCGGACGGCGAAGACCGATGGGCCGGCACGTGCTCGTCGCGCTGTGGGCCAACGGCTCGGTCCGGGTGCTCACCGGTTTCCTCACACTGTTCGTGGCGTTCGTGGTCAAGGCCCAGACCGAGCAGGAACCGGCTCGGCAGTTGTTGCTCATCGGCATCGTCGGGGCGGCGGCGGGCATCGGCTCGTTCATCGGCAACGCCGTGGGCTCGCGGTCGTCGTTCCGGCGCGTCGACGCCGTCGTCGTCGCGGCCGTCGCGGCGGCCTGTGCCTCGGCGGTGGTCGCTTCGGTGTTCCCCGGGATCGTGACGGCCGCCGTCGTGGGCCTCGTTGCGGCGACCTCGAGCGCGATGGCCAAGGTCTGTCTGGACGCGGTCATCCAGCGTGACCTGCCCGAGGAGTCCCGGGCGTCGGCGTTCGGCCGCTCGGAGACGGTGCTGCAGCTGGCCTGGGTGTTCGGTGGTGCGCTCGGGATGCTGATGCCGCACAGTACGTTCTGGATCGGGTTCGCCGCGGTCGCCGCCATCGTCGCGGTGGTGGGCACCCAGTCCGTCATGATCAGCCGCGGGGGCAGCCTCGTGCCGGGACTGGGGGTGCGGGAGACTCGGCCGGACCCGCAACCGGTGGTGCACTGAGTCCGCTCCGTAGGGTTGTGGTCGTGCCCCGCCGCCTGTTCCCGGCCCTGCTGGCCGTCCTCGCCGTGCTGCTCGCCGGATGTGGTTCCGGGGCGCCGCCGACGGTGACGTTCACCGTGAGCGGGCAGGAGCGGACCACCGGCCCGACCCAGTACTGCGACCTCAAGCTCACCGACTGCTCCGCCGACGCGAACGCCGAGGTGCACCTGCCGGTACCCGCGGGCATGCCGGTGCACATTGCCGTGCCGGAGGAGCTGTCGTCCGCCCCGTGGCACGTCGTGTTCAGCTACCACGGCCCGGACGACCAGAAGGTCGACGGGCGCAGCCCGGTGTTCGCGCCGAACACCCAGCGCGACTACACGCTGGTCCTGCCGGACGCCGCCGACACGCTGCTCACCGCGCAGGTGCAGCAGTTCGGGCCCGCGCCGGTGGCGAACGAGCAGACCGGTGAGATCGAGTTCCCCGTCCGCGGCAGCTGGGTCCTCGTCGCAGCTCAACAGCCCCTGTGAGGTCAGCCGTCCAGATCCCGGGCCACGGCGCGGACCACCTCGGCCGCCAGCTTGCACGTCTTGCGATCGGGGTATCGGCCGCGGCGCAGGTCGGGCTGCACCCGCGAGTCGAGCAACTTGATCATGTCTTCGATCAGGCCGTGCAGCTCCTCCGCGGGTCGCCGGGTGGCCTCCACGACCGACGGCGGCGCCTCGACCAGCCGGACCGAGAGCGCCTGCGGGCCACGTCGACCCTCGGCCATCCCGAACTCCACCCGCTGACCGGGTTTGAGGGCCTGCACCCCGGGCGGCAGCGCGGACTTGCGGACATAGACGTCCTCGCCCCCGTCCTGGGCGAGGAACCCGAAGCCCTTGTCGGCGTCGTACCACTTGACCCTGCCGGTCGGCACCTTGCTCACCCGTTCCTCGATCGATCCCCGCTGTCGCGCGGCACCCGCCGGAATACCCCATGTCCGCACAACAAACGCGCCCCGGGTGCCTGGTCCGCCATGCTCAGGTCGGCTCGTTGAGCGACACCGGGACGCGCACGGCACAGCCTAGTCCTGTCCCCCAACCGCGCGCACCGGCCAAATGCCCCCTCTCCACCGGACGAACGGCACTTGCGTGCGATCCGTCCGGTGGAGCGGGGCGGCCGAGGGTCAGGCGTTGCGGATCGTGGCGGCGTCGGCGAGGCCGAGGATCTCCACCGACCGCTCGCGCATCTCGACCTTGCGGATCTTGCCGGTGACCGTCATCGGGAACTCCTCGACGATCACGACATAGCGGGGGATCTTGTAGTGGGCGAGCTTGCCGGTGGCGAACTCGCGCAGCGCCTCCGCGGTGAGCGCGGGAGCACCCTCGCGAAGGGTCACCCAGGCGCACAGCTCCTCGCCGAACCGCGCGTCGGGCACGCCGATCACCTGCGCGTCGAGGACATCGGGGTGGGTGTAGAGGAACTCCTCGATCTCGCGGGGGTAGAGGTTCTCCCCGCCCCGGATGACCATGTCCTTGATCCGGCCGGTGATGTTGACGTAGCCGTCGGAGTCCATCACCGCGAGGTCACCGGTGTGCATCCAGCGTGCCTGGTCGATGGCCTCGGCCGTCTTCTCCGGCTCGTTCCAGTATCCGAGCATCACCGAGTAGCCGCGGGTGCAGAACTCACCGGGCACCCCGCGGGGCACGGTGAGCCCGGTCTCCGGGTCGACGATCTTGATCTCGACGTGCGGATGCACCCGGCCGACGGTGGAGACCCGCCGGTCCAGCGAGTCGTCCGCCCGGGTCTGGGTGGACACCGGCGAGGTCTCGGTCATGCCGTAGCAGATCGTCACCTCGGTCATCCCCATCCGGTCCACGACCTGCTTCATCACCTCCACCGGGCACGGCGAGCCGGCCATGATCCCGGTGCGCAGGCTGGACAGGTCGTAGGAGTCGAACTCGGGGTCGTTGAGCTCGGCGATGAACATCGTCGGCACCCCGTAGAGCGAGCTGCACCGCTCCCGGGCGACGGCGGCCAGGGTGGCCTTGGGGTCGAAGCCCTGGGCCGGGATGACCATGGTCGCGCCGTTGGTGGTGGCGCCCAGGTTGCCCATCACCATGCCGAAGCAGTGGTAGAAGGGCACCGGGATGCACACCCGGTCCGCGGGGGTGTAGCCGCACAGCCGGCCGACGAAGTAGCCGTTGTTGAGGATGTTGTGGTGGCTCAGCGTCGCGCCCTTCGGGAACCCGGTCGTGCCCGAGGTGTACTGGATGTTGATCGGGTCGTCGGGGCTCAGCTGGGCCTGCAGCCGGGCCAGCTCGGTGCGGTCGCCGTCCCGGCCCGACTCGACCAGCGCGTCCCATTCGGGCGAGCCGATGAGCACCACCTGGCGCAGCTGCGGGCAGCGCGGCCGAACCTCGTCGATCATCGCGGCGTAGTCGGAGGTCTTGAACGACCGCGCGGCCACCAGCACCGAGATCCCGGCCTGGTTGAGCACGTACTCCAGCTCGTGGGTCCGGTACGCCGGGTTGATGTTGACGAGAATGACGCCGATCTTGGCGGTGGCGTACTGGATCAGCGTCCACTCCGCCATGTTCGGCGCCCAGATCCCCAGCCGGTCGCCCTTGGAAAGGCCGGCGGCGAGGAGCCCCATCGCCAGTGTGTCCAGCTCCTCCCGCAGCCGGCCGTAGGTCCAGCGGCGTCCGGTGGGCACCTCGACGAGCGCTTCGGCGTCCGGTTGCGCGGTCGCCATCCGGTCGAAGTTGTCGCCGATCGTGTCCCCCAGTAGCGGAACCTCGGAGATTCCGGAGGTGTAGGACGGAACGGCAGGGGCGCCAGCGGAAGTCACGGCGTTGTACTCCTCGATGCGGTGCGAGGCCTCGAACCTCTCAGGGTGTTCCCAACCTCATCGTGTCCCCGAGACGAGATGGTCGCCACCCCCAGGTGGGGAGGGCAAACCGCGCGGGAGTCCCGGCGCCGCCCAGGCGATACCCTCGGACCATGCACGACCCCCGCGTCCTGCTCGATCCCACGACCGACGCCGTCCGCAAGCTCGCCCGGCGCGGCTTCCACCTGGACGTCGAGTCCCTGGAGAAGCTCCTGGCGTCCCGAAACTCGGCGATTCACCGGGGCGACGAGGCGCGCGCGGAAGCGAAGCGGACCGCGGCGGCGGTCAGGTCGGCCACCACGGAGGAACGGCCCGCGCTGGTCGAGCAGGCCCGCGAGCTCAAGGCCGTCGTCACGGCCGCGGAGACCGAGACGAGGCAGCTCGAGGCGCAGCTGCAGGACGTCCTGCTGGGCATCCCGAACCTGCCCGCCGACGAACTGCCCGACGGCGCCAGCGACGCCGACGCCGAGGTCGTCCGCAGCTGGGGCGAGCCGACGGCGTTCGACTTCACCCCGCTCGACCACGCCGACCTCGGCGAGCGGCTGGGGATCCTCGACCTGGCGCGGGCGACCAAGCTCGCCGGCCCGCGGTTCGCCGTGCTGCGCGGGAAGGGCCCGGCGCTCGAACGCGCGCTCGCCCGCTACTTCCTCGACCTCGCCGCCGAGCACGGCTATCTCGAGTTCTCGGTGCCGACGCTGGTCAACCGCGAGACGATGACCGGCACCGGGCAGCTGCCGAAGTTCGAGCAGGATCTGTTCAAGACCGGCGTCGGCGACCGGGAGCTCTACCTCATCCCCACCGCCGAGGTTCCGCTGACCAACCTGCACGCCCGCGAGACCCTCGCCGTCGAGGATCTGCCGCTGGCCTACACCGCGCACACCCCGTGCTTCCGCTCCGAGGCGGGCTCGTACGGCAAGGACACCCGCGGCCTGATCCGCATGCACGAGTTCTCCAAGGTCGAGCTCGTCCGCATCGTCGATCCGGCGCGGTCCCGCGAGGAGCTGGAGGTGCTGCTCGGGCACGCCGAGGCCGTCATGCGGGGGCTCGGCCTCGCCTACCGCGTGGTGAAGCTGGCGGCGGGCGATATCGGGTTCTCCGCCGAGTTCACCTACGACATCGAGGTGTGGCTGCCCGGTCAGCAGCGCTACCGTGAGATCGCCTCGGCGTCGGACTTCGGCACGTTCCAGGCCCGCCGCGCCGGGATCCGCACCAAGGCCAAGGACGGCACCCGCGGCTTCGCCGCCACCCTGAACAGCTCGGGGATGCCGATCGGGCGCACGCTGGTCGCGGTCCTGGAGCAGGGCCAGCAGGCCGACGGCTCGGTGCGCATTCCCGAGGCGCTGGTCCCCTACACCGGCTTCGACGTCCTGACACCCGACTGAGCGCCCGGCGCGGCTAGTGCCGCCCGAGTTCCTGGCGGGCGACCGTGCGCAGATGCACCTCGTCGGGACCGTCGGCCAGCCGCAGCGCCCTGGCCCAGACATAGAAGTAGGCCAGCGGGACGTCGTCGCTCATCCCGGCGCCGCCGTGGATCTGGATGGCGCGGTCGATGACGTCACAGGCCATCCGCGGGCAGACCGCCTTGATCGCGGCGATCTCGGTGGCGGCCCTCCTGGCGCCGGCATTGTCGATCAGCCATGCGGTCTTGAGCACCAGTAGCCGGGCCTGCTCGATCTCGATCCGCGACTGCGCGATCTGCTCGCGGACGACCCCCTGGCCGGCCAGCGGGCGGCCGAACGCGACGCGCTCGCGCGCGCGGCGAACCATCAGGTCGATCGCCCGCTCCGCCATCCCGATCAGCCGCATGCAGTGGTGGATGCGGCCGGGGCCGAGCCGGGCCTGCGCGATGGCGAACCCGCTGCCCTCCTCGCCGAGCAGGTTCTCGACCGGCACCCGGACGTCGTGGAACTCCAGTTCGGAATGCCCGTGCTGGTCCTGATAGCCGAACGTCGGAAGATGCCGCTTGATCTCCAGTCCCGGCGTGTCGCGCGGCACCAGCACCATCGACTGCTGGCGGTGCGTCGGGGCGTCCGGGTCGGTCTTGCCCATGACGATGACGATCTTGCATCGGGCGTCGGCGGCGCCCGAGATCCACCATTTCTTGCCGGAGATGACGTACTCGTCTCCCTCGCGGCGAATGGTCGTGCGCACATTCGTGGCATCCGACGACGCCACGTCGGGCTCGGTCATGGCGAACGCCGAACGGATCTCCCCGACCAGCAGCGGCTCGAGCCATTGCGCCTTCTGCCGCGGGGTCGCGAACAGATGCAGCGTCTCCATGTTTCCGGTGTCGGGCGCCTGGCAGTTGATCGCCTCCGGGGCGATCACCGGCGACCAGCCCGACACCTCGGCGACGGGCGCATAGTCGAGGTTCGACAGGCCGGAGACGCTCGGCAGGAACAGGTTCCACAACCCGCGGGACCGCGCCTGCGCCTTGAGCTCCTCGACCACCGGGGGCAGGTCCCATTCCTGCGGGGTCCCGCGCCGCTCGGCCCGCCATGCCTCGTAGGCGGGTTCGGCGGGCAACACCTTCTCTTCGAGGAACTCCCGCATCCGATTCGTGTAGTCGGCGGCCGCAGCGCTCGGTTCGAAGTCCACGACCGGCAGCAAACCACACGAGGACCACCCGCTGGTGAGATCCGCATTCGCGGATATAAGATGCGCAGCGTGCCGCAGTTCAGGATTGCTGAAGCAGCTCGGCTGCTCGGTGTCAGTGACGACACCGTCCGACGCTGGGTTGACGCCGGGACGCTGCCGGTGCAGCCGGACGCGTCGAACCGCAAGGTCATCGACGGTGCCGCGCTGGCCGCGTTCGCCCGGGAGCATGCCCACGCGGCACCCGACCCGTCGGACGTGCGGACGTCCGCGCGCAACCGGTTCGTCGGACTCGTCACGTCGGTGATCACTGACCGGGTGATGGCGCAGGTCGAGATGCAGTGCGGCCCACACCGGGTGGTGTCGCTGATGAGCAGCGAGGCCGTCCGGCAGCTCGGACTCGAACCCGGAGTGCTGGCGGTGGCGGTCGTGAAGTCGACGACGGTCGTGGTGGAAACCCCTGGGGGAAGTTCATGAGAAGGATGCTGGGAGCCGTCATCGCCGGGCTCGGCCTGGTGCTGGCCGCGTGCGGTGGCGGCTCGGCGGGTTCGGACGCGGCGGAAGGTTCCGGCGCATCGGACCAGACCCTCACGGTCTTCGCCGCGGCCTCGCTCACCGAGACGTTCACCGAGCTCGGGAAGCGCTTCGAGACCGACCACCCCGGGGTGACGGTGCGGTTCAACTTCGCCGGATCGTCGAACCTGGCGCAGCAGATCGTCAGCGGCGCACCGGCCGACGTGTTCGCCTCGGCCAACACCAAGCAGATGGGTGTGGTCGCCGACAAGGCCATGATCGTCGGAGAGCCGCAGGTCTTCGTGACCAACCGGTTGCAGATCGCCGTCGCCCCGGGCAACCCGAAGGGCGTCGCGAGCTTCGCCGACCTGGCCGAGCCCGAGACCACCCTCGTGGTCTGCGCACCGCAGGTGCCGTGCGGCTCCGCGACGCAGAAGGTCGAGCAGGCCACCGGCGTGGACCTCAAGCCGGTCAGCGAGGAACCGGACGTCCGGTCGGTTCTCGGCAAGGTGATCAGCGGTAACGCCGACGCCGGCCTGGTCTACGTCACCGACGTCGCCGCCGAGAAGGGCAAGGTGGACGGGGTGAACTTCCCGGAGGCCGAGAAGGCGATCAACGACTACCCGATCGGCGTCGTGACCTCGAGCAAGAACCAGGAGCTGGCCACGCAGTTCGTCGAGCTCGTCCGGGGCGAGGTCGGGGCGAAGGTCCTGGAGACGGCCGGATTCGGGACACCCGCCGGATCGTGACCGCGACCCTCCCGGCGCAGGCCGATGCCGAGCGGAAGGCCCACGACAGGCACGATATCGGCATCGGTCTGCCCCGGTGGCTCTGGCTGCCGGCGGTCGCCGCGTTCACGCTGGTCGCCCTGCCGGTGGTCGGGCTCGCCCTCGAGGCGGACTGGGCACGGATGCCCGAGCTGCTGCTCAGCGAGTCCGCGCTCACGGCGCTGCGGCTGTCGCTGGAGACCGCCGGGATCTCGACGCTGCTCTGCGTGCTGTTCGGCGGTCCGCTGGCCGCGATCCTCGCCCGCAGCCGGCTTCCGGGACTGCGGGTGCTGCGGTCGCTGGTGCTGCTCCCCCTCGTCCTGCCCCCGGTGGTGGGCGGTCTCGCCCTGCTGTTCACCGTCGGCCGGACCGGGCTGATCGGGCAGGCACTGCATCTGTGGTTCGGGATCACCATTCCGTTCACCACCGCGGCGGTGATCCTCGCCCAGACCTTCGTGGCGATGCCGTTCCTGGTGGTGAGCCTGGAGGGGGCGCTGCGGACCGCCGGCCAGCGCTACGAGGCCGTCGCGGCCACGCTCGGGGCGTCCGCCGGGCTGGTGTTCCGTCGGGTCACCGTCCCGCTGGTCCTGCCCGGCCTGGTGTCCGGGGCGGTGCTCGCATTCGCGCGGGCGATGGGCGAGTTCGGGGCGACGATCGCCTTCGCCGGCAGCCTGGAGGGCACCACCCGGACCCTTCCGCTGCTGGTCTACCTCGAGCGCGAGGTGGACATCGACTCGGCGATCGCACTGTCGCTGATGATCGTCGTGGTCTCGCTGCTGGTCATCGTCGTGCTGCGGCCGCGAGGCGCCGAGGGACTCCGATGACCGGCTTCGAGCTGGCGGTCAAGCTGCACCGCCCCGAGTTCACCCTGGACGTGGCGATCGCCGCCGAACCCGGGGAGGTGCTCGCCGTGCTCGGCCCCAACGGTGCGGGCAAGTCCACCCTGCTCGGGGTGCTGGCCGGTCTGCTCCGGCCGGACTCCGGGTACGTGCGGCTGGGGGAGCGGCCGGTCACCGACACCACCTCCGGGCTGCTGGTGCCGCCGCACCGCAGGGGGGTGGGGCTACTCGCCCAGCAGGGCCTGCTGTTCCCCCATCTCACCGCGCTGGCCAACGTCGCGTTCGGCCCACGCGCCCAGGGGATGCGGAAAGCCGCGGCCGAGGAACGCGCCCGCAGGCTGCTGGCCGAGGTGGACGCGGCCGAGTTCGCCGGGCGCAAGCCCGCGAAGCTGTCCGGCGGCCAGCAGCAGCGGGTCGCGCTGGCTCGCGCGCTGGCCCCGGAACCGGGGGTGATGCTGCTCGACGAGCCGCTGGCGGCGCTGGATGTCGACGCCACCCCGGCGATGCGTGCGTTGCTTCGCCGGATGATCCGCGACGCCAAGCAGACGACCGTTCTGGTCACCCACTCCGCACTGGACGCGCTGGTGCTGGCCGATCGGGTCGTGGTGCTGACGGCGGGGCGGGTGGTCGAGCAGGGCCCGACCCGAGACGTCCTGGCGCGTCCGCGCAGCCCCTTCGCAGCGCGGATCGCCGGCCTGAACCTGGTGTCGGGAAGGGCCTGCGAAGGCGGTCTGCGCACCGACGACGGCCCGATGGTCTTCGGCCGCGGTGATGCCGACGTCGTCGCGGGCGACCGGGCGGTAGCGGTGTTCCCCCCGTCGTCCGTCGCCGTCCACATCGAGCGGCCGGACGGCAGCCCGCGCAACGTCGTCCCGGTGGTGCTGGCGGCGATCGAACCGCGCGCCGACGTGGTGCGGTTGCGGGCGAGCGCGTCCGCGGAGGGGCCGGAGTGGGTCGACGGGCTGGCCGCCGACGTCACACCCGCTGCGGTGGCCGAGCTGAACGTGGAGCCGGGCGCCGGGCTGTGGTTCGCGGTCAAGGCGACCGAGGTGGCCATCCACGCTGCGGGCGGCTGAGCCCGGGCGGCGACGGGGCATGTCCCGGCGACCCCATACCGTGCACAGATCAACACGTAGCGTGTTTCCCCTTCGACCGCGGAAGACACATCCGCATCACCTGACACGATCGTGTGGCTTCTCCTCGTCGAACTGTCGCCGTAAGGTCGCCGAACGTGACGCGACTGCTCCTGCGGGTTCTCCCGGCAGTGATCGTCCTGCAGCTCGTCGGCGCACTGCTCGGCTCCGCGGGAGGGGCCGCCGAGGCTGCCGAGCGTCCCGGTCCGGCCGACCACCTCGCCCGCTATGTCGTGCACACCCGGACCGAGATCGCCGCGATCGCGGCCGCGCAGGCCGTGGGCGTCCGGCCGACGGCGACGTTCACCCACGCCGTGACCGGGTTCGCGGCCGGCATGACGGCCGAACAGGTCGACCGGCTGCGGCGGTGGCCCGGCGTGCTGGGCGTCGAGACGGACCGTCGGATGAGCCCGCTCCAACCGCGCGCGACCCGGCTGGCGACCACCGACGCGGTGCAGCAGGATCCCCCGAACTGGGGTCTCGACCGCCTCGACCAGCGCAGCCTGCCGCTCGACGGCCGCTACCATACCGAGGCGACGGGCGCGGGCGTCACCGTCTATGTGTTCGACACCGGCGTCGACGTCGGCCACCCGGACTTCCAGGGCCGCGCCCGGATTGGCACCAACACCATCGACGACACCCCCGGCGACTGCGACGGCCACGGCACCGTCGTCGCCGGGATCGCGGCATCCCGGACCTACGGCGTGGCCAAACAGGCCCAGGTGCGCTCGGTGAAGGTGCTCGACTGCCACGGCACCGGGACGCTGTCCTCGCTGCTCGCGGGCATCGACTGGGTGGCGAAGAACCGGCAGGGCCCCGCGGTGGCCGTGATGTCGTGGAGCTACGGCCCGTCCGAGATGCTGACCTCGGCAGTGTCGCAGCTCGTCGCGTCCGGGGTCTTCGTCGCCGCCTCGGCGGGGAACACCGCCTCCGACGACTGCGCGGTCGCCCCGCGGGCCGCGCGCGACGTCCTCGTCGTCGCCAACTCCACCATCGACGACCGGCGCGCCAGCAGTTCCAGCACCGGTCCGTGCGTCGGCCTCTACGCGCCCGGCACCGGGATCGTCTCGACCACGCCGGGTGGGCGGACGGCGTCGTACTCCGGGACGTCGATGGCCGCGCCGTTCGCCGCCGGCGTCGCCGCGCTCTACAAACAGCGCTTCGGGGAGGCCCCGAGCGCGACCGTGCGGCAGCGGATCCTCGACCACGCCACGCCCGGCATCGTCAGCGGCGGCGGTGCCGGGGGCACGGCGAACCGGCTGCTCTACACCGGCGGGCTCTGAGTGCTCACCCGCGGAGCGGCCGGGCCGCGTCGGTGATGGTCGACCATGGCGACGGGAGGCGCAGCTCCCGCGCCGACAGGGTGCGGCGCCAGTCGGTGACGACGAGCGTGGCGACGCGCCCGGCCACGAGCCACGCCATCAGCTCGAGGACGCCGCGCAGCGCACCGTCGGCGCCGGTGGTGACGGCGCGGATCGCCAGCAGCGCGCCGTGCGTCGGCAGGAAGGACAGCACGGCGGCGACGAACCCGGGGACGGTGGACACGACGCCCGCCGCGAGGGTCAGCACGAGCACCGCGGTCGAGACGATGCGGCCCGGCCGCCGCAGGGCCGCCACGACCGCCTGGTTCACCGCGTTGAACGCCAGCGCGCTCAGCAGCAGGACGCCCAGCAACGCGAACCACCCGCCGACCGCCAGACCGAGGACGGGGGCGATCAGCAGACCGAGCAGCGCCGCGGCGACGGCGGCGACCGTCGCGCCCGGCAGCGCGGCCCGCGCGACGATCCGCCACGTGCCGCCGCGCGCGGTGCGCACGTCCGGCGGGACGGCGGCGATCACCAGGTAGGTGGCCAGCGCGCACGACCACAGCGCCAGCACGAGGACGAACGCCGCGGCGGCCCGGCCGAAGTCGGGGATCCCGGTGGTGTCGGACGAGGCAGGCTCGGCGGCGACGGAGGCGAGATGGGCGCGCTCGGCGTCGGTGTAGCTGGGCACCTGGTCGCGGCCCTGCGCGAGCCCGGAGGCAAGGTCGGTGGCGCCGCCGTCGACCTGTGTCGCGCCGTCGGCGAGCCGGCCCGCGCCGGCGGCCAGCTCCCGCGCGCCACCGGTGGCCTGCCCGGCGCCGTCGGCCACGCCGGACGCACCGGTGGCGAGCTGAGCGGCTCCGGTGGCGAGCGTCGCGGTGCCCGTGGCGAGCTGGTCGGCCCCGGACGCGAGCTGCTGGGCACCCGTGTTGACCTGCGCCACCCCGGTGTTCAGCTCGCGCGCGCCCGAGGCGGCGCCGGCCAGACCGCCCGCGAGGTCCTTGACGCCCGCGGCCAGCTGCGCGTTGCCGTCGGCGACCTGTTCGGCGCCGCTCGCCAACGCCGCCACCGCCGTCTTCGCCTCGGCCGCCGCAGAGCGGATCTTCGTGAGCTCGCCGTCGATCGTCCCCGCGGAGGCGGCGACCCGGTCGGCCGCCTGGGTGAGCTCGGCGCAGAACGACGGCTGCCCGCCGCCGGCCTCGCACCGCGCGGCGAGCTCCCCGATCCGCTCGGCCGCGGAGGGCAGCGCGTCCACCGCGGCGATGACCCGGTCCGCGAGCGGGGCGACCGTGTCGGCGATCTGACGGTTGCCGGCGGCGACCTGACGCGCCCCGTCGGCGAGCTGCGCGGTGAGCTCAGGCAGGGAGGCGGTGTCCTCGGCGGCCTCGTCGAGGCCGTCGGCGAGCTGGGTCGAGCCGGTGACGAGCCGCTCGGTTCCGGTCGCGAGCCCGGCGGCTCCGTCGGACAGCCGCGACGCCGCCGTGCTCAGCCGCGCGGCGCCGCCCGCGAGCTCGTCCGCGCCGGTCGCGACGCGGCCCGAGCCCTCACCGAGCCGGCCGAGGCCGACGACGAGGGTGTCGCTGCCCCCCGAGAGCGCCGCCGCCCCGCTCGCGAGCTGGTCGGTGCCCTCGGCGAGCCCGCCCGCCCCGTCCGCGGCGTCGCCGAGCTGGGAGTGCAGTTCGGAGAAGCCGACGTAGATGTTCTCCAGGTAGGTCTGGACGACCTGCCGGTTCAGCGCCGCCAGCGTCGCCTGGGCGACCGCGTTGCTCGCGACCGGGTCGACGAGCCCGGCGTTGCGGGAGGTCTCGATCCGTACGAGGGCCCGCTTCGCGTCGAGCGGCTGGTCCGCGGCGGTCGAGGTGGTGCGCGCCGAGAAGTCCTCGGGGATGGTGACGACGGCGGCGTAGGTGCCGTCGGCGAGGCCGGCGTGGGCGTCGTCGGCGCTGGTGAGCACCCAGGTGTAGCCGTCGTCGCTCTCGGTGAGGTTCCCGGCGAGCTCGCGGCCGAGCGGGACGATCTGGCCGTTGACGGTGACGGGCTCGTCGTTGTTGACCACCGCCGCGGTGGCGGCGTCGTGGCGCTGAAGCGGGGACCAGAACGCCCAGGTCAGCAGCCCCGCGACGAGCAGCGGGACGAGGATGAGGCCGGTCCACGTCCGCCAGGTCAGCGGGTCGGAGGCGGTGGCCCGGGCGGACGGGGCGAAGGGGTTGCGCATCAGGCGACCTCGAGGGCGGGAACGGACAGGGCGATATCGGCGGCCCGGTGCACCGGCAGCACGTCCCGCAGCAGCGCGGGACTCTGGCAGGTGAAGACGACGGCGGTCGATGTCCCGGTGGCCTCGGCGAGCAGGTCGCGCAGTGCCCGGCGCTGCTCGACGCGGACCACCGTGTCGAGGTCGTCGAGCAGCACGAGCGGTGCGCCCTCGACGAGGGCGCGGCGGATCTCGCCCGCCGGGTCCGCGGTGTCCCGGCACGCGACGAGCGCGACCCGCGCGCGCACCGCGTGCCCGTGCTGGGGAAGCACCTTCCCGCAGACCTTGAGGTCTCCCTCGACCGTCGTGACCCGGCCCCCGAGCGCCGCGAGCAGCGCGGTCTTGCCGCACGGTCCGGAGCCGTGGATGCCGAGCACCTCCCCGGGCCCGAGGTGGATCTCGACACCGTCGAAGACGGCGCGGCCCCGGTCGTCGGCGACCCGCAGGTCGCGGGCGCTGACGACCTCGCGCGAGCCGGGGCCGGGCCAGTCGGCCAGCCGCAGCTCGTGCACGAGCGCGTCGCCCTCGGCGTCGAAGACCGGGAGCCTGCGGTCCAGCCACGCCGGCAGCCACCAGGCGCGGCGGCCGAGCAGTGCCAGCACCGCGGGAACCAGGGTCATGCGCACCACGAAGGCGTCGACGAAGACCCCGACGGCAAGGCTGAACGCGATCGGCTTGATGGTCGTGGTGCCCTCGGGCACGAACGACGCGAACACCACGAACATGATCAACGCGGCGGCGACGACGACCCGCGACACCGACACGAACCCGGACTCGATCGCCTCCTCGGGATCGCCGTTGTGGGCGTAGTGCTCGCGCATCCGGGAGACGAGGAAGACCTCGTAGTCCATGGCGAGACCGAACAGGACGCCCATCAGGATGATGGGCAGGAAGCTGATGACGCTGCCGGGCCGGGTGACGTGCAGCGCGTCGGCGAAATGCCCCTGCCCGAAGACGAAGGACGTGGCGCCGAACGCCGCGCCGACGCTCAGCAGGTACCCCGCGGTGGCCTTGATCGGGACCGTGATCGAGCGGAACACCATAGCCAGCAGCACGAGCGAGAGGCCCACGACGAGGATCCCGAACGGGAGCAGGGCGCGCCCGAGCTGCGCGGACACGTCGATGCCGACCGCGGTGATGCCGGTGACGGCGGTGTCGACGCCGTACCGCTCGCGGAGCCGCTCCTGCATCGAGCGCAGCTCCCGCACGAGCTCCGCGGTCTCGGCCGAGTCCGGGGCGGTCGTGGGCACGACCTGGACGATGCCGATATGGGCCTTCGGGTCGGGGATGGCTAGCGGGACCGACGCGACGCCGTCGACCGCCCTGATCTCGTCGGCGACGGCCTCGGTGATCCCGACCGGATCGGTGCTGGCCAGGATGTCGACGGTGACCAGCAGAGGACCGTTGTAGCCCGGCCCGAAATGCCGCGCCACCACGTCGTAGGTCTCCCGGGCGGGGCTGCCCTCGGCCTGAGTTCCGTTGTCGGGCAGGGCGAGCCGCAGGTCGGCCGCCGGGAGCGTGCACAGCCCCAGGCCTGCGACCACGACGAGGACGGTGACCAGCGGAGCTCTGGTCACCAGGCGCACCCACCGCAGGCCGAGCGGCGGGCGGGCCCGGCCGTGGCGACGCGGCCACAGGCGCAGCCGACGCCGGCGGGCCGGGCGCGGACGCAGGCGGGCGCCGACGAAGGCCAGCAGGGCGGGAACCAACGTGACGGCGACGAGCACCCCGATGCTGACGCCGAGGGCGGCGGCGATACCCATCGTGGTGAGGAAGGGGATCCGGGCGACGGCGAGGCCGAGCAGCGCGATGAGGACCGTCAACCCGGCGAAGACGACGGCGGAACCCGCGGTCGCGACCGCGCGGGCGATGGACTCCTCGACGTCGAGCCCCTCCGCGAGCTGGTCGCGGTGCCGCGACAGGATGAACAACGCGTAGTCGATGCCGACGGCGAGCCCGAGCATCACCGCGAGCATCGGGGCCGTCGACGAGATCGGGACGACCGCGGTGGCCGCGTAGATGAGGCCCGCGGCCACGCCGACCCCCACGACCGCGGTGAGCAGCGGCAGGCCCGCGGCGAGGAACGACCGGAAGAGCACCACCAGCACGACGAGCGCGACGACCAGGCCGAGGATCTCGGTCGCACCGAGCGACGGCACGAGCTCGGCGAAGGCGTCCCCACCGGCGTGGACACGCGCGCCGCCGCCGAGCTGCGCCTGCAGGTCGCGCGCGATGCCGGTGAGGGCGTCGCGGGTCGCCTGGGTGACCTCGGCCTGTTTGACCTCGAGCGGCACCGGGATCCAGGCCGCCCGGCCGTCGGGCGAGACGGCGTCGCGCGCGTGCTCGCCGAACGGGTCGACGACCGCAGCGACCTGGTCGACCCGCTCGATCCGCCCGGCCGCGGCGTGGACGGTCGCGGTGGCGGCGGGCGTGTCCACCCGCGCGCCCTCCGGCACGACCACGACCAGCTGTGCCGAGGCGCCGCTGAGCTCCGGGAAGACGCGCCCGAGGTAGTCGAGGGCGTCCTGGGACTCGGAGCCGGGGATGGCGAAGGCGTCGTCGGTTCCGCGGCCGAGACCCGCGGCGGCGCCACCGACCGCGCAGAGCAGCGCGATCCACAGGGCCAGCACGGCCGCACGCCTGTGCGCGGCCGTCCGCCCGAGGCGGTAGAGGACTGAGGACACGAGCGAGCTCCCGGAGCGGCTGGACTTGATACAGACCGTATCGGAATACACTATGTATCGGATGCAGGATGTATCCGTTACGCTCGGGGCACCACAGCGAAGGACACGACATGCGCCTGCAACCGGAGCCCGGCACCACGGCGGCCGAGCCGGCCGACGGGGCGGCACCGGGCCGCACCACCCGGCGACGCGCCGACACCCGGCGGCGGCTGATCGAGGCGGCGTACGAGGTGTTCGCCGAACGCGGAATCGCCGACGCCCCCGTCGAGGCCATCTGCGAACGCGCCGGGTTCACCAGGGGCGCCTTCTACTCCAACTTCGACAGCAAGGAGGCGCTGTTCCTCGCCGTCGACGAGGAGCAGACCGAGCGCCGCCTGCGACGGCTCACCGCCCTCGTCGAGAAGGTGATGCACCACAACGAGATCCGCGACGAAGCCGCGCTGCGCGAGGCCATCGCCGAGGTCGCCAGCCTGTTCATGGAGCCGATCGCCGACCCGGAGTGGTACCTGCTGACCAGCGAGTTCCACGCCCATGCACTGCGTCAACCCGCGCTGCGCGCGCAGGTCGCGACGATGCAGGATCGGCTCTGCGACGCCTTCGGCCAGGCGTTGGTCGCCGCGCTCGACCGGCTCGGGCTGGTCCTGACCGTGCCGCCGCGCGACGCCGTCGTCGTCATGAGCGGGATATACGAGGCGGTGCTGCGGCAGGCCGCGTTCGAGGGCGAGCAGCTCTCGCGCGACAACCGGTACCTCACCCAGCTGCTGCCGCAGCTGTTGACCGCGCTGGTCGCCTGGCCGGAGCGGGTCGAGGGGCAGGTCCGCTGAGAGGCCACGGCGCCCTCGCCCGCTGTGCTCGATGACCGCCGTCGACATCGATCCGCATTTGCGACCTGTTCCGGCCACCTGTCTTGCAGGAGCGGATCGGAATATGCTCCTGGCGCAGGATGTGGCTGAAGATCCCACCCGCCGGATAGGCTTGTGCTGTGACGCCAACGGAGCTGGGCCTTCCCGCCATGCGGCAGGCCACCACACGAGACCCGGCTCGGCCGGACGATCCCCGGCTCATCGATCGGTACGGCCGAGTAGCAACCGACCTGCGCATCTCGCTGACCGACCGGTGCAACCTGCGGTGCTCCTACTGCATGCCCGAAGAGGGCCTGGACTGGATGGACCGGGCCGATCAGCTCACCGATGACGAGCTCATCCGGCTGATCCGGATCGCCGTCACCGACCTCGGCGTCAACGAGCTGCGCTTCACCGGCGGCGAACCGCTGCTGCGCCGCGGCCTCGAGGAGATCATCGCCGCGTCCGCGGCGCTCGACCCGCGCCCGGATATCTCGCTGACGACCAACGGCGTCGGCCTCGCCCGGCGCGCCAAGGCACTGGCGGACGCCGGGGTCAACCGGCTCAACGTCTCCATGGACACCCTGCGTCGCGAGCGGTTCGCCACCATCACCCACCGCGACCGGCTCGCCGACGTCCTCGACGGCCTGGCCGCCGCCCGTGCCGCGGGCCTCGAACCCGTAAAGATCAACTCCGTGCTGCTGCGCGGGGTGAACGACGACGAGGCCGTCGATCTGCTCCGGTTCGCCATCGACAACGGCTACGAGCTGCGCTTCATCGAGCAGATGCCGCTCGACGCCCAGCACAGCTGGCAGCGCGCTGAGATGATCACCGCCGGAGAGATCATGGAGATGCTGCGCACCGCCTTCTCCTTGGAACCCGACCGGGCCGAGCGCGGCGGCGCGCCGGCCGAGCGCTGGCTCGTCGACGGTGGCCCTGCCGCCGTCGGCGTGATCGCCTCGGTCACCCGTCCCTTCTGCGGCGCCTGCGACCGCACCCGGCTGACCGCCGACGGCCAGGTCCGCTCCTGCCTGTTCGCCCGCACCGAGACCGACCTGCGCGCGCTCGTCCGCGGCGGGGTCTCCGACGCCGAGATCGCCGATCTCTGGCGCGATGCGATGTGGGGCAAGCTCCCCGGCCACGGCATCGACGACCCCGGCTTCCTGCAGCCCGACCGCCCGATGAGTTCCATCGGCGGCTAGGCCGACGAAAGACTCATCGATGACTCCGACCACGACCGGCACCGTCACGGTCCGCTACTACGCGGCGGCGCGCGCGGCCGCCGGGATCGACGACGAGCCGGTGGCGCTGGCCGCCGGCAGCACGCTCGCCGATCTGCTCGCCGCGCTCCGCGAGCGGCACGGCGCCGAGTTCGCCACCGTGCTGAGCCGCTGCAGCTACCTGCTCGACGAGGTCGCGGTGCACGACCACGGCGTCGTCCTGCCCGATGGGGCGACGCTGGACATCCTCCCGCCCTTCGCCGGCGGCTAACCTCCCCTGTGAGCGTTGAGCTGCTGGGCGAGCGATGAGTACGCGGCCCGGATTCCGTCTCCTCTTGCGTGAGCACGACGGTTCAGTTGCTAGGGGTGGCGGTGCCGGCCGCAGTCGCGGGTGCGGCGGCGATCGGGCTGGCCAACGCCACCCAGTCCACCGCAACGAAACAGGTTCCGCGCGGGGAGATCCTCGATCCGCACCTGCTCTGGGACCTGATGAGCAACCGGACCTGGCTCGTCGGCATCGCGGCGACGGTCGCGGGGCTCGGCCTGCAACTGCTCGCCCTCGGGTTCGGTCCGCTGCTGCTGGTCCAGCTGCTGCTGGTGGTCGCGCTGCTGTTCACCGCGATGTTCACCGCCTGGCTGCGGGGCGATCGGCTGGAGCGGCCGGTGCTGGTCGGCGCGTCGCTGTGCGTGGCGGGGCTCGGTGCGTTCCTGCTGCTTGCGAGGCCGAGCGCAGCCGGCGAGAAGCCCATCGAGGGCCTGCTCATGATCCCGGCGGCGGTGCTGCTGGCCGGTTTGGTGGCCGGCTGCCTCGCGCTCGCGCGCCGTGGGACACATATGACGCGGGTGCTGGCCCTGGCACTGGCCACCGGGGTGCTGTACGGGGTGACCGCCGGGTTGATGAAGCTCGTGTCGGGGCAGTTCCTGGCGGGTCCGGCCGACCCCCTCGGCCACTGGGCGCTCTACGTCGCCCTGCTGACGGGCGTGACCGGCTTCCTGCTGTCGCAGAACACCTTTCAGGCAGGCCGCCACGTCGCCCCGGCCGTCGCGGTGATCACGATCGTGGATCCGCTGGTCGCGATCGGCCTCGGCATCGTCTGGTTCGGCGAGACCATCACCGTCACCCCCGCGGTGCTGGCCGGCGAGGTGCTCGCCGCGGCCGTCGTCGTCGCCGGGATCGTGATACTGGCCCGCCACACCGAGCGGCCGGTCAGCTCCGAGGAGGACGTCGACGTTCCGCGGCCGACGGTACAACCGTGCTACACGCCGACGCGCTGCGAGACCCTCTGCGCGGCGCGGTCGACGTAGTCACCGCGGGTCGGTCGGCAGACCGGCGAGTTCCCGGTAGCTCGGCCATTCCCCGGCCGTGGTCCGCACCGTCACCGCGGCCAGCATCGCGTGGGCGATCGCGCGGCTCACGACGTCCGCCGCCGCCGCCTGCAGCGCGTAGAGTCCGGCGGGCTCGGGCGCCGGCCGCTCGCCGGTGGCGAGTCCGAACACGGTGTCGCCGTCCATGACCGTATGCACCGGCCAGAGCGCGCGGGCGAGGCCGTCGTGGCCCATCGCCGCGAGCCGGGCGCAGCCGGCCTTGTCCAGCGTGACGTCGGTGGCGACGACCCCGAGTGTCGTGGCGGTCCCGAGCCGGAGCCCGTGGCCCGCCGCCTCGCGCAGCGCCGCCAGCCCGGACGGCCCGGGGTTCACGGCGGGGAACTCACCGGAGAACCCCGATCGGGCACCGAGCAGCCCCCCGGTCGCGGGGTCGGCCACCGACCCGGCCGCGTTGACGACCACCAGCGCGGCGACCGTGGCGCCATCGCCGAGCACGGCGCTGGCCGTCCCGACCCCGCCCTTGAGCCCACCGGCGACGGCACCGGTCCCGGCCCCCACGACGCCCTGTGCGACCGGGCCCGGTGACGCGGCATCGAAGGCGGCGGCACCGAGGTCGGCTCCCGGCCGGGCCGTGAAGTCCCCGCCGCGGCCGAGGTCGAAGATCACGGCGGCGGGCACGATCGGCACGACCTCACCGGCCGCGAGCCCGACCGGGAAGCCGACCCCCTCCTCCTCGAGCCGTCGCATCACCCCGTCGACGGCGGCGAGTCCGTAGGCGCTACCCCCGGTCAGGACGAGGGCGTGGGCCCGCTGGATGGTATTGCGCGGGTCGAGCAGGTCTGTCTCCCGGGTGCCGGGCGCGGCGCCCCGCACGTCGACCCCTGCGATGGCCCCGCTCTCGGGGGCGAGCACGACGGTGGTTCCGCTGAGCGCGCCGTCCCGCGAGAGGGCGGCATGCCCGACCCGAAGGCCGGGAACATCGGTCAGATCGTTGCGCGGACCGGGCTTCATTTCCCCACTTCACGAGGCGCGGTGAGTGCGTAACAGTGTTAGAACACTGTTACGCACTCACGGGTCAGCGGGACCTGCTGCGACGGATCAGCAGGATGATCAGCAGCAGCAGTGCGCCACCGATCACCGGGGCGAGCCGCTTGAGCACCGGAGCACCCGCGGTGTCCAGCAGATCGATCGCCTCGACCTCGCTGCGCACCGGGCCGGTGGGCTTGACCTCGGCGGGCTTGACCTCGGCGGGCTTCGCCTCGGCAGCACCGTTGGTCGCCGGCTCCGCGGCCACCGCCGGGGCCTTGTCCCCGAGCTTCTCGGTCAGGCACGAGGCGAACTGGCCGATGATCTTCTCACTGACGTCGGAGATCACCCCGCGGCCGAACTGGGCGGGCCGTCCGGTGATGGTCAGGTCGGTGACCATGGTGACCTCGGTCTTGTCCGGGCCGTCGGCCTGCATCGTCCCGGTCACCTTGGCGTTCGCGGTGCCGTTGCCGCGAGCGTCGCGCCCGTTGGCGTCGATGACCACCTCGTGTTTGGCGTCGTCGCGCGAGACGTAGGTGCCCTTGCCCTTGTAGGTCAAGGAGATCGGCCCGAGCTTGACCTTCACGGTCCCGGTGAACGCGTCGCTCTCGTAGGAGTCCAGCGTCGCGCCCGGGAAGCACGGCGCCACGGTCTCCGGGTTGTTCAGCGCCGCCCACGCCTCCTCGATGGGCGCGGCGATCGTGAACTTGTTCTCTAGTTGCATGCGTACTGCCTCCTCGTTGGGGCCGCTCCCCACCATCCGGGCGGGAGGGGGCCAAATGCCGTGGACGCCTGCCCGACAGCCCGGGCAGGCGTCCACGAACGACGCTCTCGTGATCCTTCTCAGCCTGCGGCGGCGAGCACCGCCCGACCGGTCAGCACCCTGGCCAGATGCTCACGGTAGTCGGCGGCGGCGTCGGCGTCACTCGGCGCGTCCGTACCCTCGGTCGCGTGCTCGGCGGCGGCCCGCACGGCGTCCGCGGTGGCCGCCTGCCCGACGAGCGCCTGCTCCACCCCGGTGGCGCGAACCGGCGTCGAACTCATGTTCGCCAGCCCGACCCTGGCCTCCGAGATCGTCCCGCCGTCGATCTTGAGAGCGGCCGCCACGGCGACCATCGACCAGGCCTGGGCGGTCCGGTTGAACTTCTCGTAGTGGCTGCCCCAGCCCGTGTACTTCGGGAACCGCACCTGGGTGAGGATCTCGTTCTCCCCGATGGCGGTCGTGAAGTAGTCGACGAAGAACTCCGACGCCGGCACCGTGCGGCTGCCGCCGGAACCGGCGATGACGAACTCCGCATCCAGCGCCAGCGCGACGGGGCCGAGGTCGCCGGCCGGGTCGGCGTGCGCCAGCGCGCCACCGAGGGTGCCGCGGTGGCGCACCTGCCGGTCGGCCACGGTCTCGGTGGCCTGGCCGAGCAGGGCGACGTGCCGCTGGACGAGCTCGTTGCGCATCACGTCGTGGTGCGCCGCCATCGCCCCGATGGCGATCATGTCCCCGTCCTCGCCGATCTGGCGCAGTTCGGCGAGGCCGCCGAGGTCGACCACCAGCGACGGCGCGGCGAGCCGCAGCCGCAGCACCGGCAGCAGGCTCTGGCCGCCGGCCAGGACCTTGGCGTCCTCCCCGCCCTGCTGCAGCGCCGAGACCGCCTCCTCGACGGTCGAGGGCCGGACGTAGTCGAACTTCGCGGGGATCACTTGGCTCCTCCTTGAGCGTCCTGGATCGCGCGCCAGACGCGCTGCGCGGTGCACGGCATCTCCACCTGCTTGACGCCGAGGTGCCGGATGGCGTCGAGGACGCCGTTGACGATCGCCGGGGTGGAGGCGATCGTGCCCGCCTCGCCGACGCCCTTCACCCCGAGCGGGTTGCTCGTCGCCGGGGTCTCGGTCCGGTCGGTGGTGAAGCTCGGCAGATCGGCGGCCGAGGGCAGGGTGTAGTCGACGAAGGTGCCGTTGACCAGCGTGCCCTGCTCGTCGTAGTTGGCCTCCTCGAACAGCGCCTGGGCGATGCCCTGGGCGAGGCCGCCGTGCACCTGCCCCTCGACGATCAGCGGGTTCACCACGCTGCCGACGTCGTCGACGCAGACGTACTTGCGGATGCTCACCCGGCCGGTCTCGGTGTCGACCTCCATCGCCGCGAGGTGGGTGCCGTGCGGGAAGGAGAAGTTCTCCGGGTCGAAGGTGTACTCCGAGTCCAGCGACGGCTCGATGCCCTCCGGGAAGTTGTGCGACAGGAACGTCGCGAACACGACCTCCTGGATCGAGACGCCCTTGTCGGTGCCCTTGACCGAGAACCGGCCCGCCTGGAACTCGATGTCGCCCTCGGCGGCCTCAAGCAGGTGCGCGGCCACCTTCGTGGCCTTCTCGATCACCCGGTCGGCGCATTTGACCACGGCGGTGCCGCCGACGGGCAGCGAGCGCGAGCCGTAGGTGTCCATCCCCTTGGGCGAGACCTGGGTGTCGCCGTGCAGCACCTCGACGTCCTCGAACGGCACGCCGAGCCGGTCGGCGACGATCTGGCTCCACGCCGTCTCGTGGCCCTGCCCGTGCGCCGACGAACCGGTGACGACCTCGACCTTGCCGGTGGGCAGCATGCGGATGGCCGCGTGTTCCCAGCCGCCCGCGCCCGCGCCGAGCGCACCGAGCAGCCGCGACGGCGCCAGCCCGCACATCTCGGTGAACACCGAGACGCCGATACCCAGCTGCACTGGGTCGTTCGAGCGCCGCCGCTCCTCCTGCTCGCGCCGCAACCCGGCGTAGTCGAACAGCGCCGTGGCCTTCTCGGTGGCGGCCTCGTAGTTGCCCGAGTCGTAGGTCAGGCCACCGGCGTTGGTGAACGGGAACTCGGTGTTCTTGATCCAGTTCTGCTCGCGCAGCTCCAGCGGGTCGCGCCCGAGCTCGGTGGCGAGCTCCTCCATGATCCGCTCGACGGCGAACGTGGCCTCCGGACGCCCGGCGCCGCGGTAGGCGTCGGTGGGTGTCTTGTTCGTGAACACGTCGGTGCACACGAACGCATACGACGGGAACTTGTAGATCGCCGGGCCGATGAACGCCCCGAAGACGGGGACCGCCGGGGTGAACAGGCCGAAGTACGCGCCCATGTCCGCGGTCAGCTCGATCTTGAGCGCGGTGACGGTGCCGTCCCGCTTCGCCGCGACCGTGACGTCCTGGATCTGGTCGCGCCCGTGGTGGCCGGACAGCATCGACTCGGACCGGGTCTCGGTCCACTTCACCGGCTTGGCCATCCGACGGGCCACCAGCGTGCTGAGGATCTCCTCCGGGGTGACCTGCAGCTTGCCGCCGAACCCGCCGCCCACGTCGGGGGCGATGACGCGCAGCTTGTGCTCGGGCAGCCCGAGGCTGACCCCCAGCATCGTGCGCAGCACGTGCGGGACCTGCGTCGACGACCACATCGTCAGCTGCTCGCCGGTGGGGTCCACGACGACAGAGCGCGGCTCCATGAACGCCGGGATCAGCCGCTGCTGACGCCAGCGACGCTTGACCACGATCGAGTCGGGGTCGGCCTCGGCGGCGGCGATCGCCTCGTCCGCGGTCGGGCCGGTGGTCGCCCCCGCCGCCACGGAGTCGAACGGGAAGGTGACCCACTTGTTGCTGCCGAAGTCGGGGTGGATCACCGTGGCGTCGCCGAGCGCCTCCTCCATGTCCAGCACGGGCGGCAGGTCGTCGTAGTCGACCTCGACGAGCTCGGTGGCGTCCTTCGCGGTGGCGGCGTCGCGGGCGACGACGACGGCCACGATCTCACCGGCGAACCGGACGGTGTCGACGGCGATCGAGACGTGCCGCGGCGGCGTGGCCTCGGCGTTGATCGGCCAGGCGCACGGGATGGCGGACTGCTCGGCGTCGAGGTCGGTGCCGGAATAGACGGCGACGACGCCGGTCAGCTGCTTCGCCGCGTCGACGTTGATGCCCGTGATCCGGGCGTGCGCGACCGGGCTGCGCACCATCGCGATGTGCAACATCCCGTTGAGCGTGATGTTGTCGGTCCACCGGGTGCGTCCGGTGATCAGGCGCGCGTCCTCCTTGCGGATGCGCGCCCTGCCGAGCTCTCGTGCGGTGGGTTCGGCGGTCGTCGTCATGTCAGTTTCCTCCCGCGACCGGAGCCGGCGCTTCGGCGGGACGTTCGGCACCGGGCTGCATCGCCTTGGCCGCGCTCTGCACCGCCCGAACGATGTTCTGGTAGCCGGTGCAGCGGCAGAGGTTGCCCTCGATGCCCTCCCGGACCTCCTGCTCGTCGGGGTCGGGGTTGTCCCCGAGCAGGTCGACCGCGGCCATGATCATGCCCGGCGTGCAGTAGCCGCACTGCAGCGCGTGGCACTCGTTGAACGCCTTCTGGACCGGGTGCAGTTCGCCGTCACGGGCCAGGCCCTCGATGGTGAGCACCTCGCCGCCGTCGGCCTGCACCGCCAGCACAGAACAGGACTTCACACTCCGGCCGTTGAGGTGGACGGTACAAGCGCCGCAGTTGCTGGTGTCGCAACCGACGACGGTCCCGGTCTTACCCAGCCGCTCCCTCAGGTAGTACACCAACAGCATTCGGGGCTCGACATCGTCGGCGTACTCGACGCCGTCGACGGTGACCCGGACCTGTGCCATGAGAAAACCTCACTCCTCAACCGCGACCGACAACGTCGGTGTGCGCAGGGTTCTCGGGGATCCTCCGAGGCACGGCCACGACTGCACCCCGGGACTGCCACCACGCTGTGGCAGCGCGCACATCACACCGCCGATCTTGCGACCATGCAAGGGTGTGGGCAACTCGTCGCAGCGCCTCCGGTGAGGACATTCCGACGCACGCCGGATGGGCCCGGAACGATGTCCGCCGTTGCGGGTAGCCCCACGTTTTTCTCCCGCTCCTGCGGATACGCAAGATCCAGAGGTTCACCTATTTGGACTAGTCCCTACGGGCGGTGGAACCTGCCGAAACGCCACCTCGACCCCGGACGACCGGACCGGGACGGGCAAGCGCCCGTCCCGGTCGGAGTTTCGCGGCGCGCCCACGTCACTCCTCGGCGCGATCGGCGTCGCTGCGCTCGACCTTCTCCGGAAAGCCCGGTCGGCCCGGCACCAGATGCTCGGGATCGGGCACGTCGGGATCCTCGTTCGGCCCGCCCTTCGGCGGGTGCATCTCCGGCATCCCGGCCGGGTTGACGACCTCGTCCTGCCGCTTCTCATCAGCCATCGGAACTACCTCCTCGGATGTGCTCCGATATGGCTTCCCGCTCGGCCGGCGGCTAACCCTCGCCGCTGGGCGCCGCGGGCCGCAACGGGGCGGTCGTGCGGTGGCGCCACGCCCCCCACCACAGGCCCGCCCCGTAGGCCAGATCGTCCAGCCGATGGGCGAGCAGGTACCCGGGCAGGCCGGGGCGCGCCGGCGCGTGGTCGCGGTGGCGCCACCAGTCGGCGACCCCTTCGGCGAGCGCCGCCGCGGCCACCGCACGCCGGGCTCGCGCCGAGAACAGGCAGGCGAACAGGGCAGCCGGCCAGAAGTGCCTGGTGAGCGCCGAGCCCGCCTGCCCGACCGCGCCCGCGAGGCCCAACCCGGTGAGCCACGCGGCGCAGCGCCGCGGATGTGTCAGCCGGAAGAGTTTGCGGGACAAGCGCTCGGCCGCCACCCCCATGATCACCGCCGCGAGCGCGGTGGCCCGGCCGCGCTGGCAGGCCAGCAGTGTGCATACCGCCGCCGACCACGGCGAGAGCACCATCGGCGGCACCGCACCCGGGTGCCGGAGCGCCAGTGGCGCGGCGCCGGTGCCGTAGAACGCCTTGCGCCGCAACCAGGCCCCGAACGTGGCGCGGTGGTCGTGCGCGACACCGGCGGCCGGCTCGTAGCGCAGCCGCCACCCCGCGGCGTGCATCCGCAGCACCAGATCGACGTCCTCGGCGACATGCATCCGCTCGTCGAAGCCGAGACCCGCCGCGATGCGCCGCACCAGGATCGCCGCGCTGGGCACATAGGCCACCCGGGAGCGCGGGACCACCGCCGCCGGTTTCAGACCCATGTCCAATGAGGACCGGACGGCCTCGTAGCGGCCCAGCCACGTCCGCACCGGACCCAGCGCGACGATCCGCGGCGCGACCAGGCCCACCGCCGGATCCGCGAAGGCGGCCAGCAGGGGTTCCAGCCAGCCCGGTTGCGGTACGACGTCGGAGTCGAGGAAGGCGACGATGTCGGTGGCGGCCGCGGCGAGCCCGGCGTTGCGGGCCGCGGCCGGGCCCCGCGGGCGGGTGTGTCGCAGCAGCCTGGCACCCACGGCCTGCGCGACGGCGGCCACCGCGGCCGGGTCGGCCGACCCGTCGTCGACGACGATGACGCCCGGCCCCGACGGTAGGGCGGCCAGCAGCCGGGCGAGCCCGTCGGTCCGGTCCTTGACCGGGACGACGACGGTGACATCGGCGGGTCCGGGTGCCGGCAGTCGCGGGCCGTCCGGACGGTTCGCGGGATGAGCCATTCCGATGTCGAGCAGGCGGCGGGCCAGTGCGGCCGACGTCGGGTCCGTGACGGTCAGCGCATCGCGGCAGGCCAGCAGGTCGCGGGCCTTGGGGGCGAGGTGCACCAGCCGCGGCGGCGCCCCGCCGAGCAGCGCGGCACCGCCGTCGAGGACCCGGGTGCGCCGCTCGAGGGTCACCCGGAACCCGGCCGGCAGCTGGGTGTCCGATGGTCGCTGTGCCTGCCTCACCCGGGGATCGTGCCATTCGGCCCGTGCGCGGCGAGGACCGCCATGGCAGTACTTTCACTCGCGACCTGGCAGGCTCGCCGTTGTGCCCCCCCGTTTCTTCGACGGCCCCGTCCTGCCCCGCTACGGTGATCGCTCGCTCGCCGAGGTCCTGCCCGCGCTGCTGTCCGCGCTCGGGGTGCACGGGCCCGCGGTCGGTCCGGCCCTGCCACCGGTGCGGGCGGCCTGCCTGCTGCTCATCGACGGCCTGGGCTCCCAGATGTTGCAGACCTACGCCGCCGACGCCCCGTTCCTCGCCGGACTGCCCGACGCCGGACCGCTCACGGCGGGCTTCCCGTCCAGCACCTCGATCAGCCTGACGTCGCTGGGCACCGGACTGCCGCCGGGCGCGCACGGGATCGTCGGGATCACGTTCAACCCCGGTGACGACGCGCTTCTCGACTCGCTGCGCTGGACCCGGCAGGCGAACGGCAAGGCGGTCGACCAGCGCGAGCTGCTCCCGCCGGAACAGGTCCAGCCGATGCCCACCGCACTGGAGCGGGCCGCGGCCGACGGGGTGGCTGTGACCATCGCCGCACCGCGCTACCAGCGCGGCTCGGGGCTGACCCGAGCCGCGCTGCGCGGCGGAGAGTTCCGCAGCGTGCACGCGCTCGGCGACCTCGCCGCGGCGGCGGTCGATGCGCTGACCGGGCCCGGCAGGCGGCTCTGCTACGCCTACCACGCCGATCTCGACTCGCTCGGCCATTTGCACGGTCCAGGCACCCCACCGTGGCGCTGGCAGCTGCGCCAGATCGACCTGCTGGCCGCCACGATCGCGGAGCAGCTGCCCTCCGATGGCCTGCTCGCCATCACCGGCGACCACGGGATGGTGCCGGTGACCGTCACCTATGACGCGGACACCGACGAGCGGCTGCGAACAGGAGTCCGGTTGCTCGGTGGCGACGCCCGGGCCCGGCACGTGTATGCCGACGCCGGTGCGGCCGCGGAGGTGCTCGCCACCTGGCAGGAGATCCTCGGCGGCGACGCCTGGGTGGTGCCCGGCGAGCAGGCCGTGGCCGAGGGATGGTTCGGACCGTTGGCCGCCCATGTGCCGCCGCGCATCGGCGACGTGGTGGTCGCCCTGCGCGGGACCGCCGCGGTGATCCGGACCCACGCCGAGCCGCTGATCTCGACGATGCCCGGGCAGCACGGTTCCCTGACCGCCGAGGAGCAGCTCGTCCCGCTACTACTGGCCGCTGCTCCCTGACGCCACCTCCGCGCGCGAGTCGGGGTATCTCGTCCTCTCACGTACCGGCCCCCGAGCCGGCTCCACCGGTCCTCTCCTCCTGAACGTCGGCCGGTTGCTCCGACACACCCATCTCCCCGGGCGCAGGACGGTCCTCGTCGAGCAGCCCACCCGACGATCCGCTCGCGGGTGCGGGTTGTCCGGCGCGGCCGTCCAGCTGCTCGGACAGATACCGCAGCACGACCGCCGCCGCGGCGACGATGGGCACCGAGAGGAACGCACCGGCGATGCCGTAGAGCGTGCCGCCCGCGGCCACGGCGAGCAGTACGACCGCGGCGTGCAGTTGCACGCTGCGGGACTGCAGGATCGGCTGCAGGACGTTGCCCTCGAGCTGCTGCACCGCGACGACGATGGCCAGCACGATGAGAGCGGCGGTGAACCCGTTGCTCACCAAGGCGACGAGCACGGCGAGCGCCCCCGCGACGAACGCGCCGACGATCGGCACGAAACCGCCGAGAAACGTGATCACGGCCAGCGGCAACGCCAGCGGAACCCCGACGATCACCAGGCCGACCCCGATGAACACGGCGTCGATCATCGCGACGATCGCCTGGGTGTGGATGAACCCCACGAGGGTGCGCCAGATGCGGACTGCGACCTCGGAGAGATGCGACCCGGCCGTCGGGCCGACGATACCGCGCAGCCACGGGAGGAAGTGGGGGCCGTCCTTGATGAACAGGAACGCGAGCACCAGCGCAAGCACCCCGGTCACGACGCCGGAGGTGACGGCGCCGACGCCGGTGAGCACACCGGAGGCGATCGACGAGACGCTCTGTTGCAGCTGCCGGGTCACGGACGACAGGGCGTCGTCCAGCTGGCTCTGCCCGAGGTTCAGCGGTGGCCCGACCAACCACTCGCGGATTCGCTCGAGGCCGCTGGACGCGCCGGCCGCGATCTCGTTGAAGCTGCCCGCGATGGACACCGTGACCAGCGTGATCACGCCGCCGAGCACGATCAGGCCGGTGAGCAGCACCGCGGCGGCGGCGAGCGCGGGCGGCCAGCGGTGCCGGCGCAGGAAGGCGGCCGGCGGCCACAGCACAGTGGTGATCAGCAACCCCAGCAGCACGGGCAGCACGATCACCCACAGCTGGGCGCCGAGCCAGAAGATGAGCGCGGCGCCGAGGGCGATCAGGATGAGCCGCAGACTCCATCGCGATGTGTGCGACACCGCGCGGCCGATCGCGGAGCCGCGATCCCCGAGGCGGACGTTCACCATGGCCACATGTCGCTCCCATTCACTACCCATGACCGCCCGCAGGGCGACTCCGAGTCACTACGGACGCGGATTCGTGCAGGCCCGCCGGCCACCCGACGCGGCGTTCACGGTACTGATGCCGTCGGACGCTACCGGTGCGTCCGGCCGCTGTCGGTGAGCACGCGCCGCACCTCGCTTCTGGCGGCTTCGACGGCGTCCTCATCGGATTCCACGATCTCCGTGATCACGGCGGTGTGGCCGGACGGGATCGCCCGGGCGAGGTGGGCGAGGGCGAGTTCCTCGTGCGACGGGACGGCGGAGGTTACATCGATGCCGACGTTCGATACCATGATCGTCCTGCGACCACAGACCGCGACTCGGTCGCGGAAATACCCCGACTCGCGGGGGTGGGGTTAGGGGCGGAGGCGGCCGTCCTCGGTGGGGCACCAGGCGCGGATGGCCGCGACGACGGCGTCCGCGGTGGCGCCCAGTAGGGCCTGGCCCTCCTGGGCGCTGGCACCGGTCGGGTCACCGAGCACGCCATTGGGACTCACCGCGGCCACCCCGCCGTCGCGCATCGCGGGGAGCAGCTCACGCAGCGGCGCGGTATTGCCGGCGACCGCGTGCTCGGCCCGGACAGCGTCCGGATCCAGCGCCAGCATCAGCGACGTCTCGGTGCGCCCGGCGTGGGCGTCGCCGTCGAATCCCGGTGCGACACACGGAACCCAGGCGGCGTCCCGGCCCTCGTCGCGCAGCAGCCGCACGACCTCGACAAGGGTGGGCACGTTGCCGCCGTGACCGTTGAGCAGCACCAGCCGCCCGGCCCACCGGCACGCCGAGCGGCCGAGCTCGACCAGCAGCAGCCGCAGCGCCGCATGCCCGATCGAAACCGTCCCGGCGAAGCCCTCGTGCTCCCCCGCAGCCCCGTAGGCGACCGCGGGGGCGACGACGAGCGCGGGTTCCCGGGCGAGCACCAGGGCCGCGACGGCCGCGGCGATCCGGACGTCCGTGTGCAGGGGCAGGTGCGCTCCGTGCTGCTCGACCGATCCGACCGGGACGACGAGCGTCGGCCGGACGCTGTCGAGATCGGACCAGGTCAGCTCCTGCAGCAGCGGCACCCCACGACCCTAGAGCGACTCCGCCACCCGATGCCCCTCGGCCACGGCCGCGTGCATCCGCCGCGGGGCCAGGCAGTCGCCGACCCGATACACCGCAAACCCACTGTCCCGCAATGCATGCCACAGCGTGTCCTCGGGTTCCGGAGGCACCGCGCAGACCACCCAGTCGCGAACCTCCTCGCGGATCGTCCCGGTGGGGTGGTGCAGCACCCGCAGGACCACACCGCCACCGGACCGGGGGGCGGCGCCGAGCACGACCCGATCGGGGCTCAGCGTGATTCCGGCGGAGTGCGCGCGGACGTGGAACAGCTCCATGTCGAGCGTGAGGCCGAGGTCCTGGCCCACCACCATGCCCGGCGTCGCGATCTCCACCGCGGCGCCGCGGGCGGCGAGCAGTTCCGCCACCGAGGTGGCCTGGTGGAAGCCGAGCTCGTCGTAGACGAGGACCGAGCCCGACGGTGCCGCCCAGCCGCCCAGCACGGCGTGGACGTCGACGACCCGGTCGAGCCCGGCGGCCCAGTCCGGCGCGGCGGGCCGGGCCCCGGTCGCGAGCACGACGACGTCGGGTTGCTGGTCGCGCACGTACCCGGCGTCCACCTCGGCCCCGGCGCGGATCCCCACACCCAGCCGGCTGCATTCGGTCAGCAGGCTCGTGACGACGCCGAGCAGCTCGCCGCGGCCCGGTGCGGCGGCGGCGACGCGCACCTGGCCGCCCGGCTCGGCGGCGCGCTCGCAGAGCACGACGCGGTGCCCCCGCCGGGCCGCGCTGACCGCGGCCTGCAACCCGGCGGGCCCTCCGCCCACGACGAGCACCCGCCGCCCCCGCACGGTCGGCGCCGGCACCGGGATCGCCTCGCGGCCCGCCCTCGGGTTCACCGCACACCCCAGCCGGCGGTTGAGGCCCACCCGGCCGACGCACTCCTGGTTGCACCCGACACAGACGCGCACATCGGTCCCGGTCCGGCCCTTGGCCGTGAACTCCGGGTCGGCGATCTGCCCGCGCACGACCCCGACCAGGTCGCAGTGCCCCTCCGCCAGCGCCCGCTCGGCCTGCGCCGGGGTGGTGAACCGGCCGATCCCGACCACCGGAAGCCGCACCGCGCGTCGGATGGCCGACGGGATATGCAGCGCATAGCCCTTCGGGACGTGCATCGACGCTTCGATCATGTAGAGGCTCGCGGTGGCAACGCCGATCGAGGTGTTGAGATAGTCGATCCCGCCGTGCGCCTCCAGCAACCGCGCGAGCGCGACCGCCTCGTCGAGCTCGATTCCGCCTTCGATGAGCTCGTCGCCGCAGACCCGAACCCCCAGAACCCGTTCGGGTCCGATCGCGTCGCGCACGACGTCGACGATCTCCAGCAGGAGCCGGGCCCGGCGGGTCGGCGAGCCGCCGTAGCAGTCGGTGCGCCGGTTCGTCGCCGGGGAAAGAAACCCCCGGATGATCGACGCATGTGAGCATTGCAGCTCGACGCCGTCGAAACCGCCCGCGACGCAGTGCCCGGCGACCCGGCCGTACCCGGCGACGATCTGGCGGATCTCCGCCGCGGTGACGGCCTTGGGGACCTCGCGGAACATTGGGTCGGGCACCGGTGAGGGCGCCCATACCGGCTGCCGGGAGTACATCCCCGAGGACTGGCCGCCGTTGTGGTTGAGCTGGGCGAGGATCGGGACGCCGTGCGCGTGCACGGCCTCGGTGATCCGGCGGTAGCCGGGGATCACGGCGGGATCGAACCCGTGGATCAGCTTCTCGTACGGTCGGTCGGTCGGGTGCGTGGAATGTTCCTCGGTGATGATCAGCCCGGCACCGCCGGCGGCCCGCGCCGCATAGTAGGCGACGTGCTGCGCGCTGGGCCGCCCTTCGGTGGCGTAGCCGGTCAGATGCGCGGCGAACACGATGCGGTTGCGCAGGGTCAGGGGGCCGAGTTTCATGGGCGAAGCCCCCGTGAGCGCGAAGTAGCGCTCCAACACGACTTCGCGCTCACGGGGCCGAAGGCCACCCGGCGTCCTTCGAGCACCGCCTCGTAGACGCTCCGCGGGGCGACGCAGTCTCCCGCCCGCGGCAGATGCGGGCGCGCGAGCCACAGGGCGTCCTCGGGCAGCCGGTACCCGCAGTCGATCAACACCGCGCAGTCGATCTCGCGACGCTCACGGGTCCAGACGTGCTCGAGCCGCGCCCGGCCGCCGCCCACCGAACGCAGCGTGCAGCGCAGCTCGCGGGCCACCCCGGCCCGCTGCAGCCGGGTGTTGGCGGCGGCGAGATCGCCGGTGCGGGTGAGCTGGGTGCCGGCCACCTGGTCGGGGGTGATGAGCGCGGTCGGCCATCCCGCCGCGACGACCTGTTCGGCGACGCCGACCCCGGTCCAGTCCCCGACGGGGTCGTGCACGACGACGGCGCCCTCGGGTAACCGGGCGAGCGCGGCCGCAGTCGAACCGGCGTGCAGGACGGACCGTTCGAACTCCGCCGCGGTCAGCACGACGGTCCCGGCGGCCGCGGCGAAGCCGAGCGGGCCCGGTCGCGACCCCGTCGCCAGCACCACAGCGACGCCGGACCGCGCGGCCGAGTCGAGCCCGGCCTCGGTGATCTCCACGCCGACGTCGACCTCGACACCGAGCCGGGCCAGCTCGCGTTCCCACCACGGGATGAGCAGACCCATCCGGGCCCGTCCGCCCACCGCCGCGGCCGGCCGCAACGCCCCACCCAGCCGGGCCGAGCGTTCCACGAGCCGCACCCGGTGCCCGCGCAACGCCGCGACCCGGGCCGCCTCCAGCCCGGCGGGCCCGCCGCCGACGACGAGCACCTCGCGCGGGCGGGGGTCCCGACCCTCGACCGGCGGGTCCTCGGTCTCGTGACCGGATCGCGGCTCGGCCTCGTCGGAGACGATCGGGTTGCGCGGGTCGCGCACCATGCTGTGCTGGTTGGACAGCGTGCACGGGCGCACCCGCTCGGGCGTACCGGCCCGTACGAACGCGACGAGATCCGGATCGGCGATCTGCGCGCGGGTCATCTCGACCAGGTCGGCGGTGCCCTCGTCCAGGGCGGCCTGGGCCATCGCCGGATCGGCGACGCTGCCCTGCAGCACCACCGGCACCGACCCGTCGACGGCCGTCCGGACGCCCGCGCACAACGCCCGGTTGAACCCGGGCTCGGTGTGCAGGTCGGGCCGGGTCGCCGAGACGGACATGCCCGAGCCGCGGACCGGCACGAGGTAGTCGATCGATCCGGCAACCGCGGCGGCGACCTCGGCGGCGGACACGGGGGTGATGCCCGCCCACGGGGCGAGCTCGTCGGCGCACAGCCGCAGGCCGAGCACTCGGTCGGGGCCGAGCGCCGCGCGGACGGCGGCCAGCACCTCGTGCAGCAGCCGTGCGCGGTCGGCTCCGTAGTCGTCGGTGCGCCGGTTGGTCAGCCCGGAGAGGAACTGCCGCAGCAGCGAGTGCTGCCCGGCGTTGACCTCGACCCCGTCCAGGTCGGCCCGTACCACCGCCGCCGCGGCGGCGGCGAACCCGGCCACCAGCGCGTCGATCTCGGGCTGCTCCAGTTCCATCGGGACCTCGCGGCTGACCACGTCGGCGATTCGCGACGGTCCCCACAGCGCCTGCTGCCCGTATGCGGATGAGCCCTGTGCACCGGCGTGACCGAGTCCGGCCAGCACGAGCGCTCCGTGCGGCCGGCAGGCCCGCACGATCTCGGCCCATCCGGACCCGGCGTCGGTGGCCAGCGGAGCGCGCTCGTAGGGCCAGTCGCTCTCGTGCACCGACGCGATCTCGGTGACGATCACGCCGGCGCCGCCGGCCGCTCGCCGCGCGTAGTAGGCGACGTGCCGGGCGGAGAACGCGCGGCGCCGGGCCAGATTGGTCTCGTGCGGTCCGAAGAGGACTCGACTCTGCGCGATCCGGCCGCGCAGCTGCACCGACGCGGTGAGAGCCACCGACATCCCGCTCACGGCTCGGCGATGATCGCCGTTCGGGGCCGGGCCGCCGCGCCCACCGCGGCCCCGGACTCCGAAACGGTGATCAAGCCGGCGCGGTGAACCCGGCCAGCGGGCTGGTGTCGCAGGCCCGGTCGGGGCGCGCCGAGGGGCCGTCGGGCGAGCCCACCCCGATCGTGACCGGCACCGGGCCACGCGAGTTGCGCGGCGCCGAGCGGCTGTGGTCCACATCCGAGCGCGGAATCTCCGTGGACGCGTCGCGGGCGACCAACGCCTGCTCGCCGAAGCCGCGCACGCACTCCGGGTCGGGCCCGTCGAGCGGCAGCCCGGTGAAGAACTTGGCCGCCATGCACCCGCCCTGGCAAGCGTCGAAGTGCTGGCACCCCCCACAGGCCCCCCCGGTCTGCGGGCGCCGCAGCTCGGCGAACAGCTCCGAACTCTGCCAAACCTCCCGGAAGCCACCCGGGGAGCGGACGTTTCCGGCCAGGAAGTTCTCGTGGATCGCGAACGGGCAGGCGTAGACGTCACCGACCGGGTCGATCAGGCACACCACCCGGCCCGCGCCGCACAGGTTCAGCCCGGGCAGGGCCTCGCCGTAGGCGGAGAGGTGGAAGAACGAGTCCCCGGTGAGCACGTCCTCGCCGCGCGCGACCAGCCAGTCGTAGAGCCGGCGCTGCTGGGCGGGAGCCGGATGCAGGTCGTCCCAGACGTCGGCGCCGCGGCCGGACGGGCGCAGCCGGGTGATCCGCAGCTGGGCGCCGAACTTGTCCGCGATGGCCTTGAATTCGTCGAGCTGGTCGACGTTCTCCCTGGTCATCACGACGCTGATCTTCGGCTGCTGGAACCCGGCCTCGGCCAGGTTCTCCAGCGCCCGCAAGGCGGTGCGGTACGAGCCGGGGCCGCGCACGTGGTCGTTGACCTCGGCGGTGGCCCCGTCGAGCGAGATCTGGATGTCGACGTAGTCGGTCGCCGCGAGCTGGGCGGCCCGCTTCTTGTCGAGCTTGATCCCGTTGGTGGAGAACTTGACCCCGACATCGTGGCTGATCGCGTAGTCGAGGATCTCCCAGAAGTCCGAGCGGACGGTCGGTTCACCACCGCCGATGTTGACGTAGAAGACCTGCATCCGCTGCAGCTCGTCCACGACGGCCTTGCACTCCGCTGTGGACAGCTCGCGCGGGTCGCGCCGCCCGGAGGACGACAGGCAGTGCACGCACGCCAGGTTGCAGGCGTAGGTGAGCTCCCAGGTCAGACAGATCGGCGAGTTCAGGCCGTACTGGAAGTGGTCGACCAGCTTCACGGACTCTCTCCAGTGGTCATGCCGGCCCGTGAGTGCGTAACAGTGTTCTAACACTGTTACGCACTCACGGGCGGGGTTCGATGGTTCCGGACGCGGCCAGCCCGGCCACGGCTTTCAGATAGGCCGCGCGCTGCGCCTCCTCGACGCCCGCCGCGGCGATCGCGGAGTGGACGTCGGGATACCGCTCAAGGTTCCGCACGACGTCCACGAGCTGCGGCGTCTTCAGGAACGAGAGCTTGCGGGTTCCGAAATGGTAGACCAGCGCGCCGAACGGTTCCGGGCGCAGCGCCACGCTGGGGCTGCGCCGGTAGGCCGACCCGGGATCGAACCCGTCAGCCGGGCCGACCTCCGGCGCGCTGCCGGGGGGCGGCTTAGTAGACACCGCACATTCCGTCGATGGAGACCTCCTCCACGAGGGTCTCCTCGATGACCGGCGCGGTGTTCTGCTCGGACGCGGGCTCGCTCTGCTCGATCGGGGCCACGGGTACCTCCTGAAACGACGCTGTCGGTGTGGCGAAGCTGTCGAGACGGTATTGGCACCGGGTGCCGAAAGCAAGCCTCTCGCCCAGGTACCCCTCCGATCGGACAGGCCCCCCCCGACCCCGACCCGGCCCCCGGCATGCTGACCCCCGTGAACACCCCCGCAACCCTGCTCCACCTGTGCACCCGGGCCGAGTGGCGGGCCGCGCTGTCCACCGGGGTCGTCGCACCGCCGTCGCTGTCCGAGGTCGGCTTCGTCCACCTCTCGACCCCGGAGCAGGTGGCGCTCCCGGCCACCCGGCTGTTCCCCGACCGGCGCGATCTGCTGCTGCTGGCCGTCGACCAAGCGTCGCTCGCCGCGTCCGGAATCGAGATGCGCTGGGAGCCGGGCCTGCCCGGCGACCCGGACACGATGCGCTTCCCGCACGCCTACGGCCCGGTCCCGACGTCCGCGGTCGTTGCCGTGCAGACCTACCGCCCGCGCCCCGACGGCAGGTTCGACGACCCGCCGGCACCGCCCGACCGCGCCGACCACGCCGGCCGGCTGCGGGCCTTCGCCGAGTCCCTGCCGCGCAGGCTGGCGACGACGGAGATCCCGGTATCCGGCGGGGTGGCGCTGTTGCAGGCGAAGCTGCCGTGGTCGCGCGCGCTGAACCAGCTCCTGCTCGACGACCCGACGTCCGGGGCCGAGGTGATCGCCGAGGCCGACCGCGTGCTCGGCCGGGCCGGCCGCCCACACCGCTGCGTGACGCTGCGCGGTCCGGATCCGGGCCCGGTGGCCGACGAGCTCCGCCGGCACGGCTGGTGGGTCCGTCGCGAGGCGGTGCTGGCCCGCGAGCTCGGGCGCGACCCGGCAGACCGCTGCCCGGATCACCGCGTGGAGCCGGCGGAGCTGGCCGATGTTCGTCCGCTCTGGACGTCCGCGTGGCGGGCCGAGCCGCGTGACCACGGGCGACGGCCGCCGGATCGGTTCCCACTCGACGACACCGCCCTCGACGTCCGCTACGTGGCCGTCCGCGACGAGCACGGGACCGTGGTGGCCGCGGCGGCGCTGCAGATCGACGGCGCCACCGCGGTGCTCGACGCCGTGGCGAGCGACGGCGCGCACCGGCGGGAGGAACACGCCGAGGCCCTGCTGCGGGGTGCGGCGGCGATCGCCGGGCACGCCGGATGCGATCTGCTCGGCCTCGACGCGCTCGTCGCGGACTGGCCCCGGCACGGGTACCCGCGTCGCGGGTTCAGCGCGGTCGCCGAGACGTGGACCGCGGGCCGCGCCGGATGACCTCGTTTCGAGCCCGGCGGCTCGGTGCCGGGCTCGATCCGCACCAGCCCTGTCCGAACCGAGTCGGCGGCCGCCTACCCGACCGACGGTTCGGGCCCCCAACTTCTTGACGGTTGAGCTGTTGAAGCCATTCCACAGCGTCGCCAGCACCATCAGCCGGGACCGCAGCCGGGCCCGGCCGCGGTGTCGGCGAGCGCTCCGGCCCGCAGCAGCCGGGAGCCCAGCAGGAACAGCACCGTGGCCGAGGGCACGATGATCAGCAGCTCGGCCCGCCGCAGGTACCGTCCCGGCCGGCGCAGCCCCCGTCGCACGGCGGAGTGATACTGCAGTTCCAGGCCGATCCCGAACAGCAACGTGAGCAGGGCCAGACGTTCGTCCCGAGGGTTCCGAGAATCGCAAGCCCCCGCAGCACATCGAGGGCCTCGATCCGGCCACGCCCCTCACCGGACACGGTCGGCCACCCGCTCCCGCGGTGGGTTCAGCGTGGTCCACAGCGGCCAGCCGACGAACCAGATCCCGACGACGACGCTGATCCGGCCCGCCCAACTCCAGAAGGGATCGCCGAGCCAGTCCGTCGGCGCCGGGACCCCGATCCCCGCGACCGTGGCCATCACCAGCATGGCCCCGACCGCGATCGTCCACGCGAGGACCGCCTTGCCCCACTCCCGCCACTCGTGGGCCACCCTCGCCGAGCCGTGTTGCGGGGGCCGGGGCGGGGGCGGGCCGCCGGCGAAGCGGTGAGCGAACTGCGCGTCGGCCCAGCGCACGATCGAATGCCCGAACGCCACCGTGAACCCCAGGTAGACCACGGCGAGTCCGTGCGTCAGCCCCGGCCGCGAGCCACCCGCGATGTCCGCGACCGACGCCGCCACCAGCACGACGTCGAGCACCGGCACGCCGAGCAGCAGCCCGGTGCTCAGCCGGCGCTGCCGCAGCACGTACCGGGCGAACAGCCCGGCAGCCAGCAGTACCCAGAAGCCGATCTCGCAGGCGGCGATCAGTAGCAGCAGCGGATTGTCGTTCAGAAAGCTCCCCACGCCGACCGAGCCTGCCGCCGATCGCCGCCCCGGTCGTCGATCGTCCCGCCGATCCTCACCGGGCGCGGCGTACATCGTTCGTCGGACGCCGGCGGCCCGCCGACGTGCTGAGATGGATAGGTGATCGCGCTGGGTGCCCGCCGGTTTCCAGGGCGGCGCTCGGTCCAGGACGGCGTGGTCGCCGTCGTCTATCTCGGGTTCGAGCTGCTGCTGCGGTGAGTCGTGCCCGAGGTCCGCGTCAACTGGTGGTCGGCCAAGCCCGAGCCCGGGTTCTGGGTCTCGGCGGGGGTGCTGGCCCTGGCCTGCCTCGGCCAGGGCCAGCGGCGGACCCGGCCGCTTCTCGCGCTGGTCGTCGGCACCGCGGCCGTGGCGTGCGGGCCGCTGGTGGCCGGCGCGACCGGGTTGGGCGTTCTGCTCGTCTTCTTCGACCTGCTCTACTGCGCGGTCCTGTACACGTCCCTGCGGGCCGGCTGGGCGGTGTCGGGCGCGCGGCGGCCGCGGTCGTCGGGGTGGCCGGGTTCAGCCTGGTCAACGAGGGCGGGCGGGCCGCTCTGCTCGATCTGCTCAGCCTGTCGCTGATCCTGGCCGTGCCCGTGCTGTGGGCGGCTGAACCCCGCACCGCGCCCGGGCGGCTGGACCAGCTGGCTCCCCTGCTCGACTCCGCGCGGGCCAGCGGGCTGCGGATGGAGCTGGTCGACGAGCGGCCCGCGGGACAGGCGGCCGCCGGCGTGGAGCTCGCCGCGTACCGGATCGTGCAGGAGGCGCTCACCAACGCGGCCGAGCACGCCCCCGGCGGTGCGGTGCGGCTGCACCTGCGCCACGACGAAGGGCGGCTGGTGATCGAGATGACCAACGATCTGGCCGCGGCGCCCCCCGAGGCCGGCGGCACCGGGGCCGGTCTGCTCGGGCTGCGCGGACGCGCGCAGGCGGTCGGCGGGTCGCTGACCGCGGGCCGGGAGGACCGGGCCTGGCGGCTGCGCACCGAGCTGCCGCTCGATGCACCAGGCACCGGCCCGGTCGCAGCGGCCGGAGAGAACAGATGACGATCCGGGTGGTGGTGGCCGACGACCAGGCCGCGGTCCGGACCGGGCCGGTGATGATCCTGGACTCCGCGCCGGACATCGAGGTCGTCGGCGAGGCCGGCGACGGCGCGCAGGCGGTGCGGATGGCCGCGACGCTGCGGCCCGACGTGGTGCTCATGGACATCCGGATGCCCGGGGCCGACGGCATCGAGGCGACCCGGCAGCTCGTCGCCGCCCAGCACGGGCAGGTCCTGGTGCTCACCACGTTCGACCTCGACGACTACATCGACTACATCGACTCCGCGCTCGCGGCCGGTGCCGCCGGGTTCCTGCTCAAGTCGGTCGATGCCCCGCGGCTGCTCGAGGCAGTGCGCACGGTCGCCCGCGGGGACGGCGTGCTCGCCCCGGAGATCACCCGCCGGGTGATCAGCCGGTTCGCCGCGGGCGGCAGGACCGCCCCCGCCGTGGTCCCGGGGCCGGACGAGCTGACGCCGCGGGAGACCGATGTGCTGGCTTGCCTCGGGCGCGGACTGTCCAACGCGGAGATCTCCGCCTCGCTGGTGATCAGCGAGGCGACCACGAAGACCCACGTCTCGCGCGTGCTCACCGAGCTCGGCCTGCGCTCGCGCACCCAGGCCGCGATCGCGGCGCGGGACGCCGGTCTCGTCCCCTGAGCCGGAGTCCTACCCGCCCGAGGCGGTCTGCAGGGCGCGCCGGGTCAGGACCTTGGCCAGGTGACGACGGTACTGCGGGGTGGCCGCGGTGTCCGCGGGCGGATCGGTGGCCTGGTCGGCCAGCGCCGCGGCGTCCTCGATGGACGCCCCGTCGGCGAGTGCGGCCTCGGTGGCCGAGGCCCGCAACGGGGTGGAGCCCATGTTCACCAGCCCGACCCGGCCGTCGACGACGGCGACGCCGACGATGGCCCAGTCGTTGGCCCGCCGGGTGAACTTCTCGAACGCCCACCCCTGCGACAATTGGGCCCCGGCGCGCGGCACCCGGATCTCGACGATCAGCTCGTCGGGCTCCTTCACCGTCGAGAACACGCCGGTGTAGAACTGCGTGATCGGGACGGAGCGCTCGCCGCGCGGGCTGCGCAGCACGACCATCCCGTTCAGCGCGAGCACCGCCGCCGGCAGGTCCGAGGCGGGGTCGGCGTGTGCCAGCGAGCCGCCGATCGTGCCGCGATGGCGAACCTGCGGGTCCCCGACGGTGCGGGCCACCGCGGGCAGCAGCGGCACCTCGGTGGCCAGCACCTCGGAGACCTCCACCTCCCGATGCCGGCTGCCCGCCCCGATGGCGACATCGTCGCCGTCGACCCGGATGTAGTTGAGCTCGGTCAGCCGACCGATGTCGATGACCAGCTCGGGTGCGGCGAGCCGCAGCTTCATCACCGGGAGCAGGGAATGCCCGCCGGCCAGGATCGTGGCGTCCTCGCCGTGCTCGGCAATCAGCGCCAGCGCGGCATCGACCGAGTCGGGCCGGGCATAGTCGAAGCCGACGGGGATCACGCGCCCGCCTCCCCGGTGGAGAACGCCGGCGCGATGCGCGCGGCGTCGCTCTCGGCCTCGCGGCGCTGCTCGGCGTCCGGGTCCTTCCCGGCGGCCGACAGCACGGCGCGGACGATGTTGTGGTAGCCGGTGCACCGGCAGAGGTTGCCCTCCAACCCCTCGCGCACATCGCGTTCGGTGGGGTCCGGATGCTCGGCGAGCAGACTGACCGCCGCCAGCACCATCCCCGGGGTGCAGAAGCCGCATTGCAGACCGTGTTCGGCGCGGAAGGCCCGCACCATCGGGTGCGGCTCGCCGCCGGGCGAAAGCTCGGCGAGCCCCTCCAGCGTGGTGACCGACTGCTGGTCGGCCTGCACCGCAAGCACCGTGCACGACTTCACCGACTCGCCGTCGAGGAGCACGGTGCACGCGCCGCACGACGTCGTGTCGCAGCCGATGTTGGTGGCCTTCAGTCCGACGGTGTCGCGCAGGTAGTGCACGAGCAGCAACCGCGGCTCGACGTCCGCGCTGGTCGGCCGGCCGTTGACGGTGATCTCCACCTTTGCCCTGGTGCTCATTCGGCCCCCTTCGCAGCGGTCTGGATGGCCTCCCAGACCCGCAGCGGGGTGGTCGGCATGTCGATATGGCGCACGCCGAGGTGCGCCAGGGCGTCGACGACCGCGCTCTGCACGGCCGGGGTCGAGCCGATGGTCCCCGCCTCGCCGACTCCCTTGTAGCCCAACGGGTTGATCGGCGTCGGCGTCTGCATGTCGACGAGATCGAAGCTGGGCAGCTCGGCGGCCGACGGGAACCCGTAGTCGGCGAAGGTGGCGGTGAGGGGCTGACCTTCGGAGTCGTAGACGACCTCTTCGAGCAGCGCCTGCGAGATGCCCTGGGCGATGCCGCCGTGCCGTTGCCCGTCGAAGAGCAGCGGGTTGAGCACGGGACCCGCGTCGTCGACCGCGACGAGACGCTCGACCGTCACCTTGCCGGTCTCCCGGTCGACCTCGACGACAGCGACGTGCGCGCCGAACGGGAAGCTCGGCTTCTGGCCGTCCCACACCGTGTCGACCTGCAGCCGCTCCTGCTCGGCGAGCTGGGCGAACGTCACGCTCTTCGCCCCGGGGGCGCCCCGGACCACGATGGCCGCGCGCTCCTTGTCGACCTCGAGGTCGTCCACATTGGCCTCGAGCAGCTCGGCGGCCCGCTGCTTGGCCAGCTCGACGAGCTCCCCCGCGGCCTGGTACACGGCGACACCGCCGGTCTGCAGGCTGCGCGAGCCCATCGTCCCGGACCCCCGCGGGATCAGGTCGGTGTCGCCGTGCCTGACCGTGATCTTCTCGATCGGGACGCCGAGATGCTCGCTGGCGAGCATGGCCCACGCGGTGGCGTGGCCCTGGCCGTGCGGGGAGGTGCCGGTGAGCACCGTGACGGTGCCGTCGGGATGCACCTCGACCGACGCGTTCTCGGCGTACGCGCCGCCGCCGGTGATCTCCACATAGGACGAGACACCGAGGCCGAGCAGCTTGGCGTCGCCCCGCTCGCGGCGGGCCGCCTGCTCGGCGCGCAGCTGCGCGTAGCCCGCCGCCTCCAGCGCCTTGTCGATGGCCTTCGCGTACTCGCCGCTGTCGTATTCGACCCCGCCCTTGCTGGTGAACGGGAACTTGTCCGGGGCGATCACATTGCACTTGCGGACCTCGGCCGGGTCCATCCCGATCTCGGCGGCGAACAGGTCCATCGCGCGCTCGATCGCCGCGGTGGCCTCGGGGCGTCCGGCACCCCGATAGGCCCCGATCGAGGTCGTGTTGGTGACGACGACCCGGGCACGGGTGTCGAGCCGCTCGATGTCGTAGGTCCCGGGCGCCATCATGCGGGTGAACTGCGGCAGGAACGCGCCCAGCCGCGGGTAGGCGCCCGCGTCGGCGAGGATGTCGAGCCGGTAGGCCTTGACCCTGCCGTCGCGGCCGCCGCCGATCGTGATGGTCTGGCGCTGCGCGCGCCCCTGCAGCATCCCCGTCATGTTCTCCGATCGGCTCTCGGACCAGCGGACCGGCCGGTCGGAAAGCTTCGCCAGGTGCGCGACGAGCGCGAACTCGGGGTCGGCGCCGATCTTGGCCCCGAAGCCGCCGCCGACGTCGGGCAGGATGACGTGGACGCGGTCGCGGTCCAGCCCGAGCCAGCGGGCGATCTCGTCGCGCGCGCCCTGGGCGTTCTGGTTGGAGCAGAAGACCGTGACGCGGCCGTCGGAGCCCCAGACCGCCGCGGCCGCCCTGGTCTCCAGCGGGGCCGCGGCCAGCCGCTGGTTGACGATCTCGTGGCCCACGACGACCTCGCAGCCGTCGAACAGGTCCGCGGCGGGTTCGTCGTCGACGCCGTGGCCCGCGGCGGTGTTCGTGCCGACGTCCTCGAACAGCAGCACCTCGTCGGTGGCCGCGGCCCGCAGGTCGATCACCGCCGGGAGCGGGTCGTAGTCGATCTCCACCAGCTCGGCGGCGTCGGGGCCCTGGTAGAGCTCCTCGGTGAGGACGGCTGCCACCGGCTCCCCGACGAAGCGCACCTTCTCGGTGGCGAGCCAGGGCCGCTTCATCCCCTTGTTCGCCCCCGGGAACAGCACCACAGGGTCGAGGCCGAGGTCGGCGCCGGTGTACACCGCGACGACGCCGGGGGCCTGCCGCGCGGCCTCGACGTCGATCGCGGTGATGCGTGCATGCGCCAGCGGCGAGCGGACGAGTGTCAGATGCAGAGCACCGGTCAGCCGCTCGTCGGTCAGGTCGTCGGTGTAGGTCGCGCCCCGGGTGAGGAACACCGGATCCTCGGTGCGGACCACGCGCGTGCCCAAGATGCTCATCGCGCCCGAGCCTATCCCCCTGTCTCTCCCCCCTGTGAGTGCGTAACAGCGTTAGAACGCTGTTACGCACTCACAGGGGGGTCCACCAGGGGCGGAGCGCCCAGAGCGGCGAGACCGGCCCGTGTCCGGCACCAAGTGGGTAGGAGTGCCGGACCGCCTCGACGATGTAACGCTTTCCGAACGCGACCGCATCCGGCGGCGACATCCCGCGGGCCAGCCCCGAGGCGATCGCCGCGGCCATCGAGTCGCCACCCCCATGGGTGTTGCCGGTGTCGAAACGCGGGCCGGGCAACTCGGTGAACGCGTGCCCGTCGTAGAGCAGGTCGACGCAGCGGTCGGCATCCGCACGCAGATGTCCGCCCTTCACCAGCACGTACCGCGGGCCCAGCTCGTGCAGCACCTTCGCGGCCTCGTACTGGCCCGCGCGGTCGTGCACGTCGATACCGATGAGCAGCCGCACCTCGTCGAGATTGGGGGTGACCACCGTGGCCCGCGGGAACAGCAGCGTGCGGAACGAGTCCAGGGCGGAGTCGGCGAGCAGCTGGTCGCCGTGCATCGACGCCGCGACGGGGTCGATCACCAGCGGGGTGCGGCGGCCTGCCCCGATGCCGTTCGCGTCGCAGGCCTCCGCCACCGCCTCAATGATCTCGGTCCCGGCCAGCATCCCGGTCTTCGCCGCATCCAGGCCGATATCGCCCGCGACGCTCGCGATCTGGGCCGCGACCGTCTCGGGCGGGATCGGATGCACCCCGGTCACGCCGACCGAGTTCTGCACCGTCACCGCACAGACCGCGAGACAACCGTGCACACCACAGGCGGCGAACGTCCGCAGATCGGCCGCGATCCCGGCGCCGCCGCCGGAGTCGGTGCCGGCGATCGTCATCACGCGCGGCGGGGTGATCCCGACCGGCTGTTCCACACTCATCACTCCGTCACGGGTAGATAGACGCGTCCGGTGAACTCCCTCGCCTTCTCCGCCATCCCGGCCTCGATCGCCTCGACGCTCGTCAGCCCGTGCGCCTCGGCGTAGTCCCGGACGTCCTGGGTGATCTTCATGGAGCAGAACTTCGGGCCGCACATCGAGCAGAAGTGCGCCGTCTTCGCCGCCTCGGCGGGCAGCGTCTCGTCGTGGAAGGACCGCGCGGTGTCCGGGTCGAGGGAGAGCGCGAACTGGTCGGCCCAACGGAACTCGAAGCGCGCCTGGGAGAGCGCATCGTCGCGGGACTGGGCGTGCGGGTGGCCCTTGGCCAGGTCGGCGGCATGTGCGGCGATCTTGTAGGTGATCACACCGGTCTTGACGTCGTCGCGGTCGGGCAGGCCCAGGTGCTCCTTGGGGGTGACGTAGCAGAGCATCGCCGTGCCGTGCTGGGCGATCGTGGCCGCACCGATCGCGCTGGTGATGTGGTCGTAGCCGGGCGCGATATCGGTGGCCAGCGGGCCGAGGGTGTAGAACGGCGCCTCATCGCACCATTCCTCCTCCAGCCGCACGTTCTCCGCGATCTTGTCCATCGGGACGTGCCCCGGACCCTCGATCATCACCTGGACGTCCTTGGCGCGCGCGGTCGCGGTGAGCTCGCCGAGGGTGCGCAGCTCGGCGAGCTGGGCCTCGTCGTTGGCGTCCGCGATCGAACCGGGGCGCAGCCCATCACCGAGGGAGAAGGTGACGTCGTAGGTCCGCAGGATCTCGCAGAGCTCCTCGAAGTGGGTGTAGAGGAACGACTCGCGGTGATGCGCAAGGCACCAGGCGGCCATGATCGACCCGCCGCGGGAGACGATCCCGGTGATCCGCTTCGCGGTGAGCGGGACGTAGCGCAGCAGCACACCCGCGTGCACCGTCATGTAGTCGACGCCCTGTTCGCACTGTTCGACGACGGTGTCGCGGTAGATCTCCCACGAGAGCTTCGCCGGGTCCCCGTTCACCTTCTCCAGCGCCTGGTAGATCGGCACCGTGCCGACCGGCACCGGAGAGTTGCGCAGGATCCACTCCCGCGTCTCGGCGATGTTCTTGCCGGTGGACAGGTCCATCACCGTGTCGGCGCCCCACCGGGTCGCCCACACCATCTTGTCGACCTCCTCCTCGATCGAGGAGGTCACCGCGGAGTTGCCGATGTTGGCGTTGATCTTCACCAGGAACCGCTTACCGATGATCATCGGCTCGGACTCCGGATGGTTGCGGTTGGTCGGAATCACCGCCCGGCCGCGCGCCACCTCCGACCGGACGAGCTCGACGTCGACGCCCTCGCGGATTGCGATGAACCGCATCTCCGGCGTGACGATCCCGGCCCGCGCGTAGGCAAGCTGGGTGACCGCGCCGCCGACCGGCTCCCGGGCGGAGATCCACGGCGCCCGCAGCCGGGGCAGCCCGGCGCGGACGTCGAACTGCGCGCCCGTCTCGGTGTACGGGCCCGACGTGTCGTAGACGTCGTGGTGCTCGCCATTCGAGAGCTCCACCCTGCGGACCGGGACGCGGATGCCGTCCGGACCGTCGAGATGGGCCTTGTGCGAGCCGTGGATCGGGCCCGTGGTGATCGTCGGACGAACGGTCGTGTCCTGCAGAGACGACAACGACGTCATGCATCCTCCCTACGCCGGCATTACCCGGACAGGTTCTGCGGTCGGCGGCACCAGCCGCCCTCTCAGCCCGCTGAGTTACGAGCTCCCGCGTGTTCAGGTGTGGCCAGACCGTAACCCGGCACGTCGCCGCGCGGTACCGCCCCCACCCCGTCGGGGACGCGTGTCACACTCAGCGGTGTCGTCGAGCAACGAAGGAGGCCCGTGACCGCCGAGCCGCTGCCTTCGCTGCTCGCCTGCCACCTCGCGGGCGAGTTCGGCTATGCCGACGGGGGTGCGGTGACCGGGACATTCGTCTCGACGGCGCCCGTCGAGGTGGAGATCGCACTGGACGACCTGATCTGACTCGCCCGGAATAGCGGCCGCGGACGTCGCGTTTCCGGGAGTCATGAGCGTGAACGTCGAGTACGAGTTGAGCCCCACCGCATGGGTGCGGGAGCAGACCGAGAAGATCCTCAAGACCGGGACCACGGAGTGCGTCGAGATCAACATGCGCCCCGTGGTCCTGGTGACGATGCGTGGCGCGAAGAGCGGCAAGCTGCGCCTCGTGCCGCTGATGCGGGTGGAGCACAACGGCTCCTACGCGATCGTCGCCTCGCGGGGCGGAGCCCCCACGCACCCGGCCTGGTACCACAACGTCAAGGCCGAGCCGCGCCTGGAACTGCAGGACGGCACCGCCAGGGGCGAGTACATCGCCCGCGAGGTCAGCGGACAGGAGCGGGCCGAATGGTGGAACCGGGCCGTCGCCGCCTTCCCGCCCTACGCCGAGTACCAGACCAAGACCGACCGGCTCATCCCGGTCCTCGTCCTCGAACCCGCAGGTGGCGAAGCACTGTGAGTGCGTAACAGTGCTAGAACACTGTTACGCACTCACAGCGAGGATCGGTGGCGTCCGAGCAGCCCGGACGGCCGGGGCCACAGCGGCGAGCACCGCCGTCACCACGAGCCCGGCCACCACGACGGCCAGCTGCGACCACGGGATGGCCCACGACTCCAGACCGGCGTCGAGGACGCGCACCCCCAGCAGCCCGTACCCCGCGCCGATCAGCGCTCCGACCACGGCCGCGGCGACTCCGCTGAGCGCCGCCTCCCAGGCGACCATCGACCGGACACCGCCCCGGGTGAGCCCGACGGCCCGCAGCAGGCCCGTCTCCCGGGTCCGCTCGGTGACCGACAGCATCAGCGTCACACCGACACCGACCACCGCGACGAGCACCGTCATCCCCACCAGACCCAGCCCGATCAGCCGCGCGGTGGCGATGGTGGACTCCAGCTCCGCACGGAGGTCACCCGCGTAGCTCACGAGGGCGTCGGGCCCCAGCGCGCGATCGACGGCGCTGCGGGCCGCGGAGACGGCGACGCCGAGCGCCGGGTCGACGAGCACCTGGTCCCCCTCGGCCCGCACTCGCAGCACCGGGTCGGTCCCGAGCCGCTGCGCCAGCGCCGCCACGTTGCCCGGGTCCGGCGCGGTGATGATGATCTCGGTCGGGAACTGCCGGGCGATCGTGCGCTGCGCACCGGCCTCGGTCTGTGCCAGCGCGACGAGCAGCGCGGAGGTCAGCCCCACGCTGAGCGTGAGCACTGCAATGGTGGCCGCCGTACGGCGCGGCACCTGCCTCGCGTTCGCCACCGCGAGCCGGCCGGGGCCCCTGCCAAGCGCCCCGACCGTCCGTCCGGCCGTTGCCGCGAGCGCCCCGACCAGCAGCGGCCCCAGCGCGACGAGCGCGGCGAACCCCACCAGCCCCGAAACCGCCAGCATCACCAGCGTGAGCTCGCCGCCCGCGCTGCCCCCACCGGCCACGGCAAGGACGGCGAGCCCGGCCGCAACCATGGCCAGCGCCGCGGCCACCGCGACCCGCGGCCGCGACGCGGAACGCCGGTTTCCACGGCACCGACGGCGCCCAGCGCCACCACGGGCGGGATCCGGCCCGCCGCGACGGCGGGGACCAGCGCGGCGACGACCGTCGCCGCCACGGCCACCAGGGCGGCCCCGGCGACACACCGGCCCCCAACACCCCGGCGACCATGCCCGACACCGTCGCCTCGGCCAGCACGGCGCGTACGAGCTGGCCTCGACCGGCGCCGACACACCGCAGCAGGGCGAGCTGGGTTCGGCGCTGGGTGAGGACGATGCGGAAGGTCGAGGCGACGACGACCACGGCCGCGACCAGCGCCAGGCCCGCGAAGACCGACACCCCGGTCAGCACCGCGTCCACCGTGCCCGAGGCCTCGCGCGCCTCCCCCGCCCGCTGCTCGGCCGAGGTGCGCATGGCATCCGGGGCACCGAGCGCGGCGCCGATCCTCGCCTCTGTGTCCACTTCGGACGACGTGACGTCCACCTGGTCCAGCGTGCCGCCGAGCGTCGCCACCGCATGCGGAAGCGCGACCAGGCTGTTGACCGGCTCGGTGGGCAACGCGACGATGCCGGTGACCACGACCTGGCGGGGCGCCGACAGGAAGTCGACGACCAGCCGGGCACCGGGGCGCACCCCGGTGCGCTCCGCGGTGGCCGTGCCCACCGCGACCTCGTCGTCGGCGGCAGAGAGCCGACCTCCTGCGCCCCGCCCGGCAGCCGGGTCAGTGGCCCGCCCATCGGGTCGGACCCGAGCCGCCACATCCCGCTCGCGCCGGGGCCGCGGACCGAACCGAAGCCCGTCCACACCCCGACCGTCTCGGTGACGCCGTCGATGGCGGCGACTCGGTCGACCAGGTCAGCACGGGCGTCGTCGGGCAGCAGCTCGGGCAGCACGACGGCGGCGGCCGCGGTCGGCGTCTTGCACGCTGGTCGCCGTGAGGTAGCTGCGCATCGTCTCGCCCAGCAGCAGCGCGCCCGCGGCGAAGACCGTCGCGACCGTGACGGCCAGCCCGGTCAGCAGTAGCCGCCCCGGGCGCCTGCGGGTCTCGGCGAGCAGCGCCGCGGATGCCGCGTTCACGCCGTCACCCCGGACAGGGCCTCCAGCACGGTCTCGGGCCGCGGATCGGCGACGGCCCCGGCGAGCCGTCCGTCGCGCAGCAACACCACCGCCTCCGCGAACGACGCCGCGACCGGATCGTGGGTGGCCATGACGACGGTCTGACCGAGCTCGCGCACCGAGGTCCGCAGCAGGTCGAGCAACTCGTGCCCGCTGGCGGTGTCGAGGTTGCCGGTGGGCTCGTCGGCGAACACGATCTCGGGCCGCCCGAGCAGGGCCCGCGCGACCGCCGCCCGCTGCTGCTGCCCGCCGGACAGCTGCGCCGGGCGGTGGGTCAGCCGATCGCCGATCCCGAGCAGCTCGACGAGCTCCGCCCGCCACCTCGAATCGACGCGGCGGCCGGCGAGCCGGGCCGGCAGGTCGATGTTCTGGTCGGCGGTGAGCTGCGGGAGCAGGTTGAACGACTGGAACACGAAACCGATCCGGTCACGGCGCACCGCGGTCAGCTCGGCGTCGCGGCAGCGGCCCAGGTCGGTGCCTCCGAGCAGGACCTGGCCCGAGGTCGGCGTGTCCAACCCGGTCAGGCAGTGCATCAGCGTCGACTTGCCGGAACCGGACGGCCCCATGATCGCGGTGAAGCGCGCCGCCGGGATCTCCAGGCTCACCCCGTCGAGGGCGCGCACGGCAGCGCCGCCGCGCCCGTAGATCTTCACCAGGCCCACGACGGATGCGGCCGGCACAGCGTGCCGCGGCGGGTCCAGGGTTGTCGCAAGTCCTCCTGATCGACATGGGTTGTCACGGATCGCAAGAGCGGGCGGCTGGCCGCCGACGCGGCGAGGACGAGGACGACGCCGCCGAGAAGCACACCGCCGAACAGCACCAGTCCCGAGGGCGCCAGCCCGTTCACCGCCGTCCCGAGCGGGGAGGCGCAGAGCAGGCCGAGAGCCAGCGCGATCCCGGCGTTGACGAGCATCGGCAGGACCGTCTCGGCCTCGTGCTCGGTGCGCACGAGCGCGCCGGAGACGAGCGCGCCCAGCGCGGTGCGGGCCCGGTCGCGATCGGCCGCGTCGGAGGGCCAGACGGGCACGGCGACGGTCGCGGCGCCGGCACGGACCGCGGCGGGCGGGCCCACCTGCGCCGCGATGCCCAGCGTGTCGAGCCGCTGCGCGGCCGCCGCCGTGCCCGCCGCGCTCCGCTCGGCGGGCACCCGGACCCACAGCGTGTCCGGGTCCTCTCCCGTCCAGCCCGGGAGCATCGCTGTCAGCGGGGCCAGGAAGGCGCCGACGAAGACGGCGAGCGTCACCCCGGCCAGCGGCCGGAAGGCCCCCTGGGGTCGTCGAGCAGCCGACGGCCGGCCAGCAGCGCGGGTGCCGACCGGGCACGCCGGGTGAGCACGCCGCCGAGCAGCCGCACGACCAGCGGCCCGATCAGCGAGATCGCACCGAACAGCGCCAGCACCCCGATCCCGAACACCAGCCCGACGATGTCGGACGGCGCGATCTGGATCGACTGGCTCATGATCACGAACACCGCGACGCCGGCGGCGAGGCCGAGCAGCCGCACCAGTCGCGCCCCCTGCGGGCGGTCCCGTCGGACGACGCCGAGCGGGGTGATCACGACCCGGCGTAGCCCGCCGACCGCCGAACCGGCCGCCAGCAGCGCCACGCAGGCGAACGCGGCGAGCGCAGTCACCGGCGCGGGGCGGACGTCGGCGACGAACCAGGTGCTGCCCGCCAGCGAGATCTGGGCGATCGCGGGCGCCAGCAGCCACTCCGTGGCGATTCCGAGTACAGCCGCCGCGGCGGCCACCACCGTCACCTCGGTCACCGCCGCCACGGTGACCTGCCGCCGGGACGCCCCGAACAGCCGAAGCGTGGCCAGCCGCTCGGTGCGCCGGGCCGCGCTCAGCCGGGCCGACGCCCCGAGCAGGCTCGCAACGGGGAAGACCAGCAGCGCGAGGGCCACGTAGGTGAGCTGGCGGTAGATCTCGGCGAGCCCGAGGCCCTCGCCCGGGCGGTCGAACCCGGCGACCGCGACCACCTCGGATCGAGCCGACGCGACCACCTCGGATCGCTCCGGCGCGGTCAGCACCGGATCGCCTGCGGGCCGTCCGACCACGGCGACCAGCTCGTCCGGCCCGAGCAGCCCGGCATCGCCGATCACCCCGGTCGGGACATCCACCGGGTAGCGCGCGGCCAGCGCGTCGGCGGGCACCGTGCGCAGCAGTTCGGCCAGCGCAGGCGAGACCCACAGCTCGCCGGGCAACGGCATCCGGGGCAGCCCGGGCGGCCCGGCCGCGTCCGGACGCGGGTCGACGACATCGATCTGCTGGATGGCGCGGTCCGTGACGTGGTCGGTGCGCACGAGCAGCTGGGCGACCGGGGCGGTGCCGGGCGGTGCCGCGGCCGGGGTGCGCCAGCCCACCCGCTGCTCCCTGGCGTCGAGGCCGTGCAGCGCACCGAGAGCGAAGGCCAGCAGCGCCGTCGCCACCGCCACCCCGGTCGCCACCAGGCCTGCCGCGGACCAGGCGTTTCGCCCGCCGGCGCGCAGCAGCCGCAGGCTCAACGCGATCACGGGGCCGCCCCGGTCAACCCGGCGGCCGCGGTGCGACCGTCACGGATGGCGATGGTCCGGTCGCAGGCCGCGGCGACCTCGGCGTCATGGGTGACGACGAGCCCGGCGCCGGTGCGGCGGGCCAGCCCGGTGAGCAGCGCGACGGTCTGTCCGCCGGTCACCGAGTCGAGCGCGCCGGTCGGCTCGTCGGCAAACACCACGGCGGGCCGCGCCACGAGCGCCCGCGCGATCGCCACCCGCTGTTCCTGGCCGCCGGAGAGCTGGCCGGGCCTGCGCTGCTCCAGTCCAGCGAGGCCGAGCGGGTCGAACCATTGCGCCGCACGGGCGACCGCCTCTCGGCGAGACACCCCGGCCAGCAGCAGCGGCAGCGCGACGTTCTCCACGGCGGCCAGTTCGGGCAGCAGCTGCCCGAACTGGAAGACGAAGCCGAACCGGTTACGGCGCAACGCGGTCCGGCGTTCTTCCGACAGATCGTCGATCCGCTCGCCATCGAGGAGTACCTGGCCCTCATCCGGCATGAGGATCCCCGCGAGGCAGTGCAGCAGCGTCGACTTCCCCGATCCCGACGACCCGGTCACGGCGACCGTCTCGCCGCGGTGCACCGTCAACCCGGCCTCGGCCAGCACCGTCGCCGCTCCGAAGCGCTTGGTCAACCCGCTGGCGACCAGCACCGGCTGCGGCGCGGTCACCGGGCGCGCGCTGCGGACCGGCGCCTGCGGATTCCTGCTGAAGGACGCGGGGCCGCGGCTGCTCGTGGAGGCGGTGCGGGCGGCGGCGGCCGGGGATGCGCTGGTCTCGCCGTCGGTGACGGTGCGGCTGCTCGAACACCTCGCGAAACCCGTCCGTTCCGCGCCTGCCCAGACCGAGCCGCTCTCGCCGCGCGAGCTCGACGTGGTGCGCGCCGTGGCCCGCGGCCGTACCAATGCCGAGATCGCGGCCGAGCTGTTCGTCTCGCTGTCCACGGTCAAGACGCATCTGGCCAACATGCACACCAAGCTCGCCGCCCGGAACCGGGTGGAGGTCGCCGCGTGGGCCTGGGAGAACGGCCTGGTCAACTGACCCTGTGAGTGCGTAACAGTGTTAGAATACTGTTACGCACTCACAGTTCGGTGGGGACTGCGATGACGTCCACCATCGCGCCGTTGCGCAGCACGGTGACCGGCAGCGGTGCGTTGATGGCGTCGCCGAAGAGCTGGCGCTGGATGCCCTGGGCGTCGTGCACCGGACGGCGGCCGACGTCGAGAACGAGGTCGCCGGGCCGCAGGCCGGCCCGTGCCGCGGGGCTGCCCGCGATCACCTCGGCCAGCTTCAGCCCCTTGCGGCGGCCGTAGCGTTCGGCCACGGCCGCGGGCACCGGCGCCGGCTTGCCCACCACCCCGAGATACGCCCGACGGACCCGGCCGTGGGTGCGCAGCGCGTCGACGATCCGCAGCGTCGTCGCGTTGACCGGGACGGCGAGACCGAGCCCCGCGCCCGCGACCGCGGTGTTGATCCCGACCACGCGGGCGTGCGAGTCGGCGAGCGCGCCGCCGGAGTTGCCGGGGTTGAGCGCGGCGTCGGTCTGGATGACGTCCTCGACCACCCGTCCGGCGTTCCCGCTGCGGGTCGGCAGCGACCGGCCCAGCGCACTGACCACGCCCGCGGTCACCGACCCGGCCAAGCCCAGCGGGTTGCCGACCGCGACGACGAGCTGCCCTACCACGAGCCGGTCGGCGTCCCCGAGCCGGACGGCTGCGGGCAGCACGGCGGGGGCATGGGCGCGCAACAGCGCCAGATCCGACAGCGGGTCGGAACCCACGACCCGGACCGAGACCTCCGAGCCGTCGACGAAGTCGACCCGGCCGCTGCGGGCGTCGCCCACCACATGCGCGTTCGTGAGCAGCTCGTCGGGCCCGATCACCACCGCGGATCCGGTACCGCGATACATTCGCACCGCGGCCACCCGTCCGGTGAGTTCGGCGGCCACTGCGCTGACCGTCCTGGAATACGCATCGAGCTCGTCCATCGCGACCGCCCTCGCTGCACTTACATCGTTGCAGCTGCAGAACGTCGGGCCTGGCCGGCCTGTTCCCCGTGGCGCTCCCGCCTGATCCACGTTTCGGCGGCGGGAGCCTCGGTGGGCGCGGTTGCCGACGCCGAAAAGCCGATCACGGGCGGACCGTGCCGCGGGCGGGTCAGACCTCCTCGGCCTGCGCCGCGGCCGGGTCCCACGACAACCCCGGCACGCCCCAGCCGCGGCGCCTGAGCGCCTTGCGCGCGGCGCGGTCGTTGCGGCCCATGAGCCGCTCGACGTAGACGATCCCCTCTAGGTGATCGGTCTCATGCTGCAGGCAGCGCGCGAAGAACCCGCGCCCTTCCACCTCGACCGGTTTGCCGTCGACATCGAAGCCGGTCACCCTGGCCCAGTCCGCCCGGCCGGTGGGGAACTGCTCACCGGGCACCGAAAGGCAGCCCTCGTCGTTGTCGTCCGGGTCGGGCATCGTCTCGGGGATCTCCGAGGTCTCCAGCCCCGGGTTGACGACGACGCCGCGTTTCATCGTGCGCGTCTGTTCGTCGGGACAGTCGTAGACGAACACCCGCAGCCCGACCCCGATCTGGTTGGCCGCGAGCCCCACCCCGTGCGCGGCGGCCATCGTGTCGAACATGTCCTCGACGAGATCGCGCAGGACCTCGTCGAACACCTGCACCGGCTCGGCCGGGCTGTGCAGGACGGGGTCGCCGATGATCCGGATGGGGCGAACTGTCACACCAGAAGACTAATGTCGCCGGTCTCGGCGGACCTTCGGTGGGCGGTACCCCCGCCTCCACCTCGGTCCCGATCCGGACCGGTGGGTCGGCGCGTCCCTGGCCGGTCGTTGTCCGGGTCGCGTGGTCTAATGACCGGCGCTGAATGACATCCATGTCATTCAGCGGTAGGCCAGCAGCGCAGCGATGTCCGAGGAGCGTGATGGAGTCCGCCACGGAACCCGACCGGGGCGCGAACACCGCCGGCAGCCCCGTCCAGGAACTGGAGCGCAGGGAGCGGGAGATCCTCGCCTTCGAGGGCCAGTGGTGGAAGTACGCGGGCGCCAAGGAGCAGGCGATCCGCGAGCTGTTCGACATGTCGGCGACCCGGTACTACCAGGTGCTCAACGCGCTCATCGACAAGCCCGCGGCGCTCGCCACCGACCCCCTGCTCGTCAAGCGGCTGCGTCGGCTGCGTGTCAGCCGACAGCGCACCCGCGCGGCGCGTCGCCTGGGAATCGAGCCCTGGTAACGGCACAGTGATCACGTCGACCATGTCGATCACGTCCGGATACCGACCGGCACAGCGCAGACGGAGGTTGCAGTGACCGAACCGGATTCACCCGGGGGCTCCTCGCCGCTGCGCATCGGCGGCTTCGCGCTGCTCGGCATCGGCCTCGTCGCCGGAGTGATCGGGCTGGCGTCGCTGACGACCGGAGGCGACGAGGCCCCGCCCGCGGCGGCGCCGTCCACTTCGGTCACCGACACCGCCGCCGCTCCGGCCCCGCAGACGGCTCGACCCGACGACGGCGAAGTCCCCGTGCCGTCGTTCGGACCCACCCCTGTCGACGGCATCGCCGCGCCGCCGACCACGGCATCCGCTCCCGGCCCGGCCGCGGGCGGCGGATCCGGAGTCCTGGCCCAGGGCGGGATCGCGGCGGCCGGCTCCGGGGCGGGGGGCGCCGGGGTCGTCCGGGCGCCCGTCCGGGTCTACAACAACAGCACGATCACCGAGCTCGCCGCCCGCGCCGCCGACGACTTCCGCGGCGCGGGTTGGCAGGTGGAAACCGTCGCCAACTACCCGAGCGGGGTCATCCCGACCACCACCGTCTACTACCGGCCGGGCACCGGCGAGCAGGCCGCCGCGCAGGCCCTGGGACGCGACTTCGGGATGCGTGTCGAGCCGCGCTTCGAGGGACTCACCGATGCGAGCCCCGGTCTCATCGTCATCGTCACCAACGACTACCAGCGCCGCTGACGTCCGCTCCCCGGGGATCGGGGACGCGCCGGCCGACGATATCGGCCGCCGCGTCCCCAGTGTCAGCGTCCCCGATGTCAGCGTCGTCGATCCGCGTAGGCCGCGAGCGCCGCGAGCTGGAGCGGATCCAGCGACGGCGGGACGGAATCCCGCGCCGCGGCGATATGCGCGCCCGTCACCTCAACGGCGTCGAGTGACTCCCGCATCGCGGTGAGCGCCGCCTCCCGGAGCACGGCGGCACAGTCGGCCGCGGAGTAGCCATCCAGCTCGGCGGCGAGCGCATCGAGGTCGACCTCCGCGGCGAGCGGGGTATTACGGCCGGCGGCACGGAGAATCTCCCCGCGCGCGGCGGCGTCCGGCGGCGGAACATAGACGAGCCGCTCCAGCCGTCCGGGGCGCAACAGGGCCGGGTCGATGAGCTCGGGACGGTTCGTCGCTCCGACGACGATGACGTCGCGCAAGGGCTCGGCCCCGTCGAGCTCGGTGAGCAGCGCCGCGACGACCCGGTCGGCCACCCCCGAGTCGGCGGAGGCACCGCGACGCGGCGCCAGAGCATCGACCTCGTCGAGGAACACCAGGGCGGGCGCGGCGTCGGCGGCCTTGCGGAACAGCTCGCGGACCGCGCGCTCGGACTCCCCCACGTACTTGTCGAGCAGTTCGGCACCCTTCACCGACAGCACGTTCAGCTGTCCCGTCCCGGCCAGCGCGCGGAGCAGGAAGGTCTTGCCGCACCCCGGTGGGCCGTAGAGCAGCACCCCGCGCGGCGCCGCCACGCCGAGACGGGCGAACGAGTCGGGGTACCGCAGCGGCCACAGCACCGCTTCGGTGAGTGCCTGCTTGACCTCGACCATGTCACCGACCTGGTCGAGGGTGATCCCCCCGGTCTGGAGCGTGTCCGACGACGACATCGAGATCGGTCGCACCGCACCGACGGCATCCAGCAGGTCTTGCTGATGGATCCGCGGCTGGGCCGGCGTGGCGTCGGCAGGCGGATCGGTATCGGCCGGGATCGGCTGGTCCCGGTGGCGCAGCGCCGCCTGGACCGCGGCCTCCCGGCGCACCGCGATGAGGTCGGCGACGACGAATCCGGGCGCCCGCTCGGCGATCGCCTGCAGGTCGACATCGGCGGCCAGCGGTACCCCGGCCAGCAGCCGGCGCAGCAGCTCGGTCCGGGTCCGGACATCGGGTAGCGCCAGGCTCAGCTCGCGGTCGACGAGCTCGGGGGCGCGCAGCCGCGGGTCGACGGCCTCCGGCGCCGCCGTGGTCGCGACCAGCGCGAGGCCGGGGGTGCCGACCGCGGCCCGCAGCGCGTCGAGCACCAGGGTGGCCAGCGGCGGCGACGCGGCGGCCGGCAGCAGCACGTCGATATCCGTGATCAGCAGGACCACCGGGGTGCCGGCGCGGGAGGAGGCGCGCGCTGCGTCGATCACCTCGTGCACCCGGGCGGAGGCGGCACCCGCCTCCAGCGCGGCGACGGCCGGGGCGGCCAGTTCCTGACAGCCCGCGCCGACCACAGCCGCCGCGCTGCGCACCAGCGTCGCCTTCCCGACGCCCTCCGGACCCACCACGAGCACCCCGAGCCGCGGCGTCCCCCCGAGCCGGGCCAGCAGCTCGGGGCGGGTGAAGGTCAGCTCCAGCCACTCGACGAGCCGACGTCCACGGTCGGCGTTCCCGGCCAGCTCGTCGACGTCCGGAACCCGCTCGGCGGACGGTTCGTCCGCCGCGGGCGCGAGGACCCGGCCGTTCCCAGGCCCCGCCGCGGTCGCCGAGCCGGCGGCCCGGGCCGGCGCGGGCGGTCCGGGCTGTCCCGTCGTCGGCCCGTCCTGCCACCCCACCACCGTTGAGGGCTGCACCGCGACGACGCCGGGGGGCTCGGCGGCGACAACCGTGAGCAGCTCGCTGGTCCAGCCGCCGCCCACGGCGTTGGCCAGGCCACGCCGGGTGGCGGGCACATCGGCGCCGGGCGGCGGCGCGATGTCCTGGGGCAGCAGCGAAACGGCGTCGCCGACGGTCAGCACCTTGCCCATGAGCGCGAGCCGCAGCGTCTCCGGCGGGATGCCGCGGGCCAGCACGGACCCGGCGAGCAGCACCCGATGGGCCGCGGTCACCGGCGCGGGCGCGACGACGATCGGGGCGCCGTCGGTGAGCCCGGCGTTGGACAGCGTCACATCGTCGAGACGGGCCTGTCCCGGCGGAGTGTCCTGGTCCGCCGCGGCAGCGAGCGCCGTCGTCACCCGTACACCGGTCAGCGTGACAGCGTCCCAGGACCGCAACCCCAGCGCGTCGAGGATCTCGGGGTGCAGCCGGACCACGCCGCGCCGGGAATCGGCGGCCGCGGCGGCCAGGCGGGCGACCAGGGTGATCTCAGGCGTGGGCACTCCCTCACGCTATCGGCCGCGACGGGCCCGGCGGCGACGCACTCAGCGTCTGCGCAGCCCCAGCCGTCGCCGGGAGCCTCGTCGGGTCGGGCCGGTGTCGGGAGCCGGGCTGATCGCCATGCCCGACCGGCCGTTGCGAGCCTCGAGCCGTTCCTCGAAACCGCGCCGCCGCACGGCTCGCGCGACCGCGCTCGCCGAGCCCGCGACCCGGCGCCGCAGCGGCGGACGCAGCCCGAGCCTGCGGGTGGACCGCGCGGCCCTGGCGACGGCGCGGCGCTGGCGAACCGGGACATTCCAGGCCTCGGGATGCCGCGACAGCCACCGGTGCCGGTACACGATGTAGGGCATCAGCACCAGGTACCCGACCGCGACGACGGCGAGCCCGAGGAACGGAACCGTCAGCAGCACGGCCGCGGCCAGGCCGACCAGCACGAGCAGGGGCGCGATGAGCCGCGGCGAGACCCGGACCGCCTTGAGCGACAGGGTCGGCACCCGGCTCACCATGAGCCCCCCGACGATCAGCACCCACAGCGCGATCGTGAGCGGAGCGGACCACCAGCCCGGGCCGAAGTGCAGCCACAGGTACAGCGGGATTCCCGCGATCAGGGCCGCGGCGGGGGCCGGGACCCCGACGAAGAACTCCTTGGCATACGGCGGCTGATAGGTGTCCTCGAGAAGCGAGTTGAAGCGAGCCAGCCGCAGCGCCATGCACACGGCGAAGATCAGCGCGACGATCCAGCCGAACTGGTTGCCCTGCAACTGCCAGATGTAGAACACCAGAGCGGGCGCGACGCCGAAGGAGACGAGGTCGGACAGCGAGTCGAGCTCGGCGCCGATCTTGGAGCTGGCATCGAGCAGCCGGGCGAGCCCGCCGTCGAGGGCGTCACACAGCGCGGCGGCGCCGACCGCGGCCACACAGAGTTCGAAGCGCCCGGCCAGCGCGAACTGCACCGCCGACAGCCCGGCGCACAGCGCGAGGACCGTGACCGCGTTGGGCAGCAGGCGGATGCCGGCGGCGTAGCTGGGCATCGCTCAGCCCGCCTGGCCGCCGGGAAGTTCGGCGAGGACCGTCTCGCCGCCGATCGTGCGCTGCCCGACGGCGACGAGTGGCCGCGCGCCCGGGGGTAGGTAGGTGTCGACCCGGGAGCCGAAGCGGATCAGGCCGTAGGTCTCGCCCGCGGCCACCTCGGCGCCGGGCTGCACGTCGCACACGATGCGCCGGGCCAGCAGCCCGGCGATCTGCAGCACTCCGACCCGGACGCCGTCGGCGGTCTGGATGAGCAGCGCGTTGCGCTCGTTGTCCTCGCTGGCCTTGTCCAGGTCGGCGGAGAGGAAGGTGCCGGGCCGGTACTCCACGGCGCGCACCCGCCCGTCCACGGGGATGCGCTGCACGTGCACGTCGAGCAGCGAAAGGAAGACGCTCACCCGCGGAGCGGGCACCGGGGGCAGGTCGAGTTCCGGGGGGGGCAGGACTGCGGAGACCGTCGCGACGGTGCCGTCGGCGGGGGCGAGCACCACCCCGGTGCGCGGCGGTGGTACCCGGCGGGGCTCGCGGAAGAACACGGCGGTGGCGGCGGTGGCGGCGGCGCCGAGGAGCGCACCGCGGCCGGTGAGCAGGCGAAGCAGGGCCGCACCGGCGGCGACCGCGGCCACGACCGGCCGTCCCCCGGGATGCATGGGCGGCGCCGCCGCCCTGACCAGTTCCGCGATATGCCCCACTGACGTCCCAGCCTGCGAGTTCGCGAGCTGGGTGATTCCGTTTTGTTCGGACATTGAGGCGGGTCGACTCCTGAGGAGAGGAACGCATCGGCAGTCATTCTCGCGCCGCGGTGACGGCGGCCACCGTACGCGACACCTCCCATGCAAAAGGGCCGGGGCCGCCATCCCCCGAGACAGCGACCCCGGCCATGGAACCGCTCGTCCGCTCCCCAGCGACGGGCGGTAGGTCCGTTGCGTCAGGAGGTGGATACCCCCCGCGCTTCGAAAGTATTCCCCAGCCCCCGAACATCGTCCAGATCACTGGGTGGGGAACCCCACGATCCGCACGTTTGGCCGAGCACTCATGTGTTGGACGTTGCGTGCGGGACCAATGTTGCACACATCGCCCTGTGACCTCTACCACTTTTCGAGTGATCGCTATCCGTCCAGCAACCAGACCTCGACCTCCGCACCCGCTTCGATCGCGGTCACCTGCTCCGGGAGAACGATCAGGCAGTCGGCCTTGGCGAGCGCGCCGATCAGATGGGATGCCGCGGTGCCCACCTCCCGGACCGTCCCGTCGGCGGCGTCCAGGGTCCCGCGCCGGAACTGGCGCTTACCCTCCGGCGATTCCATCGGCTCCTGCAACCGGGCGGTCACGACGGGCCGCCGCGGATGCGGATGCCCGAGCGCGGCGCGCAGGACCGGGCGGACGAACACCTCGAACGAGACCTGCGAGCTGACGGGATTCCCGGGCAGCGTCACCACGGCCACACCCGAGTCGTCGAGCCGGCCCGCGCCCTGGGGCCCGCCCGGCTGCATGGCGACTCTGACGAACTCCACGCCGCGCCCGGCCAGCGCGTCCTTGACCACCTCGTATGCGCCCGCGCTGACCCCCCCGGAGGTGAGCACGAGGTCGACGCCCTCGGCGATGCGCTCATCGAGGACCTTCGTGAACTGTGCCACGTCGTCGGGGACGAAGCGCAGCAGTTCGGCGTGCGCGCCGGCGTCCTGCACCGCGGCGGCCAGCATCGGACCGTTGGACTCATAGATCTGGCCCGGTTGCAGCTGGGTGCCCGGGGCAACCAGCTCCGATCCGGTCGAGAGCACGAGCACATGCGGCGGGCGCCGCACCGCGACGGTGGGCGAGCCGACCGCGGCCGCCAGCCCGATCTGAGACGCGCCGAGGATCGTTCCTGCGGTCAGCACGACCGCACCGGCCGCGACGTCCTCGCCCGCCCGGCGCACGAACGCACCGGCGGGCGGGCCGTGCAGCACCCGCACGCGCTGCAGGCCGCGGTCGGTCAGCTCCACCTGGACCACCGCGTCGGCGCCAGCCGGCAGCGGGGCGCCGGTCATGATCCGGTGTGCGGTTCCGGGCTCGAGCACGGGCACGTCCGTGCGGCCCGCCGGGATATCGGCGCCCACCGGCAGGTCGACCGGGTTCTCCGCAGACGCACCCGCCACATCGGCCGCCCGCACGGCATAGCCGTCCATCGCGGAGTTGTCGAAGGGGGGCAACGAGATCGGCGAGATCAGGTCGGACGACAGCACGAGACCGCGCGCCTCGGCCAGCGGCACCCCCTGGACCGGGGCCGGAGACACAAGTGCGGCGACGACGGCCTGGTGCTCGGCAACGCTGCGCGGCGGACGGGAGCTGGTCACAACCGTATCTTGCCGGGTTTGCGCACCGCCTGCCCAAGCGGGCCGAGGCCGCGAACGCGGGGGCCTGATCGGCCCGGCCGAGGCACTGAAACTGCGGTAGCGTCGAGCGCGTTCGTCCGCAACAACAGGAGGTGCCGTGGCTCAGGGCACGGTCAAATGGTTCAACTCGGAGAAGGGCTACGGCTTCATCGCCACTGACGGCGGGCCGGATGTCTTCGTTCACTACTCGGCGATCCAGGCGGACGGGTTCCGCACGCTCGACGAGGGCGATCGAGTGGAGTTCGAGACCACGGCAGGCCGGGACGGCCGTAGCCAGGCCGAGGCGGTCCGCCGCATCTGAGCCGCGGACACTCCGATCCACGTCGCAGGTAAACGGGGGCCGGTCCCGATTCGGGACCGGCCCCCGCGCCACCTCTCGGGCCCGCCAGAGGTCGCCTTGCACTCGCCTACCCCGAGTGCTAAAAACGGGCCTGGCACTCGGCATGTTGGAGTGCCAGAGTCGGGTCGGTGAGGCCGGCGCAGGGTTGCCGGTCGTCCGTCGCGGGCGCCGGGCTCGACGTCACGAGTCATCCCAACCGGAGGACCACACCCTCATGGCGAAGCAGATCGCGTTCGACGAGGAAGCGCGCCGCGGGCTCGAGCGCGGCATGAACACCCTCGCCGACGCCGTCAAAGTGACACTCGGCCCGCGCGGCCGCAACGTCGTCCTGGAGAAGAAGTGGGGCGCACCCACCATCACCAACGATGGTGTGTCGATCGCCAAGGAGATCGAGCTCGAGGACCCGTGGGAGAAGATCGGGGCCGAGCTGGTCAAGGAGGTGGCCAAGAAGACCGACGACATCGCCGGGGACGGGACCACCACCGCCACGGTGCTGGCCCAGGCGCTGGTCCGGGAGGGGCTGCGCAACGTGGCCGCCGGGGCCAACCCGATGTCGCTCAAGCGGGGGATCGAGAAGGCCGTCGAGGCCGTGTCCCAGCAGCTGCTCAAGACCGCCAAGGAGGTCGAGACCAAGGAGCAGATCGCGGCCACCGCCTCGATCTCCGCGGCCGACCCCTCGATCGGCGAGCTGATCGCCGAGGCGATGGACAAGGTCGGCAAGGAAGGCGTCATCACCGTCGAGGAGTCGCAGACCTTCGGGCTGGAGCTGGAGCTCACCGAGGGCATGCGCTTCGACAAGGGCTACATCTCGCCCTACTTCGTGACCGACGCCGAGCGGATGGAGGCCGAGCTCGAGGACCCCTACGTCCTCCTGGTCAGCTCCAAGATCTCGACCGTCAAGGACCTGCTCCCGCTGCTGGAGAAGGTCATGCAGTCCGGCAAGCCGCTGGCGATCATCGCCGAGGACGTCGAGGGCGAGGCACTGGCCACGCTCGTCGTCAACAAGATCCGCGGCACCTTCAAGTCGGTCGCGGTGAAGGCGCCGGGCTTCGGGGACCGCCGCGAGGCGATGCTGGCCGACATGGCCATCCTGACCGGCGGCGAGGTGATCTCCGAGAAGGTCGGGCTGAAGCTGGAGAACGCCGACCTGTCGCTGCTGGGCCGGGCCCGCAAGGTGGTGGTCACCAAGGACGAGACCACCATCGTCGACGGCGCCGGCGACGCCGACCAGATCGCCGGGCGGGTCAACCAGATCCGCTCCGAGATCGAGCGCACCGACTCCGACTACGACCGGGAGAAGCTGCAGGAGCGGCTGGCCAAGCTGGCCGGCGGGGTCGCGGTGATCAAGGCCGGGGCGGCCACCGAGGTCGAGCTCAAGGAGCGCAAGCACCGCATCGAGGACGCGGTGCGCAACGCCAAGGCGGCCGTCGAGGAGGGCATCGTCGCCGGCGGCGGGGTGGCGTTGATCCAGGCCGGGGCCGGGCTGTTCGAGGGGCTCGGGCTCGAGGGGGACGAGGCCACCGGGGCGAACATCGTCAAGGTCGCGCTGGAGGCCCCGCTCAAGCAGATCGCGATCAACGCCGGGCTCGAGGGCGGGGTCGTGGCCGAGAAGGTCCGCGGGCTGGCCGCCGGGGAGGGGCTGGACGCGGCCACCGGCGAGTACAAGGACCTGATCAAGGCCGGCATCATCGACCCGGCCAAGGTCACCCGCTCGGCGCTGCAGAACGCCGCCTCGATCGCGGGGCTGTTCCTCACCACCGAGGCCGTCATCGCCGACAAGCCGGAGAAGAACGCGGCACCGGCCGGCGGCGGCGCCCCCGACATGGGCGGCATGGACTTCTGAGTCCACTCCACCCAGCACGTCCTGACAGGGGCGGCATCCGTTCGCGGGTGCCGCCCCTGCGGCCTTTCGCGGACGCCACCGCCGCAGCCGTTCGCGGACGCCGCGCCCGCCGGGCCGGCACCTCCCACGAGCCGAGCGCCTGCCATCGGCGATATCCCACTCGATGATCGGCGAATCGGACCGCGGAGCCGCGATCTGCGCGGCTCCGGCTGCCAGAACGCCGATCTTGCCCAGGCGCGGGCGGAGTGGCCGTCGCGCGGGCGGCGCAGGTGAACGGCCGGGCTCGCCGGGCCATCGATCGATCAGTCCGCCTCCGGGGCCAGGATCCAGATCGCCGCGTAGAGCACCACGCCGGCGCCGAAGCCGAGCACGGTGAGCACGACGAGCAGGATCCGGAGCATCGTGGCGTCCACGCCGAGGCTCTCGGCAAGGCCGCCGCACACCCCGCCGAGCATCCGGTCGGTGCGGCTGCGGCGGAGCGTGAAGCGCTGCTTCTCGGGTGTCGGGGGGCCGGGCGGGAGCGCGGCGTACGGGTTCGCGCCCGCGGACGCATCGGTCCACGGGCCACCGGCGGACGCCGCGCCGATGCCGGCCGCCACGGACGGGACCTCGAAGGTCGCCGCATCGAGGGTCGTCGGGTGGACGCTGTGGTCGGTGGTCGGTTCCATGCCGTCGAGACTGCCGCGGCGCCGGGCCCGAAACCTCCGGGACGTCCCCGATCCCGCCCCGGACCCCGTCCCCGACGGCTCCCGGGCTCCCACCATGCCGCGGAACGGGGCGGGCGTCACCCCCGCGTGGGCGTTACGCCCGCGCGCGGGTCACTGCTGCTTCTGGTGCGGTGCCACGTAGCTCTGCGCCTCCGGAGCGGTGAACGGCGGACGGACCTGACGCAGCCCACCGGGCTGGCTCGGGTCGGCCTGGGCGATGTAGACCGAGCGGCTCGGCGGCGAACCGGCGTTGGAGAAGTCGAGCTTGCTCGCCACCAGATCGTCAGTGGTGATCGAGCTGCTCTGGATGAACGCGTCGTGCACGCCCTGGCGAGTCATGTCCCCGGCCTGGCAGGCCTTCTCGAGGATCTGCTGCCAGACCACCCCGCCCGCGTAGCCGTAGGGCACACCGGCGTTCTTCTGCGCGTCCGGGTACTTGGCCTCGAACGCCTTGCGCACCTCTTGGGCCTGGGGCACGTCGGAGGAGTACGGCACCGAGCTGGCCGCCACGAAGAGCTTGTCCACTGTGGCCGCCGCGGGTCCGGCCAGGTTGGTCGCCGGGTCGAAGACGGGGTTGTTGCCCATGACCGGCACGTTCAGCCCGAGCGCGGCGTTCGCGTTCAGCACGGAGGCAGTCTGCGCCGGGGTGGTGGTCAGCAGGATCGCCTTGACGCCCGCGCCGCGGAACCCGGTGACGATGCCGGCCATATCGGTGTCGGTGGAGGCGACCTTGACCCCCTGGAGATTGAGCCCGTGCTGCTGGGCGTAGTACTGCGAACCGCGTAGCCCGTTCTCGCCGTACTCACCACCGATGTAGATATGCCCGACCGTGTCCCCATCGGCGATCATCCCCTGCTCCTGCAGGTGGGCCAGGCCGTTGATCATCTCCAGGTCGTAGGTGGTGCCCGGGATGATCTGGTACGGGTTGTCCAGGATGAACGACGACCAGGACAGGGCCAGCGAGGTGACCTTGTCCGTCTCCAGGTTGCCGCGCAGCGCCGCGTTGATCGGCGAGCCGAGCAGCTGGAGATAGCCGAGGATGGTGGGCTGCTGCTGCCGGTACTGGGTGGTCGCGACATCGGCCTTGTAGCCGCTGTCGGCGATGTCCAGCTTGATCTGCCGGCCGCAGATACCGCCCGCGCTGTTGACCTGGTCGACCCAGAGCTCGTTGCCCTGGGTGATGCCGGTGCCGAGGTTGCGGAACGGGCCCGAGGTATCGGTCAGCACGCCCAGCGTGATCGTGTCGGCGCTGACGCCGACGTCGCTCTTCACCTGGCCGCCGCCCACTCCGGTCTCCGCGGCCTTGCTGCTGCAGCCGGCCAGGATCAGCGCGGCGACGAGCGCGACCGCCGAGGCGGCCACGCGACGGGTTGCTCGCCGTGGCATCATTTTCCGTCCTTTCCGGGTGGTGCCGACCGGCGCCCGGATGCGCCGGAGGAGTCCATGTCCGACCGGCGCCGGCCCCGAAGCGCCGCGACGGTATTGCGTCCGATGGCCGCCAGCCCACCCGGCTCGAACAGCACGACGGCGATCACCGCGAGGCCGTAGACGTACAGGCTGATCACTGTCGGGCTGAACCCGGACAGGGCCGTGCCGAGGCCGAGGTCCGCGGCGAAGAGGGTCAGGATCTGCTGGCTGCCCCAGACGATCAGCGCTCCGGCCACGGCCCCCGGGATCGATCCGAGCCCGCCGATGAGCACCATGGCCAGAAATGCGATCGACGTGTTGAGCCCGTAGTTGCCGAACTCGCTCTCGTCGGGCTTGAGCAGCCCGTACCACAGCACGAGCAGCACCCCGGCCAGCCCGGCGTAGGCCGCGCTCACCGCGAACGCGACGGCCTTGGCCCGCAGCACGTTGACGCCCATCGCGGCGGCCGCGGCTTCGTGGTCGCGCACCGCCCGCCACGCCCGCCCGACCCGGCCGCGCATCGCGCCGGCCGCCAGCAGGTAGCCGATAACCAGCACGACCAGAAACAGGTACCAGAGTCGTTCGGGCTGCCGCAGCGGCACTCCGAACAGCGCAATGTCGCCCTCGTTGGTGAACGGGAAGCCGAACAGCGAGAACGGCTCGGGGTTGCGCCCGCTGGACGCGCCGCCGGTCAGCGCGGGCAGCGCCCGGCCGAGGTAGAAGCCGATGTACACCAGCGCGAGCGAGGCGATCCCGAGATAGATCCCCTTGAGCCTGCCCGCGACCGGCGCGAACGCCAGCCCGAACAGCGCGGTGATCACCACCGCGCCGATCAGCGCGAGCAGGGGGGGCCAGCCGAACCCCACGATCCGCTCGGCGCCCGCCTGCGTGGTTTCCCCGGCCAGCACCGAGTAGGCGGTCCCGCCGACGAGCAGGAAGAAGGCGTGCGCCAGCGACAGCTGACCGGCCTGCCCGAACACCAGGGTGAGACCGATCGCCCCGACCGCTCCGACCATCACGTACTGCCCCGCCGACAGCAGACCGGGCGGAAGGTACAGCGGGAGCAGAACCAGGATCAGCAGTACGACGGCCCAGGCGATGATCGCAGGCCAGTTGCGCCGCCGTAGCCGCCCGGCGGGGCGCCCGGCGGCGGAGAACTCCGGTGTGGCCAGCGCTGTCTCAGACACGGGTCACCTCCCGCGTCCCGAACAGACCCGAGGGCCGCGCCACCAGCACCACCAACATGGCCAGGAACACCGCGACCTTCGCGAAGTCGAAGGAGACATACTGCGCGGACAGCGCGTCGACCAGGCCGACGACCAGACCGCCGACCACCGCGCCCGCGGTCGAGTCCAACCCGCCCAGGATCGCCGCCGGGAACGCCGCGAACGCGATCGCATGCGTGGTGCGGCTCAACCCGATGCCGGAGAAGTCCTGGGTCACGATGAACACCACCGCCACCCCGGCAAGCATGCCCGCGACCAGCCACGCGGTGGCCGTCACCCTCGAGCGGCGGATCCCCATCAGCGCGGCCGCCTCCGGGTTCTCGGCCTGGGCCCGCATCGCGATACCCCAGTCGGAGAACCGGAACGCCAGGAAGAATGCGGTGATCAACACCAGCCCGACGACGAGCGCCACGAGCTGGGTGGAAAACAACGTGATGTTCCCGAGCCGGACCGGGTGCGCGTCCCAGGGCGCCCCCAGGTAGGGGACCGTGGTGCCGAGCCGTCGGAAGATGTCCTCGGCGACGACGACGTCCACGCCGATCGTGAGCAGCGCCAGGCTGTTCGGGTCGGCCAGTCTGCTGCGCGAGACCAGCAGCCGCTCGATGAGCAGCGCGGCCAGCCCGGCACCGGCGATCCCGATCGCCGTGGCGGCGGGAAAGCCCAGCGCGCCGACGCTGATGGCTACCAGGTAGCCGCCGATCAGCACCAGCGACCCGTGCGCAAAGTTGATCACGCCGGTGGCCTTGAAGATGACCACAAAGCCGAGCGCGAGCAGCGCGAACACCGCGCCCTTTCCTAGGCCGTTGACGACGAGCTGCACGAACGTGGTCACCGCGGGCACTCCCCGTTCTCGCCCGTTCCCAGATACGCCTTCACGACCTCCGGGTCCCTCCGGACCGCGGCGGGTGGGCCGTCGGCGATGAGCCGGCCGAAGTCGAGGACGCTGACCCGGTCGGCGATGCCCATCACCAGTCCCATGTCGTGCTCGACCAGCAGCACCGAGATGTCCAGCGCCGCGCGCAGGTCGACGATCGTGGCCGCCATGTCGGCGGTCTCGACCGCGTTCAGGCCCGCTGCCGGCTCGTCGAGCAGCAGAATCCGCGGCTCCACGGCCAACGCGCGGGCGACGTCCACCCGTTTGGCCAGCCCGTAGGGCAATGCGCCGACCGGGGTCTCGACCACGTGGGAGAGGCCGAGGAACGCGCAGATCTCCGCCGCCCGCGCGGCGTGCCTGCGCTCCTCCCGCACGGTCCATGGCAGCCGAAATCCGCCGGAGAGGAACCCGCCGTGGGTCAGCGCGTGCCGCCCGAGCATGACGTTGTCCAGCACCGTGGAGTGCATCGACAGCGCGATGTTCTGGAACGACCTGCCGATCCCGAGCGCCGCCAGCCGGTGCGGGCGCAGCTCGGGCAGCACCGTCTCCCCGAGAACCACTCGGCCCTCGGTCGGGCGGTACAGCCCGCTGATCACGTTGAAGCAGCTGGACTTGCCCGCCCCGTTGGGCCCGATCAGGGCGTGCACGGTGCCGGGCCGCACGGTGAACGAGACCTCGTCGAGCGCCTGGATGCCGCCGAAACGCAGGCTCACCGCGTCGATCCGCAGCTCGGGGACGTCCGTACGGGTGGTCCCGGTACCGGGGCCCGCGGTCGTCGCGGTCATCCGGCCCACCTCGACAGTCCGCGGACTCCCGTCGCGGATGTCTGCGCCGCCCGCACCTCGGCGTCGGCCTGCGCGTCCGACTCCGCGTGTCCGCCCAGGTAGAGCCGCTGCACGTCGTCGCTGGCCGCGAGCCGGTCGGCAGGCCCGGTGAGGGCGACCCGGCCCACCTCCAGGACCACGGCGTGGTCGGCCACCTGCAGCGCCATCGTCGCGTTCTGTTCGACGAGCACCACCGCGGTGCCCTGCACATGGATCTCGGCGATGATCGACGCGATCCGCCCGACAAGCTGCGGGGCGAGCCCGAGCGAGGGCTCATCGAGCAGCAACAGCCGCGGCCCCGACATGAGCGCCCTGCCGATCGCCAGCATCTGCTGCTCGCCGCCGGACAGCAGCCCGGCCCGCTGCTTCGCCCGCTCGGCCAGCACCGGGAACAGCTCGTGGACCCGGTCGCGGGCCGTCCTGCGAACCGCGGCCGACGCGGCCCCCAGTCCTCCGGCCCGGAGGTTCTCCTCGACGCTCATCCGGGCGAAGATCTGCCGGCCCTCCGGCACTGCCACCGCCCCGCGCCGGACGATCGCGGCCGGGTCGAGCCGGTCGATGCGCTGATCGTCGAGGATCACCTGGCCCGCGGTCACAGCCCCGCGGTGCAGCCGCAGCGTGCCGGATATCGTGCGCAGCAGCGTTGACTTGCCCGCGCCGTTACCCCCCAGCACGGCGAGCACGGCGTCGTCGCCGACCTCCAGATCGACGTTCTCCAGCGCCCGGACCGCTCGCCCGTACCGCACCGAGAGCCCGCACACGCTCAGCACCCCGTCCTACCTTCTGCTCGGCCCATCCGCGTTCCTCCGGCTCGTGCTGATCAGGAGAGCAATCGGCAGCAGTATCGTGAGGCGCATCACATCGCATGCACACCCCCACGTGGAGAGGGCGGGCCGCGAACGTTGACAGTCCGTTACGCTTTCCCGGACGAGTGACGGTCGAAACCGGACCCTCGGCGCAGGCCAAGAGCAAGGTCAGGGAACCCCCCAATCGCGTTATGGCTCCACAACGCGCTGGTGAGCCGCCCTCGGACGACGCTATGGCTCCATAACGCGCTAGAGCAGCCCGGCCTCGCTCGCCTTGCCGATCGCCTCGACCCGGTTGCGCGCACCGAGCTTGTGCAGCGCCGACTGCAGGTAGGTCTTGACGGTGTTGCGCGCCAGGCCGGTGGACTCCGCGATCTCCGGGTTCGTGCGGCCCTGCGCCGCCAGCCGGAGCACCTCGTACTCCCGGCGGGTCAGCCCGCTGCGCGCCACCGCCGCACGATGACCCTCCCCGCCGGGGACCATCCGCGGATCGATCACCCGCTCGCCGCGCAGCACCCGGCGCAGCGCCGAGACGAGGTCGGTGACCGCGGCGTCCTTGACCAGGCAGCCGTGCGCTCCGGCGTCGAGCGCGGCCTGGATGCCGTGGTGGTCGCCGTGCGCGGTGAAGACAACGACACGGGCGGCCGGACTCACTTCCCGCAACCCCACCACGACCTCCGGGGCAAGCATGTCGGGCAGCCGCAGGTCGAGCAGCACCACATCGGGACGCAGCGTCGGCGCCCGGAGGAGGGCCGCGCGACCCGACTCCGCCGCGCCGACGACCGTCAGCGCGACCTCGCCGCGCAGCAGCAGCGCGACACCGTCGCGCACCACCGGATGGTCGTCGACCACCATCACCCTGGCCGGGTTCACGGGCTGCCCCCACCCTCCGACGGGAGCGGCAACATGATCCGCAACGTCGCCCCACCGTCCTCCTCGTGCACGAGGCTCAGCCTGCCACCCAGCCGTGTCGCCCGCTCCGCCAGCATCTTCAGGCCGAGCTCGGAGGACTCCGCCGATTCGGTCGCGCCGCCGCCGTGGAGCCCGTCGCCGTCATCGGCCACCGCGACCTGAACCCCGCCCTCCACCGCCCCGATGCTGACGATGACCGTCCGCGGGTGGGCGTGCTTCTCGACGTTGAGCAGACCCTCGCCCACCACCCCGGTGAGCAGGCTGGTGCGCTCGGCGTCCAGTGGCGGCAGCTCGCCGAGCTGGACGAGCCGGGCGGGCACCCCGGTCCGGGCCTCGAAACTGCGGCAGTGCTCCGCGAGCTCGACGGACAGGGCTCGCTCCGGGGTGGACTCCGCGAGCGCGAGCAATGCCTCACGCAGCGCAATCGACACCGCGGAAATATCGGCCTCCAGCTGGCCGAGCCGGGTGCCGAGTGCGGGGTTGTCGGTGAGCGAGCTGCGCAGGTCGCGGACCTGCGCGCCGATGGAGAACAGCATCGCGCCGACCGAGTCGTGCAATGAGGCCTGCATCCGCCTGCGCTCGGCGGACACCGCGTCCTGCCTGCCGGCCTCGGCCAGCGACGCCAGCCGCAGAGCCCTGGCCGCCTCGGCGGCGATCCCCTCCATGGTCTGCACCGACCGGTCGCCGAACTGCCCAGGGCCACGCAGCGAGGCGTAGGCGACCGCGATCGTGCGCGACCCGTCGCGGATGGGCACGGCGAGCATCGCGCCCAGGGCCTCGGCCTGCACCGCGGTGTCGAAATGCCGCGGATGGGTGATGCTCGCCGAACTCACGTAGTCGCTGACCCGAACCGGGCGACCCAGCGCCAGCACCCGCCCCCCGACGCCCTGTCCGATCGGAACCACCAGGTCCTGCAGGGAGTCGGTGCGGTTACCCGACAACCACCGGATGACGACCTCGTCCGGGCCGGACAGGTCGGCGACGAAGCCGACATCGACGCCCACGGCGTCGCGCAGCACGCGGGCGGTGCCGCGCAGTGCCAGGACGCGGTCGAACACCCCGAGCAACCCGTCGCGCTCGGTGAGCAGCGCGTCGAGCAACCGCTGCTGATCGAGGGCCCGTTCGGTGGCGGCCCGGTGGCGCGACGACACATGGTGACCATGGCATATCGAGACCGGAGCGCACCACGTGCGGGTGCACCGGCCGGTGCGGGCGGTTCGGCGGATCAGCCCCGGCGTCGCCGCTGGTCGGCCGCCGACGCGGTGGCGTCCCCGCCATCCGAGGGATCGGGGTCCGCCGCGGCCCGCTCCCGGTCCTGCGGGGGGCCGTCGCCGGGCACCTGTCGGTCGCGCAACCGGATGATGCGGCCGATGAGCACTGCCGTCATCGCGGCCACAACCACCCAGGCCGCGCCCCCGACAAGGATCCAGCCGAGGACGGAAATGCGATCACCCCCGTTATGGGTCGACCGGTCCAGTGTCCTCGGATCTGTCCCTCGGTGCAGTCCTTACCGATTGACGTTCTCGGCTCACCCCCGTTCGGGAAGGGCCGGGCCGAGCAGGTCGTCGGCGTCGACGATGCGGTAGGCGTAGCCCTGTTCGGCGAGGAATCGCTGCCGGTGCGCGGCGTAGTCGGTGTCAAGGGTGTCCCGGGCGACCACCGAGTAGAAGTGGGCCTGCCTGCCGTCGCCCTTCGGGCGCAGCAGCCGGCCCAGCCGCTGGGCCTCCTCCTGACGGGATCCGAACGTCCCCGACACCTGTACCGCGATCGTCGCCTCGGGAAGGTCGATGGAGAAGTTCGCCACCTTGCTGACCACGAGCCGGTTGAGCTCTCCGGCGCGGAACGCGTCGAAGAGGTCTTCCCGTTTCTTCGTCCGCGTCGAGCCCTGGATCACCGGACAGCCGAGAGCCTCCCCGAGCTCGTCGAGCTGGTCCAGGTAGGCGCCGATGACCAGGGTGGGTTCGCCGGGATGGCGGTCGAGGATGGCCTCGACGACCGGCAGCTTGGTGCGCGCCGTGGACGCCATCCGGTAGCGCTCGTCGGCATCCGCGGTCGCGTAGCCGAGGCGCTCGGCGTCGGTGAGGGTGACCCTGACCTCGACGCATTCGGCGGGCGCGATCCAGCCCTGCTCCTGGATGTCGCGCCAAGGCGCGTCGTAGCGCTTGGGCCCGATCAGGGAGAACACGTCGCCCTCCCGGCCGTCCTCGCGCACCAGCGTCGCGGTGAGCCCCAGCCTGCGGCGGGACTGCAGGTCGGCGGTCATCCGGAACACCGGCGCGGGCAGCAGATGCACCTCGTCGTAGATGATCAGGCCCCAGTCGCGGGAGTCGAACAGCTCCAGGTTCCGGTACTCGCCCTTCGACCTGCGCGTCATGACCTGGTAGGTCGCGATCGTGACCGGGCGGATCTGCTTGCGCTCGCCGGAGTACTCGCCGATCTCGTCGTCGGTCAGGCTGGTGCGCGCGATCAGCTCGCGCTTCCACTGCCGCCCCGCGACGGTGTTGGTGACCAGGATCAGCGTGGTGGCCTGCGCCTGCACCATCGCGGCCGCCCCGACGAGCGTCTTGCCGGCCCCGCAGGGCAGCACGACCACTCCGGAACCGCCCGCCCAGAAACCGTCGACGGCCTCGCGCTGGTAGTCCCGCAGCGACCAGCCGTCCTCGGCCAACGCGATCGGGTGCGCCTCGCCGTCGACGTAGCCCGCCAGGTCCTCCGCGGGCCACCCGATCTTGAGCAGCGTCTGCTTGAGCGGGCCGCGCTCGGACGGGTGCACCACGACGGTGTCGTCGTCGACGCGTGCCCCCAGCATCGGCGCGATCTTCTTCTGCCGGAGGACCTCCTCCAGCACCGCCCGGTCCAGTGCGACGAGCACCAGGCCGTGCGCGGGCGAGTTGGTCAGCTGCAGCCGCCCGTACCGGCCCATCGTGTCGACGACGTCGACGAGCAGCGGCTGCGGCACCGCGTACCGGGAGAACCGGACCAGCGCGTCGACGACCTGCTCGGCGTCGTGACCGGCCGCGCGGGCGTTCCACAGCGCCAGCGGGGTCACCCGGTAGGTATGCATGTGCTCGGGGGCCCGCTCGAGCTCGGCGAACGGGGCGATCGCGGCCCGTGCCGCGGCCGCGGCCTCGTGGTCGACCTCGAGCAGGAGCGTCTTGTCGGACTGGACGATCAGTGGTCCGTCGGTCACGGGCATCTCCTCGCTGGCCGGCCCACACCCGGACCGCGCCGTCCATCGTTGATACCACCCCGGTCCGACACGGCACGGTGGCTACAGCTGGGTCAGCGACTCGGAGGTGGGGATGTTCGGATGCTGGGCGTTGTTGACGATCACCAGCTCGAACGGGAACTGCCCGCCGCGCCGCGCCCGCCACTGTCCCCCGACCATCGGTGCCCTCGCCACGCCGGGGGCCGGGCCGCGCGTCCAGTCGAGGGGCCCACAGATCGTGTCGATACGCATCGTCGCGATGGCCTCGGACAGCGCCCCTCGGTCGTCGATCGCCGGCACCGAGGCGAAGGCCTTGGCCGCGACCTCGAACAGACTGTGGGTGAACCCGATCGGCATCGTCCACTGCCTGCCGGTGGCTGCGGTGTAGGCGTCGGCGAGCTGCCTGGCCGACTGGCCGGTCAGCGACGAGGTGAACGGGTACTGGGGCGACCACCACACGTCGGTCGCGATGCCGTCGGCGAGCGAGGCACCCAGCGACTCGACGCTCGACGGGAACGGGTTGGCCTTCGCGATGGTGACGATCTTCGGCCGGAAGTCCTGCTGCGCCGCCTGCCGCCAGAAGGTGGCGAAGTCGAGCGGGGTCGGCACCCCCACCAGGATCTCCGCCTTCGCCTGTTTGAAGGCCGCGATATGCCGGGAGAAGTCCTGGGTACCGGTCGGGAAGCTGCCCGGATCGATCATCTGGTAGCCGCGCTTGGCCATGAACGGCGGGAAGCCGGTGGCCGGGTCCCCCCAGCTGAGCCCGTCCGAGTCGGCGGGCCACAGCCCTCCCGCGATCTTGTTCGTGGGCATCGAGTCCCACATATCGGCGTAGACGGCCTCGAAGTCCTCGAGCCCGAAGAAGAACAGGTAGGTCCACTCGAACTTCTTGCCGAGCTGCCCCCCGCGGCCGAAGAACCACGGCTGCCACGGCGTGATGGTCGCGATGCAGGGAACCTGGCCCGCCTCGCACTGGTCGCTGACCGGGTTCGACGTCTCCGGCGTCGAGGAGACCAACATCAGGTGGACACCGTCGTTGCGGATCAGGTCCGCGGCGACGTCCGCGGCGCGGGCGGGATCGGACTGGCTGTCCCGGTAGAGGATCTCGACGGGATAGTTCTGGCCGTTCACCTGGATCGGATGTTCGGTGAAATGGCTGCGAACCGCGTTCACGACGAACTCGTCGGCCTCCGCGAACGGGGCCAGCGGCCCGGTCGCCGGGCTCACGTAACCGATCCTGATCCGATCCCCGCCCGAGCCGGCCGAGGTACCGCAACCCACGGCGAAGGCACCGGTCGCCGCCACGACGCCGGCCGCTCCGGCCATCGAGAGGAATCTCCGCCGGCCGAGCAGAGTCGGCATCTCTACCATCGAGCCTCACCTGGTTGGAGTAGCAGGAACTGACGGGAGTGAGCATTTCCGGTCACACGCCCGGGTGTCAAAACAGTCAGTTCAGCACAGCCGGGCGTCACCGCGCTCGTCGCCGCCGATCCGGCCGTTCGGCGCGCCACGGAGGCCCGATGTCCCCTGGACCCTCCGGGAATGGCTAGACTCCCGCCCTGCAACTGTGAGACGAAACCGGTAACGGTATCGGCCCGCGAGACCCGCGGCCCCGGATCCGGGGCCCGGCGTGTCGAGGGCCGGAACCTGAACCAGGTGGGCGGGTCCGGTGCCCGCCGCACCACCACCCCCGACTCGCCACGGACACCAGCTTGACGCTCCCCACCCGTTCCCCTGCCCCGCTCACGCCCGAAACGGTCGCATACCGCACGGCCGTGGGACGTGTGCTGCCCGGCCGGGGCCGTCCATCGGCAGTCAGACGGGCGATGTTCCGGGCCCGCGCCCTCCGATCGCCTGGCCGCATCTGGGAGATGTCGACGTGACCATGACCGAGCAAGCCGCATCCACCCCGGAGCGAGCCGAGCGCTGGCGGCCCCGGCACTGGAGCCTGACCGTCAAGCTCGTCGTGCTGCTTCTCGTCCCGACCGTGCTCGCGCTGCTCCTGGGGACGCTGCGGATCGCCGACCAGGCAGGCAAGGCGGCCGACCTCGCGCAGATGTCCCGGCTCGTGACCCTGCAGAAGCAGGTCGCGACCCTGCTCTCCGACCTGCAGCAGGAGCGGCTCGACGCCGGCGCGTTCGTCGCAGCGGACAGGCCGGTGGACTCAACCCCCCTGAAGGACCAGTTCGGCAAGGTCGACCAGTCCGGTACGCAGGCCCGCTCCGCCCTCGGCGGGGTCGACCCCACCGACGATGCACTCGTCGGCGTGCAGCGCCAGCAGTTGGTCCAGGCCCTGGACCAACTGCCCGCGTTGCGCACGCTGGTCACGAACTCGAATGCTCCGGCGTCGGCTGTCACCGTGCGGTATACCGAACTGCTCGGACGGCTCGGCGAGGTCAACGACGCGCTGTTGCGGGGCATCAACGTCGCCGAGGTCAACGGGCTCGCGATCGCGCTGGGCAGGCTCGACGCCGCCCGCGAGGAGATGTCACTACAGCACGCGGTGCTGACCGCCGCGGCGATCGAGGGAACCCTCGCGCCGCCCGACGCCGCCGAGGTGGCGGCCGCCGAGGCCCGGCTCGAGGCCGCGCTGGCGAACTTCCGGGCCGCGTTGGATGCGGGGCAGCGGGTCAGCTATGCGGCGCTGAGTTCGGCCGCGCCGAACGTCGCCCGCGCGCGGCTGGTCGGGTCGGCCGTCAGCGGACCCGCCGACGCACCTCGGCCGGTGCCGTCGAAGTCCGAGGTCAGCGCCGTCTTCGACCCGGTGCTGCAGGACGTGGACAAGACCGAGAGCGGCGTGCGCCAGGAGCTCGGCACGACCAGCGATTCCCTGCAGACATCGGCGAGCAACGAGGCCGGGATCAACTCGGTCATCCTGATGCTGGGTCTGCTGCTCGCCTTCGCGATCATGGTCCTGATCGCCCGGAACATGATCCGCTCGCTGCGGGTCCTCCGCAACACCGCCCTCGACGTGGCCGAACGGCGGCTGCCGCAGGCCGTCGAGAGCATGCGGGCGGGCGAGGCGCCCACGGTCGATGTCGATCCGGTCCCGCTCGACTCGCGCGACGAGGTCGGCCAGGTGGCTCGCGCCTTCGACGAGGTGCACGGCCAGGCCGTCCGGCTGGCGGCCGATCAGGCGGCGCTGCAGGCCAACGTCAACGCCATGTTCGTCAACCTCTCCCGGCGCAGTCAGGCGCTGGTCGAGCGCCAGTTGCAGCTCATCGAACAGCTGGAGAGCAACGAGCAGGACCCGGACCAGCTCTCCGACCTGTTCCGGCTCGACCACCTGGCCACCCGGATGCGGCGCAACAGCGAGAACCTGCTGGTCCTCGCCGGTACTGACCTGTCCAAGCGCAACGTCGCGCCGGTTCCGGTGATCGACGTCCTGCGCGCCGCGGTGTCGGAGATCGAGCAGTACCAGCGGATCGTCGTGCAGCCGCCGCCGACGATCACCATCGTCGGCCGGGCCGCGAGCGACCTCGTGCACCTGCTCGCCGAGCTGCTCGACAATGCCGCCAACTTCTCCCCGCCGGACTCCCAGGTGGTCATGAGCACCACCCGGACCGGCGACGGCTCGGTCCTGATCGAGATCGCCGACCGCGGCGTCGGGATGACGGGTCCCGAACTCGGCGACGCGAACCTGCGGCTCAGCGGGCCGTCCGAGGTCGATGTCTCCGCATCGCGCCGGATGGGTCTGTTCGTGGTCGGTCGGCTGGCCTCCCGGCACGGCATCGGCGTTCGGCTGGGCGCCGCGGCCGGCACCGCGGCCGGCACCAACCCCGGCGGGCTGACCGCGACGGTCACCGTCCCCACCTACCTCATTCCGCCGACTGCGTCCAATGTCGAGCGCCCCACCGGAGTCGGCACGATGCCCCCCGTGCAACGCGGTCCGCAGCCCGCCGGGCCGCAGGCCGGCCCCCGGCTCGCCGTCGGGCCGGGCGGGCATCCGCCGACCAATGGCCACACCCGCCCCGACTCGTTGTCCTCGCTGGTCGCGGGCAACGACGGGCCGAGGGGCCCGGGCGGCACGCCCGACAGGCCGGGCTTCACCCCATTGCCCCCGCTCAAACCCGGCCAGCCGCTGCCCGTCCGGCAGCCCGGGACGTCCCTGCACCCCAACGGCCGCCCGGCCGACCAGAGCCGCAACGGCGCCCAACCCCACGCCACTGCGGACGAGCAGCCGGAGGCGGGGGACACCGAGAACACGACTGCCAAGGGCGTGCCCGGCGACGACGAAACAGCCCCGGACACCGGGGGCACCGCGGCCGAGGACGCTGCACCAGGCGATGACGCGGCGGCCGATCGCGGCACCGCCGCGAACAGCGACGATGCCGCCCCCGGGAAGGAAGCCGCCGGCCGGCAGGGTCTGCCCGCTCCGCCCACGACACCGCGGCGCTCGGTTCCCACCGGCGCCACCGCGGAACGGCCGTCGGGCGATGCCGGCGAACCGCCGTCCGCGGCGCCACACCCGCCCGGTGGGGCCACCCCGCCTCCCGGCGCGCGCGACGACGCGGCGGGACCGCCGCAGCAGGCGGCTCCGGCCCGTGGGCAGGCCGCTGCGCCGCAGGCTGATCCGAATGACGACCTGTTCGCGCCGAACGTCCCGGCCGTTGCCGAGCCCGGCCGTGGACTGCCCCCGAAGCGCCCGGCGACGCTGACCCAGCAGCAGTTCGAGATGGGGCATACGACCCCGATCTTCGAGGAGATCGCGTCCGCCTGGTTCCGGTCGAACCGCCCCCTCCCGGTGAACTGGGAGACCGCCCAGCCCGGCGCCACCCCCACTCCCCCGCCGCCGGCGCCGACCAGCCCCCCGGCATCGCCCGCGGCCCGCCCCGCACCGCCGGCGGGCGCGGCAGGTCCGCAGGCACCGGCGCCCGGTCCCGGTGCGAGCTTCGTGACCGCCGCCGACGACGGCTGGCGCGCCGCCGAGGACACCGCGACTCCGGCCGTCGGCCGCAACGAGTTGACCGCCGCCGGGCTACCCAAGCGACGGCCCCGCGCGCGGTTGGTCCCCGGCAGTGCAGCAGGATCCGCGGTGCTGGCGGCCTCCTCGTCGCCGACCCGCACCGCCGAGGCGGTGCGTGGCAGGTTGGCGAGCTACCAGCAGGGTGTCCGGCAGGGGCGCGAGGTCATGCTCCGCAGGCAGGGGGAGTCCGGCGAGCCAGGTCGGCCGGGCACCAATGAGACACAACCCGCCCCGGCGGGCAGTGAACAGGACGAGGAGAACTGATGGCCGAGTTGATGCGGTCATCGGTCAGCACAGCGCCGTCGGGCACCGGCTCGGCGAGCGTCGGCAAGGAGAGCCAGTGACAGCACCACATACGCAGCTGAGCCGGTTCGGATGGCTGGTCACGAACTTCGCCGAACGCGTGCCCGGTGTCGCGCACGCGATCGTGGTGTCGGCGGACGGGCTGTTGTTGACCGCCTCCGACCGGCTTCCGCGTGACCGGGCTGACCAGCTCGCGGCGGTCTCGTCCGGCCTGGTCAGCCTCACTCAGGGCGCCGCGCGTTGTTTCGACGCCGGCGGCGTCGTGCAGACCGTCGTCGAGATGGAGCGCGGGATCGTCCTGCTCATGTCGATCAGCGACGGGTCCTGCCTGTCGGTGCTGGCGTCGCCGACCTGCGACATCGGCCTGATCGGTTACGAGATGACACTGCTGGTCGATCGCGTCGGGCAGCTGCTGACCCCCGAGCTGCGTGCCGAGCTGCAGGGGTCCATCGGCAGCTGAGCCGTCGGTCCGTCCATCAGCTGTGCATCTCTGGCAAAGGGTAGGTGAGGTTCGATGACCACCGGTTCCGACGACGAACGCCGTCGGCCTCCGCAGCCCACCCTCGCCGAGGCGCTGGGCATCCGCGACCAGGGTCCGACGGATCGGCGCAGGCTCTGGGGACGGCGCCGCCGCGAGGAAGCCGACCAGGTCGAGCCCATGGCCATGGACCACACTGCGCCGCCCGTCCCGCCCGGCGATCTACCGGTGACGGGCCCCATCGACATCTACCCGCCGGCCCACGGCCTGGAGGAGACCACCTCGATCGCGTCGGCGGTGCGGCCCTACGCGTGGACCAGGGGCCGCACGAAGTCGGGTTTCGACCTGGCGATCGAGACACTGGTGTCCACCAGTCCGATGGGTCGTAGCCAGTTCGGGTTGCTCCAGATGGAACACCGGTCCGTCGCCGAGCTGTGTGCGGAGCCGCGATCCGTCGCGGAGGTCGCTGCGCTACTCTCCCTCCCGCTTGGGGTGGCGCGGGTGCTGCTGGGCGATATGGCCGGCCTCGGCGTCGTCATCGTGCACCAGACCGCGAGCAGCGCCGGCAGCGCGCCGGACCTCGCCCTCATGGAAAGGGTGTTGAGTGGACTCCGTCGGCTCTAGGCCGGAGGCGATCGCCAATACGGCGACGATCTCGGCCAAGATCGTTGTGGCCGGTGGTTTCGGCGTGGGCAAGACGACGTTCGTCGGCTCCGTGTCGGAGATCGTCCCGCTGACCACCGAGGCGGTGATGACCGAGGCCAGCGCGCCGCACGACGATCTCACGGCCACCCCGAACAAGACCACCACGACGGTGGCCATGGACTTCGGCAGAGTCTCCCTCGACTCCGACCTGGTCCTCTACTTGTTCGGCACGCCGGGCCAGCACCGTTTCTGGTTCATGTGGGACGACCTGGTGCGCGGCGCGATCGGGGCGGTCGTCCTCGTCGACAGCCGCAGGCTGGCCGACTGCTTCGCCGCCATCGACTTCTTCGAGGACCGCGGGCTGCCCTATATCGTCGGCCTCAATGCCTTCGACGGGCTGCTCCAGCACCACATCCCCGACGTCCGGGAAGCGATGTCGATCGACCCGTCGACGCCCATCGTTCCCTGCGACGCGCGGGACCGGGAGTCGACCAAGCAGACCTTGATCACGCTCGTCCAACACGCGATGCAGCACCGGATGGCCGCGGGCGCTCGCTGAGTCCGCCCGCGCGCCTCGATCAGTCGAGGACGGCGATCGAGGTGATCCGGTGCAGCGGCAACCGGTACATCGCGCCGTCCACGACGTCGCGGCCCTCGACCATCCCGCCGCCGACACCGGTCGGCTTCAGCACCCGCTCCCCGGCCACGCCGTGGCTGTCGACGAAGCCGACCCAGACCGTGCACCGGGACCGCACGGCGTCCTGCAACAGGGCCGGGGCGGCATCCGCGCCATTGTTCGGGGCCGGCGAGGCCACGACGCTACGGCGCATCCCGGCCATGGCGTCGCCGGCCCGCATCCTGGCCACGATGGACTGCAGCCGAGAACCGTCCGGTTCGGCCGGGGCGGCCGCGGCCCTGGTCCCGGGACGGCGGCGCGCCTCGATCCGGCGTCCGCGCTCGCGCAGGTCCAGCACCCCGCCGCCGACGTCCTCCGCAGCCGGGCTGAATCCGGCCGCGCGCAGCCCGTCGAGGACCTCCGTCAGCGGCAGCGGGCTGATCGCGACGGTCGGGGCCAGCCTGCGCAGCTCCAGGTCCCTGGTGCCGGAGTGGGCCAGTACCTCCGAGAGCAACACCTCGTCGTCGGAACGCAGGAACGACGACGCGACCCCGCCGCGCAGCCGCCCGTGCCGGCGAGCGGCGTCGTCGATGAGGTAGCTCAGCGCGTGCGGCATCGGGGTGGCCGAGCGGGTGGCGAGCATGTCGCGCAGATCGTCCGCGGAGCGTCCGGCGTCGAGTGCGCGCCGCACGCTCGCCTCGCTGAACCGGTAGACCGTCGCCCCACCTGCCGATTCGACATCCGCCATCAGCTTCAGCTCGTGGGCGAGCTCGGGCAGGAGCGGGCCGGGCGCGATCGCGGTGAGATCGGCCTGGAGGACCACGTGGTCGACCGGTTCGGGCAGGACGGAGCGGAGGGCGGCGGCCGGATCGACCCCCTCGACGAGCAGCGCCCTGCCGGGTCCGGACAACGCGTCGAGCGCGACGACGCCCAGCACGGTGGCTTCGGCGAGCGTCCAGGCGACGATCTCGTCGCGCAGCCGCCCACCGCGGCGGGGAGCCCGCCAGGCCAGCATGCCGCCCAGCTCGCCGGGGCTGCGGACGGCGGTGCCTGCGGGCAGCTCGGCCAGACCCATCAGCACCCGGCGACGGTCCTTCCCGGCGCGCGGGCGGCGCACCGCCTCGGACAGCGCCGGGATGGGCCGGTCCGCCTCGTCGCGGCGCCCGACCAGACCGGGTAGCCGGGGCAGCTCCAGCCAGGTCCGGGCCAACAGCGACCAGCGCTGCTCCGGCCCGCCCGCGGCCCAGATGTCGGACGCGGTGGTCGGCATCCACTCCGGAGCGGCGCCGTCGCCGTCCCCGACCAGATCCGCGGCCACCAGCAGCTCGGCCAGCAACGCCGCGGTCGGCTCGTCGACATCCATCTCCTTGGCCGCGCGGCGCAGTTCGCGCACGCCGAGCCCGCCGGAACGCAGCACCGGCGGCGGGAGCCGGCTCCAGGCCGCGAGGAGCAGGTCCACCCGGCGCAGCACGTCCAGCGCGGCGCCGGCGGCGGTGCCGTCGACGACGTCGGCGCCGCGCTCGACAGTGGCGGGTACCGGCGGGGTGTACTCGATGCGGCCCATCGGGCGGTCGCCCCGCAGCGCGAGGCCGACCTCGCGGGGCAGCTCGACCGTATCGGCGTCGACGCGCAGCAGCAGCCCGCGGGCGAGGAGCCGGCCCACCGGGCCTGCCGGGTCGCAGCTGCCGCGGCTGCGCCCGATCGGCGGGCCTGCCGCCAGCGCGTCGAGGACCCGCCGCTCATCGGGGGCCAGCCCACCGAGCAGCTCGACCAGCGTGGCGGGGTCGAGCAGATCCGGTGCGGAGCGGCCGAGACCCCCGGGATAGCTGGGCAGCACGTCGCGAGCGGCCGGAACGAGCGCGTTGCCGCCCTCGGTGTCCCAGATCAGGGCCCGTTCGCGCAGCGCCGCCAGCGCACCGTCGAGCACCGCAGCGGGTACGTCGGGGCCGAGCAGCCTGCCGACCTCATCGCGGGGTGCGGGCGCGGTATCGGCGCCGGCCACCGCGAGCGCCTCGAGGACGACGAGCGTCGCGGTGTCGAGGTCGGCGCAGACGCGGTGCACCGACGCCCTGATCCCGGCCCTGGTCGCCAGCACGGAGATGTCGGCGGGCACCGGTACGGCCAGGTCCGGGCGCAACCGCAGCAGCGCGGCGAGCGTCTCGTCGTCCTGCGCGCGTAGCCAGTCGACCAACGGGAGGGGCATCGGACCCACGTTAGCGGCCCCCGTCCCCGCGTCGCCGCGCAATCCAGATGAGGGATACTGGACACAACGATCACCCGGAACTCTCCCGGGTTCGAGTCTGGTAGGAGGACATTGTGGCGAAGCCCGACCGCCCGGGCCGGATCGACCCGTCCTGGCCGGAGCTGCCCGACGGCGAGCACCCCGTCTCTGAGCTCGCCGCGCCATTGCAGGGACCGCTCTCTCCGTTCGGCGACGTGGAGTTCCCGCTGGAGAACGTGCCCTACGAGCACCCCGTCACCGAGATCAACAGGTAGTCGTGCCCGCGGGTCTGCTGCTGGCGGCCGGAGCCGGCCGCCGGATGGGCGGGCCCAAGGCACTGATCGAGTTCGAGGGAGAGCCGCTCGTTCGCCGGGCCCTTCGGGTGCTCGGCGACGGCGGCGCCACCCCGCTCGTGGTCGTGCTGGGTGCGGCCGCGGATGAGGTGCGCGCCCTGTTGCCGCCCGGCGTACTCGCCGTGGAGGCCCGCGACTGGGCCGAGGGCATGGGCGCCTCGCTGCGCGCCGGGCTGGACGCCCTCGCGGCGCTGGACCCCGTCCCCGTCGCGGCCCTCGTGCATCTGGTGGATCTGCCCCGCGTCACCCCCGGCGCCACCGCCCGGCTGGCCGAGGCCGATACCGGGCCGGAGGCCCTGCTGCGGGCCGCCTATGAGGGGCGCCCGGGGCATCCCGTCCTGATCGGACGGCGACACTGGGCGGCAGCGCGCGCGGCCGCCGTCGGGGACGCGGGGGCCCGCGGGTATCTCGCCGGTCATCCGGATCTGCGGCTCGTCGAGTGCGGCGATCTCGCCGATCCCGACGACGTCGATACGCCCGAGCAGCTGGCGCGGCTGCGCCGCCACTGAACCCTCAGCGCGTTATGGAGCCATAACGCGGTCGAGGAGGGGCGTCCTGCGCGTTATGGCTCCATAACGTTGGTTCGGAGCGGTTGGTTCAGAGCGCCAGCTGCTGACCCGGGAAGATCAGGTTCGGGTTGCCGGCCAGTACAGGGTTCTTGGCCAGCAGCGCCTGCCAGCCACCCGCGACATCGTGCGCGGCGGCGATGCGGCTCAGCGTGTCGCCGGCCTTGACCACATAGTTGCCGCCGCCGGCGGGGGCGGCTGGCTTGCTCAGCCGGATCTGCGGGGCGGCCGGGGCGGCCGGAGCGTTGCGCAGGGTGGCGGGCTGGCCGACGGCGCCGGCCTTGCGCGAGCAGACCGGCCAGGCGCCCCAGCCCTGCTTCGCCAGCACCCGCTCGGCGACGACGATCTGCTCGGCCCTGGTGGCCTGGTGGGCCGCCGGAGCGAACTCACCGCCCCCGAAGCCCCGCCAGGTCTGCCCTGCGAACTGCAGCCCGCCGGAGTAGCCATTCCCGGTGTTGATGGACCAGTTTCCGCCGCTCTCGCACTGTGCGACGCGGTCCCATGTCGTGTCCGTCGCGGCGTGCGCGGCCGGGACGGCGACGACGAGGGGAGCGCCCGCAACAGCACCAGCCAAAGCGGTGCGGGCAATGGCGCGACCGGCGGTAGTCGGCTTTCGGTGCTGACCGCGGTAGCGAGGCATGGCAATTCTCCGCCGCTGCGCGTCGGATCCGCTGCCCGGGGAGAAGGCAGGCGAGCCAACCGGCCCGCTCGGTCCGTCCCTGTCCCACGTCAAATTCCGGGGGACCGTCACCGCCGGACAGGGACGCGCTGCGGTGCCGGGGCCCGTCCGCATCGGGGGTGGATCGAGCCGCCGAGGACGGTACGGGCGCGCCCGTGCCGAGGAAACCCCTCGTTCGCGAAGGACAACGATGTAGTCCTCGAAGAAAGGATGCGGGATGTTCGGCGTTTTCCCAGGTCAGCCTGTCATATAACAAGAAGAAAACGGCATGGATTCGGAACGCCCCGGTTGTGTTGATGTGATGTGAATCACAGGGCTATGTCCCACTTTCGTGAGTCGCACCGCATTCCGCCGCGGCCGACGTCACGACGTAGAGTCTTGCCGTGGAGCTGACCCACGTCGACAGCACCGGAGCCGCCCGGATGGTGGACGTCTCCGGCAAGGAGCCCACCGCGCGCACCGCGGTGGCCACCGGCGTCCTGCGAACGACGGCCGAGGTCGTCGACCTGTTGCGGCGCGACGGGTTGCCCAAGGGCGACGCGCTGGCCACGGCCCGTATCGCGGGGATCATGGGCGCCAAACGAACCCCCGACCTCGTCCCGCTGTGCCATCCGATCGCGCTCAGCGGCGTGGTGCTCGACCTCGAGCCCGGCGACGCCGAGGTGCATATCCGCGCGACCGTGCGCACGACCGACCGGACCGGGGTGGAGATGGAGGCGCTCACCGCCGTCGCAGTGGCCGGTCTCGCCCTGCACGACATGGTCAAGGCCGTCGACCCGGCGGCCGTGCTGGACCAGGTGCGGGTCGAACGCAAGGAAGGCGGCAAGACCGGCAGCTGGACCCGTCCCGAGGAGCGTTCGTGACCGAGACGTCCGGGACCGTCCGCCGGGCCCACGTGGTGACCGCGTCGAACCGGGCCGCGGCCGGTGTGTACCCCGATCGCGGCGGGCCGATCATCGTGGAGTGGCTGCGCGAGCGCGGGTACGACTGCCCCGAGGCTACCGTGACACCCGACGGCGAACCCGTCGCCAATGCATTGCGGGCCGCGGTCTCCACCGGCGTCGACGTCGTGATCACGACCGGTGGCACCGGCATCTCGCCCACCGACTCCACCCCGGAGGTCACCCGCGCTCTGCTGGACTACGAGGTGCCGGGGCTGGCAGATGCGATCCGCATGGTCGGGGCGCCGAAGGTTCCGACGGCCGTACTGTCGCGTGGTGTCGCCGGCGTCGTCGGCCGCACACTGGTGGTGAACCTGCCGGGCTCGACCGGCGGCGTTCGCGACGGCCTCGGCGTACTCGCGGACGTCCTCGACCACGCCGTGGACCAACTCCGAGGAGGGGATCACACATGAGCCCGAGCGATACCCGGGCCGGGATCGCGGTGCTGCGCGCGGCCGTCGGCGAGCAGCCCCTCGACGTCGAGGAGCACGCCCGGCTGGTCGGCGACTCGGCGGCGGGCGCCGTCGTCTCCTTCGCCGGGGTGGTCCGCAACCACGATGGCGGACGCTCCGTGCGTCACCTGGAGTACAGCGCCCACCCGACGGCGCAGAAGGTCGTCGCCGAGGTGGCCGGCGACGTTGCCGGCCGGGCACACGGCGTGCGGGCCCTCGCGGTGAGCCATCGCGTCGGCCGCCTCGAGATCGGCGATGTGGCGCTGGCCTGCGCCGTCGCCGCTGATCATCGCAAGGAGGCGTTCGAGGTGTGCGCGGAGCTGGTGGAAGAGGTGAAGCGTCGGCTGCCGGTCTGGAAGCACCAGGTCTTCACCGATGGCTCGGACGAGTGGGTCAACTCGACCTGATCGCCCGCGAGCGGTGTCGTGCGCGGGAGCGGCACTGCCCCGCCCAGCACGATCGGGCCCGGCTCAGCCGACCTGCAGGACCTGGCCGACCAGGATCATGTTCGGGTTGCTCAGCGCGCCGTGGTTCTTGGCGTAGAGCGCCTGCCAGGTGGTGCCGTTCGCGGCGGCGATCTTCGACAGAGTGTCCCCCGCCGCGACCGTGTGCGTCGAGCCTCCGGCGGCCCGGGTCTGGGCCTGCTTCTTGGTGACCGGCTTCTTGGTGACCTGCTTCGTCGCGGCTTGCTTCTTCGCGACCGGCTTGGCGGCAGACTGTTTGGCAGGCTGGGCCACGGCCTTCTGCTTGGCCGGGGTCCCGCTCAGGCCCAGCTTCTTGGAGCAGGCTGGCCATGCGCCCCAGCCCTGACCGGCCAGAACGCGCTCCGCAACGGCGATCTGCTGGTCGCGAGAGGCGTTCTGCGGGGAGCCGGTTCCGCCGTAGGCCCGCCAGGTGCTGGGCGAGAACTGCAGGCCACCGGCGTAGCCGTTGCCGGTGTTGGTGTTCCACTTGCCACCGCTCTCGCACTGGGCGAGCTGGTCCCAGGCGTTCGCCGGGGCGGCGTTGGCGGTGCCGGCCACGGCAACGGGAGCGCCGACCGCGACAGCCCCGGCCACGGCCAGACGCACGAGATTTCGCTTCGAGAGGAGCGCCATGTCGTGTGATCTCCTACCGCGCCGGGAGAGGACCGGGTGGGGAGCACCCGGTGATCGGTCGAGGCCGACCCGAAGCTTCGGACACAATTACTTGCATCTCGAAAATTGCTTCCTCGCCCCTGTCCCGTCTTTTGTCTCGACGGACCGGTAACCGTAGGACAGGGGCCCCGGCGCGACGGTTCCGGATGTATTTCGACCGCTCCGTCTGGAACGACCGAGCAGGGACGCTACGTTTACCCGGCCGCAATAGGCCAAACTATGTGCGGGTGACGATCATCACTGTAACATCCGCGGAACACTTGCCGACACCCATATCGCCCCAGGTCAGAGCTTCATTATCACGATTTGATCTCGCCGGAAATTTTAAAGCCGAAGCGGAAATGTTGTCGACCGAGTCACATCGAATTGATACACGGTAAGTGACCAGATCCTCACACAGCGCGCAGCCGACCAGGCGGCCTGGCTGGCCGACGAGCAACCTGTGAGTCATGCTGGAGTGGTGAACGAATGCACCTGGCTCATCCGCCCAGCTGCCGGATCGCAGCCGTGACCGGCCCCGCGACCGCACCGATGAACGGCGCCGTCACCGGGGCTCACTCCTCGCCCGCGGCCCTGGCCGCGGCCCTGCGCACCACCGGCTACCTCGCCGACGAGGGCCTGGCCACCTCGGCGTTCCTGGCCATGTCGATGAACCGTCCGCTGTTCTGCGAGGGCGAGCCGGGTACGGGTAAGACCGCGCTGGCCCAGGCGTTGGCGCAGATCCTCGGCGCCGAGCTCATCAGGCTGCAGTGCCACGACGGCATCGATGCCGCCCAGGCGCTCTACGACTGGGACTTCCCGCGCCAGCTGCTGCATCTGCGGGCGCTGGAGGCCACCGCGAGTCTCGGCGGCGAGCGGCTGAACGCGGACACCGTGGAGGCCTCGCTGTACTCCGAGCGGTTCCTGCTGGCCCGGCCGATCCTGCGGGCGCTGCAGAACTCGCCCAGCGTGCTGCTGGTCGATGAGGTCGACCGCGCCGACGACGAGTTCGAGGCGTTCCTGCTGGAGGTGCTCACCGAGCACGCGGTGACGATCCCGGAGCTCGGGGAGGTCCGCGCGGCGACGCCGCCGGTGGTCGTGCTCACCTCGAACCGGACCCGCGAGGTGCACGACGCGCTCAAGCGCCGCTGCCTGTACCTGTGGTTGGACCATCCGGACGTGGCGCGCGAGATCGAGATCCTGCACAGCCGGTTGCCCGGGCTGCCCGATCGGCTGGCCGCGCAGGTCGCGGGGACCGTGCGCAACCTGCGCCAGGCCGAGCTGCTCAAACCACCCGGGGTGGCCGAGTCGCTGGACTGGGCGCGGGCGCTGCAGCTGGTCGGCGCGCGCACGCTGGATGTCGACGCCGCCGCCGCCACGCTGGGCGCGGTGCTGAAGTACCGCGAGGACGCCGACCGGGTGCGCAACCAGCTCGACGCGCTGCTGGCGTCCTGAGCAGGCCGGCGTGGCACCCACCGTCCCGGTCACCGGCGTCGCAGGCGATACCCCCGGCCAGGACCCGATCCCCGGCCTGGTCGGGTTCGCCGCTGTGCTCCGGCACGCCGGGCTGCCGATCACGACCGACCGGGTCTCGGCGTTCCTGTCCGCGCTGGACTGTCTCGATGTCACCAGCAGACAGCAGACGTACTGGGCGGGCCGGCTGACGCTGTGTTCGGACCCGGACGACATCCCGCGCTACGACGCGGCGTTCGACGCCTGGTTCACCCCGCCCGGCCGCAACCGGACGCCGGTCCGGAACGAGCGCCCGCCACCGCCGCCCAAGCTCGCGTCGCTGATGCCCACCAACGGCCGCGAGGGCGGCGACGAGCAGACCGAGCACGGTCCCGAGATCCGGGCCACGGCCAGCGGCACCGAGGTGCTGCGCCACCGCGATCTCGGCGAGCTGTCCCCGGCCGAGCGGGAGCATCTGCGCAGGCTGCTGGCGTTGCTGCGACCCGAGCCGCCCACGAGGACCTCGCGACGGAGACGGCCGCGCCGGCACGGCGAGGCCGATCCCGGCCGTACCCTGCGCGCCGCGCTGCGCAACCAGGGCGAGCTGCGCGAGCTGCGCCGCCGGGACCGTTCGCGACGGCCGCGTAGACTGGTGCTGCTCATCGATGTGTCCGGGTCGATGGAGCCGTATGCGGACGCGTTGCTGCGGTTCGCTCACGTCGTCGTCCGGCGGTCGCCCGGTGCGGTCGAGGCGTTCACCCTCGGCACCCGGCTGACCCGGGTGACCCGCGAGCTGCGTCTGCGCGATCCCGAGCGGGCGCTGCGCGCCGCGGGCCGGGCAATACCTGACTGGTCGGGCGGCACCCGTCTGGGTGAGGCGCTGCGCGCGTTCCTGGACCGCTGGGGGCAGCGCGGGGCGGCCCGCCGGGCCGTCGTGGTCATCTTCTCCGACGGCTGGGAGCGCGGCGAACCCGATCTCCTCGGCCAGCAGATGCAGCGGCTGCGCCGGTTGGCGTACCGGCTGATCTGGGTCAACCCGCACGCCGGGAAGGAGGGCTACGCCCCGGTACAGGGCGGAATAGTTGCGGTATTGCCGTACTTGGACCAATTGTTGGCCGGGCACAGTTTGGCCACGCTGGAAAAGCTGCTCAAGGTGGTGCGCGATGCGTGACGTGATGGACCAGCTCGAGGGCTGGTGGAAGAACGGCGAGCCGGCGGCGCTGGCGACGGTGGTCAACACGTTCCGCTCCGCTCCGCGCCAGCCCGGCGCCTCGATGCTCGTCGGGCCGGGCGGGGAAGCGGTCGGGAGCGTGTCGGGCGGCTGCGTCGAGGGCGCGGTCTACGAACTCGGCGGGCAGGTACTCACCGACGGCCGTCCGGTGCTGCAGCGCTACGGCGTGTCCGACGACGACGCGTTCGCCGTCGGGCTGACCTGCGGCGGCATTCTCGACATCTTCGTGGAGAAGGTCTCCCCCACCACCTTCGCCCAGCTCGACCAGGTCACCGAGGCCGTCCGCCAGGAGTCGCCGGTGGCGGTCGCCACCGTGGTGGCCGGTCCGGCGGAGCGGCTGGGCACGCGGTTGATCGTCTGGCCGGACCGGGTTGCCGGAGGGACCGGTTCGGCCCGGCTCGACGACGCCATCCGCGACGACACCCGTGGGCTGCTCGACGCGGGCCGCAACGCGATGCTGCACTACGGCGTCGAGGGCCAGCGCCGCGGCGAGGGCCTCGACGTGTTCGTCGAGTCGTTCGCCCCGCCGCCCCGCATGATCGTGTTCGGTGCGATCGACTTCGCCGCCGCGGTGGCCAAGATGGGCACCTTCCTCGGTTATCGGGTCACGGTGTGCGACGCCCGTCCGGTGTTCGCCACGGCCAGCCGCTTCCCCAGCGCGAACGAGGTCGTCGTCGAATGGCCGCACCGCTACCTGCAGGCCGAGGCCGAGGCGGGGCGGATCGACCGGCGGACGGTGATCACCGTGCTGACCCACGACCCGAAGTTCGACGTGCCGGTGCTGGAGATCGCGCTGCGGCTGCCCGAGGTCGGCTACATCGGGGCGATGGGCTCGCGGCGCACCCACGAGGACCGTCTCGCCCGGCTGCGCGAGGCCGGGCTGACCGAGGCGGAGCTGGCCCGAATGTCCAGCCCGATCGGGCTCGACCTCGGTGCCCGCACCCCCGAGGAGACCGCGGTCTCGATCGCCGCCGAGATGATCGCCCTGCACTGGGGTGGCGAGGGAGTCCGGCTGGCCGAACGCGACGGACCGATCCACGCGAGCTGACCCTCCGAAAGGACAGGCGGATCCGTCCCTTCGGAGGGCGGGTCCGCCGCAACCGGTCGGCGGCTGGGGTTCGCCCCGCACCGTCGAGGAGGCCAGCATGTCGTCACCCGAGCACTGTTCGGTGCGGGGACGGGCCAGCCGGTGAACGGGCGTCGGGTGCCGTGGGCGCGTGCGGGAACCTATCCGCGTCACATCTCCTCTTGTGATCTCTTCGTCACGCACGGTCCGCTTCCCCGAGCGCGGCCCAGGCTCTACCACCTGCGGCGGCCGTTCATCGTCACCGACCCCGGGTTGTTCGAGGCCGGCTGGCCCGCGGAACTGCTGCGGCACGTCCGCCAGGCCGGGCTGATGCCGCAGTTGTGGCTCGACGTCACCCCAATCCCAAGGACCACGAGATCGAGGACGGCTACCAGCGCTACGCCGCCGAAGGCTGCGATGTCGCGCTGGGCATCGGCGGCGGATCGGTGATCGACGCGGCCAAGGGCGCGGCGCTGCTCGCGGCCGACGGCGGGCGGATCCATGACTACGAGGGCATCGACAAGATGGCCGGCCCGGACCCGCCGATGGTCATGATGCCCTCGACGTCGGGTACCGGGGCTGACGTCTCGCAGTTCTGCATCGTCACCGACACCGTGCGGCTCACCAAGATCACGATCATGGGCCGGGTCCTCGTCCCGGATGTGTCGGTCATCGACCCGCGACTGCTGCTCACGATGCCGGAGTGGCTCAACGCCGCACCGCCTCGACGCCCGCAGCGCCTCGGCGATGGTGCGGTCGTTTTCGGGCGGCGTCCCAGAACGGACGACGGTGAAGTTCCATGTCGGGAACCTGATGCGCAGGATGATGGGCTCCCGGCGCGCCGAGGCCGTCTACGCCGCGACGAAACCGGGGCTGCTCTAGCCGGTGCCGCCCGCCCAGCCGACCCGAAAGCGACAATCGGCATCAGTAGTGTCGTCGCGGTGATGGAACGGACACGTCGGGCGGCCCTGTCGATCGTCGAGCACCCGGCGTTCCAGCCCGCGGTGATCGCCGTGATCGTGCTCAACGCGATCACCCTGGGGCTGGAGACCTCCGGGACCATCGCCGCTGCGGCCGGCGGGTTGCTGCGGTTCGTGGACCACGCGACGCTGGCGATCTTCATCCTCGACATCGGCCTGCGACTTGCGGCCTACGGGCGCCGGTTCTGCCGCGATCCGTGGAACGTGTTCGACTTCGTCGTCGTCGCCATCGCGCTGGTCCCGGCGTCGGGCCCGTTCGCGGTGCTGCGCTCCCTGCGGGTGTTGCGCGCCCTGCGATTGGTCTCGGCCGTACCGAGCATGCGCCGGGTGATCGGCGGGTTGTTCGCCGCAGTGCCGGGGATGCTGTCGATCACCGCCCTGCTCGCGCTGGTCCTCTACGTGGCGGGGGTGATGGGGACCTCGCTGTTCGGGACGGTGTCACCGACGCATTTCGGCGACCTCGGTTCCACCCTGTTCACGCTGTTCCAGACGATGACCGGCGAGAGCTGGCCGGATATCGCGCGCGAGGTGATGGAGGTCGTCCCGCTCGCCTGGATCTTCTTCGTGGTCTACATCCTGATCTCCTCGTTCATGGTGTTGAACCTGTTCATCGCGGTCGTCGTCAGCGCGATGGAGAGTCAGATCATGGCCGAGGCCAGGGCCGAGGAGGCCGAGCACGCCGCCGAGGAGCAGATCGCCAACCGGGAGATCCTCGCCGAGCTGCGCGAGCTGCGGGCCGAGCTGGCTGCCCTGCGCGGCAACGTTCCGACCAGCTGACCCCCGCCAGGTGAGCGGCGCAAGCGTCGATCAATGACGCTTGCGCCGCTCACCTGGAGCCCTGGACGGGCGACTGGATTATGGTCGGCGGCATGGATCCGGTCCGGCAGACCGCGGATACGACGCCGCCCGATCCCGGCACGTCCGACCACGACGCGCAGGTGGAACGACTTGCCCAGCAGCTGAGCCTCCTGCTGCGCCGAGCGCGCCGGATGATGCGCGAGGCCGCGGGCCGGATCCACCCCGAGATCGACGCCGGCGTCTACGCCGTCCTGCTGGTGATCGCGCAGTCCGGACCGTTGCGGATGGTCGAGCTCGCCGAGGAGCTCGGCCTCGACAAGTCGACGATGAGCCGCCAGGTCTGGGCCCTGCTGCGGCTCGGCCTCGTCGAGCGCAGGCCCGATCCGGCGGACGGCCGCGCGTTCCTGTTGGAGCTGAGCCCGGCGGGCCGGGAGCGGTTCGCCGAGGTCAGCGAGTGCCGGCGACGCAGCTGGCGGGAGAAGCTGGCGCACTGGTCGACGGCCGAGATCGCCGATCTCGCCGACGGGCTGGAGCGGCTGGGCGCCGAGCAGCCGGACCCCGACAGCCGCTGAGCCCGCCCTCTCAGCCCGCCTCCCAGCACGTTATGGAGCCATGACGCGGTCCGGGGCTCGGCACCCTGCGCGTTATGGAGCCACAATGTCGTTCGGGGCCCAGCCGTTGGAGCCCGGGGCGTAGGCCGTCAGGGGCCGGGATCCGGGTCCGGGGAGGACGCCGTGGCCCAGTACCGCCGCGGGATCCGGCCTGCCCCGTGCGCCGCGCGCCCCGCCTCGACCGCCAGGCGCATGGCGTGGGCCATCCGTTCCGGGTCCCCCGCCCTGGTGACCGCGGTGGCGAGCAGCACGGCGTCGCAGCCCAGCTCCATCGCCTGGGCGGCCTCGGAGGCCGTGCCGATACCCGCATCGAGGACCACCGGCACCCGGGTCTGTTCGACGATCATGGCGATGTTGTGCGGATTGCGGATGCCCAGCCCGGTTCCGATCGGCGAGCCCAGCGGCATCACCGCCGCACATCCGGCGCCTTCTAGTTTGCGCGCCAGCACCGGGTCGTCGTTGGTATAGGGCAGCACGGTGAACCCGTCGTCGACGAGCTGCTCGGCGGCGTCGAGGAGCTCGATCGGGTCCGGCAGCAGGGTGCGCTCGTCCGCGATGACCTCGAGCTTGACCAGATCCGTCTCCAGCGCCTCGCGGGCGAGCCGGGCGGTGAACACGGCCTCGGCGGCGGTCCGGCAGCCTGCGGTGTTGGGCAGCACCTCGATGCCGAGCCTGCGCAGCAGGTCGAGCACTCCGGTCCCGCTCGCCGCATCGATGCGGCGCATCGCAACGGTGGTCAGCGCGGTCCCCGACGCCAGCAGGGCGCGCTCGAGGATCTCCAGGTTCCCCGCACCCCCGGTGCCCATGATCAACCGTGAGGCGATCTTGTGTCCGCCCAGGACCAGTGGATCGTCGGTCGGCATCGTCATCCTCCCTGCACCGCCGTCAGCACCTCGATACGCGCCGCGGCGGCCAGCCGCGCGGACGCCCAGTCGGCCCGCGGTATCACCTCGCCGTCCACCGCGACGGCCACCCCTGTGCGCGGTGCGCCTAGCGCATCGAGCGCGTCGAGCACGCTCGCGCCGACGGCCAGCTCATGACGCTCACCGTTGATCCACACGTGCACCCGGACTCTCCTCTCCGTGGGTGAAACGGGCTGGGTCGGCGGCCCGGACCGGTTCCGGGACCGGCTCGTCACGCAGCAACGCCGCCACCGCATCCGCCGTGATCGGGCTCAGCAGGATGCCGTTGCGGTGATGCCCGGTGGCCACGAGCAAGCCGTCCGGACCGAGGGCCCCGATCACCGGCAGGTTGTCCGGGCTGCCGGGACGCAGCCCCGCGGCCACCTCGAGCAGGGCGTATTCAGCCACCCCCGGCAGCACCCGCTCGGCGTCGCGCAACAGGTCGCGGACCCCGCCGACGGTCACCGTTGTATCGAAGCCCTGCTCGGCCTGGGTCGCGCCGACGACGAGCCCGTCACCGTCGCGCGGGACCGCGTACATCGGTCTGCCGTCGACCAGCGCACGCACCGTGCGTCGCGGCGCCGGGAACGCCCCTGGCCGCCGGGCCAGCCGCAGGATCTCCCCCTTGACCGGCCGGACCAGGCCGGTCAGAGCGGGATGCAGGGCGGCGGAGTGGGCGCCCGCGCAGACCAGCACCACGTCGGCGGCGATGTCGGGGCCCTCGGCGCAGCGCACCCCGGTGACCCGCCCGGCCTCCGTCGCGACCCCGTCGGCCGAGCGCGCGTCGAACTCGATCCCGGTCTTCTCCGCGGCCGTGACCAGCGCGGCCAGCAGCATCCGGTTGTCGACGGCGAGATCGTCGGGCACCGAAAGCCCCGCCCGCACATCCGGACCGATCGCGGGCTCCAGCCTGCGCAGCGCGCGCCCGGTGAGCGATTCGACGGACCGCTCCAGCCTGGCCAGGTGCGCGGCGAGCGCGTCGAGCTCGTCGCGGTCGCCGCTCCCCGTCGCCGCGACGACCGTCCCGTCGGCGCGCAGCCCGACCGGCTGCCCCGCGGCCTCGGCGACCGCGGCCGCGAACGCGGGCCAGCGCGCCACCGACTCGACACCGAGGGCGAGCAGATCCTCCTCGCCGGGCCAGGCCTCGGTCACCGGGGCCAGCATGCCGCCCGCGACCCAGGATGCGCCCGACCTCGGCGCCGGATCGACCACCGTGACCGTCCAGCCGTCGGCCGCGGCCCGCCAGGCGCAGCTCAGCCCGATCACGCCGCCACCGATGACGGCCAACCGTTCACTACTCATCGTCACCATCCGCTCCCTGCGCCGGCATGACCCGGATCAGGTTCGACGGTCGGGACGGCTCCCCGTCCCCTCTCAGCCCACAGCGGGCTCCCGTGCGTCACCTCCGATCGACTCTACGCCGTAAGGTCTTGGGGCGTGCCCGGACTGGACGGTGATTCCCGGCGCGCCCGGCTTGCCGACGCGCGCCTGTACCTGTGCACCGATGCCCGACGCCGACAGGGCGATCTCGCCGAGTTCGCCGAGGAGGCCCTGGCGGGCGGGGTGGACATCCTGCAACTGCGCGACAAGGGCCCGGACGGCCCGCTCGAGGCGCGCGCGGAGCTCGCGGCGCTGGAGGTGCTGGCGGAGGCGTGCGCGCGGCACGGCGCGCTGCTGGCGGTCAACGACCGCGCGGACGTCGCGCTCGCCGCGGGCGCCGACGTGCTGCACCTCGGTCAGGAAGACCTTCCGGTGGCCTGGGCGCGGCGGGTGGTGGGTGACGAGGTGGTGGTCGGGCGGTCGGCACACAGCGGCGAACAGACCGCCGCGGCGGCGCGGGAGCCCGACGTCGACTACTTCTGCTCCGGGCCGTGCTGGCCCACGCCGACGAAGCCGGGCCGGGCCGCACCCGGCCTCGACCTGATCCGCACGGTCGCCGACCGCCGGCCCGACCGGCCGTGGTTCGCCATCGGGGGCATCGATCGCGACCGCCTCGACGAGGTGCTGGCCGCGGGGGCCGGCCGGATCGTGGTGGTACGGGCGATCACGGAGGCCGAGGACCCGCGCGCCGCGGCCGCCGCGCTGGCGGACCGGCTGCGGTCCTGAGCCGTCCGCGCGACGGCCGCGAGACGGCTCAGCCGCCGGAGGGCGCCGACGCCCCGGCGGTCGGGGCCACACGCTCGCGGGTGGGCTGCGGCGCCTCGGACCCGGTTGTCTCGGGGCGGCGCTGGAAGTTCTCCGAGCCGGTCGCGCCCGGCTCGCGGGAGGGTGCCGGCACCCGGGAGGCGGTGGGAGAGGTCGGCGGCTCGCTCGAGGCCGGAGCCTCGGTCGTCTCGCTGCTACCGGTGATCCCGGAATCGGATCCGGGATCCGCGCCGCGGTCGGTGTCCGCGGCCGCCGAGCGGTCCAGCACCCGGCCGACCGACGTTCCGGCGTCACCCCCGGAGATCGGCGAGCCCTTCGCCCATTCGATGCCGGTGACCACCAGCAGGCCCAGCACGAAGATCACCACGGTGACACCGGACAGCACCAGGACCCGGCGCGGATTCAGCCTGCGGGCGGACGTCGGCGGTGCGCTGTGCTGGGTGGGTTGCCCCGACGCGTGCTGGGACACCGGGCGCAGCACTCCGCCCGGTCCGGTGCGCTGCAGCGGGATGGTGATCTGTTTGGAAAGATCGATTGCCTTCGTGGGCGCATCGCGCTTGACATCGACGGTCCGGCCGCTGGGCAGCTTGATCCGTGCCTTGACCTCGTCGCGGGTGCGGTCCAGCGAACGCTGGTAGATCGTCGAGCCGACGGTGATGATGACCGAGCCGAGCGCCGCTCCCGCCACCGTTCCCGACACGCCGAAGAATGAGCCGAACAACGCGGAGGTGGCTGCGGCGCCGGCCCCCGCGACCACCTTGTTGATCGAGAGGTCGAGGCCCTTCTTCGGAGCCTCCTCCGGTTCGGGGGCGTCGGACTCGGGCGGGCGAACCGGCTGGGGCGCAGGACGCGGAGACTGCTGCCGGGGCGGGAACTCCTGATGGCGCATGGCTCCTGTTCACGATCACGTCGGGGCGTGTACTCATCGCGTCAACGTGGGCGCGCGCCGGATCGACGCCTGTTGATCACCCAAGTTGAGCAACGTCACTCGAACGTGGCGGAGCCGCCGATACTAGCGCGAGATCCGTGGTGGTTCAGGAACCCGAGGGTGTCGCAGCCCCGGATGATCACCGGGCAGGGTCCGTCGGATCACCCGCCAGGACACCCCGATGCACGCGATGATGAGCGGCCAGGTGAACGCGAGGCGGGCCACCCCGAGTGCCACGACGGCGTCCGCGAAGTACAGCGGCAGGAAGACTGCCAGCCGCAGCAGGTACTGGCCGACCCAGAACCAGCTGGCCCGCTGGTAGCCGCGCATGAGGTCCGGATCCCGCCGCCAGCGCGTCCGCTGGCCGAGCACGAGGCCCACGACGACCCCGAGCAGCGGCCAGCGCACGACGATCGACACCGCCCAGGTCAGCGCGCTCGCCGCGTTCGCCAGGAGCTGAATCAGGAAGAAGTCGACGGCCCGGCCGGTGTAGAGCGCGACCAGCACGGCCACCACCACGCCGAGCAGCCCGACCAGCACGCTCCGGGGCCGGTTGCCCGTCGCGAGCCGCGCCACGGCGACGACCAGCGCCACCAGCACGGCCGCCGCGCCACCCCAGACGACCTGGGAGGATCCGCCGAGCCAGCCGGCGGCCAGCCAACCGGTCACGAACGCGACCACCGGTGCGGTGGCATCCACCGCACCGCGGCGGCCACCCAGGACCTCGCGCAGGGTCGGCTCCGCCCGCTGGACGGTCGAGGGACGGTCTGACGGGCTCACATGCTAAGAGTGCCTCATGGCTTCCGTTCGACCTCGGGGGCTGGCGGGCTCCGGGCACGCTGGGTGATCCTGGGAGATCACCGTCGGGACGGGCGGGTGACGTCGACGTGAACGAGGGAGGCGGTCGTGCGCGCCAGAAACAGTTACGTTGCCATCGGCGACAGCTTCACCGAGGGGCTCGACGACTGCCGTCCCGACGGGTCGCCGCGCGGCTGGGCCGACCGCGTCGCCGAGCGGCTGGCCGTCGGCCGTCCCGGTTTCGCCTACGCCAACCTCGCGGTCCGCGGGAAGATGCTCGACCGGGTCGTCGCCGACCAGATCCCGGTCGCCGAGCAGTTGCGACCCGATCTGATCACCTTCTGCGCCGGCGGCAACGACATCATCGGGTTCCAGTGTGATACCGACGACCTCGCCGCCCGTTTCGACGCCGCGCTGGCCCGGCTCGTCGCGACCGGCGCCGAGGTGCTCATCTTCACCGGCTTCGACCTCCGCAAGATGCATCTGCTGCTGCGTCGCCTGCGCGGGCGCGTGGCGTGTTTCAACGAGCTGATGCGCGCCAGCGCCGAGCGCCACGGCTGCCGGGTCGTCGACCTGTGGGCCATGGACGTGCTCGCCGATCCCCGCGCCTGGAGCCATGACCGGCTGCATCTGAACCCGGAGGCCCACGAGCGCGTCGCCCTGCGGGTGCTGGAGGTTCTCGGCGAGCCGGTGCCCGCGGACTGGCGCACCCCGTGGCCCGCGATCGAGCAGATGCCGTGGCGGGCGCGCCAGCTCGCGGACCTGCGCTGGGTCCGGGAACACGTCATGCCGTATGTGCACCGGCGGCTGCGCGGCGCCCACACCGGCGAGGGCTACCTGCCCAAACGCCCCGAGCTCGCGCCTCTGCTGCCGCTGGACGGCTCCCCGCGGTCCGTTCGCGGGACCGGGTTCACCCCGGCACAGGGGTGAAGTCGCGGGCCGCGATGAACCCCGGACGCGGTTTGGGCGCGTAGTACGGCTCGACGAGTGCGTTCTCCACGCTGTTGTACACGAGGAAGATGTTCGACCGCGGATAGGGCGTGATGTTGTCGCTCGAACCGTGCATGCAGTTGGAGTCGAACAGCGTCGCCGACCCGGCGGACCCGGTCAGCATGGCGATGCTGTGGCGGTCGGCCAGCATCGTCAGGCTCTCCGGGTCGGGGGTGCCGATCTCCTGCTCGCGCAGCGACTCCCGGTAATGGTCCTCCGGGGTCTCCCCGACGCACGAAACGAACGTCTTGTGCGAGCCCGGCATGATCATCAGACAGCCGTTGTAGGGGTAGTTGTCGGTCAGCGAGATCGAGATGCTCACCGCGCGCGGGAGCGGCATGCCGTCCTCCGCGTGCCAGGTCTCGAAGTCCGAGTGCCAGTAGAAGCCGCCCCCGCCGAACCCGGGCTTGTAGTTCACCCGGCTCTGGTGGATGTAGACGTCCGACCCGAGGATCTGCCGGGCCCGCCCGGCGACGCGCTTGTCGGCGGCGAGCGCGCCGATGACCTCGCTGATCTTGTGCACCTCGAAGATCGAACGGACCTCGTCGGAGGTCTTCTCGATGACGGCGCGGTCGTCGACGCGGATCGCCGGATCGGTGGCGAGCCGGTGCAGCTCGGCCACGTACCGCCCGACCTCCTCCGGCGTGAGCAGCTGCGGCACCGTCACGAATCCGTCCCGCTCGTGCGCGGCGAGATCCTGCGCGTCCAGCGGGCCCGCGCCCGCGGGGTCACCCCAGACGGCGGGCTCGGTACGTTCGATGAGCGTCGGGGTAGCCGACACGCGGGTCTGGTACCGGTCGCTCGTCTTGCTGCCGACGACGGCCGTCATCAGGAGGCCTCCTTCTCGGTTTCCGCTCCCGTAATGCTCTCGGTCATCTCGGGTTCGAGGTCAGTCTGGCTCAGCGTGATCAGCGGGTACACCCCGTTCTCGTCGTGCACCTCACGCCCGGTCACCGGCGGATTGAACACGCAGATGGTCCGCAGCTGGGTGCGCGGCCGCAGCTGGTGGTGTTCGTTCCCGTCGAGCACGTAGATCGAACCCGGCCCGAGCTCGTAGGTGACGTCGTTGTCCTTGTCGTAGAGCTCGCCCTCGCCCTCCACGATGAAGACGGCCTCGATGTGGTTGGCGTACCAGAAGTCGTTGACCGAGCCGGCGTCGAGCACCGTCTCGTGCACCGAGAAACCCACCCCATCGCCGGCCAGCACGATCCGTTTGCTACGCCAGTTCGGCGTCTTGACGTCGCGCTCGGTGTCGGTGATCTCCGCAAGCGTCCGGACGATCATCTCGTGGTCACGCTCCCGTCGCGACGCAGTGAACGGCGTCGGTCACGATCGCCAGCCCCTCGTCCAGCTCGTCCTCGGTCATCGTCAGTGGTGGCATCAGCTTCATCACCTCGTCGCAGGGCCCGGCGGTCTCCATCAGCAGCCCGCGTTCGAACGCCGCGGTGCAGGCCTTTCCGGCCAGCTCGGCCTGTCCGAAGGCGAGCCCGCGCGCCAGCCCCCGGCCCTTGGGGGTCAGCTCGAGCGGGGAGGCCGCCTCGGCCAGCCGGCTCAGGTGCTCCTCGATTCGCTCGCCCTTGGCGATGGTTCCCTTCTCCAGCATGTCGTCGGTCCAGTACTCCCGCAGTGCCGCCGTGGCGGTCACGAACGCCGGGTTGTTGCCGCGGAAGGTCCCGTTGTGCTCGCCCGGGTCCCACTCGTCGTGCTCGCGCTTCATCAGCACGAGCGCCATCGGCAGCCCGTAACCCGAGATCGACTTCGAGAGGCAGACGATATCGGGTTGGATGTCCGCGAACTCGAAGGAGAAGAACGGGCCGGTGCGGCCGATACCCATCTGCACGTCGTCGACGATCAGCAGGATGCCGTGCCGCTTGCACAGCTCCGCAAGGCCGTGCAGCCACTCGGCACGCGCGGGGTTGACCCCGCCCTCACCCTGCACCGTCTCGACGATCACCGCGGCGGGGTCGTTGAGACTCGATCCCTGGTCGTCGAGCACACGTTCGAACCACAGGAAGTCGGGCACCGTGCCGTCGAAGTAGTTGTCATAGGGCATCGGCGTGGCGTGCACCAGCGGGACGCCCGCCCCGCCGCGTTTCATCGAGTTGCCCGTCACCGAGAGCGCACCGAGCGTCATCCCGTGGAACGCGTTGGTGAAGTTGATGACGGCTTCCCGGCCGGTGATCTTCCGGGCCAGCTTCAGCGCGGACTCCACGGCGTTGGCCCCGGTCGGCCCGGGGAACTGCACCTTGTAGTCCAGGCCACGCGGTTCCAGGACGACCTCGCGGAAGGTCTGCAGGAACTCGGCCTTGGCCGTGGTGTGGATGTCCAGGCCGTGCGTGACGCCGTCGCGTTGCAGATAGTCGATCAGGGGTTTCTTCAGGGCCGGCGGGTTGTGTCCATAGTTGAGTGTCCCGGCGCCGGCGAAGAAATCCAGGTAGGAGTTGCCGTCGACATCGGTCAACCGGCTGCCGATGGCGGTGTCGAATACCACCGGCCAGCTTCGGCAGTAGCTTCGGACCTCGGACTCCAGCTCGTCGAAGATGGTCATTTATTTCCACTTCCTCGTACTATCGGGCCGATCCTGTGGAGAATCTCGGCTTGATGATCTCCGCCCAGCAGCGGGCGTCCGAACAATTCTGACCGGACAATTCCGGCGCGCCGCCGCTCGGCGAATGCGGTGAACAGTCGCACGGACGCTTCGTTGTCCGGCGTGATCGTGGTCTCCAGGTGATCGACACCGTCCACCCGGTCGAACAACGCGTCGAGCATGCGGAGTGCGATTCCGTGGCCGCGGGCGGCCGCGGACACCGCCACCTGCCAGATGAACAGGGTGTTGGGTTCGGCAGGCCGCCGGTAGCCGGTCACGAAGCCGACGGCGGCGCCGTGCCGCCGGGCGAGCACCGACGTGTGGGCATGGTCCCGACACCACAGCAGATAGGCGTACCGGGAGTTGACATCGAGCACCTGCGATTCGGTCGCCAGCCGCCACAATTCAACGCCGTCTTCGACGGCAGGCGGGACGATCGATACATCGGAGTGCGGACATGGTTGATATTCAGTTGTGGCCTGGGGAGCGACCATGTTGACCGAACATAACAGGCGCGCCGGACAGCCGCACCATTCTTGACGGCTCGACCAGGAGAAACGTCCCAGTATTGTGACGTGTCACACATCGATGTTTGAAGAATAGCAAGAACGGGAATCCAGAACGTTTTTTGTTTTCCGCGTGGCGCGGATACGGGGCCCGGAATGCGGCGGCGGGACCGCGACCGGCCTCGATGAAATCTCCGGAGATCCGTCGGCGCGACCGGCACAGGACCCGGTGGGCGAGGGCCTTCGGCCTCTGGACCGGCGCGGCGCGCCGGGGCAGGGTCGAGCGATGACGACGAACCGACCAGATCGACATGAGGGAAGAGTCCTGCGCAGCGGGCGGGACCGGGTGCTCGGCGGCGTCTGCGCGGGAATCGCGCGCTCCATCGGGGTCGATCCGCTGCTGGTGCGCCTCGCCGCGGTGCTGCTGGCGATCGTGTCCGCCGGGACGGCCGCGCCGGCCTACCTCGTCGCGTGGGTGCTCATCCCGGCGGCGACCGACGAGCCGGAGCCGGACATCGAGCGCGGCCCCGCACCACCCGCCGCGGACACTGACGTGCGGGCGACCTGGAACGCCGTCGGCGGCGAGCTGCGGACGCTCGCGGACGAACTGCGTCGGCCCCGGCCGGACGAGACCCGGACCGGGCAACCGGCGTCCGAGTCGGCCCGCCCGCCCCTGCAGGCCGCGGACCAGGCGATGACCGCGTTCGGCGACCGGCTGCGGTCCCCGCAGGTGCAGGCCTCGGCGCGGCGCGCCACGGCGAACCTCTCGACCGCGCTGGGCGCCAGCATGCGCGCGCTCGACAGCCGGTCGCGGCGCAACGGCGACTGACCCCGGAGGCGGGGCAGGCCACTCTCGGCCGAGACCGCATAGGCGCGTAGGCGGTGAACAGGAACGTCTGAATCAGTGGTGACTCCGCTGACCGTCGACCTCAACTCCGTCATCGGCCTCATCAGCCGAAAGCGGCAGGTCGCGAGGCCGCCCCGGTACACGACCTGGCGCTGGACCGCGGCGAAGGAGTCGATCGCGACCCTCGCCACGCTGGAGCCCATAACCCTCGGACCGGGCCACGGACGCCCGCTCACCACCGGTACGGCCTCCGCGCTGCGCGACTTCGCGAGCCGCCTGGGCAACGGTCGTGGCCGATCCCAGGGCAGGGCCGCCGAGGCCCGCTACTACTTCGGAGTCGCCCCCGATCCGTCCCTCGACGAGCTCCGCGACATCGCCCTTGCATGGCCGGTCGAGGTACGAGGCGCAGAGGCGGCAGACACCCGCATCCACTCGGTGCGCCTGCCCAGCTTCGTGGTCACCACCGAGGTCGTATTCGGCGGACCGGACGAGCGCCTGACCATGCGCCGCGACCCGAGGCTGAGCCCCGGACCCTACGTCCCGGCACGCTGCTCACGGTACGTCGGTGGTCGAGGCGGCAGGCGTGCGCCCGGGGACTGGACTCACCGCCGTTCGACGAACCCACCCCGGTCGATAGCCGGCGACGTCGAACCCCCTGGCGCCAGTTCCAAGCAAGTCAGGACTGTTGCAGTATGGAACGGCATCCGGACACTCGGCGAGCAGCGACTCCCGGTCGGGGTGCACACGAGTTCGGACAGCCGTGCAGCCGACTTCGGACATTGACATCAGTGGCTGGCCGGCGGGAGTGCCGGTGGGGGTTCGTCTTGCGGGAGTGGTTGACCAACAGACTCACCCACGCAGTGCTTGACTGATCCGCGCTGCCTGCCGGCTGAGGTGGTGACGTTCGGCGAGGTTGGGTGCGGACCGGGCGGCGTCGGCATACAACCGTGCCGCGGTCAGAAGGTCGCCCGCCTTCTCGTGAAGGTACGCCGAGGCGGCGGTGTGGCGAGGCAGGCCAGGGTCCACCGTGGCCAAGGCCGCGAGGCCGGCCACCGGGCCATCGGCCTCGCCGATCGCGATGGCCCGGTTGAGCTGCACGACCGGGCTCTCGGTGAGCCGGAGCAGCTCGTCGTACCAGCCGACGATCTGCACCCAGTCGGTCTCCTCGGCGCGCGGCGCGTCGGCGTGCAGGGCGGCGATAGCGGCCTGTGCTTGGAACTCACCGAGTCGGTCGCGACCCAGCGCTGTCTGCAGGATCGCAACGCCCTCGGCGATGAGCGAGGTGTCCCAGCGGGAGCGATCCTGCTCGGCCAGGGGGACCAGGCTGCCGTCGCGCCGGGCCCGCGCCGGTCGCCGAGCGTGGTGCAGCAGCATCAACGCCAGCAGCCCCGCGGTCTCCTCGTCATCGGTCATCGACGCCAACTGCCGGGTGAGCCGGATCGCCTCGGCCGCCAGGTCGACGTCGCCGGTGTAGCCCTCGTTGAAGACCAGGTAGAGCACCCGTAGCACCGTCGCCAGGTCGCCTGGCTCCTTGAACCGCACGTCACCGACCGTGCGTTTGGCCCGGCTGATCCGCCGCGCCATTGTCGCCTCCGGCACGAGGTAGGCCTGGGCGATCTGCCGGGTGGTCAAGCCACCGACGGCGCGCAGCGTGAGGGCCACCGCGGACGCCGGGGTCAGCGACGGATGGGCGCACAGGAAGAAGAGCTGCAACGTATCGTCTGCGGTCTCGGTCGGTCCGGGCGGCGGCTCGGCCTCGACCCGCTGCTCCCGGTCGCGGCGCGAGACCTCGGAGCGGCGGGCGTCGAGGAACTTGCGCCAGGCAACCGTGACCAGCCAGCCCTTCGGGTCGGCGGGCTGCCGGTCCGGCCAGGTCAGCGCGGCCTGGATGAGTGCTTCCTGCACGGCGTCCTCGGCCGTCGCGAAGTCAACTCCGCGCTGCACGAGGACGCCGATCACCGCGGGAGTCAGCTCCCGCAGCAGCAGTTCGTCCATCACCTGATCTGCCTTGGCCGGTCCGGTCACTCGGTGACCGTCGGCGGTGCGCTCAGGAACGGGCGCACCTCGAGCCACTCGTGGATCGGCTTGCCGCCGGCTCCGGGGGCTGCCGACAACTCGCCGGCGAGCGCGAGCGCGCGCTCATAGGTGTCGACGTCGATCACCATCCAGCCGGCGATCAGATCCTTGGTCTCCGCGAAGGGCCCGTCGGTGACCGGCGGTCGGCCCTCCCCGTCGTAGCGGACGAACGTGCCCTCGGGCGAGAGCGCCTGGCCGTCGACGTACTCACCGGTGCTCTCGAGCCGGGCGGCGAAGTCGGCCATGAACTGCAGGTGGTCTTCGACCTCCTCCGGGGTCCATTGGTCCATCGGGACGGCGTTCACGGCCTCGGGGGCGCCGCGGTAGTGCTTGAGAAGCAGGTACTTCGTCATGCTGGGCCTCCTTGGTGCGGTGCGGCCACGGTGGCCGCATCTGGCCCTGGGACGGGGCCGCCGGGCCGGTCTCGACATCCTCGCCACATCTTTTTCGAGAATCTCCTGACGCAGCACGGTCCGAGCCACACATCGATCTCCCTTGCGGGGCGGTGAGGTCGAGGCGGGTGTTCATGTCGAGTCGGAACCGGCCGTAGGGGTCCACCACCTGCAGCCCGCCATGGACCTCCCGGCGCAGCTCGGGCCTGGCGAGCTAGTCACAGGCGAAGATCGTGCGCACCGCGCGCCCGAGCTCTTCGAGCGCGGCGTAGGTGGGGTGTTTGGGGCCACCACGGGTGAACCGGCGCAGGACCTGCTCGGACTCGGCTGTGCCGAGCCTGAGCGCGGTGGCGTAGCGGATCATTTGGTCGTACTGCTGGGCGATCAGGTCCCAGCGGAGCGGGCGGGTCAGCACCGGCCCGAGCGTGGCGTGACGTTGCTGCTCGTCGGGCCGGTAGAGTCGGATTGACCCGATGGTCTTCAGCCTCGGCAGCAGCCGGAACCCGAGCAGCTCGGTGAAGGCGAACCCGACCACGCTGGCGCCGTGGGTGTCGACGTAGTTGGTGTCGATCCCCGGGCTGGCCGGCTGACCGGTCACCGGGGTGTCGCCGCGGCTCGGGCGGAGTCCTGCTGCGGGACCGGAGGAGGCACCGGCTGCGGCTCGGCGCCGCCCTGGTCCAGCCGGAAGGGCGGGTAGCGATCGGTCATCAGCGCGGCGTAGGCCAGGACGCGCAGCGCCCAGCGGTCCATCCCCAGCACGAGATCGAAGATCCCGCGGGGATAGCGCGCGGTGAACAGCAACACCACCCCGGCAAAGAGGACGAGCAGCCCGACGAGGCCGCTGCCGACGCTGATGACGGTCTCGCCGTATCGGTAGGCGAGCGTCCCCGCGCCGCCGACGAAGAACCCCACGACGATGTAGTGGGGCACCGCGAGTAGCCACCACTTGACCAGCGCCAGACCGCGGGACAGTTGCTCGGGATAGGCGATGGCCAGCCGCGCTGGATAGTCCGGCACCTCGGCCAGGGTGAACGGCGGGTAGCGGTCGGTGCCCAGCGCGCCGTAGCCGTAGTAGTGGACGCGCCAGGACCAGCGCAGCACGCCGAGATTGAACTCGAACAGCCCGCGCGGATAGCGACCGGTGATCAGGATCGCGAACCAGGCGATCACGGTCAGCACCCAGAAGGCGAACCACAGGAACGCCAGCACCACCAGATGCGGCAGCAGCAGCAGCCACTTGATCAGCCACAGCCCTCGGGAAAGGTCGGGTTCGAGCCGGCCCTCGAGCCGGACCGGATCAGTCCGATACGCCCATGTATCAGTCATCCGGCGAGGGTGCGCGTCCCTGCCCGCCCGTGGTAGGGACCGAAGACCCTCGACGGCCCATCGAACGACGCCGGCTCAGCCGCCACCGGCTCCGATGCGGGCGAGCCAGCCGCTCAGCCCGGCGTCGTCGGCCTCGCCGGTGCACAGCCCGACGTATCCGTCCGGGCGGACGGCGAGCAGCCCGCGCCCCGGCATGTTCGTCAGCCGGTGCACGTGCAGCCGTGGGCCGCCGACCCGTGGCGGCGCGGCGTCGCGGTGCAGCAGGATGTGCACGCCGGGGCGGGCGGTCAGCTCGTGCAGCCGCGTCCGGCGGCCCTCGCAGCTCACAGCGGCGTCCGGAAGCCGGTCGCCGGCCCGGGGCCCGCCGCGCGGCGGCGGTGTCCCGGTCACCGACAGCGCGCTGCGCGGGTAGCCGACGCGCAGCCCGGACAGCACCCGGACGGCCTCGGCGATGAGCCTGCGGCGGCGCAGGACCGTCGGCAGCAACCCGGCCGCGCCCGGGGCGAGCCGGCCGCGCAGGAACACCGCCACCGGGTTGGTGGCGGCCTCGGCCCAGAACACCAGGTGGGTGAGTGCCAGCACCTGCCGGGCCACCGGCCGCCGCTCGTGGCCGTAGGAGTCGAGCAGCGCCTCGGGCCGAATGCTGTCCGCCGCGTACGCCAGCTTCCAGCCGAGGTTGGCCGCGTCCTGGATGCCGGTGTTCATGCCCTGCGCGGCCGCCGGGGAGTGGGTGTGCGCGGCGTCCCCGGCGAGGAACACCGCGCCTCGGCGGTACCGGTCGGCCAGCCGATGCGCCACCCGCACTCGGCTCGACCAGGCCAGCTCGGTGATCGAACCGTCGAGCCCCGCCTCGTCCAGCAGCCGTTGCAGCTCGGTGACCGGGACGCGAGGATCTGCCGTCTCGGCCCGGGCGGGCCGGGTGGCCAGCAGCCGCCACGTCGCCCGCTCCCCGATCGCGAAGACGAACAGCAGCCCGTGCCCTCCGGCCACGACATGCACCACGTCCGGCGTGAGGTCGGCGGCGAGCTCGACATCGGCCAGCACGATCTCCTCCCGGTAGGGTGCGCCCCGCCAGCCGATGCCGGTGGCGGAGCGCACGGTGCTGCCCGCGCCGTCGCAGCCCGCGACGAATCGGCAGACCGTCTCGGTCACACCCGCGGCCGAACGCAGCGTCACCACCGGCCCGTCGGCGCTGTCGCGGAGCCCGAGGAGCTCGATGCCGTGCTCGACGATGACGTCCCGCTCGGCGAGCGCGGCCCCCAGCACGGCCTCGACGTCGGCCTGGCGCAGCAGCGACAGATGGGGATAGGCGGTGTCCGGGATGGCCAGGTCGGCGAGCCGGACATCGACCACCCGGGAACCGAGATGCAGCTGCGCCCGCGGGGCGCGGTCGGCCCGCGCGAGCAGCGCGTCCACCACCCCGAGCGGGCGGAGCACCTCCAGCGTGCGGGGATGGACCACCAGCGCCCGCGACGGCCGGAAGGTCTCGGGCCGCCGCTCCACGATCCGCACCCGCGCCCCGTGGGCGTGGGCCTGCAGGGCCAGGGCCAGGCCGGCCGGGCCCGCTCCGACCACCAACACGTCCGGGCGAGCGGTCATGTCATGGCGACGAGCCGCGACCAGCCCGGCGCCGCCGGGCCAGCGATGGCCTGCGGGTCGTCGAGCAGATCGGCACGCCGCAGGCCCGGCACAACCGTGTACCGGATCGAGCCCGGCACGCTCACCAGCGCCAGTACCCGCCACAGCGCCCGCACGTAGGCTACGGCCGCGCCGGGCCCGTCCCACTCGTACAGGCCGCGGTAGTCACCGTGGTCGTCGTGGGCCAGCCACAGTTTCGAGACGAAGCCGGCGAAGCCGACGAACAGCGGCGTGTTGAACAGGCTCTCCCGGCGGAACGCCGCGTGCCCCCGGCCGCGGATGCCCCGCAGCCGGAACGACACCACCAGCACGCACGGCTCCACCGTCTCGCCCCGGTCGACGACGGTCTCCCGATAGACCACCGCGGACGTCCCGTCGGCGAACCGGAGCCGTCTGCCCACATACCGGGCGGGCAGGTGAACGCGGCGCCGGGCCAGCAACACCGCGGTGGCCACGACGCACCGGACCAGCGCCCGCAGCGCGGTACCCACCGGCGCGGGTGCCTGTGTCGCCATGGTTGCCCTCCCAGGCCCGGTGAGCTCCACCTCCGGCGCCACGACCAAGCTTCCCATTGATATCGCGTTCGAGGCTGCCGGGGCACGACGGATCACGGCAGGGACTTCCAGCCTTCGATCCGCGAGTCGGAGGACCGGACCGGGCCGTCGCGTCAGCGGCCAGCGACGGTGCAGGCCCTACGCGCCGCGAACCTCGATCGCGCCGAGGCCGTCGAACTCGAACGTGACGCTCCCGGCGGCGACCACCGGGACCGGGGCGGTCACCCCGCCGGAGAAGACGAACTGCCCCGCACGCAGCGTCTCCCCTTCGGCCACGAGCTGGTTGGCCAGCCAGGCGACCGACGCCGCGGGATGGCCCATCACGGCCGCGGAGGCCGCGGTCATCGCGACCTCGCCGTCGACCCGGACCACACAGCCGATCAGTCGCAGGTCGGGCAACTCGTCGGGGCGGCGGGCGACCGGGCCGAGGTAGAACGCACCTGCGCTGGCGTTGTCGGCGACGACGTCGGTCAGCGTGAACCTGAAGCCCTCGTAGCGGGAGTCCAGCACGTCGACGGCCCCGAACACGACATCGGTCGCGGCGAGCACGGAGGTCACGGTCGCGGGCGGGGAGACGTCGCGGGCGAGCAGGAACGCGATCTCCGACTCCACCCGGGGATGGATGAATCGGTCGAGGCGCACCGGCTCGTCGTAGGTCGAGATCATGCCGCTGGTCACCCGGCCGTACAGCGGGGCGTCGACGCCCATCGCCTGCTGCTTGTTGCGGCTGGTCAGCCCGAGCTTGTAGCCGACGAGGCGCTCACCTGCGTCGAGCTTTGCCTGCACGAACGCCTTCTGGGCGCGGTAGGCGGTCGCGAGGTCGAACTCGGGGTGCTGGTCGCTGAACTGCGCGATGGCCTTCCGCTCGCGTTCGGCGGCGACGAGATCGTTGGCGATGTCCTGGGCGTCCATCACGCTGCGGAACCCCCGTTCGAGAAGCGCACGGTCACGGCCCCCAGGTGGGCGAACTCGGCCCGGAACACATCGCCGGGGCGCACCGGCTCCATCGCGTGGACGGCCCCGGGCAGCACGACGTCGCCCGCCCGCAGCTCGGCGCCGAAGCTGCCGAGCTTGTTGGCGAGCCACGCCACGCACCGGGCCGGGTTCCCCAGCGCGGCGGCGCCGGCTCCGGTGTGGATCAGCTCCCCGTGCCGCGAGACGGCCACCCCGAGCAGCCGCAGATCGAGCTCCTCGACCCGGCGCATCCGCCCACCGAGCACCAGGAGGCCCGAGGACGCGTTGTCCGCCACCGTGTCGACCAGCTTGATCTTCCAGTCCGCGACCCGGCTGTCGACGATCTCCACCGCGGGCAGCGCCCCGGCGATCGCGGTGAGCGCGTTGGCGGCGGTGACACCAGGGCCCGCGAGATCGCGCTCCATGACGAACGCGAGCTCGGCCTCCACCCGGGGCTGGACGAGCCGCGCTATCGGGATCAGGTCGCCGTCCTCGACCACCATCGCGTCGGTGAGCACGCCGAAGTCTGGTTCGTCGACCCCGAGCATCGCCTGCATGGGCCGCGAGGTCAGACCCACCTTGCGGCCGACCACCCGCTGGCCCGCCGCGGTACGGCGTTCGATGTTGATGGTCTGGATCGCGTACGCGTCCTGGATGTCCAGGTCGGGGTGGCGGTCGGTCAGCGGCGCAACGGGCGTCGCGGTCTGGTCGGCCGTCCAGAGCTCGTCGGCCAGGTCGCGATGCAGGGCGGGTTGCACCACAGCAGGTTCACCGCCACCCGTGGGACGGGGCAACGGCCCCGCAGGGCGCTTCCGCGCAGTGAGAAATGGGGCGCGTCCGAGCTACCGCATCCGGCCGGGCGCGCTGCGCGGCGCCGCGAGATCGATCGGTACGGCGCCCGGAGGGAGCGGCGCCTCCAGGACGGCGCGGGGCAACGCGGTGGCGGGACGGTGAGCGTGGTCGATCAGCCGCACGTCGAGCTTCATCGAGTGAAGGATCCTCCATCGGGTGGCATCCAGCCGCGAACCCGAGCGCCACGCCAGGATCTCCGGAACGGATACGCCCATATGGTGTTTTGGATGGATGTCCGTGGGTAACACACTGCCGCGGCTTCTCGGTTGCGTTTACCTTGACGTGACCCAGTATCCGGGTGAGTGCCGGTCGTCACGCACCCGGCTGATGGTCACAGGGGGTGTGCCGTGGCGGGAAACTCAACCGAGGTGGGGCGATCGGTCACCAGCAAGATCACCTCAATTCTTCTGACCTTCACCGAGGGCAGCGAGCATTCGCTCACCGAGATCGCCAGGCTCGCCAACCTCCCCATATCCACCGCTCACCGGCTCACGTCGGAGCTGGCCTCCTGGCGCCTGCTCGAACGGACCGAGGACGGTCTGTACCGGGCCGGGCTTCCGCTGCGCACCATGGGGGCGGCCGACGCCTGCCCGCCCAGCCTTCAGGAGCGCGCGCCCTGTGTGGTCGACGACCTCTCGGCCGCCACCCGCTGCCGCGCGCGCCTCGGCGTGCTTCAGGAGCTGGAGGTGGCCTATATCGAGAAGCGGCCGGGGCCGCACCCGGTCTCGGCGTTCATGCCCGCCGCGACGCTGCCCGCGCACCCGACCGCCGTCGGCCGCGCGCTGCTGGCGTTCTCTCCCCCGAGCACGGTCGAGATGGTGATCCTCCGTGGCCTGCGCCCCTACACCCCGCACACGGTGACCTCACCCGACCGGTTCCGCCGCGCGCTGGCGGTCACGCGGCTGACACACGTCGCGGTCACCCGATGGGAGCTCGAGGTGGGTACGTCGGGGGCGGCGATGCCGGTATTTGGGCCGGGCGGTGAGGTCGTTGCCGCCATCGAGCTCTCGATCCGTGGCCTCGCCCATGAGCTGCAGCCGGTGATGGCAGCGCTATCCATCGCGGCGCGCAGCCTCTCGCGCGAGCTCGCCGGTGAAGCGCGCCCGGCCCAGCCCTACCGCCCGCGACACCCCTTGATGACCGTCCCCGAGTCCGCGGCCCCGACCGGCTGAGGCCCGGCCGGTCAGCTCCGGACGTAGTCGCCGGGGCCGTCGCCGAGCACGGGGAAGCGCGTGCTACCCATCGACGGTGGCTCTCGCAGCGGGCCCGCGTTGGCCTCCTGCCAGCGCGCCCAGTCCTCCCACCAGGACCCTCGACGCCGCTGCGCGACGCCGTGCCAGGCCGCCGCGGTGGCCGGCAGGGCCGATTCGGACTCCGCGACCATGTGCCAGGCCTTCGGCCCCGGCGGGTTGACGACCCCGGCGATATGTCCGCCGCTGCTCAGCACGTACCGAACGGGCCCGCTGACCAGCCCGACGGTCTTGTACGCCGACTGCCACGGCACGATGTGGTCGTTGATCGCACTGACGACATAGGTCGGATGCTTGATCATGCTCAGGTCGATCCGCTTCCCCCCGATCTCCAGGGCGCCCGCGGCGAGATTGTTCTCCAGATAGAAGTTCCGCAGGTAGAACGTGTACATCGCGGCCGGCATCCGGGTGCTGTCGGCGTTCCACGCCAGGATGTCGAACGCGGGCGGGTCCTGGCCCATCAGCCAGTTCGACACCACGTAGTTGAAGATCAGGTCGTTGGCGCGCAACACGTCGAACGTCCCGGCCATCGACTTGCCCTTCAGCACGCCCTCGCGGCGCAGCTGCTTCTCCAGCCGCTCCACCGTGCGCACGTCCGTGAACGCGCCGAGCTCGCCCGGATCGGAGTAGTCGAGCATCGTGTTGAGCAGGGTCAGCGTGCCGATCCGTCCGTCATCCGGCTGAGCCAGATACGCCGCGGTGACCGCGGTGAGCGCCCCACCGAGACACAGCCCGACGATGTCGACGGTCTCGGCGCCGGTGATCTGCTGGATGACATCCAGCGCCGTCTGTGGGCCGTGCACCAGATAGTCGTCCATCGTGGTACCCGCCATTTCCTTCGACGGGTTCCGGTAGCTGATCACGAAGACCGTGCGGCCGTGCTTCACCGCCCATTCGATGAGGCTGCGGCCCGGCGAAAGGTCCAGGATGTAGTACTTGTTGATCCACGGCGGGCTGAACAGCAGCGGAACCGCATGCACCTGCTCGGTCTGCGGCTCGTACTGCAGCAGCTCCATCAGCTCGTTGCGGTAGACGACCTTTGCCGGCGTCACGGCGAGGTTGCCGCCGACCTCGAACGCGCTGGTGTCGACCTGGCGGGGCCGTCCCTCGTTGCGGAACAGGTCGTCGACGAAGTTCCGGGCGCCTTTGGCCACGCTGACCCCGCCGGTGTCGAACGCGCGCTTGAGCGCGGCCGGGTTGGCCACCAGAAAGTTCGTCGGGGCCAGTGCGTCGAGGGCAAGATCCAGCGCGAGCGCGGCCTTGCGGGCGGTCTCGGCCTCCAGCGCCGCCGACCCGACCACGTCGCGGGCGAAGCGGCACGCCGCGAGGTAGGCGAGCTGGATCGAGTAGAACGCCGGGTTCACGTTCCACGCCGGATCGGCGAAGCGACGGTCCTTCGGGTCGGGAGGCACCGGCGGTTCCATCTCCCGCCCGAGCCAGTGCGTGGCGGTGACCAACGGGATCCTGGCGAGATCGCCCGCGAGGCGGAACGCCGCCAGCGTCGGTTTCACCGGATTGGACAGGCTCGCCCGTGCCGCCCGCGCCAGCGCCGCGCCGAACCCGGCCGCGTCCAGGTTCTCGAACAGGTCGGTCTCGGGTCCCAGCACGCTCGCCGCGCGCTCGGCCACCTCGCGTGACGACTCGAAGTGCTCGTTGACCACGTCCTCATCCTTTCTGCCGCCTCGCGGCGCCCGCCGCTCCTCCCGCTGGTCGGAGGCTCGGTGCGGCCCGCTGCCCAGCGCGCTGCGCATGCAGGCACTGGTCGGTGGCCTCTTCGAAGGTGATGATCCGGTGACCACGGTTGTTGGAGAACACCAGCGCGCGGGCCCAGGTGTAGAGCGTGCCGAGCCGGTTGCCCCATCCGATCAGGTAGAGCACGTGGATGAACGCCCAGGCGAGATAGCCGACCCAGCCGGTGACCCGCACGCCGAAGGCGTCGGCGACGGCGGCCCGGTAGCCGATCGTGGCCATGCTGCCCCGGTCGACGTACCGGAACGGCTCGACCCGTTCGTCGCCCGCCAGGCGCGCCGTGATCACCCTGCCGACGTACTTGCCCTCCTGGATCGCCGGCTGCGCGACCCCGGGCAGCTCGTGCAGCGACACCATGTCGCCGACCGCGAAGACCTCGGGATGGCCCGGCAGGGTGCAGTCGGGGTTCACCGCGACCCGTCCGGCCCGGTCGGTCTCGGTATCCACCTGCTCGGCCAGCATCCGCGCCAGCGGCGAGGCCCGCACTCCCGCGGCCCAGATCCGGGTGCGGGCCCGGATCGTCTCCTCCCCGGCCGGACCCCGCACGGTCACCGACTCGTCGTCCATCGCGACGGCCATGGTGTCGAGACGGATCTGCACGCCCATCTGCTCCAGCCGGCGGTGCGTCCAGCGCCGCAGCCGCGGATGGAAGGGCGGCAGCACCGCCGTCGCGCCCTCCAGCAGCAGGATCCGCGCCTCGGTCGTGTCGACCGAGCGGTAGTCGCGCGGCAGCACGTCATGGGCGAGCTCGGCGACCTGCCCGACCAGCTCCACACCCGTCGGCCCGGCGCCGATCACCACGAACGTCAGCCACTCGGCGCGCTCCCGCGGGTCGGTGGCAAGCTCGGCCATCTCGAACGCCGAGAGGATGTGATCGCGCACGAGCCGGGCGTCTTCCACCGTCTTCATACCGGGCGCGAACGCCGCCCACTCGTCGTGGCCGAAGTAGGAATGGGTGGCCCCCGCGGCCACGACGAGGCTGTCGTAGCGCAGCTCCAGCGGCCTCCCGTCGGGCCCCTGCGCGCGGACCAGCCGGTTCGCGAGGTCGAGCTCGTGCACATCGGCCAGCAGGGCCCGGCTGTTGCGCTGTTCCTTGAGGACGCTGCGCAGCGCAGGGGCGATCAAGCCGGGCGGCAGGATCCCGGCCGCGACCTGGTAGAGCAGCGGCTGGAACAGGTGGTGGTTCGTGCGATCGACAACGGTCACCTCGGCGTCCGCCTCGGCCAGTGCCCGCACGGCGTTGAGCCCGCCGAACCCACCGCCGACCACCACGACCTGATGCCGTCGGTCCCCCGTCACGGGGCATCACCGTTCTTCCCGGTCGGCCGCCACCGGAAGACGCCGTCCGGCCGTCTGGTCCGCTCCAGCGCTCCCCGCACCTCGTGGTAGGCGAGGTAGGCGAGGATCTCGGCCATCGCGAAGTGCCGCTGCGGGCCGGTGAGCGTCGCGGAACCGAACAGCGAGGTGGTCAGCTCGGTGACGGTGTGGTCGCGGTCTTCGACCAGCTCCCGGACCTGCCGCAGCCGCCGCAGCTTCCCACGGGCGATCGCCTCGGCGCGCCGGGCCCCGTCCCGGAACGGCGGCCCGTGCCCGGGCAGCACGAGGTCCGGCTCCAGCGCGCGGACCCGCTCCAGCGATGCGAGGTAGGAGCCCATCGGGTCGCGCTCGAAGCCGCGTTCGAAGGTCACCGGCGGCGTGACGACCTGCAGCAGGTGGTCCCCGGAGCACAGCAGCCCGTCCTCCGCGCTCCACAGGCACACGTGGCCGGGCGAGTGACCGGGGGTGTGCACGACCTGCCAGGTCCGGCCGCCCGCGGTGAGGTACTCGCCGCCGTCGAGCAACCTCGTCGGCTGCGCGATCGAGGGCATCACCGGCATCCAGTCCCGCAGACCCTCGGAGGCCTCGGTCAGTTCCGGACCGTAGAGACCGTGATCGGCGAGCATCAGGGTGCGCCGGTCGACGGCCTCCTCCGGATCGGCGTACTTGGCCAGGTCGAGCTCGGTGCGCCGGTGCATCCACAGCTCACCACCGCTGCGCCGCACCACCTCACCGGCCAGCCCGAAGTGGTCGATATGGGCATGGGTGACGACGAGGCGCTCGAGCCGCCCCAGCGATCCGCCGACCGCGGCCAGCGCGGCGGCCAGTGCTCCGGTCCCGTCCGGCTCCGCATCCCCGCCGTGGCCTGCCCCCGCGGCGATTCCACAGTCGACGAGGGTGTCGCCGTCGTCGCCCCGGATCAGGTACGCGCTGAGCGTGGGCACGCCGTGGATCCCGAGTGGCAGGGCGAGCCGATACACATCGGGGGCCACCTCGGCTGCCGGTTCCGGTCTCGCCACCGCCGTCAGTCCCTGCTCGAGCGGGTGCGGTCAGCTCTTGAACTGCTGCCGCAGCGCGTTGAAGAACACCTCCGAGGTCTCCCGCACGAAGTTCGCGTGCGTGGTGGCCAGCGCGCTCGCCCATTCCATGCCGGTTCCCTTCGCCGCCTGCTCCTCGAGATCGAGCAGGTTCTGGAGCACCTTCTCGTAGCCCTCGAGCCACGCGAGGCCGTTCTGCTTGGCCTGGGTGATGACCTGGTCGCTCAGTTCGCGGACCCGCTGCGTCGCGGCTTCCACGTCGGTGGTGTCAGGTGTGCTCATCCGAGCGGCTCCTCTCGTCGACTCACCCGCTTCCCGCAGGTTCGCATGTGGCGACGGTTCGCCCCCCGTCCGGACGACCGCCTTCCGACCAGTGAGAGGCGGTGGCCCGGCCCGCGGCCCGCGGTGACAGTGAGCCGGATCCGCAGGCACGTGGGGAGGCCGTCACCTCGAGGGGACCCGCCGACATGAACGTCCTCGATCTCGCGCGATGGCAGTTCGGGATCGTCACGACCTACCACTTCCTGTTCGTGCCGCTGACGATCGGGCTGTCGTTGCTGATCGCGCTGACCCAGACGGTCTGGTACCGCACCGGCACCCCGAAGTACCTGCAGATGACGAAGTTCTGGGGAAAGCTGTTCCTCATCAACTTCGCCATGGGCGTGGTCACGGGCATCGTGCAGGAGTTCCAGTTCGGGATGAACTGGAGCGCCTACTCCCGCTTCGTCGGCGACGTCTTCGGCGCGCCGCTGGCCATCGAGGCGATCGTCGCGTTCTTCCTGGAGGCCACGTTCCTCGGCCTGTGGATCTTCGGATGGGACCGGCTGCCGAAGCTCATCCACCTCGGCTGCATCTGGGCCGTGGCGATCGGGACGAACCTGTCGGCGTTCTTCATCCTGGCGGCGAACTCGTGGATGCAGCACCCGGTCGGCTTCCGGTTCAACCCGGAGCGCGGCCGGGCCGAGCTCACCAGCCTCTGGGCGGTCCTGGACAACGTGACCAACCGGGTCGCCTTCCTGCACGTGCTGACCGGGGCCTTCATCAGCGCGGCCGCCTTCATCATCGGCATCGCCGCGTGGCACCTGCGGCGCAGGAGACACGTCGAGGTGATGCGCGAGTCGTTGAGGATGGGCTGTGTCGTCGCCCTGCTCTTCGGCGTACTGGTGACGGTCACCGGCGACATCCAGGCAAAGATCATGACCGACCAGCAGCCGATGAAGATGGCCGCGGCCGAGGCCATCTACGACACGCAGGGGTCCGCCTCCTTCTCGGTCTTCACGATCGGCTCGCTGGACGGACGGGAGGAGGTCTTCTCCGTCCGCATCCCGCATCTGCTGTCCGTCCTCGCCGAGGGCAACCTCAACGCCGAGGTCGAGGGCATCAACGACGTCCAGCGCGACGCGGAGGCGCGGTTCGGCCCTGGCGACTACCGCCCGATCATCCCGGTGACGTACTGGGGCTTCCGGTTGATGATCGGTTTCGGCATCGTCACGACGCTGCTGGCGCTGGTCGGGCTGTGGCTGATCCGGGGCGGCCGGCTGCCGGAGTCGCCGTGGTTCTACCGGATCGCGGTCTGGACGATCCCGTTCCCGCTGATCGCCAACTCCTTCGGCTGGCTGTTCACCGAGATGGGCCGCCAACCGTGGGTCGTCTACGGCCTGTTGTTCACCCGCGACGGCGTCTCGACCAGCATCGGAACCGGGTTGGCGGCGACGTCGGTGTTCGGACTCGCGCTGCTCTATCTGGTGCTCGCGGTCGTCGAGATCCGCCTGTTGATCCGCTACGCCAGAGCCGGGCCGGAGGAACCCGGCGACACCGGCGCGGACGCGGCCCGGCAGGACGAGCGCCCGCTGCCCTTCGCCTACTGACCCGATACCCGCCGACCGTGCCGAGGAGCCGACGTGACACTCGCCGAGTTCTGGTTCCTGTTGATCGGGTTCCTGTTCACCGGGTACTTCTTCCTGGAGGGCTTCGACTTCGGCGTCGGCATGCTGCTGCCGGTGCTCGCCCACGACGACATCGACCGCCGGACGATGATCAACACCATCGGACCGGTCTGGGATCTGAACGAGACCTGGTTGATCGTCGCGGGCGCCAGCCTGTTCGCGGCCTTTCCGGACTGGTACGCCACGCTGTTCAGCGGGTTCTACCTGCCGCTGCTGCTGGTCCTGCTCGCCCTGATCGTGCGCGGGGTGGCGTTCGAGTACCGGGGCAAGGTCGACGAGGACGCCTGGCGGCGCCGGTGGGACCTGTGCATCATCGTGGGCTCCTACGTGCCGGCCCTGCTGTGGGGCGTGGCGTTCGCCAACATCGTCCGCGGGGTGCCGATCGACGCGGAGGGCGACTTCACCGGCAGCCTGCTCACCCTGCTCAACCCGTACGGCCTGCTCGGCGGGGTGGCCGCGGTCGCGCTGTTCTGCGTCTACGGCGCGATCTTCGTCGCGCTCAAGACCCTGGGGCGGATCCGGCGGGACGCCCGCAGGCTCGCCGGGTGGATCGGGATAGCGGCTGTCGTGCTCACCGGGGCCTTCCTGCTGTGGACCCTGCTCGGGCACGGCGACCCGATCAGCTGGGCGCTCGGGGTGCTCACCGCCATGGCCCTGGTGGCCGGGCTGGTCGCCAACGCGCGCGAACGGGAGGGGTGGGCGTTCGCCTCGACCGGGGCGAGCGTCATCGGGCTCGTCGCGACGCTGTTCGTGGCGCTGTTCCCCGACGTCATGCCCTCCACCACCGACCCGGCGTTCAGCCTGACCGTCCAGAACGCGAGCTCCACCCCGTACACGCTGCGCATGATGTCCTGGATCGCCCTGATCGCGCTGCCGTTCGTGCTGGCCTACCAGGGGTGGACCTACTGGGTCTTCCGCAAGCGGATCGGCCGGCACAGCATTCCGACCCAGGTCCCGCACGGCGCGGACGCGCTCGGGCAGTGAGCACACCGCGGATGCTCAGCTCGCGGCGAGTCGCCCGTGGACATCCAGCGGGGCGTCGCTCGTGGAATACCACTCGTACACCCCGTCCGGGCGGGCGCGTCGCTCCACCAGACCCGACCACCTCAGGTAGGCGATATGGGCCAGCGTCTCGTTGAGCGCGAGCTGGCGCTGGTGGGCGAGGATCGCCTTGGCGACCAGCCGATCCGCCAGCTCGGTGACGCTGGACGGCCGCTCCTGGATCGCCCGCCTGATCTTCTCCAGCCGACGGATCTTGTTACGCAGGATGGCCTCGATCCGGCCCACCGCGTCGCCGAAGGGCCGGCCGTGCCCGGGGTAGACGTGCTCCGGACCGCGTTCGGCGACCCGGCGCAGCGAGTCGAGGTAGCTACGCAGCGGGTCGGCGTCGAACCCGCGCTCGAACGTCACCGGCGGGGTGATGGACGGCAGCAGGTGGTCGCCCGACAGCAGCACCCGGCGCGCCTGCGACCACAGGCAGACGTGCCCGAGCGAATGCCCCGGGGTGTGCACGACCTCCCATCGGTCCGCGCCGATGGCGAGCTGCTCGCCGCCGCGCAGCCGCCGCGACGCCTCCACCACGGTGTGCAGGTACGGCATCCAGCGGGTCAGGTGGTCGGCCAGGTCGGTGCGCTCGGTCTCGGACACGCCGTGGTCGGCGTAGGTGTCGCGGCGGCGGGCGCGCGCGGTGTCGGGGTGGCGGTACTTCTCGCAGTCCAGGTCGGTCATCGTGTGCATCTGCAGCTCGGCCCCGGTGAGCTCCATCAGCCGGCCGGCGAGACCGTAGTGGTCGATATGCGCGTGCGTCACCACGATCCGCGAGACGTCGCGCAGGGCGTACCCGGCGCGTTCCAGGCCCGCCTCGACGGCGTCGAGCCCGCCGTCCGGCAGATCCGGCCGCCACACCCCGCAGTCGACGATCGTGACGCGGTCGCCGTCGGTCAGGACGTGCATGTTCACGCTCTCGACGGCATTGACCCCGACGGGCAGCGCGACCCGGGTGAGGCCCGCAACCGGGTCGCTGGTCACGGTGGTCATTCGTGGATGCGTTCGAGCAGCGTGAACCAGATCCGCAGCTCCACCTGGTAGGCGGCGGCGGAGCCGTCCACGGCGCCGGTGATGCGCTGCACCTCGAACGACCTGATGCCCTCCAACGTCAGGCGGGCGCGATCGAGCGCATCGGTGACGGCGTCCTGGATCGAGTCGCCGGTACCGATCAGGTCGATCGCCTTCTGCACGGTCACACCGATCATCATCGGCCGGTGCGGGCGGGCGCGGCCCGCCTTCCCGCTCGGTGGAAGCGCGGCCGGCGGCGCACCGACAGCCCTACGCTCAGGTGCCCGGCCTCCCGGTCCTTGGAGCAGGGTTCGCGCAGGAAGGCGACCGCGATGGGCGCGCCCATTGATCAGATCCTGCTGTCCGGCGGGGAACGCCTCGACGTCCGGCCCATCCGGACAACCGATGCGCCCAGCCTCGTCGCCATGCACGCCCGGCTGTCCGCGGACAGCATCTACCGGCGCTACTTCGGGGCCCGGCCCCATCTCTCGCCGACCGACGTGCGTCACTTCACCACGATCGACGAAGAGTGGCGGTTCGCCCTGGTCGGGGTGCGCGAGTCCGGGGAGCTGGCCGCGGTGGCCCGGTACGAGGGCAGCCCGGGCAGCGCGGTGGCCGAGCTTGCGCTCGTGGTCGACGACGCGCTGCAGGGCCGTGGGGTCGGTCGGGCGATGCTGAGCCGGCTCATCGAGGTCGCGGCCGTGCGCGGACTGGCCGCGCTCGTCGCCGACGTGCTCACCAGGAACGCACCGATGCTGCGGCTGCTGCGGACGGCCGGTGTCCCGACGACGCCGGTCCGGGAACCCGACAGCGTCAGGATCACCCTGCATCTGGACGGCGTGCGGCTGCCCGGCCCGCGCCGGGCCGTCGCGTCGGCACAGGTGGACGAGGCGCGCGCCGCGGCTCGGCAGCGGGCGGGCGGGGCGGGGCTCGTGCGCGAGTAGCCGAGCGGGGAAGGCGGCGGGAGGACCGGACGCCGGGACTATCCGTCGGCTCCGGAGCCCTGTCCGGAATGCGGCGGTCGCCAGAAGCTCGTCACCGCCTTCTCCAGGTCGGCCCAGGTGTGCGCCCACTCCAGGAGCGGGCGAAGGTTCGTCTCGAGCGACCCGAGCTGCTGGTCGAACGCCTCGAGCTGGGTGCGCAGGGCCTGCACCTGGGCGCGCCGCGCCGCGATGTCGTCCATGACGATCTGGAGCTGGCGGGCCGACAGGGCCGCCGGGAGCCCCGGCAGCGCGGGCGGTCCGACGCGCAGCGCGTCCGTCCACCCCCTCGTCAACCGGTCCGCGGTCTCCCGGAGCCGGCGCGCCAGCTCGTCCGGGGTGCCGCCCGGCTCGTCCTCGCTCATCTCCACGCGGCCATCCTGTTCGCCATCGTGTCGGATCGGCTATCCGAGTTCGGCCTCCCAGTCGCGCTCCTGCAGTGCGTCGCGGATGACGGCGAGGAACCGCGACGCGGTCACCCCGTCGAACGCCCGGTGGTCATAGCAGAACCCGAGGATCGTCATGTGGTGGATGGCGAGGGCGTCACCGACCACAGTGGGTCGCCGGGCCACCATGTTGGTGGACAGGATCGCCGAATTGGGTTGGTTGATGATCGGTGCCGATGCGTAGTCGCCGATCGGCCCCGGGTTGGTGATCGTGAACGTCGAGCCTGCGAGATCGTCGGCGGTGAACTTGCCGCTGGTCGCCTTGGTCGCCGCGGCCCTGATGGCGCGGGCAAGGCCGCGCAGGTTCAGCGCGTCCGCGTCGCGGATGACGGGCGCGATCAGGCCCTGCTCGTTGAGGTCGACGGCGATGCCCAGGTTGACGTATCGGTGCAGCGTCCGCGTCTTGGCCTCGATGTCGATCGCGGAGTTGACGTACGGGAAGGCGCGCAGCGCGTCGCAGACCGCGCGGGCGATGAAGCCGAGATAGGTCAGCGACATGTCCTCCTCCTTGCGGAAGCGGGCCTTGTGCTTGTTGCGGACCTGCTCGACGCGTTCGAGATCGACCTCGACCGAGGTCCAGACGTGCGGGGCGACCCGCACCGACCGGGTCATCCGCTCGGCGATCGCGAGCCGCATCCGCGGCAGTTGCTCCACGGCCACCCGCTCGTCGGCCGGAGCGGCCTGGGCCGCCGCGGGCGCGGGTGCCGCCGGAGCGGCTGGCGCGGCCGGAGCCGCCGGCGTGGCCGGCGCGGCACGGCCCGTCCCGGCCGCGATCGCCCGCTCTACGTCCTCGCGCCGGATCCGCCCGCCCTCGCCGGTCCCCTCGATCGCCGAGACCTCCAGGCCGGCCTCGGCGATGAGCCTGCGCACCAGCGGGGACAGCATCCGCCCGTCGCGATCCACGGCACCCGGGACCGGTGCGGCCGCACCGGCCGGGGCGCCGCCGCTCGGCGGCCCGCCCGCGGGCACGGTCGGTGCCCCGGTCGCTGCGGCCGCCGACCCGCCCGCCGGGACCCCGGTGGCGGCGTGCTCCCCGATCCGGGCCAGCGCCGTGCCGACCGGGACGGTCTGCCCCTCAGGCACGAGGATCTCCAGCAGGATTCCGTCGTACGGGCTCGGAATCTCGGAGTCGACCTTGTCGGTGGAGACCTCGAACAGCGGGTCGTCGAACTCGACGTGGTCACCGACCTCCTTGCGCCAGCTCCCGACCGTTCCCTCGGTGACGGTCTCGCCGAGCTTCGGCATCGTGATGTCGTGGACCTCGCCGACCTCGGCGGTGGGCGCCGCCACACCGGGCTCGTCGCCCGCCATGCCCTCGGAGCCGCCCATCTGCGGGGCCGCAGGATCCCCCAGCGCCGGCCCGCCCGCGGCGGCGACCCGGTGGGAGGCGGCCGGGATCCGGCCCTCCACGACCGCCCCGACGGGGTTGATCCGCACCAGCGGGGTGCCGACCGGCACCGTCTCGCCCGCCGCGACGAGAATTTCGCCGATCACCCCGTCCGCTGGGCTGGGGATCTCCGAGTCGACCTTGTCGGTGGAGACCTCGAACAGCGGGTCGTCGAACTTGACCTCGTCACCGACCTGCCGCAACCAGGATCCGATCGTGCCCTCGGTCACCGTCTCGCCCAGCTTGGGCATCGTCACGACGACGTCTTCGTCGCTCATTCGGGCTCTCCCGTGGTCTCAGCCGTGCAACGAACGGCCAGAGAAGGTGATCATGGTTTCGCCGATGGCCTCGGAGAGGCTGGGATGGGCATGGATGAGCTGACCGACGTCGCTCGGCAGCGCCTCCCAGTTCACCGCGTAGTAGCCCTCGTGCATCAGCTCGCTGGCCCAGGCGCCGACCATGTGGAAGCCGAGGATCGGTCCGTCGCGCTGCGCGACCACCTTCACCAGGCCCTCGGTCTCGCCGAGGATCATGGCCCGCCCGTTGCCCACCATGGCGTGAGAGTGCACGTCGACGTCGTGGCCCGCGGTGCGGGCCTCGGCCTCGGTCATCCCCGACCAGGCGACCTCGGGGTGGGTGTAGACGACCCACGGCACCTTGCCGTAGTCGACCGGCACCGGGCCCTCACCCAGGAAATGCCGCACCGCGACGATCGCCTCCGCGTAGGCGACGTGGGCCAGGCCCGGGGTGGCCACACAGTCGCCCACCGCGTAGACCCCGGGCCGAGAGGTCAGCATGGTCGCGGGGTCGATCTCGACGAACCCGCGCTCGTCGATCCGGACGCCGGCCTGCTCGGCGCCGATGTCCTCGGTCGCCGGGCGGCGGCCGATCGACACCAGCACCTGGTCGACCTCGATCTTCTCCGAGACCGTCGGCGTCTCGAAGGGCACGAGCACGCCGCTTCCGGTAGGTTCGAGCGCGCCGACGCGCGCCTCGGCATGCACCGCCGTGCCGCGTTTCGCGAGCGAGCGGGCCAGCACGTCGGCCACATCGCGGTCGGGCCCGATCGGGAGCACCCCGTGCGGCAGGGCCTCGAGCAGGGTCGTCGTCACGCCGAGGTCGGTGTAGACGGACGCGAACTCCGAGCCGACCACCCCGCCACCGATCACGGCGATCCGTTCGGGGAGCCGGTCGGAGTCGTCGTTGGTGGCGTGGTCGGAGGTGACGACCCGCTGGCCGTCGATCTCCATGCCGGGGATGGTCCGCGGCACCGACCCGGCGCAGATGATCGTGGCCCGGCCGCGCAGGGTGTCGCCCCCGACCGCCACCGCACCGTCCGCGGTGAGCCTGCCCCGACCGTCGACCACGGTCACCTTGCGCCGCTTGAGCAGCCCGGACAGCCCGCGGTGCAACTGGCCGACGACGCCGGCGCGCCGCCGGTTGGCCGCGGGCCAGTCCGGCGCGGGGGTGAACCCCTCGGGCAGCCGCACGCCATGCTCGCCGGCATGGCCGACGGTGCGGAACACCTCGGCGGCGTGCAGCAGCGACTTCGCCGGGATGCAGCCGCGGTGCAGACAGGTGCCGCCGACCTTGTCCTTCTCCACCATCGCCACCGACAGCCCCGCCGACGCGGCGTAGAGGGCGCCCGCATAGCCCCCGGGGCCGCCGCCGAGGATGACGAGGTCGTAGTCGGAAGCAGGGCTCATGCTCGGACCACCTTCCGCAACGTCTCGGCAACCTGCGCCCGCTGCGGAACGACGGCGTCCTCCAGCGCCGGGCTGGTCGGCGTCGGCGTGTTCTTGGCCGCGATCCGCACCACCGGCTGGTCGAGGTGCCAGAACGCCTCTTCCTGGATGGTCGCGGCGATCTCGGCGCCGTAGCCCAGCCGCTTCGCGGCCTCGTGCAGCACGACCGCGCGGGAGGTCTTCCGCACCGAGTTCACGATCGTCTCGACATCCAGTGGGACGAGCGTGCGCACGTCGACGACCTCGACCGAGATCCCGTCCCTGTCGAGCTCGTCGGCCACCTCCAGACCCTGCGAGACACCGGCCGAGTAGGTGATCAGCGAGACATCGCGCCCCTCCCGGACCACGTTCGCCACCCCCAACGGGATCGGCTCCAGCGAGATCGGCCCCGCGACCCGCAGCCGCCGGTAGAGGTACTTGTTCTCCAGGTAGAGCGTCGGGTTGTTGTCGCGGATCGAGCTGACGAGCAGCCCGGCCGCGTCCTCGGGGGTGCCCGGCATGACGATCTTGAGGCCGGGCACGTGCGCGAAGTAGCTCTCCACGCTCTGGGAGTGCGTGGGGCCGGCCCGCAGCCGAGCGCCGAACGGCGCCCGCAGCGTCACCGGCATCGCGTCACCGGTTCGCCAGTGATGCCGCGCCAGCACGTTGATGATCGGATCGAAGGCGCACGAGATGAAGTCCGCGAACTGGTACTCCACCACCGGCCGCAGCCCGACCAGCGCCGCGCCCGCGGCCAGCCCGGTGAACCCGGTCTCGGCGATCGGGGTGTCGACCACGCGGCGCGCCCCGAACTTCTCCAGGAACCCCTTGGTCACCTTGAAGGCGCCGCCGAACTGGCCGACGTCCTCCCCGATGATGAACACGTCGGGGTCGCGCTCCATCTCGGCGTCGAGGGCCAGCGCGACGGCCTCCAGGTAGGTCACCTGCCCATCGTCAGTAGCCATATTCGCTCCGCGAGCTCCGCTCAGTGTTGATATTCGCTCCGCGAGCTCCGCTCAGTGTTGATATTCGCTCCGCGAGCTCCGCTCAGTCGGCATACACGCCCTCCTCGATATTGCTCGGGTCCGGCATCGGGTCCGCGAGCGCCTTGCGGCGCGCCGCGATGGCGTGCTGCCGTGCCTCCTCCCTGACCTGCTTCGCCGTGTCGGCGTCGATCACACCGGCCTCGAGCAGCACGTTCTCGAACCGCTCGACAGGGTCCTTCTCGGACCACTCGTCGTACATCGCGCGCGGCACGTAGTCGGCAGGGTCGTGCTCGGCGTGTCCGTGCATCCGCATGGTCACGGCCTCGATGAGCGACGGCCCGTCGCCCGCCCTGGCCCGCGCCACCGCCTGCGCGACCGTGTCGTACACCGCGAGGACGTCGATCCCGTCGACCTTCACCCCAGGGATGCCGTAGGCGACCGCCTTGATCGCGAACGTCTCCGAGCTGGACTGCAGCGAGAGCGGGGTCGAGTAGGCCCACTGGTTGTTCTCGATCACGAAGACGTTCGGGAGCTTCTGCACGCTCGCGATCGTCAGCGACTCGTGGAAGTCGGCGCGAGAGGTCGAGCCGTCCCCGCAGAAGGCGAGCGCCACCCGGTCCTCGCCCCGGTACTTCGCGGCGAAGGCCATTCCCGTGGCCACCGGGAAGTTGGCCGGGATATGACTGGGCGGGTTGTAGCTGCCCAGATCGAGCCGCCCGTAGTGCAGGGTGCCGTCGCGGCCGCCGGTCGGCGAGGTGGCCTTGCCCATGAAGCTCGCCATGATCTGCCACGCCTCCATGCCGCGCCACAGATGGGCCCCGGCATTGCGGTGCAGCGGCGCCATGTAGTCGTCGGCCCGCAGCGTCGCCGCGGCGCCGACCGAGATCGCCTCGTGCCAGTGCCCCGTGTAGAGCGAGCCGAGCAGATCCCCGCCCCGGTACATGGCGACCATCCGGTCCTCCACGGCCCGGGTCAGCACCATCATCCGGTACATCCGGCGCAGCAGTTCCGGGTCGCGCTTGGACACCGGAATGGCTCCGGCCTCCTCGGTCTTGCGCTTGTTCGTGCGGGTGGCCATGACCGACGCCCTCTAGTCGCCGAGGAAGAAGTCGCGCACGAGGCGGTTGAAATCGTCCGTCCGCTCGATCATCGACCAATGCCCGCAGTGCGAGAACACGGCGAGGTCGGCGTTGTCGAGCAGCTCCTCGAGCCGGTAGGAGTTCGACAGCGGGATCACCTGGTCCTCCCGCCCGTGCACGATCAGTGTCCGGTGCGGGAGCCTGCGCAGTTCGTCCTCCGCGATCGCCATCGCCTCCACCCACCGCTGCCGAGGCGCGGGGAACATCGCCGAGAAGGCCTCCTGGAAGCCGGGCTGGACGCTTGCCTCGTAACGGATCTTGGCCAGCTCGTCGCTGGTCAGCGCCTTGTCATAGGCGAAGAAGCCCATCACCCTGCGCATGTCCTCGACCGTGCCTTCATACCCCCAGACCGCGTCGAGACCCTCGGTGATCGGGAAGTCCACCCCCATGCTGCCCATCAGCACGAGCTTGTCCACCCGGTCGGGATGCTGGGTGGCGATGCGCAGCGCGATCGCACCGCCGAAGCTGTTGCCGACCAGGTGCGCCCTGTCGATCCCGAGGGTGTCCATCAGCCCCACGGTCTGGTCGGCCCAGGTGTCCAAGCTGTAGTCGACGCCCTTCGGCCGGTCGGAATACCCGAAGCCGACCATGTCGGGCGCGACCACATAGAAGTGCTGCCCGAGCGCCGGGAGCACGAGGCGCCAGTTCGCATACGACGTCACGCCCGGGCCCGAGCCGTGGACGAGCACCACGTGCTGCTCGCCCGTGCCGGCCTCCAGATAGTTCGTCCGGATCCCGTTCGCCTCCGCGCTCCGGCCGATCTCCGGCTTCTCGGTCGTGGTCATCGAGAAACTCCATCCCTGTCTGCCGTGCCCGCAGCTCGGTTCCCGCAGTTCAGTCCCCGCAGTTCGGATCAGCGGGCCACGAAGTCGGCCGCCCGCTGTCGCTGCCCCCGGCGAGTCAAGCATCGGCGTCGGGCGACGGGCGGGCGCGGAGGGCGGTTTCCTGCTCAGTGGGAGCGACCGGTCAGCGGACCCCCCGACGAGGGCACGATGAGCCGATGGCGGGCGGCAGCACGCAGTGGCGTGGGCGATCGGTGATCAGCAAGGTCGTCTCGCTGCTCGATGCCTTCAGCCCGGGCACACCCGAGCTCTCCCTGGGTGAGCTCGCCCGGATCACGGGCCTGCCCCTCTCGACGACCTACCGGCTGGCCTCCGAGCTCGTCGCGTGGGGGGGTCTCGAACGGGCCGGCGGCGCGGGCTATCGCATCGGGATGCGGCTGTGGGAGGTGGGCACGCTGGCCCCGCGCGGCCAGACCCTGCGCACCGTCGCCCTGCCGTACATGCAGGACCTCTACGAGGCCACCCACGAGAACGTTCATCTCGCGGTGCGCGACGGCCACGAGGCGCTCTACATCGACACCATCACCGGGCACGAGTCGGTACCGGTTCGGTCGCGGCCGGGCGGCCGGCTGCCGCTGCACGCCACCGGCGTGGGAAAGGTACTGCTGGCCTACGCGCCGCCGGAGCTGCTGACCGAGCTCATCGAGGCCGGGCTGCACCGCTACACCCCATACACCGTCGTCGCACCCGGGCACCTGCGCCGAACGCTCGCCGAGGTGCGCCGCACCGGCATCGCCTACGCCCGGGAGGAGATGACCCTCGGCTCGCTGTCGGTGGCCGCACCGATCACCGGGCCCGACCGCACCGTGGTCGCCGCACTGTCCGTGGTGCTGCGCTCGAGGCGCCGTGCCGACCTGCGCCGACTCGGTCTCGCGGTGCGAACGGCGACGATCTCGGTGTCCCGCGCGCTGGAGGAGCAGTCCCGACTCGCGGTACCTGCCGAGCATCCGGTGAGAGCTTGCGCACCTGTTCCCGCTGAGTGAGAGCCCTGACCCTCCGCCGCCGCCCGGGTTCGGTGACCCTCGTGGCGGACGAGGAGGTCTGGATGGCAGGTGGTTCGGCGGACAGCGGGCGGTCGGTGACGAGCCGGGTGGCCGCGATCCTCATGGCGTTTCACAGCGGCGACACGCATTCGCTGACCGAGTTGGCCCGGCTCGCCCAGCTGCCGGTGTCGACGACCCACCGGCTCACCTATGAGCTCGTCTCCCGGCGTGTCCTCGAGCGCACCGGCGACGGCTACCGGGCCGGTCTCGCGCTGCGCATGATGGGCACGGTGAACGGGCCGCGGCGGTCGACCCCGCTGCTGGGGCGGGCCGCCGGGATGATGGCCGACCTGGCCGCGACGACGGACAGCCGGGTACGCCTCGGCGTCCTCGACGGGGTTCGCGTCGCGGTTGCGGAGACCCGCCCCGGAGCTGGTCTCGTCCATGGATTCGATGCACCAGCGGTGCCGACGCACGCGACGGCCCTCGGGCGCGTCCTGCTGGCGTTCAGCCCGGTCGCCGTCGTGGACGAGATCCTCGGCGCCGGCCTGACCCGGTTCACGGAGCACACCCTCACCGACCCCGACCGGCTCCGCCGCGCCCTTGCCATCACCCGGCTGACCCGGCTCGCCGTGTCACGCGGGGAGTACAAGATCGGCGAGGGTGCGGTCGCGGTGCCGGTGTTCGGTACCGGCGGCTCGGCTCGCGCCGCCATGGAAGTCGCGATACCCGATCTGCGGTCGGGCCTCGAAAGGGTGCGCGGCGCGCTCATGGTCGCCGCGGCCAGCCTGTCGCGCCAGCTGGCCACGGCGATCACGGCGGAGCCGGAGCGGGACGTGCGGTCCGGCTGACCGCCGGGTCGAGCAGGGTCACCGTGCCCGCGCCGCCGTCCACCCTGATCAGTTGTCCGGTCCGGATCCGGGTGGTGGCCGTTGCCGCTCCGGTGACCGCAGGCAGGCCGTACTCGCGGCAGACGATCGCGGCATGCGACATGATCCCGCCGATATCGGTCACGGCCGCCCTGATCCTGGCGAAGATGGGGGCCCAGCTCGGGGCGGTGATCGGCGCGACCAGGATCTCGCCCTCCCGCACCTGGTCGATCTGCGCGGGACTCGACAGGACCCGCGCCGGGCCCTCCGCCACGCCGGGCGAGGCCGCCAACCCGGTCAGGTCGCCCGGCTGCTCACCGTCGTCATCGGAGGGGAGCCACTGGGCGATGCGCTCGTCGGTGATCCCCCACAGCATGATCGTGAACGGTTCGGTGATCCGCTCCGGAGGCACGCCGAGCGCGGGTGGCGGCCGCTGCTGCCCGAGCGCGTGGAGGATGCGCCTGCGGCGCTCGATCTCCGCGGGCCAGCGGCCCGGGCCGCGAGCGGGCGCGCCCACCGCCCAGGAGCTGTAGAGGTCCCACAGCACGTCCGGGATCTCGTTGCGCCTGAAGTAGAAGACGTCGTTCTCCTCGGCGAGGAATCCCGAGTCGACGAGCAACCGGCCGAGCTCCCGCATCTTGCGCCAGACCGCGGAGTTCGCCCAGTGCTCGACGTAGAAGTTGTGGTTCTCCACGTAGGGGAACACGACGCGGGCCAGGCCGAGTTTCTCCTCGAACGCGGTCCGGTCGGCGTCGGTCGGGAGCAGCCCGGCGTACTCCGAGGTGATCCGCTCGCGGTCCGCGCGCAGCCGCCGCAGCGGGCGCGCCAGGTCCACGCCCTGGCGCAGCTTGGCCGCGTAGTCGCGCACGAAGCCGAACGGGATCTCCCGATGCTCGATCCAGATGTGGTCGCAGTGGTAGAAACCCGAACCTGAGGAGAAGTTGAACCATGGCTCGCTGACCTCGCTCCACCGGTCCAGCCAGCGCCGGCCCTCAGGGGTGCCCCGCAGCCGTTCGTCGACGCGGTCCGGGTCGGGATCGGCAAAGGCGGCGTCGATGTCCAGCTCGACCGCCAGTCGCGCCAGCTTCTTGAGCTCCTCGTCCGGCCGGAACAGGTCGACCTCGATCCCGGCGACCATCCGCGCGACCGCCTGGTCCGGGATATCTGGGAATGCCTGCTTGCAGAAGCCGAAGAAGTCCAGATACGCCGCATAGCCGAGGTTGAGGAACTCGAAGTGGTGCATCCACAGTGTCAGGCACAGGTCGAGAAGTGCCCGATAGTTCTGCACGATGGCCAGCCCGGAGCCGGTTCCGTGGCCCTCGGTGATGACCGTCATCTCTTCCTTCTCCGGCAGCGGGTCGAAACGGGTCCGCTCGATCTGTCCGATCAGTTCCCGGACCTTGGCCAACCATTTGGTGTACAGCTCGTCCCAGTTCGAGAAGTAGAATCCAGCCCGTTCGAGAAACTGTGTCGAACGAGCCTGGACCTCGGCCGGATCGGTGACCGAGATGGGCGAGAGATAGGCGTATCCGTGCAATATCCGATAGTCCACGCCGCGCGCCGCTGGAATCATATAGTGTCGGGTGTTGTACTGCGAAAGGGTGGCGAGCGCGTATTCGAAGAATGTCGCGTCCCAGGGCGGTAGCGGCCGCGGCCAGTGGACGGCATCCTGAAACCAGAACACCTGTTCCTCATAGGATCTGCGCTCCGGCGAGAACAGTGACGATTCGGTGTAGAGGTCCTCCCAGCCCTCGGCTCCCGACGGCGTCGCCACCTCGAACGGGCTGCGCAGGCGGGCGGAGGACCGGCGCACCGGTCGTGGCCGCAGGGCGGCGACGACCCCGGCATGACCGGACGGCGCTGCCCCCGCGACCGGTCCGGCCGGGCGCCTGCTCCACCCCGTCTCGGGCCTGCTCTGCAGCAACAACACCCGGTCCCCGCCCGCCGGATCCGCCTCGATCGCCCATTCGACATCCTGCGGGCAGCCGTAGTGCCGCTCCGCCTGCCGGGCCAGCCGAGCCACCCGCATGAGTTGCTCGTCGCGCAGGCACGGCACGCCGCGCCGGTCCTCGGGCACCACAGACCGACGGATCCCGCGCCCCTCAGCGGTCAACCGGTACTCGATGGCCTTGTCCGCAACGGACCGCCGGGTGATCTCACCCATGACCTTGTCGACCAGGTAGCTGTCCGGGGTGACCTCGCCGGAGACGACCGCCTCACCGAAACCCCACGAGGCATCGACGGCGATCTGCGACCGGTCCCCGTTGCGCGGGTTGAGGGTGAACGCCACCCCGGCGACCTCGGCGAGCACCATGCGCTGCACGGCCACCGCCATGGTCACCGGATCGTCGGAGGCGGTGATCCGCTGCCGGTACGCGATCGCCCGCTCGGTGAACAGGCCGGCCCAGCAGCGCCGCACCGCCGCCAGTACGTCGGCCTCGCCGCGCACCCACAGGTAGCTGTCGTACTCGCCGGCGAAGCTGGCACCGGGCGCGTCCTCGCCCGCGGCCGAGGAACGCACGGCGACCGGCACGTCGTCCATCCCGCACCGCCGACACAGCTGCGCGTATGCGGCGGCGACGGCGGCTCGCACGTCGCCGGTCAGCGGGGTGGCCTCGACGAGCCCCCGCATCGCGGCGCTGGTCCGGGCCACCGCGGCGGCGTTCGATTCGCACTCGGCAAGTAGCCCGTTCAGCTGGTCCCGCAGCGACCGCGAGGCGGCCCGATGGGCATCGGTCGTGACGGCGAACCCGGGCGGGACCGGCAGCCCGCTCGAGGTCATCTCACCCAGCCCGGCGCATTTACCCCCCATCCCCGGCGCGAGCTCGCGGTCGAAGTCCTCGAACCACACCACGTAGGTCACGGCGGCCCCTCCGGCCCGGCATCATTGCGGTCAGCGCGGCCGGGGCGTCGCGCCGACCGGGAGCTGCATCAGATCGTTGCCGACGACCAGTTTCCCGGAGAAGGTCTTTCCGGCGGCGAGCCAGTGATCGGCCGGCGCGTTGCCCGGAACGAGATGCGAAAGGACCAGGGTTTTCACCCCGGCCCGCTGCGCGACGCGGCCGACGTCCTCCGGAAGCGTGTGGGCCGTGACGAGATGGTTCTTCAGCGCCTCCTCCGCCGGGCTGACCGGTGGCGGGAACAGCACATCCACCCAGGCCGGGTCGATGACCTCGTGCACGAGAATGTCGGAGCCCGTGGCGAGCGCGACCAGGTTGTCGTTGGGCGCCGTGTCGCCCGAGAACGTGACGGCCCCGTCCGCGGTGTCGAATCGGAAACCGAAGGTGGGGACGATCGGAAAATGGTTCACCAAAGTTGCGCCCACCTTGACCTTGTCGTCCTGGTAGATCGGGATAGGCGCCATTCCCGCCGGAGACGGATTGTCGTTGGGGTGGTAGCCGATACCTTTCGGGATCGCGATGTCATGAACATCGAAGAGGCTGCGCAGATCTGGTTTGAAATTGTCCCGCATACGATCATTGAGGTCCAGTGCGAAGGCCTGGTAGAGGTAGTTCGTCATATCGACCGTTCCCGGCACCGGATTCTCCGGATTGATCACCGGGATATCGGGGGCAGGCTGCCCCGGCGGCTGGAAGATCGGCTCCATGACCATGTTCCCGGCGTCGTCGACGCGCCGGCCCGGCCCGAAGACCTGGATCTTGTCCTTGGTCTTCCTCGACGTCAGCCCGTTGTACCAGCCCAGCATGAAGTAGTTGAAGTAATCGCCCACGTGGTCGGAGTGCAGGTGGGTCAGGAACATCGCCCGGATGGTCTCCTCGCCCCACAGGCCGCCCGGCGTCTGGAGATCCCGGGGGACGAGCGCGGCCTCCTTGAACCGCTTCCCCGAGCCATCACCGAAGTCCACCACGTAGACGTCGTCCTCGACCGTCACCGCCGAACCGATACCCGCGCGCGTCGTATCGGGCCACCAGGGCGGTCCGCCGGCCGTGCCCAGCAGCACCAGCCTGCTGCGGAACCTGCTGGCCTCCTGGGCGGGAGGCGGGCTCGGGGGCCCACCCGCCAACGCTATGCCGTTGTGCAGCAGCGACCCGGCCGCGACGGCCCCTGCGACTGCGCCGGTACCGGCGAGAAACCTCCGGCGGGACAGTGCCACGGCATGCGCGACGACATCGCACATCGCGTGCTCCCTTCGTTGTGCAGATGTCCGACGGCGCCGAGGGCAGCGACAGGGACAGCGGCAGCGGCCGACGACGGACGGCGCGGCGCACCTGCCGGCCGCGGTCCTCCGGTCAGCGGTAAAGCGGCATCGCGTCCACCGGCCAGCCGAGGTTGTGCAGCGGGTAGACCCGCACCCGGGGTTCGGGCAGACCGGCCTCGCGGAGCACCCGGCGGAAGTCCTCGGACTGCTCGAACGCCCGCAACGTCTCCTCCGAGCTCCACACGTCCACCACCATGAAGCCGTACTCGCGGGGCACAGCGAGGTGGACGACGGGCCGCGCCGAGGACACCGCAACGACCTTGCGGATCGCGGCGTCGTACTGGGCGGCCAGCTGCTCGCTCTCGCCGTGGAAGTCGAACACCGCCATCACCGAGCTCATGGCCGTCCCTCCTGGTGCGCGCGGGTATCGGCGAGGAGCTCGACGACGAGGTCCTCGAGCACCGCCGGGTCCTCCGGTTCCACCGGTCGCGCATCCGCGACGTAGGGCCGCTGCAGCTCCACCCAGGCCTGGCGGCCGGCCTGGCCAAGCCGGATCCGGGCGGACCGGTCACCGCGGCGCAGGACGAAGCCCAGCTCCCCGGTCCCGTACTCGTCCAGCAGATCCACCGGCGCCGCCCGGCCGCGCAGCATCGCGTTGGCCTCGGCGATGACCTGTTCGGACCGGGCGCGCAGGTAGAACCACTCGTCGGTGGCCCGCGCCACCGGGTGCAGGCAGCTCGGCCGCAGGCGCAGCGGCGTCGAGCGGTCCTCGCCGTCGAGCACGTCACGGGTCCGGAGCATGAACGGGGTGAAGACGACGTCGCGCTGGCCAGCCTCTCTCATCGTCCTCACGCCTTCAGCAGCGGGCTGCGGACGCCGCCGGTGGCCTTGTCCGAGGCATCGAAGAAGTCCTCCCGGTAGATGTCGCGGGGGAACAGCCGCTTGCGCATCAATGTCTTCAGCGCCGCCTCCACCATCGGCGGCGGCCCGCAAAGGTACGCCATGTGCTTGCGACAGGTGGGGAAGTCGGCGTCCACCACATCGGTGACCAGGCCGTGCGGGCCGTCCCACTCCTCGTCGCTCAGGCAGGGCCGATAGGTGAACTGCTCGGGATGATCGGCCTCCAGCCCCCGGAAGAAGTCGACATCGTAGAGGTCGGCCTGCATCCGGGCGCCCTGGTAGAGGTACAGCCGATGCGCCAGGCCGCCCTCCAGCACATGGCGCACGATCGACTTGAGCGGCGCCAGCCCGGTGCCGCCGCCGATGAGGATCGCCGGCGCGGTCCGCGCCTCACGCAGGAAGAACCGCCCATACGGCCCGGACAGGCGCAACGTCTCGCCGGCCCCGAGGTCCTTGAAGATCCACCCGTCGGTAGCCAGCCCGCCCGGGGTGCGCCGGATCTGCAGCTCGATGCGGCCGGGCTCGCTCGGCGGGTTGGCCATCGAGTACGTACGGGTGGCGTCGGTGCCGGGCACCTCGATCGTGACGTACTGGCCGGGGTTGAACGCCATCTCGCGGTCGAGGTCGATCACGAGCCTGCGAGTCTGTCTGGCGACGTCCTCGATCGACACCAGGCGCCCGGCGAAGTCCTGCACGGGGTGGTGGACGACACCCTCCTCGACCTCGACGTCCGCCTCGATGATGACGTCGGAGGTCGGGGTGGCCACACAGGTCAGTGTCTTGCCCTCGTTGCGTTCGAACTCCATGAGCGCGAAGTCCGACGCGTCGTTGTGCTCGACGTCGCCGTCGAGCACCTCGACCTTGCAGGTGCCGCAGGTGCCGTGGGTGCAGGCGTGCGGCAGCCACACGCCCGCGCGCAGGCACGCGTCGAGAATCGGCTGGTCGGCGCGGCATTCGACCTCGCGCTCGAGGGGTTCGACGGTGACGGTGAACGTCTCGGTCATTCCTCGGCCGCCCTCAGGTCCGGAAGCTGAACAGGCCCTTGTGCCCGACGCCGGTATCGGCCAGGGACACATCGGAGTCCGCACCGAAGGGCTCGCCGTTGACCTGCCACTCGCGTGCGCTCGACGGGTCGTAGTCGGGATCCGACGCGGCCCACGGGTCGACCATCTGCGACTTGAAGTCCGCGAAGGACATCGCCTTCGGCGCCCGGAAACACGCCGCCGAACAGAACATCATGTTGTTCGCCCACATGACATGCACCAGCATGTCGTCGCCGAACAACTCCGGGCGGTCCTTCGAAGGGTAGTTGTAGTCGTAGAGCGCCTTGACGGTCATGATTCCGCCTCCGCGGGAAGAAGGACGTCGGCGGTCATCACGCGCCTCCCACCACGGCGCCGGTGTGCCACTTGTCCCAGTTGGCCTTGTCCGGAGACGTCAGGTACTCGCCGTTGTCGACGCCGTCCTGGATGCCGTACCAGTTCAGCACCTCGGGGATCGTCGTCCCCCCGCAGTTGCCCTGGTAGATCTGGTGCACCGGCAGCCAGGCCTGGACGTACTTCTCTGGCTCCCGATCGAAGATCCACTTGCAGCCGTCGGAACAGAAGTTGAACCGCTCACCGCGGAACTGGCTGGTGCGGATGCTGAGCGTCGAAGGGTCGCCGGGTTCGCTGAAGCCCATCGGGATCTGGCAGGTCTGGCAGAGCATCGGCAGGCCGCGGAAGAAGAAGCGGTTGCCCTCCTCCTCGAGCCGCCGGGCGCGCTCCCACAGCGGCCGGTAGAACCGGTCGAACGTCTCCGGGTACGCCCCCGACATCCAGTCGAGCTCCTCGTCCGTCGGCACCGTCGTGTTGAACGACGCGGCGAAGCTGAACTGGTAGAGAATCCAGTACACTTGGTGGCTCATGTACTCCTTCTCGGTGATCGCCTGCTCCACGTGCCGAGGCGGCCGGATCCCGTAGTACTCCAGATCGGGGAAGAGACCCTCGAGCATCTGCTGCTCCAGATAGAGCTCGAATGCCTCCTTCCAGCTCATGATCTTGCGTGGGAGCATGTAGTCCATCATCGCGGCGACGAGCCCGAGCAACCGGTATCCGCGCCAGAACCATTTGTCGACCCAGTCCTGGATGATCGGGACGTTGTCCTCGTCCTGTTCGAGCATGAACTTCAGCACCTCGAGCCCCAGCGTCATGTGCCGGCTCTCGTCGCTTTGCGCGGAGAATCCGAACGTCATGGTGGCGAGGTCGCCGTTGAAACTCGCCCCGCTCATGAACGGGACGAACAACAGGTTCGTCAGGAAATACTCGAAGCTGAACGAGATCGCGGTCAGGAACTCGAACGGGCCGGCCGAGAGCCCGTCGTCGAAGAACGACTTGGGCACGCTCAGGTACCACACCCGGTCGTGCATCCGCGACCAGTTGTGCAGCCCGCCGTAGTACTTGTTGTACTGGCTGATCGTGTGGATCTCGGTCTGCGTGTGCCGCAGCTCGTCGATGCTCTGGCAGAGCGCGGCGAACCGGGCGCCCGGCCCGTCCAGGTGCCGGGCCAGGTAGCCGAAGTGCCGGTGCGCCTGGTACTCCAGCGGCGTCACACCCTGGAGGAACAGCTTCAGGGAGTTGACGTAGCGCGCATCGGTGAGTGAGAGGTGCCCCTGGCCCTGGGCGAACCCGTCGATGACGGCGTAGAGCTTCTTGTCCTTCTCCGCCTGGTACTTGCAGTACGAGTCGATGGTCAGCCGGAACGGATCGTCCCACGCATCCCAGTCGTGAATCTTGATGCCCTCGTAGCGGGTGTAGGGGTAGACCTTCTTCGGGTCCACATACGTGGGCTCCCAGTCCAGATCGCGGGTGAGCAGCCGGTAACGCTCCCGCATCGACAGCTTCGCCTTTGCCACGTCTTCTCCTTGAGTACCGACGATTCGGGCCGCGTTCGCAGCTCAGTGCTCCCACTTGATGACGATCTGGTCGTCATCCCATTCCGAGATGTTCCCGGAATAGGACACGATGTTCATCTGGAACTCGTGGGTCTCCCATTCCCGGCCCATCCGCTGCTCGACGGTTTCGCGGCGGATCACCAACTGCCCCGGGATCTGCATCTTCACCAGACCCGGCATCCGGATGAGGTTGACGTCGGGGTTGTCCTCCTCGATCGCCTCCACCAGGGCCCGGCTGTCCTCAGAGTCCTGCAGGTCCACTCCCACCTGGCGGACGTTCGGCTTGCTCGTCATGCGGTGACTCCCTCGGGTGCGTTCACCGGGATCCCGGCTCTGGTCAGCGACGCGGCCAGCTCGGCGACGCCGCGCTCGGCGGCCCCGGCGACGCTGACCGAGCCCGCCGAGTCCGCCAGGCCGCGCGCGAACTCGCGCACCGCCCCGCAGGCCCGCGGGTACCAGCGGTCGACGACCTCCCCGAGCACCTTGGTGTTCGCGTCGCTGTGCTGCGGATCCTTCGTCCAGGCCTTGATCAGCGCGTTGAGCCACTTGCGGTGGCCCGCGTACCAGTCGTTGAAGTGACGGGCGAGCAGGCTGTAGGCCGCCGCGTTCCGGAACAGCGACCGCTCGTCGAGGTGCTCGTAGAGCAGCGGGTAGAGCTGCTCGTCGAGCAGGTCGAGCCCGATCAGCCCGGCCGCCCAGTCGGGCTCGACCAGCAGCTCCTCCACCATCCGGCGCAGGCCCTGCAGATGCGGGGCGTAGAGCCAGTTCTTCTTGGCGTCGGTCAGCGTGTCGGCCGCACCGCTGGCAAGTGCCAGGCCGATGAGGCTGAGCAGCTGCGCGTTGCCGATCCGGTCGAAGCTCGCGAAGCAGGCGGCCTGCGTGACGGTGGTGCCGTAGCCGAAGCGGCTGGCGTTGGTACTGATCAGCTGCGCGCCCTGCTCGTAGTGGCGCAGCGGCAGCACGAAGCCCGTGAGCACCGTGTGCCAGTTCTCCGGAAGCTTGTCCAGCAGCCTGCGGTCCTCGATGTACTTGAGCGTCTGCGCGAACGACTCATGGCGGTCGGCGGCGTTCGCGACGTACGGGGTGTAGTAGTACTGGCGGGGATCGGTGTAGCCGTACGGGTCGGTCAGCTTGAGCGCCGAGTAGTTCGGGTCGTACAGCTCGTGGTCCGCGTCCCAGGTCGGCCGGTACTGGAAGTTCTCCATCGGCTGGACGTTGAACGACGCCTCCTGGTACCGCGTCGCGGGCCGGTCACCGAACCGCTCCGTCAGGTAGCTGAAGCCGTTCCGCACCGGCTCCACGACGTTCGTGCGCAACTCATACCCCATGCCCCACTCCTCTCGGCCGTGCACATCACCCGCACCGGAACAGGAGCTCTGCAGCCCTGGCAGCGCGATCGGGCGCGACGCCGGATGCCGGCCCGCCGGCGGATGGCCGGACATCGGGTTGGTGGAGAGTCGTGGGCAGGCATCCCGTTGTAAGGCTGCTCAGCGCCCGGGCGGGGGCCAACACCGTCCCGTCCAGCGGAAGCGGCCCGACGGGCCGCGTTACTGCCCGCTCTCCTCGAGGCGGAACCCGACCTTCATCGTGACCTGGAAGTGGCTGACGCTCCCGTCGGCGATGGCGCCCCGGACCTCGACCACCTCGAACCAGTCGAGGTTGCGGATCGTCGACGAGGCGCGCTTGAGGCCGTTGGTGATGGCGTCGCTGACGCTCTCGCTCGAGGTTCCCACGATCTCGTTCACGACGTAGGTGCTGTCGGACATGGCTAGTCCTCCGTGTCCGGCGGCGCGAAGACGACGAGCATCTCCAGGTCTTCGGCGATATCGACGAAGCGGTGTTCCTCGCCGTGGTCGACCGAAATGAGGCTGCCCGCCTTCACCTCGACGTCCTCGTCGACGACCCGGAGGGTGCCCCGGCCTTTCAGGACGATGTAGACCTCGTCCGCCATGTGTGGGTGCTGGGTGTCCTCGTCGCCGGGCGACAGGGTGAACATCCCCAGCGACATTCCCCGGCGCCGCAGGAACTCCGAGTACGGACCGGCCGCTGCGGCGTGCTTCGTCTCGAGATCGTCCAGTTCGAACGCGACGTACGATCCTGCCATCGGTTCCTCCCGATCGGTGCGGGCCACGGAGGCCAACGGGTCAGCCCAGATCTCCCCCTGCCACGGGAAGCCGCGTCCCGGTGATGTAGGACGCCTCGTCCGAGGCCAGGAACAGGATGGGCGCGGCCTGCTCCGCCAGGGTCCCGTAGCGGTGCATGAGCGACGAGTCGACGGTCTGGTCGACCACCGCTTGGGACCACTGCTTCTCCTGCTCGGACCGCTGGGCGGTGGGCCCCCGCGGGATCCGCCGCTCCGGCGCCTCGATGCCGCCCGGAGCGGTGGCGACGACCCGGATCCCGTGGCCCGCGTATTCCCACGCGAGCGCCGCGGTGAGGGCGTTGACCCCGCCCTTGGCCGCGGAGTACGGGACGCGGTTGATCCCTCGGGTCGCCACCGAGGAGACGTTCACGATCGTTCCCTGCCGTTGTTCGAGCATATGCGGCAACACCGCGCGGCAGCACCACAGCGTGGGGTAGAGCGAGCGCCGGATCTCGGCCTCGATCTCGCTCTCCTCGTAGTACGCGTACGGCTTGGCCCAGATGGTGCCGCCGACGTTGTTCACCAGGATGTCGATCCGGCCGAACCTCTCCCGCGCCGCGGTCATGGCGGCCGCGCAGTCGGGGTACTGCTCGAGGTCGGCGATCAGCGACATGGCCTGCGCTCCCTCGGCGGTCAGCTTCTCGCTCACCTCGTGGACGATCTCGGAGCGGTCGACCAGCGCGACCCGCCCTCCCTCTTTTGCCGCCCTGGTCGCGACCGCCTCTCCGAGACCCTGTGCCGAGCCGGTGACCACCAGGACCTTGGTGTCGAAGCGACCTGCGAAGACCATCTCAGCCCGCGCTCTCCGACATCCCGATCCCGGCCCGCATCGTGGCCTTCGCGTGCTCGGTGTGCTCGACGATGACCGCCCGCAACCGCTCCATATCGCCGCGCTCGAACGCCTCGACCATGTCGAGATGGTCCTTGGTGATATCACCCACCAGGGTCACCGACGGCGTGAGGACCTGGCTCATGTACTCGTGCACCAGCAGCCGCTGGTAGGCCTCGGCCAGCGTTGCGTTGCCCGTCGCCTCGATCGGGAACATGTGGAACGCCGTGTTGGCGTCCCGGAAGCCGGCCGGGTCGACGAAGTGCCCGTCCTTGATATGTGCGCCGGTCGCCTCGGCCAGCCTGCGGTATTCCGCCAGCTGTTCCGGGCCCAGCCGTCCCAGCACGATATGAGCCGCACCCAGCTCGAAGGCCATGCGGGCGTCGAACGCCTCGTCGGAGTCACCGACCTTCACCTGTATCGCGCCGGTCTCGGTGACGAGCCCGGTGCTGGTGAACTTCTCGTAGTAGAAGTTCAGCGGCGCGATCCCGTTGCTCTCCAGGTGCCGGCGAACGGCCTCCACCATTGGCGGCGGACCGCAGAGATAGATGTCGACATCTCCGCCGTTGACGTGTTCCGGCTCGATATAGCGGGTGACGTAGCCCTTGTTCGGATGTGTGCTCGACTCGTCGGCCACGCAGCAGGTGAAGGTGAAGTTGGGCAGCTGTCGGGCGTATTCCTCGAGCTCGTCGACCTTCACCAGATCCGGGTCGCTCGTCACGCCGTAGATCAGATGAACGGGATTTTCGGTGCCGTTGCTGCTGACTTTCTCCAGCATGGAAAGGAAGGGGGCAAGGCCGGTTCCGCCCGCCAGGAACAGCAGTGGCCGCCTGACCTCGCGCAGGTAGAAGCTGCCGAGCGGGCCGGTGAAGTCGACGCGGTCTCCCACCTGAGCGGTGTCGCGCAGATAGGTCGCGAGCGCACCCGTGGGGGTGTTGCGCAGCAGGAATCCGACGTCGGACGCGCGTGGTCCCGAACTGAACGAGTACGACCGGGTCTGGTCGGTCCCCGGGACCAAGACGTTCACATACTGGCCCGGGATGAAACCAAGAGAGTCTCGGCTGTCGAGCGCGATGGAGAAACCGAGCGTCGTCTCCGACAACCAGTCGATCGAGCTGATCTCGCCCACGTGCGCGGACGCGGCGACCTTGGCGATGTCCGAGGTGACGGGTATCCGGATGACGCAGTCCGATTGCGGGGTCATCTGGCAGGTCAGGACGTAGCCCGCCGCCTCCTCATCCTCCGTCATCGCCTCGTCGATGACGTAGTCTCCCAGCTCGTACGCGCCCGACTCGCAGAAGCTTTTACAGGTCCCGCAGACCCCATCGAGACAATCCACCGGGATGTTGATGCGAGAACGGTACGAGGCATCGGAGACGATCTCCCCGTCGTTGCACTCGATGAAGCGGGTGACCCCGTCCTCGAATGTCAGCGCGATCTGATAGCTCATCTCTCCACCCGAGGCCTTCTCGGTCGCCGCTATACGTGGTAGATGTCGACGACGTTGTGGATGAAGTCGTTCTTGAGGATGACCCGCTTCTTCTTGATCAGCGGCTGCGGTCCGGAGGTGTCCAGCGTGTAGAACGAGGTGCCGAAGTAAAGGTCCACGCTCTGGTACCGGTAGTACAGCGTGAACCAGTTGAACCGGATGTCACACTCGTCGTCCCGCTGGTCGGTGATCTCGACATTGCTGATGTTGTGCCCCGTCCGTGGCTCCGGAATGCTCGTCGCGCTCGACCTTTCGGTCCTGATCCGGAAGACCCGGTCCTCCAGCCCGCCACGGTTCGGGTACCAGATCAGCGATACCTCCCGCTGCGGGTCCGTGACCAGCGTGTCGTCGTCGTCCCAGGCCGGCATCCAGAACTCCGCATCGGGCGCGTAGCATTCCAGCCATCCCTCGAAGTCCCGGTCGTCGAGCAACCGCGCCTCGCGGTAGAGAAACTGCTCGACGTCGTGCAGAGAAATAGTCATCGGCGTACCTCCGGCATCCGCTACTGAGCGCGTGCCTTCGACTCGGCGTCCACGGCGTGCTGCATCGCTTTCACCCAGTAGCCGTGCTGGATGGTGAACAGGCCCTCGTCCTCGACCCGGACGCCGCTGAGCACAGGGTTGATCCCGAGCGCCGTGGCGTCCTCGTCCGGTCCCGTGACCCAGTGCGTCGCGCCGCGGCTCAGGTCGTTCCATGGGGCCTTCGCGGCGAGGAAGCCGCGCTGACAGGACCGGAACTCCTCCAGGTCATCGGGGGTGGCCATGCCGGTGGCGTTGAAGAAGTCCTCGTACCGGCGGATTCGGGCGGCGCGAGCCTGCGCGCTCTCCCCCTTCGGGGCGACGCAGTAGATGGTGACTTCCGTCTTGTCCACGGAGATCGGCCGGTAGTGCCTGATCTGCGAGCTGAACTGGTCCATCAGGTAGACGTTGGGGTAGAGGCAGAGGTTCCGCGCGTACTCGATCGCCCATTCGGCCTTGGTCTGACCGATCCGCTCGATCAACTCGTCGCGCCGTTCGTACAGCGGCTCGTCCTCGGGATTGGCCCGCCTGGTCCAGAGCAGGACGTGCCCGTTTTCGAAGGCGTAGAAGCCGCCCTTCGTCTTGCCGTAGCTCCCCGCATCCATCGCCCTGGTCTCGGTGGTCGACTCACCGGTCGAGCGCCGGCCGGTGGTCGCGGCGTAGTTCCAGTGGGTCGAGGCGACGTGGTAGCCGTCGGCGCCGTTCTCCGCCTGCACTTTCCAGTTGCCGTCGAAGGTGTAGGTCGAGGACCCTTTCAAGACCTCCAGACCCTCCGGCGACTGGTCGACGATCATGTCGATGAGCTTCGCGGCCTCCCCGAGGTACTCCTCGAGCGGCAGCACATCGGGGTTGAGGCTGCCGAAGAGGAATCCTCGGTACGACTCGAAGCGCGCGACCTTGGTCATGTCGTGGGAGCCGTCCGTGTTGAACTGCTCCGGGTAGCCTGCGCCCTTCGCCTCCTTGACCTTGAGGAGCTTGCCCGAGTTGCTGAACGTCCAGCCGTGGAACGGGCAGGTCCAGGTCGACCGGTTGTCCTTCTTGCGCCGGCAGACCATGGCGCCGCGGTGGGCGCACGCGTTGATGATCGCGGCGAGCTCGCCCTCGCGGGTGCGGGAGATGATCACCGGATGGCGGCCCATCCACGTCGTCAGGTAGTCGTTCTTGTTGGGTAGCTGGCTCTCGTGTGCCAGGTAGATCCAGTTGCCCTCGAAGATGTGTTTCATCTCGAGCTCGAACAACTCCGGATCGGTGAACATATCGCGCCGTGCGCGGTAGATGCCCCGCTCCGGATCCTCCTCCAAGGCATTCTCGATCTTCGTCCTGACCCCGTCCAACGTGGTGCTCATACGGGCAGTCCTTCGGATGGCCGAGTCCTTCGGTCGGTTCGAACGGTAGGCCGATCTCGGTGCTTTCCTGTGCACCTCCCGCTGGGCGGAATCGGACCGCCGGCCGGCGCCGCACGGGGCACGGTGGTGACACGCTCGATCCACTACCCAAGACCGCCGGCGGGATCACCCATCGATGAGCAGCAACGAGCCGACGACCGTCGCCGAGGTCGCCAACCAGCTGTGGGAGGCGGAGCACGAACGCACGCCCGTCGAGCCCCTCGCCGCCACCCGACCGGACCTCACCCTCGAGGAGGCCTACGCGATCCAGGCCCGCAATGTCGCGCGCCGCGTCGCCACGGGCAGCGTGGCCCGCGGGCGGAAGGCGGGGGTGACCTGGCGGGCGTGGCAGGAGCTGCTCGGAGTGCACGAACCGGGGTTCGGCGTCCTGCTCGACGACATGTTCGTCGAGGACGGCGACGAGATCGCCGCGGACGCGCTCATCCAGCCGCGCATCGAGTCCGAGACGGCTCTGGTGATGGGGACCGATCTCGCCGGCCCCGGCGTCACGACCACGGATGCGCTCATCGCGATCAGCGCGGTGCTACCCGCCATCGAGGTCGTCGACAGCCGCATCGCGGACTGGCGTATCGAGCTCGTCGACAGCGTCGCGGACAACGCATCCTGCGGCCGGGTCGTGCTCGGCGGCCGGGTCACCCCGGTGGCCGCGATCGACCTGCGCCTGGTCGGGATGCTCCTCTACCGCAACGGCTCCCCGATCGAGAGCGGCGCGGGCGCTTCCGTACTCGGCAACCCGGCCCGCAGCGTGGCCTGGCTCGCGAACAGGCTGGGCTCGATCGGCGAGCGGCTGCGTCGCGGGGACATCGTGCTGCCGGGCGCGCTGCACCGGATGGTGCCGGTCCGCCCCGGCGACATCTTCCACGCGCAGTTCGCGCACCTCGGCTCGGTGACCGTGCAGTTCGGCGAGCGGAGCGCGGCATGACCGACCCCCAGGCCATCGCCGACGCCCTGATCGCGGCGGAACGCGATCGCACGCCGATCACGCCCTTCACCCGGACCCTGCCGTTCCTGGACGCGGAGACGGCATACAAGGCCCAGACGATCATGGTCGACCACCGCCTGCAGGCGGGCGAGCGGCTCATCGGCGCGAAGCTGGGCCTGACCAGCAAGGTCAAGCGCACCGCCCTGGGCATCGACGAGCCGGTCCACGGCCGGCTGACCTCCGGCATGATGATCCCTCCGGGCGAGCCGGTGCGGCTCGACGAACTCATCCACCCGCATGCCGAGCCGGAGATCGCGTTCCTCATCGGACGGCGGATCGAGGCGCCGACCACGGTCGCGGGGGTACTCGCCGCCACCGAGGCCGTCCTCGGCGCCGTCGAGGTCGGCGACTCCCGATACCGCCAGCCGTTCCGGCTGCCCGACTCCGTCGCCGACAACGCCGGTGCCGCCCGCGTCGTCCTCGGCGGCAACGCCCGGCGCCCGAACGAGCTCGAGGACCTGTGCGTGCTCGGCTGCCTGTTCCGGCATCGGCACGGGCTCACGACCGCCGCGGGTGGGGCCGCGATGGGCCATCCCGCAGCCGCGGTCGCCTGGCTGGTGCACACGCTCGGCGCCAGAGGCGAATGTCTCGAGGCCGGATCGGTCGTGCTGTCCGGCGGGTTGACCGCCTCGGTGCCGCTGCTGACCTACGGGGTGGTGACGGCCGAGTTCGACGGGCTGGGATCCGTCGTGGCGCATTGCCGGTGAAAGGAGGTGCCCATCAGCCAAGATCCAGGGCAAAAGCGCGCGGAGGTGACGGTTCTCCCCGACGGCGTGAGCGTCGACGCCGAGGATGGCGAGACCGTGCTCCGCGCGCTGAGCCGCGCAGGCCTCCGCTACCGGGTCGGTTGCCGGCGCGGTGGATGCGGGATCTGCAAGGTGCGGCTCGTGCTGGGCGAGGTCGCCTACGAGCGGCCGATCGCCACCACCGTGCTCTCCGACGAGGAGCGGATCGAGGGGATCTGCCTGAGCTGCAGGGCCATACCGATCACCAGCATCGCCATCGAACTGCAGGAGGGGGACCGCCTCAGGAAGGTCCTCGGATTCGCCTTCCCCGCATAGACGCGGGCATCGAGATAACAACGGGACCGGAAGGAACACCGAAATGAGTGTCATGCGGCTGGGGTTCGTCCACATCCGAGTGACGGACCTCGAGGAGGCCCGCAACCACTACTCCAACACGATGGGGATGAAGGTCGTCCATGAGGAGCCCGGCAAGCTGTGGCTGAAGTGCTGGGACGAGTACGACCACCACTCCCTCGTCCTCGAGGAGGGCGGGGTCGGGCTGGTCAAGCTCGGCTACAAGGTCCAGACCAAGGACGACCTGGAGCGCTACGAGAAGCGCGCCCAGCAGTTCGGCTGCACGACTGGCCGGGTCAGCGCCGGGGAGAACCTCACGGTCGGCGACGGCGTGGCGATCTCGGTGCCGTCGGGGCATCGGGTCGAGCTCTACGACGAGATCGAGTACGTCGGCACCGACACCGGTGCGCTCAACCCCGACCCATGGCCGCGCGACGGCCGCGGGATCGCCGCGCACTGGATCGACCACGCCCTGGTCGCCGCCGACGACCCGGGCCTGCTGGAGCGGTTCTTCACCGAGGCGCTGGACTTCCACGTCGCCGAGCGCGCCATCACGAACATCAGCCACCCCGAGGTGCTGGGCTCCTGGATGGCGTGCGGGGAGTCCCCGCACGACATCGCCGTGATCAAGGGACCGGACGCGAAACTGCACCACTTCGCGTTCCACCTCGAGGACTGGAACGCCATCCTCCGGGCGGGCGACATCATGAGCATGGACGACGTGTCCGTCGATATCGGCCCGACCCGGCACGGCATCACGCGGGGCACGACGATCTACTTCTTCGACCCGTCGGGCAACCGCAACGAGGTGTTCGCGGGTCTGGGATATCGGACCTTCCCGGACTTCCCCACGGTGAACTGGACGGAGGACCAGTTGGCCAAGGGCATCGTGTACATCAGCAGGGAGCTGAACGAGGCCTTCACGACCGTCTTCACGTGAATCTCAGGCCCTGTTTCCCGGCCCGGCCCGGGCGAGCCTCGACCTCTCCGAATGTGGAAGGAGGCGGATCGGGTGTGGCCGTGGGTCGCGCAGATCGGGCAGGGGCGAGGCTGGTTCTACAGCTACGCAGCCCTCGAGAACCTCGTGGGCTGCGATATCCGCAGCGCCGACCGCGTCGTTCCCGAATGGCAGGACCTCCGGGTCGGCGACCCCGTCTCGCTGCATCCCGATATGGCGCTGCGGGTTGCCGCGATCGAGGCGCCGCGGTCGCTCGTCCTCCACGGCGGGGTTCCGATCGATGCCATCCCGCCCCCGTACGATTTCACCTGGGCCTTCGTCGTCCGGGAGCGGCCGGACGGGTCGAGCAGGCTGCTCGTGCGGGAGCGCTGGACCTACACGCGGTGGTGGGCGCCGATCCTCGTCGAACCGGTCGAGATCGTCAGTTCCGTGATGCATCAGAAGATGCTGCGCGGGATCCGGGATCGGGCCGAACGGGCAGCCGCATATGACCTGGCACCGGACGGATGGGCCGCCACAGCGGCATAGCACCGCACGCAGCCCGACCCCGGCGCCATCCGGGACGCGAGGCGCCGCATCGTCGGATTCTTCGACTGCCACCTGAGGGCGGCCGGTACATAATGCCGGCGGGCCGGGCACGACCCTGCGGCCGGGCCGGAGCGGCCTCGTGGCTCATGTGATCAGATGTGGTCGTGGTCCTCGGCGGGGGGTCTGCTCCGGGTCGATCCACTTCGGGGGAATGAACTCGGGTAGGCCGTCGCGAATGCGCACCATCCAGCCGGAGGAATGCATCATCCGGTGATGGACCCGGCACAACATAACCAGGTTGTCGCGTTCGGTGGGGCCGCCGTGTTCCCAGGGCAGGATGTGGTGGCATTCGCACCAGGACGGGGTGCTCCCGAATCCCGGAAAGGCGCAGCCGCCGTCGCGGGCGGCCACCGCCCGGCGCAGCCCGTCGGGAATGGTGCGGGTCAACCGGCCCACGTCCAGCGGTTGCCCGGCGCCATTCATGACGATGGGGATCACCGCGGCGTCGCAGGCCAGCCTCCGCAGCTCGGGCGCGGCCAGTGAAGTGATCTCAGCAAGAAGCGGTGCGTGGGTGCGGCGACACGCACATTCGGGATGATCCGGACGGTCCGGGGCGGGCGTGGGGCCCTCCGGTAGAGCAGCTCTCACCACAAGAACCCGACCGTGTGTGAGGACCCCACGTGATCGCCTATCGTGCCATGCTCGACGTCCCCCGGGAACTGGTCTCGATGCTGGCCGGGCTGCTGCGCGCCGAACGCCGCCGGCGCGGTACCCGCGCCAAGACCAGGGCGTTGACCTGCTGGTACCAGGCGATCCTCGTGCTGGCCTGGTACCGCAGGCGCGAGGACATCGCGCTGCTGGGCGCCGGGTTCACGATCTCTCGGGCAACCAGCTACCGCTACCTCGCCGAGGGGGTCACCGTGCTCGCCGCCGAGGCGCCGGACCTGCACGAGGCGCTGCAGCGGGTCGCCGAGGAGGGCTGGTCCCACGTGATCCTCGACGGGAAGCTGTTCGGCACCGACCGGGTCGCCGCGACCACCACCGGCACGAAGGGGACCACCATCCACGCCTGGTATTCCGGGAAACACCACGGCTTCGGCGGCAACATCCAGGCCGTCATGCGCCCGGACGGCCTGCCGATCTGGACCTCCGCGGTCACCGAGGGCCACACCCACGACCTCACCGCCGCCCGCGACCACCACATCCTGGGCGCCCTGTACTGGGCCGCGTCCCGGCTGCACCTGCCCACCCTGGCCGACGGCGGCTACGAAGGCGCAGGTCGGGGCGTCCACACCCCGGTCGGGAAACCCGGCGACGGGCAGGCCCTCGGCGCCGACAACCAGACCTACAACGCCCTGCTGCGCGGCGCCCGCGCCCGCGGCGAACGCGGCTTCGCCCTGCTGGTCGGACGCTGGAGAGCGCTCCACCACATCACCGCCGGCCCTGGCCGAATCAGCGACATCGTCCACGCCGCCCTCGTCCTCACCCAATTCGAGCACCGCTACCTACGCACTTCTTGCTGAGATCACTTCAGTGGGCCGCCGAAATCGAGGACCGCGGCGCGGGCGCGCTGTTCGAGGTCCTCCAGGCGCACCAGCACGTTGAGGTGCGGGCGCTGCCCGCCGCCCTCGGGCACACAGTCGGCGTGGGCGAGCACCTAGCCGCACACCTCGGCCAGCGCCTCGGCCAGCCGCCGCGCGGCGGGCCGGTCGTCGTCGCCGGTGAGCGGCGCGGATTTGGCGTCGAGCAGGGTGACGATGGCGTCGGACAGGGCCGCGTCGTCGAACCGGCCCGTGAGCGTGCCGCCGCTGCCGTCCCGGTGCCGGGTCAAGGTCAGCTCGTTGACCGGATCCGGGGGTTGCTCGTCGTCGGGCTCGGGCCCGTCGGCGTCGAGCATCTCGACCAGCCGCGTGCCGTACGCCGGGAGCTCCGAGGGGGTATAGACGGCGGTCTTGGCGGCCAGCTGTTCCTCGGCGCCAGCCCACACCTGCGGGGCGAGCCGTTCGGCGGCCGGGCCGGCCAGGATCTTCGCGATGGTCTCGACGTGGCGCAGGCCGGTCGGGCCGGCGGCGTCCAGCGCGTCGAGCGCCTGGGTGGTGAGCCGGTGGACGACGGGCAGCGGGCGGGTGAACACACGATCATCATACTCGAACTTATGTTCGAGAATCGGTCACTCGTCGCAGGTCAGAGGCCTTCCGGCGCTATCCCGAGACCGCTCACCGGCTCAGCTCAGCCAGCCGGCCCGACTCGAGGTAGCGCTATGGACCGGCCCATCGAGACCGCACCGCTCGGGCGACGCACGAAGGACGACGGCGTGCACGACCGCGATGTCGTAGCGCGGCAGCACCTCATCGAGCAGCAATGACGTCATCATGAACCTCCGGGACCCCGAACCCGTCAGGTCGGCACGGCGCGATCCCGTGGCCCGGGACGGCCGGCCCCGGCGAATGCGGACCAACGCCCCTGCCCCGGGCCGGTTCAGCAACCCACGATCCGGGGAAGACAACGAGACCCGGAGGTGATCCTGGTGCGTGCGTTGGTCGTATTCGAGTCGTATTTCGGCAACACGAAGCGGATCGCCGAGGCCGTGGCGGAGGGCCTGTCGGCCCGGCTGACGGTGGACATCGACGAGGTCACCGACGCGCCACCGACCGTCGGTGCCGACGTCGATCTGGTGGTGGTGGGTGGCCCGACGCACGCATTCGGGTTAACCAGGCCGACCACCAGGGCCGATGCCGTCCGGCAGGCCGGCGGGACCGAGACCGCCACCGGTATCGGGCTGCGCGAGTGGCTCGACAAGCTGCCGGCCGCACGGCCGGGGACGGCCGCGGCCTGCTTCGACACCCGGGTCTCGCGACCCCGGGTCCCCGGGTCGGCGGCCCGGCGGGCACGGTCGCGGCTGCGCGAGCACGGTTTCACCGCGCTCGACCCGGCGACGACGTTCTGGGTCCGTGGCACCCCGGGCCCGCTCGTCGACGGCGAGCTCGAGCGGGCCAGGGAGTGGGGCGTCCTGCTTGCCCAGCGACTCGCCGAGCTGCGTCCGGTCGGCTGATCAGAGGCAGACCGACCGGGGTGCGGGACCAAGGGCCCTGCCGGGATGCCGGCTTCTGTAGCACGGTGAAGAACACCGGATATTCGGCACACAACGGTGAGGAGGACAACGAACATGAGCATGGTTTCCCGCCGCGAGCGCGGCACCGATCTCGCCCGCCGATTCAATTGGATGGATCGCGTCTTCGAGGAGTGGATGAGGTCGCTGCCCATGCGCCGTCCGTTCGGCCTCAGCTGGGATTGGCCGGGTGAGGACCTCATCCGGGTCGACGAGTACCGCGAGGGCGGCGCCGAGGTCATCCGTGCCGAGCTGCCCGGTATCGACCCGGACAAGGACGTGGAGATCACCGTCCGCGAAGGCGTGCTGCGGATCAAGGCCGAACGACACCTCGAGGAGAAGACCGAGAAAAAGGGCTACACCCGGCACGAGCTGCGTCACGGCGTGCTCAGCCGAACGCTGCCCCTGCCCGAAGGCGCCTCCGAGTCCGACATCACGGCCAGCTACAAGGACGGCATCCTCGATATTCGGATCCCGGTCTCGGAGCCCTCGGCCGAGGCAGAACCAACCAAGATAAAGATCAACAAGTCCTGACTGCCGCGGTCGCGTGCCCGGGCGGCCGGACCGGCCGCCCGGGCAGGCGACCGATGACCCACCCGCCCTCCGTCGAAGGAGCGCGACATGACCGTGGTAAAACGATGGACGATCACCGTCGACATCGATGAGCACGAGAACCGCACGAGGGCCGTCGCCCGGTTGGAGATCCACGATTCCGACAAATTGGTCGGCGTCGGGATGGCGAGGCTCAACCCGGCCGATCACAAGGTGCCGGAGATCGGCGACGAGATCGCGACGGCGCGGGCGTTGTCCGAGCTGAGCCACCATTTGCTGGACGTCGCCGCGGGAAATATCGAACAGATCACCAGAGAGCCCGCCCACCTTCATCTCTGAGACGGCTGCCCCACGCGGCGACGGCCGTAGGGTTGGCGCCGTGCTCGTCGACGAGTTCATGCCGACCTATGACGTCTCCGACTCGGTGGCAACGGTGGTCGAGGCCGACCCGGCCACGACGTGGGATGCCCTCGTGGAGGTCGATCTGATCGAGGTGGGCCGGACGAAACACTGGTCGGGCTGCTCGGAGCGGTGCGGATGCTACCCGAGCTGGAGATCAATCTGCTGCACGGCGAACGCCCCGCGTCACCCGCAGGCTCCAACGGCATGCGGCTGCGCGACACCGCCGGGATATCCGCCGCGGAGTTTCGCACGTTCGCCGAGCCCGGCTATGCCAAGACGGTCTACTCGCTCTCGGTCCGGCCGCTCGAGGACGGCAACACCCTGCTGGTCGGCCTGATGCGGGGCCGATGATGGTCAGCACAGAATGAGCCAGCCGTCGGATTCGATGTCGAGCCGGCAGCCGAACTGGCGGCTGATGGCGTCCAGAATCCCGCGCAGCCACACCGCGTCCTCGTCCGAGGCCTGCCACAGCCGCATCCGCCAGGCCTGCAGCGGCGCGATCCGCAGCCGGACCAGCGCTCCGGTGTCCGGCTCGACGGCGGCGATGTACAGCAGCCGCAGGTCGTCCCGGTACTCCTCGAAACCCCCGATGCCCTCGTAGTCGTTGATGAAATCACCGCAGCCGTAGAGGATCAACCTGTCGCGATAGACCTCGACCGGTCGAGGATGGTGCGAGGAGTGCCCGTGCACCACGTCGACCCCGCCGTCGATCAACCGATGGGCGAAGCGGGTCTGCTCGCGGGAGACCTCGTAGCCCCAGTTGGATCCCCAGTGGATGGACACGACGGCGATATCGCGTGTTCCCCGGTGTCGCCGGACATGCTCGAGCAGCTGATCGGCGGCGGCGTCCGTGAGCTCGCGCACGAAGCCGACACCCGGCTGCTGCCCGGTCGCCGACCAGCTCGCCGGTATGCCGCCGGACGCCGTCCCCATCGAGAACACCAGTACCCGCGCGCGGCCACCGACCGGGACGGCGGCGGGCCGCCAGGCCTGCGCGGTGTCCCGCCCCGCCCCCGCCGCCGCCAATCCGGCCCCGGCCAATGCCTTCAGCGTGTCGGCCAGCCCTCGGCGACCGAAGTCGAGAACGTGGTTGTTCGCCAGCACGCAGACGTCGGGCCGGGCCGAGGAGAGGCAGGCGACGTTCGCCGGGTTCATCCGGTAGTGGATGCCCTTCCTCGGCGCGAACCGATCACTGCGGGTGATGCTCGTTTCGAGGTTGATCACCCGCACATCGGGGGCGATCTTGTCGAGCACCTCGATCGCGTCCCCCCATGGCCACGCGAACGGAACCGGACGCGGAACCGGACCGTTCACCGCCTCGGCCAACTCGACGTAACAGCGCGCGTCCTTGACGTACCGTTCCCGTAAGGCGGGGTCGCCCGGATGCGGCAGGATCTGGTCCACCCCGCGGCCGAGCATCACGTCCCCGCACAGAACGATCGTCACCGGCTCGCCGGGCATCAGACGCTTCGGCCACTGGGATGCGGTACCCGGGTGAGACGGTCGACGAACCAGTCGCGGGCGAGCGCCGCCACCTGCTCGAGCGCCCCGGCCTCCTCGAACAGGTGAGTGGCGCCGGGGACGACCGCGAGCCGGTTCTCGCAGCGCATCCGGGCCTGCGCCTGCCTGTTCAGATCGAGAACGACCTCGTCGCGCCCGCCGACGATGAGCAAGGTCGGGACGTGGACATCACCCAACCGTGGGGCGGCCAGGTCGGGCCGGCCGCCGCGGGACACGACCGCGACCACCTCCGCGTCCGGTGCGGCCGCGGCCCACAGCGCCGCGGCCGCACCCGTGCTGGCCCCGAAGTAGCAGATGGGAAGGCCCCGGCACGCCGGTCGCCGACGCGCCCACCCGGAGACCTCGGCCAACCTGACTGCCAGCAACTCGACGTCGAAGACGGTGGCGCGGCTCGTCTCCTCCTGCTCGGTCAGCAGATCGACCAGCAGTGTCGCGAGGCCCGCACCCTGCAGGGTCCGGGCGACGTACCGGTTGCGCGGGCTGTGCCTGCTACTGCCGCTGCCGTGCGCGAACACCACGATTCCCGAAGCCTGCTCCGGGATGACGAGCTGTCCCGTCAACCGCACGCCGGCCACGTTCAGCTCGACCTCGTCGTTCGGCGGGGACGGGTCGTCGGTCGCGGCGCCGCTCGGGGTGAACGGTGCCTGTTCGGAGCGCCGCAGCAGCTCGACGACCTCGTCGTCGGAGGTCTGTCCGAAGTGTTCGTAGAACTGGCCGACCGCGCCGAACGACGCGGGGGTTTCGAGGCACACCAGCTCATCGACCTCGCCCCGGAGCCGGGCGGCGCTTTCCCGGGCACAGACCGGCACCGCCAGCACGACCCGCGCCGAGCCCTGGGCCTTGACCACCCGGCACGCAGCCGAGGCGGTCGAGCCGGTCGCGACCCCGTCGTCGACGACGATCACGGTCCGCCCGGCCAGTGCCAGCCGGGGCCGATCGCCGCGAAACCGCCGGGCGCGCCGCTCGAGCTCCGCCCGTTCCTGCCCCTCGACCTCGGCGAGTTCGGCGTCGCCGATGCGGGCCATCCGCAGCACGCGCTCGTTCCGGACCAGGACGCCGCCCTCGCCGATGGCGCCCATCGCGAGCTCGGGCTGGAACGGAACCCCCAACTTGCGCACCACGATCACATCGAGCGGTGCCCGCAATCCGTGTGCGACCTCGAACGCCACGGGCAACCCGCCTCTGGGCAGGCCGAGCACCACGACCTTCTCGCCGCGGAGCCGCTGCACCTGTTTGGCCAGCCGCCTGCCTGCGTCCACCCGATCGTTGAATGGCATCACGCACCTCCTCAGGCTGGTACCGCCGGTATGCGGCACACCGCGCCCGCCTCGGAGAGGGCCTTGGTCCCGCCCGTCGGAGCGCGGGCGGCACCCCTCGTCGACGCGTAACCTCGATGACCCATCCTCCTCCTCGGAACGAGGTCAGGAGGTTGACGTCCTCCCCCGCTGGACGGCGGGGGATTCCAGCCTCTACGCCAGCAGGGAGGCGGCGCGGTGCTGAGGTTCGCGGTTCACCGTGGCGGGCCGCCCCGCCGCTCCCCGCGCGGCCCGTCCGGCCGCGATGTTCCGGGCAGTGTTCCGGTCGGCGTTGCGGGCGTGCAGACGGTTGAGCCGTTGCACCCGGCGGGCCTGTGGTCCGACGATACAGAAGCCCTAGTGCCGGCCCTTCCTCCGCCAGGTCGGGCGGCTGTGGGTGCCGTATCGCCAGTTCGGCGTATCCCGGCATCCGCTGCCCGCGGGTGCGGTAGCCGAGTTGTTCGACCGCGAGGTTCCACACGTACCGGGCATGCCCGCAGTGCGACAACAGCCCTCTTCCTGCGCCCGGGTGGGGTAGAGCCGGAACCTCACCCGCTCACCATCCCATGCCGCACCGACAGTTCCCTGGAAGGAGGAAGCGCTGGTCCTCCCCACCCCCAACGGTGGGGTGTCCCGGCGCAGACCTGATGACCAAGCAGGATATGACATCTCGGGAGACGTGGAGCGCCGCGGACTGGCTGCGCCACGCTGCCGCCGCTCTGCGGCGGATGGTCACGGACGGGCCCGCGCAGTGGGGCGACCCGGACGCCGGCCGCGGCGACGCGCAGCGACGCCCGGTCCTGGAGGACATGCCGACGCGCACCGCGTTCCCCGCCGCGCGACCGCCCTCGATCGGCGATCCGATGCCCGCGGGGCTGCGGGACCCGATGAGGGACTTCGAGGACGCGGCGCGCTCGGCCCGTCCACGGGCCCCGGCCGCCCGGTGGATGCCGATCGTGAGCCCGGTGATCGCCGAACCCCTCGCCGCCATGCTCGACGCGCTGGCCGACGGCGCCGAGAAGACCGTCCAGGCGGGCGGGTCGGTCGCCGAGGACCCCTACCAGTCCGCGGTCGACGTCGCCAGGCTCATCGTGGACGCCACCGCCGCCTCGGACTGACCGCGGCGAAAGGTCCGTTCGGGTACCCCCGATTCGTGACCTTCGGCCCTGCTGTCCCCGTCGCCGGAAACGGGAGGTTGGACACCTCGGAAACGGCAGGGGGGAACGGAGCATATGGCCGAAGGGAATCGTCGGTCGATCCTGGTCGGGTTCGACGGCTCGGTGCCGTCGCGGCGGGCGGCGCGGTGGGCGGTGGCGGAGGCGGCGAGCACGGACCGGCCGGTGCAGCTCGCGTACGTCTTCCGGTGGCCGATCCCCGAGCTCGCCCAGCTTCACGTCGTCGACAAGATCGGGGACGTCGGCGACGCGCGCCAGGCGGCCGGGGTGCTCATCGACGCCGCCGTACGCGGGTTCGAGGAGCTCGCACCCGGCGTCGACGTCCGCGGTGAACTGGTCACCGGCGGAACCGTGGAGATCATGACCAGCCTCGCCGCCGACGCCGAGCTTCTCGTGCTGGGGGCGTCGGGGCAGAGTGGTATCTCCCAGGTGCTCCTGGGATCCAGCGCCGCCGAGTTGGCCCGCCGGGTCACCTCGTCCATCGTCATCGTGCGTGGTGTGGACGAGGACGGACGCGGCCCGGTCGTGGTCGGGGTGGACGGTTCGGTGTCCAGCGACCGCGTCGTGCAGTTCGGGTTCGACTTCGCGGCGCGGCACGGGCGCGAGGTCGTCGCCGTCCACACCTGGTGCGACTTGCCGATCGACGCCCTGAGCCTGACCAGCGTCCTGGACCTCGACCGGGTCCAGGTGCAGAAGGAGTCCGACGCGCTGCTCACCGACCTCCTCGCCGATGCGCGGCGGCGTCATCCGGAGGTGCCCGTGCACCACGTCACGAGCGTCGACCGGCCCGCGCAGGCGCTGCTGGATCTGGCGGCCGGCGCGGGCCTGCTCGTGGTCGGCCGTCATGGACGTGCCCGCACCGAGGCCCCGCTCGGCTCGGTGAGCCATGCGGTGCTGCACTACGCACCCTGCCCGGTCGCGGTCGTCGCCGAGTGAGCGTCCCGCCAGCCGGCGTATCCGCGCTACAGATAGGCGCCGGGGCCGAACGCGGGCGGCAGCCGACCCGGCACGATCCGACGGCCGGTCACCGCGTGCGGGATCAGCCGCACCCAGCGCCCGTGCTCACCGGGCGCCCACGGCTCCACCCCGCTCGCCTTCGTCCGCTCGATCAGCTGCGCCCGGTGGCCACTCGTCACCTCCTCGGCGAGGCCCCGGACGAGCACGCTCCAGCCGCTGCGGGTGCGCTGGTCGATGACATCGACCTCGAACGTCACGTTCGCGTGGTCGGCCGCCGCGAGCTTGGTACCGGCGTCCATGCGCATCACGATGACCTGGCCGTCGAGCGCATAGTTGACGGGAAAGATCAACGGATAGTTCTCCGCGTTCACGCCGAGGCGTCCGATCTGCTGAGTGGCCAGTAGGCGGTAGCACTCCTCGGTGCCGAGGGCCTGCAGTTCCGCGGGGCGTGCGTCCTCATCCATGGCGTGTCCTTCTCTCGGCCATTCAGTACAGCGGACCGATCCGGGACTCCGCGACCATCTCGTCGACCAGGTAGCTGAGCTCGTCGACCACGGCGACCACGCCCTCGACCCCGTCGACCACGGGCACGGCCCGCACGGCATTGGCGAACAGCACCTGGGCCACCTCGTGGAGATCGGTGTCCGGGAGCACCGAGAACACCGTCCGGGTCATCACGTCATACACGGTCGTCCGGCGCAGTCGCGGCACGCTCGCGGCGACGCCGCCCCCGGCACACTGGTCAGACTCGTCACGGTCATCGTTCGATCGCATGCCGTCCCCCGCCGAATCCCCGCTCCGACCCGTTTCCGGACCACCCTGTCCGCGGGCTGCGCACCGGACGACGGCCGGAAGACCCGCGGCCGACGGGGCCGGACGGCCCCGGGTTCACCGGCTGCTGACGGGCTCAACTCCGGGCGGCGGGGATGACGACGCCGATGCCGCCGTCGACGGTGATCATTTCCCCGGTGCGGAGCCTGGCGGTGGCATCGCCGGTGCCGACGACGGCGGGGATACCGTACTCGCGGGCGACCAGTGAGGCGTGGGCCGCGAGGGTGCCGCCGTCGGTGACCACCGCGGCGGCCCGCGCGAACAGCGGGGTCCACGCCGGCGCCGTGGCCTTGGCCACCAGAATCTCTCCGGGGCCGAACGCGGCGAAGTCCGCGGGCCCGTCGACCACGCGGACCCGGCCGGTGGCGCGGCCTGCGCCGGCGGGGTGCCCGACAAGCGAACCGGCCGGAACGGAGTGGGTGCCGCGGGCCGCGGCGACCGCTCTGGCGATCGGGTCGCCGATGAGCCGGGGCGGCGTGCCGAGGGTGAGCGGGGCGGGCAGGCGGCGGTGGCGCTCCCATTCGGGCCGGCGCCGCGGCACCGCCGGGCCGGGACGGACACCGCACAGAGCGTCGGACATCTCGCCATAGGTCAGGAAGAAGATGTCGTCGCGGGCGGCGACGGCACCGGCGGCGACGAGGTGGTCGCCGAGGCGGTGCACACAGCACCGCAGCAGCGGCCAGCCCAGGGTGAGATCGGCGGCCTGCTGTTCGCGGATCACGGTGTAGCGCTGGGCCACCCGGAGCAGCCCGACGAAGGAACCGAGCAGCTTCGGCCGGTCCGCCAGCGCCGTCCGACAAGCCTGTTCCGCGGCGATGCGCGCGGCAGCCTGCCGGTGGTGCCGGTCCTCGGCGGCGGCGTCGGACCAGCTGCCGAGCTCTCCGCTGGTGGGCCGGTACCAGTCGAGGCTGTGCACGGCGTGCGCCGCCGGTCTGGGTTCGGCTCCGGGCAGGCCGGTCAGCAGCACCTGCGGCCCGGCCTCGAGAACGCCGGCGAGGTGCCGCCGGACGAAGCCGGTCAGGCGGGCCTCGATCTTCCAGGCCGATCCGCCCACGAGCGCCAGTGACCACAGGTAGCGTCCGGCGAGGTCCCCGATCTGGTTGACGAGCCCGATCAGCCGCGCGGGGTCCGCCGCCTCGACCGCGCGCTCGCCGTCGTCGACGGCGCGCCGGTACTCGGGGAGCAACCGGGTGCGCCACTGGTCGTGGAGCCCGGCGAGCAGCGTCCGGTCCGCGGCCACCGGGTTGCGGGAGACCCGGATCAGGGCGTTGAACAGGAACCACACCGCCCGGCCGCGGCCCTGCACCAGGACCCGGGCGAGCAGCCGTGGGGACGGGATGGGCAGGGCGTTGTAGTACCAGCCGTGCACCGCGGCGTAGCGGAACGGGACGACCGTCCCGACGTCGGCCCGCATTCCGGCCAGGTAACCGGCCTCGATGCGGGGCAGCAGCCAGTCGGCGAACAGCGGCGTCATCGCCTCCGGCAGCCACTCGCCGAGGCGGAAGTTGCGCATCCACAGCCCCGGCCCCGGCGGGGCCCAGACGACCGGTTCGGGGAGCGCGGTCATCGGCCGGGCCTGCAGCAACACCAGCCGATCTCCGTCGAACGCCCACTCGATGTCCTGCGGGATGCCGTAGTGCTCGGCCACGCGGCGAGCGAGCGCGGCCACCGCCGCGGCCCGGCCTGCATCGAGTACCGGTTCGCCCACCGCCTCCCGGATGCGTTCGACGTGCGTGCCGCGGACGGTCCATTCCTCACCGCCGGCCTCCCCCGCGACCAACCGCTCGCCGCGGCCGGCGATCGCGGTCACCACGGTGGTGTCCCGGGCCCCGGTGACCGGATGCGCCGTGAACGCGACCCCCGCCGCGGTGACCGCCACCATGGGCTGAACCAGCACCGCCATCGCCGCCGGTTCGCCGCGCTCGGCCGCGCCGAGCCGGTAGGCGGCAACCCGCTCGCCGGTGGCGGAGGCGAAACAGCGTCGGATCGCGGCGGGCAACTCGTCGGCCGCGACGTCGAGGAACGTCTCGTAGAGCCCCGCGTAGGAGGCGTCGGCCAGGTCCTCGGCCGCACCGGAGGACCGGACAGCGAACGGTCCGGGCCCCAGCCGGGCCGCCGCGCCGGCCATGGCCCTGTCCAGCGCCTCCGGCTCGTCCAGCGCACCCGGGGGCACCACGAACCCCGGCGGCACCGGGAACCCCGCGCCGGCCAGCGCACCGAGCGTGACGGCCTTCCCACCCAGCACCGGACGGGGCTCCTCGCGCGCCTGGCCGAGTTCGACGATCAGCCGGCTGGTTGTCATCAGTCCTCCCGGCCACAGGTTGGAACGTAGTATCACTATGCATAGTGACACTACCTATGCACCGGTGGATGTGCCGCCGATTCCCCCTCCTGGAGTAGTGTTGCTACGTATGCGGGCGGAGGCACTCAAGGGACATCTCGACGGGCTGTTGCTCGCCTCGCTGGAGCCGGGCCCGCTGCACGGCTACGGCGTGATCGAGGCGCTGCGGGTCGGCAGCGAGGGGACGTTCGACCTGCCCACCGGGACGGTGTATCCCGCGCTGCACCGGCTGGAACGGGCCGGGCTGATCAGCTCCACCTGGTCCGACGGACCGGGCCGGCGGCGGCGCAGTTATCGGTTGACCGCCGCCGGGGCCGCCGAACTGGCCGAATATCGAGCCGGATGGCGCGAGTTCTCCCGCTCGGTGACCGCGCTGCTGGAAGCCGGAGCATGGCCGGCCCCGGCCTGATCCTGAATCCGGTCGCCCGCCGGATCCTGGAGGCCTGGCTGTGCCGGCTCGACGCCGCCTTGCCCGGCCCCGCCCGGCTCCGCGAACGGATCGTCGACGAACTGCGCGACGGGCTGCACAGCGCCGCCGAACACCGCCTCGACGCCGGGACCGATCCCGTCGACGCGGCCACGGCCGCCGTCGCGGAGTTCGGCGACCCCGACACCCTCGCGGCCTCCTTCCGCGGCGAACTGGCCGCCCACCTGGCCCGGCGGGCCGGCATCGCACTGGTCGCCTCGGGACCGCTGGTCGGGTTGGCCTGGCTGGCCGCGCTCGCCCCGCCGCCGTGGCCACCCCGTCCCGCCGGACTGCTCGGCACCCATCCGCTGTATCTGGCCGTGCTCGCCGTCGCGGTACCCGCCGCGCTGTTGGCGGTGGCGGCCACCGGCAGGCTCGGCCGCCGGCTCCCGCGCCACCCCGCCCTTGCGGCGCACGCGGCCGCGGTCGCCGCGCTCGCCTGCACCGCCGGAGACGGTCTGCTCCTGGTCGTCCTCGCCCACACGGCGCTCGCCGCGCCCGCGACACTGGCCTGGCCGACCGCCCTGCTCGCCGCCGTGGCCGGCAGCGCCCGGCTCGGCCTCACCGCCCGCGCCGCCCACCGTTGCGTCGAGAGCAGCCCGGCCGGATCGTGACGGGCCTGAAACCGGCGACCGGCGAGTCAGGCCTCACAACGAGGTCCTCGTCGGTCGGGCGATCCACGACCGCCGCGACCAGGTGCAGCTGGCCACCAAGTTCGGCATCGACCGCAGCGCAGGCGACGCGAACCGGGTGATCCGGGGGCATCCGGACTACTCGCTGTGGACGCACGAGGTCGAGGGCTGGCCCGATGCTCTCCGAGCTCGGGGTCGGCCTCGTTCCGCCTGGGTGTACGCGCAGGCCGAACCGCTCGGAATCACCATCACCGCGATCCCCGGCACCGGCGGGTGGAGAGATTGGAGGAGAACCTCGCGGGGCTCGACGTGACCCTCGACGACGAGGCGCTCGCTCTGCTCGACCCGCTGGCCGACAAGGTGGTCGGGGACCGCTATCCGGCGGGACGGGCTCCCGGGCCGTCCGGTCGATCGGTCCGGTAGACGTAGTGCAGCGGGGCGTCGATGGGGTTGTCCGGCGGTAGGTCGGCCTCGGCGATGCGCCGCAACCCGGCGCGTTCCAGCGCCCGCCAGGACACGATGTTGGCGGCGACGACGGCGACGACGATCGTGGCCGCGTCGGGGTAGGCCTCCCAGGTGTCGGCGACGGCGGTACGGATCATCTCGGTGCCGATCCCACGACCGGTCCGCGCCGGGTCGCCGATGAGGTAGTCGAGGGTGACGGCCCCGGCGGGCACCGTCGCGATCGCGGCGAGCTCAGCGAGCTCCTCGGGGTAGTCGGCGAGGCGGGACCGCTCGAGGAGGCCGATCGGCTCGCCATCGCGGTGGACGATCAGGTCCTCGCACGGATCCGTGCCATCGATACCGCCGCCGAAGTCGCGCTCGACGGCCTGCGGCGTGCTCTGGTGGTGCCACCAGCGGAAGACGTGCGGCTGCGCGAGCCAGCTCGCGAGCAGGGGGAAGTCCGCTCGGGTGAGGCGGCGGAAACGGTACTCGGCCATGGAGCGGCTCCCCGTCAGCTCTGCGCGATCGCCGCGACCACGAACGCGACCGCCGCACCGAGACAGGACACCGTGCGGGCGTGGTTCCAGCGGGTCCAGCGGCGGACGTAGTCGCGCCACAGGTCGGGCGTCGGGCCGCCGCTCGGCTCGGCCGCGGCCAACGCGTTGTTGAGCGGTACATTGCCCACGATGGTCACACCGATGGCGCCGAGCAGGTAGAGGCCGACGCCGACGAGCAGCGGCGCGCTGGCCGCGTCCCAGACCGCGATCGCGCGGACGGCCAGTGCAACGCAGACGGCGCCGGTGCCGAACAGCGCGGTCATGAACGCCGGCCGCACGGCCGTGATGTTGATGCTCTGCATCGCCGCGGCGCCTTGGGGCGCGGGCAGCCGGGCCAGGCCCCGCATGATGAAGGTGGAGAAGCTGAAGAACACCCCACCCACGGCGCCCGCCCCCACCGCGGCGACCACCATGAGCGCCTGTCCGAGCGTCATCGGGAGCTCATCGCCGATTCTCCTCACGGTTCTCGAGAGATAGACCGACGTGCCGACCGGAACTCATCGTGCCGGTCGGCTCACCGCCGTCGTCGCCGGCCTCCGAGCCGACCAGGCTGAGCAGCGGTTCATGTGTAATATTCGACATATACGTTCACCATACTTGACGTTAGGGAGGGCCGGATGGCTCGGCAGGAACGGGTTCGCGGCAAGGTCATCGATGCGCACAGCCACATCGGAACCATGGACGCCTGGCCGTTCTACAACCTCAAGGAGCCGGTCAAGCCGACCGTCTACGAGTTCGCGACCGCCAAGGACTACCTCGATCATGTCAACGGGCTCGGCGTCGAGCGAGGCCTGGTCCTGCCGAACTACGGCATCCCCGTCCAGGGCCACGCGTTTTCGCTCAACCCGCTGGTCATCGACTCGGTACAGGCCGAAGACCGGCTCGTCGGCGGACTGTGGGTGTCCTTCCTCCCGCAGAACAAGGAGATGACCCTCGAGGCCCTGAAGAACACCGGCGAGCGGGGCATCGTCGCGCTCAAGACGACGTTCCTACTCGGCGGCAACCCCGATCCGAACACCTGGGACGACGACACTCGCGAGATCGCCGAGGCGTGCTTCGCCGCGTGCGAGGAGCACGACCTGGTGTTTCACTTCCACACCAGCGCGGGCGGCTCGTCCGACATCAACAACTACGTGCCGATGGTCGAGCGGTACGGCAAGCGGGTCAAGATCTACCTCGTGCACTTCGGTGGCGGCGTGTCCGGCCACATCAAGCTGGTCCCGCAGTTCCTCGACTGGGTCGAGGAGGGCTACCAGGTCTACTGCGACACCACATGGACCATCGGCTTCGGCGCCCGCTGGCTGATGACCGAGATCGAGAAGCGCGGTGTCGGCGCCGACCGCGTGCTGTTCGCCTCCGACGAGCCGTGGAGCGATTTCTGGAGCGAGTACTGGAAGATCTACGGAGCCCCGGTGAGCGACGAGCTCAAGGAGCGGATCCTGTGGAAGAACTACGAGGACCTCTACGGCTGAAAACCACGGAACAAGGACGGGCGCGGAAGGCCAGCGCTCAGCCGCCCGGCGCCGGAGCGCGCCGAAGGGCACGAGGATGTACACCGCGATCACCAGGTAGCCGAGCACGGCCAGCACCGGCAGAAAAAACCCCAGCACGACCATCCCGACGTAGCCGGCCAGTCCCGGCGTGAGCCGCTTGGTGATCAGCTTCGCGTCCGCGTCAGTTGGGTCAGGCCGGATCAGCCGTTCGCGCACCGCATAACGCCAGAGCAGCGACACAACAGAGGTTGAAGGGTTGGCGTTTCGCCGTGGCTCGTCACTGACGGCGGCGGTCGGGTGCGTGCATGCTCCCGGCATGAGGTATCCGGATTCCGGTGGCCTGTCGCCCGAGGCCCGCGCCCAGCGGGAGGCGGTGCGGTTGCAGGCCGCCCAGATGTTCGCCGCCGGCACGGACGCCGGCGAGATCGCCGAGCGGCTGCGGGTGACCCGCAAGTCGGTCAACGACGGGAACCGGTCCTGGACGACCGGCGGGGCTGCCGCGCTGGCCTCCAAGGGGCCGGGCGGGTCGCGGTGCCGGCTCGATGAGGTGCAGCTGGCGAGGTTGCAGGCGGAGTTGGACGCCGGCCCGGCCGAGCACGGCTGGTCCGAGGACCAGCGCTGGACCCTGGCTCGGGTCGCGGCGCTGATCGTCGAGTTGTTCCACGTCCGATACACC
>NZ_AUII01000006.1 GCF_000423625.1 Pseudonocardia asaccharolytica DSM 44247 = NBRC 16224
ACTGACAGCGGTGTGCTGGTTGGTTGGCGGGGGTACCCAGGGCGACGTGCGGGCGTACTCGATGGATCTGCGTGAGCGGGTGGTGGCCGGGGTCGATGCGGGGATGACCCAGCCGCAGGCGGCTGCCCGGTTCGGCGTGTCGGTGAGGACCGTGCAGCGGTATCTGGCCCGTCGGCGGGCCACCGGCGGCCTGGCCGCGACCGGGCAGCGGCACGGGCCGGAGCCGAGGAAGAAGCGGCGGCTGCACGCCTGGCTGCCGGCCCGCCTCGACGCCGCCGCCGACGCCGCCCCGGCCGAGCACGTCGCGGCCTTCGTCGCCGCGGGTGGTGAGCCGGTGTCGCTGGCGTCGATGTCGCGGGCGATCGCCAGCCTGCCGGCCGCCCCCGGCCAGGCGCGGACCCCGACGGGGCGGGCGCGGCGGCCGGGCCGGCCGCTGAAGCAACGACCCTGACCGCCACCGAACGTGACGAGGACGCGCGCGCCGCGTGGCGGGAGCGGATGGCCCCGATCGATCCGGGCCGGCTGGTGTTCGTCGAGGAGTGCGGCACGCACACCGCGATGACCCGCCGCCGGGCCCGCGCGGTGCGCGGAGAACGCGCGCACGGGGCCCTGCCGCGCAACCGTGGCCCGGTGACCACCTTGCTCGCCGGGCTGGCGCTGGCCGGGATGAGCCCGGCGATGACCGTGGAGGGCGGCACCGACACCGCGGTCTTCGCCACCTATCTCGAGTACTTCCTGCTGCCCGGCCTGCGCCCGGGGAGGGTGGTCGTGGTGGACAACGTCGGCGCGCACAACCCCGACCGGATCCGCGCGCTGGTCGAGGCCGCCGGCTGCGAGCTGGTCTTCCTGCCCGCCTACTCGCCGGACCTCTCGCCGATCGAGGAGGCCTTCAGCAAGCTCAAGGCCCTCATCCGGGCGGCCGCCGCGCGCAGCCGGGCGGCCCTGGACGCCGCGATCGCCGCCGCGCTGGACGCGGTCACCCCGGCCGACGCCGCCGGCTGGTTCACCCACGCCGGCTACCCCACCCGTCAAGCTGCCTGAAAACCGCTGTGACACGATGTCCACGCGCTCGTCGCGGTCGAGGATCAGGTAGGTGACCAGGCCGGACGCGCCGAACGGCATGTTCCGCAGGGGCGCGTCCGGGTTGGCCACGGGGTCGACGGACCGGCCGGCCCACGGGGTCAGCTCGAGCACGGCGAAGACCTCGGCCAGCGCCTGCAATCCCTCGGGCGGAACGGCCGCGATGGCGGCCTGGGCCTCGGGGTAGACCTCGATCGTGTAGGTCACCGAGGAGGCGTCACTCCGCGAGCCCGAGCTCGACCTTGAGTTGGCTCCACGGCACAGCTCCTTCGGCCCTCTCGCCGGTACGGAGCCGTTCCTCCGCCGAGGCGAGGATCTTCCGGTAGCCGTCGTGGCCGTGCGCCGAGGTCAACCAGGCGACTCGGCGCCAGGACTCGAGTGCCTCATAGACCTCGGTGAGGTCGAGGCGTTCGGTCGCCCGCTGCATCACCGAGCGCCAGTGCTGGTCGAACTTCGCCGCGTCCTCGCTGGTCAGCGCGGCGCGGATCTGCGCAGGGGTGGCGTCGGCGAAAGGTGGGCCGCTCGCGCTCGCTCCGCCTGCCACCGCTGCTGTCATGACCTGGACTCTAGCGGTCCTCACGGTCACCGCCGAGTCGCGAACGGGCGGCTGCCAAGCCTCGGCCCGGCACGGGCAACGCCGCGGCGCGGGTGGGCGCCGGGAGCGATGGATCCTGGTGCTCGCTCCGAACCTCGGGCGAGCGATCGGGCAGCTCGGATCGCAGGCCTCGGCCGTGCACGTGATCGCGTGGTAACGCGTGCTCATTGACCACAGCCTGATCACACTCCTCAAATAGGTCTCTCATGGGCATCGTGGGGTGCTGCTCGAGCGAGCCGCCACACTGCACATCCTGGTGAACACGGTGCGCGATGCCGCAGCAGGCCACAGCTCGATCGTGCTGGTCACCGGCGAGGCGACCTGCTGACCCCGCGTCCGCTCGGTCCGCTGCGCGACGCCGCCGGAACCGGTGGCCTCCTGGGCGCGGCGCCGGACCGGACGCTGAACGGCATGTTCACCACCGATGTCCTCCTCGTCGGCGCCGGCCCGGCAAGGCTGGCCACGGCCGTGACCGCCCTCGACCGTCCCGCGCGCGGCCGGCGTCAGCACCCGCACCATGGGACTGTTCCGGTTCTGGGGAATCGCCGACGCGGTGCGCGCCGAGGCCGTGGCGTGCGACCCGCTCGTCGCCGTCACCCGCACCCTCGCCGAGGAACCCGCCGAGCTCGTCCCGTTCAACCACCCGTCGATGCGCGAGGCGCTGCCGGTCAGCCCCGCGTTCCCGGCGGTCTGCGCGCAGGACCGCATCGAGCCGCTGCTGGTGCAGCAGGTGCGCGGGCTCGGCGGCGAGGTCCGGTTCGCCACCCCGCTGATCGGTCTGCGGGTGACGGCCGACGGCGCGCGCCGACCTCGGCGCGGCCGGGCCCGTCCGCGCCCGGTACGTCGTCGGCGCCGACGGCCCGCGCAGCACCGTGCGGCGGCACTGGGGATCGGCTGGGAGCACCTCGCCACGATCGGCGAGTTCGTCCAGGTGCTGTTCCGGCCCGACCTCGCCGCGCTGCTGGGGCGACGACCGCCCGGCCGGGTCTTCGTCACCCACCCCGACGCCGAGGGTGTGCTGCTGCCGGTCGGCGCCGGCCGCTGAGGGTTCGTGCGGCAATGGGATCCCCGGCGCGGCGAGAGCCCGGCGGACTACACCCCGGCGCGCTGGACGGCGCTGCTGCGCACCGCCACCGGCCTGCCCGGCCTCGATCCGGAGATTCTCGCCGGCTCCGCGTTCACAATGGCGGCCGACGTGTCCACTGCCGTCCGGGCCGGGCCCGGCTTCCTCGTCGGCGACGCCGCGCACCGCATGAGGCCCTACGGCGGGATCGGGATGAGCACCGCCATCCACGACGGCCACGAGCTCGGCTGGCGGCTCGGCTGGGTCGTGCGCAGCCTGGCCGGCGCGGCGCTGCTCGACAGCTATGCCGCCGAGCGCGAGCCGGTCGGGCGCTGGCGGCACGGTCGCTGCGCGGAGCGGGACCCGAGCGACGGGCTGCCCGGCGACCTGGGCCGCACCTACCGGTCGGCGGTCATCACCGACGACGGTGCCCTGCCCGCGGAGGGCCACTCCCGCACCGCGCGGCCCGGCGGGCGCGGCCCCGGCGGTGGCCGTAGGCAGGCGCATCATTCGGACCAGCATGTTCCCCCGTTTCCCGGGGTGACACCGCCGCGCGGGTGGGTCTACCGTCCGAGCCGGGTGACCGGCGCTCTCGGGGTGAGCCGGGAATTCGGCATACAGCCGCGGTCAGGCGGCGCGACCACCACCACCGCCACCGCGACAGGCTCGGCCCGGTGCCCACCATCGCCGGGACCCTCAGGGGCATCGTGCTGTGGACCCAGGAGGAGATGCCGGCCCGGGCGACCGCCCCGCAGGCGCACGTCCACCCGGCGGTGCAACCACGGCAAGGGAGCCAGGCATGAAGATCGGCATGGTCGGACTGGGCCGGATGGGCTCGGACATGGTGCGCCGGTTGCTGCGGGCCGGGCACGAGTGCGTGGTCTACGACGTCTCGGACCAGGCGGTGGAGCAGCTGGTCGGCGAGGGTGCACAGGGCGCGGGCTCGCCGGCGGAGCTGGTCTCCGCGCTGACCCCGCCGCGAGCGGTGTGGCTGATGCTGCCCGCGGCGATCACCGGCGACATCGTCACCACGCTGCTGGGCCTGCTCGACCGCGACGACACGATCGTCGACGGCGGTAACTCCTCCTATCGTGACGACATCGACCGTGCCGAGACGGCCGCCGCACAGGGCGTGCACTACGTCGACTGTGGCACCAGCGGCGGGGTCTGGGGCCTGGACCGGGGCTATTGCCTGATGATCGGGGGGGATACCACGGCGGTCGAGCGGCTGGACCCGGTGTTCGCGGCGCTGGCTCCTGGCGTGGCCGCCGCCGAGCGCACCCCTGGGCGCGCCGGGGACCCGTCACCCGCGGAGCGGGGCTACCTGCACTGCGGATCGCCGGGGGCGGGCCATTTCGTCAAGATGGTGCACAACGGCATCGAGTACGCCTTGATGGCCGCCTACGCGGAGGGCCTGAACGTCATCCGGGGCGCGGGGGTGGGCGCCCGCGGCCGGGAGGCCGACGCCGAGACCGCACCGCTGCGCGACCCGCGCTACTACCCCTACGACAAGATCGACCTGGCTGCGGTGGCCGAGGTGTGGCGGCGCGGCAGCGTCATCGGTTCGTGGCTGCTGGACCTCACCGCGGAGGCGCTGCTCGCGGACCCGGGGCTCGACCAGTTCACCGGCCGGGTCTCCGACTCCGGGGAGGGCCGCTGGACCTCGATCGCCGCGATCGAGGAAGGAGTCTCCGCGCCGCTGCTCACCGCCGCGCTCTTCAGCCGGTTCGCCTCGCGCGGCAGCGAGCTGTTCGCCGACAAGGTGCAGTCCGCGCAGCGCAAGGAGTTCGGTGGGCACGTCGAGAAGCCGGTGCCGCGGTGAGCAGGACGCCGGCGGGGCCGGGCATGATCGGCGACATCCTGGTTCTCTTCGGCATCACCGGCGACCTGGCCCGAAAGAAGATCCTCCCGGCGCTGTAGCGGCTCACCGAGCGCGGCGCGCTCACGGTGCCGGTGGTCGGTGTGGCGCTGACCGACTGGGACACCGACGCGGCCACGTTCGGCCGGTTGGCCGACATGGTGCGCGAACAGGCGGCCCCGAGGCGTTCTCGGTGCACCATCTCGCGGTCCCGCCCGGTCTGTTCGGCACGGTCGTCGACGGCCTCGCCGCGGTCGGGCTGCACGAGCGGGCCCGGGTGGTGGTGGTCCGCGGGCAGTACGTCGGCTACCTCGACACCCCCGGGGTCCGGGTCGGCTCGGCCACCGACCTTCGTCGCGGTGACGCTGCACATCGACAACTGGCGGTGGGCGGGCGTGCCGGTCCGGCTGCGTGCCGGGAAGTCCCTGCCGGTGACGACACTGGAGGTCGTCGTCGAGCTCCGCACCCCGCCCCGCCCGCTCTTCGGTGGGCCGGGTGGCGTCCTGCCCCCGCCCAACCTGGTCCGCCTGCGGCTGCAGCCCGACGCGGGCGTGGAGCTCGAGCTGATCGCAAAGCAACCCGGCACCGGCGACGTGGCCACCGCGCTGCCGTTGGCGGTCGACTTCCGCACCGTGCTCAGCCCGATGCACGCCCCCTACGAGCGGATCTTCGCCGACGCGCTGGCCGGCGACCCCGCGCACTTCGCCCGGATGGACACCCTCACCGAGGCCTGGCGGATCGTCGGCCCGGTGCTCGATCCCGGCACACCACCCCTGCCGTACCCGCCGGGGACCTGGGGTCCGGAGGCCGCCGCCGTCGTCCCCGGCGAGCGCGGCTGGCATCCCGTGAGGGGCGCGCCACGACCGTCACCTCCAGCACCTGCGACCGCGGCGCCATGATCCCGCCCGACGCGTACGACCTGGGCCGGCGCAGGCGGGCGAATCCGGTTGATCGGCGTTTCGGCAGGCGCGGCCGCGGCTGCCGCGGCTCCCGGTGCCCAAACGGTAATCGGCGCCCAAACGGTAATCATGGTGAGCCGGCGACGGCGCGGGGTCTGGTCAAACCGGACGGGGCGGATCGCCGGGCGATCAGCAGCTCCAGGTGGTGCATCAGCCGCGACCGCGGGTCGTCGAGAGCGAGCCCGCCGACGGCCACCGCGCGCCGCACCCGGTACCGCAGCGTGTTCGGGTGCACGCCGAGCGCCGCCGCCGCGGCCCGCACGTCGCCCAGCGCGTCGAGCCAGGCGAGCACCGAGCCGACCAGGTCGGTGCGGTGCGCGGCGTCGTAGCCGACGAGCCGGGCAACAGCGGGGTCCTGGAGGTCGGGATCGCCGGCGAGCGTCTCCAGCGTCTGCTGCAGCAGCACCTCCGCGCGCAGGTCCCCGATCAGTGCGACGTCGGCGGCGGCGGGCATCGCCTCGAGCACCCGGTCGGCCTCCGCGCGCGACGCGGGCACCTCGGCCAGCCGCGGCACCGCGGAGCCGAGGCCGACCTGCACCCGTGCGCCCGTCCGCCGTCCCACCGACGCCGCGATATCGGTGCACAGCGCCACCAGCGCAAGCTCCGCACGTTCGACCCCGGGCAGCACCGCGTAGATCCGGGAACCGGCGGTCGCGGTCAGCGCGCCCCGCCGGTGCGTCGCGGCGAGCACGGGCACCATCTCGGCGAGGTCGGCGCGACCCAGCTCGTGGACGGCCGGGTCGCCGGTGTCGGTGCGGACGGCGAACCCGGCGACGATCGCGGTCACCCGCTCGTCCAGCCCGAGCGCGGGCGCCACCACGTCGGCGCCGATGCGCCCGTCGAGCAGGCCGGCGACCAGCTGACGCTCGGGCGGGTGGCGGGTGCGGCGGCGGATGAGATGCCCGGCCGCCACCCGCGCCGCGCCGAGCAGCACACCCGGCGACCGCTCGGCGAACGGTTCGGCGCCCTCCTGCACCCAGATCGTGCCGAGGGTGCGCTGCCCCGCGTGGATGCCGACAGCGAGGCGGGCCCGGATGCCCAGCTCGGTGTGCTCCTCGACGCACACCACCTCCTCGCCCGCCCGCAGCCGGTCGAACACTCCCCATTCGCGCAGCATCCGCAGATAGCCCGGTGGCCCTGGCGACCGAGGATCGACAACCTGCGCAGCTCGTCGGGGGTGTCCCCGTCGGTGCGCGAGTAGGCCAGGACGCGGCTCGCGGTGTCCTCGATGCTCACGATGCCGCCGGTGAGCATCGCGACGGTCTGCGCCAGGGAAGACAGGTCACCGTCGGGGTTCTGGGCACCGGGACCGCCCGCCGCGTCGAGCACGTCGCGGACCAGCAGCTCCAGCTGGTCCCAGCGCGCCTCCGGCCGGACGGCGAGCACCGCGATCCCGCGCGTCGGAGGCGGGCGGCGCGACCCTCGGCGTGCCCTTGACCGCGACGGCCGCCGCTCCCCGCCGGGCCAGGCTGCCCACCAGCCGATCGGCCTCCCGGCCGCGGGCGCCGATCACCAGCACGAGCTGATCGGGGTAGTGGTCGAGCTGGTCGTCGGGATCGACGATGGCCACGCCGTCGATCGCGATGTCGAGGCCCGCCGGCGCCGCGACGACGTCGAGGAGCGGCTCGCCGAACGCCGGAGGAGGTGGCGCACGGTAGCGCTCATCGTCGGATCCTACGACCGATCGAGACGAACATCATCCGATCGGACAAACCCGGTGGCCGCCCGCCGCTCTAGTGTTCCGGGACATGTTCCGGTCGACGCTGCTCGCCGCCTCTCGTTCGACCGCGGTCCGTGCGCTGGTCGAGTCCGCCCCGCTGAGCCGGCTGGTGGTCGATCGGTTCGTGGCCGGGACCGGGGTGGACCAGGCGCTCGCCGTCACCCGCGAGATCCTCACCGACCGGCTGGTCACCATCGACCACCTCGGCGAGGACACGACCGACCGGGCGCGCGCCGACGCCGCGGTGGAGACCTACCGGACGCTGCTGCGCCGGCTCGGCGACGCCGGTCTCGCCGACCGGGCCGAGGTGTCGGTCAAGCTGTCGGCGCTCGGCGCACGCCTGCCGGTGGATGCGGAGAAGATCGCGCTCGACGGCGCGCGGCGGATCTGCGAGGCGGCCGACGCGGTCGGCACCACGGTGACGGTGGACATGGAGGACCACACCACCACCGACGCGACCCTGCAGGCCGTCCAGGACCTGCGGCTGGATTTCCCGTGGGTCGGCGCGGTGCTGCAGGCCTATCTGCGGCGGACCGAGTCCGACTGCCGCAATCTCGCCGTCCGTGGTTCACGGGTCCGGCTCTGCAAGGGGGCCTACGACGAACCGGCGTCGGTGGCCTTCCGGGACCGGCACGAGGTGGACCGGTCGTTCGTCCGCTGTCTGATGGCCCTCATGGCCGGCGCCGGGCTGCCCATGGTGGCCACCCACGACCCGCGCCTGATCGCCATCGCGCGTTCCCTCGGACAGCGTCACGGCACCGCCTACGAGCTCCAGATGCTCTACGGGGTACGGCCCCAGGCGCAGACCCGGCTGGCCGCCGAGGGCGAACGGGTCCGGATCTACCTGCCCTACGGGACGGACTGGTTCGGCTACTTCATCCGCCGTCTCGCGGAACGTCCCGCGAACACGGCGTTCTTCCTGCGCTCGCTGATCACGGGAGGCTGACCAAGGGGGTTCACCTTGACCCGGTGATCTTTCGGCGCAAGCCCGCTCGTACAGGGCCGGGATGGCCGCTCGATCTGGTCGTCGTTGCTACTCCACGTGCTGTCGAAGGATTGACAGCGGGACGCCGCCGCGCGACGCGGCGAACTACGACGGCGACCACGGGTGCTCGGCGAGCGGGAATACGTGGAGTGCGCACACGCCCGTTCTGCCCCGCCGCCGGAGGGTGTCAGGGTTGTCAGAGGTTCTCGCTCTGGCTGATCAGCCTGCTGAGCCCGGAGACCTGGCTGCGGTTCGCGGTGTGGTTCGTGATCGGGTGCGCCGTGTACTTCGGCTGCAGCATCCGGCGCTCGGTACTGGGACGCGACGCCGCGGGCGCATCGGGTTCGGTGCCCCGCGCGGCTGACCCTCGATCGAGGTAACGATTGTGAACGTCTCCGCGCCCACCCTTCCCGGCCAGGGCATGGTATAGCCACATACCACGTATCGGGGCGAGGAGGGTCCGTGCGCATTCGCCTGGTGTTACTGCTCCTCGTGGTCGCCGCGCTGATGATGCCCTCCGCCGCCGCGATCGCCCAGGAGGGGCAGGCGGTCGGCGGCACGCTGCGCGGCCCCGACGGCGGGCCGGTGGCCGGGGTGACGATCAGCGTCGCGCAGGGCGGCGCGGCGATCGGCACCGCGACCTCCGGCCCGGACGGGACATGGCAGGTGCCGATTCCGGCACCCGGCAACTACGACATCACGCTGGACACCTCGACGCTGCCGGCCGGCGTGGAGCTGCGCGACCCGGACGGGGCGACGCTGGCCGGGGTGACCGTCCGTCCGGGCCAGCAGCGCACCGTGCTGTTCCCCCTCGTCGCGGCCGGCGCCGCCACCGGGGACGGCGGGGCGGCCCCGGCACCCGTACCTGCCCCCGCGGGCCCCGGAACCGGCGCCGTGCTCGCCCAGCTCACCCTGGCGGGCATCAAGTTCGGCGCCATCATCGCGATCACGGCGATCGGGCTGTCGCTGATCTTCGGGACCACGAACCTGATCAACTTCGCGCACGGCGAGCTGGTGACGATCGGGGCGATCGCCGCGTTCTTCCTCAACGCGGCGACGCTGGGACCGGAATGGGGCCTGATCCCGTCGGCGCTGGTGGCCATCGCGATCGGGGCCCTGGTCGGCGCCGCGCTGGAGCTGGGGCTCTGGCGGCCGCTGCGCCGCCGGGGCACCGGTCGCATCCAGTTGTTCGTCGTCTCGATCGGGCTGTCCCTGCTGCTGCGCCACATCCTGCTCGTGATCTTCGGTTCCCGGCCGCGGCCCTACGCCCAGTACGTCATCCAGGAGGTCATGGTGTTCGGGCCGATCTCGATCACCCCGCGCGACCTGGTGATCACCCTGCTGTCCCTCGGCGCGCTGGTGGCGGTGGGGCTGATGCTGCTGCGCACCCGCATCGGGAAGGCCATGCGGGCGGTCTCCGACGACCGCGAGCTCGCCGAGGCATCCGGGGTGAACGTCTCCCGGGTCATCCTCTACGTCTGGATCCTCGGCGGCGGGCTGGCGGCCCTGGGTGGCGTCCTGTTCGGACTGGCCGAGATCGTCGCCTGGGACATGGGTTTCCGCCTGCTGCTGCTGATGTTCGCCGCGGTGATCCTCGGCGGGCTGGGCAGCCCGTTCGGCGCGATGGTGGGCGGGCTGCTGGTCGGACTCGTCGCCCAGCTGTCCACCGTGTACTTCCCGGTCGAACTGCAGAACGCCTGGGCCCTGGGCGTACTCATCCTCGTGCTGCTGGTGCGCCCGCAGGGCATCCTCGGCCGCCCGGTGCGGGTCGGGTAGGCGGTGGCGATGGACCTGATGGTGATTCTCTCCGACGCCGGGCGCGGCGCGCTGGGCCCGGTGGCGGCGATCTACGCGCTCGCCGCGGTCGGGTTGAACATCCACTTCGGCTATACCGGCCTGCTGAACTTCGGGCACGTCGCGTTCATGCTCGTCGGCGCCTACGGCGTCGCCGTGACCGTCGCGGTCTACGACGGGCCGCTGTGGCTGGGCGCGCTGGTCGGCCTGATCGGCGCCGGCCTGCTCGCGCTCCTGCTGGGGCTGCCGACCCTGCGGTTGCGCGCCGACTACCTCGCGATCGCCACGATCGCCGCCGGGGAGGTCCTGCGCATCGTCTTCAATGCGGGCTTCGCCCAGCCGGTCACCGGCGGCGTCTACGGCCTGCAGCAGTTCGCCGGGGCCTTCTACGCCGTCAACCCGATCCCCTCGGGGTCCTACGGGCTGGGCCCGCTGAGCTTCACCCAACGGGACGTGTGGGTGATGCTCGTCGGCTGGGGCGCCGTCGCGCTGGCCGCCCTGGGCCTGTTCCTGCTCGTGCACAGCCCGTGGGGACGCGTGCTGCGGGCGATCCGCGAGGACGAGGAGGCCGTCCGCAGCCTCGGCAAGAACGTCTACGGCTACAAGATCCAGAGCCTCGTGCTCGGCGGGCTGATCGGCGCCGCCGGCGGGATCCTGCTGGCGGTCGACGCCCAGTCGGTGACCCCCAACACGTTCAACCCGGTGGTGACGTTCTACCTGTACACGCTGCTCATCCTCGGCGGCGCCGGCACGGTCCTCGGGCCGGTCCTGGGCTCGGTGCTGTTCTGGTTCCTGCTCTCGTTCGCCGACAGCGCGCTGCGCCAGGCGATCGGAGCGGGATACGTCTCGCCGCAGGTGATCGAGCCCGCCGACGTCGGTGCCCTGCGGTTCGCGCTGGTCGGCCTCGGCCTGGTGCTGCTGCTGGTGTTCCGGCCGGAGGGCATTCTCGGCAACCGCGCCGAGATGCGGCTGGAGGCGGGTGCGGCCGGCACCCCGCGCCGTCCGCGCCGCCGTCCGCCGAACCAGGTATCGGGTCGGATCAAGGAGGAGGCCGGTCAATGACACCGCGGGAGGCGCTGGCCGGCGTCGCCGCAGTACCCGGGGCGGCCAAGCCGGACCCCCACCTCGTCGTGGACGCCGTGCGCCGGGACTTCGGCGGGATGCGCGCCGTGGACGTCGAGCACCTCGAGGTGCAGCGCGGGGTGATCACCGGGCTGATCGGGCCCAACGGCGCGGGCAAGACCACGTTGTTCAACGTGCTCACCGGGTTCGACCGGGCCGATTCCGGACATTGGGCCTTCGACGGACGCAACGCCTCGGGTCTGCCCGCACACCGGTTGGCCCGCCGTGGCATGGTCCGCACCTTCCAGCTCACCCGCGTCCTGTCCCGGCTGACCGTGCTGGAGAACATGAAGCTGGCCGCCGTGGGGCAGCGGGGGGAGCGCTTCGGGCCCGCGCTGCTGCGGCCACTGTGGAGCGCCCAGGAGGCCCGGGTCGAGCGGCATGCCGACGAGCTGCTGACCCGGTTCCGGCTGGCGGCCAAGCGCGACGACTACGCGGGCTACCTGTCGGGCGGGCAACGCAAGCTGCTGGAGATGGCGCGCGCCCTCATGGTCGACCCGGCGCTGGTGCTGCTGGACGAGCCGATGGCCGGGGTGAACCCGGCGCTGCGCCAGGACCTGCTCGGCCACATCACCGACCTGCGCGACGCGGGTCGCACCGTGTTGTTCGTCGAGCACGACATGGACGTGGTGATGACGATCAGCGACTGGGTGGTGTGCATGGCCGAGGGCCGCATCATCGCGGAGGGACCACCCGCTGCCGTCGCGGGCAACCGCGCGGTCATCGACGCCTACCTCGGCTCCCGCCACGACGAACCCGAGTTCCGGGAGGGCCGATGAGTGCGCAACCGCTGCTGGCCGCCGAGTCCGTTGTCGCCGGCTACCTGCCCGAGGTCAACATCCTCGACGGCTGCGACCTGTGCCTGGAGCAGGGCGAGATCGTGGGCATCATCGGGCCCAACGGGGCCGGGAAGTCCACCCTGGTGAAAACCATGTTCGGACTGCTGCCCGTCCGGTCCGGAGCGATCCGGCTCGAGGGTGCGGACATCACCGACCTGCCCGCGCACCAGTTGGTGTCCCTCGGGATCGGCTACGTGCCCCAGACCCGCAACGTGTTCCCCAGCCTCACCATCGAGGAGAACCTGCAGATGGGGCTCTACCAGCGGCCCAAACGGTTCGCGCAGCGGATGCGGGCCGTCGCGGAGCTGTTCCCGCTGCTGGCCCGGCGGCGCACCCAGCGCGCCGGCTCGCTGTCCGGCGGCGAACGCCAGGTGGTCGCGATGGCCCGGGCGCTGATGATGGAGCCGAAGGTCCTGCTGCTCGACGAACCCTCCGCCGGGCTGTCCCCGATCGCCCAGGACGACGCGTTCGAGCGGATCCGGGCGATCAACGAGGCGGGCGTCTCGCTGGTCATGGTCGAGCAGAACGCCCGGCGCTGTCTGGAGATCGCCCACCGTGGCTACGTGCTCGACCAGGGCCGCAACGCCTACACCGGCACCGGCCGCGAGCTGCTCACCGACGACGCGGTGATCGAGCTCTACCTGGGCACGCTGGCCAGGGCCGGATGAACCCGCGTCCGGGTCCGGCAGTCCACTGCCGGACCCGGACGCGGACGGCACCGCCGCGGTGCCCGCCTACTGCACCGGTGTCGACTGCACGGTCCGCAGCGACTGCAGCCTGCCCTGCTCGTCGAACGAGTAGATCTCGATCGACGCGGTGCCCGGCTCACCGGCCGGGATGAAGTCCAGCGGCCCGCTGGCGCCGTCGTAGTCGATGTTCTGGCCGTCGGCGAGAAGCTTCTGGCACTCGGCGAAGCTGGTGCACTTCGTGCCGTCCTTCGTCACCTCGACGATCCGGTCCTTGAAGACGGTCGGATCGTCGCTGTTCGCCGCAGCCGCGGCGAGCGCGATGATGTTCACGCAGTCGAACACCTGGGGCGCGAACTGCACCTCGACGAGGTCCGGCGCGAACTTCTTGAGGTCGGCGATGAACTGCTCGTTGGCCCCCGACGCGGGCGCAGTGCCCTTCATCCCCGCCAGCACCCCGGGGTTGCCCGGGGCCACGAGCTCGGGCAGCTCCTCGCTGCGCAGCCCGTCGGCGCCGTAGATCCCGACGGTGCCCGGCCCCATCCCGGCCTCGATCAGGCCCTGCAGGATCTGGGTGCCCTCCTCGAAGGCGATCACGACGACCGCATCCGGCTGCGCACCCCGGACCTGCTGCACCAGCGCGTCGAAGTTCTGCGCGTTCGGGTCGTAGGTCTCGTTCAGCACGACGGTGGCCCCGGCCTCCTTGAGCGCCTGCGCGGTCGCCCCGGCCAGCCCGACGCCGTAGTCGTCGGCGCGGGCGACGATGGCCACCCGGCTGTGACCGTCCGAGATGATCGTCTCGGCCAGCACCGGGCCCTGCAGGGCATCGCTGGGCGCGGTGCGGAAGTAGTAGCCCGCATCGTTGTAGTCGGTGAAGTTCGGTGCCGTGTTCGACCCGGAGCACTGCACGACCTGCGCCCCGGTCACCCGGTCGATGATGGCCAGCGACATGCCCGACGCGGCCGCGCCGATGACCGCGTCCACCCCGCTCGCGAGCACCCGGTCGGCCGACTGCTGGGCCACCGCGGCCTGGTCGCCCTCATCGCCGCCGACCAGCTCCGGAATCGGTTTCCCGAGCACCCCACCGGCGTCGTTGATCTGCGAGACGGCGTAGCTGGCCGCCTGGATCTGCGGCGGGCCGAGGAAGGCGAGCTGTCCCGTCTGCGGCAGCACGTACCCCAGCTTGAGGGTGCCGTCCGCGCGGGCACCCCCGCCGTCGGTGGGCGGGGCGGCACCACCACCCGGTTCCCCGCCGCCCCCGCCGCACCCGGCGGCGACCAGCGCCAACACCGATAGTCCCACCAGCAACCGCATGCGCCTGCGCATCGTTTTGTCCCTTATGCGATACCGAGCGAGCTTCTGGCCTTACCCGTCACTCTCGTGACCCGGCAGCAGTGGGCAAACGATCGCAGAGCAATCGTTATCAGTCCGTGTCTATGGAGCATCGGTACCCGTCGGCGGAGCGGCGGCCGGGCCCGGGCCACCGCCACCTGAGCGGCGCAAGCGTCGTCGGGCGGCGTATGAGCCGCTCAGGCGCGGGCGCTTCGGCCGCGATGCGGCGCACCGCCCGGCGGAGGACCGCGAGATCACGCGAGGGCGAATGCGCCCGGCGAGCGGCCTGCCCGACGGGAGGTGCCGGTCCGCGACGGATCCACCAGTCCTGGCCGTCGCGGCTGTCGACCCCGTACCGCCACGCCGCGGCGTAGCACAGTCCGAACAGGAGCAAGGCGACCAACCAGGCCGGCATCAGGAGCACCTCCGGTCGGGCAGCGTCGCGCGGATCGAGGGAACGCGCATACGCCAAGCATCCGCCGGGCCGAGACTCCCCGGGACTGGCAGGACTGTCAGGGACCGGGCATATCCTGCCAATATGCTGCGCGACGTGGTCGCCCTTGTCGACGGGCGGATCCACCCGTTCGAGCTCGGCGTGGTCTGCGAGGTGTTCGGGCTCGACCGGACCGCCGATGGCCTGCCGGAATTCGCCTTCGCCGTCTGCGCCGCCCGGCGCAGGCGGCTGCCCGCACCCGGCGGCGCCACGCTGCACGCGAGCCACGGGCTCGACCGGGTCGCCACCGCCGACCTGGTGGTCATCCCGGCCTGGGAGACCGGGGAAGGCGCGGTTCCGGCCGGGGTCACCCGCGCCCTGCGCGCGACGCTCGAGCGCGGCGCCACGGTGCTGAGCGTGTGCTCCGGAGTGTTCCTGCTGGCCGCGGCCGGCCTGCTCGAGGGCCGCCGGGTCACCTGCCACTGGCTGCACGCCGAGGTCCTCGCGCACCGGTTTCCCTCGCTGCGGGTCGAGCCGGACCGGCTCTACGTCCACGACGGTCCGATCATCACCAGCGCCGGCACCGGCGCCGGGATCGATGCCTGCCTCTACGTGGTGCGCCGCGAGTTCGGGGCCCGGGCCGCCAACGCCATCGCCCGGCGCATGGTCGTGCCGCCGCACCGCGACGGTGGCCAGGCCCAGTACATCGACACCCCCGTCCCTCGCCGCGCCGGGGATGGCGAGGACCTCGCGCCCCTGCTCGCCTGGATACAGGCCCACCTGCACCGCCGGATCACGGTCGCCGGCCTGGCCAGACGGGCCCACATGTCCCCGCGGAGCTTCGCTCGTCGCTTCGCCGCCGCCACCGGGACCACCCCGCACCGGTGGCTGATCCGGCAGCGGGTCCTGCTCAGCCAGGAGCTCCTCGAACACGGCGACCTCACCATCGACGAGATCGCCCGCCGCAGCGGCTTCGGCACCGCGGACCTGCTCCGCCACCACTTCACCCGCCAGGTCGGCACCACCCCCCGGGCCTACCGGCAGATGTTCGGCCCGCGGTCCGGGGGCGGTCCGGATGGGGGCGGTCTGGCTCGCCGGGTGATCACACCGGTCCCGAGCGCACCGGATCGCTCGGCGCCGGCCGAGACGCCGGCGTAACGTCGGGTCACGGGGTGGATCCGCGGGTCGATCCGGAGGCGGCCGTGGGCTATCAGGTTCTCGCCGATGTGACCATGGCTGTGCATTTCGCCTTCCTGGTCTACGTGGCCCTCGGAGGGTTCCTCGCCTGGTGGCGGACGTGGCTGATCGTCCCGCACGTCGGGTCCGCGGTCTGGGGCCTGCTCACTGTGGCGGTCGGTCTGGTCTGTCCGCTCACCCTCATCGAGGACTCAGCCCGCCGCCGAGCCGGGGAGCAGGGCCTGCCCCGCGGGTTCATCGACACCTACCTGACCGGCGTGGTCTACCCCACCGACGCCGTCGTCGTCATCCGCTCGGCGGTGGCCGCGACGGTCGCGCTGTCCTGGATCGGGTTGCTGGTGCTGCTGCACCGCAGACGACGCGCGCGGCGAGCGCCCGGCCTGCCTCACCCGTGGCGACGCCGGTCGCGGACGGCGGCGAGCCGGCCGCGGACCCGGACGAGCGCATCGGCGGGGTCGTCCCCGGGATCGGTGAGCAGCAGGAGCGCGTCGTCGACGGCCCGGCCGAGCTCGTCGCGCTCCGCGGCCCGTTCCGCGAGCTCGGTGTTGAGCCGCCACAGATCGACGAACACCGCGATCTTCGACCGCAGCACCCACGGGTCGAACGGTTTGGTGATGTAGTCGACCGCGCCGGCCTGGTAACCGCGGAACGCCAGGTGGGCGTCGTAGTCCACCGCGGTGAGGAACACGATCGGGATATGCCGGGTGCGTTGCCGGTTCTTGATATGCCCCGCGGTCTCGAACCCGTCCATCCCGGGCATCTGCGCGTCGAGCAGGATGACGGCGAAGTCGTCGACGAGCAGCCGTTTGAGCGCGTCGTCCCCGCTGGTCACGCCGACCACCTCGAGCGGAAGGCCCTGCAGGATCGCCTCGAGCGCGAGAAGGTTCTCCTTGCGGTCGTCCACCGCAAGGGCCTTGGCGGTGCACATCGTCACGGGACCGGCTCCTGCCCGGCGGTGCGACCCACCCGGGACCGCTCGACCCAGGATGCCATCACCGCGAGCAGCCGGTCGATGTCGACCGGCTTGGTGATGTAGTCCGACGCCCCGGCGGCCAGGCTCGACTCCCGGTCGCCGGGCATCGCCTTGGCGGTCAGAAACACCACCGGAAGACCCCGCCCCTGGGGCAGCCGCCGGATCCGCCGGGTCGTCTCGTTCCCGTCGAGGTCGGGCATCATCGCGTCCATCAGCACGATGTCGACCTCCGGGTGCTCGGTGAGCAGCCGGATCCCCTCGATCCCGGTGTCGGCGTAGAGCACCCGCAGCCCGTGCAGCTCCAGCGCGCTGGTCAGCGCGAACACGTTGCGCACGTCGTCGTCGACGATGAGAACGGTGACGCCGTCGAGCCGGCAGGCAGAACCGTCGCCGCCCGGACCGGAGAGGAGGATCGGCTCCGCGGATCCGCGCGGCGAGGGTGCCGTCCCGGGCGGGCCCGGTGGTTCGGTGGCCAGTGCCGCCGGCAGCTCGTCGGGCAGCAGCAGCGTGAACACCGAGCCGTTCCCCGGCCGCGCCGACACCCGGATGGCGCCGCCGAGCAGCTGCGCCAGCTCCTTGCTGATCGACAGCCCCAGCCCGGTGCCGCCGTACTTTCGGCTGGTGGTGCCGTCCGCCTGCTGGAACGCCTCGAAGATCATGCCGAGCTTGTCGTCGGCGATGCCGATACCGGTATCGCTGACCACGAAGGCGATCACCGACCGGGCCGCGTCCAGGGTCGGCACCTCGTACCTCAGCTCCGACGCCGCGGGTTCGATCCGCAGGCTCACCCGGCCCGCATCGGTGAACTTCACGGCGTTGGACAGCAGATTGCGCAGGATCTGCTGCAGCCGCTGCGGGTCGGTCGTGATCGTCGAGGGCAGCCCGGGCGCGAGGTCGACGTGCAGCTCGAGGCCCTTGTGCTCGGTGTGCGGGCCGAAGGCGGCCAGGACGTACCCGCGGATCTCGGCCAGATCGACCGAGTCGGCTTCGACGTCCACCCGACCGGCCTCGACCTTGGAGAGGTCGAGGATGTCGTCGATGAGCCGCAACAGGTCCGAGCCCGCCCGGTGGATGGTGCTCGCGAACTCCCGCTGCTTGTCGGTGAGACGGCGTTCGGGGTCCTCGGCCAGCAGCCGCGACAGCAGCAGCAGCGAGTTGAGCGGGGTCCGCAGCTCGTGGCTCATGTTGGCCAGGAACTCCGACTTGTAGCGGCTCGTCCTGGCCAGCTGCTGGGCCTTCTCCTCCACCCCGCGCCGGGCGGCGTCGATCTCGGCGTTCTTGATCTCGATGCTGCGGTTCTGCGCGGACAGCTGCGCCGCCTTCTCCTCCAGCTCCGCGTTGGTCCGCTGCAGCTCGGCCGATCGGTCCTGCAGCTCGCGGGCCATGTCCTGGGACTGCGCCAGCAACTGCGCGGTACGCCGGTTGACCTGGATCGTCTTGATCGCCACCCCGATCGTGCCGACCAGGCGCTCGAGAAAGCTCAGGTGCAGCGGCGAGAACGGCCGGACCGAACCGAGCTCGATGACCCCGAGCGGCTCCCCCTCGAACAGCACCGGCAGCACGACGAGGGCGCGGGGCGAGGTCGAGCCGAGGCCCGATCGGATGGGCAGGTAGCCCTCCGGGATCTCCTCGACCAGCACGACGTCCTTGGTCACCGCGACCTGCCCGACGAGCCCCTCGCCGGGACGGTAGGACTGCGCGGCGGCATCGGGGCCAAGCGCGTAGCCGGCGCACAGCCGCCATTCCGCGGGTTCGGCGAGCGGCTCGTCACCGCCCGGTTCGGCCGCCACGAAGAACGCACCGACCTGCGCGTTGACCAGGGGGGTCACCTCGTTCATGATCATCTGACAGACCTCGCGGACGTCGTGCTGCCCCTGCATCGACTCGCTGATGCGTGCCAGGTTGGAGTCGAGCCAACCCTGTTCGGCGTTCTCCTTCGTGGTCGCGCGGAGGGTGACGATCATCTGGTTGATCGTGTCCTTGAGATCGGCGACCTCCCCGTGGGCCGCCACGCTGATCTGCTGGGTGAGATCGCCGCTGGCGACAGCCGTCGACACCGCCGAGATGGCACGCAGCTGCGTGGTGAGCGTCGAGGCGAGCTGGTTGACGTTCTCGGTGAGATCCCGCCAGGTGCCGGCGATGCCCCGGACATACGCCTGGCCGCCGAGCTTGCCCTCGGTGCCCACCTCCCGGGCCACCCGCGTCACCTCGTCGGCGAAGCTCGACAGCTGATCCACCATCGTGTTCACCGTCGAGGTCAGCTCGAGGATCTCCCCCCGCGCGTCCACGGTGATCTTCTGCGACAGGTCGCCGCGCGCCACGGCCGTCGCCACCTGGGCGATGCCGCGCACCTGGGCGGTGAGGTTGGCGGCCATGAGGTTCACCGCATCGGTGAGGTCCTTCCACGTCCCGGCCACGTTCGGCACCTCGGCCTGGCCGCCGAGCCTGCCCTCGGTGCCCACCTCCCGGGCCACCCGCGTCACCTCGTCGGCGAACAGCCGCAGCGTGTCGGTCAGCGAGTTGATGGTGTCGGCCAGCTCGGCGACCTCGCCGCGGGCGATCACGGTGATCCGCCGCGACAGGTCGCCGCGGGCGATCTCGGTGGCGGCCGAGGAGATGGACCGAACCTGGTTGGTGAGGTTGCTAGCCATGGTGTTCACCGAATCGGTGAGCGCCCGCCAGGTGCCGGCGACGCCGCGCACGTCCGCCTGGCCGCCGAGCCTGCCCTCGGTGCCCACCTCCCGGGCCACCCGCGTCACCTCGTCGGCGAAGCTCGACAGCTGGTCCACCAGCGTGTTGACGGTGCGGGCGATGCGCAGGAACTCCCCCCGCAGCGGGCGGCCCTCGATGTCCAGGGCCATGTGCTGGGACAGATCGCCCTCGGCGACCGCCTCGAACACCCGGGCGATCTCGGCGGTCGGCCCGGCGACGTCGTCGATCAGCCCGTTCACCGCCCGCACCGCGGACGCCCACGCCCCCTCGTAGGACTCCTCGTCGAGCCGCTCCAGCATCCGGCCCTCGCGCCCGACCATCCGGCTGATCCGCAGCAGATCGCGGTTGCACCGCTCCAGCATCGCGATCAGGCCGTTGAACTGGGCGACCACCTCGCCGGCCTGCCCGCCGCGACGCGCCAGACGCACGTCGAACCGCCCGCATCGCACCCGCGTCAGCGCCTCGACGAGCTCATCGAGCAGCTCGGCGGGATCCCCCGATGTCCGTCTGTCACCGGCCGGGCCACCGGGGCCCGCCGGCCGTACCGCGCCTTCTACATCCATTCCTCGTGCCTCCACCCCCAGCGGCACCAGCCTGCCACCCAACGAGGAGGGGTGTGCCGCTGCACCCCTGCGATCTGCCCGGCAAACTGTCCGAGTGGCGACCCGGGGTCAATGGCGGATGCGGTTCCCGCCCGCCGCCGACGCGCCGCGGCGGGCGCGCGGCCTGCTCCGCCGCGAGCTCACCGCCGCAGGTCTCGACGAGTTCGACGAGCTCGCCGAGACGGTCGTGCTGCTCGCCAGTGAGTTGTGCGACAACGCCGTGCTGCACGCCGGTACCGAGTTCGAAATCGAGCTGGAGGCGGCGCCGGATGTGGTGACGGTCGCGGTCAGCGACCACGGCGCGGGCCCGCTCGAACAGCATCTCACCCAGCCCCGGCAGCGCTTCGGCCGGGCGGCGGAGCACGGCCGCGGGCTGCTCCTCGTGCAGCGGATGGCCACGACCTGGGGCACCCGGCACGACGCCGACGGCACCCACACCGTCTGGTTCACCCTGCACCGCGATGCGCCCGAGCGGCGGCCGGCGCCGGCCGCGCCGGAACCGGCGGTGGGTGGGTCGGCGCCGACGTGGCCGCAGCCCGACCAGGTCCGCTGGCTGCTCCACGTCCCCAACAGGGTCGGTGACCGCCTCGACACGACCACGCTGGTCGCCGAGCTGGCCCGGCGGCTGCGCGAGATCCTCACCCCCGAGGGGGTCGACGGGGTCGCGGGAGTCGAGGGGGTGGCCGTCGAGGTCGATCACGGCGATGGGACCGGCCTGCGGCAGCTCACCCGCGACGGGCGCGATCCCGACACGCAGGTCTCCCCCGACCGGGTGCTCGACGTCGCGCTGCCGCTCACCGCCCCGCAGCGCGGCAGGCTGCGGATCGCCATCGGGCCCGGCGACAGGCCGGCACCGAGCCTCACCGAGATCGCCGAGCTCGCCGCGCACCGGATCGCGCTCGCCGTCGAGTCGGACTGGCTGCGCGGGGCCGACCTGCGCCGCCGGTCCTGGATGACCTATCTCGCCGACACCAGCCAGCTACTCGGCCAGTCCCTGGACGTCGAGCTCACCGTCACCGTCATCCCGCAGATCGTCGTGCCGCGGCTGGGCGCGTGGTGCGCGGTCCACCTGCTCGGCCCCGCTCGGGAGCTGACCCTGGCCGCGCTCACCCACGCCGACGAGGCCACCATCCCCGAACTGCGCGCCGCGCTGGACCCCGCGCCCGGCGGCGCCCTGCCCGACGCCCTGCGCGCGCAGCTCGCGAAGCTGACCGATGCGGGCGCCGCGACCACCGCGACCACGGAACCGGCCTGGGTCAGCGGGCCCACCGACGGGATCGCCGTGCCGCTGGTGGCCGATGGGCGCCCGATCGGAGTGCTGAGCGTCGGGCGCCCGGCCGACCGGCCGCACGCGCCCGAGGACGTCGTCCTCGTCACGGATGTCGCCCGCCGCTCGGCACTGGCGATCGACAACGCCCAGCGCACCGCCCGCCACGTCGCCACCTCCCAGGCGCTGCAGCAGGCTCTCCTGCCCCGGGCGCTACCCACCGCCGAGGGGGTGGAGTTCGCCGCCGAGTATCTCCCCGCCAGCATCGGCAGCGATGTCGGCGGGGACTTCTACGACGTCATCACCCTGGCCCCCGGACACTGGCTCGCGGCCATCGGCGATGTGTGCGGCAAGGGTGCCGCGGCCGCGGCGCGCACCGGGCTCGTCCGGGACGTGCTGCGGGTCCTTGCCCGCGACGGACGCCCGCTGACCAGCGCGCTCGAGCTGCTCAACGACGTGATGACGGAGGCGCACGACCCGTCGCAGTTCTGCACGCTCGCCGCCGCCGAGGTGCGGCGGCGCGCGACCGGCGGGCTGCTGGTCGATCTCGTGCTCGCCGGCCACGAACGACCGGTACTGGTCCGCGGCCGTCACGGCGCCGCCGAGCTGGTCGGTACGTACGGGACCGCGCTCGGCCTGGTCAACCGGGTGCAGCTGACGCATACCCGGCTGCACCTCGCGCCCGGCGACGCGCTGCTGGCCTATACCGACGGCGTCACCGAGCGCCGCGACGCCGACGAGTTCTACGGCGCCGACCGGCTGCTGGAGGCCGTCGCCGCGATCGGGGGCACCTCGGCCGCCCAGCTCGTCGGCGGCGTGCGCGCTTCGGTCGAGGCGTTCTCCCGCGCCGAACGCCGCGACGACATCGCCCTGCTCGCCGTGGCCGCCACCGAGCGCGGCGCTCAGTCCCCCTCGAGATCGCCCTCGGTCTCCAGATAGGCCTGGCGCAGCGCCTCGAGCGTCGCGGGCTCCGGGGCCGCCCACATCCCGCGGTCGACGGCCTCCAGCAGCCGTTCGGCCATGCCGTGCAGCGCCCACGGGTTGGAATCGGTGAGGAACTTGCGGTTCTCCGGGTCGAGCACGTACTCAGCCGTCAGCCGCTCGTACATCCAGTCGGCGACGACGTTGGTGGTCGCGTCGTAGCCGAACAGGTAGTCCACCGTCGCGGCCATCTCGAACGCGCCCTTGTACCCGTGCCGGCGCATCGCCTCCATCCACCGCGGGTTGACCACCCGCGCGCGGAACACGCGGGCGGTCTCCTCGGTGAGGGTGCGGGTGCGGACCGACTCCGGGCGGGTGGAGTCGCCGATATAGGCCTCGGGGGCCTTGCCGGTCAGCGCGCGGACGGTCGCGATCATGCCGCCGTGGTACTGGTAGTAGTCGTCGGAGTCGGCGATGTCGTGCTCGCGGGTGTCGGTGTTCTTGGCCGCCACCGCGATCCGCCGGTAGGCGGTCTGCATGTCCTCGCGCGCCGGGACACCGTCGAGGCCGCGGCCGTAGGCGAAGCCGCCCCAGGAGGTGTAGACCTCGGCCAGATCGGCGTCCCCGCGCCAGTTGCGGGACTCGACGAGCTGCAACAGCCCCGCCCCGTAGCTGCCCGGTTTGGAGCCGAAGATCCGGGTGGTGGCGCGGCGGCGGTCCCCGTGGCGCTGCTGGTCGGCAAGCACGTGGGCGCGCACGAAGTTCTGCTCGGCGGGTTCGTCGAGGTCCGCGACGAGATGGACCGCGTCGTCCAGCAGCCCCAGCACATGCGGGAACGCGTCGCGGAAGAACCCGGAGATCCGGACCGTGACGTCGATGCGCGGGCGGCCCAGCTCGTCGAGGTCGATCACCTCCAGCCGCACCACCCGCCGCGACATCTCGTCCCACACCGGCCGCACCCCCAGCAGCGCGAACACCTCGGCCACGTCGTCACCGCTGGTGCGCATCGCGCTGGTCCCCCACACCGACAGGCCGACCGAGCGTGGCCATTCGCCGTGGTCGCGGCGGTAGCGCTCCAGCAGCGAGTCCGCCATCGCCTGCCCGGTCTCCCACGCCAGCCGCGAGGGGACGGCCTTCGGGTCCACCGAGTAGAAGTTGCGTCCGGTGGGCAGCACGTTGATCAGCCCGCGCAGCGGCGAACCGGACGGTCCGGACGGGATGAAACCACCGTCGAGGGCGTGCAGCACCCGATCGATCTCACGGTCGGTCTCGGCCAGCCGCGGCACGATCTCGGTCGCCGCGAACCGCAGCACCCTGCCCACCTCCTCCCCGCGAGTCGCGGTATTTCCGCGCGCGAGTCGCGAGATTTCCGAGCGCGCGTCGGGGTCGTCGTGCCTCCCGAGCCGCCCCGCGACGACGCCCGCGACGGCGTCGGGCTCCCAGCCGGCGGCGTCCATGTCCGCGACGAGCGCGTGCGCCAGCGCCTCCGTCTCGTCGACGCGTGCCTTGGTCTCCGAACCGTCCTCGACGAGGCCGAGCGCCTCGCGCAGTCCCGGCACGCTCTGCTCGCCGCCCCACATCTGCCGGGCGCGCAGCATCGCGAGCACCAGATCGACCCGGGACTCGCCCTGCGGCGCCGCACCGAGCACATGCAGCCCGTCGCGGATCTGCACGTCCTTGATCTCGCACAGCCAGCCGTCGACGTGCAGCAGGAAGTCGTCGAACTCCGCCTCGTGCGGGCGCTCGGTGAGCCCGAGATCGTGGTCGAGCTTGGCCGCCTGCATGAGCGTCCAGATCTGCTGACGGATCGCGGGCAGCTTCGCCGGGTCGAGCGCGGCGACGTTGGAGTGTTCGTCGAGCAGCTGCTCGAGGCGGGCGATATCGCCGTAGCTCTCCGCGCGCGCCATCGGCGGGATCAGGTGGTCGACGAGGGTGGCGTGGGCCCGGCGCTTGGCCTGCGTGCCCTCGCCGGGGTCGTTGACCAGGAAGGGGTAGACCAGCGGCAGGTCGCCGAGTGCCGCGTCGGTGGCACACGCCGCGCTCATGCCGAGCGTCTTGCCCGGCAGCCACTCCAGGTTGCCGTGCTTGCCGACGTGCACGACGGCGTCGGCGCCGAACCCGCCGTCGGCCGCGGCCAGCCACCGGTAGGCGGCGAGATAGTGGTGCGACGGCGGCAGGTCCGGATCGTGGTAGATCGCGACCGGGTTCTCCCCGAAGCCGCGCGGCGGCTGCACCATGAGCACGACGTTCCCGGCGCGCAGCGCGGCGATGACGATCTCGCCGTCCGGGTCGGCGGACCGGTCGACGAACAGTTCGCCCGGCGCCGGGCCCCAGTGCTCCTCGACGCGCTCGCGCAGCTCGGCGGGCAGCTGTGCGAACCACTGCCGGTAGCGCGCCGCGGAGATCCGGATCGGGTTGCCCGACAGCTGCTCCTCGGTGAGCCAGTCCGGGTCCTGGCCGCCCGCGGCGATCAGCGCGTGGACGAGCGCATCGCCGTCGCACGCGTCGACCCCGGGAAGCTCGCCGATCTCGTACCCGGCCTCGCGCATGGCGCGCAGCAGCGCGACCGTGCTGGCCGGGGTGTCGAGGCCGACGGCGTTGCCGATCCGGGAGTGCTTGGTCGGATAGGCCGACAGCATCAGCACGATCCGCTTGTCCCGGTTCGGGATGTGCCGCAGCCGGGCGTGGCGCACGGCGATCCCGGCGACCCGGGCGGCTCGTTCCGGGTCGGCGACGTAGACCGACAGCCCGTCGGCGTCGATCTCCTTGAACGAGAACGGCACCGTGATCAGCCGGCCGTCGAACTCGGGGATCGCGACCTGGGACGCGACATCCAGCGGGGTCAGCCCGTCGTCGGCCTCCTCCCAGCTCGCCCTGCTGCTGGTCAGGCAGAGGCCCTGCAGGATGGGGATGTCGAGCGCGGCGAGCGCGGCGACGTCCCACTCCTCGTCGTCTCCGCCCGCCGTCGCCGCCGCGGGCCGGGTTCCGCCCGCCGCAAGGACTGTGACGATCATCGCATCCGCTTCCCGGAGTTTCTCCAGCAGCGCGGCATCGGCCTGGCGCAGCGAGGCGCAGTAGACCGGCATCGGGCGAGCGCCCGCCTGTTCGATCGCGGCGCAGAGCGCGTCGATGTAGGCGGTGTTCCCGGCGAGCTGCTGGGCGCGGTAGTACAGGACCGCGATGGTCGCTCGTGCGTGGCGATACTCGCTCGGGCGATCCGCGTCGCGCACGAGCCCCCACAGGGGCAGTTCGACCGGCGGTGCGAAGCCCTCGCCGGTGAGCAGGATCGTGTCGGACAGGAACGCGTGCAGCTGGCCGAGGTTGTCGGGGCCGCCCTGCGCGAGGTACCGGTGGGCCTCCGCGGCGACTCCGGCCGGGACGGTCGAAAGGCCCATCATCTCGGCGTCCGGCGACTGCTCGCCACCGAGCGCCACCAGCGGTTTCCCGGACGCGATCAGCGCGTCGAGGCCGTCCTCCCAGTAGCGGCGGCCGCCGAGGATCCGCACGATCACCACGTCGGCGCCCTCGAGCAGGGCGGGTAGGTCGTCGAGGGTCAGCCGCGCCGGGTTGGCCAGCCGGTAGTCGGCGCCGGAGGCGCGCGCGGACAGCAGGTCGGTGTCCGAGGTGGACAGCAGCAGGATCACCGGGATGAGCCTTCCTCGGGATCCGCGTCCCGGGTTGGAGGGAAAAGGGCGGGCGGGTCAGTGTCCTGGCTCCCGGATCGACGCTCGCCCCGGCCTTCCAGGCGTGCCGCCCGTGGCCGTGCGTGGGGTCCGCTCCCCGGTGACAGTGGCGGGACCGCGCCGGACTCGCACCGGCTTCCTGGCTCCCGCTCGCCGCATGCAATTGTGCGTCCACTCTCGGCAACCAGGGGCCACCCGTCAAGCCAGGACCGGAGCGGGAGGGTGTTTACAGTGGCGCCGTGCCCGCCCCCCTTCGTGCCCGAGCCGACGCGTGTCCCGGCGTGTTCGCCGTGCACGACGCCGCCGACGGCGCGCTGGCGCGGATCCGGCTGCCCGGGGGGACTGTCGGCGCGGCCCAGCTGCGGGCCCTCGCCGCCTGTGCCGAGGATCTCGGTGACGGCGCGGTGCACCTCACCTCGCGCGGGAACCTGCAGCTGCGCGGCCTCGACCGGGACGACCCCGAGTTGGCCCGGCGGCTCACCGCCGCCGGGCTGCTGCCCTCCCCCGCCCACGAGCGGGTCCGCAACGTCCTCGCCTCCCCGCTCAGCGGCATCCACGGCGGGCTGGCCGACGTGCGTGGCCGCGCCGCCGCGCTCGACACCGCCCTGTGCGCCCGGCCCGGGCTCACGGCGCTGCCCGGCCGGTTCCTGTTCGCCCTCGACGACGGCCGCGGCGATATCGCCGCCGAGGAGCCCGACGTGTGCTGGCGCGCGTCCGGCCCGGTGGTGGGCGCGCTGTTGGTCGCCGGCACCGACACCGGGCTGGCGGTGCCGATCGCCGACGCGGTCGACGTGCTGCTGGCCGCCGCCGAGGCGTTCCTGCTGGTCCGCGGGCCCGGCGGGGACGGGGCGAGTCCGGCATGGCGGGCCCGGGAGATCCCCGACGCCGCCGCCCGGATCGCGGCCGCCCTTGGCGGGCCCGAGGCTCCGGTCGAACAGGGTCCCGTCCGCCGTGATCGGCTCTCCCATGACCCTGCCGGCCCCGATCCCGATCCCCATGATCGCCGTTTGGGCGGCGCCGACCGCGAGAATCGCGGCTGTCGGCTCCCAAACGGCGATCATGCTGACGGCGGGGCCGGAGGCGGCACGCACGACGGCGACGGGCTCGGGGGCACGGTCGGCCGGATCGGCACCGGGCCCGCGGTTGGCGTCGCCCCCCGTCTCGGCGAGCTGTCGGCCGCGGGGCTGCGGCTCCTGGCCGGGCTCGCCCCGACCTTGATCGTCACGCCGTGGCGCACGCTGGTCCTGCCCGACCCGGCCGCCGGGACCACGCCCGCACTGGCCGCGGCCGGGCTGATCGTCGAGCAGGGCGACCCGGCGCTCGGGGTGAGCGCCTGCGCCGGGCGGCCGGGGTGTGCGAAGGCGCTGGCCGACGTCCGCGCCGAGGCCCGAACACTGCTGGACACCGGCGCGCTGCCCGGCGGGTTGCGCGCCCACCTCGCCGGTTGCGAGCGGCGCTGCGGAGCCCCGCACGGGCCGCACGCCGACGTCGTCGCGACCGCGGACGGCTACCGGGTCGACGGCACCCCGGTGCCGGTGGCCGCACTCGCCACCACCCTGCAACAGCTCGGAGGAGCACCGTGAGCAGCACCTACATCCGGGACGGCGCGGAGATCTACCGACGGTCCTTCGCCACGATCCGCGCGGAGGCCGACCTGTCGCGGCTACCCTCCGACGTCGCCGACGTGGTCGTCCGGATGATCCACGCCTGCGGTCAGGTCGACCTCGTCGCCGACATCGGCCACTCCCCCGGCGTCGTGGCCGCCGCGCGCGCCGCGCTGCGCGGCGGCGCGCCGATCCTGTGCGACGCGATGATGGTCGCCTCCGGGGTCACCAGGGCCCGGCTGCCGCGCGCGAACGAGGTGCTCTGCCTGCTGCGAGACGAGCACGTCCCGGCGCTGGCCGAGCGGCTGGGGACCACGCGCACTGCCGCGGCCGTCGAGCTGTGGCGCGAGCATCTCGACGGGTCCGTGGTCGCCATCGGCAACGCCCCCACCGCCCTGTTCCACCTGCTGGACATGATCGACGCCGGGGCGCCGCGACCGGCCGCGGTTCTCGGCATCCCGGTCGGGTTCATCGGTGCGGCGGAGTCCAAGCAGGCCCTCGCCGCGCGCACCGACCTCGAGCACCTCGTGGTCCACGGCCGTCGCGGCGGCTCGGCGATCACCGCGGCCGCACTCAACGCGCTGGCCAGCGAGCAGGAGTGACAATGAGTTCCACGACGGGCACGCTCTACGGCGTCGGGCTCGGCCCCGGCGACCCCGAACTGATGACGATCAAGGCGGCCCGGCTGATCGCCGCCGCCGACATCATCGCCTACCACTCCGCCCGGCACGGCCGCTCGATCGCGCGGAGCATCGCCGAGCCGCACCTGCGGGGCGACCAGATCGAGGAGCCGCTGGTCTATCCGGTCACCACCGAGACCACCGACCATCCCGGCGGCTACCAGGGCGCGATGGACGAGTTCTACGCCGAGGCGGCCGGGCGGCTCGCCGCGCATCTCGACGCCGGCCGCGACGTCGTGCTGCTCGCCGAGGGCGACCCGCTCTTCTACGGCTCCTACATGCATATGCACAAGCGGCTCGCGCACCGCTACCGCGCCGAGGTCGTCCCCGGCGTCACCTCGATCAGCGCGGCCTCGGCCGCCCTGGGCGCGCCGCTGGTCGAACGCGACGAGATCCTCACCGTGCTCCCCGGCACGCTGCCCCGCGAGGAACTCGCCCGGCGGCTGTCCGAAACGGACTCGGCGGCGGTCATGAAGCTCGGCCGCACCTTCACCCGGGTGCGGGGCGCGTTCGTCGATGCGGGCCGCATCGACGAGGCCCACTACGTGGAACGCGCCACGATGGACGGCCAGCGCACCGCGCCGCTGGCCGACGTCGACCCGGCGTCGGTCCCCTACTTCGCCATCGCGCTGCTGCCCGGGAAGGTCGCCTCCGCGGTGCCCGAGCCTTCCCCTGCCCCGACCAGCGGCGCCGGTGAGGTCGTCGTGGTCGGCACCGGCCCGGCCGGGCGCGACTGGCTCACCCCGCAGGTTGCCGCCGCGCTCGCCGCAGCCGACGACCTCGTCGGCTACGGCCCCTACCTCGACCGGGTCCCGCCCAACCCGCGGCAGACCCGCCACCCCTCGGACAACCGGGTGGAGGCGCAGCGCGCCGCGCTCGCCCTCGACCTCGCCGCAGCCGGACGCTGCGTCGCGGTGGTCTCCGCCGGCGACCCGGGGGTTTTCGCGATGGCCAGCGCGGTGCTGGAGGTCGCCGCCGAGCCGACGTACCGCGACGTCCCCGTCCGGATCCTGCCCGGTCTCACCGCGGCGCAGGCCGTCGCAGCCGCGGTCGGCGCCCCGCTCGGCCACGACTTCGCGATGATCTCCCTGTCGGACCGGCTCAAGCCGTGGGACGTGGTCGCCGAGCGGCTCGTCGCGGCGGCGCGGGCCGATCTGGCCATCGCGATCTACAATCCGCGTTCGAACGCCCGGCCGTGGCAGGTCGGCGCCGCCCGCGACCTGCTGCTCGAACACCGCCGCGCCGACACCCCGGTCGTGCTCGGCCGCGACGTCGGCGGCAGCGGCGAACGGATCGTCGTCACCACGCTCGCCGACCTCGATCCCGAGCAGGTCGACATGCGCACGCTGCTGATCATCGGATCGTCGACCACCCGGATCATCGAGCGCGCCGGGCACACCACGGTCTTCACCCCGCGGCACTACTCCCGCTGACCCGCATCCCCCCGCGACTCGCGGAGCCAGGTGAGGGCCTCGTCGACGGTGGGGACCGCGGTGACCCCGGCCGGAAGCGGCGGGCGCCGCTGCACGACCACCGGGATTCCGGCGTCGCGGGCGGCGGTGAGCTTGGCGGCCGTCATGATCCCCCCGCTGTCCTTGGTCACCAGCACGTCGATGCGGTGCTCGTGCAGCAGGGCGCGTTCGCCGTCGATGGAGAACGGGCCGCGGTCGAGCAGGACCTGCATCCGCGCCGGAGCCGGCGGCTGCGGCGGGTCGACCGACCGGACCAGGAACCACAGGTCGAGCTGCGCGAACGCCGCGAGGTCCTGGCGGCCCGTGGTCAGGAACACCCGGGAGCCGAGCGAGGGCAGCAGCGCCGCCGCCTCGGACAGCGAGTCGACCCAGCGCCATTCGTCACCGGGACCCGCGGTCCAGCCCGGGCGGCGCAGCACCCGCAGCGGCACCCCGGTCGCCGCACTCGCCGCCGCCGCGTTGGCCGTCATCCGGGACGCGAACGGGTGGGTGGCGTCGACGACCGCGTCGATTCCCTTGTCCCGCAGCCACTGCGCGAGCCCCTCGGCCCCGCCGAAGCCGCCGATCCGCACCGCGCCCGGTGGCAGCGACGGGGCGCGCACCCGCCCGGCGAGCGACGAGACGACCTCCATTCCCGGGGCGTCGACGAGCGCGGCGGCCAACCGGCGTGCCTCGGAGGTCCCGCCGAGGATCAGCAACCGGATCAGGATCGGCACCTCGCCTCGGAGTAGAGGTGGCTGTCGGGGAACTGCTCGGCGGCCAGCGCCGGCCCGATGATGATCACCGCGGTGCGCTGGATCCCGGTCCGCTGCACCGCGCCGGCGATCTCGTCGAGCCGTCCGCGCAGCACCACCTCGTGCTCACGGCTGGCATGGGCGACCACCGCCGCCGGGCAGTCCGGCCCGTAGCTGCCCACCAGCTCCTTGACCAGCTCGTCGATCCGGTGCACCGCCAGGTGCAGCACCAGCGTTCCCCCGGCGGAGCCGAGCGCGGCGAGGCTCTCCCCCTCCGGCATCGGGGTCGCTCGGGCCGCGATTCGGGTCAGCGTCACCGTCTGCGCGACGGTCGGGACCGTCAGCTCCCGGCGCAGCGCCGCCGCGGCGGCCGCGTAGGCGGGAACGCCGGGGCACACGTCATAGGGCACCCCGGCCGCGTCCAGTCGACGCATCTGCTCGGCCATCGCCGAGAACACCGACGGGTCCCCGGACACCAGCCGCGCCACGTCCAGCCCGTGCTCGTGCGCCCGGACCATCTCCTCGACGATCTCGGTCAGCGTCATCAGCGCGGTGTCGACCTTGCGGGCGTCCGGCGGACAGAACTCGAGCATCTCCGGCGGCACCAGGCTGCCCGCGTACAGGCACACCGGTGACGCGGCGAGCAGTCCCCGGCCGCGGATCGTCAGCAGGTCGGACGCGCCCGGCCCGGCACCGATGAAGTGAATGGTCATGGCTTCTCCACGCTCCAGATCGTCACCGGCATCGCCGGGCGCCAACCGGTGAACCCGCCGACCGGCGCCGCCCGCTGCACGGCCACCCGCACCAGCGACCCGCCGAACCGGGCGTGCCCGGCAGCGAGCACCCCCTCGGCCTCCAGCGTCACGGCGTTGGCCACCAGTCGCCCGCCGGATCCGAGCGCCTCCCAGCAGGCGTCCAGCACGCCGTCGCGGGTCACCCCGCCGCCGATGAACACCGTGTCCGGGTCCGGCAGCCCGGCCAGCGCGGCCGGGGCCCGGCCGGTCACCACCTGAAGCCCGGGGACGCCGAGCGCCGCGGCGTTACGGGTGACCGCCGCGGCGCGCTCGGGGTGCGACTCCACCGCGACGGCCCGGCAGGACCGATGGGCGCGCATCCACTCGATCGCGATGCTGCCCGCCCCGGCGCCGACGTCCCACAGCAGCAGGCCGGGTCGCGGGGCCAGCTGGGCCAGGGTCACCGCCCGCACCTCGCGCTTGGTGAGCTGGCCGTCGTGCTCGTAGGCCTCGTCGGGCAGCCCGGGGACCTCGCCGAGCAGTCGCGCCCCCGCCTCGGCCGCACAGGACACCGCGACCACGTTGAGCGCGTCGCCGGGCGGGTGGTCCCAGTCGCGGGCGGTCCCGTCGAGCCGCCGCTCCTCCGGGCCGCCCAGCTGCTCCAGCACGGTCATCGCGCTCGGCCCGTACCCGTCGCCGGCCAGCAGCGCGGCCAGCTGCTTCGGCGAGTCGGCACCGGCGGACAGCACCAGCACCCGGCGGCCCGGGGCCAGCACCCGGCGGACCGCGGCGAGCGGACGGCCGACGACGCTCACCGTCTCGACGTCGTCGGCGGCCCAGCCCAGCCGCGCGCAGGCCAGCGCCGCCGACGAGGGCACCGGCAGGACGCGCAGCCGCTGCGGGCCCAGCACCCGCGCCAGCGTGGCGCCCAGCCCGAAGAACATCGGGTCGCCGCTGGCCAGCGCGCACACCCTCCGGTCCCGCAGGCTCTCGAACAGCGCGGGCAGCGCGGGCACCATCGGCGACGGCCACGCCACCCGTTCCGCACCCACCTGCGCGGGCAGGAGCGCGAGCTGGCGCGGGGCACCCAGCACGACCTGCGCCGCGCACACCGCCTCCCGCGCCGCTCCGGACAGCCCGTTCCACCCATCGGCTCCGATGCCGACGACCGTCACCGGAGTCTCCGCCACCACTGCCCCTCTCGTCACGACCGGACTGCACGCTAACCCGGCGGCGGGCGGTTTCGGCGATGAGCCCCGCCACTGATGAGCCCGCCACGGGCGCCGGAGGCTGCGACGATCGCGGCCATGAACCGACCCACCGTCGTCGTCTTCGACGTCAACGAGACCCTGTCCGACCTCGCGCCGCTGGCCGACCGCTTCACCGACGTGGGCGCGCCGGCGCAGCTGGCGCCGCTGTGGTTCACCTCGGTGCTGCGGGAGGGACTCGGGCTCGCCGCCTGCGGCGACATCCAGACCTTCGCGACGATCGGCCGGGAGGTCGGCCGGGTGCTGCTGGCCGGCGTGGCGCTCGACCGGGACGTCGACGCCGCCGTGGACCACTTGTTGGCCGGTTTCCTCGCGCTGCCGGTGTATCCCGACGTTACCGAGGGGGTCCGCGCGCTGCGCGCCGCGGGGTACCGGCTGGTGACACTCAGCAACGGCGCGGCGGACGTCGCGGAGCGGCTGCTGGGCCGCGCCGGGCTGCGCGGCGAGTTCGAGCACCTGCTGTCGGTGGAGGACGCCGGGGTGTGGAAGCCGGCGCGGGCGCCCTACGCGTACGCCGCGCGGGTGTGCGGAACCGAGCCGGCGGACATGGTCATGGTCGCGGTGCATCCCTGGGATCTGCACGGCGCCGCCAGGGCGGGTCTGCGCACCGCCTGGATCAACCGGACCGGCGCGCCGTACCCGGGTCATGTGCAACCGCCGACCCACACCGTGCGGGTGCTTCCCGAACTGGTGAATCTGCTGGGCTGAACCAAGCCTCGGCAACGAAGCAGGCGGACCTCCCACGGCCCGGCACCGCGGCTCACCGGGTCGTGGGCACGGGGTCGGTCCGTCCAGGCCCGCGCAGCGCGTCGAGCAGTTCCGCCTCGACGGCGTGCAGCCGCGGCCAGCCGACCATCCCGGCCTCGCGGGGGCGCGGCAGTCCCACCTCGACCTCGCGGCACACCCTCGCCGGACGCGGGCCCAGCACCACGACCCGATCGGAGAGGAACACCGCCTCTCGGATGTCGTGGGTGATCAGCAGCACCGTCCAGCCGTAGCGGGCCCGCACCTTCTCCAGCCACTCCTGCATCCCGGTGCGGGTCAACGAGTCCAGCGCGCCGAAGGGCTCGTCGAGCAACAGCACCTCACGGTCCTGCACGACCGTGCGCAGCAGCGCCGCGCGCTGGCGCATCCCACCGGAGAGCTGGCTCGGCCGCGCCCGCTCGAACCCGGCGAGCCCGAACGGCTCGAACAGCGCCTGCGCCTTCGCCCTGGCGGCGCGCCGCCGCATCCCGGCGACCTCGAGGCCGAGCGCCGCGTTGTCCAGCACCGTGCGCCACGGAAACAGCAGATCCTTCTGCGGCATGTAGCCGAACGCGGACCCGCCGGCGGGCGCGCCGTCGACGAGCACCCGGCCGGAGTCCGGCGCGACCAGCCCGGCCAGCACGTTGAACAGGGTGCTCTTGCCGCAGCCGCTCGGCCCGATGATCGAGACGAACTCGCCGGGCGCCGCCCGCAGCGACACGTCGGACAGCACCGGCAGCGTCCCGAAGGTCTTGCCCAGATGTTCGACACGGATCTCACGCACGTCGCCGCTCCTGGGCGTACCAGGGGATGACGAGCCGCTGGACCAGGTAGGTCAGTGCGAACAGGGCGACGCTGAGCAGCGCGGTGACCACCACCGCGGCGAGCACCAGGTCGGTGCGGAAGGAGTTCTTCTGCTGGTTCATGAAGATTCCCAGCCCGGCGCTGGCGCCCACGTACTCGGCGAAGATCGCACCGGTGACGGCGTAGGTGATCCCGATCCGCAGCGCGGTGAAGAAGTACGGCATCGCCCCGGGCAGCCGCACGTAGCGGAACTCCTTCCAGCGTCCGGCACCCATGCTGCGCAACAGGTTCGAGGCCTCCGGGTCGGTCGAGGCGAATCCCTCGATGAGCCCGACCGCGATCGGGAAGAACGTCACCAGCGCGATGACCACGACCTTGGGCAGCAGCCCGAACCCGAACCAGATGATCAGCAGCGGGGCGATGGCGATGATCGGCAGCGTCTGCGACGCCACCAGCAGCGGAACCAGCGCGCGGCGCAGCCACGGCGAGAAGTCCACCAGGATCGCCAGCGCCCAGCCCATCACCAGCGACACCCCGAAGCCGACACCGGTCACCTTCAGCGTCGGGACCGTGTTGGCCCAGATCACGTCGCGGGACGCCCAGCCCTGTTCGACCACGCGGCTCGGCGAGGGCAGCACCTGCGGCGCGATGCCGCTCGCCGTGACGTACCACTGCCAGCCCACCAGCAGCACGCCGACGACGACCAGCGGCGGCAACGCGCGTCGCAGCCCCCTGGTCAGGGTGCCGCCAGATACTCGTCGGTGAACCATGTCGCGAAGTCCGGACGGGTGGTGAGCGGCTTCCCCGCGGAGTCGGCGAGGATGCCGGCGTCGTAGAGGAACCCGGAGAACCCGGCCCACTGGGCGAGCGTCTGGGTGCCCACCCGGCCCGAGGCGTCGCGCAGGTAGCGCTGGCTCAGCATCTGCTGGCTGCGCTCCACCAGCTCGGGTTCGGTGAACGCGCCGGGGTTGGCGTCCATGAGCAGCCTGCCCGCGGCGGACGGGTCGTCGGCGCCGAACTGGTAGCCGCGCTGGGTGGCCTGCACGAACGCCCTGGCCTGCTGCGGGTGCTCGGCGAGCCACGGGCCGTTGCCGATGAGCAGCACGCTGTAGGCGTCGGGAAATCCGTAGTCGGCGTAGGCGAACGTCGTGAGCGGCTGGCCGCGCAGCTGCGCCTCGATGCCTTCCCACGCCACGAACGGCTCGGCGAAGTCGACCTTCCCGGCGTAGAGCGCCTCGTAGGCGGACGTGCCCAGCACCACGGTGTCGAACTCGCCCCGGCCGCCCGCGTTCCTGATCACCGCGCGCATCTTGGCTTCCTCGCCGGGCCCGCCGAAGCCGCCGTAGACCTTTCCGTCGAGGTCCTTGGGCGAGTTGATGTCGGTCCGGTCCGCGCGCACCGCGATCTCGCTCGCCCAGTGCTGCAGGATCGCCATGACCGACGTGATGTCCGCGCCCGCCGCCTTCGAGACGCTGAACGAGTCCTGGAAGCTGATCCCGAACTCCGCGGCGCCGGAGCTGACGAGCGTGTCCGGCGAGGTCCCGCTGTAGGGCAGGAACTGGACGTCGAGCCCCGCGTCGCGGAACCAGCCGCGCTGTTGGGCGACGAACAGTCCGGTGTGGTTGGTGTTCGGGGTCCAGTCCAGCGCGACGCGGATGGGCGACGGGCCGCCGCCCGCATCCGCCGTGGTGGCACCGCCGCAGCCGCTGAGGAACACCACCAGCACCGCGAAGAGGCCGAGGATCCGGCCGATCCGGGATCTGGTCAGCTCGGGGGCAACCACCGTTTCCTCCCTACGCCGGTGCTAACCGGGTCAGGTGCGAACGGTCGACGGCCGGTCCTGCCGTCCTCTCAGCCCTCGGTACGTGAGTGCTCCCGCGGTCGGCGACGACCATACGCGGCGGCGGAGCCCAAGGCCACCGGCCGGGCTGCTCAGTGGATATCGGCGCGGCGATGCCGCGGGGTGTGCGGCGCAGCCCCCCGGTGATCCGCGACGGGTTCGCCCAGCCTGCGCCGCCCACCGGGACGGTCGGCCGACGTCCGGGCCGGCGGGGGGAGCGGGTGCGGGTACTCATGGAGCCTGCGCCGTCCGGGCCGGTCCTCGGTGGGCGGTACCGGATCGGCGTGGCGCTGGGCGGGCACCTCGGGGCGGTCGCTGCCGACGACGGTGCCGGCGACGGTCCCGGCCACGATGGTGGCGGCCATCTCGGCGATCGGGACACCGGCCTTCGTGGCCTGGCTGGCCAGGAACCGTCCCGCCTCCTCGGCGTCGGTGTGGTAGCGCTCGGCCAGCATCCCGGTGGCCTGCGCGATCGGTGCCGCCACCTCCAGCTGCGCGGTCATCCGGGCGACCGCGCCCGAAGCCGTCCGGAACGCGCGGCCGTCGGCGAGCCGGCACGACAGCATGTCGACCAGCGGCCGGACGGCGTCCGCGTGCTCGGGCGCCACCGGCTGGTGCTGGCTGCCGAGCAGCTGCAGCACACCGGCCGGCCTACCGTCGATCATGATCGGGACGTTGACCGCGCTCGTCAGACCGGTCTGCTTCGCCGCCTCGGCGAGCTCCGGAGGGCTGCTGCGGGTCAGGTCCGGGGTCACCGTGCGCCGACCGGTGCGCACGGTGGTGGGCAGCGGGCCCTCGCCCGCCTGGTGCTGCACCTCGCCGATCCGCAACGCGGCGGCATCGGAGCCGAACAGCCCGCCGGCCAGCGGGTCCGGCACCTCCAGGACCACGACCACCGCGCCGGGCACCCCGACCGCCACGGGTAGCGCGTTGCAGACTCCGGCCAGCATGGCGCCGACGTCCAGGTGGGCCACCGGGGTGCGACCCACCTGGAGTACGAGGCTGATGAGCGCGGAGTCGTTCTTGGGCACCTCTCACCGTCCTTTCGCCACCGTTTCGCGGAGGCACGCCGTCGGTTGAATACCGTAGTCAATCACCGGCCATCGCCGGCGCCGCACGGACGATCATGTCGTGCTCCACGAAGCCGTATGGGCGGCCCCATTACGTCGAATGATCACTCCCGATCGAGGGGCCTCACCGCCGCGGAAGACCGGCTCAGGATGGCTCGCCCGGCCAGTCCGGTACGACATCGAGGTAGTCGCCGACCCGGCCGGGGAACCGCGGCGCCCGCTTCTCCAGGAACGCGGTGACGCCCTCCGCGGCGTCCGGGCCCCGGCCGAGCCGGGCGATCGCCGCCGAATCGAGCCGGTGAGCGTCCCACGGCGTCGAACACCCGGCCGGTGGCCACCCACTCCATCGCCTGGGAGATGCCCACCACCCGCGGCAGAAACCAGCTCGACGCGGTCTCCGGAACCAGGCCGCGGCGGGTGAACACGAACCCGAACCGGGCCGACTCGGCGGCGAGCCGGATGTCCATCGGCAGCGTCAGGGTGGCCCCGACGCCGACGGCGGGACCGTTGATCGCGGCGATCATCGGCTTGCGCGAGGCCGCGACGCGCAGCGACACATAGCCGCCGCCGTCGCGCGCAACGCCGTCGATGGTCCCGAAGCCGGCCCGCTCCGCGGCCCTGGTCTCGTCGGTGGCGTCGAACGTCGCCGCCCCGCGGCCGAGATCGGCACCCGCGCAGAAACCCCGGCCGGCGCCCGTGACGATCACGACCCGGACGTCGTCGTCGGCGTCCGTGGCGTCGAAGGCGGCGACCAGTTCGCGGGCCATGGTCGCGGTGAACGCGTTGAGCCGGTCCGGCCGGTTCAGCGTGATCGTCGCGATACCCTCGGCGACGTCGCAGCGGATCTGCGAGTACCCGGTGGCCCCGGTCACGGCACGGCCCAGGCACCGGTGAAGACCGGGTCACGCTTCTCGTCGAACGCCCGGATCGCCGCGGGCGCGTCCGCGGTGGCGAAGTTCACCACCTGGGCGCGCGCCTCGCCGGCCAGCGCCTCGCGCATCGAGCGGTCGGCGGCCTCGTTGAGCAGCGCCTCCCCCAGCGCCGGGTCCAGCGCGTCCTTGCGGCGCGGCCGGTTCAGCGTCAGCGTCAGCACGCCGCCGTCGCGGTGCGACAACAGCACGGACTCGTCGATCATCGACTTCCCTTCGCGGCGGTGTGCTCTACAGACCCAGCCGGTCCGCCAGCCGGCGACGGTGCTGCGCCGGGGTACCCAGCAGCTGCGAGCTCTTGGCGCTTGTAGTACAGGTGCGCATCGTGCTCCCAGGTGTAGCCGATCCCGCCGTGGTACTGCACCATCGCGGTCGCCACCTGGAAGTAGGCGGGTCCGATATAGGTCTGGGCCAGTGCCGCGGCCAGTGGCAGCGCGGCTCGGTCGTGGTCGGCGGTCCAGGCGGCGTGGCGCAGCACCGCGACGGCGTGCTCCCACGCGCAGTACATCTCGGCACAGCCATGTTTGACCGCCTGGTAGGAGCCGATCGGGCGGCCGAACTGCACCCGCACCTTCGCGTAGTCGACCGTCAGCTCCATGGCCCGTTCCAGTCCGCCGACCTGTTCGGCGGCCAGCGCGACCGCGGCGAGATCGGCGACGAGATCCAGCACCGCGGCCGCGTCGGCGCCGGCCAGCTCGCTCGCGGTCTCGACGGCCCGGCGCGCCAGTAGCGCGCCGGCGAACTTGGCCACCGAGCCGCGGGCTCCGGGCGGCTCGCCTGCCGCGGCCTGCTGGCGCATCCGGAGGTTGACCTGCTCCAGCGCCCGCTCGTGCGCATAGAACTCGGCCAGCCGCTCCCGCTGCGTGCCCGCGGCACCGGTGCGCCGGGCCAGCGCGACGAGCGCATCGTAGGCCAGCGCGTTGCTGCGGGACGGCCGGGCGGCGCCGATCGACACCCGCTCGTGGCCCAACATCGTCACCGCGGCGCGCCAGCCGGCGTTGACCTCGCCGATCACCGCGTCGGCCGGGATCCGCACGTCGTCGAGGTACACCTCGTTGAACGGGGCCTTCCCGGACATGTCCCGCAGCGGCCGCACGGTCGCCCCGGCCAGGTGATCCCGGCATACCCGGCGGCGTGCAGCGCGGCCTGGAACTGCTTCGCGCGGCGCAGCTGTTCGGCCACAGTTGTTCACCTCGCCCGTTCCCGACCGGCGACACCTGCCCCGAACCTACTGATCACTCGTTAAGCAGGCAAAGGAACGTCCGGCCCGGCGACGCTCCTATGCTGTCCCGATGAGCACCCCCGACCGGTCCGTCGCCGACCTGCGGGTGGCTCCGGGCGTTCCCCGCGGCGGTGGCCGCGACGCTCTCACCGGCGCCGCCCGCGAGATCTTCGCCGAACGCGGCTACCACGGCGCCTCGATTCGCGACATCGCCAGGCGGGCCGGGCTCAGCCTCTCGGCGCTCTACTACTGGCATCCCAGCAAGCAGAGCCTCCTCGCCGCGCTCATCGAGGAGAGCGCGCAGGCCTTCTTCCGGATGTGCGAGATCGCGCTGGCCGAGGCGGGCGACGACCCGACCGAGCGGCTGCGCGCGATGGTCGCGGCGACGGTCGAGTTCCGGGTGCGGCATCGCGTCGAGAGCAACATCGGAGCCAGGGAATGGCGCAACCTGGAGCCGGCGAACCGCGAGCGGCTCGACGGTCTGCGCCGGTCCGCCACCCTCCTGTGGGCCGGCATCGTCGACGAGGGCGTCGCGCGGGGCGTGTTCTGCTGCGAACACCCCGACGACGCGCGCCGCGCGATCGAGGCCGCCTGCAACGCGATCGCCCAGTGGTACGACCCGCGGGGCGAGCTCGGTCTGCCCGATCTGGTGGCCCGCTACACCGCCATCGCGCTGCGGATCGTCGACCACCGGCCCTGATCGGATCGCTCGGTCCGTCCGGGCGGACCCGGGCGGCCGCCGGGGCCAGCGCGGCGGCCAGGGCCTCTTACCACAAGAACACCCCCAGCGGCGGCTGCCCGACGATCACCGATGAGGGCGTGTTCGCCCACTACCAGGAGAAGGTGGAGGGCCACAAGATCCGCAAGCGCGCGGTCGGCTTCCAGGACTACTACAGCCAGGCCACCTGTTCTGCAACTCCATGTCGGACTGGGAGCGCGAGCACATCGTGGCGGCGTTCCGCTTCGAGCTCGGCAGATGCGACCACAGGCACGTCCCCGAGGCCGGGGTCGAACAACTCAACCACGTCGACCACGGGCTCGCGACCCAGGTCGTCGAGGGCATCGGCGTCAAACCGCCGGCCGGGAGGTCGAGCCTCGTGGAGCGCGCCGCCGTGGGCGCGGTGCAGCGACGGCCCCGGGCCGGCATACCCTTCCTGACCGCCCGTGAGCGGCGAGTAGCGCCCCCAGCGCTACTCGCCGCTCACGGGCGCCAGCAGGCGTTCGCAGATCCGGATCAGCACCTCGGCGCCGTCGCGCACCGCCTTCGTCGACGCGGGATGCGAGAACCGGCGCCGCCACCTCGCCAGCTGCGCCATCGCCGCCGCGTGCAGCTCCTGCGGCCCCGTGTCCGCGGCGAGCCCCAGCCGGCTCCACGGCTCGGTGCCGGCCGCGCCCAGCAGCCGCTCGGCCGCGCGGCACTCGTCCTCGGGCAGCGGGAGGTCGCCTGCGCGCAGGACGTCGAGCAGCTCGATCTCGGCGAGCTCGTGCTCCCCGGCGCGGATCCGGTCGATCCGGTAGCGCAGCCGGCGGCCCTGCTCATCGGCGGGTGCCGACCGGACCAGCGCGTCGAGCTCGGCCAGTACGGCATTGGCCCGCGCCGCCACCACGGTCGACCCCCCGGGACCCGGTGGGCCGCTCACGGCGATCCGCTGCGGCTGCTCCAGCCGTTCGCCGAGCTCCCGCACCGGCTCGCGCAACGGGCCATCGCGGTAGAGCTGCCCGGCCTCGCGCACCGCCTCGCGGACCTGGTCGACGAGCGCGGGCTCGTCCGGCGGCGCGGCGGCCGCGACGGGGGTGGCGGGCGGGCCGGCCGCCGCGGGCGCCGGTGCGGCCGGAACCGGCACGGAGCCCTCCATGCTCGTCCCCGCGCCCGGCGCGGAACGCACGGCGATCGTCCCGCCGACCGCGCTGATCCGGGTCATGACGTTTCGCAGCCCACGCCCGGCCGCCCGCGGATCCCGGTCCTGGGCGAACCCGGGCCCGTCGTCGCGGACGGTGAACGTCAGGCGGCCGTCGGTCTCGGCCAGCCGTAGCGCGATCGGCGCACCCGGTGCGTGTTTGCGCGCGTTGTTCACCGCCTCCAGGCAGCAGAAGTACACCGCCGCCTCGATCTCGGCGGGGAACCGGCGCCCGGCGACCGCATCGTCGGTGTCGACCGCGACCGGCGCCGGGCCGCCCGCGAGGTCGGCGGTCAGCGCGGCGTACAGACCGTGCGTGGACAGGGCGGTCGAGGACACCCCGGTGGCGGTCTCGGCGAGCACGGCCTCGGCGGTGCCCAGCTGCTCCTCGACCTGGTCGAGCTGCCGCCGGGCCTGGTCCCGGTCGCCCGTCGCAACCTGGAGCTCGACCAGCCCGAGAGTGAGGCTCAGCGAGACGAGGTGGTGCTGCGCCCCGTCGTGCAGGTCCCGCTCGATGCGCCGCCGCTCGGCGTCCATCTCGGCCACCGCCTGCCGGCGGGAGACCGCGATCTCCTCCGCGTGCGCGACCGCGGCCCGCAGCTGGCGCTCCAGCTCGATCCCGAACCGGCTCGCCTGCAGGACGACGCCCAGACTATCGGCGATATCGGCGAGCAGGTGCGCGCGCTCGGCGTGCAGGCCCGCCACCGCGGCCCGGTCCACCGCGATCCGGCCGATCTGCTCCTCGCCGTGCCGGATCGGGACCGCGACGAGGTCCTCGGCCGCCGGCGGGGACCCCGTGTCCGACCAGCGGTAGGTGCGGTCGCGCAACCCCGCCCGGAAGACGGTCAACGAACACGAGGTCGCGCCCAGCCCGCGGGCGACCGCCTCGGCCATCCGCGTCAGGTCCGGCGCGTCGGTCGAGGTCGCCCGCGACAGCGCCGCGACCTCGGCCAGCACGCTGTAGGGCGTCGGCCGAGTGCCGTAGAGCAGCCGGTCCACCAGCCGCTCGACCCGGACGTACAGCGGCAGGGCGGCCAGCGCGACCAGCGCCGTCGGCAGGGCGGTCGCGGCCACCGGCGCCACCGGCCAGTTGACGAGCAGCACCATCGTGACCGCCCTGGCCACCACGTACCCGCCGCCGAGCAGCGTCACCAGCAGCGCGGTGGCCAGGCCGCGGCTGAACAGCCGCTCGGCCGTCCAGAGCCGGGTCCGCCTGCTCGCCACGAGCACCGCGCCCGCGATCGCGGCCGCCGCCAGCCGGGCGAACCAGAACAGCAGCCCGGTCGGCTCGCCGTGCTCCCCGCCCGCGGTCGGGTCGTGGACCGTGAGCCCGGGCCAGTCCAGCACGACCAGCAACAGCGTGATGACGCCCAGCACGACGGTCGTCGCGAACGCGGCGGCCAGCACGCTGAACAGCAACCTGGCCTGGGTGCGTTGCCCCGCGGTGGGGCCGCGCCGGATCCGGCGCGGCAGCACGGCCAGACCGATCAGCGGCACGCCGAAGCCGAAGAGCAGCACGCAGCTGGTGGTGTGCGGGAGCAGCGCGGTCGCGAACCCGGCGACGAGCAGCGCGCCGAGGCCTGCGAACAGCAGCAACCGGCGGGTCAGGCCGGAGTCGGGCTGTAACCGCCACAGCGAGCTCGGGAACACCAGCATGGCCAGGATGTAGGCTGCGCCCGCCACCCCGTGCAGCAGGATCTGGTGCAGGGTTCCCATCGACAGCCCGGTCGCGATCTGCACCGCGACCGCCGCCGCGTGCGCCTGGAGGTTGAACGCACCCGCGGAGCCGATCATCGCGATGGCCAGCAGCCGGATGAACCAGGCCCGGTGGCCCAGCCAGAGCAGCAGGACCGCGATGACCAGGTTCAGGAGGCTGAAGGCGAAGTCGGGCACGAGCTGGTCGAACGGCTCGCTGCGCGGAATCGCGGCCTGCACGCCGCGGGCCCAGGCGCTGCCCCCCTGCGCGGCCTCGGTGAACGCGGCGGCGACCTCGGGCCGGTAGGCCGCGACGGCGACGACCGCGCCGACGGCGAGCCAGCCGACCGTCACGACGGCGACGAGCGTCAGCAGCCCGATGTACCCGCCGACCATGAGCCGCGACTCGCGCGGCGCCGTATCCGCCCGCTCGACCGGCAGCGTGACGGCCGGACGGGCCGCTGCCGCCGGTGCCGCATCCGCGACCCGTCCGGCCGCCGGGACGGTCATCGTGGCCCCGGCGCGAGCGCCCGCAGACCCAGCTGCTCGACCGCCGGATGGAGCTGGTCGGGCAGCGTCGCCCGCAGCAGCGCGCCGCCCTTGCCGTCCTCGGTGAGTTCCACGTCGCCGCCCAGCGCCGCGAGCCGCTCGACGTCATCGGCGAGCGCGGCCCGCACCTCGCCGGCGGGGGTCGGAAGGGCCGGGTCCGTGATCCGCACCGTCAGCCTCCCCTCGGCGTGCTCGAGGTGGACGCGCAGCGCCTCCTCCGCCGGGACACCCGCCAGATGCTGCATCGCCGATGCCGTGAGATAGTAGATCCCCGACTCGACCTCCCAGTCCAGCCGCTCGATCGGTCCGCCGCTGAGCTGCACGGGACGCGGCAGGTCGGCCACCAGCTCGTCGAGCGCGCCCACCGGCCCCTGATCGCGCAGGACCGCCGGGTACACGCCCCTGGCGATCACCCGGAACCGCTCGAGCAGCTCGTCCAGGCCCGCGCGGGCCTTGGCGAGCCCCCGCTGGGGTTGCTCGGGATCACCGGGAGGGCCGTTGAGCGCGGCGCGGGCCGCCGCCAGGTCGCGGTGCAGCGCGGCGAGCCGGTCGGTGGTCACGTGGGAGAGCTCGGTGACGAGCCTGCGCCGCTCGACCTCGCGGGCATGGGTGAGCCGCTGCCGGGACTCCTGCAGCTGGGCGGCCAGCTCGGCCGCCCTCCGGACGCGCTGCTCGAGCTCGGTGTTGAGCGCGACGCCCCGCAGCAGCAGCCCGGCGCCGTTCGCGACGTCCTGCATCAGCTGCTGGTCGGCCGGGGTGAGGGGGACATCCGGCTTGCCGATCGCCAGTGCCGCGCGCAGCACCGGCCCGTCGAGGACCGGGACGACGTGGTCGGTGTCCGGCCGGGCGAGCAGCACCCCGAGGTTGTCGACGGTGTGCGGGGTCGCGGTGTTCCCGTCCGGCTCCGGCGGGAACACCGCCGCGCTGACCAGCCGGTCGGAGACCGCGAGCCACAGCACCGCCCGCTGCGCGCCGGTCCCCTCCGCGAGGACCTCGGCCAGCCCGGGCAGCGCCTCGGCCAGCGTTCCGGCCCGGATCCGCGCGGCCGCCGCCGCGAGCGCCGAGTACGGCGTGGTCTGGCGGTGCTGGGTCAGCTGCCCGACCAGGCGGTCGATATGGGGCAGCACGAGCCCGAGTCCGCCCGCGGCCACCAGTGCGGCCGCGAACGGCGCCAGCAGGTCCAGCCGCTCGGCCCCGAGAACCAGCCCGGCCACGGCGAGGACCGCGAGGAACACCACGGCGACATAGCAGCCGACCAGCAGCAGGCGCAGCACCCTCGCCACGATCATCCGCGTCATCGCCCACCGCGCCCCCGTCGCTTATCCCGGCGTCGGCTACTCGCCGTCGCGCTGCGACCGCAGGTAGGTCAGGACGGCCAGCACCCTTCGGTGGTGCTCGGCGGTGTCGGCGTGCAGCCCGAGCTTGCCGAAGATGCTCGCGATGTGTTTCTCGACGGCCTTGGGCGTCACGAACAGCTGCCCGGCGATACCGTTGTTCGAGCGGCCCTCGGCCATCAGCCGCAGCACGTCGAGCTCCCGTTCCGACAGCGCCGCGACGACGTCCTTCTTGTCTCCGCGCGGCCGCTCCACCAGCCGTTTCGCCAGCACCGGCTCGATGACGATCTCACCGGCGTCGATCCGGCTCAGGGTGTCGGTGAGGACGTCGACGCTGCCCACCTTCTCCTTGAGCCGGTACCCGATCGCTTCGGTGCCGATCTGCAGGATCCGCATCAGGTAGTGCGACTCCGCATAGTGCGAGAGGAACAGCAGCCCCATCGCGGGATGCGCGGCGCGCAGCCGCTCGGCGGTCACCAGGCCCCCGTCGGGTTCGGGCGGCATCCGGATGTCCAGGATCGCGACGTCCGCGGATTGGTTCGCCAGCAGCGCGACGAGCTCGTCGCCACCCGCCGCGCAGGCCACGACCTCGTGCCCGGCAGCCCGCAGCAGCATCAGCAGGCCCTCCCGGAACAGGGCTCCATCCTCGGCAAGGGCTACTCGCATGGGATCCTCGCAGTGATCGTCCCGGTTCCGCCTCCGGCGGCGACGTCGACCGTTCCACCCAGGGGCCGGACCTGGTAGTCCACCACCTCGGCGTGCCGCGTGTCGACGCCGGTCAGCGACAGGACCAGCACGCCGTCGGCGGCATCGACCACCACCGCGACCGGCCCCGACCCGGGCGCGAGCACGGCCAGCAGCTCGCCGACGGCGAAGTAGGCGGCGCCCTCCGCGGCCGCACCGAACCTGCTGGCGGTGGTCGTGACGTGCACCGGCACGTCGGCCCGGTCCGCCAGCTCGCGCAGCGCCGGGCCGAGGCCCGCCTCGTCCAGCAGCGGCGGATAGATCTTTCCCGCGACGTCGCGCAGCTCCTGCAGGACCGCGTGCAACTCGTCCTGCAACCCGTCGATCGACTCCTGCAGGACCGCCTCGTCCGCGGGAACCCGATGCCGGAACAACCCGAGCTGCAGGGACAGCGCGGAGATCCGCAGCGCGGCGCCGTCGTGCAGCTGCCGCTCCAGCCGCCGCCGGCGCAGCCACTGCTCGCGTCCCTGACGCCGGCGCTGCTCACCCGCGGGCTCGGGGATGCGCTCGGCCCGGTCGGGTGGGTCGGCGGGACGATGCCCGGACGCGTCACCGGTGCGCTGCGCGGGCTCGAGCGTCATGGGAAGATCCTGACCCCCGCCGGGCGGGCCGGGAAGGGGGGCGAACCCCACCTCGCGGGTCGGGTTCTCCCCGAATCCGCGGTATCCGGCTAACACCGATCTGACTCTTCTCGACTGTGCAGGTATCGGCTCGGACGTGATTCTCGTTACGATGGCAACCCGCTCAGAGGAGTCGCGGTGACCTACAACCTCGGCGTCGATCTCGGCACGACATTCGTCGCTGCCGCGATCGCGCATGAGTCCCGGGTCGAGATGTTCACCCTGGGCGACCGGTCCGTGGTCACTCCCGCCGTCGTCTACCTGCGCGAGGACGGCACGGTGGTCACCGGCGACGCCGCGGGCCGCCGGGCGGTGAGCAGCCCCGAGCGGGTGGGCCGCGAGTTCAAGCGCAGGCTCGGCGACCCCACGCCGGTGATGCTGGGCGGCGCCGCGTACGCGGTCACCGCGCTGCTGGGCGCGCTGCTGCGCGACGTCCTCACCCGGGTCACCGAGACCGAGGGCGAGGCACCCGACCAGGTCGTGCTCACCCATCCGGCCAACTGGGGCCCGTTCCGCCGCGAGCTGTTCGAGGAGGTCCCGCAGGCCGCGGGGCTCACCGCCCCGCGACTGGTCACCGAGCCGGAGGCGGCGGCGGCCCACTACGCCGCGTCCCGCGACCTCGCCGACGGTGACACCGTCGCGGTCTACGACCTCGGCGGGGGCACGTTCGACGCCACCGTCCTGCGCAAACAGGCGGAGGCAATCGAGATCCTCGGCATCCCGGAGGGGATCGAACGCCTCGGCGGCGTCGACTTCGACGAGGCGATCCTGTCGCATATCAACTACGCCTCCGGCGGCACGCTGTCCGAGCTGGACATGGGCGATCCGCAGACCGCGATCGCGCTGGCCCGGCTGCGTCAGGACTGCGTACTGGCCAAGGAGGCTCTGTCGATCGACACCGAGACCACGATCCCGGTGTTCCTCCCCAACCGGCACTTCGACGTCCGGCTGACCCGGGCGGAGTTCGAGGACATGGTGCGGGCCCCGGTCGAGTCGACGATCGTGGCGCTGGAGCGGACGCTGCGCTCGGCGAACGTCACACCCGAGCAGCTCACCGCGGTGCTGCTGGTCGGCGGATCGTCCCGGATCCCGCTGATCGCCTCGATGCTCTCCGCGGCGTTGCGGCGCCCGACCGTCGTCGACGCTCACCCGAAGTACGCGGTCGCGCTCGGCGCCGCCGCGCTGGCCGGGGCCCCCGCGGGCGCCCCCGCCCCGAGCACCATCATCGTCCCCGACGAGCGGGAACCACCGGCGCGGGCGGCCGCGGGATCGACCGCAGCCGCCGCGGCGGCTGCGTCCTCCGGGCCGCCGGGGCAGTCCGGATGGGGTGGGTCTGCGAACGGATCGTCCGTCGGACGGGAGGCCCTCACCGGCGCGGCCGCCGTGGCCGCTCCGCCGCGCTCGCCGGCGCCCGATCCGCGCCCGGGGGTGGGCGGCTCCGTGCCACCCGGCGTGCCGCCCGGCGCGATCCCCAGCCAGCATTCGCCGCAGCCGGGGGCCACCACGGGCCGGATGGGTCCCGGTGGACCGCCGGCAGGCCCGCCGAACGCCTGGCCAGGGCCGCCCGGTGCTCCGCCGGGCGATATCTCCCCGGGCCCGCCGCCGCCCACCTCCCCCGGCGGGGGCAGGCGGACGCTGCTGATCGTCTCCGCGGTCGTGGCGCTGCTGGCGCTGGTCGGCCTGCTCGGCTACGTCGCGGTCGACCGGTTCGGGAACCCGCAACCGCCCGTCGCCGAGTCCACCGATCCGAATGCCGGCGGCGCGGGCCAGGGCGGCCCGGGTACCGCCGCGGTCGCCACCAGCGTGCCGATCCCGACGATCGGCCCCACCATCCCGGTCGGACGCACCCCGGGTTTCGTCACCGCCTCCCCCAACGGCAAGCTGCTCTACATCGCGGGCCGCAACGCCGGGATCGTCACGGTCGTCGACACCGCGGTCAACCAGGTCACCGCCACCATTCCGATCAGCGCGGGACCACCGCAGTACCTCGCCTTCTCCCCCGACGGCAAACGCGTGTATGTGAGCGTCTTCAACGAGGCCCGCACCGTCAACGTCGTCGCCGTCCTCGACACGACCACCAACTCGGTGATCGCGACGATCCCGGTCAACACCCGGCCCTTCGCGCTGGCTGTTCAGCCCGGCGGGAAGCGGCTCTACGTCCCCAACCACGACTCGGGCAACGTGTCCGTGATCGACACGAGCAACAACGCCCTGCTGGACACCATCACGGTGGCTCGCAACCCGCACTGGGTGGCGTTCTCCCCGGACGGCACCCGCGCCTACACCGCCAACCACGAGTCGAACCTGGTCTCGGTCCTCGACACCGCCACCGACACCGTCATCGCCGAGGTTCCGGTGGGGACCAGCCCGCACAGCGTCGCCGTGCATCCAACCCGGCCGCTGGTCGCGAACGTCAACTACGACAGCGCGTCGGTGTCGGTGATCGACACCAACACCCAGAAGGTCGTCGCGACGGTTCCGGTGGGCAAGAACCCGCAGAACATCGTGTGGGCCCCGGACGGGCGCTTCGCCTACACCGCGAACGTCACCGAGGGCACCGTCTCGGTGATCAATGCCGAGACCTTCCAGGTCACCGCGACCATCCCGACCGGGAAGTCGCCCACGAGCATCGCGGTGCTGCCCAACGGCAAGCAAGCCTACGTGACCAACCTCGAGGACGGGACCCTGCGGATCCTGGAGATCGGGACCTGACCCGACGGGTTGTCCCTACCCGCGGCGGCGGGTTCGCCCCGGCGTTGTGAGGGACAACGTGATGGCTGGCCGAAGGCCCGGCGGCGCATCCTGCAGGGGCCCGGGAAGAACCGGCTCCGGAAGGAGACCCACGATGGTCACGACGCTGTCCGCCCCGCTCACCCGCCGGGACCGGTGCGACCGCTGCGGCGCCGCCGCCAAGGTCAGGGCCGTGCTGCCGGCCGGTAGCGAGCTCCTGTTCTGCGAGCACCACGCCCGCGCCCACCGATCCGGCCTGCACGCCGCCGGCGCACGCCTCAGCCCGGAGCAGTGACCGGGCGCGCGCCGGTTCTGCGCGGGATCGCGTCGCCACGATCAGGAGTGGGCCCGCTGACCCGCGGCCCTCTCGTCGGCCTCGCCGTCGTGCTCATGTGTCACGTCCGGGTCGAGCAGCTCCGACCGGGCCAGCAGGATCGTCCCCGCACCGATCAGCCCCGCGCCCGCGAGCGTGCCGGCCAGGAAGGGCCAGCCGCGGGCGTGCTCGCCGAACACCACCAGCCCCCACGCCACCGACACCAACGGGTTGACCAGGGTGAAACCGGGCTGGGAGGCGACGAGGTTGCCCGCGGACAGCGCGTTCTGCAGCAGGAAGAACGAGATCGGGCCCAGCACCGCGACACCGTAGGTCTGCCAGGTGGTGAAGAGACCCCCGCCGTGGGTCACCGTGGCACCGACGCCGGCGATCAGGGCGGAGTTCAGCCCGAACGCGGCGCCGGTCGCGATGCCGAGCAGCGCGGCCCGGTGCTCGCGACGCCCCCGGTGACCCAGCACCACGATCGCGGCGATCGCCGCCGCCGTCACCCCGATCCCCAACGCCCACGTCGCGCCCGGGACGGCCCCCGGATCGCCGTCGCTGGGGGCCAGGCAGGCCACGAACGCCACGAGCCCGGCCGACTGCATCCCGATCGCCAGCCAGTCGCGGGCCGCAAGCCGCATCCGGAACGCCCACGACGCCATGACCAGGGTGAACGGCAGTTCGGCCACCAGCAGCGGCTGGACAAGGGCGATCCGCGACAACGAGATCGACACCGCATGCAGCACGAAACCGGCGATCATCGAGCAGATGCCGAGCAGCCACACCGGATGGCGAAGCAGGTCGCGGATCATTCCGATCGAGAACTCCGCGGACTCGGGTTGATCCCTCGTCGTGCGACGCTGCAACACCGACGCCAGCGCGTTCAGCAACGCCGCCACCAGCATGAGCGCAACACCGAGCACACCGCTGGTTACCCGGTTCCAAACACGGGCCCGCCCGATTCCGCCGGCATCCGGGACGAATTCCGTTACTCTCCGTAGTAGTCTGTCGCCCTTCGATCCCGCCCGACCGGACCGTCTCCGTCGCGGGAACGCAGCCCGACGGCGATCACCACGGCGACGATCCCGAGCGTCTCCAGCCCGCCGGGCACCTGGCCGAGACCGATCAACCCGACGACCGTCGCGGTCGCCGGCAGCAGCGCCAGCAGCACCGCGAACCGAGCCCGCCCGAGGCGCCGCAGGACGACCTGGTCGAGCACATAGGGCAGCGCGCTGGACAGCACACCCACCCCGAGGCCGATGAGCAGGACCTTCGGCTCCGCCAGTGCGGGAACCGCCCGGTCGTCGAGCAACAGCACCGGCAGCAGCGCCGCGGCGGCCAGCGTGAAGCCCACCGTCATGTCGTCGAGGCCGTTGCCACCGCTGGCAACGCGCTTGCCGAGCAGGATGTAGGCGGCCCACAGGGCCGCCGCCGCGAGTGCCCACAGCACCCCCGACGGGCTGCCCGACCAGCGCACATCCGCGATGAGCGCGACGCCGAGGGCGGCCAGCACGACGGCGGCGACATCCCGCACCCGCCGCGAGGCCAGCCCCGCCACGGCGACCGGCCCGCAGAACTCCAGCGCAACAGCCGTACCCAGCGGCAACCGGGCGATCGCCGCGTAGAAGGCGATGTTCATTCCCGCCGTGGCCAGACCGAACGCAACCGCCGGACCCAGCCGGCCGCCGCGCCATGCGGCAGCGCCGGGCCGTCGCCAGACCAGCAGGACCACCGCGGCCCCGACGATCCGTAACACCGCGACGGAGGTGGGCGAGAGAAGGTCGAACAGACCGACCGCGAGGGCCGCCCCGACATACATGGAGGTGCCCCCGACGACGAACAGGACGGGAGCCGGAACCCGGTCTCGCATCCCGCCCCGCACGACTGCGCAGCGTAGTCGTCACCCGCGAGGCGATGACGGAGGACACCTTGCGATGGTGACGCCTCGCACCGCATTATTCACTCGTAGTCAACTGAATCTGCGGATGTTCACCGCCGCGACGCCCCGTCGATCTCCACTGGCAAACGTGACGGTTGTCGCGACGGAAATCGGGAACATCCGCAGGGGTGCTGTACGTCTGCAAGAGTGGGCGCACCGCGCGAGCGGTCGTCACAGCAAGCGATACCGGGGAACCGGTGTCGAGACGGAGGGAGACCGCTGTGCAGCCAGGAACACTCACCCGGCCTGAGTTGACCGCCGCCGACCGCTGTGACCGATGCGGAGCGGCTGCAAAGGTCCGTGCCGTACTGCCGTCCGGCGGAGAGCTCCTCTTCTGTGGGCACCACGCGCGAGCGCACGCGGCCAAGCTGCGCGAGCTGGACGTCGAACTGCAGTCTGGCGCTTGATCGAGGCCGGCGATCAGGCCGGCCTTCCGCGAACACCCGGCAGGGCGGGAACCGCATGGTTCCCGCCCTGCCGTCTTCGCTCCCCGCGAGTGCGAGCCCCCGCGCACGGGGGTCAGCGCCAGGAGCGGAGGGTGGCGATGCGCTCCTCGAGCTGTTCGATCGTCGCCATCGCCGTCACCGGCCCCCCGCAGGTGCGACGCAGCTCGTTGTGGATCGCCCCGTGCGACTTGTTCGTCCGGTGGTGGTACATCGCGACCAGCGTGTTGAGCTCCTTGCGCAGGCTGTGCAGCCGCTCGCGCACCGAGGGCTCGGGACGCCGGGCAGGCGGCTCGGGCCGCGACATGGCCGGCGGCTGCGCACCCCCACGCACCCCACGGGCCAGCCACTCCTGCTGCCGCTGGTTGAGCAGCGTGCGCACCTGCTCGGGCTCGAGCAGCCCGGGCAGACCCAGATAGTCCTCCTCGTCGGCGCTGAACGAGGTGCCCTCGTAGATCAGCTGGTCGAGCTCCGCGTCGGCGTGCAGCGCGGTGAAGGACTTCTCCTCCTCCCCCGGCTCGTCCTGGCGCTGTTGCGCGGCGGCGAGTTCCTCGTCGTTCCAGCGCTCGTCGGCCCGCTGCGGCTTGCCGAGCACGTGGTCGCGCTGGGCCTCCAGCTCGCTGGCCAGGCCCAGCAGCACCGGCACGCTCGGCAGGAACACCGATGCGGTCTCCCCCGGCCGTCGCGACCGGACGAACCGGCCGATCGCCTGGGCGAAGAACAGCGGCGTCGACGCGCTGGTGGCGTACACCCCGACGGCGAGGCGAGGAACGTCGACGCCCTCGGACACCATCCGGACCGCGACCATCCACCGCTCGTCCGACTCCGCGAACCGGGCGATCCGTTCCGAGGCGCCCCGCTCGTCGGACAGCACGATCACCGGGGGCGCGCCGGTCACCCGTTCCAGAATCGCGGCATACGCCCGCGCGGCGGCCTGATCGGAGGCGATGACGAGACCACCGGCGTCGGGCATGCCGCCCGCCCGGTGCCCCGTCAGCCGCCGGTCCGCCGCCTCGAGCACCGCGGGTATCCACTCGCCGCCCGGGTCCAGCGCGGTCCGCCACGCCCGCGCCGTCTGCTCTGCGGTCATCGGCTCGCCGAGCCGGGCGGTGATCTCCTCCCCGGCGCTGGTCCGCCAGCTCGACGTCCCGGAATAGGCGAGGAACACCACCGGCCGGACCACGCCGTCGGCGAGCGCCTCAGCGTAGCCGTAGGAGTGGTCGGCGCGGCTGCGCGGCGCGCCCTCGGCGTCGGGCACGTACTCGACGAACGGGATCGGGTTGTCGTCGCTGCGAAACGGGGTCCCGGTGAGGGTGAGCCTGCGGCCGGCCGGGTCGAACGCCTCCTTGATCGCCTCCCCCCAGGACCGGGCGTCGCCGGCGTGGTGGATCTCGTCGAGGATCACCAGGGTGCGCCGGTTCTCGGTGCGCGCGCGGTGCAGCATCGGGTGGGCGGCGACGCCCGCGTAGGTCACCGCGATCCCGGTGTAGTCCGACGACGTCCCGCCCGCCGAGTTGCGGAACTCCGGGTCCAGCGCGATCCCGGCCTGCGCCGCCGCGGCCGCCCACTGGTACTTCAGGTGCTCGGTAGGCGTGACAACGGTCACAGCGTGGACCGTCCGATCGGCCAGCAACTCGGCCGCCACCCGCAGCGCGAATGTGGTCTTGCCCGCACCCGGGGTCGCGACAGCCAGGAAGTCCTGCGGCTTCGACGTCAAGTAGCGGGCGAGCGCGCTGCGCTGCCAGGCGCGCAGCGGACGTTCGGCGACGGTGAGCGCGCTACTGTTCTCGGCGGCCTGCGACACACGACTCCCTGGTCGGACGGATATTTCCCTGAGTCCGGCCACGCGACGGCGCGGGGCTCGACCGGCTCCGCGGTCGGCCGAGGGGCCGGCACGCAGGCCGCGGTCAGGGTAACCGGGCGGATCATCCGGCGTGTCGTGACCCGGCCGCGGCGTGGCGGACCACAGGGCGTGGTCCATCCTGGAGAGGCGATGGCCATCGAGACAAGCCCGGACACGGCCGCCAGCGGTACCGCCGAAGGGCGGACCGGGGGGCCGTCGCCGCCGCGCGGCCGCAGGCACGGCCTCCGGCGGGTGCTCGGGCGCACCGTCGCCAAGGCGTGGGACGACGGCATCTTCTCGATGTCCGCGCAGACTGCGTTCTGGCAGGCCCTGTCGCTGCCGCCGCTGTTGCTGGCGTTGCTCGGCTCGCTCGGCTATGTGGGGGGCTGGTTCGGCCCGGCCACGGTGCAGATCGTCGACGGCAAGATCATCCAGTTCTCCCGGCGGGTGTTCACCCCGGAGGTCGTCGACCAGATCATCGCGCCGACGGCCGCGAGCATCCTGACCAAGGGTCGCGCCGACGTCGTCTCGATCGGCTTCCTCATCTCGCTGTGGGCGGGATCCTCGGCGATCTCCGCGATCGTCGACTCGATCACCGAGGCGCACGGTCAGTACGAGGTGCGGCATCCGGTGTGGCAGCGCATCTTCTCGCTGCTGATCTACCTGTTCGCGCTCGTCGTCGCGGTCTTGACCCTGCCGATCGTGGCGCTCGGGCCCACGCTGCTACCCCAGGTGCTCCCCGAGTCGTGGCGGCCGACGGCCGTCTCGATCGTCGACGCGTTCTACTACCCCGGTGTCGGGCTGCTGCTCGTGCTGGTGCTCACCACGCTCTACAAGGCCGCGCTGCCACACAGCCTGCCGTGGCGGCGGCTGCTGCCCGGTGCGCTGCTGGCCATGGTGGTGTTCATCGTGTCGACCACCGGGCTGCGGATCTACATCGCCGTCATCACCAGCACCGGTTACACCTACGGGGCGTTGGCCACCCCCATCGCGTTTCTGCTGTTCGCGTTCCTGCTCGGGTTCTCGATCGTGCTCGGCGCGCAGCTCAACAACGCCGTCGAGGAGGTCTGGCCGGTCCGGCCCACCCGGCGCCAGCGCAGACTGCAGCGGCTGCTGTCGATGCGCCGGATCGCCGCCCGACGAGCGGCCGCGCCGGCCCCCGAGGACCCCGGCCCGTCCGCACCGAGGAGGCGACCGAGCCTCTCCTCAGCGGTCCCGGCGAGGTCCTGGACGCCCCGGCCCGCGGTACGTGACCAGGCCCGGTGCCCGGCAGGTCCGGCTCAGTCGCCGGGCGGCAGCGACTCGTAGATCTTCTTGCAGTCCGGACAGACCGGCGAGCCCGGCTTGGGCGACTTGGTGACCGGGAACGTCTCCCCGCACAGCGCGACCACGAGGTTGCCCACGACCGCGCTCTCGGCGATCTTCGCCTTCTTCACGTAGTGGAACATCGTGGGCTCGTCGTTGCCCGTCGAGTCGGTGCCCTCCGGGCGAGTATCGACATCGGGCAGCGCTTGGGTAGCCATGTCCTCCATGATGCCGTACGTGCCCCGATCCGTCCGCTCCCCCGTCACGTCCCCCGAGATCGCCCCCGAGGTCGCGGCCGCGCTCGCCGCGGGCCGCGGGGTGGTGGCACTGGAGAGCACCCTGCTCGCCCACGGCCTCCCGGCACCGCTGAACCGCGGCGTCGCCGACTCGTTGGAGGCCGCGGTCCGGGCGCACGGCGCGATCCCGGCGACGGTTGCGGTGCTGGAGGGGAAGCCCCACGTAGGGCTCGACGCGGCCCAGCTCGACCGGGTGTGCGCCGGGGGCCTGGACAAGCTCTCCGCACGTGACCTCGGGGTGGCCGTCGGGCTGGGCCGCAGCGGAGCGACCACCGTGGCGGCGACCGTGGCCCTCGCCGCGGCGGCCGGTATCGAGGTGTTCGCCACCGGTGGGCTCGGCGGGGTCCATCGGGGCGCCCGCGAAAGCTGGGACGTCTCCGCCGATCTGGCCGCGCTGGCCCGCACCGCGGTCCTCGTGGTGTGTTCGGGAGTGAAGTCGATCCTCGACGTCGCAACGACCCTCGAGGTGCTGGAGACCGAGTCGGTTCCGGTGCTCGGATACCGGACCGACGCCTTCCCCGGCTTCTACCGGCGCGACTCCGGGAATCCGGTGCCGCGGCGGGTCGACAGCGTCGCACAGGTGGCCGCGGTGTGGCGGGCGCACCGGGTGATCGGATCGGGCCTCGTGCTGGCCCAGCCGGTCCCGGCGGCCGACGAACTCGACGGCGCGCTGCACGACCGGCTGCTGGCCGAGGGGCTCGCCATGGTCGCCGAGCGCGGGATCACCGGCAAGGACGTCACGCCCGCGCTGCTCGGGCACATCCACTCCGGTAGCGGCGGGGCGAGTCAAGCAGCCAACCTCGCGCTGGTCAGAGCGAATGCCGAGCTCGCTGCGAAGGTGGCTCGCCAGCTCGCCCTGTGAGTGCGTAACAGTGTTAGAACACTGTTACGCACTCACAGGGAGCCTTCAACTGCGCCTTTGGACGGCGACTCCAGCTCGGGACGCCCGCGACGGAACCGGCTCGGCCGCTCGGCCTTCTTCGGCAGCCGGTCGTTCGCAATGATCACTGCCATCCACGGCAGCGGGATCGACAGCACCAGCAAGGTCACCGCGAGCCACGGGATCTGGTAGAAGACCGCGGCGAGGACCATGAACGGCAACCGAAGGCCCCACAAGATCTTGTAACGATGCTTGCGGACCTCGATCTCCTCCTCGTGGGACATCGCCGCGTCCGTGATCAGAACTGGTTCAGGCTTCCGCTGCGGGTCCTCCACGACCCCTCCCTCGCTGACGCTGCTCGGCGCTGTGATCGACGGTGCCGCACCGGTCCGGGCGATACCGGCCACGCGCAGGACCCCATCGTGTCACCCGGCGCCCCGGGGCGCTGGCCGGGTTCCCGCCTCCGCGGCCGCGGTGAGGGTGGCGACGAGCTCGGCGGCCGTCCGCGGCCGACCGGGCAGGCCCAGACCGTCGAGCAGCCGGTGTACCGCGGGGGCCCAGGCGGGCCCGAGCCGGGCCGCGGCGAGCAACGCCGGATCGCCGAGCGCATCCTCCACCCCGGCCACCTGGACCCGCTGCCCCGCCACCACCGCGACCTCGTCCGCCCAGCGGTAGGCGAGATCGACGTCGTGGGTGGAGAGCACCAGCGTGGTGCCGGCCGCATGCAGCTCCGCCAGGGACTCCAAGAGTTCCTCGACACCGGCGGGGTCGAGCCCGGCGGTCGGCTCGTCGAGGATCAGCAGCCGCGGGCGCATCGCCACCGCCCCGGCGATCGCCACCCGCTTGCGCTGGCCGAACGACAGCAGATGGGTGGGACGGTCGACAAGGTCGGCAATGCCCAGCGCGGTGAGCGCGGCCGCGACCCTGGCACGCACCTGATCCCCCGGCAGCCCGAGGTTGACCGGCCCGAACGACACGTCCTGATGCACGCTGGCGGCGAAGAGCTGGTCGTCGGGATCCTGCATGACGAGCTGGACCTGGGTGCGCAGCTGCGTGAGGCCGCGCCGGGACCGCCGAATCGGGTCGCCGTCGAGCAGCACCTGTCCGGCCGTCGGCGCGAGCGCACCGACCAGCAGCCGGAACAGCGTGGTCTTGCCGCCGCCGTTGGGACCGAGCACGGCGAGCCGGCGCCCGGCATGCAGCGCGAGGTCGGCATCGTCGAGAACCGGACGATCGGGCTCGTAGCCGAAGCGCAGCCCGCGCGCGGCCAACACCGGCGCGGTCATAACGCCGCCTCCGCGGCAGGGAGTACGTCGGCGGTCACCCCATCACCCCGCGCAGCGCCAGCGTCCCGCCAACCACCGCGCCCAGCAGCACCGCGGAGGCCGCCACGAACGGCCGCGACACCGGCCGCTGTTCCACCTCGACCCGCAGCGACCCGCTGTACCCGCGCAGCGCAAGACCGTCCTCCAGCCGCCGCGCCCGGTCGAAGGCCCGCACGAAGATCGCGCCACCCTGCGCGGACAGCGACCGGTACGACGTCGACCAGGTGCGGAAGCCGAGCCTGCTGGCCTGCGCCTCGCGCACCGCGTGCACCGAGTCCAGGAGCAGGAACAGCATCCGGTAGATCAGCGTCGCGACCTCGGTGACCGCCGCCGGCACCCCGAGCCGGGCGAGCCGGGGCAGGGTGTCGGACAGCGGCGTCGTTGCGGCGAACAGCAGCAGACTCAGCAACGCCGCGGTCGCCCGTGCGGCCAGTTCGAGCGCCAGCGGCAGCCCGGCGGGTTCGAACCGGATCCACGGCGTGCCCCCGACCGCCACCAGCAACGGCAGCGAGCCGACCGTGACGAATCCCAGCGGCACCGACAGCACCCGCCATGCCTGCCCCGGCCGGACCCCGGCCGGACCCAGCAACAGCGCAGCCGCGACGGCGCCGACGAGGAGTGCGCCCGGCCACGGCGGCAGCGCGACGGCGCAGACCAGCAGTCCGAGCGACAGGAACGCCTTCTCACCGGGATGGCGGGGCCGCCACCGATTGGTGTAGGCGGCTGCGTCGAGCGGGAGCATCAGCCCTCGCCGTCAGGAGCGTCGGATTCGCGGCGCAGCCGTCGTTTGGTGCGGACCACACCGAAGTAGTAGCCGAGGAATCCGGCGCCGAGCGCGGCCTGCAGCGCGAACAGCCCCGACGCCACCTCCGCCGACGGCTCGAACAACGCGGAGGCCCAGGGCCGGTAGTCCGGGTGGTCGGCGGCGATCCGCTCCGCCGCGATCCCATCGGCACCGCCGAACTCGCCGCCGATGAACACCAGCGGCACGGCGGCGATGGTGACCACCGCGAGCACCAACAGCCAGTTGACCAGTGTTGCGCGCTTCACGCCGCGATCTCCTTCCCCGGGGCAGGCCGCAGCAGGCCGAGCCGGGTGAGCTCGGCCGGGCTGACCCTGGTCAGCAGCCGGACGATGAGCACCGTGAGCAGTCCTTCGCTGATGGCCAGCGGAATCTGGGTGATCGCGAAGATCGAGCCGAACTTCACCACCGCGCCCAGCACGCCCGAGGCGGCGTCCGGAAACGCGAGCGCGAGTTGCACGCTCGTGACGCAGTAGGTGGCGAGATCACCCAGCGCCGCGGCGAGGAAGACCCCGAGGGCGAGGCCACCGCCGAGCCGCCGGGCCAGCCGGTACACGCCATAGGCGACCCACGGACCGGCGACAGCCATGGAGAAGGCGTTGGCGCCCAGCGTGGTCAGGCCGCCGTGCGCCAGCAGGGTGGCCTGGAAGAACAGCACGATCGTGCCGAGCAAGGCCATCACCGGTGGTCGGAACAGCACCGCGCCCAGCCCGGTGCCGGTCGGGTGGGAACACGAGCCGGTGACCGACGGGATCTTCAGCGCGGAGAGCACGAAGCTGAACGCTCCGGCGGCACCGAGCAGCAGCTTCGACTCGGGATCGGTGCGGAGCTGGCGGACCACCGCACGGGCGCCGTGAACGACGAACGGCGCCGCGGCCACCGTCCACGCCACGGCGTGCAGCGGCGGCAGATAGCCCTCGGCGATGTGCATGGAAATGCTCCTCGGATCCGCGACGTTGTCGCCTCGGTCCGGGACCCTACGGCGCACCTCGATCGGGCTTCAAGACTGAACAACTCATCAGTTATTCACCTCGCACCCCGACGGCGCGACGGCGGGTCAGGAGGACGCGACGTGCTCCTCGGGTGCGTCGGCCGGACCGTCGACATCATCGTCGAGATGGCCGTGGGCGTGCAGTCGCGTCGGGCGAACGACCTCCGCGGACACGACCTCGAGCAGGAGCTTGGCCAACCCACCCGCGATGCGGTAGCGCACCAGCCGGCCCTCGCGATGCGCGGTGACCATCCCGTGCGCGCGCAACAACCGAAGCGCATGCGAGACGGCGCTGTCGCTCATGCCCACGGCGACGGCCAGATCGGACACGCACAGGTCACCGGCGTGGTGCAGGGCGAGCAGAATGCTCAGCCGATTGACCTCGCCCATCGCGTCGAGCACCGTCGCGGCGTGCTGCAGCCGCTCGCCGTCGGCGAGCACGGCGGTGGCGTCGCACACCTGATCCGGATCGATGACCCGGAGCCCGCGGCGCGTGGTCGGGACTCTGTGCACGGAGGCGATGTTATCCCTTCGTGGCGGTGTTACCGGCCGAGGCCTTGATCGCCTGCTTGTACTCGCGCACCCGGACCAGCGACTCCGCGTCGACGACATCGGCGGCCGACCGGTGCACCCCGTCCTCGCCGTAGTCTCCGGCGGCCTCCCGCCGGCCCGGCGGGGTGACCCCGCGCTGCTTGCCCAGCAGCGCGGTGCAGATCTGCGCCTTCTGGCTGCCGAATCCGGGCAGCGCGGCAAGCCTGCGGAACAGCTCGCGGCCGCTGTCGAGGCCCGTCCAGATCGCGGTGACGTCCCCGTCGTAGCCCTCGAGGACGGCGGCGGCCAGCGCCTGTACCCGCTGCGCCATCGACCTCGGGTAGCGATGCAGCGCCGGCGGGTCGCGGTCGAGGAGGACGTCGGCGTCGGCGTCCTGGGCCAGGCTGAGGCTCACGACCCGCACCCTATCGATCCGGTCAGGGGCGATCCGCCCCCGATCCGGGAGGATGGCGGCGTGCTCCCCCGGTTGTCCTCCGGCCTCGCCCCTCGGCTGCGCGGCTTCTTCCTCGACCACGACTACACTCCCGGCGGTGTCCACGCGCTGCTCGGCGCGCAGGCGCACGCCGCGCTGAGCCGCGGCGAGCCCGAAGCCGCCTTCCGCGCCACCCGCGGCGCCGGCGAGCTCGGCGTGATCGTCCGGCTGCTGCTGCTCGGCGGCGCCGAGCCCGAGCCTGCCGTCGCCGCGGCGCTGGGCCACCCGTCCGATCTGGTGGCCGCGGGGCTGCTGCGGGAGACCCCCGACGGTCTGGTCGCTGCGCTGGACGTGCGGCCCTACGGCGACGACGCGGGCAGCGACAGCGACCCCTACGAGGACGCGTGGTGGGTGGTCTCCGACCTCGAGACGCCGGCCGTGCGCCAGCAGCGGGACCACGTCACCGGCGCCGGTGGGGCCTCGGTGACCCTGGCCGCGGCGACCGTGCGCCGCAGGGTCACCGGTCTGCTGGATCTCGGCACCGGGTGCGGCATCCAAGCGCTGCACGCGAGCAGGCACGCGGGCGTCGTCGTCGCCACCGATGTGGCACCGCGGGCACTCGCGATGGCGGCGGCGACGTTCGCGCTCAGCGACGTCGACGTCGAACTGCTGGCGGGCCAGTGGCTGGAGCCGGTGGCCGACCGTGAGTTCGACCAGATCGTGTCGAACCCGCCGTTCGTACCGGGACCCGCGCGCGTCGACTACATCTACCGCGACTCCGGCCAGGCCGGTGACGCGGCGTTGGCCGCGCTGCTGCGCAAGCTCCCGAGCGTGCTGGTCCCGGGCGGCTTCGCCCAGCTGCTGGGCTCGTGGCTGCACGTGCTCGGCGAGAACTGGCCCGACCGGGTGTGCGAGTGGCTGCCCCCGGGCTGCGACGCGTGGATCCTGCAGCGCGAGGTCGTCGATCCGGCGATGCACGTCGGCACCTGGCAGCGCGACGCAGGTCTCGACCTCGACTCACCACAGGCCAGGGCGCAGGCGTCGCACTGGATGGACTGGATGGAACGCGAACGCGTCGAGGGCATCGGGTTCGGCCACATCCTGCTGCGCCGCACCGATGCGGCCCCGACGGTGGTCGTCGAGGATCTGCCCGGCGAGCTGGCCGACCCGCTCGGTGGCGAGGCCGCGGGCTGGCTGGACCGGGTGGAGTGGCTGCGTGCGCACTCCTCGGACGAGGCGTTGCTCGCGGCGCGCCTCGCGCTCAGTCCGACCGCGGTGCTGGAGCGCTACAGCACTCCGGGCACGGAGGGGGGCTGGGCCGATGCCGGTGCCGCGCTCGTGCGCGGTGACGGACCGCGCTGGCGCCACGAGGTCGACGAACCCGCCGCCGCACTGCTGGCCGGCTGCCGCGGGGAGCTGCCGCTCTCGGAGCTGATCGCGTTGGTGTCGCTCGGCCACGACCGGCCGCACGACGCCGTGGTGGCCGCGGCCCTGCCGGCGGTGCGCGAACTCGTCCGGCACGGCGTGCTGCTTCCCGTCGACGGCTGGCCCGCCGTGAGTGCGTAACAGTGTTCTAACACTGTTACGCACTCACGGCGGGGGAGGGTCAGGTGTGGACCTGCACCAGGCCCATCACCTCGGTGCGCCAGTCCTCGTACTGCTTGCTCGTGACCTGTTCGCCCGGCTCGCCGACCAGCCGGGCCGTCGGGTCCGCCCCGCCGCGCAGTGCGAAGCGGACGATCTCGATGTCGGTCCGGGCGCCGTTGACGACTGTGACGGCCACGCCGTGCGGGGCGAGCTCGGCCCGGGTCGCGTGGGCGAGAACGTGCAGCAACGCGAGCCTGGAGTGCTCGTCGTCCGGGAGGGCGGTGGTGCCGGGCGTGTTCCCCGAGACGAGGACGACGGTCTTCGCACTGGTCAGCACCGGCAGCAGCCGGTCGAGCAGCGCGAAGCGCCCGAGCAGACCCTCCGAAAGGAACGAGCGCACCCGTCCGACGAGGGTCTGGCCGGCGGGATGTACCGCGACCGGCAGCTGGACGTAGTGATCGAGACCGGCCTCGAGGTCGAGCGCCGCGAGCTCAGCGAAATCCCCTGCCGTCACGACCTCCATGCCCTCGGCGGCCAACCGTTCGGCCACCCTCCTGGCTCGTTCTCCTGACCCGGTCACCAATGCGCGTGCCACAGGCCAGACCCTAACCGCGCAGCGCAGCAGCAGCACCAGAACGGCCCCGCCCGCTCCCGGGGGGAGCGGGCGGGGCCGCAGAACTGTCGACGGAACGTCAGCTCTTGGCCTGTGCGGCGCGCGCGGCGCCGGCCTTGGCGACGGGAGCCTCCGCGGCGGGCGCGGGCTTCGCCGCGGCCTTCTCGGTCGCCATCTGCGCGCTGACCGACTCCGCGGCCCGGGCCGCCTGGTCGGTGACCGCCTCGACGGTCTGGGTGCCGGCGCTGAACAGCGTGTGCGCGAGCTGCCGCTGGTTGGCGAGCACCTTCTCGGCGAAGTCGAAGGTGCTGTCGACGAAGGCGTGCGCGTCCGGCAGCTTCGCCTGAGTACCGGTCATGGTGCCCGCGTAGGTCTGCACGGTGTCGGCCCAGGTACGAACGGCCGTGGTGACGGCCTCCTGGCTACGCTTGGCGAGGTCGATGAACTGGTCGGTAGCCACGGTCATCTACTCGTCCTTTCTGGCTGGGAGTGGATGTCCGCTATCTAAGTTACGCACCGGCGTTAAGTATGTCAATCACCCCGAGTGTGGCCCTGGCCCCTCCACGAAGCTGCGGTACACCCCGAGAAGCGCGGCCTTCTGCTCATCGGACAGCCGCGGGTCCGCGCGGATCGCGTCCTCCGTGGACGTCGGGGCATCCTCCCCGGCGCCCGCGGTCGTGCCGTTGGCCTGCGTCCGGTCGGAATCGACCCAGCCCGCCTGCTTGAGCAGCTGCTCGGTGGACAACTGCAGCGCGTCCGCGATCGAGCGCAGCACCTTCAGCGACGGCTGGTGCAACCCGCGCTCGATCTGGGAGAGATAGGCGTTGGACACGCTGGTCAGCGAGGCCATCTCGCGCAGGGACAACTTGGCCATCTGCCGTTGCGCGCGGATGAACCCGCCGAGCGCGTTGACCTGCGCCGCCCAGACCTTGTCCGCGCCGCTGGGCGTCGTGTCTCCGGTCCGCGACTCGCTCATGATCCGCCGCCGTCGCCGTGTCTCATGGCCACATCATTCTCCCGCCCGGCCACCTCGACGTCGCCCCGGGCTTCGGACCCGCCGCGCGACCGCACCGGAGACGCCATCTGGGTGGGCCCGGGCCGAATCCGCGTGACTCTGCGTAACATAACGATCGCTACTTTCCGGTAACCAGCCTATTGCTCAACATCCGAATCAAATCTACTGTCTGGACACTTGGACATCCAAGCAATCGGACATCAGCGTCGATGGGAGAAGGACTATGACCAGCCTCGTGGACCCACCCCTGGAAACCGTGGCCCGTCCCGCTCCCGTATCGGACGGTCCGCTCCGTTTCCTGCTCGACTATCACACCGTCAACACGGTGCGTAGCCTTGCCGAGGTCTCCCGCGCCGCCGGGACCGTCTGGGCGGATGCCCTGACCCGCGCCGGCACGCCGTTCGACGTCGCGACCCGCGGCCTTCGGTGGTGGACGGCGATGCTGGACCGCCAGGCCCCCAACTGGCATCTCGACAACGAGATCGTGCTCAGCACTCCGTTCGCGCATCTGCGCGACTTCACCCGCGACGAGCACCGGACCGGCCGGGACGCCGGCGTCGTTCCCACGCTGGTGCTGCCGCCGCAGGCCGGCCATTCCTCCACCGTCGTCGACTTCTCCCCCCGGCAGAGCCAGCTCTCGGTCATCCAGGCGGCCGGGCTGACCAGGCTCTATGTCCTGGAGTGGCGACCGGCGACGCGGGCGACGCGGGACATCACCATCACCGACTACCTCGAGGTCATCGACCGGTCGGTGCGCCAGATCGGCGGGCGGGCGAACATCATCGGCGACTGCCAGGGCGGCTGGCTCGCCGCGATCTATGCCGCGCTGCACCCCGATCGGGTGCACACCCTGACCCTCGCCGGGGCCCCGATCGACTTCCACGCCGGCGACTCCGTCATCGCCGCCTCGACGATCGCGCTCACCCGCGCGTTCGGGCTGGCTCCGTACCGGGCGCTGGTCGGGCTGGGCGGCGGCAACATGCCCGGCCGCGCGGTGCTGGGCAACTTCATCCACATCCAGCCGCACTCCGAGCTCTCCCGGCAGCTGCAACTGCTGGAGAACATCGAGGACCCGGCCCACCTCGAGCGCTACCACCACTTCGAAGACTGGTTCAAGTACACCCAGGACATCCCGGGCGCGTTCTACCTGTGGCTGGTCGAGCACCTGTTCTGGCGAAACCAGCTCATCTCCGGCGCACTCGTCGTCGACGGCCGCCGCGCCGACCTGGCCGCCGTCACCTGCCCGCTGTTCCTGCTGGCCGGCTCGACCGACCACATCACGCCGCCGCCGCAGGTGTTCGCCGCCGCCGACGCCGTCAGCACGCCGCGCGAGCAGATCACGCTGCGCACCGCCCAGGGTGGGCACCTCGGCCTGTTCATGGGACGCGACGCGCTGGCCCAGGACTGGCCGCCGATGCTCGAGGAGATCCACCGGCTGTCCATCCCCTGAGTGCGGACGCCGCCACGACAGGTGACCGGTTCCACGTTCACCCGCCCAGCCGATACGGCTGGGCGGGAACGTTTATCGGTCGACGCACGTTCTTCCCTGTGAGAGCCCGGGCGGCAGTCGCCACAGCGTTCCGCCCGGTCGCGCAGGGGAGGAACCAGATGACAGCGCCGAAGACCATTCCTGGGCAGCGCACCGCGCTCGACAACGCACCGGCCGCCGAGCTGTCCGCGGAGGACCTCGACGCCCAGAGCCCAGCAGCCGATCTCGTCCGCGTATACCTCAACGGTATCGGAAAGACCCCGCTACTGACCGCCGCGCAGGAGGTCGAGCTCGCCAAGCGAATCGAGGCGGGCGTGTTCGCCAAGCATGTGCTCGACAGCGCGGCCGCAGACGGCACCGCGCTCGACCTCGGGTACGCCGCCGACCTGCGCGCGATCGTTCGCGACGGGGAACGGGCTCGCAATCACCTGCTGGAGGCCAACCTGCGGCTCGTGGTGAGCCTGGCCAAGCGCTACACCGGACGCGGGATGCCGCTGCTGGACCTCATCCAGGAGGGCAACCTGGGGCTGATCCGTGCCGTGGAGAAGTTCGACTACGCCAAGGGCTTCAAGTTCTCCACCTATGCGACCTGGTGGATCCGCCAGGCCATCACCCGGGGCATGGCCGACCAGGCCCGGACCATCCGACTGCCCGTGCACCTGGTGGAGCAGGTGAACAAGCTGGCCCGGATCAAGCGGGATCTGCACCAGCGCCTCGGTCGCGAGGCCACCCACGAGGAGCTGGCCGCGGAGTCAGGCCTGCCGGTGGAGAAGATCTCCGACCTGCTCGACCACGCGCGGGACCCGGTGAGTCTCGACATGCCGGTGGGCTCGGAGGAGGAGGCCCCCCTGGGGGACTTCATCGAGGACGCCGAGGCCACCGACGCGGAGAACACGGTGATCTCCCACCTGCTGCACGACGACCTGCGCCGGGTACTGTCCACGCTGGAGGATCGCGAGCAGAACGTGATCCGGCTGCGCTACGGCCTCGACGACGGCCAGCCGCGCACCCTCGACCAGATCGGCCGCACGTTCGGGCTGTCCCGCGAGCGGGTCCGGCAGATCGAGCGCGAGGTCATGGCCAAGCTGCGGATCGGCGAACGGGCCGACCGGCTGCGGGCCTACGCCAGCTGAGGAGGTCCGGCGGGCTCGGTCATCCGGCGTGGCCGAGCCGCGCCGAGATCTCCTTGGTGGCGTCGACGACGTCGTGCACCAGCGCCTCGATCATCTGTGCGGGCATCCGGAAGCGAGGTGCGGGCAGCGGGCCGGCGAGCGCCAGCAGCCCGAGCCCGAGGCGGAAGCGGCCGCTCGTGGGGTCCCGCTCGACGTAGCCGGCGTGTTCGAGGCCAGCCTCCCGGCCGTAGTAGTGCGACGGCACCCCGAAAGGAATGGCCGTAGCCGAAGGTCCGGTTCGGCAACAGCCCATGGGCCTGATAGATCTCGTTATCGGGGAAGGTGCGGGCGATCTCGCGGACCATCCCCTGGGTGCCGACCAGCGCGACCTCGTGCTCCGGGACGCCCTCGCGCACCGCGGCGACCACGGCCCCGCCGCCCAGATCCGCGATCCGCGCGCCGTGCCGGATCAGCTCGATCTTCTCCGCGGGCACCGCGTCGGCGACGTGGGCGCGCAGCAGGCCCGGGATGCGGTCGTCCTCCACACCGAGCAGGGCCGCTGCGCACACCGGCCCGCTCGAGCACGGTGGCGACCGCATGCAGATGGTTGTCGCGCCGCCAGTCGGTATAGACGATGTTGTCACCGAAGCTGCGCCGCCACGGCTGGCCTGCGTCGATATTCGCCGAAATGGTGGCGTGGCTGTCCTCGGTGACCGCGAGGCCATAGGGCCTGCCGAATGCGGGGTATAAAAAGTCGCTGTAATAGTTGATGTTGTGGTAGCTGGTGAACAGCACCGCCGATGCCCGACTCGGCCATGTGCTTGCGCAGCAGGGTGAACCTTCGCTCCATCTCCATGGCGGAGAACGTCGGTGCGTCCTTCGCGCCGTTGTGGATGTCCTTGAGTCGTTCGAGGTTCGTTTCTCTACTTTCCGTCGACAATCAGGACCGCTCAGGCCAGCGGCCGGCCTGCGGTCTCCGGGCAGGCGAGCATGGCCAAGAGGGCCACCACCGCGGCTGCGGCCAGGTAGTAGGCCGGCGCCAGCTTGCTGCCCGTTGTGGAGATCAACAGCGTGGCGATGAACGGGGCGGTACCGCCGAAGAGCGCGTTCGCGGTGTTGAAGCTGAACGCGAACCCGGTGTAGCGCACGCGGGTCGGGAAGCATTCGGTGAGATAGCAGGCGAGTGTGCCGTCGTTCAGGGTCAGGAACGCGCCCGGCAGGATCTGTACCACCACGATCGCGGCGAACGTCGCCGTGTCGAGAACGGCGAACAGGGGCACGGTGCCCACCATGAACAGCACTGCTCCCGCAATCAGCGCCTTCTTCCGGCCGAACCGGTCCGAAAGCGCCGCCGAGCAGAAGATGAATCCGTGCAGACCGGGAGCATCGCCCCGGACCTCGGCAGGACGGTCCTCGATCGCACCCTCGGCGAGACCGACCCCGAGGTGCACGCGACCGTCGCCGCCGAGCTCACTCGGCAGCGCACGACGTTGGAGATGATCGTGAGCGAGAACTTCGCGCCGCTGGCGGTCATGGCCGCGCAGGGCTCGGTGCTGACCAACAAGTACGCCGAGGGCTACCCCGGCCGGCGCTACTACGGCGGCTGTGAGCACGTCGACGTCGTCGAGCGGCTCGCGATCGACCGGTTGCGTGCCCTGTTCGGCGCGCGGTACGCGAACGTCCAGCCGCACTCCGGGCGCAGGCCAACGCCACGGTGATGGCCGCCCTGCTGGAGCCCGGCGACACCATCCTCGGCCTCGACCTCGCCCACGGCGGTCGCCTCACCCACGGGATGCGGCTGAACTTCTCCGGCAGGCTCTATGACGTCGCGGCCTACCACGTGCGCGAGTCCGACCACCTCGTCAACATGGACGAGGTCGCGCGGCTGGCCCGCGAGCACAGGCCCAAGCTGATCATCGCCGGCCGGTCGGCCTATCCCCGCCACCTCGACTTCGCCGCCTTCCGGCGCATCGCCGACGAGGTCAGCGCCTACGCTCTACGCGCTCGCGGTGAACGAGGAGAACGCTGCCGGGGGGCCGGATCGTCACCGCCCCCACCAACGGGGCCGCCGGGATCGTCCCGGCCGTGCTGTACTACTACCACCGGTTCTGCCCCGGCGCCGACGATGACGGCGTGATCCGGTTCCTGCTCACCACGGCCGCCATCGGCACGCTGTTCAAGGAGAACGCCTCGATCTCCGGTGCCGAGGTCGGCGCCGGTCTCGCGCATCGTCTTGATGGCCTTGCGGGGGTCTCGCGCTCAACATCGTCGAGTGTTGATCGCGACGGGCCGGTGGGCGGCAACCGGAGCTCCGGGTCCGGTGCGCGACGCGCGGGGCGGATGGTCAGGAGCGGCACGCGGTGCCTAACCTTGGGCTGTGTCAGGAATTCCGTCGAGTGCCGGCGCGCCCCCGGGCCCGGTGAATCCGGCGGTCATGCGCGACGTGCTCGGCCACTTCGTGTCCGGCGTCGTCGTGATCACCGCCCACGGCGGCGCCCGGCCGGTCGGGTTCACCTGTCAGTCCTTCGCCTCGCTGTCGCTGGATCCACCGCTGGTCAGCTTCTGCCCGGCCCGCACGTCGACTACCTGGCCCAAGATCCGCGAGATCGGCCGGTTCTGCGTCAACGTGCTCGCCGAGGACCACCAGCACCACAGTCTCCGGTTCGCCCGCTCCGGGGTGGACAAGTTCGCCGGCGTCGAATGGCAGCCCGCGCCGTCGGGCGCGCCGATCCTCGAAGGGGTCAGCGCCTGGATCGACTGCTCGCTCTGGCAGGAGTACGACGGCGGTGATCACACCATCGCCGTCGGCCACGTGCACGATCTCGGTGCCGCCCCGGACCGGCTGCCGCTGCTGTTCTACCGCGGCCGCTACGGTATCGCCGACGTCTCGGCCCCCAAGGAGGGCAACCGGTGAGCGGGATGCTCGCCGAGCTCAGCCCCCGGGCCTGACCCTGCGGGTGGCCGGCCCGCCGTCGGCCAGCGCGGCGAGCAGCTCGCCGAGTGCGTCGAGGCGGTGCGCGCTCACCAGCGCGTCGCAGTAGGGCAGAGCCGCCGCCATCCCGCCGACCAGCGGGCGGTAGTCCGCGTGCCGGGTGCGGGGGTTGGCCCACACCACCCGGTGGGCCAGCCGCGACAGCCGCGCCATCTGCGCGCCCAGCTCGTCGGGGTCGCCGGTGTCCCAGCCATCGGAGATGATCAGTACGACAGCGCCGCGCGCCATCCCGCGGGCGCCGTGGTCGTCGAGGAACCGCTTGAGGGCCTCGCCGATCCGGGTGCCGCCCGACCAGTCGGGGGCCAGCGTCGAGGCCCGCTGCAGCGCGACGGCCGGGGTGGTGTGGGCCAACGCCCTGGTGAGCCGGGTCAGCCGGGTCGCGAAGGTGAAGATCTCGGCGCGGGCGGCGCCGCCGGCGCAGTAGAGCAGCTGCAGCAGCGCGCGGGCGTAGGGCTCCATCGAGCCGGAGATGTCGCACAGCACGACGAGCCGCCTCGGCCGCGGCCGGCGGGTACGCCGGACGAGCCGGACGGGGTCGCCGGCGGTGCGCCGGGCCCCGCGCAGGGTGGTCCGCAGGTCGATGCGGCGCCCGTACCCGGCGCGGCGGGTGCGCCGGGAGCGACGCGGCGGCGTCGCGATGCCGAACCGCCGCATCGCCGCGGCCAGGACTCGCAGCTCCTCGGGCGTCAGCACGTCGAAGTCGCGGGACGCGAGCCGTTCGGCCGCGCTCGCCGCCGCGCGCACCGGGGTTTCTGCCGGCCGGTCGGGCCGGTCACCGGTCCGCCCCCCGGTGCGGGCGATCCCGTTCCCGGCCGCGCCCGGCCATCCGGACGCGGCCGGACCGGCCGCGTCCGGGGCGGGGTCCAGGGGCGGCGAACCGGGGTCGCCGCGGTGTTCGGCCTCGTCGACGAGACCGCCGAACACCGCGGCGAACACCCGCTCGAGTACCGGGATCTGGGCGGGGTCGGTGACCAGGGTGGCCAGCGCGCAGTGGTAGAGCCTGCGCGTCGTGGCCGGTTCGGCGGCAAGCACCGCGCGGGTCAGCCGCTCGGCACGGTCCGGCCCGACCGGCAGCCCGGCGTCGCGGCAGGCGGCGGCGAACCGGGCGGCGAGCGCGGGCAGGTCACCGGTCACAGGGGATACCCGACTCGCGGGCACGTGGGTCCGCTCAGGCACGGGCGATCAGAGTGGCCAGGCCCGCGTTGCGGGCGGTGCCGATGTCCTCGTCGTATTTGAGCACCGCTCCCAGGGTGCGCTCGGCGGCGGCGTCGTCGAGCGCCGGGACCCCGAGCATGTGCAGGGCGGTCGTCCAGCTGATCGCCTCGGCGACCCCGGGCGGTTTGAGCAGGTCGAGCCCGCGCATCCGGGCCACCGCGCCCGCCACCTGCCCGGCCAGCCAGCCGGCCGCCACGGGCACCCGGCGGCGGATGATCTCCTCGACGCGCGCCGGGCCGGGATAGCCGATCCAGTGGTAGAGGCAGCGGCGCTTGAGCGCATCGTGCAGGTCGCGGGTCCGGTTCGAGGTCAGGACCGCGACCGGCGGGACGACCGCCCGGCGGGTGCCCAACTCCGGGATCGTCACCGCCGCCTCGGCGAGCAGCTCGAATAGAAACGCCTCGAACTCGTCGTCGGCCCGGTCGATCTCGTCGATGAGCAGCACCGCGGGCCGCGGACCGGGATGGCTGATCGCGGCGAGCAACGGCCGGGCGAGCAGATGGTCGGGGGTGAACAGGTCGGCGTCGCGCAGCTGCTCTCCCCGCGACTCCGCCAGCCGGATCGAGAGCAGCTGCCGGGGGTAGTTCCACTCGTAGAGCGCCTCGGACGCGGTCAGCCCCTCGTAGCACTGCAGGCGCAGCAGCGGGGTGTCGAGCACCTCGGCCAGTGCCACGGCCGCCTGCGTCTTCCCGGCCCCGGGTTCGCCCTCCAGCAGGATCGGCTGGCCCATCGCGACGGCCAGGAACAGCGCCGTGGCCAGCGCATCGTCGGCGAGATATCCGGTGCGTTCCAGGCCCGCGCGCAGTCCGTCGACGTTCACGGCGCCTCCGGCGCCCGTGGGTGTGCAGTACCGCCGGAACGTGACTTCTCGCTCACGAGCCGCGCAGCGGCAAACTGGGCAAAGATCGACAGGGCGATCTCGCCCGGGGTGCGGGCGCCGATGTCGAGGCCGGCCGGGGCGTGCACCTGCCGGCGCTGCTCCTCCTCGACGTCGAGCCCACCCAGCACCGCCGCGGCCCGGCGCCGGCTCGCCACCAGCGCGATGTAGGGCACCCCCGACCGCAGCGCCGCGGTCAGCACCCGTGCCTCGTCGCGCCCGTGCGAGGCGACGACGACCGCGGCGGTGTCGGCCGGGAGCGCGGCGACCGGATCGATGATCGGGCGGACGTCGTAGTCCAACGCCTCCCCGACCCGCCGCAGCGCATGCGCGACCGGGGCGTCGCCGAGGACCGCCACCAGCGGCGCGGGCAGCACCGACTCCAGGAAGATCTCCAGGCTCCCCCCGGAAAGGCAGTGGTTCTCGACGGTCCGCAGCCCGGGCTCGGGTGCCGCGTCCCCGCCGCCGCCCGGCGTGATGCGCAGCAGGACGGACTCGCCCCGCTGCAGCATCCGCAGGCCCTCCAGCCGCATCGTCGACTCGGCGCACACCCCGCCGACGAAACCCTCCACGGTCCCGTCGGGCAGCACGAGCGCCTGGTCACCGGGTTTCGCGCTGGTGGGCCGCTCGGCGCGGACCACCGTCGCGAGCACGAACGGGGTCCGGCACCCGCGCAGCTCCCCGGCGCGGCCGGCCAGCCCGATGCCGTTCACGGCTCACCCGATGGCCAGGTCGGTGCGCAGCGGGCGGCCCTGCATGGCCCGCCACACCTGCGCGGGGGTGAGCGGCATATCGGCATGCCGCACCCCGATGGCGTCGAGGACGGCGTTGACCACGGCGGGCGGCGAGCCGACCGTGGCCGACTCCCCGACGCCCTTGGCGCCGATGGGGTGGTGCGGCGAGGGCGTCACGGTCTCCCCCAGCTCCCACGACGGACACTCCACCGCGGTGGGCAGCAGGTAGTCCATGAACGACGCACCCAGATGGTTGCCGTCGGTGTCGAACGCCATCACCTCCATCAGCGCCATCCCGATGCCGTCGGCGAGCCCGCCGTGCACCTGCCCCTCGACGACCATCGGGTTGATCCGCACCCCGCAGTCGTCGACGGCGACGAACCGGCGGACCTTCACCTGGCCGGTGCCCGGATCCACGTCGACGACACAGACGTAGCCGCCGCACGGGTAGGTGAGGTTGGGCGGGTTGTAGACGCAGGTGGCGTCCAGATGCCCCTCGACGCCCTCGGGCAGCTCCAGGTCCGAGTGCGCGGCCATCGCGATCTCGGCCATCGCCTTCGACGCCGAAGGATCGCCCTTGACGTGGAAGCTGCCCTTCGACCATTCCAGATCGGCGGGCGAGACCTCGAGCATCGCGGCGGCGACGATCCGGGCCCGCTCCCGGACCTTGCGCGCCACCACCGCGGCGGCCGCACCCGACACCGGTGTCGAACGCGAACCGTAGGTGCCCAGCCCGAACGGGGTCTGGTCGGTATCGCCCTGCACAACCTCGATGTCGTCCGGGGAGATCCCCAGCTCCTCGGCGACGATCTGAGCGAACGTCGTCTCATGCCCCTGGCCCTGCGATTTGCAGGACAGGCGCAGCACGGCCTTTCCGGTGGGATGCACCCGCAGCTCCGCGCCGTCGGCCATGCCGAGCCCGAGGATGTCCATGTGCTTGCGCGGTCCGGCGCCCACGGCCTCGGTGAAGAACGACAGCCCGATACCCATGAGCTCGCTCGCCTCGCCGCGCTCGAACGCGGCGCGCCGGGCGGCCTGCTCGCGGCGCAGCTCCTCGTAGCCGACCATCTGCAGCGCCAGCCGGAGCGTCTGCGGGTAGTCCCCCGAGTCGTACTCCCAACCGGTCGCGGTCGTGTAGGGGAACTGCTCGGCCCGGATGAGGTTGTTCATCCGCAGCTCGGCAGGATCCCACCCCTGGTCGGTCGCGAGCACGTCGACCAGCCGCTCGATCAGGTACACCGCCTCGGTGATCCGGAACGAGCAGGCGTAGGCGACGCCGCCGGGCGCCTTGTTGGTGTAGACGCCGGTGACGGCGCAGTGCGCCGCCTGCAGGTCGTAGGAGCCGGTGAAGACGTGGAACAGCCCGGCCGGCATCTTCGACGGCTGGGCGGTGCCGTTGAACGCGCCATGGTCGGCGAGCACCTTCACCCGGACCCCGAGGATGGTGCCGTCCTTGGTCGCCGCGATCTCGCCGTGCATGTGATAGTCGCGGGCGAAGGAGGTGCTCATCAGGTTCTCGGAGCGGTCCTCCACCCACTTGACGGGGGCGCCGGTGACGATCGACCCGACGACCGCGCAGACATATCCCGGATAAATCCCGACCTTGTTGCCGAACCCGCCGCCGATGTCCGGCGAGATGATCTGGATCTTGTGCTCGGGCAGGCCCGCGACCAGCGCATACACAGTGCGGTGCGCGTGCGGGGCCTGGGTGGTCGTGTACACGGTGAGCTTGCCGGTCACCGGGTCCATGCTCGCGATCGAGCCGCACGTCTCCATCGGCGCCGGATGCGTCCGCGGGTAGACCATGTCGCACGAGGACACGACGTCGGCCCGGGCGAACACCTCGTCGGTGGCCGCGGCGTCGCCTGCCTCCCAGTCGAAGATGTGGTTGTCGGTACGTCCTGTGATGTCGTCTCGAATCAGCGGCGCGTCGGGATCAAGGGACTTTCGAGCATCCACGACCGGGGTGAGGGGCTCGTACTCGACGTCGATCAGCCCGAGCGCATCCCGGGCGGCGTAGCGGTCCTCGGCGACGACGAACGCGACCTCCTGCCCCTGGAACCGGACCTTGTCCGTGGCCAGCACGGCCTGCACGTCGTGGCTGAGCGTCGGCATCCAGGCCAGGCCCAGCCCGGCCAGGGTCTCCCCGGTGATCACCGCGTGCACCTTGGGGTGAGCCTCGGCGGCGCTGGTGTCGATCGCGGTGATCCAGGCGTGGGCGTACGGGCTGCGCAGGATCGCCCCGTGCAGCATCCCGGGCAGCCGGATGTCATCGAGGTAGTGGCCCTTGCCGCGCAGGAACCGGGCGTCCTCCTTGCGGCGCATCGGACCGTAGCCCCGCGGTGTGGTCGCGGCGGCCGTGATCGAGTCGATTCCCGCGCTCATGCTCGGGCTCCCTTCACCTGCGACAGCTCGGCCGCCGCACGCACCGAGCGGACGATGTTCTGGTAGCCGGTGCAGCGGCAGACCTGCCCGGAGATGGCTTCCCGGATCTCCTGCTCGGACGGATCCGGGTTGCGGTCGAGCAGCCAGCGGCCGGTCATCAACATCCCGGGGGTGCAGAACCCGCACTGCAGGCCGTGGTGGTCGGAGAAGGCCTGCTGGATGGGGTCGAGACCGTCGGCGGTCGCGAGATCCTCGACGGTGCGGACCTCATGCCCGTCGGCCATCGCGGCGAGCACCGTGCACGATTTCACCGGGGTGCCGTCGAACCAGACGACGCAGGTCCCGCAGTTGGACGTGTCGCAGCCCCAGTGGGTGCCGGTCAGCCCGAGATGGTCACGAAGCAGGTGCACGAGCAGCAGCCGGGGCTCGACCTCGACCGTGCGCTCCGCGCCGTTCACGGTGACGGTGATCTGCATGTCAGGCCCCCTCGGTCTCGACGGCGGCGCCGGCGGCGCGGGCGGCGGCCCGGCGCAGCGCCCGGGTGGTCAGCTCCCCGGCCAGATGACGCTTGTAGTCGACCGGGCCCCGCTGGTCGGCCACCGGGTTGCAGTGCGCGGCGGCGATCCGCCCCGCCGCGGCGAAGCTCTCCTCGGTGGCCGGTCTGCCGCGCAGGAAGTCCTCGGCCTCCTCGGCGGCGAAATGGGCGGCGCCGACGGCGGTGAGCCCGATGCCGACATCGGACACGGTGTTCCCGTCCAGCCACAGTACGGCGCCCGCGGCGGCCACCGCCCAGTCGCCCGCCCGGCGTTCGACCTTGGTGTAGGCGCTGCCGCCGCCCGGCCGGATCGGGACCCGCAGCTCGGTGAGGATCTCCGCGGCACCGACGACGGTCTGGTACGGCCCGGTGTGGAACTCGCGCACGGGCACGGTGCGCTCGCCGTCGGCGCCCTGGATGACCGCGATGGCGCGGACCGCGCTGAACGCGGCCGAAAGATCCTCCGACGGATCGGCCTGGCACAGCGATCCGCCGACGGTGCCCCAGTTGCGCACGATCGGGTCGGCGATGACCCGCTCGGCGTCGCGGAAGATCGCGAAATGCTCGCCGACCACGGCCGAGTCCAGCAACTCCGCGTGCCGGACCAGCGCGCCGATCCGCAGCAGTCCGGAGTCCAGGCCGATCCTGGTGAGCTCCGCCAGGTCGTTGATGTCGATCAATGTCTCAGGGTTGGCGATCCGCAGCTTCATCATGGGGATGAGGCTGTGTCCGCCCGCGACGAGGCGGGACTCCGGGCCGTGGCGGCGCAGGAGGTCGATGGCGTGCGCGACGCTCGTCGCCCTCGCGTACTCGAACTGGGCAGGCACCTGCATGGTCCCTCCCGTGCTCCGGTTGGACGAATGAACATCATCGTGATGCCGATCACGTTCGGGTTCAAGAGCCGGATAACCCTTCGCTTAATCCCCTGGTCGCGCACACTGTGTCAGGTGACACTGACGCAACTGAGCGCCTTCGTGCTCGTCGCCCGGCTGGGCTCCGTCCGGGCGGCGGCGACGGCGCTCGGGGTGAGCGAGCCGGCGGTCTCTCAGGCGCTCGCGGCGCTGCGCCGCCATCTCGGCGATTCCCTCGTGATCCGCGGGGATGCCGGCATGGTGCTGACCGAGGGCGGGAAACGGCTGGTCACGATCGCCGCCCAGATGGTGGGGCTGGGCGCCGATGCCGAGGCCGCGGTGCGTTCGGCGCAGGGCGCGCCCGATCAGCTCCGGCTCATCGCACCCAGCGAGATCGTCGAGTTCGTCGCGGGCCCGCTGGCCGCGGCGTTCAGCACCCGCAGCGGCAACGGCGTCGAGGTCTCCTCCGGGGTGGCGGGGGTGGCGGAGATGGCCGTGCTGGTCGCGCAGCGGCTCGCCGATGTCGCGCTCGGGCCCTATCTGGGGGCCGACCGCAGCCTCGGCCTGGTCAGCGACCCGATCTTCCGGTGCCGGCTCGTCGTGCTCGCGGCGCCGGACACGCCGCCGCGCGGCGCCCCGGCGCAGTGGCGATGGCTGGTCGATCCGTCCGGCACCGATCCCGGCAGCGACATCGCGCGGCTGCTGCGCACGCTCGGCATCCCGGAGTCGCGGGTGAGTGTCTATCCGAACCAGACCGCGGCGTGGGATGCGGCGGCGCGTGGGACCGGCGTCGCACCGGGGATCGCGCATCTGGCCGCCCATCAGCTACGCCGCCGGGAGCTACAGGTCGTGGAGGTTCCCGGCACCCCCGTCGCACTGAGCTGGTATGCCACCACCCTGCCGGCCGACCGGCGGTCGGCGTCCACGGGCTCGCTGCGCCGCTTCCTCGACACCCCGGAGGCGATGAAGCTGCTGCGGGCTCCGGGCGCCGGCGTCCCGCCGTCGCGGTTCCGGCCACCGGTGTTCGTGACGCTCTGGAACTGAAGCCTGTCACCCCAACAGCGGGAACCGGTACGCGTCGGCTCCCAGCAGCGTTCGTTCCCGCGCGGTCAGCGGCACCCGGCCGGTACCGGCCCGCAGGTAGGACACATCGTCCCACGGGACGGGGACCGCGCTGCCGAGCAGCCCGTCGAGTACCGCGCGGACGGCGGTGAGCCCCGGCCCGGACGGACCGGGCCGGTCCAGATGGGCGACGAGGTCGTCGTGGTGCACGGTGGCCTCCACGGCGAGGATGTGGAACAGGTCGTCGACCCGCAGCGCCCGCCCCCGGGTGCGCACCACCGCCTCGCCTGCCACTCCCGCGCCGAGGTGCAGCAGCGCGGCGACCGCATCGGCATACTCGGTGGCCAGCTGCTCGATCCTCGGATAGAGGCTGGCCAGAACCCGCACGCCACGCCGGTCGGCACCGGGGGACGGGTCGGCGAGCAGGCCGGGGGTCCAGTAGCGGATGGCGTCGATGTCCGGCGGCCCGTCGGCCGGGGTGCCGAGCGCGACCAGCGCATGGCGGACCCCGCCGAGCAGATGCGCCACGAGGTCGCGCACGCACCAGCCCGCACACGCCGTCGCCGCCCACCCCTCGGGCTCGGCCAGCGACGTCACCAGCCCGACGAGATCCCGGTGGACCTCACCGGCCAGCTCCCGCGTCGATGGTGAACTGGTACTGCGGCACACCGCTGCTCCTCATACCTGTCATACCTGGCGATCGAGCCGGGCAGACGCCGACCGGCACCCGGCCCGCCGGCCGAACCCGCAGTATTCCGGAGAATCGGGCGGACGACGGCATCCCGGAGGATCACCAAATGAACGCGGTTCGGACGGTCGGTGTGGCGCAGCGACGCGCCCGGCTCGCGGTGCGTCACCGGCTGGTGCCCGACGCGCGCATCGGCCCGCGTTGTTCGACCACAGCGGCAACATCGGGCCCACGGTGTGGTGGGACGGGCGGATCGTCGGCAGCTGGGGTCAGCGCCGCGACGGCGAGGTCGTCGTCCGGCTGCTCGAGGACGTCGGGGCCGAGGCACAGGCGGCGGTCGAGGCCGCCGCGGGACGGCTGGCCGACCAGCTGGACGGCACCCGCGTCACCCCGCGTTTCCGCACTCCGTTCGAACGCGAACTCGCCTCGTCCTGAGCCCCTGTTCCGCACCGAGCTGTGCTTTCCTGGTCACAGCCCGACATGCGGTTCCCGGCAAACGGGCGGATGGTGGGGATGCGATGAGTACCCACGGACAGCGGTTCCGGCGGCACCGGACACCGGTCATCACCGACGCGCCGATGTCACCGACCGAGGAGCGGCGGCACCGGGAACGGGTCTACTCGACCCTGATGGCCGTGCATCTCGTCGGGCTGACGATCGGCGCGCTGCTGTACTTCCAGGCGTTCTGGGTCGGGCTGGCGATCCTGATCGTGACCGGTCCGCTGCCCTGGGTCGCCGTCGTGCTGGCCAACGAGCGCACCCGGCGTCCGGGCGGGCCGGGCCACGTTTCGTCGCCGCACGATCCGGGCACCTCGGACTCGTGACGCACCCGGCGCTGGATGCGCCGTCCCCCGGCGAACGCGAACGGGTGCACCATTCCCGTTACCTGGGCCTGCGCGACGACAAGCCGGCCGCCGACGTGGTGTGCGAGGGATGATCGCGCCGTCCGTCGGTCGCTGCGGGCGCCGGCTCGGCCGTGCCGCAGGCGCATGGTGCTGTGGGAGGCTGGATGGGGTGATGCGCGCCGTTGCTGCCGAAGGACCGACCCGATGCTGAGGACCGCGCAGCGCCGTCCCGAGCCGCCGCGGCGGCATCCCCGGCGCCACCTCGGGGGCCTGCTGCGCGAGCTGCGTTCCTGGCCGACGCTGCTGCTCATCGCGCTCTGCGTGTTCGCCGGTATTCCGGCCGCGGTCGCGCTCACCCCGAACCAGGAGATCGTGACACTCGGCCAGCACATCAGCGTCGGCGCCCGGACGCCGACGCTGTCGGTGGCCGGGCCCGCGCAGCTCGTCCAGATCGGCAACACCGAACTCGACATCCCGCGGCTTCGGGTCTACGGCCCGCTGCGCCCGCAGCTCGTGCTGGGTCCGGTGCAGCGCAACGCGGCGGCGGCGGAGGTGCTCGACCCCGATCGCACCCGGCAGGCGCGGGAGGACGCCACGACGACGCTGACCAACGGGTTTCTGCGCTGGTACGCGTTCGGCGCGCTCGGCCTGGTCGCCATCACCCTCGCGGCCAGTGCCATCGCCGGCTGCATCCGGATCCTCGCCCTGCTGCGACGGCAGAGCCGGATCGACCGCGCGCACCTCAGCATCGCCGAGATCTGGCATCGCAGCGCGGGGACGCTCGGGCGGATGACCGTGCTGGCGTTGACCGCGTCGCTGCTGGCCTGGGGTGCGTGCGGAGCGATGGCCTATCAGGGCACCGTGCGCGGGCTAGCGCACATCAGTTCCCTCTCCGATCTCGTCGGCACCTACCACGTCTCCCCCGCACCGGTGGGGCCCAAGGTGTTCGGTTACACCGGCGCCGTGATCGGCGACTCCCGGGTGGCGCGGGTGGGTGGACCCCCGATCCCCGACGCCACGCCCGCGGATCTCGCCTGCGAGCGCAGCGCCGACTCGCTGGCCCGCGAGCTCGGCCGGTTGCTCACCACCCAGGTGCGCAACCTGGCGTGTTCGGGTGCGACCATCACCGAGGGCCTGCGCGGACCGCAACAGCGCGGGGACCAGACGGTGCCGGCCCAGGTCGGCCTGCTCAAGCAGATCGACGGGTTGCGCTTCGTCGTCGTCGCGATCGGCCCCAACGATCTGGGCTGGGCCGATTTCCTCAGCTACTGCTACGGCGCGCCCGACTGCACGGACAACCTCACGCAGGGCGAGTTCGACTACCGGCTCGCCGCATTCGACCGCGAGTACGGCAATCTGCTGCAGGACCTCGGCGAGCTGCCCGAGCGGCCCCAGGTCGTGATCATGACGTCGTACGACGTGTTCGACCCCGACGCGGACTGTCCGGACTCGCACGGTCCCCCCGGCGTCGCCGGGCTGGACCGGGCCAAGATCGAGCTGCTGAGCGCCCGCAACGCCGCGCTCAACTCCATCCTGCGCAGCGGCGCCGAGAAGTACGGTTTCGACGTGGCCCGGCCCGGGCTCGCCCAGCTGTGCACCGGGCCTGCGGGCGATGCGCTGGGCCCCGATCTGCAGGGGCTCGCGGCTCCCCATCCGTTCCACCCCACCGGGGTGGGCTCGCTGCGGATGGCCGCGGCCACCGCGCGACTGCTCGAACCGCTCCCCTGAGGCGGGGCCCCGCGGCGGGGTTACTGCGGCGGGGTCACCGATCGCGCAGCCCGCGGGCGCGACGCTGCCGACCCTCCTCGGAGTCGAGCCGCTCGCCGATGGTGCGCAACGAGTTGCCCAACCTGCGCATCGCGTCGGCGCTGAGCGAGGAGACCACGAAGCTCTCCTCGGCGTTGAACCGCGGGAACAGCTCCTCGATGAGCTGGCGGCCCTTGCCGGTGAGCTCGACGATGACGAGCCTGCCCTCGGTCTCGTGCGCGCGACGGGTCAGCAGCCCCCGGCGCTCCAGGGTGGCGAGCACGCCGCTGAGGGTGCTGCGGTTGACGCCCACCTCCTCGGCCAGGTGGCGGGTCTGCAGCTCGCCGTGCAGCCAGAGCACCCAGAGGACGACGAAACCCGTCCAGGTCAGCTCGCTCTGCTTCAGCACACCCTGCTCGAGGTGATGGCGGATGCGCATCGCGATCCGCTGGATGCTCGAGACCGTCGTCAGCGCCTGGAGATCGACCCGCTCCCCGGCGGTCTGCCGATCAGCGAGCAGCTCCGCGACGGATCGTGGATTCGATCGTTCGCTTCCGATTCTTTCTGCACGTACGGTACCGGCCGGTTCTGCCCGATCTCGTCGCCGTGCCGAGGGCCCACCCGCCATGTCAGAATAATAGCGAGTAATGCGCGAACAGACCTTCTCCTGGGGGCACCTGTCACGGGTCGGCCTAGCGCCGCTGCCGCCATCAGTGATCGCGGCGGGGCAGTGATTAGCCGAGGGCATTTCTTCGCAGACACCGAAGGAACGCCATCCGGCCCGGAGCCGGAACGGGCGGAGGGCCGGATGCGCGCGGTGGTGCCGCGCCGTACATCGACCCGATGACGCCGGGTTCATCGTCTGATCCAGACCATTACCTGCCCATTCGGAGAGGTGGCCGGGACACTATCCACGAGAAACAACCTGGACAGTGTCCGGGCCGCCACGTGGTCCACCGAGGCCGAAGCGCCATGGCGGCCGCCGCACCTGCGCTCGCTTCGCGCGGGCACCCCGACCAGGGGTGGCGCGGTGCCGAACGGCACGAACCGGGCCCGCGGCGTCGCCACCCACCCCGAGTACGCACCCCACAGGCCCGGCGCAGCCGATCGGAAGGCTGTGCGGTCGCGACGTTCGGGCGGTCGGCGGTGGACATATCCGCACGCCTGAAATAGTCCCGCCCGGCGCATCCGGCCGCCTTACTTCACGCCATCTCTCCAGGCACGTGAGAAGGAATTCTGAAACCGCCGGACAACGGTCTGAATGGAGCCGAACATCCCGGAAATGAGGGTGGTCCGGGCGGTGCCGCCCGGTCAGCCCCGCGGGTCCGCGCGCACGATGCTGCCCGCCGCGCCGTCGACGGTGATCATGTCGCCGGTCGCGAGCAGCGCCGTGGCGTCCGGGACGCCGACGACCGCGGGAATGCCGTACTCCCTGGCGACGACGGCCCCGTGCGAGTTCGCCCCGCCCATCTCCATGACCAGGCCCCCCGCGGTGAGGAACAGCGGCGTCCAGCCCGGATCGGTGGAGGGCGCGACGAGGATCTCGCCCGGCTCCAGCCGGGCGTCATCGGGGTCGAGGACCACCCGGGCCGGTGCCGTCACGACCCCGGCCGAGGCCGGGCTGCCGATCAGCGCTCCCGCGGCCCCCGCCGCCGGGGTCCGGACGGCCTCGGGCTGGGTCCCGTCGGAGCACATCACCCGCGGAACCTGCCGGCGACGCAGTTCCCGGTCGTAGTCAGTGCGCCGGCGTTCGACCTGCGACCGCAGGTCCGCCCCGGCCACGGCCTCGGCGGCCTGCACGAGGTCGAGGAAGAAGATGTCGGCCGGGTCGTCGAGCAGCCCGCGCCCGGCCAGTTCCTGGCCCACCAGCCCGAGCTGGGTGCGGGCCGCGGCGAACACCCGGATCAGCTGGTCCTTGTGCGTCTCGCGCATCCCGGCGAGCGCGCGGACCCGCCCGAGGGCGAAGCCGACCGCGGCCGCGCGCGGCCGGGAGCGCCACCGGACCCGGCCGACCACCGTCGCGATCGCCGCCGCCGCGGACCGCTCCCCCCGGGCGAACTGGGCGTCCGGGGCGAGACCGTTCCGGTCCGCGGCCAGCCGCAGATAGCCGGCCAGCACCCCGAACAGATAGGCCGGGTCATCCGACCAGCGCGGCATCCCGAGGTCGATCTCCGCGACCGCGTGGTGCCCGTGCGCCCGCAGGAACCCCGCGACGCCGTGCTGCAACACGGCGGGCAGCGCGCCGCGGTGGTAACGCTCGGCCAGCTCCGTGGGCGTCTCGTCGCGGACCGCGGCCGCCGCCTCGACGCTTTCCCGGATCCGCACGGCCAGCGCCCACAGCGCCAGGTTCATCTGGGTCGTGACGTTGTGCGGCAGCGATCGCAGCACCTCGTGCACGTCGTCGGCGGCGAGGTCCGGGCCGGCCAGCCTGCGCGCAACCTCGAGCATCGCGAACCCCGCCGCGGGGACCGGGACGACCGTGAGGAGCAGCGGATACACCCCGCGCAGCAGCCGCTCGACCTCCCCGAGCCGCTGCGCGGCGGTGAGCCCGGGCCGCACGGCCGTCACCGTGGCGAGCCCGACGTCCACCCGCGCGAGGTGGCGGCGGCCCGCGGCGGGCGAGGCCAGCGCCCGCAGCAGCCGCAGCGGGATCCGGAACCGCACCGACAGCCGCGCCACCCGGCGCACCAGCGGCCACCACGCGCTCTTCTCCACGGCATAGATCGGATCGTCGAGCAGCGATCGCAGCACCACGGCCGAGCGGGCCTCCATGACGTCGAACACCCGCGGCACCAGCGCCCGCCCGACTCGGCTGCGCAGCGCGGGGGTGGCGTCGACGAACAACCGCCCGCCCGCCGTGGCGAAACCGCGCGGGCCCAGGCGCGGGTCGCCGAGCGGGACGTCGAACAGGTGGTGCGCGGCGACCGCGCCGACGACCTGGAAGGCCGAGATCCCCATCGGGGTCAGCGGCCGGACCAGGCCCTGGGCCAGGCTCACGCAAAAGTACACGTGCCCGGGGGAGGCCGGCTCGGGCAGCGGGAACAGCGTCGTGATCGGCCGGGCCTGGGTGAGCCAGACCGCGCCGGAGGCGTCGATCGCCCATTCGAGATCCTGCGGGGCGCCGTAGTGCTCCTGGACCCGCGCGCCGACTGCGGCGATCCGCGCCAGCTGCGCCGCCGTGAGGCACGGCGTGGCGTCGGCCGGACGGTCCCGCCGCTGCGTTCCGCCGCCCGGCAGCGCCCGGATCTCCACCCGTTTGTCGCCCAGCCGCTGCTCGACGATCCTCCCGGTCGCGTCGATCACGAAATGGTCGGGGTTCACCGCGCCGGAGACGACGGCCTCACCGAGCCCGGGGCTGGCGTCGATCACGGTGCGGCCGCGCGCGCCGGTGACCGGGTCGGCGGTGAATGCCACCCCGGCCACCCGGGCGTCGACCATCACCTGGACGACGACGGCGAGCCGGACCGTGGACCGGTCGGTCCCGGCCGAGGCGCGGTAGGCGACGGCGCGCTCGGTCCACAGCGAGGCCCAGCAGGACCGCACCGCCTCGAGCACCGCGGCGGTGCCCACGACGTTGAGATAGGTGTCCTGCTGGCCCGCGAAGCTCGCGTCGGGCAGGTCCTCCGCGGTCGCCGAGGAGCGGACGGCGACCGGGACGTCGGCGCCGAGGCCGGCGTACGCCGCGGCCACCTGCGCGCTGATCCGCCCGGGGATCGGGACGGCGCGCAGCCGCGCGCGCAGCGCGGCCGCGTCGGCGGCGGTGATCGGCCCCGCGGCCTGCCCGCTCAGCCCGGCCGCGTCGGCGGCCTGGGCGTATGCGTCGGTCGTGAGGCAGAAGCCGGGCGGGACGGGCAGCCCGGCCGCGATGAGCTCACCGAGGTGGGCGGCCTTGCCCCCGACCTGCGTCCACGACGCGCCGGTGAGGCCGGCGAGATCCAGAACCAGGGGACGGTCGGCGGCGAGGGCGGACGGCTGCGGGCTGGCCATGGTTGACGGTAGCGCCGTCCGGCCTGAAGTTCAACGGCCGATGAAAATTTCGTCGCCGTCCCACCCCACCCACGGAGCGCGTTATGGAGCCATAACGTGCTCCCTGGCCCGACCCCAGCACGTTGTGGCTCCATAACGCGCTGGGCGGCAGGGTCCGAGAGTCCCGGCGCGCCGAGCCTTCCGGCCCTGGCGACGCCGCACCGACGGGACGAACGTGGGGACATGGCAGCAAGCGACGATCCCCGGGCCGGGCCCGTTGCGCGCGACGTTCTCGCGCGGGCCGTGGAGCATGCGCTGCGCGCCCCGTCGGTGCACAACACCCAGCCGTGGCGCTGGCGCATCCGCGGCGATGCGGTCTGGCTCTATGCCGATCTCAACCGGCAGCTGATCGGCACCGACCCGGACCGGCGCGACCTGGTGATCAGCTGCGGGGCAGCCCTGCATCACCTGCGCGTCGCGCTCGCCGGCCTCGGCGTGGCCACGACGACCCGGCGGCTGCCCGACCCCGAGGACCGCACGCTGCTCGCCCTCCTTCGCGCCACCGAGGGCCAGCCCGACCCCCGCGATGCGGCGCTGGCCGCCGCGATCGACCGGCGGCACACGGATCGGCGGGTCTTTCCGGACGAGCCCGTGGGGCCGGGCCGGCTGCGGCAGCTGGCCGAGGCGGCCGCCGGGCAGGGCGCCGAACTGCATCCGGTGGTCGGCGCCGAGGCCCGGGAGCGCCTGGTGGGTCTGCTCGGCGAGGCCGCCACGCGCCAGCGGTTCGTTCCCGGCTATCCCGCGGAGCTGGCGATCTGGACCCGTCGGTACCCGGGAGGCCGGGACGGGATACCGGCCACCGCGCTCCCTGCCCACCACGAGGTCGGACCGGAGGGCACAGGCCTGCGGCGGTTTCCCAGCGGCCGGCTGGGCACCGGCCACCACGTGCTGTCCGCCGACGAGGACGGCGCCGTTTTGATGGTGCTCACCACCGCGGGCGACGAGGTCTCCGACTGGCTGCGCGCCGGCGAGGCGACGAGCGCGGTGCTGCTGACCGCGACGCGTCTCGGGCTGGCCACCACGCCGCTGAGTCAGGCGGTGGAGATCGCCCACACCCGCCGCGCCCTCGCCGACACGGTGCTGCGGGTGCCCGAACATCCGCAGTTGCTCATGCGGGTAGGCCGGGTCCCGGCCGGCCCCGCGCTGCCCGCGACTCCCCGCAGGCCGCTGAGCTCGGTGCTGCAGCCGGCGGTCAAGGAAGGCTGAAGGTCGCCGCGCTGGTGGTCCTCGGCAGCGTCGCGCTGGCGTCCTGACGCGGCGCCCTCGGCCGGTGTCCGCGCCGAGCCGCCCTCGATCTACCGTGTATCCATGGGTTCGCCGGGGACGGGTGTGCTGCGCGTGGTGCGCGCCACGGCCGTCACGGCGACGGTCGTGGGTTTCGCCGCCGCCGCGCACACGCTGGGCGGCGCGTCTGTACCCGGGCCGACGCTGGCGGCCGGATCCGCCCTCGTCCTGCTGATCGTGTCGGCCGTGTCGGGGCAGCGCTTCTCCGGTGCGGCGCTGCTCGCCCTGCTCGCCGTCGGCCAGTTCGCGCTGCACCACGTCTTCACCATCGGCGCCCCGGCCCATGCGATGGGCCAGGGGTCCGCGTCCCCGGCCATGCTCGTCGCGCACGTCGTCGCCACGGTGGTCAGCACGGGTGTGCTGCTGCGCGGCGAGCGAGCCCTGTGGGCGATGTGGTCCTGGCTGTGGCGTCTGCTGCCGACCGCGGTCACGCTGTGGCTTCCGGTGCCGGCCCGCCCGCCCCGCCGGTGGACGCGACGAGCGCCCCGGCCACGACTCGTCCTGCTCCTGACGGCAGCCCGGCGCGGGCCGCCGGCGCCGGCCAGGCCCCTCTCGGCCGCTTCCTGACCACTCAGCCCGGTCCCGGGCTGCCTCGCCGACGTCGTTTGCGGCGCCGATCACGCCCGCCTGTGCACGGTCCGCGCCGGCGCGCCCCTCGGCGTCCCCACACCCTGTCTCCAGGAGATGACCGTGTTCCACACCCGTACCCGGCTGTCGCACCGCCTCGCCGGAACCGCTCTCGTCCTCGGCGTGGCCGTCGGTGCCGCGGGCTGCGGCGACTCCCCGACCGCCGCCGACGCCGCCACCGAGAAGCCCTCGGTGTCCTCCCTCGTCCTCATCGACGGCTGGGTCAAGGCCGCCGACCACGGGATGACCGGCGCCTTCGGCAAGCTGGTGAACAGCTCCGGCGCCGACATCCACATCGTCTCGGCCACCTCGCCGATCACGAAGTCCATGGAGCTGCACGAGATGGCCCACGGTGACGGCGGCGAGATGGTGATGCGCGAGAAGACGGACGGGTTCGTCGTGGCGGCCGGCGGCGAGTACCGGCTCGAACCCGGCGGTGACCACCTGATGTTCATGGAGCTCACCAGCCCGATCCAGCCCGGCCAGGACGTCCCGGTCGCCCTCACCGCCGAGGACGGTTCCCGGGTCGAGGTCAGCGTGGTCGCCCGCTCCTACACCGGGGCCAACGAGAACTACCAGGGCGGGGAGCACGGGGACGACGGGCACGGGGGCCATTGATGGCCCGACGCCTCGGGCGTCGCGCATTCCTGGCGTCGGGTGCGGCGGTGCTCGGTGGCGCCGCCGCTCTCGGCGGCCGCGAACTGCTCGACGCGGACCCGGAGCCGGCCGCCCCGGATTCCCCGGGACGCGCGACGGTCGCGTTCCACGGCGAGCACCAGGCGGGTGTGGTGACACCGGGGCAGGCCTTCGCGTCCTTCGTCGCCCTCGACCTCGTCGACGGCGTCGACCGGGAGGCGCTGGTGCGCCTCATGCGGGTCTGGACCGACGACATCGAGCGGCTCACCCGCGGCGCGCCCGGTCTGACCGATACCGAGCCGGAACTGGCCGCGGTGCCGGCCGGGCTGACCGTCACCGTCGGCTACGGGCCCGGGGTCCTCACCGCGGCCGGCCGGGAGGACCTCCGGCCCGGATGGCTCACCCCGCTGCCCGCGTTCGGGGTCGACCGGCTGCAGGAAGCCTGGAGCGGGGGCGATCTCCTGCTGCAGATCTGCGCCGACGACGAGATCACCGTCGCCCACGCGGTGCGGGTGCTCGTGAAGGAGGCGCGGACGTTCGCCACCGTCCGCTGGGTGCAGCGGGGGTTTCGCAACAGCCCGGGCACGGTCACCCCCGGAACGACCATGCGCAACCTCATGGGCCAGGTCGACGGCACCAGCAACCCGATTCCGGGAACCGAGGACGACCGGCTGATCTGGATCGGCCCCGAGGGGCCGGCCTGGCTGCACGGCGGAACGGGAATGGTGGTGCGGCGGATCGCGATGAATCTGGACACCTGGGACGAGCTCGATCGGCCCGCCCGCGAACAGGTTATCGGGCGGCGCCTCGACAACGGGGCCCCGCTGACCGGCACGCACGAGCATGAGGAGCCGGATCTGGAGGCGATGACCGAGCTCAAGCTGCCGGTGATCGAATCCTTCGCCCATATCCGCCGGGCCCGCTCGGACGACCCGGACCACCGGTTCCTGCGTCGCTCCTACAACTACGACGAGTCGCCCCCGGCCGGGGAGCTGTCGAACAGCGGCCTGGTATTCGTGTCGTTCCAGGCGGATATCGACGCCCAGTTCACGCCGATCCAGCGCAGGCTCGACCAGCTGGATCTGCTCAACCAGTGGACGACGCCGATCGGTTCCGCGGTGTTCGCCGTCCCGGGCGGCTGCCGCCCCGGTGAGTACCTCGGCCAGCGCCTGTTGGAGCCGTGAGCGGCCGGGCGGCGAAGGTGATCATCTCCGCCGCCCGGCGGCCCCACAGGGCCCATCACCCCGGCCGCGAAGGACCTTCGACGGTATCGCCGGGCCGCCCCGGGAAGCATCGTGAGAGCAACGGCGCACCAGCGCCGCCCGGCCTCTCGACGATCTCTCAATGGGGGCGAGCTCGACATGACTCGGATCCCGACAGCGCTCGGTCTCACCGAGGAGCAGGTGCGCGTACTGCTGGACGCCGCGAGCCGCGCCCCATCGGTGCACAACACCCAACCGTGGCGGTTCCGGCTGACCGAACAGGTGATCGAGTTGTACGCCGACCCGCGGCGCCAGCTGCTCGTCGCCGACCCGACCGGGGTCGAGCTGCGGCTCAGCTGCGGGGCGGCGCTGTTCAACATCCGCACGACGCTGCGCGACTTCGGGATCCGGCCGATCGTGACGGTGCTGCCCGACCGGGATCGGCCGGATCTGCTCGCCGCCGTCCGGCACGGGGGGCGCAAGGGCACGACTCCCGAACTCGAACGGTTGCGGCGGGCGATCCCGTTGCGCCGCACCAACCGGCAGCCGTTCAGCGACACCCTCGTCGCCACCCCGGAACAGCACGCGCTGCGCCGCGCGGCGCACGAGGAGGGTGCCTGGCTGCATCTCGTGCAGGATCGAGGGCAGCGCGCGGAGCTGCGGCGGTTGGCCGCGCGCGCCCACGACATCCAGATGTCCGACCCCGCGTTCCGCGCCGAGCTGGCCTCCTGGACGGGGACCGGCGGTGACCGTCCCGACGGGGTTCCGGCCCGCGCCGGCGGCCCGCTCCCGGCGCCGCAGGACGTATGGGTGCTGCGCGACTTCACCAACGGCCGGGGCCGGGTCCGGGTCGCCGGCAAGGACTTCGAGGACGAGCCGCTGATCGCCGTGCTCAGCTCGCACACCAGCGGACCGGAGGCCGAGCTGCAGGCAGGCCAGGCCATGCAGCGGGTGCTGCTCACCGCCACCGCCTCCGGGCTTGCCGTGTCCTTCCTTTCCCAGCTCGTGGAGGTGAGCACGATCCGCGAGCGGATGCGCAGGCTGATCGACGGCACCCACCTGCCCCGCGTCGTCCTGCGGATCGGCCGCGGGTGGCCGATCCCCGCGACCCCGCGCCGGGCGATCGAGGACCTGGCGCTGCCCGAGCGCGCCGGATCGGTACCCGGCGGGCCGGACGCGCCCTAGCGGACCCGGCAGGACGGAGGATCACATGATCACCGAACGGATCGACAACGGCACGCTCTCCCGGTTGCGGGCGGGCGAGGCCGCGAGCGCCGTCCTGCTGCATGCCACCGAGGCCGGGCCGGCCAGCAGCCTGCTCACCCAGCCGCTCGAGGTCGGGCCGGCCCGGCGGACGGTGCGCGACCGCGTTCTCGCTGGGAGCCTGTGCGCGCAGCTCGTGCTGCGGATCGGGTGGGCCCCGGGCGCCATGCCCCCGCCGCGCACCCCACGGCGTCCGGTGCTCGACGTGTTCGACCGCCAACTGCGATGACCGAGCGCGATCCGGTCCGGCGCATCGCGAGCGAGGCCCGCGGGGCGGGGCCGGGCGACCCGTCGTCCTATCCTTCCGGGGTTCGAGATCGCATCCGCCGCATCGGCACGGCGGTTGGCCGGGACCTGGAGGAACCGTGACCATCTCGGTGTTCCTGCTGGACGACCACGAGATCGTCCGACGCGGCATCGCCCAGCTGCTGGAGACCGAGGGCGATATCGAGGTGGTCGGCGAGGCCGGCACCGCCGCCCAGGCGCTCGCCCGGATTCCCGCCCTGCGCCCCGACGTCGCCATCCTCGACGTCCGGCTGCCCGACGGCGAAGGCGTCTCGGTCTGCCGCGACGTCCGCTCCGCGGTGTCGCCCCCGCCCGCCTGTCTGATGCTCACCTCCTACTCCGACGACGAGGCGCTCTTCGGGGCGATCATGGCCGGCGCCGCCGGCTACCTGCTCAAGCAGGTCGCCGGGATGGATCTGGTCGACGCCGTCCGCACTGTCGCCGCCGGTGGCTCGCTGCTGGACCCTCGCGCCACCACCCTGGTCCTGGAACGGCTGCGCACGGGCGAACAGGCCACGGACCCCCGCTACGAGGCGCTGTCCCCCCAGGAGCGACGCATCCTCGGGCTCATCGCCGACGGGCTGACCAACCGCCAGATCGGCACCCAGATGCACCTCGCGGAGAAGACCGTGAAGAACTACGTCTCCTCCCTGCTGCACAAGCTCGGGTTCGCCCGCCGCACCGAGGCCGCCGTCTACGTGACCGAGCTGCGCCGGTCGGGGCTGGGCCACCGGGGCTGATCCCCCGTCACCCGTCCGTACGGGGACGGACGATGGCGACCGGGCAGTGGGCGTGCCGCAGCAGGGTCTGGCTGACCGAGCCCAGCAGCATTCCTGCCAGGCCGCCCCGTCCACGGGATCCGACCACCAGCAGCTGCGCCCGATCCGACTGCTGCACCAGCGCCCGCGCCGGTCGATCCCGGGTGACCAGCCGGTGCACCTCGACGTCGGGATACTTCGCCTGCCAGCCGGCCATCCGCTCGGCCAGCAGGGCCCGCTCGTCGGCCTCGATCGCGTCCCAGTCCAGCAGCGGGACCATCGTCGGCTCCAGCATCACGTCGAGCCAGGTATGCACCGCGAGCAGCGGTGCGCCGCGCCAGGAGGCGGCGTCGAAGGAGAAGGCGAGCGCCGCCTCGCTGGTCGGTGACCCGTCCACCCCGACCACCACCGGTCCGCCCGGCGCGGCCGGTCCGGTGGGCACCGGGCCGCGGACGACCACGACCGGGCTGACCGCGCAGGCGGCCACGCCGGTGGCCACCGACCCGACGAGCAGCCCGGTGAACCCGCCGAGGCCACGCCGGCCCAGCACGACGAGCTGGGCGTGCCGTGACTCGTCGGTCAGCACCGGAACCGGGAAGCCCGTGCGCACCTCCTGCTCGATCTCGATTCCCGCGGCCATCGCGCGGGCCTCGGACGCGGCGAAGGCGAGCGCGCTGCGGGCCGACTCCCGCAGCGTCTCCACGTAGTCGCTGCCCAGCCGGAGCTCCCCGACATGGCGGGTCTCGGGCCAGTTGAACACGGTGACCAGGCGCAGCGTCGCGTTGCGCCGCCCGGCCTCCAGCGCCGCCCAGCGGACGGCCTCCAGCGCGGGCTCCGATCCGTCGACCGCGGCCACCACCGGTCCACCAGCCTCAACGTTCATTGCGTCTCCTCATGCTCTGCCGGGTCCGCGGCCCGGGCCTATCATGGGTCGCAGGTGACGGGGATCACCCGCCGGCCATGGAGCCGGGCGCTGGCCGCACTCCGGTTCTCCCAGACCCGGCCGACCCTATCCGTGGAAGAGGAGCTACCAGCGATGTCCGCCCTTCACCGCCGTGACGAGCAGCCCACCGGACTGCCCCAGCTCACCCGCGGCAAGCACACGAACGCCCGCTCCGGGACCTGCCTCATGGAGTACGTCTCGATACTCGCCGGCTCCCGGTTCACCGATCGGCCGCGCTGCACCCATCCGCTGCTGGCCTGGGTGGCCCGCCGGGTCAACGACGACATCACCGATGACGCCACCCGCCAGCAACTGGTGCTGCGGGCCCCCGCACTGATCGATACCCGGGTCCGGGACCCCCGGGTGCGCCCGACGCTTCTCATCGCGCTCGCCGAGGCCGGGTTGGCGCAACATCCGGACGACGAGTGGCTGCGCCACACCATGCAGCGCGCCACCCGCAGACTCGCCCGGCTCGCCGATCCCGAACACCGGCCGAGGTTCGCGCAGCTGTGCCCCTCGGTGGATCTGGCCAGCCTCTACGTCCACGTCTTCCACTCGATGTGCCACCGTCCCGACGCCGAACGCGACCGGCTGCTGGTCGCGATGCTCGACATCGCGATCACGAAGTGCCGCGGCCTGCTGACCCTTCCGACGGTCCCCACGGCCGCCACCCCCGTGCTGCGGTGACGGCTCGCCGGGAGCTGCGCCGTCGCTAGGTCGGGCAACACCGGCATCCCGGGCACCACCCGTCCGGACATCTCATCCGCTGCAGGTGAGGACGTCAGCGCGCCACCACGGCATGCTTCCCGACCGCACCCGGTCGGCCCGAAGGGGGCATTCCGATGACCAAGCCAACCCTCGAACGACGCAGGACCGGCTGGGACGTCGTCCTCGGGGTCCTGTTGATCCTCGGCGGGATCTACGTCCTCGGCAACACCGTACTGGCGACGGTGATATCGCTGTTCGTGCTCGGCTGGGCGGCGCTGATCGCGGGCGTGGTGCAGCTCGTCGGGGCGATCCTGCGGATCCGCTCCGGCGGGTCCTGGTCGGCCGCCCTCGGCGGTGCGGTGCTCGTCGTGCTCGGCCTGTTCATCCTGCGCAATCCGGTGGTCGGCGCGTTGAGCCTCACGCTGCTCGCGGGTGCGATGTTCCTGGCGACCGGGCTCACCCGGATCTTCGTCGCCGCCCAGTTCGCGCAGTCGAGATGGCTGCTGGTCATCAGCGGGCTCATCTCGGTGGGTCTCGGCCTGTTCGTCCTGTTCAACTTGGCCACCACCACCCTCACGCTGCTCGGGATCCTCGTGGGTGTCCAGGTCGTCCTCGAGGGTGCGACGCTGCTGGTCGCGGGCCGTACTCGGCCGGTCGCGGACACGTCCTAGCCCTCGGCCGACGCGTCGTGTCGGTGCGGCAGAAGGACAACCGAGGCCGCGCTGGGCCTGTTCGCCGACGACGCCGAGCTCGTCTCCGACGACCCGTTCCCGCCCGGTGAGCACCGGGGCACCGAACAGCTGCGCCGCTTCCTCGCCGGCCGGTTCACCCAGCGGGTCGGGGTGGACCCGACCCGGAAACAGCTGGCGGGCGACCGGGTCGTCTGGACGCTGCGCGCGCGGACCGAGGGCCCGCGGTCCGCGCCGACCGGCCGTGCGGAGGCCGAGGTCCAGGACGGGAGGATCATGCGGCTGCGGGTGGGGAGGTGACGCCGTCGGTCCGCGCCGTGGCCCGCCGCTGGACGAGCCGCACGTCGACCTCGACGCCGATGAGCATGGCGAAGTTGCCCAGCCAGACCCAGCCGAGGAACACCACGGCCGTCCCCAGCGTCCCGTAGGCGCCCACGTCCGGGGCGACATACGTGATGTACCCGGAGAACCCGGCGGAGGCGGCGAGCCACAGCCCGCTGCCCGCCACCCCGCCCCAGCTGACCCATCTCCGGCGCGTCGGACGGTCGTGGGCCGACGCCGCTCCGCCGCGCTGGAGCAGGGCGAAGAACAGGGTGAGCACCAGCACGAGCACCGGCCAGCGCACGAGGTGCCAGACCGCGGCGAGCAGCTTCGGCAGACCGACGGTCCGTTCGAGGACGGCGCCGAGCGGGCCGGTGGCCAGCAGCACCAGTGTGATCAGCGCCAGCATCGCGAGCAGCAGCAGCGTCAGCGGCAACCGCGCCAGCTTCGACTTCCATGGTGGCCGGGTGTCGGGAGCCCCGCGGATCGCCGAGGTCGCCCGGTGGAAGGCGGCGACGTAGCCCGAGACGGCCCAGATGCTGGTCAGCAACCCGACCCCGATGAACGTCCCGGCCTGGACGCGGGCCTCGAGAGCCCGACGCAGTGCCGGGCCCACCCCGTCGGCTCCGGCCGGCAGCAGTTCGGCCATCACGGCGACGACGGCGTCCGCGACCCGGTCCGAGCGCACGGACACCCCCAGCACCGCGACCAGCACGATCATCGCCGGGAAGATCGCCAGCAGGGCGAAGTAGGTCAGCGCGGCCGCGCGGTCCACCAGTTGGTCCTCGACCAGCACCCTGGCCCCGGCCTGCACCGCCGACCGCAGCTCGCGCCGGCCCGGAACTGCGGGGCTCACGGTGGCGGCACCGGCTCAGCGCGGCCGGGACGCGACACGGGCGGTCATCGGAAGCGCGGCTCGGACATGTGCGCGACCGACGACTCCTTGTGCACCCGTTCGTCGTGGCCGATCTGCCGGAACAGGTCGGCCAGCGAGTCGAACGAGCCGTAGTCGGCGGCGAAGGCGCACTCCCACGGCGTCGTCTCCCATTCCGGGTGCTCGGCGACGAACTGCATGTACTCGTGCTCGGCGTGGTCTTCGAAGTCGGCGTTGAGCCGGTAGGACGATCGCGGGTGCAGGACGAACAGCAGCCAGGAGATCTGGTAGTACGCCAGCGCGATCGCCTGCGGAAGCCAGAAGCCGTAGACGCTGTTCTCACGCTTGCCCGAGCGCCCGATCAGCTCCTCCAGGATCAGCAGGTGCCACTGCTCGTTGTCCTGCTGCTCCCGGGTCTCCCGGACCCGGTCGTGGATCCGCCGAGCGAGCCCGGTTCGGCTGTGGACGTGGGTGATCGCGACATAGGCGACCTGCTCCCACGACTGGTACGGGACGCGCGCGACCAGTTCGAGCACCTTGAACTTGGAGAAGGTCCGCGTGCGTCCGTAGAGCAGGTTCATGGTGGTGAACAGCAGCCGCGCCAGGGCCCCGTACCGGCGACGCGGCGTCGTGCGCGTCTCCGCCTGTGCGCGCAGTAGCTGATCATGGTCCAGGCGTGGTGGCCGGCCATGGACGACGGCTCCGGTCACAGCGGCTCCCCTCCCAGCCGGTCAGCATGCCATTCCGGCCATGGTCTCGGCACCTTCCTCACCCTCTCCGCCGCGAGCCCGCGTCCGATTGTCGGTCCGCTCACCTCCGACGCGGTGCTCGATCGGGGCAGGAGGCGTTCGCCGAGTGCCCATCCGTTTCTTCCCCGGTACGTGACCCACTTTCGGGCGAAAAAGGGCACCATGGGTTTTGAGGGCCTCGTCGGTGGTGGAGGGCCGGCTGATGACAGCTTGGGTGGTGTGGATGGTCATCGCCGTACTGCTGGGCGTCGCCGAGGTGTTCACGCTGACCGCGGTGCTGGGCCTGCTCGCCGGCGCCGCTCTCCTGACGTCCGGCGTCGCGGCCGTCGGGCTGCCGCTGCCCCTGCAGCTGGTGGTGTTCGCGATGGCCTCGGCCGCCGGGCTGCTGGCGATCCGTCCGATCGCCCGGCGGCATTCGCAGCAGCCCCGGCTCGAACGGTTCGGGGTGGACGCGCTCGTCGGCCGGAAGGCCTACGCCGTCACGGAGGTGACCGTTCGAGAGGGAACGGTGCGCATCGGCGGTGAGGACTGGACCGCCCGCTCCTTCGACGAGAGCGTGGTGATCCCAGCAGGGGCGACGGTCAACGTCATGCAGATCGACGGAGCCACCGCGATCGTCTACCCGGAGGAGTGACCGTGGAGATCACCGGATTGCTCATCGCCGCACTACTCGTCGCACTGTTCGTCATCGTCACCGTGGTTCGTGCCGTACGGATCGTGCCGCAGGCCCGCGCCCGCAACGTCGAACGGCTCGGTCGCTATCACCGCACGCTGCAGCCCGGCCTGAACTTCGTCATCCCCTACATCGACCGGGTCTATCCCGCGATCGACCTGCGCGAACAGGTCGTCTCGTTCCGGCCGCAGCCGGTCATCACCGAGGACAACCTCGTCGTCGAGATCGACACGGTGCTGTACTTCCAGGTCACCGACCCGCGGTCGGCCGCCTACGAGATCGCCAGCTACCTGCAGGCGGTCGAGCAGCTCACGGTCACCACGCTGCGCAACGTCGTCGGCTCGATGGATCTGGAGAAGACGCTGACCTCCCGCGACAGCATCAACAGCCAGCTGCGCGGTGTGCTCGACGACGCCACCGGCAAATGGGGTCTGCGGGTCAACCGGGTCGAGATCAAGGCGATCGACCCGCCCAAGACCATCAAGGACGCGATGGAGAAGCAGATGCGCGCGGAGCGGGACAAGCGCGCCGCCATCCTGACCGCCGAGGGGCAGCGCCAGTCCCAGATCCTCACCGCCGAGGGCGACAAGCAGGGCGCGATCCTGCGCGCCGAGGGCGAGCGGAGCGCCGCCATCCTCACGGCCGAGGGCCAGTCCCGCGCGATCGACGAGGTGTTCCAGGCCGTCCACCGCAACGACCCCGACCCCAAGCTGCTCGCCTACCAGTACCTGCAGGTGCTGCCGCAGCTCGCCCAGGGCGAGGGCAACACGTTCTGGGTGATCCCCAGCGAGGTCACCTCGGCGCTGCAGGGCGTCTCCCGCGCGTTCACCGAGGCCCTGCCCCGCTCGGAGGCCACCCGAGAGGTCGATGCCCAGTCCAGCGAGACGGCGGCCAGGGCCAAGCGGGACGCCGCCCGGGCCGAGGAGGCCGCCGCCGAGGCGGTCGCGGACGCCCGCGAACCCGGGGGGATTCCCGAGCTCATGGCCCGGGCCAAGCGCGACGAGCAGCCGGTCGACGGGGAAGACGAGCGCCCCGGGGCGCGCTGACCATCGAGGTCGCCACCGCCAAAGGATTCCGGTAGACATGCCCGAAACCGGGTTCGACACGAGGAGCGACTTTCGCGACCGGTCACGGTTGCGCTGCTCCCGGCGAGGAGGTCGAATACCGGCGTGAAGTCGGATTCATGCAGCTGACCCACTTCGGCGCAGCCGCGGGTCAGATCGAGGAACTGGCCGCTACCACTCGGCGGTTCTTCGAGCTGCCGCAGGAGGATCGGCTGGCCCTCGACAACCTCCGCTCCCCGCATTTCCGTGGCTACACGCGGCTGGGCCACGAGATCACCGCCGGCCGGCGCGACGCGCGGGAACAACTCGATTTCGGCCCCGAACAACCGATGCGCCCGCGCGCGGACTGGGACGCCCCGTACCGGCTGCTGGAGGGCCCCAACCAATGGCCCGACTCCGCACAACCGGAGCTACGGACCGTCGTGCTGGCCTGGATGGAGCTGCTCAGCCGGGTCGCCACCGAACTCACCCACGCCATCGCCGCGTCCCTGGGACTGCCCGAGGACCAGTTCGACGACGCGTTCGTCGACGCACCGCACTGGTTCGGCAAGCTCATCCGTTACGTCGGCCTCGACGCCGACGGGCTCGACGTCCAAGGGGTCGGCCCGCACGCCGACTACGGCTTCCTCACCCTGCTGCTGCAGGACGGCGCCGGCGGGCTGCAGGCCCGCCCACCCCGCATGACCGAATGGGTCGACATCCCGCCGATCGAGGACGCCCTGGTGATCAACGTCGGGGAGATGCTGGAGGTGGCCACGCACGGGTACCTCGTCTCGCCGGTCCATCGGGTGCTGCCGTGCGCGCCCGGGACGACCCGGCAGTCGATCGCGTTCTTCTGGTCGCCACGCCTGGACGCGACGCTGCGTCCGGTCCCGCTCACGCCGGAGCTCGCGGCGCACGCCCCGGGCGTCACCGAGACCGAGTACAACCCGGTGCTGCCCCGGTTCGGTGACAACGCGCTGAAGGGCTGGTTCCGCTCGCACCCGGAGGTCGCGGCACGCCATCACGCGGACCTGCTCGATTCCCTTCTGATCAAGGGCGGCCACGAGTAAGGAAGAGCAGGCGCGATCCGGCGCCGACCCCTCCCGGTCCAGGCGCCGAAGAGCAGGGCGGACGAGCCGGCCTGTAAGCCGGATTCAGCGGGAGCCGCAGGTCAGAGCGCCGATTCGACGTCCTGGGCCGTCTGTGGGCCGTCACGGCCCGGATCCGTTCCCCCGAACAGACCGTCGATCGCCCGGCGCGTCCGCTCGGCGCTGTTGGGCATGAGGTGGGTGTAGGTGCGGAGTGTGAAGCCGGCGTCGTGGTGCCCGAGGTACTCGGACAGCGCCTTGATGCTCTCCCCCGCGTCGAGGAGCACCGACGCGAAGTGGTGGCGAAGGGCGTGCGTGCCGTCCTGCCGCGTCGGGGTGGTGACGCCGGCGGCCCGGCGGGCGGGGTTCCAGACGCGCTCGTTGAACTTGTTCCGCCACAGCGGCCGTCCGTCGTCGGTCGTCAGGAGGAGCCGTACGGTCGTCGGCGTTCCGGACGGGATGCGCCAGGGCAGCGTGACCGCGGGCGGCGGGAACCGCTCGATGTGCTCGTCGAGGAGCCGCAGCACGCTCGCCGCGACCGGCACGTCACGCGTCTTGTTGCGCTTGGGCAGGGCAAACACCTGCTTGCCGGCGACGACGCGGACCTGCCGCACCACGTGCAGCACGCCGGCGTCCCGGTCGAAGTCCTCCGGGGACACCCCGAACATCTCGCCCTGGCGGAGCCCGAGCCCGGCACCGAGCACGATCGCGATCTTGTAGCGCTCGGCCATGGCGAGGCGCATCGCAGCGACCCGGGCGCGGCTCCACGGGACGATCTTCGGAGCGACCGGCCGGGGCCGGACCACGGTTCGGGCGTGGCAGGGGTTCTCGCGGATGAGCTTGTCGTCGACCGCGGCGCTCAGGATCGCCGCGAGGTGCGCGAAACAGCCGGCCTGGTAGCTCGCAGCGACCTCGCGATCCTGCATGCCGCGGATCCAGGTCCGGACGTCGGTCGGCCGGATGGCACCGAGCTCGCGCCGCTCGAAGATCGGCAGGATCTGCGCATTCAGCCGCCACGTCACGCTGTCTCGGGTGGAGGCGTCGAAGGTCTGGCTGGCGAGCCAGGTGCGGGCGTAATCCCCGAACGTGACGCGGCCGGCGTCCGGGTGGATGTACGCGCCCCGCTGCTTGTCGCTCTCGATCCTGACGAGGAAGTCCTCCGCGGCCTTCTTCTGGCGGTCCGGGAAGCTCTTGCTCCGCTCCCGGCCGTCCGGGTCCAGGTAGCGCACCCGGTAGCGGCTACCGCGGCCGTGCCGCTCGGTCCTGGCCTTCACCGGCTTCCCGGTGGTCGGGTCCGTGGAGTCGTTCCACCAGCGGTCTTCGACGTGGCCCATGGCTACGCCGCTGGGGCGTCGAGCGACGCGAGCCAGCGCCGCACCTCGGAAGGGTCGTAGCGCAGGTGGCGGCCGATCTTGCGTACCGGCGGGCCCTCACCCCGCCACTTCCACTGGTAGAGCGTCTTCACCGGAACCCCGAGGTAGTGCGCCAGGTCCGGCGCTGTCCAGAGTGGCTCGACGGCCACCGGTGCCCGTTTCATGCTGCCTCCTCCGAGTCGAGATCACTAGTTGCCGAACGGTTGTCGTCGAGGTCGGCGGTGGCGAGCTGGGCGGCGGTGTAGTCGGCCTTCCAGCGTTGTCGTTCGCTGATCGCGTGCAGCAGCAGCACAGGCCGAGTGGGCACGTCGGGGTCGCCGGGGCGGGTGCGCTCCCATGCGAACGGGCCGTCGTCGACGGCGTAGCCCGGCCTCACGCCGGCGTTGATCAGGAGTTGCCGAACGAATGCGGCACGCTCGGCGCGGTGGTCGTCGAGGCTCTTGTTCGACCACTTCCGGGACACGAGCACGCGGCGGCCGGCGATGCCGAGGTGTTCGGGCTTGTGCGCCTTGGCCTTGCACGCCCCGGGCGTGGTGGAGGGGCGGGCCCCCTTCGGTTCGATGCCGTAGAGCAGCCACACCGGGCAGCGGGGCGAGCACGGGGTGATGCGCAGCTCGGCGACGAGCCGGCGGGCGTGCTCGCGCTGCCGCTCGGTGGCGTCGTCGCCGAGGCCGGCGGCGGTGGAGACGGACTTGGTGAGGTACTTGGTCAGGTAGCCGATATGCCGGCCGGCCTCCTCGGTGCCGCCGAGGATGCCCTTGACGTGCACCTGCGCGCCGAACCGCACGGTGTGCGCCGGCACCGCGAGATCCTGGCGGGCCTCGTCGAAGGTGGGCAACGGCTCGCGAGTGTCCGGGTCGACGAACGCCTTGGCCCGGTCGCACCACCGCGGCACCCGGCCGCCCGAGTACACGATCTCGTCGTGCGCCGGCCACCACACCTGGTGATAGGTGGCGGCGGCGATCATCCGCAGCTCGGCGCGCGAGATGCTGCCGCGGATGGCGGCGTGCAGGTGCGGCGCGCCGCGGCGTTGCGGTTCGAGAGTGGCGAAGTACTGCACATCCCAGCCGACGCAGCGCCGGGTGTTCTGCCAAAACCGGTCCACGATCTTCGGGTAGTGGATCGCGTCCCGCGCGGCCCGGCGGTAGTCGTAGGTCTCCGAGTCGATGGCGGCGCCGTCGCCGTCCACCCGCCCGTAGGAGGGCAGGGTGAGGGTGAGGAAGGTCGAGGGCCGGTAGCGGCCGCCGTAGACGCGACCGAGGGTACGGTTCTCCACCGGGCGCCGGGGAAGGTTCGGCGCGTCCTGCCGCCGCCGGGTCGAGCGCCGGACGGGCTTGTCGTCGGGGTCAAGCGGGGCGAGCCGGCCCCGCACCCCGAGCCCGCGCAGCTCGGCGTCGATCTCGGCCACCGTGTCGCGGATCGCCTCGCACTCCTCCTCGTCGTCGTCGCGGCGGGCAGACGCGTAGGCCATGTGGAGGTCGGCGCGGGCGGCCATGAGCTGCTTGTGCCGCTCGCTCGGAGCGGCGGGCGTGCCGATCGGTTCGTCCTCGAGGTGCCAGCCCTCCCGGCACTGCACCATCCGCAGCCGGCGAGCCTTGTCCGCGCACGGCCGGCACTGGTCCTCCCACGTCGACCCGCACGGCACGGCGACCACGTCCACCCGCCCGGAGGAATGGACCTCGGCGAATCCGTCGCGGATGCAGCCATCCGCGAGGTCAAGGAGGAAACCGGCGTCACCGCCGCGATCATCGGCCTCGTCGGCATCTACACCGACCCCGGCCACGTCATGGCCTACGACGACGGCGAGGTCCGCCAGGAGTTCTCCGTCTGCTTCCACGCTCGTGCCGTGTCCGGCGAGCCCCGCCAGGACAACACCGAGACCAAGGCCGCCCGCTGGGTCGATCCCGCCGACGTGCCCGACCTCAACATCCACCCGTCCATGCGCCGCCGCATCAACGACGCCATCGCCGCACGGCCCGAACCGACGATCGTCTAGCCGGCCGCGAGTCGCTGCCGGGTCCTGCTGATTGCGCCCTCGATCGCCGGCCTGGCTCGCGTCATCGCACGCGCCACCGGCGAATCCGGCTCGTAGCGGCTCAGAATCTCGTCGAGCCGGTCCGCGTAGTCCATCCGCTCGCCGCGTGGACCCGTCGTCATATCTGCGGTCCAGAGCGCGTCTGCGACGGCGCTGTCCTCACGCGGCCATCGCGCCAGCTCATCCGCAAGCCCGCGTTCGTCGGCCTCGAAGCTTGCCGCGGAGTGGTGCGCGATCAAGGCACACAGCCGCGGCGCGTACCCCTCACGATCGAGGTGGAGAGCGCCGTCGAGCGGATGGAACCCCGTCTCCGCCAACTGCGGCGCGTACCCCAAGTCGTGCCACCACGACGCGACGAGCAACAGCTCCCGAGCCTTCTCCGGCACCGCCTCAGCCAGCTGCTTCGCCCGCGCGGCCACCGCCTGAGTGTGCAGCCACCGGTTCGGCAGTGGCGACAACAGTTCCCCCGCAAGCGCTGCAGCCACCGCGAGGCTGGGGACCTCCTCCACGTCGCCACCCTATGCGTCGCGCCCCCAGCAGTGCCGCGGCGGAGAGCCGGACGCGCCCTGGAGCGCACAAGCATCAAACGCGATTCAGTCCACGATGCTCCGGACGAACTCGATTCTTCCTCTTACGGCCGCACGAAACGCCTTTCCTGTTGCTGTAGCGAGCGGTTCCGCGTAGTATACTGTTTCGTTGTCATCACTGGCGCGAGTTGTGATGAACCATCCCGCCTGATAGATATTGTCACCCATGAAGCGCCGGATCATCTCTTGATAGCGCTCGTTGTAGGAAAGGCCAGAAAAGGCTGAATCTGCCGGGAAGAGGGCAGCGGTCGAGCGGTTGGTCTTCTCCGTCTCCAGGGTCTCCTGGAGAACGAAGACGTACCCCAGCCAAGGCGGAACATCCCCGTACGACGCCAGCTTAGTTTGCGAGGCCCAGGTATCGGTAGCAGTACCGAGCGCCTCTTCGAACCGGTTATTAATGTTCTTTCCGACGCTACCTACTTGGCTCTTAAATTCTAACGCGGCGACGAGCGTGTTTTTGTATCGGACAGCCATATCCCACCTCTTCCGGGCGCGGTAATAGCCGGGGAGGTAGGGTTCGTAGACAATGCTCTCACGAGGCATGCCGTACTCGACAAACATGTTCGCAACAAGATTCCGTACGCCGTCCATATGCCCTGCTGCGCGTGCACCGCCGCCAGCGAGACCACCGTCTGCCAGCGCAGCCGCCTGGCTTTCTCGCTTTGACCAGAACAGCCTGACTGCAGCCCCGGTCTTGTCGTCGTACTCAGTCAAGAAGTCGCTCGCTATCTAGTTTGTACGCATCGAGTGCGGCCGCTGTCGCAGCTGGGACGTCACGATCACGGAACGCAGTGGCAAGTGCTAGTCGAACAGGTTCGGACAACTCGTGATACGCCGGAACCCGAATCCGCCTCAAGTACTGCGCCTGGAAGCGCAGCGTGCCACCGCGCATACGCACGCAGTAGGCCTCGATGAACGCCTGCGCAATTCTAGAAAGCAGGATCCCACCGAGAACCTCCATGTCCCAAGTATCCGAGACGACGTAGTACAAGTTGTGATGGGGGTAGCACCCTCCTCGTTCGAGGACAGGATGAATCGTGGTTCGCATATCTTGCAGTAGCAACTTAGGACGGTCGACAAGCGAATGATCGACCTTGTCAATCGTGCGGAACCAGGATTCGGGCGCCCGTCTCGCCACGAATCGCTCCCGCAGTTCCGAGCCCCGATCGTGGAGATAGGCCGCCATCTTTGGGTAGTCGGAGAGTTCAATTAGCTTGCCGTCAAGGCCCCACGGATCGACTAGATACTGACCAGACCATTGAAACTGACCTGTAGCGAGGTCGCGAACCATCGCAAGTGGGAGCAACCTTTCGGCCTCCACCGCATCGCTGTCGCTTGTAACGAAGATCTTGTCGGCGCCGGTCGCAACGCCAATTCCGACCCGTGTCTTCGTCCGAGGATCATGCAGCGGATAGAAGGTGTCGTTGAGGTGCTCAATGAGTCGGAGACGAGCCGGGCTTCCCGTAGGCCACGATTCGTCTCCGGGAAACCAGTGGGGTAAGCGATACGCCGATACTGATTCGTCTTGGAACTCAGCCTCTCGGTTCTCCGAAACCGACCACGCAAGAAGGTTTCGGCATTCGGCTTCGCCGAAGTTCTCGTTAGCGTCGGCAGCAAGTACCGGACCCTGTCGCCCCTTCCGAAGAACAGTGATCGCTGGATAGGCCGAAACCTGCGATTCGAACGCGTCGACGTCGTGCATAACCCACACGGCCTCAATTGAGGCGCATTTAGAGATGTGCTGACGAAGGTTGGCCCCGTATTGGTTTCGCATCCACCGATCGGCACAAATGAAACCAAGTCTCCCTTCGGGCCGAAGGATCGAAAGCGACCTCTCGAAGAAACCGACGTAGATGTCCGCTCTGCCACCCATGGTTGTCCAACGGCGGCGATAGCTTGCAGTGTGTGCGGGCGGCAGGTCCTCGAGCCTGATGTAGGGCGGATTGCCGACCACAATGTCCGCCTCCACCTGACCCGAGCCCGCCGAAAACAGGTCATCGTCAGGACGCAAGAAATCGCCCTCGATCATCCACTCGCGAGCGAGGCGATCCGCGACCTGCGAATCGGCACCATGACTAACGAGCAACTCATGAGCAAAGCGACGACACGCGGCAGCATTCGGAGCTTGCAGCTCCCAGGCGCGTATCGCTGGACCGAGCGAGCTCAAATCTCGCCCGTGGCGTTCGGCACTCGCAACTAGTCGCTCGATCGCGGGGAGAAGGAACGCCCCCGAGCCGGCGGACGGCTCGACCAACACCAACGCCCCTAAATCTCTGTCGGTTGTGTAACCGACAAGGTCGAGCAGCGCATCGACTACCCAACGCCTCGTGAAGACCTCGCCGTAGGCCTGAGCCCTGGCGGCGCTCGCCGCGATCACGGTCACGGGCTGATCCTATGCAGGGGGCATGACAATCAGTTCGCTGCCCACGCCAGGCGTCACGACAGGATGGTTGCGGTGACGGCTGCTGCCAGGCGTCGAGGTGTCGGCCACGGGCGGCTAAGACCGCGATGGCGAGGCGCCAAACTCTGCGCGTCACGGGAGACCGCCGGGCACGTCAACCCAGAGCTCCGGTCCGCTGCCGAATCCGCCTCTATACGATCAAGGCGCCGCCTTCGGCGGCGCTCGGGCCGGCGACGCCGGCCCTCGCCGGCTCGCTCCCTCTACCTCCGGCCCGGTCGCGGCCGGCGGGACCGACAGCCGGCCCGACAGCCTCAGCAACGTCTTGCTCGTAGAGGGCGGTGGGCCGGCGCACGGCTACTCGCGACCCGCCCAGCGCATGACGACGACCTGCCCGCGGGACTCCCGCGTACGCACGTACCGATGCCGCGTACCGTCCATCATCGTCACGCTGACTTCATCGACTTCGGCCTCGACGTCCAGCTCGTCGCCGTCAAGCGGCCCGCCGTCCACGGGGATGCCCTTCCGGCGCTGGTCCGCCGCCACGACGGCCACACTACGGCGATCGTCGTACAAAAACACCGGGCTCCGCCCGGACCCGGCACCGCTTCGGAGATCAGGAAGGGCGGGACGGCGGCGACCTCCTCCCGGCACGCCCGAGGGCTGCCAGACCGCCGGCCCCAGCCGCAAGCCGGAAGGACATGGCTTGCGGCTCGGACCACCGGCCCGGCAGGGAGGACCCGCGCCGCGAGGAGATCACCACCGAGGCCGGGCCGCGCGAGGACGGCAACTACAAGATCGTTCCCTGGGCCGTCCCTGGGCCGTCAGATGCAGGGGACCGCTGAGAACTCGGTAGAAGCAGCGAGAGCGTTTCGCCTGCTCAGCAGGCATATCCCGCTCCTCCGGCACTGGCGCCGGAGGGCGGGGCGGACGAGCGGGCCTGTAAGCCGGATCCTGTTCCCGGGCACCTCACGGTGCTCCGTTCGGCGGCCATCCATCTCGGCCCGCCGTCGCCGACGGGCTCTGTGCGGCCTACCCGCAGGCTCGGACGGGCCGTCCTCGAACGCCTGCGCAGCGCCCCGTCCGGGTAGACGCGACGCCTCTTGGCCTTGCTCCGGGTGGGGTTTACCGAGCCACCCCGGTCACCCGGGGTGCTGGTGGTCTCTTACACCACCGTTTCACCCTTACCCCGCGCCTCGTGAAGCTCACGGCGCGCGAGGCGGTCTGTTTTCTGTGGCACTGTCCCGCAGGTCATCCTGGGTTGCCGTTAGCAACCACCCTGCCCTATGGAGTCCGGACTTTCCTCGGCGACGGCCCCGTGCGGGACCGTCGACGCGGCCGCCCAGCCAGCTCATCCGCTGTTCCAGTTTATCCGGTGCGGTGTCCCCGCCGTTCGGGGGCTACCGTCCCGGTCGTGGTCGTCGCGTCGCCGGGCACGCTGGCGTTCCTCCTCCTGGCCGGCCTCCTCGCCGGTGCCGTGAACGCCGTGGCGGGTGGGGGTTCGCTGCTGGTGTTCCCCGCGCTGCTCGCGGTCGGCTTCCCGCCGCTGGCCGCCAACGTCACCAACTCGGTCGCGCAGTGGCCCGGCTATCTGGGCCTCATCCTCGGTCAGCGGCGCGACCTGCGTGAGCAGCGCCGCCGGATCCTGCTCACCTCCGCCGTCGCCGTCGTCGGGGCCGGACTCGGATGTGCGCTGCTGTTGATACTGCCCGGCGCGGTCTTCGACGCCGTCGTCCCCGCCCTGGTGCTGCTGGCCAGCCTGCTGCTCGCGCTCCAACCGAAGATCAAACGCTGGGTCGGACACCCCGAGCCCGGCGCCCCCGACCGGATGGGCGCGCTGCTGCCGGCGATCCTCGTCGCATCGATCTACGGCGGCTACTTCGGGGGCGCGCTCGGCGTCATCCTGATCGCGACGCTGTCGCTGTTCGCCCACGACAGCCTGATTCGGCTCAACGCGCTCAAGGGGCTGTTGTCGCTGGTGGTCGCGACCGTATCGCTCGCGATCTTCGCGGTCGGCGCGCCGGTCGACTGGCTCGCGGTCGCGCTGCTGGCCCCCACCACTCTGATCGGTGGGTTTGTCGGCGCGAAGGTCGCGCAACGGCTGCCGGAGACCGTGCTGCGCTGGTGCGTGGTGGGGCTGGGCGTCGTGGTCGGCGTCTGGCTGCTCGTCGCCTGAACGCCGCCGGCCCGGTGCGGCATCCGCGTCCGTCGCCGCTCAAACCCCCTGTGAGTGCGTAACAGTGTTAGAACACTGTTACGCACTCACAGGGGGAGGTGGGAGGTGTCGTTGACCAGGCGGACGGAGGTGCCGCCGTCGGGATAGAAATCGGCGACGCACAGCGAGGCCAGGTCGAGATGCAGGGTGTAGAGGATCGAGGGCCCAGCGCCCAGCGCCTCGCACAGCATCATCTTGATCGGCGTCACGTGGCTGACCACGACGACGGTCCGCTCCGGGTAGGCCGCGGCGATCTCGGCCCGCTCCGCGGCGAGCCGCTGTCCGACCTCGGCGAAACTCTCCCCACCGGGCGGGGCGACGTCCTGCGAACCCAGCCAGGCCCGGTGCAGCTGCGGGTCCCGCTCCCGGGCCTCGACGAACGTGAGTCCCTCCCAGGAGCCGAAGTCGGTCTCGATCAGGCCACGGCGGACGACGAGCGGGGCGCCGGTCGCCTCGGCCACCGCCGCGGCGGTCTGCGCCGCGCGGCGCAGCGGTGAGGACAGCACCGCGGCGATCCCGTCGACGGCGGCCAGCCGAGCCGCGGCACCGGCCGCCTGCCGCAGGCCGAGCTTGGTGAGCTCCGGATCGCCGTGCCCGGAGTAGCGCCGCTCGACCGAGAGTGCGGTCTGCCCGTGGCGCAGCAGCAGAAACCGGGTCGGCCGGCCGAGCTGTCCGGTCCACGCGGTGGTCGCTGCCTGCTGCCCGGCACCGGTCACGGAACGTCCCCGGCGTCCATCGCCTTGTTGGCCAGCGCGTCGGCGCGCCCGTTGCGGGCCCGCGGCACCCAGCCGAACCGCACCCCACCCAGCTCACGGACGAGCGCGGCGGCCTCGGCGGCCAGCGGCTGCAGGCCCGGGTGCTTGATCCGCCAGCGTCCCGACATCTGCTCGACGACGAGCTTGGAGTCCATCCGCACCTCGACGTCGGTCGCGCCCAGCTCCCGCGCGGCCTGCAGGCCGGCGATGAGACCTCGGTACTCGGCGACGTTGTTGGTGGCGATCCCGAGATAGCCCTGCCGCTGCGCCACCACCTCGTCGGTCGCCGCGTCGAGCACGACGGCCCCGTAGCCCGCGGGACCCGGATTGCCCCGGGCGCCGCCGTCGGCCTCGACGATGACCTTCACCGGTCTGCCCTCAAACGCCCGACTCCTTCGTCCGCACCAGGATCGTTCCGCACTCCTCGCAGCGCACCAGTTCGTCGGCGGGAGCCGCGCGCAGCTGGCTGAGGAACGTGCGGTCCAGCTCCAGCCGGCAGGCCCCGCAGCGCCGCTCGCGCAGCGGCGCGGCACCCACGTTCCCCTGTTCGCGGCGCCGCTCGTAGATCGCGAGGACCTCGCCGGGAATCTCCCCGACGACCGCGGTGCGGTCCCGCCCGCGCCCGGCCACGACGGCGTCGATATCGGCGAGGGCGTTGTCGCGGCGCTCGGTGATCTCCGACAGGCGCTGCTCGGCCTCGGTCAGCACCCGGCGGGCGTGTTCGAGGTGGACGCCGAGGGCCTCGCGCTGCTCCATCACCTCCAGCTGCTCGTCCTCGAGGACGGTCTGGCGGCGCGCCAGGGTCTGCAGCTCGTGCTGCAGGTCGGCGGCCTGTTTGGCCCCCACCCCGGACCCGGCGAGCAGCTGCTCGTCGCGCCGGGTGCGGGCGCGTACCCCCTCGACGTCGTGCTCGAGGCGGCGGATGTCGCGGTCCAGGTCGCCCGCCGCCGTCTCGGTGGCGATGAGCTTGTCCTTACCCTCCTGCACCGCGGCCTCGGCCTCGGTGAGTTCGGTGTGCTCGGGGAGGGTGCGCCGCCGGTGTGCCAGCCGGGTCAGCTCGGCGTCGATCTCGGCCAGGTCGAGTAACCGCCGCTGGACGGCGGGGTCGGCCTTCATGTGGCCCTCCTTCATCTCGCCCCCTGATTGCCGCTCACCCCAGCGTGGGATCAGGGCTTTCCGATCGTCCAGGGGTCCGTCCGCAGAGCGGAGACGCGGACCTCGACGCTACCCCCCAGCGCCGCACGCACCACGCCCGCCGCCTGCTCGCACCACGGCCACTCCGACGCCCAGTGCGCGACGTCGACGAGCGCGGGCGTGGGGCGGCCCGGCAGCGAACCCGCGAGCAGGTGCTCCGACGCCGGGTGGTGGCGCAGGTCGGCGGTGACGTAGACATCGACACCCGCGGCGATCGCCGCGTCGAGCGCGGAGTCGCCCGCGCCCCCGCACACCGCGACCCTGCGGATCTCCCGGTCGGGGTCGCCCGCCGCGCGCACCCCCCACGCGGTGGCCGGCAGCGCGGCCGCGACCCGCCGCGCGAACGCCGAGAGCGGCTCGGGCTCGGGCAGCGCGCCGACCCGGCCGAGCCCCTGTGCCGAGGGCCGCTCGGCCAGCTCGAACACGTCGAAGGCGGGTTCCTCATAGGGGTGCGACGCCCGCAGTGCGGCGACGACCTCAGCCCGCCGGGCGCGCGGCAACACCATCTCCAGTCGGGTCTCCGCGACCCGTTCGAGCCTGCCGACCTGCCCGATCGCCGGTGTCGCGCCCTCGTGCGGCAGGAACTGGCCGGTCCCGGCGGTGGCGAACGAGCAGTGGCTGTAGTTGCCCAGATGCCCGGCCCCGGCCGCCGACAACGCCTCGTGCACGGCGGTGAGCGCGGGCCCGGTCGGCACGAACGCGACGATCTTGTCCACCGGTGGGCCGGGCACCGGCTGCAGCGGGCCCTCGATGGCCAGCCCGATCGCGGCGGCGAGGGCGTCGGAGACACCGGGGTCGGCGGCGTCGGCGTTGGTATGCGCGGTGAACAGCGCCGTCCCGGCCCGGACGAGCCGGTGCACCAGGGCACCCTTCGGGGTGTCCGCGCCGACCCCGTGCACTCCGCGCAGCAGCAGCGGATGGTGGGTGACGAGCAGTCCGGCGCCGGTCTCGATGGCCTCCTCGACGGTCTCGGTGACCGGATCGACGGCCACCAGCACCCGCTCGACGGGATCGTCCGGGTCGCCGCAGACCAGGCCGACGGCGTCCCAGCTCTGGGCGAGCGCGGGCGGGTACGCGGCCTCGAGGGCGGCGATGACATCGGCGAGGCGGGGCGTGGTCATGCCGCAATTCTCGCCAACGCCGAGGCCAGCGCCGCGACCAGCACGCCGACCTGATCCGGCGGCCGCACCGCCACGCGCAGATGGTCCGGTCCGAGGCCGGGGAAGGTGTCGCCGCGGCGGGCCGCGATCCCGGCCGCCCGCAGTTCCTCGCGCACCCGCGGACCCTGTCCGGCGGGAAGCCGCAACAGCAGGTAGGGGGCCACACCGGGCAGCACCACGACGCCCGGCAACGCCGCGAGCGCGGCGGCCTGCGCCGCCCTCTGCGCCACCAGGGTCCGCGCGGCCCGCTCCGCGAGCTCGACGGCCGCGGGCTCGCTGCAGGCGATCACCGCCTCCAGCGCGAGCGTCCCCACCGGCCACGGCGGCCGCGGCGCCGCCAGCCGGGCGAGCAGATCCGGGGCGCCCAGCGCGTACCCGGCGCGCAGCCCGGCGAGCGCCCAGGTCTTGGTGAGGCTGCGCAGCACGAGCAGGCCCGGGACCGCGGCGTCCGCCCCGGCCAGCGACTCCGGCTCGCCGGGCAGCGCGTCGGCGAACGCCTCGTCGACCACCAGTACCCGGCCCGGCCGGGCCACGGCCGCCACGGCGCTCGCCGGATGCAGCACCCCGGTCGGGTTCGTCGGGTTCCCGATCACGACGAGGTCGGCGTCGGGCGGGACCGTGGCCGGGTCGAACCGGTGCCCCTCGGCCTCGTCGGTGAGCACCCTGGTCACCGCGATCCCGGCCGCGCGCAGCGCCGCCTCCGGCTCGGTGAACCCCGGATGCACGACCGCGGCGCGCCGCGGCGCCAGCCCCGGCAGCAGCGCGAACCCCTCCGCGCTCCCGGCCAGTACCAGCACCTCCTCGGGGCGGCGGCCGTGCCGCGCGGCCACCGCGGCCCTGGCGGCGGCGTCGTGCGCCGCGCTCGGGTAGCGGGCCAGCCCGTCCAGCGCCGCGGCCAGCCGGTCGCGCAGCCACGCAGGCGGCGCGTCCGGCTGCACGTTCACCGCGAAGTCGAGCAGGCCCGGCTCCGCCTCGACGTCACCGTGGTGGCGCAACCGGGCATCGTCCGGATCCGGGTCGGGGTTGCCGTGATCCGGTCCGTCCGCGCCTCGCACCATGGCGAGAACCCTACGGTGAGCCTCCCCCGTGAGTGCGTAACAGTGTTGGAACACTGTTACGCACTCACGGGGGAGGATGGGCTGCGTGAATGCTCCCCGAGAGAGACTGTCTGTGGCCTTCGTCTGCACCGGCAACATCTGTCGCTCGCCGATGGCGGCGCAGGTCTTCCGCGCCGAGCTGACCCTCGTTGGGCTCGCGGACCAGGTCACCGTGATCAGCGCCGGAACCGGTGACTGGCACATCGGCAACCCGGCCGACGAACGGGCGGTCGCGCTGCTGCGCGAGCGCGGATACCCCGTCGATCACGTGGCCCGTCAGGTCGACGCGGCCGTGCTGGCCGCGGACCTGCTCATCGCCCTGGACGACGACCACGTTCGGGCGCTGCGTCGCTCGGTCGCCGAACCGGACCGGGTGCGGCTGCTGCGTTCCTTCGACCCCGACGCACCCGCCGGCGCCGAGGTTCCCGACCCCTACTACGGCGGCTCGGAGGGCTTCGTGGAGGTCCTCGGGATGATCGAGGCGGCCATGCCCGGCCTGCTGGACTGGGTGAAGTCGCGGCTGTGAGGCATCCGCAGGCACCGGTGGCGCGGCTGCTCGGGGTCCGGGTGCGCCGCTCGGCGCCGCTCGGCGCGGCCACCAGGGTCGACCTGGACGACGGTCGCGTCGCCGTGGTGAAAGCAGGCGACGGGGTGGTCGCGGAGGCGGCCGGGCTGCGCTGGCTGGCGGTGCCGGGCGGGCCGCCGGTCCCCGCGGTACTGGCCGCGGACGACGGATGGCTGGTCATGGAGTTCGTCGCGGGCGGGCATCCGGCGCGGGAGCCGGCGGCCGCGTTCGGCCGCCGGCTCGCGACCCTGCATGCCGCCGGTGCGCCCGCGTTCGGCTCGCCGCCCGACGGTGGTCCGGCCGACGCCTGGATCGGTTCGGCTGCGATGCGCAACGTGCCGGGACCGCGCTGGCCGCAGTGGTATGCCGCCGAGCGGGTGCGGCCCTATGTGCGGATCGCCCGCGACGCCGGCACCCTCTCCGCGGTCGAGGCGGCGGTGTTCGACACCGTCTGCGACCGGCTTCCCGATCTCGCCGGCCCCGCCGAGCCGCCCGCGCGGCTGCACGGGGATCTGTGGTCGGGCAACGTGCTGTGGTCGCCGGACGGGGCGTGGCTGATCGACCCGGCGGCGCACGGCGGGCACCGCGAGACCGACCTGGCGATGCTGGCGCTGTTCGGCCTGCCCCGTCTCGACACCGTGCTCGCGGCCTACGACGAGGCCGCCCCGCTGGCCCCCGGATGGCGCGAACGGGTGCCGCTGCACCAGCTGTTCCCGCTGCTGGTGCACACGGTGCTGTTCGGCGGCGGGTACGCGGGGCAGGCCGTGGCCGCGGCCCGGGCGGCGCTGCGAACCACATGAAGATCGACGTTTCGGCGCCGGGAGCCGCGATCCGCGCGGTTGCGGCCGCCGAAACGGCGATCTTGGCAGCGGCCGGGCAGGGGCCTTCAGGTTTGGTTCGGCGCTCGGTGGGCACAATTCGTCCGTCGCGCGCGACCAGCCAGACCGGCCACACAGGGGAGGCATTCATGACGAGCACCAGACCTGCGCTGCGCACCCGCCGGGTGCCGGCGCACGCACTGCGCGCGCGCAGCGAGGTCGAGTCGCGGGCCCAGTTCCGCTGCCTCGTCGAACCGACGCGCACCCCGCCGTTGCCAGCGGACCGGCGCGGCGGGCGGCGCAGCCTCAGCACGATGCTCGCCCGTGCCGGGGGTGCCCTGTGTGTCCTCACGGTCGTGCTGGTGTATGTCCTGGTGATGCAGCAGCTGGCCATACCGGCAGGGTGACGGTCCGCCGAGGGCGGCCCGGGGTCAACCGCTGACCGGCCGCCCGAACACCTCGGTCTCGACCTGGCGGAAGACCGCGTCGGTGTGGCGCTCCTGGCAGTCCAGATCCGCCAGCGATACCGCGATCTCCTCGGCCTGCAGCGCGCGCAACGCGGTGAGCCGCTCCCCGATCAGCGTCTCCGGATCGTCGCCGCCGAGCAGCGCATCCAGGCGTTTCTGGAAGTCCTCGATGATCATGTCCTGGTCGTCGCGGTACTGGTAGCCCTTGTCCTGCATGCACCGGGTCCACTCGTCCTGCGCCGCGATGACCCGCGGGTCCTGCGCGACGAGGACATCCTTGGGGTTGACATAGGTGCCCTCCAGCTGTTCGGGCGTGAACACCTGGGCGACCGCCTCGCGGGTGCATCCACCGGTGGCGGAGAAGTCCTCCTCGTCAAGGGCGAAAGCGAAGTCGGAGTCGCGGCCCTCGCCGAACAGCGTGAGCTCGTAGGCGACCCGGTCGGCCGCGGAGAGCCCGTCCATGATCTGCACGTTCGGCCCGAGCCCGATCGTGCGGACCGGATCGTCGAAGCGGGTGGTGACCGACAGCCCCCACCGCTGCTTGTACTCCCGGCGCGACATGCCCGGCTCCTTGCGCACCGACTCCTGAGCTCGCCCGATCGTCGCGACGTCCACCGGGATGTACTCGAACCCGGCCCGCTTCATGCAGTCGGCGATGAGCGACTGCGTCCGCTCGACGTGCGCGACGAAATCCGCGTCGGACAGGCCGAACTCCCGGACCCCGGGCGGGCCGCCGGCGGCCGGGTCACCGCCGCCGCACGCCGACACCGCGAGGACGGCGAGGAGCATGCCGACGCCGAGGATCTTCCGCATGTCTGTCCTCCCATCAGGTTCCGGACCGCAGCGCCTCCACCGGCTCCAGCCGGGCCGCCCGCAGGGCCGGGTAGAGGCCGGCGAGCAGCCCGGTCACCCCACCGACGAACGGGGCCAGCACCGGCACGAGGGGATGGATCACCGGTGTCCAGGTCTGGACGAGCGCCACCCCGACCACGACCAGCAGACCGGCACAGGCCCCCAGGACCCCGCCGAGCACCCCCATGGCCCCGCTCTCCAGCAAGAACTGGAGCGCGATGTGCCGGCGGGTCGCGCCGAGCGCGCGGCGCAGCCCGATCTCGCCGATCCGCTCCATGACCGAGACCAGGGTGACGTTGGCGATGCCGATCGCGCCGACGAGCAGCGACACCCCACCCAGCATCAGGAACAGCACGTTGAGGTCGCTCTGCACGCCTTCCCGGACCCGTTGGGGCTGCTCCGGAACAGCGATCTTGAATGCGCTGGGGTCGGCAGGATCGAGCGCGAGCGGGCTCTGCCACGCCAGCAGCGACGCGGCACCCAGCTTCGTCTCGACGATCACCGACTCCGGGGACGCGAGCCCGTAGTGCCGCCGCGCGGTGCCCTCGGGCACGATGACGGCGCTGAGCAGGTCGAACTGCCGCTCGACCCGGTCCAGGATGCCGATCACCGTGAACAGCTCGTCGCCGATGCTGATCGTGGGCAACTGGTCGACGCGACTGATGCCGAGGCGGGCGGCGGCGTTCGGGCCCAGCACGACGACGTGCTCCCCCCGCGCGGCGAGCCCGCCGTCCAGCAGCCGCCCGGTCCGCAGCTGGGCCCGGACGGCGGTGAAAAGGTCCGGCGACGCCGCCCAGACGCCGAGCTTGAACTCGGTGCGACGCTGCGGGTCGTTGATCGGCGAAGCGCTGACCAGCGCCTCGCCGACATCGATCTCGCTGAGGTTGCCGGCCGCGACGACGCCGTTGAGGCCGCCGAGGCGCTGCGGCGCGTCCCACGGGATCGCGCGCTGCGGCCTGTCCTCCGCCTCCTTGAGGGTGATCGTGAGCTGGGTGGCGGCCAGCGCATCGAACCGGCCCGCGATGCGGCTGCTCGCGGTCAGCGACAACCCGAGTGTCGCCACCAGCGCAGCCAGGCCGATGACGGTGCCGAGGACGGTCAGGACCGTCCGGCCCGGGCGCGCGAACAGGCCGGCGATCGCCTCGTCCACCAGGTCCCGGGTGCGCATCCCCGCGGGCGGAACGTCACCGGCCGCGCCGAGACGCGGACCCTCCTCGCCGGCGCCGCGGGCGGTGCCGGTCGCCACGGTGTCGACCCGCACCCGGCCCACCCTCATCCGTCGCCCCGCAGTTCGCCGTCGACGATCCGGACCCGGCGCTGCGCGCGCTCGGCCACGCCCGGATCGTGCGTGATCACGATGATGCTCAGGCCACGGTCATGCAGGTCACCGAGCAGCCCGAGGATGGCCGCCGTGGTCCGCGAGTCGAGGTTGCCGGTCGGCTCGTCGCACAGCAGCAACGCCGGCTCGTTGACCAGGGCGCGGGCGATCGCGGCCCGCTGGCGCTCACCACCGGACAGGTGCGTCGGGAGGTGGGCGGTCCGATCGGCCAGCCCCACCGCGGCGAGCGCGGCGAGCGCGCGGTCGCGGCGGCCCGTCCGCGGCCGCATGGCATACACCTCGGCCAGCATGACGTTCTCCAGCACGGTGCGGTGGGCCAGCAGGTGGAAGGACTGGAACACGAAGCCGAAACGGTGACTGCGCAGCCCGGCCCGGCCGCGGTCGGAGAGCGAGGTGACGTCGAGCCCGTCGAACCGGTACGAGCCCTCGTCCGGCCGGTCCAGGCAGCCGACGATGTTGAGCAGGGTCGACTTCCCCGAGCCCGACGGCCCGACGACGGCGAGCCAGTCGCCGGTCCGCACCCGCAGGTCGACGCCGCGCAACGCCACCACCGGAGGATCGGTGCCGTAGCGCCGGCCGATCCGTTCGAGCATGACGAGCTCGGTGCCGACGGGTCGCTCGCCCGCTCGCTCGGTGCCGACGGGTCGCTCGCCCGCTCGCTCAGCGGCCACCGGGGGGCCCCATCGGTTCGATCCCGACGACCACCTGATCACCGGGCTTCAGGCCACCGCCGGGCACGGTGACGGCGACGAACCCGTCGCCGGAGACTCCCGGCTCGACCGGGAGGAACTCCAGCGCCCCGTTCACCGCGCGCTGGACCCGCGACGAGCCATCGGGGGCCATCGACACGGCGCTGACCGGAACCGCGAGGACGGCCTCACCGGTCGACCGCACCGGAACGGTCAGTCGCACCGACGCCCCGACCAGGGTCGGCGGCGGCTCGGCCACCACGGTGGAGAAGAACACGTGGAACCCGTCGGCCCCGTCCGTGCCGGGCCGCTCGGCGACCCGCTCGACCGTGCCGCGGGCCGTGATCCCCAGCGTCGGCTCGTCGATGGCGACCTCCATGCCGGGCCTGACCAGCCGGGCCTCGTCGAGGGTCAGCGAGCCGTCGACGGTGACCCGCGAGTCGGTCACGGTCAGCAGGGCGCCCGTGGGCTCGCCGCCCAGGGTGGCCTTCACCTCGGACACCCGGACGGGCAGCGTCGGCACGAAGACCGCCTCGTCGGCGGCGAGCTGCACGCCACCGGACGCGCGGCTCCCGGCGACAAGGGTCGCCTCCACCGGCCGGACCGCGTCCAGCTGAGCATCGGTCGCCACCATCGGCGCGAAGCCGGCGCGCCGGAACAGCGCGCTGATCGCCTGCCCGGTGGCCTGGTCGTAGAGGCCGTCGACCTGGCCGGGGCCCAGACCGAGTCGGCGCAGCGCGATCTCCAGCTGCTCGACGTCCTGACCCCGCACCCCCGGCCCGAGGTCGCGGTAGGCGGGCTGGGCGCCGCCGAGCAGGAACACCGGGCGACCCGACACCGTCATCACCACCGCACCCTCGGCGAGCTCGGCGCCGGGCTCCGGTAGCTGCGTGACCACCTGAGGCCCGGTCTTGAGCGCCGACCGGCTGACGGTCAGCTCCTGGGGAGAGCCGAACCGCCCGGTCCCGCGGCTGAGCACCTTGGTGGTGATCACTCGCTGCTCGACCGGCACGAGGATCGGCGTCGGCACCGGGGGCGCGGCCCTGGCCGCGACCTCGGCCGGTGACCGGATCAGCGTGGCGGCCAACGCGGTGGCCAGGGACGACACCACCACGGCGGCGAGCACGACCATGGCGAGCTTTCTGCGGGTCAGGGTCATCGGGCATCCCCTCTGCGCTCACCCGGCCGGGCCGTACCGGACCAGCGCGAGCCCGCCGTCGCGGACCAGGCCGATCCCGGGCGCGTAGTGCTTGCTTCCGCTCGTGAGCGGTTCGAGCGGAGTGGTCTCCTGTACCCTCACCACCCCGGTGAGCGCGCCCGCCGGCACGGTCACCGTGTCGGCCGTGCTGAGGATCTCGGCCCGGTCCAGTGCCACGTCGGGGGCGATCTCCTGGTAGTGCCTCATCCCCACCCGCGGCCTGCCAGGCATCATCAGGCCGAACCGGGCGCCCCCGACCCCGGAGCGCCAGGAACCCTGGTGGCCGACGACCCGGCCACCGGAGTAGTCGTCGACGTCCTCGCCGAAGTAGTACACGTCCCGGGTGCGGGGATCGATGGCGAAGAAGTTCCGCGAAAGCTCCACGAGTGCCCCACCCGCGGTCTCGCGTTCCTCGACCACCCTGGTCGTCACCCCGTCGACCGGCTCGGTCTCGTCCAGGACCGTGATGACCAGCTGTGCGCCACCGCCCTCGAAGGCGAGCTGGTAGCCCGGTTCCAGGACGAAGTAGGGGTTGCGGCCAGTGGGCGCGAGCGCCCCGCGGTCCACCGGGAACTCGTCGGTGAACCCCGACCCGCGCAGGTACTGCCAGCCGATCCAGCCGGCGACCGCGACGACCGCCACCCCGACGACGATCACGACGGGAATCCAGACCCTTCTCCGCATGAGCTCTCCTGGACGCCCGCGGGAGCTCAGCCGCCCGCGGGGGGCTGCTCGATCGGCGTGGTCAGCGCGTAGACGGCCCGGCTGCGTTCGTAGCCGCTCTTCTCCAGCTCCAGCGCCTGCGCCCGGGCCTCGGCGAGCCCCGCCGGGTCGAGCTGGACGACCTTGATCAGCTCCAGTTGCTCGCGGGTGGCGTCCGTGCCGGTGAAGTCGACCCGGGTGTTGCCCACCCCGGGGGCGTAGTACTTGAGCTGGATGGCGCCCGACTCCTCGCGGTTGAACTCCTCGGTGACGATGCCGTTCTGGTAACAGCCCTGCGGAACACAGTCCGTGACGCCCACCTGCGCGACCCGCGCCCGGTCGGTCCACGGCACCGTGGGCGACCATCCCTGCGAGTAGCTCGGCCCGCCGAGCTGCGGCTCCTTCTTGATCGTGATGCCGGCACGGGCCCCGGCGATGCCGGCGATCCAGGTCGGGGTCTCGACGATCTGACCGCCCTCGTACACCTGGGGGTACTCTCCCAGCCGCCAGACGTCGCCCGCGTCGGACTGGGCGTTGAAGGCGATCTCGGCCTCGGCCAGCTCGCCGCCCTGGAAGTCCTGGTCCCACACCACCACCGACCGCACCCCGTTGATCGGCTTCGTCAGGTCGGTGACGGTCTGCACGAACCGGTGCTCGACCCGCTCGCCCTGCAGATCGCTGAAGCCCTCGTAGACGAACTGGGTGCCGGGCTTGAGCGGGTACCACGTGTTGTCGATGCGCGTCGGGTTCGAGAACGTCGCGGCCTCGAAGTTCTCCAGCTGGTTCGGCCAGTCGATCGTCTCGGCGAGCGGTGGCGCGGTCGCGTGTGGGGTGACGGTGGGCTGGGCCGCCGGGGGCGGCGGGGGCGGGGCCGCGGCGGGTGGGGACGCACCGCCGCCGCATCCGGCGATCGTGCCCACCAGCACCAACCCCAGGGCCACCGTCGCACCGCGCCGCCCGCCCATCCGGGCCACCTCCGTCCGGCCGCTGTCCGGCACGACTCTGCGGCAGACGCCGGGGCGGCCTCATCGCCAAAATTCAGTAAACCGGTGCCGGCTCCGGCGCCTCGCCGGAGACCTCGCTCAGCCGGCACCCGCCGGGGTCGGCGGAGCCTGGTCCGCGCCGGCTGCCGGGCGCTTCCGGCCGCCGAAGCGCAGATACAGCGAGGGCACCACGAACAGGTTCAGCAGCGTCGAGGTGACCAGGCCGCCCAGGATCACGGTGGCCATCGGGTGCTCGATCTCGTTGCCCGGGACCGAGCCCGCGACCACCAGCGGAACCAGGGCCAGCGCGGTGGCCAGGGTGGTCATCAGGATCGGCGCGAGCCGTTCCCGGGCCCCCCTGATCACCAGTTCCCGGCCGAACGACACGCCCTCGTACCGTTCGAGGTGCTGATAGTGACTGATCAGCATGATCCCGTTGCGGGCCGCGATCCCGAACACCGCGAGGAACCCGATCAGCGATCCCAGCGAGAGCACCCCACCCCCCAGCCAGGCCGCGAGCACCCCGCCGACCATGGCCGAGGGCAGCGTCACGAAGGAGAGCACGGCCAGCCGGGTGCTGCGGAACGAGGTGACCAGCAGGACGAAGATCACCACCGCGGCCACGATCGCCAGCACGTTCAGCCGGGCCGACGCCGCCTGCCGCTCGGCGTACTCGCCCAGGACCTCCGGGCGGTACTCCTGCGCGAACGGGATGTTCGCGACCTCGTCCGCGACCTCGCGGGCCACCGAACCGAGGTCGCGTCCCTTCACGTTCGCGGTCACGTCGATCTTCCGATAGGTGTCGTAGTGGTCGACGTGGTTCGGCGTCGGCACGATCTCCAGCGCCGCGACCTGGTCCAGCCGGATCTTCTCGCCGCTCGGCGTGTCGATCGGCATGGCGCGGATGTCGTCGAGGTTGTTCCGGGTGGCCGGCGTGGTCCACACCTGCACGTCGTAGGTCCGGCCACCGCGGAAGATGTCGCCGACCTCCTCACCGGACAGGACCGTGGCGCTGGCCCGCCGGACGTCGCCGGGCTTGAGGCCGTACCGCTGGGCGGCCGCCAGATCGACGCTGACCTGGATCTGCGGGATGTCCACCAGCCGCTCGACCTTGAGGTCGACGGTCCCGTCGACCTCCGCCATGGCCTTCCTGACCTCCTCGGCCTTGGCGCGCAGCTCAGGGAGCTTCGGCCCGTAGATCCGCACGACGATCGAGTCGCTGGAGCCGGTGAGCACCTCCTTGACCCGTTCCTTGAGGTAGGTCTGCACGTCGCGCTGCAGGCCCGGATAGCCGTCGACGACCTCCTGGATCTTCGCGAGCGTGGCGTCGTAGTCCACGTTCGGGTCGATGCTGATCCAGTTCTCGGTGAAGTCGATGCCGTAGGGCTCGTCGGCCAGCAGCGCCTGCCCGACGTGCGCGCCGAAGTTGCGCACCCCGGGGATCGCCCGCAGCTCCCGGCTCGCCGCCTCGGTGACCCGGATCATCTCGGTGTGCCCGGAGCCGGGGCGCAACAGCCAGTGCATGAGGAAGTCGCGCTCCTTGAACGACGGCAGCAGCGACTGGCCGAGCAGGGGGAACACCGCGAGGCCGAGTGCGACGATCACCCCGACCAGCGCGTAGGTCGGCTTCGGGCTGCGCACCGTCCGGGACAGCACGGCGGTGTAGCCACGCCGCAGTCCCCGCATCACCGGCGACTCGCGGCGGTCCAGGGGGGCACCCCGCAGCAGGATCAGCGCCAGCGCAGGGGTCAGCGTGAGCGCGACGAGCAGCGAGGCGCCGACGGCGAGCGCGTAGGCCCCGATCAGCGGCCGGAAGAACGAGCCGGACAGCCCCCCGATGAAGAACACCGGCATGACCGCGACCAGCGTGATGACCGTCGCGTAGAAGATCGCTCCGCGAACCTCCAGCGAGGCCTCCAGGATGACCCGCGCCGTCGACCGCGGCCTCGTGTCCCCGCCCTGCGAACGGTGCTGGCGCAGCCGGCGCAGGATGTTCTCCACGTCGATGATCGCGTCGTCGACCACCACGCCGACCGCGACCACCAGCCCGGCCAGGATCATCGTGTTGACCACGGCGCCGGTCCAGTAGAGCACCAGTCCCGCGGCGACCAGCGAGATCGGGATGGCGATCACGCTGATCAGCGCGCTGCGCCATTCGAAGAGGAACGCGCCGATGATCAGGATGACCAGCAGGCAGCCGATCAGCAGCGCGAGGGTGAGGTTGTCGATGGCCTGGGTGATGAAGGTGGCCGGCCGGAAGATGGTGGTGTCGATCTCGATCCCGGTCAGCCCCGGCCGCAGCTCGTCGATCGCGGCCTCGACGCCCTCGGTGACGTCGACGGTGTTGGCCCACGGGAACTTCTCCACGATGAGCATCAGCCCAGGACCGTCGTTGATCACCGCGTCGCCGATCAGCGGCTGGTGGTCCTCGACCACGTTGGCCACGTCGGCCAGCCGCAGCGTGCGCCCGTCCCGCTGGGCGAGCGGGACCTGGGCGAGGTCCTCGGGGGTCACGATGGGCAGCACGTGCTGCACGGCGAGCCGCTGGTTGGGCGTCTCGACGAACCCGCCGGTGCCGATGAAGCCGCCTTCGGAGAACTGCAGCAGGCCGGCGTCGACCGCGTCGGCGGTCGCGAGCATCACCTGGTTGAGCGAGACCTGGTTGGCCGCCATCCGGTTCGGGTCGGTCTGCACCTGGTACATCTGCAGCCGCTCGCCATAGATGGTGGTGTTGGCGACGCCCGGCACCTTCAGCAGCCGCGACCGGATCGTCCAGTAGGCGGTCATCGACATCTCGATGACGGACTTCGTGTCCGACGAGAGTCCGATCTTCATCGCCCGGCTGGTCGAGGACAGCGGCTGGATCATGAACGGGGGTGAGGCCCACCTCGGCAGGCTCGGCGAGACCAGCTGGACCCGTTCGGCGACGAGCTGCCGGGCCCGCAGCAGGTCGGTGCCCCGCTCGAAGCGCAGGTCGAGCTGAGCCAGGTCGGTCACCGACTTCGACCGCATCACGTCGAGGCCGGGGATGCCGGCCAGGGCCTGCTCCATCGGGACCGTGACCAGCTCCTCAACCTCGGTCGCGGACAGGCCCAGGCACGGCACCTGGATCTCGGCGCGGGGCGGCGCGAACTCCGGGAACGCGTCGACGGGCGTCTTCGGCAGCAGCAGCACGCCGAAGAACATCATCACCACGGCCCCGGCCACCACCAGGAAGCGGAGCTTCAGGCTCGTCCCGACGATCCAGCGCATCATGGCAGGACTTCTTCCCTACCGGCCGTTCGAACCGTTACTTGATGCCGAACTCGGCGCCCCACAGCTCGGCCCCGCCGGCGGTCACCACGGCGGTGCCGGCCGCCGGGCCCGAGGTGAGCACGGCCTGCTCGCCGCGGATGCTCTCGACGGTCACCGGCGCCCGGACGTAGCTGTGGCCCTCCGGGTTGGTGTAGGCGAACGTCGTGCCGTCCGGCAGGTAGAGCAGCGCCGCGTGCGGCATCACCAGCCGGCCGTCGTGCTCGGTCACCGGGAAGGTCTCGATGGCCAGGCGCTCGACCGCCTTGTCGGTCAGGGTGATCCGTTTGACGCCGGTGTCGCCGATCGGCTCGACCTTCGCCGGCTCCGGGGCCTTCGCGGTGGTCGCCTCGGACTGGCCGCAGGCCGCGATCGGCAGGGCGGCGCCCACGACGACCGCGGCAGCCGCGATCCAACGGGTTGTGCGGTGCATTCTCCTGCTCCTCTGCGTCGCCGGCACCTGTGCTCATGTCCTGGTCCCGCCGGCCACGAGCTCCTCGCCGGTGTCCTCGCCGCCGCGAACCGCCGGCGTCGTGAGCTCGAGGTCCTCCTCCTGTCGCCCGGCCCGGGCCGCGTACAGCCCCGGGATCACCCACAGGACCAGCAGGGTGGTGGTGACCAATCCGCCGAGCACCGTGACGGCCATCGGGTGCAGCAGCTCCAGCCCGGCGACCGGACCGGCGATCACGATCGGCAGCACGGCCAGCGCGATCGCGATCGTGCTGGTCACGATCGGGCCGAGGCGTTCGCGCACCACCCGGCGTACCAGCTGCGGTCCGGCCTCCTCGCCCGCGGCCCGCAGCTCCTGGAACTCGCCGGTCAGCGAGAGCGTCAGTTTCAGGCTGAGCGCCGCGATGGTGAGCAGGCCCATCAGCGTCCCGAGCGAGACGACACCGCCGCCGATCGCCGTGGCGATCGCGCCGCCGGCCAGCGCGACCGGGAGGGTCGCGAGGAAGACCAGTGCCAGCCACCAGCTGCGCGTCGCGGCCTGCAGCAGCAGGTAGATCAGGACCAGCGCGACGGCGGCCACCCCGATGATCTGCCACATCGCCGCCTGCCGCGCCGCGTAGTCACCGACGATCTCGGCCCGGTGCTCGAACGGGAACGCCACCGCGCTCAGCTTCTCCCGCACCTCGGCCTCGACCGCGCCGTAGCTGCGCCCGGCGACGGTCGCGGTGACGTCGAGGAAGCGGGACGACGAGTCGCGGTGGATCACCGCGGCGGCCGGGACGATCCGGACGTTCGCCACGTCCCCGACCCGGACCTGCCCGGCGCCGTCGGGCCGGTCGACGAGCAGGTTCTGCACGCTGGCGAGGCTGTGGCGCAGCTCGGGGGTGCCCCAGACGATGACCTCGAAGACCTTCTGCTCCTCGAACACACTGCCGGCCTCGAGGCCGGCCAGCAGCGTGGCGATGGTGCGCCGCACATCCCCGGGCTTGATGTTGAACTGCTGGGCCTTGGCCAGGTCGACCTCGACCTGCAGGGTCGGCCGCAGCGGCGCCCGCTGGACGGTGGCGTTCTGCAGGCCGTCGACGCCGGACAGCAGCGTCACCACTTCATCGGCCTTGGTGTTCAGGACCGCGGAGTCCTCGCCGTACACGCGCACGACCAGCTCGGAGTCGGGGCTGGACAGCACCGTCCCGCTCTGCTCCCCGAGGTAGGTCTGGACCGCGCGTTCCAGCCCGGGGTAGCCGCTCACGATCTCCTGGACCGCGGCGACGGTGGCGTCGTGGTCCGCCGCCGGGTCGAGATGCACCCAGATCTCGCCCGCGTCGACGTCGGCGACCTGGTCGGACTGCAGGGCCCGCCCGACGTGGGCCCCGACCTGGTCGACGCCGGGCAGTGCGCGCAGCTCGGCGCCGGCCGCCGCGGTGACCCGGGCCATTTCCGGCCGCGACACCCCCGCCGACCCGTCGAAGGTGATGAGCAGGTCGGACTCCCGCAGGGTCGGCATCAGCGAGGTGGACAGCAGCGGCAGCATGGCCGCGCCGGTCACCACCACGACGATCGCGGCCACCAGGGCGGAGCGGGCCCGCGGCACGGCGCGGCCGCCGAGCCGGTCGTAGCCGCGCTGCAGCCGGCGCACCACCGGGGCCTCCCGGTGCGCGCCGCCGCGGGCCGCCAGGAACGAGGCCAGCGCCGGGATCACCAGCAGCGCGACCAGCATCGCGGACGCCAGCCCGATCAGGTACGCGACGGCCAGCGGGGCGACGAAGGCACCCGGGGAGCCGGGGACGAAGAACACCGGCACCACGGCCAGCGCGACGATCAGCGTGGCGTAGATCGCCGGCCGGCGCATCGAGAACGCGCCCCGGACGATCGCGGCCGTGCGGCTCCCGTTGGCCGCACCGTCGGTCCGCCGGTCGGCCAGCCGGCCGGCGATCGCCTCCGGGTCGCGGACGGCGTCGTCGATGACCACGACCAGCGCGGCGACCAGGCCGAGCACCACGAGCAGGTTCATCGTGACGCCGAACAGGTCGAGCACCACCACCGCGGTGGCGACCGCCAGCGGAATGGTCACGATCGCGATCACCGCGGTACGCCAGGAGAACAGGAACAGTCCGATCAGCAGCAGCGCCAGCGCCACCCCGATGAGCAGGGTCAGGCCCAGGTTGCGCATCGCGGTCTCGACGAAGCTGGCCGGCCGGTACACGGTCGCGTCGATCCGCACGTCCCCGAGGCCGGGAGCGAGTTCCCGCAGCGCGGCCTCGACGCCCCGGGTGACCTCGACCGTATTGGCGTCCGGGAACTTCTCGATGACGATCATCAGGCCGCTGGTATCGCCCACGATGCCGTCACCGATGAGCAGCTGGTGGTCCTCGACGACCGTGGCCACATCCCCGAGGCGCAGCCCGGGGTGCCCCTCGACAGCGACCTGGGCGAGGCTCCTGGCGTCCACGATCGGCGAGACGTTCTGCACCGACAGCCGCTGGTTGGGGGTGTCGATGAACCCGCCGGTGCCCGGGGTCGAGGCCTCCAGGAAGGTCAGCGGCGAGGCCCAGGTCGCGTTGCCGGTCGTGCTGATGACGTCCTGCAGGCCGACGCCCTTGGCCTCCAGCTCGGCCGGGTCGACCTGCACCTGCAGCTGCCGCTCCCGCTGGCCGAAGACCGACACGTTGGACACGCCGGGGACGCCGAGCAGGCGCGGCTTGATGGTCCAGCGCGCGAGGACCGACTGCTCGATGAGCGAGAGCTGCTGCGAGGACATCCCGAGGACCAGCGCGCGGCTGGCCGACGAGACCGGCTCGAGCATGACCGGTGACTTGGACACGTTCGGCAACGCGGCCGTCTGCGTCAGCCGCTCCGACACCAGCTGACGCGCCCGATAGAGGTCGGTGCCCGGCTCGAAGATCATCACGATCGACGACAGCCCGGGCACCGAGTCGGACCGGATCTCGTCGAGGAAGGCGACGCTGTTGAACAGGTCCTGCTCGAGCGGGACCGTGATCAGCTGCTCGACCTCCTCGGCGGAGAGCCCGAGCGCCTCGGTCTGGACCTCGACGTAGGGCGGGCTGAACTCGGGGAGCGCGTTCATCCGGGTGTTCTGGAACTGGATCACACCCAGGGCCAGCACCCCCGCGGCCAGCGCCACGATGAGCAGACGGAACGTGATACTGGTCTGGACCGCCCAGCGGAGCATGGCTGGCCGCCTCGTCTCGGGATGTCTCACGGCTCGTTCAGCGAACGTTCAGCCACCGACCGCTCAGCCTGGGGTCGGCACCCCGGGACGGGCATCGTCAATTTATGGGATTTTTCCGGCCCGGCCCGCGCGGCCGGTCGGAGGAAATCGCCCGTTCAGCGGTAACGCCGCCGGTCCGTGCGGCGAACATCCCCTGCAAGGCCCAGCACAGTCCTCCCACCAGCCGAGGGGGCGAGCGGGATGGGACACCATGGGCGTGCGGTGCCGGCCTCGAGCCATCCGCGCGGTCGACTCGTCGCGGGGGTCCGCGACCTGATCGGGGTGTATCTCATCGGGCTGGCCATGGTCGGGCTCGCCCTGCTGGAATCGGCGAACGGGGCCGTCGGGCAGGACGACGCGCTGAATCTGCTGATCCTCGGCACGGTTGGGCTCGGCTCGGCCACCGCGCTGCTCGGGGACGTCTCCGGACGGCTCTTCGGGGACGTCCGGCCGAGCTGGATCGCCGCGGCGCTCGCCCTCTACACCTTCGCCGTCGTGCCCAGCACCACCCTGTGGCCGGAGCCCCTGAAAGGCGCCCCCATCGTCATCGCGGCGCGGATGGCGGCGTTCGCTGTCGTGCTGGTCGTGCTGCTGATCGCCGTGCGGCCGCCGGTGCGGCTCGGGCACTGGGCGCCGTGGCTCGCCGCCGCGACCGGTGTGCTGGCGTCGATCGGCGCCGCGCACGGCGCGGTGGCCCTCCCGGGGGTGTTCACCCCGCTCACCCAGCCCGTGGTGCTGAGCGTCGTGGTGATCCTCGCCTGGATGGTGACCAGCACCTGGCTGGTGCTCGGCGGGGTGCTCCGGCGGGACCCGACGGTGTGGTGGATGAGCCTTGGCCTGCTGATGGTCGGGGTGGCGCACCTCTACCAGGTCGGGACCGGCGTCGAGCAGACCGAACCCGACCTGGTGTTCGGCGCGATCGGGCTGGTCGGCATGCTGACCGTGCTCGTCGGCACCCTCCGGCTCGTCCGCGGCGAGGTCGACGCGGTCCGCGACGAGCAGGAGGAGCTGCGGGTCGCGGCCGCGCATATGGAGCGGGCGAGCGCCCGGGTCGCCGAGCGCGACCACGAGCTGCGCAACGGGTTGACCGGGCTGACCGGGATCACCCAGCTGCTCAGCGCGGGCCGCGGGGACGCCGAGCAGGAACACCTGCGCTTCGCGGTGCTGCACGAGCTCTCCCGGCTGGCCGCGATCCTGGAGGGCGACCAGCCCGGCGGCGCCGCGCACGTCCCGGACCAGCGGGGCTACGAGATCACCCCGGTGCTCGACGACGTCGTCCGGCTGCGCCAGGCCGCAGGCGCGCGCATCGAGCTGGACAGCCGGCCCGGATTGCGCACCACCGGATCGCCCGACGTGCTCACCCAGGTGATCGGCAACCTGCTGAGCAACAGTGCCCAGCACGCGCCCGGCGCCGCGGTCCGGGTCCGCGCCGCCGCGGTGGGCAGCCGGATTCAGGTCGAGGTCTGCGACGACGGCCCCGGCCTCACCCGGGGCCAGGAGCGGCTGGTGCTCGGACGGGGCGTGCGCGGCGCGGCGAGTGACGGGCACGGCCTCGGGCTGTTCGTCAGCCGGGAGTTGCTCGACAGCGTCGGCGGCAGCCTGCGGGTGCTGGGGCGCGGAGGTCTCGGTGGCTGCGCGGTGATCGTCGAGCTGCCACGAGTGCCGCCGCCGGTGGCCCGCCGCCAGGTCCTGACGGCGTCCGGCGAGGCCCGGGGTCGGACCGGGCAGCCACCGCCGTGGACCGACGGGCCGCGCGGGACCCGGCCCAGCGAACGGGGATCGCGATGACGGGGCCGGCGTACCCCGTGGTGCTCGTGGTGGACGATCACGAGCTGGTCCGGGAGGTGCTGGTCGCCACCCTGCGCGCCCAGCACATCGACGCCCACTGCTGCACCGAGACCACGGTGCCCGGCATCGTCCGCGAGGCCGCCGCCCACCCGCCGGGTCTTGTGCTGCTCGACCTCGAACTCGGCCGGGGCCCGCACGGCGTCCCGATCGATGGCGTCGACGCGATCGCGATGCTGCGGGCCGCGGGTTGGGCCGTCCTCGTGGTCAGCGCGGAGCGGCGGCTCGCGCAGGTCGCGGCGGCGATCGCCGCCGGAGCGATCGGCCAGGTCCCGAAGTCCGCCTCGTTCGCCACCCTGTTCGAGACCGTGCTGCGGGCCGTGGCCGGGACGCCGGTCATGACCGAGCAGGAGCGCCAGACGTGGCTGGGGCTCGACCGCAGGGAACGAGCCGGGGCCGCCCGGCGGGCCGCGCTGCTCGCCCGGCTGACCGCCCGCGAGCGACTCGTGCTCCAGCGACTGGCCGAGGGGCGCCGGGCCGCCGAGATCGCCGAGGAGTCCGTCGTCTCGGTCACCACGGTGCGCAGCCAGATCCGGGCGATCCTGGCCAAGCTGGAGGTCAGCTCGCAGCTCGGGGCGGTGGCGCTGATCAACGCCGGGTCCGAGGGTTGACGGGGGTCGGCGGCCGGGGTTGGCCTGGCTCAGTCGTTGTCGTTGTCGTCGGCTTCCTGACCGGTCACCGCGAAGTTGCCGTCCAGATTGACCTCGACGTGCCGGCCATCGGGGGTGCGGATCTCGACGCCGTAGGCCGCACCGTCGTCACCGGCCTCGGTCTCGGTCACGGTGCCGCCACCGGTGTGGGCCAGCGCGGCCTGGGTCGCCCGCTCCAGGTCACGGCCGGTCAGCGGAGCGTCGGAGGTCTCCGGACCGTCGTCGGTGTCCTGCACTGCTACCGTGGCCGGAGCTGCGGTCAGCCCGGCGGCGGTCCCGGTGCCGACCGCGACCGCCACTGCCAACGCCACCGCGGCACCGCCGATCCAGATCAGCTTGCGCACGCTCGTTCCTTTCCGCGGATCCCCCGCATGGTGCCCGATCGGCGCTGAACGGTCCCTGAACGCCGCTGATCTCAGCCCCGGTCCGCCGGTGACCTCGACGGCGGCGCGTCGGCAGTCACCGGCGGGAAGGTCAGCCGCAGACGGGCGCCACCATCCCGGCTGCCGGAGATCATCAGACTGCCGCCGTGGGCGGTGACCAGCTCGCTCACGATGGCCAGCCCGAGCCCGCTGCCCCCGGCGTCGCGGGCCCGGGCGTCGTCGAGCCGAACAAACCGCTCCAGCACCCGCTCCCGCTCGGCCGGGGGGATGCCCGGCCCGTCGTCGTCGACGGTGAGGACCACCCCGGCCGCGGTTTCGGCGAGCGTGAAGGCGACCCTGGACCGGGCGTGCCGGGCGGCGTTGTCTCCCAGGTTCGCAAGTACCCGGCGCAGCCCGTCGGCGTCGCCGCGGACCCGGCCCGCAGACACCCCGGTGGTGTCCACCCGCAGGCCACTGATCTCGCAAAGCCGCTCGGCCTCGGCGAACACCAGGTCGTCGAGATCGAGCGGGACGGTCCGCAACCGCAAGCTGTGCTCGTCCACCCGGGCCAGTAGCAACAGGTCCTCGACCAGACGCTGCACCCGTAGATTCTCGTCCAGGACGGTGCGGGCCAGCTCGAGCACGCTGGTGCGGTCCGGATGGGCCAGCGCGACCTCGGCGGACTGCCGGATCGCCGCGACCGGGGATCGGAGCTCGTGCGAGGCGTCGGAGGCGAACCGGCGCTGCCGCTGCTGAGAGCGTTCCAGCCGGTCGAGCATCCGGTTCATGGTGCGCGCCAGCAGGGCGATCTCGTCGGCTCCCGGGGATTCGGGAACCCGGCGATGCAGGGCCGTCGAGGAGATCTCGTCGACCTCCCGGCGAATCCCCTCCACCGGCCGCAGCGCCCGGCCGACCAGAACCCAGGCCAACACCGCGACGATGAGCAGCAGCAGCGGCAATCCGATCAGGAGCAGGTCGGCGACGAACCGCAGCGCGTCGTCCCGTACATCGACGGTGCGCGCGACGAGCACGACCTCACCGTCCATCCAGTGCGACACGACGAGCAGTCGCTCGGCGTCGACCGGGCCGATGATCTCGACCGGGTCGTCCGGTGCCGGCCACACGAGCGGGGGACGACCCGCGGCGTTCGGGCTCGCCGCCAGCACCGTGCCGTCCGAGCTGACGAGCTGGGCGACGTCGTCCTCGAGGTCACCCACCGCAAGCACCGGCCGCACCGGGCTGGTGCGCAGGGACGCGTCGATCTGCAGCGCACGGCTGCGGGCGGCGGCGGCGAGCTCGTCGGTCAGCAGCTCACGCAGCACGGTGAGCAGCAGCAACGCGCCCACCGAGGTCGCCAGCGCCACGACGGCGACGGCGGCGAGGGCGGTGCGCACCCGGACCGAGCGGGCCCCCGCCCGCGGCCGGCGTCGGGCCTCATTCGGCATCGGGCTCGACCCGGTAGCCGGCGCCGCGGACCGTCCGGATCGTCTCTCGGTCGAACGGCCGGTCGAGCTTGTTGCGCAGGTGCCGGACGTAGACCTCGACGATGTTCGGGTCGCCCTCGAAATCCTCCCCCCACACGTGGTCGAGAACCTGCCGCTTGGAGACGACCTGCCCGCGGCGGCGCAGCAGGAACTCCAGCAGCGCCAGCTCGCGGGCGGTCAGCGCCACCTCGTTCGCCCCCCGCCAGACCTGTTTGGTCGCGGGGTCCAGCCGCAGGTCGCCCGCCTCCAGCACGGCGGGCCGCTCGGTGGCCCCCCGGCGCAGCAGCGAGCGCAACCGGGCCAGCAGCACCGCATAGGAGAACGGCTTGGTCAGATAGTCGTCGGCACCGATGTCCAGCGCACCGACCTCGTCGCGCTCGTCATCGCGTGCGGTGAGCACCAGGACCGGGGTCCAGTTCTGCGCCGCGCGCAGCTCCCGGCACACCGAGTGACCGTCCAGGCCGGGCAGCATCAGATCCAGCACGATCGCATCGTAGGAATGCTCGCCGGCGAGCCACAGTCCGTCGATCCCGTCCGCCGCCACGTCGACGGTGAAGCCCTCGGCTTCCAGGCCGGACCGCAACCCCGCAGCCATCACCGTCTCGTCCTCGACCACCAGCAGTCGCATCGGTCCTCCCGAGACCCGCGCCGATCCGTGCCGGCCAAGGATCGACCTGCGGCGAGCGCGTGTCGACGTACCGGTCGAAGGCCCGCCCTCTGATGGTTGCCGAGCACGGCGTACCGCACCAGCGGCGAGGTGGAGATCGGCGTTTCGGAGCCGGGAGCCGCGATCCGCACGGTTGCGGCCGCCCAAATGCCGATCTTGTCAGCGGCCGGGCCCGCGCAGTCCGAAAATCAACACCGGGTCGCCGGGGGTGAACGTGGCATGCCGCTGCGAGGCGTCCCCGATCCGGCGGCTGCGCTCCAGCACGGTCCGCCCGAGCGCGAGCTGCCGGCGCTCCCACTCCGCCAGTGCGGGTTCCACCGCCCCACCGTGGGCGACGAGCTGGGCGGCGAGCTCCCACCCGTCAGCGGCAGCCTTCGCGGTGCCGGCGGCCGCATGCGGACGGATGGCGAACGCCGCGTCGCCGACGAGACAGATCCGGCCGAACGCCATCCGGGGCACCTCGACGTCGAACACGGCCTGGACGAACGGTTCGGCCACCCCGAGCACCGCCTCGGCGAGCACCGGCGCGAGCAGGTCCGCCGCGTCGGAGCGCAGCCGTTCGACGTGCTTCTCGCGCGTCGCGCCCGGCGGCAGCGAGACCGGATGCGACCGGCCGTCCCGTCCGGTCATGAGGTCCGTGAACGCCGGACCCGCGGCGACGTTGCGGTACCAGACGAAGTTCATCAGCCGCTCGCCCGCGGCCAGCGCCCCGGACGGCCCGGGGATCGGGTAGACGAGGACGTGGCTGCCGGGCAGCACCTGGTAGGTGATGGCGTCCGCGAGCGCCGCGAACGTCGCCGGACGCAGCGCCGACTCCGGCATGGTTCCGCGCCAGGCGACATATCCGGAGTAGGAGGGGGCGACCTGCGGGAGCAGCGCCGCCCGGGTACCCGAGGCGACCCCATCGGCGGCCACCACCAGCTCCACGCGTCGTCGCTGCCCGCGCGCCAGCACCACCTCGACGTCACCGGCCCGCGACGAGATCGACCCGACCTCGCGGCCCAGCTCGTAGCGCTCGGCAGGCAGCTGCGCCAGCAGGGCCCGGTAGATGGTGTTCCACGAGGAGAACCGGTAGCCGTGCGCGCGTTCGTGCACCAGCCCGCCGCCGGCGTCGAGGAACCGGATGAACGACGTCGCGCTGCACAGCGAGCCCGGGTCGATCTCGGTCTTCTCGGCGAACCAGCGCATCGTCTCGTCGAGAACGGCGATGCCCGCCCCGCGGGCCTCCAGTCTCGCGGACGAGCGTTCGAGCACGGTGACGTCGCAGCCGATGTCGGTGAGGACCAGGGCGGCGGTGAGCCCGCCCAGGGATCCGCCGACCACCGCGACGGTCGGCACGGCGGGCAACGGCTCAGGGCCGTCCGAAGGTCGCGACCCGGTCGACCCCCATCTCGAACAGCACCCGGCGCTCGTCGATCGAGGGGTCGCGCAGGCCGTAGGGCGGTGGGTTGCCGGTGTACTTGGTCCAGATCCGGTCGAGCTGGGCGACGACCCGGGGGTCCTCGAGCAACTGCGTGTAGATGGGGTCCAGGCCCGACAGCGCCGAGACCGTGTCATGGCCGCCGAGGGTGAACTGGCCGGGCTGCACCCCGTCGGCAACATCCAGGAAACGAGCAACGCTGATCGTCATGGCGGTTAGCGTAGAGAACATGTCGGCCTCGGCCCACCCGTTCGGTCCGCAGGGTCGCGGCCTGGCCGGCGTCGGGGTGCGCAGGTTGTTCGGGATACCCGGAGGCGGGGCGAACCTGGAGATGATCGAGGTCGCCGCCCTGCGCGACATCGACTTCACCCTGACGCACACCGAGTCGGCCGCATGCGTGACGGCCGGGGTGTTCGGGCTGCTCACGCACACCGTCGGCGTCGCGCTGGTCACCCGGGGGCCGGGCCTGACCAGCGCCGCCAACGGGCTCGGGCAGGCCACCCTCGACCGGGCCCCGCTGCTGCTGCTCAGTGACTGCGTGCCCGCGGACCAGCGGACTCGCGTCGGGCATCAGCGACTCGACCAGCGGGCGGTCGCGGCCCCGCTCACCATCTGGAACGGCGTCCTGGGGTATCGCGATCCGGCCGGGACCGTCGCCGCCGCGGCCCGTCTCGCGGCCGGTCCGCCCCCAGGGGCGGTCCAGCTCGACGTCGATCCGGGCGTGCCGGGGGACAATCCACCGGCGCCCGCCGCCCCCACTGGCGTCGACGGCGCCGCGCTGCACCGGGCGACGGCGATCGCCGCGGGCCGGCGCCGTCCGGTGGTGGTGCTGGGGGTCGCCGCGCCGCCGAGCGCCGCTGTGCTGCGGCGCGCCCTCGACCGGGTTCGCGTCCCGGTGCTGACCACCTACCAGGCACTGGGCACCGTCGACGCCACCGGGCCGCAGGCCGCCGGGCTGTTCACCAATGCCGCGTTGGAGCGGCCGCTGCTGGCGCAGGCCGATCTCGTCGTGGGTGTCGGATTGGACGGCGTCGAGCCGATGCCCGGCCCGTGGCCCTACGCGGCGCCGGTCGTGCTGCTCGCCCCCACCGCCGGCGACGGCGCGTACTACGGCGAGCCGACCGTCGTCGCCGGGCCGCCGGGTACGACGCTGCCCGCCGTGCTCGCCGCCACCGATCCGCGGTGGTCCGCCGATGCCGGGCGGCGACACCGCGAGGCACGGCTGGCGGAGCTCGCGGCCGGTCCCCGCGGCGGCGGGCTTCACCCTGTCGACCTCGCGCACGCCGTCCGGGACGTGGCGGGGGCCGCCCGGATCACCGTCGACGCCGGCGCGCACATGCTCGCCGCGATGCCGTTCTGGCCGGCGACCCGCCCACACCAGGTGCTCATCTCCAACGGGCTGGCCACCATGGGCTACGCGCTGCCCGCGGCGATCGGCGCGGCGCTGGCTCACCCCGGAAGGCGGGGGTTCTGCCTGGTCGGGGACGGCGGGCTGGGGATGGCGCTGGCCGAGCTGGAGACACTCGCCCGGCTCGCGCTGCCGGTCACCGTCGTGGTGTTCGACGATGCCGCGCTCAGCCTCATCGAGGTCAAGCAGCGGGCCGGGCAGGGCGGCACGGGTGCGGTGCGGTACGGCCGAGTCGACTTCGCCGGCGTCGCGACGGCGATGGGCGTGCCCGCCGCGGTCGCCGACGACCTCGCGGGGGTCCGCGCGGCGCTGGCCGGGGTGGACGGCGGTCCGTTCCTGCTCGACGCGCGCGTGGACCCGAGCGGATACCGCCATCTGCTGGAGGTGTCGCGCGGCCCGTAACGCCCCACTCCGCTTAGCGCAGGCTTACCTCAGTTGGATAGGCTCTGAAAATGAGCCACACGCCGGCCATGGCAGAGCACCCCCTCGCACCCAGCCTTGCCAGGACCGCGGGTCCGCTCCCGTTCTGGCCGGTGCGGTGCGGCCGGCCGCACGGACCGGGCTGGCTGACGTATTCACAACTGCTCACCGAGCACGCCGTCGAGGGTCTGCTCGCCGAGGTGGACGCCGCGCTGGGCGGCGGGCGAGCGCTCGCCGCCCAGACCCTCGTCGGCCGGGTCGGCGGCCCCGTGGTCGGTGTGCTGGCCGCGATGCTGTTCGCCGAGCGGCGGCTACCGGTCCTCGAGCCCGGGCGGATCCTCCTCCGGTTCCCGGCCGGCCCGGCCGAACCGCCGGACCTGGCCATCGCGGACGCCTCGCTGCTCGCCCTCTCCGATGACCCGGCGGCCGCCCGACCGGACGTCACCGTCGTAGCGGGCGTGGACGATCTGCAGCGCGCCCTCGTCGCGCACTCCCACCGCCTGTTCGAGCCCTTCGTCGAGCTGGTCTCGCGGCTCGGGCGGCGCGGCAGACGCGCGTTGTGGCAGGGCTTGGCCGACCGGATCGCCCTCGGGTTCCTGGAGGTTGGGAAGCACGCCGAGGCGGCCGAGCGGGCCCGCGCGGAGGCCGAGGCGACGCTGGGCGGGGCCGCGGTTCGCCCCCTTCGGCTCGACGTCGACTGGCTGGAGGTCGAGCACGCCGGCCGCACCGAGCTGTTCAAGCGCAAGTCCGTGTGCTGCCTGCGCTACAAGTCCGTCACGCGCCCCGCCCGCTACTGCGCGACCTGCCCCCTCGTCCCGCGGGAGCACTCCGTCGAGCGGCTGGGCGCGCTGCTCAGCCGCTCGACGGACTGAGCACGCCCTCGGACAGGGCCTGCACCAGCAGCTGGGCCGCGACGTAGGTACCGCCGTTGTAGACCGCATTGGGCAACCGCAGCACGCGCCCCGACCGCACGGCCGGCAGGCCGGGCCACAGCGGGCTGTCCTCCAGCCCCTCGGTGCCGCTCACCCCCGGCCGGGTGGGCACGACGATCACGTCGCCGGTGACCGCGGACAGCTGCTCGAGGCTGTAGGCCACGTAACCGTGTTCCGACGGCCTCCCGCCCGCGCCGCCGTTGTCCACCGCGAACCCGGCCTCGGCGGCGACATCACCGGCGAAGGCTCCGGTGCCGTCGATGCGGAACCCGTCCGCGCCCCGGCCGCGCAGGAAGGTCACCGTGGTCTGGCGGGCCGCTTCCGGTACCCGGGCGACGGCCTGGTGGTAGCGGTCGCGGACGACGGCGGCCTCGTCGGCCCGGTCGGCGGCCTCCACGGCCTGATCGAACGCGGTGCGCCAGTCGGCGTTGGACGGCCGGTCGATCACGACCGTGGGGGCGATCCGGGACAGCTTCTCGTGAAAGGCCATGGCGTCGCGCTCGATCAGGATCAGTTCGGGATCGAGCTGGGCGATCAGCTCGAGGTTCGGCGTCTCCGCCACCCCGACCGGGACGATCGACTCGACGTCCGCCTCCGGCGGCAGCAGCGAGCGGTACGCGTCGAGCCACGCCGCCATCCCCTCCTGCGCGCCCACCGGCAACAGCCCGACCGAGGCGAGATGTCCCGTCAGCGCCTCCCCCAGGGTCACCACCCGCTGCGGCCGAACCGGCACCTCGACCGGGCCGGCGCCCCCGGCCACGGTGCGGGTGGACCGTTGCGGGGCGGCACCGGTCTCGGCGCCGCAGCCCGCGGTCACCAGCCCGGCGGCCGCCAGCAACGCGAAGAACTCGCGGCGTGTCGTGTCGCGGACATCGGGCACCGGCGGGATGGCATGGACGAGCATCGACAAGGCAGGCATACCAAAAGTAAAGCAAGCCTCATCAAACAGGATCAGCGTGGGTCGCTGTGCCGGCTCAGACGCGCTCGAGCAGCTCCGCCAATGAGGAGTTCATCGCGCCGGCGAGCACGTCCACGTCGGGCATCGCGTCCCGGTCGGCGTTGAGCCCGTAGCAGATCCGGCCGTCGTAGGAGGTGATCCCGATGGCCACCGCCTGCCCCTTGGCCAGCGGCACCACCGGGTAGAGATCCTCCATCCGCGCACCCATCGCATACAGCGGCCGCGGCGGGCCGGGGACGTGGGTGACCAGCACGTTGAACAGCCGGCTCGACAGCTCGTTGGTCAGCCGGGCGCCCAGGTTGTGCACCGCAGGCGCGACCAGCCCGGCCAGCCCGACCAGCGCCGTCGGCCCGGCCGCCCGGCCGTCGCGCTTCTGCTCGCCCATCGCGGCGGCGATGCGGCACAGCCGCGCCACCGGATCCGGCTCGCCGACGGGGAGGTCGACGAAGTAGGCCGAGATCTGGTTGCCCCCGGCCGACCCGGTGCGCGCGCGCGTGCTGACCGGGACCATCGCCCGCACCGTGGTGGCCTCGACCAGCGGTTCACCGCGGGTGCTCAGCCAGTACCGCAGCGCCCCGGTGACGACGGCGAGGACGACGTCGTTGACGGTGCCGCAATGTGCCTTGCGGACGGCACGGTGGTCGGCCAGCGTCGTCCGCGCCATCCCGAAGCGGCGCTGCTCGCCGATCGGCGGGTTCAGCGGCGCCAGCGGGCCGCCGCGCGCGGCGTTGCGGGCGGCGTCGAGAAGCCCGCCCGCCACTCGTCCGACCCCGGCGACCGCCTGCTTGAGGTCCGCGCCGGCCCTGGCGGCGGCGTCGAGCGCGCCGCGCGGCCTGCGCACGTTTTCGAGCACCGCCGCCGCGGCGAGATCCAGGCCGGACGGCTCGGGGGCGGGCCGCCAGTCCTCGGCGGGCGACTTTCTGGGTTGCGGGGTCCGGTCGAGCAGCACGGCACCGATGTCCATCGAGGCCAGCCCGTCGACCATCGCGTGGTGGGTCTTGGTGATCATCGCCAGCCGGTCGTCGGAGAGCCCTTCCACCAGGTAGATCTCCCACAGCGGGCGAGACCGGTCGAGCCTGCGGGCGAGCACCCGGCCCGCGAGCTCGCGCAGGGCCTCGTCGGTCCCCGGCGCGGGCAGCGCGGAGCGGCGGACGTGGTAGCTCAGGTCGAACGCCGGATCGTCCACCCAGACCGGCGGCCCGAGCCGGCCCGGGACCTCGCGCACCTTCTGCCGGTAGCGGGGGACCAACCCCAGCCGGTGCCCGATGAGCTCGATGAAGGCGTCGATATCGAACCCCGCGCCGCCCTCCGGGGGACGGAACGTCATCACCCCGCCCACGTGCATCGCCGTCGTGGGCTGCTCCATGTACAGAAAAGACGCGTCAAGTGCGGACAGCCGGTCCGGCCCCATCCGCGATCTACCAGCCGCGCAGCGGGAAGCCCGACCGGCCGGCCGCCCCGAGCTTGACGCCCAGCATCTGGTGGAGCTGGATGTTGTCGCGCTCGAACCCCAGCCTGCTGGCCGCCATGTACAGCCGCCAGACCCGCGCCCGGGCCATGCCGACCTCGGCCACCGCGGCCGTCCAGCGCTCCTCCAGGTTGGCGCCCCAGGCCGCCAGGGTGGCGGCGTAGTGCTCGCGCAGGTTCTCCTCGTGGCGAATCTCCAACCCGGCGTCGTTCATCACCGTGACCAGATGACCCACCGACACCAGCTGGCCGTCCGGGAAGACGTACCGGCCGATGAACGGGTCGACGTTGCGCTGGCGCACCGTCCACGGATGGGTGATGCAATGGTTGAGCAGCCGGCCCTCCGGGCGCAGCTTGCTCTGCAGGAACCGGAAGTACGACGGCAGCTTCTCCCGTCCGATGTGCTCGGTGAGCCCGATCGAGCTGACGGCGTCGAAATCGGTCTCGGCGACGTCGCGGTAGTCCAGGTGCCGGACCTCGGCCAGCCGTTCCAGCCCACGGCGTTCGATCTCGGCCTGCGCCCATTCGGCCTGGCCGCGCGAGAGCGTCACGCCCAGCGCCCGGACCCCGTGCTCGGCGGCGGCGTGCATGACCATCCCGCCCCAGCCGCAGCCGACGTCGAGCAGCCGCATCCCCGGCGCCAGCGCGAGCTTCTGCGCGACGAGCTCGTGCTTGGCGGTCTGCGCCTCCTCCAGCGTCGACCCGGCCGTCGGGTAGCACGCGCAGGTGTAGGTCATCGACGGTCCGAGCACGTACTCGTAGAACGTGTTGGACACGTCGTAGTGATGGGCGATGGCCTGGCTGTCGCGCGACTTGGAGTGCTTGCGCCCCCGCGGGCGCGCCTCGAGATCGGGCGGGGCGGGCCGGTGCCGGAGCCAGATCGGCAGCATCAGGGCGGCCACCCGCAGCTGATCGGACCGGGGAATCGAGTTGAGCGTGACGTCGGCCAGCGCGTCGATCGCAGCGTAGATGTCGCCCTCGACCTCGATCTCACCGGTCACGTAGGCGCGGGCCAGCCCGAGCGTGCCCGGCGCGGACGCCAGCCGGGCCAGCGCGCGCGGCGATTCGATGCGCAGCGCCACCTCGGCGTCGTCGGGGCCGGCCTTGCTGCCGTCGTACGCGACGACCCGGATCGGGGGGTTCGCCCCGATCACCATCCCGATGAGATCCGCCACCCGTCTCATCCAGCCCCCACCACCTTCTCGTAGAGACCCGGCAACCGTCGCGCAGGGTCATACCGGCTCTTGATCGCGTGGTACGCGTCGCCGTTGTAGTGCTCCCAGAACTCGTCCTCGTCGTAGTGCACCGTCGAGTAGAGCGACTTGTGCCCGCCGAGCTCCGCGACGAGCTCCTCGATCAGCCGATTGTGCGCGTCGGGTCGCCCGGGTATCTCGGGCACCGTCGACCAGAACCCGACGTTGACATACAGCTGGCCGGGCTGCATCGGGTACAGCGGCCAGCTGCGTTCCCCGCGTAGCCGCAGCGGACACAACCACACCGGCGAGATGCCGATCTCGCGGTGGAACACGTCGAGGAACTCCGGCAGCCGCGCGATCGGGATCTCGACGTCCTGGATCACCGGTTCCTGCGCGGGCACGCCGATCAGCCGGTGGAGCCGGTCGCTGAACCGGGTGCGGCGGTCCAGCGCGACGAGCCTGCGGTAGACGTCGGAGCGGCGGAACCGGCTCGGCCAGAGCCTGCGCACCAGCGGGTGCTGCACCCCGAACGCCCGCGAGCACCAGAACCAGTCGGTGTCCCAGCGCCAGATGTAGTCGCGCACCCGCAGATGGTCGACCGGGCGCGCCTGTAGCGAGCGATAGAAGATCTCCTGGCCCGTGTAGTCGGAGACCCGTGCCCCGGCCGCCGGTTCGTCGGCGAACTCCCCGAGGGTCAGGTACTGCTCGACGGCGCCGAACACCGTGCCGTCGAGGAAGTCGATCGGGCCGTCGGCCAGCGCGGTCATCGCGGCGGTGGCGGACGCGGCGTCGCCGTAGCGGCGGTGGGTGAGCTTGACGTACGGCGCCACCGGTTGCAGCTCGATCACCAGCCGCAGCGCATAGCCGAGCGTGCCGTAGGAGTTGGGGAACGCGGCGAACAGGTCGGCGTGCTCGCCGTCCGGGGTCGCGGTGACGACCTCCCCGGAGCCGGTCAGCACGTCCATCTCCAGCACCGACTCGTGCGGCAGCCCGTGCCGGAACGAGGTCGACTCGATGCCCAGCCCGGCGACCGCCCCGCCGAGAGTGATCGTTTTGAGCTGCGGGACGACGAGCGGCATGAGCCCGTGCGCGAGCGTGGCGTCGACGAGGACGGCGTAGGTGGCCATGCCCTGCACGGTCGCGGTGCGAGCGCTCGGGTCGACGGTGATCACGCTCGACAGTGCGCTCGTGTCGAGCAGCTGCGCATTCGACGCGGCTGTGCCGAACCGGAACAGATTGGACGTTCGCTTGCCCAGCCGCACCGGCTGGTCGTGCGGCATCGCACGGAATCGTCGCACCAGTTCTGCCGCGGCGATCTCGTGCATGCGCCCGACCATACCCGTGAGTGCGTAACAGTGTTAGAACACTGTTACGCACTCACCGGGCGGACCACCTTGCGGCGACCAGTTTCGGCAGCGCCGCGCCGCCCGTCACCGGGTTGAAGCGCTCGGCGACGACGGTGAGCTCGCGGTGCTCGTCGTCGGTCAGGGTGATCTCGGCGGCGGCTGCGTTGCTCTCCAGCTGCGCCACGCTCGACGCCCCCGGGATCGCCACCACGTTCGGGTGATGGACCAGCCAGGCCAGCGCGATCTGGGCCGGCGTCGCACCGTGCGCGGCGGCGGTGTCGCGCAGCGCGTCGAGCAGCGGCGCGGCGGCCGTCAGGTTCTCCGGAAGGAACAGCGCGTTCGCCGCCCGCACCCCACCCCTCGGCGCGTTCGACGGGCCGTAGCGGGCGGACAGCAGGCCCTGCGCCAGCGGGCTGTAGGCGATCACGATATGCCCGGTGCGCTGCGCCCACGGGAGCATCTCGGCCAGCGGTGCCCGGGACACCAGGCTGAAGTGCACCTGGTCCGACAGCACCCGTGCGCCCAGCGCCACCTCCGCGCGCTGCCAGCGCCGCAGTGGGTAGTTCGAGACGCCGACCTCGTCGACGATGCCGACGTCACGCAACGCCTGCATCCCCCGCATCGTTGTCGAGTCGGGGACGAGGGGGTTGGGCTGGTGCACCTGGTAGAGATCGAGCCGCCGCACGCCGAGTCGCCGGGCGCTGGCCACGCCGCGCTGCTGGACGATCGCCGCGGTCGGCAGCACCGGAAAGACCTTGGAGGCGATGACGACCTCGTCGGTGCCGCCGCTCGCCCGCAGCGCCGCGCCGAGGATCCGCTCGCTTCGACCGAAGCCGTAGATCTCCGCGGTGTCGAACACGGTGACGCCGAGCTCGCGGGCCTTCGCCACGATCCGGCCCGCCTCGCGATCGGCGTAGTCGGCGCCGTAGTTCCACTCCCGGGAACCGAACTGCCAGGTGCCAAGGCCGATCACCGAGTACCGCTTCGTCGTGTTCGTGCCGTCGAGATAGCGCATGCGGCCAGTCAACACTCGCCGACGCAACACCGCAGCTCACCAGGCCCTACGCGGGCAACGGTGTCCACCGCTGTTACCCACGCACGGGTACTGTTTACTCGGCACCATGGCTTTTCGCTTGACGCCTCATGAACGCGGGTTCTACCCGTTGTTCACGCGGGCTGCGGAGAACATCGTCGCGGCCGCCGACGAGCTCGCCAAGCTCGTCGCGGCGGAGCCCGAGGCGCGCCCGGAACTGGCGGCGCGGGTCAAGGATGCCGAGCACGCCGGCGACGAGCTGACCCACCAGATCATGGTCAAACTCAACTCGACGTTCGTGACGCCATTCGACCGCGAGGACATCTACCGGCTCGCGTCCTCCCTCGACGATGTCATCGACGCCATGGAGGAGGCCGCCGACCGTATCGTGCTCTACCGGCTCGGCACCCTCCCGCAAGGCATCGCCGTCCAGGTCGAGGTGCTGCGCCGCGCGGCCGTCGCGACCGCCGAGGCGATGCCGGGACTGGAGAAGATGGCCCAGCTGCGCGAGTACTGGGTGCACGTCAACTCCCTCGAGGACGAGGGCGACGAGATCTATCGCACCCTGCTCGGTGACCTGCTCGCCCCGCAGCCGGGCACCACTTCGCTCGACGTGCTCACCGTGCTCAAGATCAAGGAGATCATCGAGACCCTCGAGGAGGCCGCCGACGCATTCGAGACGGTCGCCAACACCGTCGAGAGCATCGCGGTCAAGGAGGCTTGAGTGGAGCTCGCCGCGGTCCTCCTGGTGATCGCCGTCGCGCTTGTCTTCGACTACACCAACGGTTTTCACGACGCGGCCAACGCGATCGCGACCTCGGTCTCCACCCGGGCGCTCTCGCCCCGCACCGCGCTGCTGATGGCGGCGGTGATGAACCTGGTCGGCGCGTTCCTCGGCACCTCGGTCGCCTCCACCGTAGGCGGGGGCATCATCTCCCCGCCGGAGGGGATATCCGGCCTGGTCGTGGTGCTGGCCGCGCTGATCGGGGCGATCACCTGGAACCTCGTCACGTGGTATTTCGGGATGCCCTCGTCGTCCTCGCACGCCCTGATCGGCGGGCTGGTCGGCGCCGGGCTGGCCTCGGCGGGGTCGGTCAAGTGGTCCGGCGTGGTGGAGAAGGTGATCATCCCGATGGTCGTCTCACCGATCGTCGGGTTCCTGCTGGCCGGACTCGTGATGATCGCGCTGCTGTGGATCTTCCGGAGCGGCCGGCCGCGCAGGCTGACCCGCGGGTTCCGGCACGCGCAGACGGTCTCCGCGGCGGCGATGGCGCTCGGTCACGGGCTGCAGGACGCGCAGAAGACGATGGGCGTGATCGTGCTGGCGCTGGTCGTCGGCGGCTACCACGAGGGCTTCGCGATCCCCTGGTGGGTCGTCCTGGTGTCCGCGGGTGCGCTGTCGCTGGGCACCTACTCGGGCGGCTGGCGCATCATGCGCACACTGGGCAGGCGGATCATCGACCTCGATCCGCCCCGCGGGTTCGCGGCGGAGGCCACCGCGTCGGCGGTGCTCTACACGACGGCCTTCGCGTTCGCGGCACCGATCTCGACCACGCAGACGATCACCTCCGCGATCCTCGGGGTCGGCGCCACGAAACGGTTGTCCGCGGTGCGCTGGGGTGTGGCCGGCAACATCCTGGTGGCCTGGGTACTGACGATCCCGATGGCCGCCCTGTCCGGGGCCCTCGCCTTCTGGCTCATCCACGCGCTCGTGACCTGAGCCCGACCACCCCCGGATCGGGGGCAGGCCCGATCCCGGCCGCCCACCCGGATCACCCTCGGTGATCGACATCCCCCTCCATGAGGTGAGGCATCCCCTTTGGTAGACCAGGCATACCTACCCTCTTGAAGTAAGGATAGCCTCACCACATGACGACACCGGTCTGCACCGCGCTCGCGGACACCGCCGTCCGGGTGTCCGCCGCCGTCGAGGGGCTCGACATCCGCACCGGGCCGGGCTTCGCGGGCTCCGAACCGGGGTGGACCCGGTGTTCGCAGGTCGACGCCGCGTTCGTCGCCGATTGGGAGCGGGCGACCACCGCTACCCTGCCCGGCCGCTACGGGGCCTCGCACCCGGCCACCGCGGCCGCCTACGTCCTGCACTGGTACGCGGCGGTGCCCGGGCTGGCGGGCGCCGCCCTGTTCCGGCACGCCCGGCGGGTCCCCCGGCTCGACCGCGACGCGCTGGCCTTCCACCGCGAGCCGGACAACCCGGTCCCGAACCGCACCTCGCTGCTCGACGAGCGGTTCTGGTGCCTTCCCGACGACCCCGCCGCCGGCGATCCCGCCGCCACCGTCGTCCCCGACGAGACTGCACTGGCGGCCGTGCTTCGCGCCCAGGTCCGCCTGCACGCCGACGCCTTCCTGGCCGGCTACGTGCCCGGTGCACCGCTGCCCCGACGGGCCCGCCTCGGCGCGTTCTTCGACGCATTGGATACCGGGATCTGGCGCGGGGCCGACGGCACCAACCGGTGCCCGGACCCGGTCACCGTCGCCGCGACGCTCGAGGAGGCCGCGCTGGTACTGCCGGGCGGGACGCCCGAGTTTCCCGGTCCGTCGACCGTCCACATCCTCCGCGACGCCCTCGGCCGAACCCGCCTGTCCCGGCGACGGGCCTCGTGCTGCTTCTACTTCAAGGTCTCACCGGACGGCTCGGCGTGCGTGACCTGCCCGCGCACCTCCGCGGCCGAACGCGCCCAGCGGTATGCCGATCCGACCGGCTGAGGTGAGATGTGCCGGTGCGCCAATCCGCCGGCTCCCGGGATCTGGGCGACCTCGATCGTCTCGACGATCAGACGCTCGCGGACGCCTACGCCTATCCCGAGGCTCTCACAAGGCCGTTCGTCAGGGTCAACTTCGTGTCCAGCCTCGACGGCGCCGTGTCCGTCGACGGGCGCTCCGGGGGGCTCGGTTCCGCTGCCGACAGGCGGGTCTTCGGACTGCTGCGCAGGCTCGCCGAGGTGATCCTCGTCGGCGCCGGGACCGTGCGCGCCGAGGACTACCGGGGCGCCCGCCGGGCGACCATCGGCCGCGACGGCCCGCCGCCGATCGCCGTCGTCAGCGGCTCGGCGAACCTCGATCCGCACAGCCGCTTGCTCACCGACACCGGTGTCCCCCCGATCGTGCTCACCAGCACCGAGGCCCCCGCGCAACGCCGGCGGCGGTTGCGGGCGGCGGGCGCCGACGTCGTGGAGCTCCCGACGCTCACCCCGCATACGATCCTCGGCGAGCTGGGCCGCCGCGGGCTGCACCGCGTGCTGTGCGAGGGCGGGCCGAGCCTGCACGGCGAGCTGGTGGCCGTCGATGCCGTCGACGAGCTGTGCCTGACCCTCTCACCGTTGCTCGTCGCCGGACCCGCGGCCCGGATCGCAACGGGTGTGGCCGCACCGGACCCGCGGACGATGACGCTGGCCGGCATTCTGCGCGCCGACGACGTGCTGCTGCTGCGGTATACCCGGTTGCGGTAGGGCCGGGCCGGCTACCCCAACCGGGTGATGCCCCGTGAGAACGGTGCCGATCCGGACGTCAGATCAGTGTCCGGCCGGGAACCGGCCGCCCGCAGCGAGAGGGAGCACGAGATGACCGAGAACACGCCACCGACGACCCCCACCGCCACCCCGCGTTCGGTACCCGCCGCGGGATCGGGTGCGCGGCTGGCCGAGGACACCGCGCTGGGCCGCACCACGATCGCGGCGATGGTCGTGCAGAAGATCGCCGGTATCGCGGCCCGCGAGATCGCCGGCGTGCATTCCATGGGCGGCGGGGTGTCCCGCGCCTTCGGAGCGATCCGCGAGCGGATTCCCGGCGGCGGCGCCGGTGCGGCCAATATCGCCGGGGTCCAGGTCGAGGTCGGCGAAAAACAGGCCGCGATCGACCTCGACATCATCGTCGAGTACGGCGCGTCGATCGTCGAGCTCGCCCGCGCGGTGCGCCGCAACGTGATCACCGCGGTCGAGCGGATGACCGGCCTCGAGGTCATCGAGGTCAACATCGCCGTCAACGACATCCACCTGCCCACCGATGACGTCGAGGAGGCCCCGGCCACTCCTGCGTCCCGGGTCGAATGAGGACGCGGGCGGGCGGGCCCGGCCCGGCGACCGGCCGGTGAACCCGCAGGAACGCGCCGCCTACCGAGCCTTCCTGCGCGAGCACCACCCGGACCGCGGCGGGGATCCCGCCGTGTTCGCGGCCGGGCTTGCCCGGTTGCGGGAGACGCAGCGACCCCACCGCGAGCCGGACCCACCCCCCACCGAGCGCCCTGCCGACCTGCCCTTCCCGGTGCGGGTCGCCATCGCGCTGGTCCGCACGGTGCGCGCGCGACGCAGCGCCGCGACGGACGACACCCCGCAACCATGAGAACCAGGAGAGCCAGATGAACGCGACCCAGACCGGCCTGCTGGCGGGTCTCATCCTCGGTGCCGCGGGCGCCTTCGGCGGGTTCAGCGCCTTCGTCATCGTCCTCGTCGTCGGCGCGCTCGGCCTGGTGATCGGCCGGGTGCTCGACGGCGAGCTCGACCTCAGCGGTGTCCTCGGCCGGGGACGGGACCGGTGACCACCGGCGCGCCCGCCGTGCGCTCCGAGGCCACCTCCGTAACCACCGCCGGCCCGGAGATGCGCGGCCGCCTCGACATCCACCCGACCGTGCTCCGCAAGATCATCGAACACACCGCCGACCAGGTCCCGGGCACGTTGCGCGGTGCGCGCAGAGTGGCCGGGATCGGCGTCGGGACGACCGGGGCGAGCGCGCGGATCAGCGCGGGCGGAGGCGCTCCGGCCGTGGTCGACGTCCGCCTCGAGCTCGCCCTCGGCTATCCCTGCGACGTCCGCGCGGTCGTCGCCGCTGTCCGCACCCGGGTCGAGGAACAGCTGTGGCGGCTGGCCGGGCACCGGCTGCGCACCCTGGCCGTGACCGTCACCGGGCTGCGCGGCCTTCCGGCCCCGCCGCGGCTGGGCTGACGACGAGAGGAGAGGTTCCGATGCGCGCTCTGGTGCGGGTGCTCGCCCCGCTGCTGGGCCTCGGCCTCGCGGCGGTCGGCGCGATCGCGGTCATCGAGGTCGTCGCCGCGTGGGCCCGGCCGCCCGCGGGCCCGGGCCTGGTCGTGCCGTGGGCCGGCTGGCGCTCGGTGCTGGCGGAGGTGACCTGGCAGCATCAGCTGGTGGCGCCCGTCGCGATCGGCGTCGCGGTGGCAGGCCTGCTCCTCGCGCTGATCGGGATCATGGCCCGCCGCGCCGCGATCCGACTGGCCGAGCCCGCGCCCGGGGTCACGGTGGTCACCTCGCCCCGGGTGCTGGCCCGGCTGGTCGGCCGCCGCGTCCGCGCCGCCGACGACGTCGCCGCCGCCTCCGTGACCGCCTCCGGCCGCACGGTCACCATCCGCGCCGAGGGCTGGGCCTCCGGCGCCGGTCCCGGTGCCCCCGGCGACCTCACGGCGCTGCGGCGCGACGTGCGGGAGCGGGTCGACCAGCTGTTCGACGAGCTGCCCCTGGTGCACCGGCCACGGGTCAGCGTCGGCGCCCGCGCGCGGAGGGGACCGCGGTGAACCGCCCGACGCTCGCCCCCGCGGCGCTGCACCGCCGCTCGCGGCGCGCCCTCACCCGCTCGACGGCCGGTGACCGCTCGCTCGTGACGCTGGTCGGTCTGCTCCTGCTGGTCGCCGGCACCCTGGCCGCGCTGCTGTCCTACGGGGTCTTCGGCGCCGGTCGCGCCGACCGCCCGCTGCTCGATCCCCTCGTCGTGGACACCCTGCGGGCGTTCCCGCTGCCCGCCCGGCTCATCGCGCTGGGCGCGGGCCTGCTGCTCACGGCACTCGGCCTGGTCTGGGCCGTGCGGTCGCTGCGCCCGGAGCACCGACCCGACCTGGTGCTCGACGGCGGCCCCGACACCGCGATCGTGATCACGGCGCCGGCCGCGGCCGGGGCCGTGGCCGGCGCGGCCGAGACACTGCCCGGGGTCGCCAGGGCCCGCGCCCGCCTCGTCGGCGACGCCCGGGTGCCCGCGCTGCGGGTGACGCTGTGGCTCGCCGAGGACGCGGACGTCGCCGAGGTCTGCCGGCGCCTCGACGCCGAGGTCGTCGCCGAGGCGCGCGCCTGCCTCGGCGTCGCGGATCTCCCGGTCGCGGTGCGGCTGGAGCTCGACCGCGGTGACGGAGGTCCACGGGTGGCGTGAGAGGTGCCCGGGCCGTGGCCCCCGACACGCCGTAGCGTTCCGGACATGACGCGGAATCACCTGCCGCTGGCGGGAAGGACGGCTCTGGTCACCGGGGCCGCCAGCGGGATCGGGGCGGCCATCACCCGGCGGCTCGCGCGCGACGGCGCCTCCGTCACCGCTGTCGACCTCGACGGGCCGAGGCTGAAGACACTGGCCGGCGACGCCGACGGCGCCGCGGGCGAGGTGGAGCCGGTGGTGTGCGACCTCTCCGACCTCGACGCCGTGGACGCGCTGCCCGCCGGGGTCGACGTCCTGGTCAACAACGCGGGGCGGCAGCACGTCGCGCCGATCCAGGAGTTCGACCCGGCGGTCTTCGGCCAGATCCTCACGATCATGTTGGAGGCGCCGTTCCGGCTGATCCGCGCCGCCCTGCCGACGATGTACGAGCGCGGCTGGGGGCGGGTCATCAACATCTCCAGCGCCCACGGGCTGCGCGCCAGCCCGTTCAAGTCTGCGTACGTCACCGCGAAGCACGGCCTGGAGGGCCTGTCCAAGGTGACCGCGCTCGAGGGTGCCCCATACGGTGTCACGAGCAACTGCATCAACCCGGCCTATGTGCGGACACCGCTGGTCGAGGCCCAGATCGCCGACCAGGCGCGGGTGCACGGCATCGACGAGGACGAGGTCATTGAGTCGATCATGCTCACCCCGGTGGCGGTGAAGCGGCTGATCGAACCCGACGAGGTCGCCGAGCTCGCGGCCCTGCTCTACGGTCCCGCCTCGGCCTCCGTCACCGGCACCTCGCTGTCCCAGGACGGCGGCTGGACCGCGCGCTGAGGTTCACCAGGGCCACACCCCGGATGCGCCAGCATGGGCCGAGGCGTCGGTGAGAGGAGGAGCGGGCGCGTGTCACCCGCACCGCAACGCGCCCTGCTGGTGGGGCTGTCCCTGGTGGTCGCCGTGCTGGCCGGGTGCACCGTCGGTCCGTCCCAGCGCCCGCCCGTCGCGGTCCGCGGGGAGACCGTGCCGCCCCCGCCCTCGGTGACCGCCACGGCGCCGGCCCAGCCGTCCGAGGAGCTACCGGTCCCCGAAGCGCAGCACGCCACGATCCCGTTCGCCGACTGCACCGCCGACACGCTCACCGCACTCGGCATCGGGGCGCCCGCGACGGGGGCGCTGCGCATCGAGTGCGGGGAGATCAGCGTGCCCACCGACCCCGATCAGCCCGGTCTCGGCCGCTCCCGGCTCGGTGTCGTCCAGGCCGGCGCGGCCGATGCGCCCGCCACCCGCCCTCCCCTGCTCGTCGTCGGCGACACCGGCACCGACCCCTCGGCCCGCCACGCCGCGCGGCTGGCCACCCAGGTCTCCCCCGAGGTCCTGGCCCGGTACCGGCTCGTCGGCCTCGACCGGCGCGGCTCCGGCGTGGACGCCCTGGACTGCGCCCCACCGGTGGCCCGCGCCGCGCTCATCGACGCCGATCGCGGCGCGGGCACCGACGACGGGCTGACCGCGCTGCTCGAGCAGGCCCGCGGCATCGTGCAGAGCTGTTACCTGCTCCTCGCGGGGGAGATCGGGAGCTACCGGACGGCCAGCACGGCCGCGGACATCGAGGAGCTGCGCGGCGCGCTCGGGGTGCGGCGGCTCTCGGCGATCGGGGTCGGGGACGGGGCCGCGGCACTGGCCGGCTGGGCGAACGCGCATCCCGAGGCCGTCGGCAGGCTCGTCCTCGACGGCCCGCTCGACCCCGCGCTCGACCAGCCCGAGCTCAGCCAGGCCCGGGCGGGCGCCGCGGAGGAGACGTTCGACGCGTTCGCGACGACCTGCACCGCCACCGGGACCTGCCCGCTGGGTCCCGACCCGCGCGGGGCGGTGACCACGCTCGTCGAGCGGCTGCGCGCCCAGCCGCTCGCGACCGCCGACGGGCGCAGGCTCACCGCGGGGATCACCGTCAACGCTCTGCTCGCCGCGCTCTCCGAACCCCGCGGGTGGCCCCAGCTGGCCACCGCGCTCGGGCAGGCGGTGCACGGTGACCCGGACGCGTTGCTGGCGATGTTCGAGCCGGTGGCGGGCTCGCAGGGCCGCTTCGACGCCGAGCTGGCGACCTCCTGCAACGACGCGCACCGCCGGCTCACCCCGCCCGAGGTCGGCCAGCTGGCCGCGCGATGGAGTGCCGAGTACCCGCTCTTCGGCGGCACGTTCGCGCTGCGCTTGCTGGCCTGCGCCCCGTGGCCGGCCGCGCCGGCCGGGCCCGCCACGGGACCGGCCGCCGAAGCCCCGCCGATCCTGGTGCTCGGCACCGCCCATGACCCGCGGGCCCCGCTCGCCGGTGCCAAGCGTGCGGCCGACAGCCTGCGGACGGCCCGGTTCGCCGGCTGGCAGGGCTCGGGCACCGGGGCCTACCCGCGCACGCCGTGCATCTCCGGCATCGTCGACCGGATGCTGGTGGACGGGATGGTGCCGCAGACCGGTACCGTCTGCCCGCCATAGCCGCCCCTGTCCCGTGGTCCGAGCACTCGTTCGCCGGGCCGGTATCTGATGTGATGCGGATCGTGAAGCTCGCGTCACGCCGGGGTGTGCGGCGGATCGCCGCGGTGCTGGCCGGCGCCGTCCTGACGCTCGCCGGTTGTGGCGCGCCCGGCAGCGCCCCGGCTGCGCCCGCCGACGGGCTCGCCGCCCGGCTCGACCTTGCGGGCCAGCGCTATGTCGTCGGCGGGAAGAACTTCGACGAGCAGTTGGTGTTGTGCCAGATCGCCGTGGCCGCCCTCGAATCGGTGAACGCGGAGGTCATCGAGCGCTGCAACATCGGCGGTACGGACGCGACCCGCAACGCCCTGCTGGCCGGGGACATCCAGCTCTACTGGGAGTACACCGGTATCGCCTGGGCCGGATTCTTCAAGCAGACCGAGCAGGTCCCCGACGCGCAGACGCTGTTCGACCTGGTGTCGCAGCGCGACCTCGCGCAGAACCGGATCCGGTGGCTGCCGCGCGCACCGTTCAACAACACCTACGGGTTCGCCGTCAACGAGCGGACGGCCGCCGAGCTCGATCTCACCACGTTGTCGGACATGGCGCACCACCTGAGCTCCGGGCGGCCGGGCGCGCTCTGCGTCGAGACCGAGTACGCCAACCGCGCCGACGGCCTGCGCGGGCTCGAGCAGGCCTACGGCTTCCAGGTCCCGCCGGAGCGGGTGTGGACGCTGCCCACCGACGCGATCTACCAGGCGACGGCCGATCGGGATCCCTGCCTGTTCGGCGAGGTCTTCACCACCGACGGCCGCGTCGCCGCGCTGCAGCTGAGGGTGCTGCAGGACGACAAGAGCTACCACGCCACGTACAACGCGGCCGTCACCATCCACGAGGACGCCTACGCCAAGGCGCCCGAGATCGCCGAGGTCTTCGCCCCGATCGCCGCGGCCCTTGACGAGTCGGCCATCTCCGAGCTCAACCGGCAGGTCTGGGCCGGCGACCGGCAGCCGCGCGAGGTGGTCCGCGCCTGGCTGTCGGACAAGGGGTTCATCGGGGCGGGCTGAGCGTGGTTCGCCGGCTCTCGCCGGCGCCGGGCGTCAGCTGGGAACGGCGCGCAGCGGCCGGTGGCGGCCGCTGCGGGGGGTGACGGGCAGGTCGCCGGTCCGGAGGCTCTGCGCCTCGGCGGCGACCTCCCGCATCAGACAGGGCCAGGTGGCGGAGACCCCCGAGGGGCCGCGGCACTCCCTGCAGTACCCGCGTCCATCCGGGACGTGCTCGGAGAGCGTGCGCTCCAACAGATCCGGCATACCCGCAAGGACCGCCACCAGACTCATCGTGCTCCTCTCGGCTCGGGCCGCCGAGAGTAGTCAGACAATTGCGTACGGTAGCAAGCACCACCCCTTCCCGCGACGATTCGAGACGGTGCTAATGGGCGGACGCACCGCCGCACCGGCAGGTCTGCCCGCGCAGCGCCGCGCTCACTCGGCGGTGTTCTCCGGGGACGGTCGGCGCGCGCGGCTGGGCTGCACCCGCATCGGCTCGCCGGGCATCTTCGGATACTCGGGTGGGTACGGCAGCTCCCCCAGACCGCGGTCGCGCTCGTCGGCGGCGTACCAGTCCAGCGCGGTCTCCAGCCCGCCGATCGCGATGTCCATCGCGGCATGCGGGTCACCGCGCTCGGCGAGCAGCCCGGGCACGGTGCGCAGGTCGAAGTCCTCCGGCTGGACCGACGGCAGGTCCTCCCAGGTCGCCGGCATGGACACGGTGGCCCGCGGGAGCCCGCGCACCGACCATGCCGACGCGATCGTGCGGTCTCGGGCGGCCTGGTTGTAGTCGAGGAACACCCGCTCGCCGCGCTCCTCCTTCCACCACGCCACGGTGGCCCGATCCGGGATCCGCTCGGTCAGCCGACGGGCGATCGCGATCACCGCCCGGCGCACCTCGATGAAGGTCCAATCGGGGCGGATCCGGGCGGACACGTGCACGCCACGCCCCCCGGAGGTCTTGGGCCAGCCGATCAGCCCGGCCTCGTCGAGCACCTCGCGCAGCGCCGCCGCGACCTCGACGGCCTCGGCGAAACCGGTGCCCGGCTGCGGGTCGAGGTCGATGCGCAGCTCGTCGGGGCGGTCCGGATCGGCCCGGCGGACCGGCCACGGGTGGAAGTCCAGGGTGCCGAGGTTGGCCGCCCAAGCAATCACGGCGGGCTCGCTCGGGGCCACCGACTCGGCGGTCCGCCCGCTCGGGAACGTCACCGTCGCCGTCCGCACCCACGACGGGGCGCCCTTGGGCACCCGCTTGGCGAAGAACGGCTCGCCCTCCACCCCGTCCGGGAAGCGCTTCAGGTTGGTGGGCCGGTCGAGCAGCACGCGCAGCATCGGCTCGGCGACGGCCAGGTAGTACTCGACGACCTCCCGCTTCGTGATGCCCCGCTCCGGAAAGTAGATCTTGTCCGGGTTGGACAGCCGGACCGTGCGGTTGCCGTCCGGGCCCGGCACCGTCAGCTGCACCACCGTCTTGGCCGTCATGCGCCGGACGCTACCGCCTCGCCCCGTCCTCAACCATGACCGTCGTTTCGGCGGCCGGCACCGCGCGATTCGCGGCTCGCGGTGCCCAAACGACGATCACGACCTGCTGCCGGGTTCGTGCTCAGCACCTGGCTGTAGCGCGGCCGCGGGGCATGCGGCGCCACGGCGGGGCAGGGCTCGGTCGCCGCCACCGGGGCCGCCGGGCGGCGCCCCAACGCCGCGCGCAGCTCGATCCGGCTGTTGATGCCGAGCTTGGCGTAGACATTGGCCAGATGCGCCTCGACCGTCCGTCTGGACAGGACGAGCCGTTCGGCGATGGCCTGGTTGGTCAGTCCGGCGAGTGCCAGCCGGGCCACCTCGTCCTCCCGCGACGTCAGCTCCGGCGACACCAGTCCGGCGAGCGCAGGGGTCCGCAGCGTCTCGCACGAACGCGCGAGCTGTCTGGCCCGCGCCGTCGCGACGGCGGCACCGCGCCGGTCACCCGCACGTTCGTAGGCCGTGGCGGCCTGGCCGGCGGCATCGGCGGCCAGGATGCGCAGCCCCATGCGTTCGAAGCGTCCCGCCACCTCCTCCAGCTGCGCCGCGACCCCGGTGACCGCGGCCTCGGCGTGCTGCGCGTACGCCCGCACGAGCGGACCGTCGACCTTGACGACCAGTGCACGCAGCCGGTCGGCCACCTGCCGGGCGTAGCCGATCCGGACGGCGACATGCAGCGCCCGGGCCTCGAGCGCCCACTCCCCCAGCTCCGCGGCCTCGGCCGCCGCCAGCACGGCCCGGTCCGCCGCCTCCACGAGCTTGTCCTGGGCCGCGGCACTCCACGCCTTGGCCAGCAGCGCATGACCGCCTCGCCGCAGACCGAAGTCCGCTTCGGACGACTCCTCGTCGGCGGGACTCCCGTCTCCGGTGAGGGCGTGGGCCTGCGCCAGATGGTCGGCGCACAACCCGCGCAGGCCGACCGGATCGAACCGGTCCAGGCACGCGGACGCCTCGGTCAGCCAGCGCACGGCCGTCCGTGGCTGCCCCGCGACGAGCGCGGCCTGGCCCAGATGGAGCACGGAGACGGCATCGTCGACTCCTTCCGGTCCGCTCAGACAGTCCTGGTAGAGCTGCGTGGCCCGGCGCCGCAGTTCACGAGTCCGGCCGGACAGCTCCAGGGCGAGCAGCTCCGCGTGCGCCAGCACGATCCTCGACCACCCCGCCGCGGTGGCCGTGCGACAGCGTTCGAGCGTGACCCATCCGGATGCGATGGTGGTCAGCGCCTCGTCGAACCGCCCGGCTGTCGCCAGTGCGGTCGCCCGCGCGGCCGCGACGAGCGACCCGGGCGCGGAGGGGTCATCCGTGCCGGCCCCGACGGTGCCGGCGAGCTCCAGGGCCTCGGCCACCCCGCCGGTGAGGAACGCGAGCAGGCTGCGGGCCCCGAGCACATCGCACCGGACCGGTTTCGACAGGGCCGCCGCGTCCGGCTGCTGCAGCACGGTCGCGGCCGTGTCCCCCCTGCCGAAGCCGCCGAGCAGGTTGAGGGCCCGCACGACCGCGAGGTCACCCGCCTCGTCCGCGCAGCCGACCAGAGTGGCGGCCACGGTGGCGACTCGTTCGGCCTCGACCGTCTGGCCCTGCCAGTGCAACGCCTCCATGAGCGCGAGATGGGCGGGGAAACCCCCGCCGCCCTCGATCGCGGTCCGGGCCAGACGTTCGGCGAGACCGTGCTGCCGCCGACCGAGGGCCTGCCGGGCGCCCGCGACGAGCAGATCGCTGTCGAGCTGCGGCTTGTCGCTGTCCAGCAGCAGGATACTGACACGCAGAGGGTCGACCGTGCCCGGCGCGGAACAGGTCTCGGCGACCTGCCGGCACAGCCGGCCCCGGGCGGCCTCGGGGACCTGGGCGCGAACGACCTCCCGGTGCAGCGGATGGGCGAGCCGGGCCTGTGCGGTCCGGCCCGTCCGCTCGACGACGATGAGCCCCCGCCGCTCCAGCGCGGTCACCGCCTCCGGATTCGCCAGCGTGAGCAGCCGGTCCAGTGGCAGCGGCCCACCGACCGCCAGGATCTCCAGGGCGGCCTGCTCGCCGGTGCCCAGCTCACCGAGATGGGTCCGGACCACCTCCGTCAGCCGGCAGGTCGGGGCGAGCCCACCCTCCCAGCGCCACACCCCGTCCCGGACCTGCAACCGTCCGGTGGCGTATCCCGCCTCGATCAGTTCGCGCAGGTACAGCGGGTTGCCTCGGCTGAGCCGCCACAGGAACTCGGTCGTCCGGGCCGTCACGATGCCGTCGAGGGTCGCGTGGACCAGCCGTCGGGTATCGGCCCGGCTGAGCGGCAGCAGTTCCAGCCGGTCGGCCAGCGCGTCCTTCCACAGCGCCGCGATCGGGGCCGGGATCGGCGAATCGGAGGGCACCACCAGCACGAGGGCGGCCGTGCCGCTCAGCGCGATCTGATGCAGCAGCGTCATCGAGAGGTCGTCGAGCAGATGCGCGTCGTCGACTCCGATGAACCGTCGCGCCTGCCCATCCCCGGTGAACGCGAACACCGCCCGCTGCAACAGGGTGAACAGGCTGGATGTCGTATCGCTCACCGGGACCAGATGCGCCAGCGCCCCCAACGGGATGGCCTGCGCCGCGCTGGTCCCCGCGGCCCAGCAGGTCGGCCGCCGGCAGGCCTCCGCCTGCGCGAGCGCCTCCCTCGCAAGTCGCGACTTGCCGAGCCCGGCCGTGCCGGTGACGACCACATTGCGTGGTGCGGCGGCACTGAAACAATCCGCGATGAATCGAAGCTCTGCCTGTCGGCCGGTGAAGGCCCAATTCTCACTTGTCATAGCACTGACCGCGACACGCTTGCCGGCGCGCCGCTCCCCCCTGGCCTGAGTATTGCCTGGACATACCCCCCGCGCAGTGCCCCGATGGCTCCGACGATAGACCCCTACCCCCCTTCTGGCCATGGGAAACGCCTCGGCAGCCGTAGCTCTGGTCAATCCGCGCGGCGCGGTTCGGACGTCGCGCCGCCGGACTACGCCGAACGGCCCCACCCAGTATCATCTGATTAAGACGGTATGACGGTGAGCATGGCGCCGCGGCGGCGTCGGCGAATTCTCGTTTCCGAATTCATGTCGAGAGGGTGAACGAGAGAGCCGGTCACGATATGCGAATGACCCCGGAAATCGACGGTGGCCGAGGACGGCGGCTGATCGGGCTCACTGCGCGGCACCCGTCTCGGCCGGCGCCGACGCCGGTACCGGTGCCGTCGCCGCTGGTGCCGGCACGGGCGTGGGCGCCGGTGCCTTGCGGAATGCGCGGTCGAGTAGCACCACGGCCAGCACCGCCAGGATCGGGGCCACCAGCAGCAGCGCCGTCGTCGCGTGCGGGCCGGGCGCGGCGACGCAGACGACCAGCGCGCCCGCCGCACCCGCGGCGGGCCGCAGCCTGCGTGACCGGGACCAGGCGGCGCCGAGCATCGCGGCGGCGCCGAGCAGGACCGGCAGCAGCGTCGGTGGCACCGGGCCGGCCCCGGTGACCACGAGCGGGCCGTCGCCGGTGGCCGCCACCGCGACGGCCGCGGCGGCCCCGGCCAGCACCGCGCCGCCGAGCAGGCGAACCACCCCGGGGCGCGAGGCACCGGCCAGCAGCGCGCTCGCGCCGGCGGCACCCAGCGCGACGGCCGCCAGCGGCGCCGTCAGCACCCCGATGACCGTCGCCACCACAGCCACTGCGTTCTCGGTCCGGCCCCGTCCGACGGTCGCGGCCGCCAGGATCAGCCACGCCGCGGCGAGCCCGCCGGGATCGATCGAACCGTGCAGCAGCACCAGCCCACCCAGACCGACGGCCAGCGCCGCCGCCGGGGGCCGCACCCGGCAGCGGCGGACCACCGGCCACAGCGCAAGGCATCCGGCCAGGCCGGCGGCGATCGCCGCCACCCGGACGATATCCGGAAGCACCGGTGGCGCGTAGCCCGAGAGCAGGACCTGCAAGGCCGCGAGCTGATGCACCGCGACGGCATCCGGCCAGGACGGCAGCATGGCCAGACCGGCGACGGCCGACGCGGAATCGGCGAGTGCGGTCTCGCCCGGGGTCGCGCCCCGGGTGCCCATCCGGACCAGCACGATCCCGGCGATGAGCGCCAGGCCCGCTGCCGCGGTGATGAACCACCCCCGGCCCGCGGCGGCACGCGGTTGCGGTCCGGTCCGGGTCCCGCCGGCCGCGCTCGCCGGGCGATGGCGTCGCCCGAGCACGCCGATGAGCGTGCGACCGAACGCGGCCGCGATCATCACGAGGCCCGCCCACGGCAGGATCAGCAGGCTCACCTGGATCATGCCCAGCGTGGCGGCGGCGACCTGCCCGGTCCGGATGGCCTCGGCGACGCCCGCGGTGATCACCTGCAGGGAGTCCCACACCATCGGCAGGATGCGGGGCATCGCGAACACGAGCAGGGCGAAGAAGTACAGCAGGCAGGGAACGGCCAGCAGGACCCACACCGTGATCACCCGCCGGGTCCACGGCTTGAGCTCCGCGACCCGCGGATGGGGCTCGCGACCGGGGATGAGGCTGCGCAACACCGGCCCGAGGAGGCTGAACAGGTCCGGGACGCCCGCGAGGTCGCTGAGGATGTAGTAGCCGTCCAGCCGCAGCGAGGGCAGGAACTGCCAGATCGTCTGGACGTGCAGCAGGACAAGGGTGATCAACAGCCACGGCGCTCCCGTGACCAGGTAGGCGGCACCCGCGACGATCAGGAACAGGACATTGAAATAGATACCGCCCAGATCCGTTCGCAGCCGCCCGGTCCGGTCCAGGCGATAGGCGTCGGTGACCGTGCTGTACATCGCGGGCCAGACCAGATAGATGCCGATGCCCATCGGCCCGGGGCGCGCACCGCCGTAGCGGCAGGCCGTTACGTGGCCGCACTCGTGGAACATCCCGAAGACGAAGACGACCACGAGCACGAACAGCGTCGCGATCGGCTCGTGGACCAGCGTCTGCACGCTCGGCAGCAGCTGAGCGATTCCACCCAGCACGACGATCGCGACGTCGACGGCGACCAGCGCGAGCAGCGCGGCGATCACCACGGGTCGCCAGAACAGCGGCCGGAACAGACCCGCGATGACCCACGCCGCCGCCGCGGGCACCACCGTGGTCCGAGAGCGCAGGGCCAGCAGCGGATCCGGGCGGACCGACCGGGGCTGAGCCTCCCCGTCCGCGGCGGCGATGAGCCCCGCGGGCCGCAGCTTGTTGTCGACCAGGTAGGTGATCTGTTCGCCGGTGAGGCTCCTGCCGAACTGGTCGCTGACCATGATGGCCACCTCGTCGGCGGTGCGTTTCCCGTCGATGTCCGCCAGCACCAGGTACAGCAGCCGAGGGAGCTGGATGATCTGGCCGTCGGCCCGTCCGACCAGGTACTGCGGCTCCTGGAAGCCCGAGTCGCGGTATTCACCGATCAGCTCGACGCCTGCGGCCAACCGGAGTGTCGGCGGCGCCTCCGTCCGAGCCTCGAGCACCCCACCTTCGGTGACGATGACGATCCCCCCACACGTGCTCGTTCGGACGCAACGGATAGGGGCGGCCGGTATCCGGCCGCCCCTACCGCGGTCGCTCACGAGTCTGTCAACGCAGACCGTCAGTCGAACAGGTTGCCCACGGCCCAGCCACCGTTGCCACCGTTGCCACCCACGGCGATGGCCTCGTTGATCTGGTTGGCCTCGGCATCGCCGAACACCGACAGCGCAAAGTTGACGTTGCCGGCGTTGATGGCGAGGGCGTCGCCACCCCTACCGCCGTCGCCGCCGACGCCGACGCCGACGATCATGGTCGTGCGGGCGGGAAGCAGCTCGACGTGCTGGCTGTCCAGTTCCGCGATGCTCAGAGCATCCGACATTTTCGTCCTCCCGGACTTCGGGCCCCGAAGGGCACCATCCATCGGCCACGAGGCACCGCTCCAGGTGCGCCTCCCCCTCGATCCGGGGCGTCACCGGCGACTCGCACCTGGAGCGGACCTCTCCTGGAACCGGCCTCTCTGGCTGTCTGACGAGGCCAAAGCCATAGTCACCCGGCGGTCGCACACTGTCATCACTTAGTTCGGGCCCGCGGCTACCTAAACTCCCGACCGGCCGCCGCCCAGATTTCGGACCTGCGAGCAAGCTCTTCAGATCACCCATCCCTGGGGCTTTGTCGGATTCGGCGAGGACCGAACCGGACTGACAGTCCGGTGCCACGTGCACCCGGCCGTGGCGCGTTACCGTTGACGCATGGATCCGGTCACGGAACACGCGCCCAAGGTCGTCAGGTCCGACGAGGAGTGGCGCCGGCTGCTGAACCCGGCGGAGTATCACGTGCTGCGACAGGCCGGCACCGAGCGTCCCTTCACCGGGGAGTACACCGACACCAAGACGGTCGGTGTCTATTCGTGCCGGGCCTGTGGGGCGGAGCTGTTCCGCAGCGACGCGAAGTTCGAATCGCACTGCGGCTGGCCGTCGTTCTTCACCCCGCTCGCCGGCCACGCGGTCATCGAGCGCACCGATACGAGTCTTGGCATGCGCCGGGTCGAGGTGCTGTGCGCCCGCTGCCACAGCCACCTCGGGCATGTCTTCTCCGGTGAGGGCTACGACACGCCCACCGACCTGCGGTACTGCATCAACTCGGTGAGCCTGCGGCTGGTACCGAGCGAAGCCGAGTAGACGAAAAGTCACCACCCGGCGCGGCCGCGGCTACGCTCCCGAGGCTGCCCGGGCCCTGACGGAGTTCGCCCTCACCGCCCCAGGCGTCCACACCGTCTACGCCAACGTGGAACTGCCGATCCCGCACATCCCGAGCAAGACGCCATCAACACAATCTCGTACGACCCAGCCATCACCAATGTCAGCCCGGAGAACATGTGTGGGCAGCGCACTGGTCGGACGACCACAGCCCACTGGGGACGGCATGCCCGCAGTCAGGGCCGCAGACGCCACACCGTGGTGCGGCGGATGTCGACGCCTTCCATCTCGGGGACCGGTACGTCGTAGGTCGCGAGGGCGGTCAGGCGATCCTTCGGCAGGTAGGCCCGGCCAGGGTCGCCGATGAGCACGTCCGACCCGCGCGCTCGCGAGCGGAGCAGGAACGGCAGGACCCGCCCCGTCATCGATCTGTCATAACAGACATCCCCGGCCAGCACGATCCCCGCGTCCGCGGGCTCGTCGTCGAGCACGTCGCGCAGGACGCAGTCCACCGCGATGCCGTTCGCCGCGGTGTTGAGCCCGATCGCCGCGACGGCGTGCTCGTCGACCTCGACGGCCGTCACCCGCGCCGCGCCCGCCACCGCCGCCGCGATCGCGGCGATTCCGCATCCGGATGCGAGGTCGAGTACCGTCCGGCCGGCGACCGACTCGGGGACGTCGAGGACGTACCTGGCCAGCGCCTGCCCACCCGCCCAGGCGGCCGCCCAGAACGGCGGCGGCAGCCCGGTGTGGTCGAGCTCGGTCTCCATCTTCTCCCACAGTGCGATGACGTCGTCGGCGAGATACAGGGCGATCTCGGAGACCAGCGGCGGAGCGGCGAGCCGCGTGTGCGCCCGGACGAAATCCACGGGTGTCATGTCCCTCCAACGCCCCGAGCCCGTCGGTCGGGTGCCCTGACCGGAAGCGGCACCCGCAGGAGTGTGCGGCCACGAGTATCCGGCGACCCAGCGGGTAGGCAGCGTCGTGCCTCGCTCGAAGCGCCCCGGCACGGGCGAAGGTGAGGACGACGGGATAGGCCACCCCGGAGCGGATCTCGCTGCGCACGGTCTGGCCCAGGCCGATCGGCGTCGTGTCGGGCAGCGCGGCCTCGCCGGCACCGGCGGCGAGGACGTGATGGCCGGCGATCGTGGCGGCACCGAGGACGGCACCGTCGCCGGCGAGCGGGCTGCTGATCGACAACGGCGGCGGGCCGCAGTTCCTTCTACGCCTTCTCCAAGGTATGCACGCACCTCGGTCGCCCGGCGTCCCTCTACGATTCACAGAGCACTATCACGACCTGCCCGTGCCACTACTCGAAATTCCTGATCACCGATTCGGCGAAGCCGATCTCCGGCCCGGCTGCCCGCCCGCTTCCGCAGCGGCCCATCACCGTGAACGACGAGGGATACTTCGTCGCGCGCGGTGATTTCAGCGAACCCGTCGGTCCCATCTTCTGGAAAATTCGGTCCTCCTGATCGCGATCACGCCCACCGCCGCCGGACGCAGCACCCGCCCGGCCCGGTCGCCGGGTCGGCGATTCGCCGCCGCAGCGGCCGTGCGAGATCAGCGGAAGGGCCTCGAACTGCGATACGGTGACCGCGTCCTCGACTGCGGCGATCGACCACGCCGTCATCCGGCAGGCACCGGGCGTCGGCCCCGATCGCCTCGACCTGCTCGGGGGATGGACCGGCCGGCACCGACGCCGCAGGATCGGGCCGCACGTGCGCAGAGCGCGCATCGGATCTGCGACCACGCCATTGATGTCCATGAAGCAGGCCGAGGCGTGATCCGCCGCGCGCGGGGTATGCACGACCGCAACGCCGTCACGCGTGGAGGGGAGGTGGTTCCGTGTCCGAGACCGACGACGGGCTGGACGATCTCGTCCCGCTGATAGTCGACCGGCTGCCGGCGATCCTGACCGAGGTCCGTGACATCCTCGCCGATCAGTACCCGGACTATGCGCGGTTTCTCACCGAGGAGTTCGACGAGGTCGTGATCGGTGCCGGTGCGTTCGCGACCCGCCTGGTCTCGCTGGCCCGATCCGGCCCGGCCACGGTTCCGCAGTTCGTTTCCGGTATCGAGGAAGCGGTCTTCGAGGAGATCGGGCGGATGCACCACCGCCACGACCAGGACGTCACCGGTCTGCTGGCCGCGTACCGGACGGGCGCGAGCGTGACCTGGCGTCACGTGGCCGAGGCGGCTCTTCAGCGGTCGATCGCCGCCGAGACGTTCGCCGCGCTGGCCACGGCCGTGTTCGCCGCCGTCGAGCAGCTGTCCTCGGCCTCGCTGCGGGGCTATGTGCGCGAGCAGTCCAACCGGGCGTTCGCCCGCGACCGGCAGCGTGAGGAGCTCGCGGACCTGTTGCTGTCGGACGGTTCCGACACGGCCGCCGTCCGCGCCGTCGCCCGCAAGACCGACTGGACCGTCCCGGCGGAGGCCGCGATCGTCCTCGTCGACCCGGACAACGAGGTCGCCCGCACGCTGCTCGCCCGGCTGGACGACTCCTGTCTTCTCGTGCGCCGCCCCGCCCAGCTGCTGGCGATCGTGCCCGACGCCTCAGGGCCGGGACGGCGCGCCTGGCTGGAGGCCATCCTGTCCGGGGCGGGAGCGATCGTCGGGGTGACGGTCCCGCTGGAGCGCCTCCCCGCGAGCGTGCAGTTCACCGAGATCGCGCTGCGGCTGCGGAACGCCCGGCTGCTGCACGGGGACCCGGTTTTCGTCGAGGACCACCTCGACGCGATCATCGTGCACCACGACCACAACCTGCTGGATGCCCTGCGCCAGCGTCATCTGGCCCCGCTGAACGGGCTCCCACCGGCCACCGGCCATCGGCTCGCCGAGACCCTCACCAGCTGGCTCCTGCACATGGGCAACCGCAAGGCGGTGGCCGACGAGCTCCACGTGCACCCGCAGACGGTGCGCTACCGCCTCAGCAGGTTGCGCGAGTTGTTCGGCCCCGCCCTGGACGACCCCCGTCAGCGGGGGGCCCTGCTGCTCGCGCTGGCCTGGGGTCCGTCGGTCCCGCAGGACTCCGGCGGGGCCGATCGGTCCGGCGATCACGGTGAGACCGTGGTCGATCCGAAGCCGGTCCTGCCGAAGGGGTTCCTCTCGCTCGGTCTGCGGTCGGACCCGGCCGACCATCCCGCACCGCCATCCAAGGAGTGAGACGGCCCGACCCGGCTCCGCCGGCGGATCAGGCGTCGCGGACCGATCGGACGCTGATCCTGCCGAGCGCGCCGGCCGCCAGCGTCGTCACGAGCGCACCGAGCGCGTAGTAGTAGCCGAGCTGCTCGAACATCACCAGCACGGTCCCGCCGATGGGCGGACCGATCGGGGCGGCGGGGCCCTGGGTACCCCACAGCTGACTCACCGTCGGCCCGATGATGAACCAGATGCCGCCGACCAGCGCGAGCCAGGCCCCGAATCCGGCACCGAGCCGATGTCCGCTCGGCGCCAGGATCAGGCCACCGAGCAGCACCGCGATACCCGGCAGGATGTTGAGCCACAGCCGGTCGGCCGTGTAGGTCCACGGCGCAAGACTGCCGAAGGCGTAGGAGAAGTACGGCCCGACGAACGGGATCAGCGCCCCCCAGAGCCCGAGCAGGACCAGCCAGAACCCGCTGAACGCCCCTCGGCTGCGGCGCATCTGCATCGCCGACCGCCGCGGCGGCTCCATCCCGTCGCGAGTCGCCCCCTGCACATCCCGTGTGGGGGTCGTGTCATGCGCCGCCAGGCGCTCGTCCCGGTCGCTGGACACAACGTCCTCCTGTCCGCGTGATGCTCACGGGATACCCGGCCCGAGTACGCCGAACACCTGGATGCCCGCCGAGCCCTATGCGACGCGGTAGCGCTCGAGATCGACCTGTTTGACCGTGAGGCCGAGACCGGGTCGGGACCGATCCGGATGCAGCAGGCCGTCGGGTTCGGGTGCGAGCACCCCGTCGAAGGCCATGCCCTCGATGCGGACGTGGTCGTGGAAGTACTCCAGGTGGCGCAGGTGCCAGACGGCGGTCCCGACCTGGGCCGAGACCTGCGGTGCGCAGTGCAGCGACAGATCCATCGACCGCGCGTCGCACAGCGCCGCCACCCGCAGCAGGCCGCTGATCCCACCGCAGCGGGTGACGTCGGCCTGCAGGCAGTCGACCGCGCCGGCGTCGAGCATCCGCTGGAAGTAGGGCAGGTCATAGCCGTACTCCCCGGCCGCGATGTCCATCCCCGCCGGGCCGCGGTCGCGCAGCAGGGCCAGCCCCGCCAGGTCGTCGGAGCTGACCGGCTCCTCCAGCCAGCGCACGTCGAACTCGGCGAACCGCTGCGCCCACAGCGTCGCCTCCTTGCGTTGGTAGGCGCCGTTCGCATCGACGAGCAGCCGCGCGTCGCCGATCGCGTCGCGGGCCGCGCGCAGCCTGCCGAGGTCGGCGTCGGGGTCGCGGCCCACCTTCATCTTCACCTGTGGGATGCCCGCCTCGACCCAGTCCGCGAGCTGCGCGCCGAGGGTCGCGTTGTCATAGGAGGTGAACCCGCCGCTGCCGTAGACCGGGGTGGCCTCGTGCACGGCGCCGATCGCCACCGCCAGCGGCAGGTCGAGCAGCCGCGTGTGCAGATCCCACAGCGCGATATCCACCGCGGAGATCGCCTCGGCGGCCAGCCCGGGCTTGCCGAGGTTGCGCACGGCGGGCAGCATCGCGGCCCACGAGGCCACCGGGGTCCTCGCGTCACGGCCGACGACGACGCCGGCCAGCTTGCCCGTGACCACCTGTGCGGCGGCGGGCCCCGCATAGGTGTAACCGATCCCGGTCCGGCCGCCGCCGTGCGCGGTGACCAGCACGAACGTCGTCGAGTCCCATTCCAGGGTGCCGTCGGACTCCGGCGCGTCGGTAGGGATCACGTAGACGGCGGCCTCGATCCGTTCGACGGTGGGCGGGGCATCGGTCACGGCCGCGAGTACCCGGTGCGGCTCCGGGTACACGCCGGCGTAGGAAGCGAACGGAGGGTAGGCATGACGACGAGCACGGCGGGGCAGCGCAAGATCGCGGTGGTCACGGGCGGCACGGCGGGGGTGGGCCGAGCGACGATCCGCGAGTTCGCCCGCGCCGGCTACGACGTGGCGGTGCTGGCCCGCGGCCGGGCCGGTCTCGACGGCGCCGCGGCCGACATCCGCGAGGCGGGCGGAAAGGCGTTGGTGATCCCCGCCGATGTCGCCGAGCCCACGGCCGTGGACGTCGCCGCCGAGCAGATCGAGAACGAGCTCGGCGAGATCGACGTCTGGGTGAACGCCGCGTTCGCCGGCTCGTTGGCCTTCTTCTGGGACACCTCCCCTCAGGAGTACGAGCGGATCACCCGGGTGACCTACCTTGGCCAGGTCAACGGGACCCGCTCCGCCCTGGCCCGGATGCGTCCGCGCGATCGCGGAGTGATCGTCAACGTCGGTTCGGCGATGGCGTACCGCTCGATCCCGCTGCAGTCGGCCTACTGTGGGGCCAAGCACGCCGTGAAGGGTTTCACCGAGTCGATACGGACCGAGCTGGCGCACGAGCGCAGCAGGGTCAGGCTGTGCATGGTCCAGCTTCCGGGGCTGAACACCCCGCAGTTCAGCTGGAATCTGAACAGGATGCCCAAGCACCCGATGCCGGTGCCGCCGATCTTCCAGCCGGAGCTGCCCGCCCGCGCCATCCGATTCCTCGCCGAACATCCGCGCCGCAACGTGTGGGTGGGTCTGTCGACCGCCTACACGATTCTCGCCGAGCGGCTCGCACCCGCACTGGTGGACCGCTACCTGGCCCGGACCGGCATCGAGGCCCAGCAGACCGATGCCGACAGGCCCCGGCGCGGACCAAATCTGTTCGAGCCGTCCGACGAGCGCGACGACCCCGGCGCGCACGGCGCGTTCGACGACCGGGCGCACCGGAGCGACCCGTTGCTGTGGGCCTCCATGCATCGCCGGGCGGTCCTGTCCGGAGTAGCGGCCGCGGCGGCGGGCGTCGTCGCGGCCGCCACGATCCGCGGCTGACCCGGCCGCTCGGCGGATGCTCAGGTCCGCAGCACGACCTTCTGGCAGCCGTCCAGCTTCTTCTGGAAGATCTCGTAGCCGTGCGGCGCCTGCTCCAGCGGCAGGTGGTGGGTGGCGTAGCCCTCGGTGTCCAGCGGGTCGGCGTCGTCGAGCAGCAGCGGCATGATGTCGTCGACCCAGCGCTTGACGTGGCACTGGCCCATCCGGAGCTGGATGCCCTTGTCGAACATCTGCAGCATCGGCATCGGGTCGACCGCCCCGCCATAGACTCCGACGACCGACACCGTGCCACCGCGGCGCACGGCGCTGATCGCGTCGTTCAACGCGTGCAGCCGGTCGATGCCGAACTTCTCGGCGACCGGGGCTCCGATGGTGCCGGGCAGCATCGACGCCACCTGCTGGCCGAGCCGGGCCACCGGGCTGCCGTGGCTTTCCATACCGACGGCGTCGATCACCGAGTCCGGACCGCGGCCGCCGGTGATCTGGCGCAGGTACCCGGGCACATCCCGGACGCTGCGCAGGTCGATCACCTCGACGCCGTGCTTGCGGGCGGTTTCCAGCCGCTCGGGCACCAGGTCGATACCGAACACTCGCTCGGCCCCCAGGTGCTTCGCGATCCGGGTGCAGAACTGGCCGACCGGACCCAGCCCGTGGACCGCGACCGACCCACCCTTGGGGATGTCGGCCCACACGACCGCCTGCCAGGCCGTCGGCAGTATGTCCGACAGGTACACGAACCGGTCGTCCGGCGGGCCCTCGGGGACCTTGATCGGCCCGAAATGGGCCTGCGGGACCCGCAGATACTCGGCCTGTCCACCCGGCACCTGGCCGTAGAGCTTGGTGTACCCGAACAGCGCGGCACCCTTGCCGTGCGCACGCACCTGGGTGGTCTCGCATTGGGCGTAGAGGCGCCGCTGGCACATCCAGCACCGCCCGCAGGAGATGGTGAACGGCACAACTACCCGGTCGCCCGGCCGTAGGTGCTCCGCCGCCTCCGGCCCGACCTCCTCGACGATGCCCATCGGCTCGTGGCCGAGGATGTCCCCCGGCTCCAGGAACGCCCCGAGCACCTCATACAGATGCAGGTCGGAGCCGCAGATGTTCGTGCTGGTGATGCGCACGACCGCGTCCGTCGGCTCCTTGATCCTCGGGTCCGGCACGTTCTCCACGCGCACGGCCCGCTTGCCCTGCCACGTCAACGCCTTCACGTCGTCCTCCTTCGCCCCGCTGGGCACGCCGGGGAGGTACCCGGTGAACGCGCTTGCGCCAACGCGGGTTTTCGGGCGGGGGACGGTTCTCGGACCGCGGTCGGCTACGTCCGGATCGGGTCGAGCACCCCGATGACGTGAAAGTCGTGCGCCTCGGCGACAGCGAGATGCACCCGCTGCTGCAGATGGCCGTTGCGCATGCTCATCGCCCCGCGCGGGCCGTCGTAGCCGACGCTGTCGGATCTGGCCAGCAGCGTCCGCACATCGGCGGAGTCGGCGGCGCGGTGCAGCGCCTCGAGGGTGCGGATCCCCTCGTAACAGGACTCCGCGGCGTTGTTCAGCGGCGGCCCGTCCGGCCCGTGGGCCGCGACGTAGGCGTCCATCAGGTCCATCGCTCCCGCCGTGGCGAGGCTGTTGAAATAGGCCGCGGCGACGTAGAGGCCCGCGGTCGCGTCGGCACCGCTGGCCAGCAGCATGTTCTCCTCCATCAGCGGGCTGAACCGCACCGCCCGATCGTGCAGCTCGCGCGCGGCGAACTGCCGGTTGAACAGCACGGCGTCCTGCCCGACCAGCAGCATGAGCACCGCCTGCGCGCGCGAGCGGTCGACCCGCTCGAGCACCGGGCCGAAGTCACCCGTGCCGAAGGGGACGAACACCTCTTCCACCAGCTCCAGCCCGAGCTCGCGACAGTAGAGTCGGGCCGCGGCGGCGGAGCCGTGGGGCCAGACGTAGTCGTCGCCGACGAGGAACCACCGGCGCAGTCCGAGGGTGTCGCGCAGCCAGGCCAGCCCGGGCGCGATCTGCAGCCACGGGATCTCGCCCGCGCAGAACACTCCCGGTGTCCGCTCGCCGCCCTCGTACAGCGAGGTGTACACGTACGGGACGCGCCCGCTGACGATCGGCGTCAGCGTCTCGCGGACCGAGGAGATGTGCCAGCCGGTGAGGGCGTCGAGCCGCCCGGCCCGGAGGACGCGGGCCACGTCCGCGGCGACCTGCCACAGCGGCGCTCCGCCGTCGATGACCTCGATGTCGATCGGGCGGCCGAGGATCCCGTCGCGCCGGTTCACCTCGGCGGCCGCCATCTCGACGACGGCCTCGCACGAGGGACCGAAGATGCCGGCCGGCCCCTGTAACGGGATGACCAGTCCTACCCGATACGGCCTGTCCGCTGACGCCAATGGAGACACCCCGCCGATCGCGACAGTCCTTTCACTGTGAAGTTTCTAACATGAACGCGTTCGCATGAGTAGGGAGGGACCGGGCGTGCGGTCCGCACGGTCGACCGCCACACCGACCATGTCCGGCCGCGCACATCCGCCCGAACATGACCCTTTCGATTGACTTATTTTCGTTCGGAAGTAGTGTCGGGGGCCACACGGCGCTCCGCCGCGTGACCGCGCTGCTGCTCTGGGAGGACCACATGGCTGACGGACGCATCGACTTCACCAAGTCCGGGGTCTCGCGCTTTCCCGACCGGGACCTCGGAGTTCCCCGGTTCAGCTGCGAGGTCGGCGTCCCGCTCGCCGAGCAGAAGGAACTGGGACACAACCGCTGGCACCCGGACATCCCCCCGCTGTTCGAATGCGACCCCGGCGACGAGGTGATCCTGGAGAGCCCCGGCTACGACGACTATCAACTCCAGGACCAGGACGACGACGAGGACATCCACACCCTCGACCTCACCCGCACCCACCCCATCACCGGCCCGGTGCGGGTGCGCGGTGCCGAGCCCGGCGACCTGCTCGTGGTGGAGGTGATGGACGTCCAGCCGCTGAGCGGAATCGGATACTCCAACGTCCTGCCCGGCATGGGCGGGCCGCTCAAGGACCGGTTCCCGCGCGGCTTCAAGACGGTATGGGACCTGCACGGGATCTATGCGACGTCCCGGCAGATCCCCGGCGTGCGCATCCCCGCGATCAGCCACCCCGGCGTGATCGGTGTCGCGCCCTCGCACGAGCTGCTGGAGCAGTGGAACCGCCGCGAGGACCCGCTGGTCGCCGACGGGCAGGCCGGCCCGCGCGCCGACGCCACCGCGACGGCCGTGCTGCGCACCCTGGAGGGCGAGGAGTGGCAGCGGGTCGCGGCCACCGCCGCCCGCACCGTCCCGCCACGTGAGAACGGCGGGAACATGGACATCAAGAACCTGTCCCGCGGCTCCAAGATCTACTTCCCGGTCTTCGTGGAGGGCGCGCTGTTCTCCTGCGGGGACCTGCACTTCGCCGAGGGCGACGGCGAGATCACCTGGAACGCCATCGAGATGGACGGCTCCGCCTGGCTGAAGTTCGGCCTGATCAAGGGCGGGTCGCGCAAGTACGGCATCCGCAACCCGGCCTTCCGCCCCTCCCCCGTCGACCCGAATTTCGGCGACCGTTACCTCAGCTTCGTCGGCTACAGCGCACGCGGCGACGAGCAGCGCTACCTGGACACGACGATGGCGGCGGTCGATGCGGTGGAACAGGGCATCGACTACCTCACCAGGTTCGGCTACACGCCCGAACAGGCCTACACGATCATCAGCGTGGCGCCCTGCGAGATGCACGTCGGAGGAATCGTCGACATCCCCAACGCGGCGGTGACGCTGAGCATCCCGCTCGACATCTTCGACCAGGACATCCTGCCCAAGCCCTGACCGTCACGCCCGCAGAACGCCCCGCGACCGGTCGGCCACGGACAACACCTCGTGGCCGACCGGTCGTCGTGGGCACCGACGTCGCCAGGGCGTCACACCGTGGCGAGCGCGCTCTCGGACTCCAGCGTCACCGCGGCGGCGTTCACCACCCGCCGCGATCCGCAGCGCCTCGTGGATGGTCTCCCGATCCTCCCGGCGCCCCACAGCACCTTCTCGTGCGACTCGAGACAGACCCCGCAGCCGCCGATGGTGCTGACGGCCAGCGACCAGAACTCGAAATCCTCCTTGTCCACGCCCGGGTTACCGATCACCTGCATGCGCAGCCGTGCCGGCAGGTTGCCGTACTCGGCGTCGCCGATGAGGTGCTTGGCCCGGTTCTCCCGGCCCGCGCCGGGGCGGCGGATCAGTCTGGTCTACCGGCGCGGCGACGAGCGAGGCGACGAACACGCGGCGGCGCTGCGGCGGGCAGCGCAGGTGCGCAGGCTACCGGTGCAGCTGGTCAGCCCGGATCTCGAACCGTGAGCCGGCTTCAGAGGCTGTAGCGCAGGATGGCGGCGACGTCACCACCGCCAGGGATGTCCTCCCGGCGCAGGGCCAGCACCCGGCCGCCGGTCAGCCACACCCGGCGCACGATCTCGTCGACCACGCCGTAGGCGGTGGCGTCGTCGGACTCCTCGAAGGTCACCGCACCGGCCTCATCGAGGTGTCCGGGAACGACGACGTCGATATCGGCGAAGACCGTCTCGACCGCACCGTGGGTCGCGAGCCGGGCGACGTCGGCGACGTCGGTGACGGCCCGGCCCTGCGCGGACCGCTGCCCGAACAGCTCGCGCAGCTGCGACATCTGGTCGGCGTACAGCCGGTCGAGCACCTCGCGGGCGCTCGCGACGAGCTCGGCGTCGGGGAGGACGTCCGGGTTGCCGGGCAGGGCGGCCGCGGCGAGGCCGGGGTAGCGGCACGCCGAGCGGACGATGCTCCCCAGCGGTTCGGGCGCGGCCAGCAGAAGCGGCACGCCGTGCTCGGGCAGGATCGGCCGCAAGGCCTGGTCGATCTGCCGAGCGTACTGCCGCATCCGCACCTTCTGCTCCTCGGCCGCGGACATCCTGCGGATGGCCATCTGGTCGGCGAGCGGCTCCTTGCCCACGGCGCTCTCCAGATCCGTGGGCAGGTTCGGGACGTCGACCGGCTCGGCGTCCACATCGGGCAGGATCTCGAGCACCCGCACCGCGTTCTGGGTCACCGCGAGCACGAACGCCAGCTGCGGAAAGGTGATCGCGCGCAGCAACGGCTTCAGGTGGAAGCGGTCCGCCACCGCAGCCAGCGGCAGCAGCCGGTTCGGCAACCGGAACGCGACCAGCGCGGACGGCGTCGCGAACAGCGCGAGGCTGCGGGCCTGGTGGCGCCAGAACGTCTCGTCCAGATCGAGGTCGATCAGCTGCTCCTCGACCGCGGCGATGTCGTTCTTGCCCGCCTCGGCCTCGCGCATCTGGTTGAGCGCGTCGCGGACGAGGTTCTTCAGCTCGAGCCGTTCGCCCTCGCCGGTCGATACCGGATCGGTCGGGAGGTAGAACGAGACGCACCAGCGCTCCTTGGCCTGGAACAACGCATCGATCTCGGCGCGGCTCGGAATATCGGTGTGCAGCGTCACGGCAGCTCCGTCGTCCATGGTCGACTTCTGCCCCACGGTACCCGCGGGGGGCTGTTCCAGCTCATCGCAACGATGCGGTCACGGCCACAGCGACGTTCCACCGGGGGGCGCGGTGCCGGTGCCCGGCCCCGCCGTCACGACGGACCCCGCGGACACCGCCTCGGCCAGCAGACCCAGCGCGGTGACCACGGCCGCCGAGGCCAGGGCGAGCGCTACCGCGACCACGGCACCGCGCAGACGGTAGCGCCCGGTCCGCCCGCGGCGCCGAGGACGGAACGCGGCCCGCCGGCCGGGCACGCCAGACCGGATCTCGTGGGCCTGCCACGCCCCCGGTCCCCCGGCCCTCCACCGGACGCCGGGGCGAACCGGGCGCGGCCCCCGGGTGGGCGATGGCCGCCGGGCCCCGAAACCCCGCGATCCGGTACGCGCGGCGGCCCCGTCGCCGCGCCCGATCGGATCGTTCGCCGTCCTGAGCCCCATGGCGATCCTCCGTCTCCGGCGAGGTTCTTCGCACATACGTTCGATCGAACGCCTGTGCGATTCCTACCACCCGGCGGGCGGCCCTGTCGAGAGCTCGGCGCGTTCTTCGAACATGCGTTTGGCAGATCGCCGGATCAGGACTACCGTGTTCGATAACGGCGGCGGTTCACCCGAACCGTCGCACCGCAGTGATGTCGTCGATGAAGGATCCACGGAGGAGGCCGACCAGATGGCACGGGACAAGTCCGGTACCGGCGCTGACGCTGACCGGGGGCCCGGGCAGGTACGGACCTTTCCCGATCCCCCCAACGATCCGGCGGGCCTGACCCCGCGGCAGCGGAAGGTGCTCGAGGTGATCCGCGACTGGGTGGATCGGTTCGGCTACCCACCCAGCGTCCGCGAGATCGGCGACGCCGTCGGGCTGACCTCGACGTCGTCGGTGCATCACCAGCTGCGCACCCTCGAACGCAAGGGCTACCTACGCCGCGACCCGAACCGCACCCGGGCCGTCGATGTGCGCGGGACGGACGAGATGTCCGGCGACGACGTGCCCGCGGCAGCCGCCACCGCCGACGATGCGCGCTCCGCCGGCCCGGAGCCGGCATTCGTGCCGTTGCTGGGCAATATCGCCGCGGGTGGGCCGATCCTGGCCGAGCAGGCGGTGGAGAGCGTCTTCCCGCTGCCCCGCGAGATCGTCGGCGAGGGCACGCTGTTCCTGCTCAACGTCCGCGGCGACTCGATGGTCGAGGCGGCCATCACCGACGGCGACCTCGTGGTCGTCCGCCAGCAACCCGTGGCCGAGCAGGGCGAGATCGTCGCGGCGATGATCGACGGCGAGGCGACGGTCAAGACGTTCAAGCGCCGCGACGGGCGGATCTGGCTGATGCCGGCCAACCCGGCGTACGAGCCGATCCCCGGCGAGCAGGCGACCATCCTCGGCCGGGTGGTCGCGGTCCTGCGCCGGCTCTGACCGCGACGGCCCGCGGCCGCGGACGGCCCGCCACGCAGCCGATCGGATGCCACGTAGCCGCGGGCCAGTTCATGATCGCCATTTCGGAGGCGGGAGTCGCGGACTGCATAGCTCCGTCCACCGAAATGGCGATCATGGGCGGGCCCGGCATGGGCGGGCCCAGGCGTCGAACAGCGTGGCCCGGCCCGCGCCGGGTGGAGGCCGGGCGGACACGCCGCTCACGGTCGCCGGCGCACCAACGCGTGAACGGCCATCGCCACGATCGCCAGGACGAGCAGCCCGGCCACGGCGGCAGCCCCGGCCGCAGCGGGTGTCCAGGCCGGGCCGGTGTTCTCGGGTGTCGCAGCCGGAGCGGCGCGGGGCTCCGCGCTCTGCCCGGCTACGGCCAGCGCGGCCGCTCCGGGCACGGCGCGGATCGCACCGCGCGCCCCGCCACGCGATTCCGAACCCGACAGCAGTCGGCCGTCGGCCTCGAACGCGATGGCCTCACCCTGCGGTTCGCCGGGCAACGGGACCCGGACGGGGTTCGTGCGCAGGGCCGCCACGAGATCGGCGGCGGTCTCTCCGGCGACCGGGAAGAGCCAGGCGTCGGTGTAGGTCCTCACGGCAGCGACCCGCCCGTCGGCGTTGAGCGCGGCGCCCGTGACCAGCCGCGCACCGATCCCGCCGACCGGGCCGCCGACGGTGTCCGAGCCCGGCAGCACGACCTCGCCGACCCGGATCAGCGGGGTCGGGCCGGGTTCGGCGAGCGGGCCCTCCGGCAGGTAGATTCCGGCGGCCGCCACCGTCTCCTTCGTGATGACGAGCGGCACCCCGTCGGCGGCGACGAGCAGGGCCTCCGCATCGTGTGGCCCGTCCGGGTAGCGGAGCCGGTGCAGCCGCGGCGCACCGGTGGGCGGCAGGGCGATGAGCGCAACGGTCTCGCGGCGCCGCTCGTTGTCTCCGGTATCGGCCACCCACAGCGTCCCGTCGGGACCGCGGGCAAGATCCTCGGCGTCGAAGGGGTCGATCGCCGCGGTCCGGGTACGGGTGATCGAGCAGTCGTCGAGATCGAGCCGGTGCAGGGCGACGCGGCGCCCGCCGTCGGCCATCGCCCAGACCCCGCCGCGGTCGACGGCGAGCCCGGACAGCTCGCCGAGACGCCGATCGGTCACCGTGCACAGGGTCTGCGGCGACGCCGGTTCGGCAGCCTCGGCGGCCGCCGCACCGCCGCCCAGCGCCGCACCACTGCCCAGGCCGGCCACGCCGAGCACGACACTCATCCCGAGTGCCGCGCGGCGACGGCGCCCGGGCGCGCTCAGCGACCCGCGACGGCGCCGTCGCGCCCGGCAACGGCGAACGGCAGCACCGCGTTCGCGAGCTCCGCACCGACCCGGGCGCGCAGCCGCGTGCCGTCGGCCGTGTGGTCGGAGGCGAGGACCTCACCCTCCGCGTGCACCCGCGCCGCCAGCGAGCCCTCGGTGTAGGGCAGCAGCAGCTCGACGTCCACCTCGGGCCGCGGCAGCAGCTCCGCGATGCGCCTGCGCAGCACGTTGATTCCGTCCCCGCGATGCGCGGAGACGAACACCGCGCCGGGCAACAGGTGGCGCAACCGGGCGAGCTGCAGGTCTCCCGCCACGTCGGTCTTGTTGACCACCAGCAGCTCGGGCGGCATCGCGCCCCGCTGCTCGCCGATCTCGACGAGCACCTCCCGGACGGCCTTGATCTGGTCCTCCGGCAACGGGTCGGACGCGTCCACGACGTGGAGGAGCAGATCGGCCTGGGCCGTCTCCTCGAGCGTCGAGCGGAATGCCTCGACGAGCTGATGGGGCAGGTGCCGCACGAACCCGACGGTGTCGGTCAGCGTGTAGGTCCGCCCGTCGGGGGTCGTGGTCTTGCGGGTGGTCGGGTCCAGGGTCGCGAACAGCGCGTCCTCGACCAGCACCCCGGCGTCGGTCAGGGCGTTGAGCAGGCTGGACTTTCCGGCGTTGGTGTAGCCGACGATCGCGACGCCGGGCACCTCGTTGCGCCTGCGGCTGCCCCGCTGGGTGTCGCGGACCGTACGCATCGCGGCGATCTCGCGACGCAGCTTCGACATCCGGTGCCGGATGCGCCGCCGGTCGAGCTCGATCTTGGTCTCGCCGGGACCACGACCGCCGATGCCGACGCCGCCCGCGGCGCGACCACCGACCTGCCGGGACAGCGCCTCGCCCCAGCCGCGCAGCCGCGGCAGCAGATAGGACAGCTGGGCCAGCTCGACCTGCGCCTTGCCGTCTCGGGAGCGCGCGTGCTGGGCGAAGATGTCGAGGATCAGCGCGGTCCGGTCGATCACCTTGACCTTGAGCCGCTCCTCCAGCTGACGCAGCTGGCCGGGCGAGAGCTCGCCGTCGGCGATCACGGTGTCCGCCTCCGCGGCGTCCACGGCGTCGCGCAGTTCGTCGATCTTTCCGGAGCCGATGAAGGTCGCCGGGTCGGGACGGCTGCGCCGCTGCACCAGACCGTCGAGCACCTGGGAGCCCGCGGTCTCGGCCAGCCGGGCGAGCTCGACGAGCGAGGCCTCGGCCTGCTCGGCGCTGCCGGAGGTCCAGACACCGATCAGCACCACCCGCTCCAGCCGCAGCTGCCGGTACTCGACCTCGGTGACGTCGGTGAGTTCGGTGGACAACCCGGCGACGCGACGCAGCGAGGAACGTTCTTCGAGCTCCAGGTCGCCGGTCGAGGGGACGGCGTTCTCGTCGGCGGCGCCGGGGACGTCGAGGTCCAGTGAGAATTCAGTCATCGTGATTTCCATGCTCCCATGGCAACGCCGTTCCTGTCCGTTTTGTTTCCTCGGAAGCGGCATCGGCGGGCGTGCTCAGGAAAGCGAATCCCACCACGAGCGCTCGAGCTCCCCCTGCCCGACCAGCACCGCGGGGCCTTGCAGGGTGGTGCCGTCGGCATCCACCGTGACCCGCAGCCGTCCGCCCCGGGTGCACACCGCGACCGTGCCGGTGTCCGCACCGGACTGCCGCAGCGCCGCGACGACCGCCGCCACCGTGCCGGTGCCGCACGAGCGGGTCTCCCCGACACCGCGCTCGTGCACCCGCATCGTGACCTGTCCACCGCGCAGCGGCGTCACGAACTCGACGTTGACGCCGTGCGGGAACAGCGCCGGGTCGTGGCCGGGCGGCACGGTGAGATCCAGGGAATCCAGCCCGACGGCGGTGACGCAGGCCAGGTGCGGGTTGCCGACGTCGACGGCGACACCGGGGAACGCGTGACCGTCGACCGTGGCCGTGCTGGCGGGCCCGATCTGCGCCGGGCCCATCCCGACCGCGACCTCGCCCGCGTGGCCGTCACCGTCGGCGAAGCCCACCGTGCGCACCCCGCCCCGGGTGCCCAGCTTCAGTTCGGCTCCGGGGCCGTCGGGCAGCCAGCCGCGGTGGGCCAGATAGCGGGCATAGACCCGCACCCCGTTGCCGCACATCTCGGCCACGCTGCCGTCGGCGTTGTGGTAGTCCATGAACCACTCGACACCCGGTTGCGGTGCCCCCGCCGTGGGGTCCCCGCAGATCAGCGCCGACCAGCGGATCACCCGCAGCACCCCGTCGGCGCCCAGCCCGCGGCGCCGGTCGCACAGCGCGGCGACCCGCTCGGCGGTGAGCTCGAGCGTCCCGTCCGGGTCGGGAAGCAGCACGAAGTCGTTCTCGGTCCCATGCCCCTTGGCGAACCGGATCCCGGGCTGCACGCTGCGCACGCCGTCAGCCTACGACCGGACGGCCGCGGCGCCGCGCACCAGTGACAGGGCGCGCCCGGGCAGGTCGGGCTCCTCGGCGTCGAGCCAGTGGATGCGCCGGTCACGGCGAAACCACGAACGCTGCCGCCGGACGAACCGCCGGGTGGCCTGCGTCGTCTCCGCGGCGGCGGCGGCCATGTCCCCGTCGGTGTCGAGGTGGGCGAGAACCTGCTGGTAGCCCAGCGCCCGCGAGGCCGTCCGGCCCTCCCGCAGGCCGCGCTCCACCAGCCTCGTGGTCTCCTCGACGAGACCGGCCGCGAACATCCGGTCCACCCGCAGCGCGATCCGCTCGTCGAGCGGCCCGGACGGGCGGTCGACGCCGATCTGCACCGCGTCGTAGCGCGGGGTGCGCCGAGCGGGCAGCCGGGCCCGGAACGGACGTCCGGTCAGCGCGATGATCTCCAGCGCGCGGACGATGCGCCGCCCGTTGCTGGGCAGCACGGCCGCGGCGGCGTCGGGGTCGAGTGCGGCCAGCCGGGCGTGCAGCGCCGCCGGGCCGCGCGCGGCCAGCTCGGCCTCCAGCTCGGCGCGCAGCGCCGGATCGGTGCCGGGGAACTCCAGCTCGTCGAGCACCGCCTGCACGTAGAGCCCCGAGCCGCCGACCAGCACCGGGGCGCGTCCGGCCGCCCGGAGCCGCTCGACGACGGCGCGGGTGGCGCGCTGGTAGGCGGCGACCGACGCGGTCTCGGTGATGTCGAGAACGTCGAGCAGATGGTGCGGGATCCCATGGCGCTGCGCGACCGTGAGCTTCGCGGTGCCGATGTCCATGCCGCGGTAGAGCTGCATGGCGTCGGCGTTGACGACCTCGCCGCCCAGCCGGGCCGCGAGGTGCAGGCCGAGGTCGGATTTCCCCGTCGCCGTCGGCCCGACCACCGCCACCAGCGGCGGCGCCGCCGGATCACTCATGCCGGCATCCACACCGCGACGTGGTAGGCCACGCCGAACGGGGCCGACGAGTACAGCAGCTCGCCGCGCCACGCACCGGAGCGCGTCGCGCCGGCCAGCACTTGCCACGGCGCCCGGCCGATCGCGCCCAACTCGGTCGCGAGTCCGGGGTCGAGCCGCAGCAGCCCGTCGGCGTCGGCTGCGGCCAAGGCCTCGGCGACCGCGGCGTCGAACTCTCCGGCGCGCTCGTCGAGGTATCCCGGCGCCTTCTCGGTGTGCGTCGTGGCCCCGTCCCCGACGACCAGCAGGCCGACGGGGACGGCGCCGGCCGCCGCGTCCGCGAGCGCGGCCCCGAGCGCCGCGCAGTCACCCGGGTCGGCGTCCGGGGCGACGAGCTCGCCGCGGATGCGCACCGGGGCACCGGTCCGCGCAGCCACCCAGCCCGCGATGAGCAGCGGCAACGGCAGCCGCGGATCGGCGGGCTGCGCCGGGGCGGCGGTGTCGAGCGCGACCCGCACGTCGACCCCGAACCCGAGGAAGCTGCCCGCCGCGCCCGGCGACACGGTCCGCCGGCCGCGCGCATCGGCGCCCACGGCGACCCAGTCCGGCGTGACGGCAGCGAGCCGCACGGCCGCGGCGTCGCAGGCGGCGCGCAGCTCGGCGGTCTCGTCCGCCGCGCCCGTCGCCAGTTCGGGAACCAGCAACGGCGGCTGAGGCAGCACAACGACCGCGGCGAACACGAGAACCAGCCTAATGTCGACGGTCAGCACATCTCGCGGGCACCGGGGCGGCCCGGGAAAGGGCGGCTCGTCGATCGAGACCGGCCGCTGGCCCCAGCTCCTCGTGTCCGATGGTTTCGGTCCGTGCCGGTAGCTGTTTGAATCCCTAACGCCCCGGTCTCACGGGACCGATCGGCATGCGCACGGCTTCGCCACACGGCGGAGCGCCCATCCCCGCGGATGGGCTGGACGAGGGAGGACACGGTGTCGGAGCATCACGCGACCAGCGGTACGGACGAACGACGGCGCGGCAGCACCGCCGCGGACCTCGCGGACCGTCGGATCGCCCCGGATCCGGAGGACCCCCGCCCGCCGACCGTGGACTCCGAACCGAACTCGGGCGAGAACCCCGGCCACCGGGGCGACGAGGCGGGAACCGGCGGGTCTCGGCCCGCCACGCCCCGCCCACCGGTTCCCGGGCCACCGTCGCGGCGCGCCCCCGGCCCCCGGCCAGGCCCCGCCGCGCGCCCGGCGCCATCCGAACCGCGCCCGGCACCGGCCCCGCCCCGGCACCCGGTCCCCGACCCGGCCCCGGTTCTCACCCCGCCCACCCCCACCCCGGTCGCCCAGGCCGGCAGCGACCCGAGCCGCTGGGGCCGCGTCGATGCCGAGGGCACCATCTACCTGATCACCGCCGAGGGCCAGCGCGTCGTCGGGTCCTGGCAGGCGGGTTCCCCGGAGGAGGGCCTCGCGCATTTTGCCCGCCGGTTCGACGATCTGCTCACCGAGGCCGAGCTGCTCGCCGCCCGGCTCACCGCGGGCGGCGACCCGAAGCACTCGCTGCACAGCGCGAAGGCCCTGCGCCAGCATCTGGACGAGGCCGCCGTGATCGGGGACGTGACCGCGCTGCGCACCCGGATCGACGAGCTGGTGGCGTTCGCCGAGCAGTCCGTCGGCGCCGCCCGCTCGGCCCGCGAGGCCCAGCGCGCCGCCGCCATCGCACGCAAGGAAGAGCTGGCCGCCGAGGCCGAGCACCTCGCCGCCGAGGCCACCCAGTGGAAGCAGGCCGGTGACCGGTTCAAGTCGATCCTCGACGAATGGCGCGCGATCAAGGGCATAGACCGCAAGACCGACGAGGCCCTCTGGAAACGGTTCTCCCGGGCCCGGGAGTCGTTCAACCGGCGTCGCGGGTCGCATTTCGCCGACCTCGACCGGCAACGGGCCGGCGCGAAGGCCCGCAAGGAGGAACTCGTCGCCGAGGCCGAAGCGCTCGCCGACTCCACCGACTGGGGTCCGACCGCCGCGCGCTACCGCGACCTGATGACGGAGTGGAAGGCCGCCGGCCGCGCGCAGAAGGACGCCGACGACGCGTTGTGGCAGCGTTTCCGCAGCGCCCAGGACGTCTTCTTCCGCCGCCGCGCGGCCACCTACGCCGAACGCGACGCCGAGTTCGTCGCCAACGCGGAGGCCAAACGAGCGCTGCTCGGCGAGGCCGAGAAGATCGATGTCTCGGATCCCGACGCCGCCAGGGCCGCGCTGCGCAGCATCCAGGAGCGCTGGGAGGCGCTCGGCAAGGTACCGCGGGAGGACATCCGCCCACTGGAGGCCCGGCTGCGCGCCGTCGAGGAGAAGGTACGCGAGGCCGCCGACCGGCATTGGCGGCGCACCGATCCCGAGGCCGAGGCCAGGGTCGCGCAGTTCCGCGAGCGGGTGGCGCAGTTCGAGGCCCAGGCCGCGAAGGCCCGCGCGACCGGCGACCTCCGGCGCGCCGAACGGGCCCAGAGCCAGGCGGACCAGTGGCGCGAGTGGCTCGCCACCGCGGAACAGGCCGTCCAGCAGCGGTAGCGGGTGAGGCGGTTGGGCCTCAGCGCCGCGCCAGCGCGATCCGCGACCACGCTCCGGTCAGCACCACCACCGCGAGCGTGGCCATGACCAGCCCGATGCCGGGCCCGATCCCACCCTCGGGGAGGGTGACCTGGCGGGACCAGATCGCCCACACCCCGGTGACCACGGAGATCCCGCAACCCACGGCACACACCCACGCGAGCGCCCACAGCCGGGTGGACAGCGCGAGCGCGGAGCCGAACACCCCGAAACCGAGTGCGGTGAAGGTGAACAACCGGGGCAGCACGCCCAACGACGGCGCGCCCGCGAGGACCTCCCACCCGGCCACGGGCCCGACCCACGGCAGCAGGAAGGCCCCGATCAACACGAGGACGGTGATCGAGGTGACCAGCCCGGCGGCCCCGGGGTCGATCCGTTGTTCCACCCGGCGCTCCACCTCCCGCAACTCCTCGTCGAACTGCCTCAGATCGTCGAACGGCTCGCTCATCTCGTTCCCCCTCCCCCGGCCGGCACGGCCGAGCAGGTGCTGTCGTTCACCGCGGCGACGGGTGCCCCGAGACCGGGAAGCCCCAGTGCGGTCGGCGCACCGCGCGGACGGCTCCCGGCCTCGTGCGCGTCGCCTGCGCGGGTACGTCGGTGGGCGGTCGGTCCGCCGTCGGCGACGAGGTGGTGCGGCGCTCCGTACCCGATCCGCACGCTGACCAGGTCGCCGGGTCGCACAGGTGCGTCGCCGGGCGCGAAATGCACCAGCCGCCCGTCGCGGGCCCGCCCGCTCATCCGCCGGGTCTGCGCGTCCTTGCGGCCCTCCCCGGTGGAGACCAGCACCTCGACGTCGCGCCCGACCATGGCCCGGTTCTCCTCCCAGGAGATCTGCTCCTGCAGGGCGATGAGCCGGTCGTAGCGCTCCTGGACGACGGCCTTGGGCAGCTGGTCGGGCAGGGTCGCGGCCGGGGTGCCCGGGCGGGGCGAGTACTGGAAGGTGAAGGCCTGGGCGAACCGGGCCCGCGCGACGACGTCCAGGGTGGCCTGGAAGTCCTCCTCGGTCTCCCCCGGGAACCCGACGATGATGTCGGTGCTGATCGCGGCGTCCGGGATCGCCGCGCGCACCTCGTCGAGGATCGCCAGGAAGCGCGCGGACCGGTAGGACCGGCGCATCGACTTCAGCACCCGGTCCGATCCCGACTGCAGCGGCATGTGCAGCTGGGGGCACACGTTCGGCGTCTCGGCCATGGCGGCGATGACATCCGAGGTGAAGTCGCGCGGGTGCGGGGAGGTGAACCGGACCCGTTCCAGGCCGTCGATCCCGCCGCAGGCACGCAGCAGCTTGGCGAATGCGCCGCGGTCGCCGAACTCGGCGCCGTAGGAGTTCACGTTCTGGCCCAGCAGGGTCACCTCGAGCACGCCGTCCTCGGCGAGCGCGGCCACCTCGGCGAGTACATCGTCCGGGCTGCGGTCGCGCTCCTTGCCGCGCAGCGCCGGCACGATGCAGAACGTGCAGGTGTTGTTGCAGCCTACCGAGATGGATACCCAGGCGGCGTAGGCCGACTCGCGGCGCGCGGGCAGCGTCGAGGGGAACACCTCGAGCGACTCGAGGATCTCCACCGAGGCCTGCTCGTTGTGCCGGGCCCGCTCCAGCAGGGTCGGCAGCGCGTGCACGTTGTGGGTGCCGAAGACGACGTCGACCCACGGGGCCTTGGCCACGATCGTCTCGCGGTCCTTCTGGGCGAGACAGCCGCCGACCGCGATCTGCATGTCCGGGCGGGCCAGCTTCTCGGGTCGCAGCCGGCCGAGGTTGCCGTAGAGCTTGTTGTCGGCGTTCTCCCGCACCGCACAGGTGTTGAACACGACGATATCGGCCGGGCTGCCCTCCGCGGCCTTCGCGTAGCCTGCCGCCTCGAGCAGACCCGCCATGCGCTCCGAGTCGTGTACGTTCATCTGGCACCCATAGGTGCGGATGGAGTAGCTGCGGGTCACGACATCAAAGGGTAGGCCGCCCGGCCAGGCCCCGGCGCACCGCCCGACCCCCCTTTTTGCGCCCGACTGCTGCGAGGATGCCGCGGTGGCCCCAGACACGCTCAGCAGGCGGGACGTACTGCGTGTGCTGTGCGTCTGCGGGGTCGCGGCCGGGCTCGCGCCGTTGCTGTCGGGGTGCTCGTCGCCGTTCCGCGACGAGCGCATCGCGATCGCGACCGGAGGCACCCAGGGTGTCTACTACGCCCTCGGCGGGGCGCTGGCCACGATCTGGCAGGAACATCTGCGGCTGGCGGTGCGTCCGGAGGTGCTCTCGACCGCCGGCTCGGTGCAGAACCTGGCGCTGCTCTCATCCGGGGACGCGGACGTCGCGTTCAGCCAGGTCGACACCGCCGCGGACCTGCTGGCCGGGACCGCGGCCGGCCTCCCCCGCGCGCCGCGCGCGCTGGCCCGGATCTACGACGATGTCGTCCACGTCGTCGTCCGCGCCGACTCCCGGTTCCATCGGCTGGCGGACCTGCGCGGGGCCCGCGTCTCGATCGGGGCCGAGAACTCGGGCGTCGAGCCGATCGCGCGGCGGCTGCTCACCGTGGCCGGGCTGAGCCCCGAGCGCGATGTGCGGTCCACCCAGCTCGGGATCAACAATTCGGTCGCGGCGATGCGCGCGGACACGATCGACGCCTTCTTCTGGTCCGGTGGTCTGCCCACCCGCGGGGTGAGCGAGCTCGCCGCCGCGGTCCCCATCCGGCTGCTCGACCTCGGCGACGTACGAGGTCCGGTCCGCGCCGCCTACCCCGTCTACTCCACGGGTACCGTGCCCGCCTCGAGCTATGGCCTCCCGGACCCGGTGAACACGCTGCTGGTCCGCAACTTCCTGCTCGTCCCCGCCTCGATGGGCGAGGACCTCGCGGAGGCGCTCACCAGCGCCCTGTTCGCCGAGCAGCCGCGGCTGTCGACGGCCAGCCCCGCGGCGCTGACCATCGACGCCAGGGCCGCGATCGGCACCCAGCCGGTTCCCCTGCATCCCGGGGCGGAGCAGTTCTACCGCTCGACGAAGGCCTTCTGACGCAGCGGTCAGGGCGGCGCCGGATCCAGCAGCCGGGCGACCACCCGCAACCCACTCGCACGCGGCAGCTCGAGGCGAAGTGTCCCGCCGGAGAGCTCCACGGTGCGTGCCGCGATGGCCAGCCCGAGCCCGGAACCCTCGACGTTGCTCTGCCCGGGACCGCGCCAGAACCGGTCGGTGGCCCGCTCGAGCTCCTCGGGTGCCATCCCGGGGCCGGTGTCTCGGACCACGAGATCGACGCCGCCGGGCACCTTCCGGACCCCGATCATGACCACCCCACCGGATGGGGTGAACTTCATGGCGTTGTCGAGCAGCGCATCGAGCAACGTCTCGATCCCGCCGTGGGTCGCCCTGGCGCGCAGCCCGCGCATTCCGCAGTGGGTCAGCTTCAGCCCGATGTGTTCGGCGAGCGGGCGCCACGCCTCGATCCGGTCCTCGATACTGGGGTCGAGCTCGACCGGCCCGGTTTCCGATACGCGTTCGGCCCTGGCCAGCGCGAGCAGCCCGTCGAGCACCGCGGACAGCCGCTCGGCCTCCTCCAGCGCGGCGGCGTGGTGTTCGGCCGCCGCCGCGTCGACGTGGCCGTCCAGGTTGGACAGCCGCAGACGCAGCGCGGTGAGCGGGTTGCGCAGCTGGTGGCTGGCGTCGGCGACGAAGGCGCGCTGGGCCGCCAGCGCCTGCGTGACGATCCCGGCCATCCGGTCGAAGGACGCCGAGAGCCTGCGCAGCTCCGGCGGGCCGCTGCAGGTGGCGATCGGCTCGACCTCCTTTCCGGCCAGCACCGCGCCGGCGATCCGCCCGGTGCCCTCGTCGAGCCGGCGAACCGGGAGGAGGATCCACCGCACCACCGGCAGCGCCACCAGCACCCCGAGGACCAGCGCCAGCAGGATCGCGCCCGCCACCATCGACCACACCCGCAGCTCCTGCGCCCGAAGCGCCTCGGTGGGTGAGATCGTGAGCGCGGCGCCGCGCACCTCGCCGTCGACGAGCACCGGCTCGGCGAGCACCAGCGGCTGGTCGTCCCAGGGCAGGATGAACGGGTAGGGCTCGGAGCGGCGGTTGGCCAGCGCGACGCGGACCCGCTCCCGGCCGACCTCGTCGAGGACGATCGGCTCCGCCCGGGATGCGGCGACGATCCGTTGCTCGCGGTCGAGCACGGCCACCGTGACGCCGTAGACCTCGTCATAGCGGGCCAGCTCGGCGGCCAGCCCGGTCGCGTTCGCCTCGGTGATCGGTCGCTGCGCGATCGAGGCGAAGAAGATCGTGTCGGTGAGCCGGTCGGTGAACAGCTCCTGTTGCGCGCCACGGGCATCGGCCATGGCGAGCGGGACGCCGAGGCCGACGGCGAGCAGCCCGACCAGGACCAGCACGATCACCAGCAGCCGGGCCCGCATGTCTGCGTTACCCCTGGTCCGGGGAGCGGGGCTCGGGACGGTCCAGCCGGTAGCCGATCCCGCGCACGGTCTGCACCAGCTCGGCCCGGCCGAGCTTGGTCCGCAGCGTGGCGACGTGAACGTCGAGGGTCCGGTTGGCTCCGGGCCAGCTTCGCCCCCAGACCTCGGCGACGATCCGGCTGCGCGGGCACACCGCACCCTTCACGCTCGCCAGCAGCGCGAGCACCTGGAACTCCTTGCGAGTCAGCGCGACGTCACGGCCGTCGACGGTGACGGTGTGCCGGTCGAGGTCGATGCGCAGATCGTCGACGACGACCGTGCCGGCGGCTCCGGAGCCGGGCGTGCCCCCTGCCCTGCCGCGGCGCCGGTACACCGCGTGCACCCTGGCCACCAGCTCGCCGATGTCATAGGGCTTGACCAGGTAGTCGTCGGCCCCGGAATGCAGGCCGAGGATGCGGTCGTCGACCTCGCCGCGGGCCGACACCACGATGACCGGGATCTCACTCACCCCGCGGATCTCCCGGCAGACGTCGACACCGTCGATATCGGGCAGGCCGAGGTCGAGCAGCACGACGTCCACCCCGCGCAGATGGTCGATCACCCCCCGGCCCCGGGCCAGCCGGGTCGTCGTCATTCCGTGCCGATGCAGGGCGGGGCGCAGCGCGGCCGCGACGCGATCGTCGTCCTCCACGAGCAGGATGTGCACGCCCCACCTCTCGCGAATACCGGGAGTGTTATGAGGCTGAGACCCTAAACGTTCCCCAAGGTGGTGGACTCCTCAGACCCACCGCCCTACGTTCCCGCCATGCCCGGAGGACCTCGATGAGTGACACGACGCCCATGGTGCGCATGGTCGGCGTCGACAAACACTTCGGCGATTTGCACGTCCTGCGAGACATCAACCTCGAGGTCGCCGCCGGCCAGGTCGTCGTCGTGCTCGGCCCGTCGGGTTCGGGCAAATCGACGCTGTGCCGCACGATCAACCGGCTCGAACCCGTGGACAACGGGCTGATCGAGGTCGATGGCAAGGCGCTGCCTGCGGAGGGCAAGCAGCTGGCCGGGCTGCGCGCCGACGTCGGCATGGTGTTCCAGAGCTTCAACCTGTTCGCGCACAAGACGATCCTGGAGAACGTCACGCTCGCGCCGATCAAGGTGCGCAAGGTGGGCAAGGCCGAGGCGCAGCGGCGCGCGCTGGAACTGCTGGAGCGCGTCGGTATCGCCGACCAGCGCGACAAGTACCCCGCCCAGCTCTCCGGCGGGCAGCAGCAGCGCGCCGCGATTGCCCGGGCGCTGGCCATGCGGCCCAAGGTGATGCTGTTCGACGAGCCCACCTCCGCGCTCGACCCGGAGATGGTCCAGGAGGTGCTCGACGTCATGACCGCGCTGGCCGCCGACGGGATGACCATGCTCGTGATCACCCATGAGATGGGCTTCGCCCGCCGCGCCGCGCATCGCGTCGTCTTCATGTCCGACGGCGAGATCGTCGAGGACTCGACGCCGGACGCCTTCTTCTCCAACCCCACCTCGGGTCGTGCCAAGGACTTCCTCGGCAAGATCCTCACCCACTGATCTCCCGCGCATCCCGTCAGGAAGGACACCACCCCCATGCGCCTTTCTCACCTCGCCCGGGTCGCCGCGGTCGCGGCGGCCCTCGTGCTCACGGCCACCGCCTGCGGTGGTCAGTCCCCCTCACCGGGCTCCGCGGGCGACGGGCCGACGGTCGCCCAGGACGTGACGTTCGAGGCCGGCACCACTATGGACAGGCTCGCCAAGGCCGGCACGATCCGCGTGGGCACCAAGTTCGACCAGCCGCTGTTCGGGCTGAAGGGTCTCGACGGAAAGCCCGCCGGGTTCGACGTCGAAATCGCGAAGATCATCGGTGCCAAGCTCGGCATCCCCGCCGACAAGATCGCCTACACCGAGACTCCGTCGGCGACCCGAGAGGAGGCGATCGAGCAGAACCGGGTGGACATGGTCGTCGCCACCTACACCATCAACGACAAGCGCAAGGAGCGGGTCAGCTTCGCCGGTCCGTACTACATCGCCGGCCAGGACCTGATGGTCAAGTCCGACAACACGACGATCACCGGGCCGGAGTCGTTGAAGGCCGCGAACGCGAAGGTCTGCTCGGTCACGGGTTCGACGCCGTCGGTGACCATCCAGGAGTACGTCGACCAGGCGAACCTCGTGTTGTTCGATGTGTACTCCAAGTGCGCCGATGCGCTGCGCACCGGCCAGGTCGACGCGGTCACCACGGACAACGTCATCCTGCTCGGCCTGGTCGAGGCCAGCGAGGGCGCGTTCAAGCTCGTCGGCAAGCAGTTCACCGAGGAGCCCTACGGCATCGGCATTCCCAAGGGCGACGTGAAGTTCTGCGAGTTCATCAACACTGCCCTGAAGGATGCCGCGGCCGACGGCTCGTACGAGGCGGCGTGGAAGAGCACCGCGGGCGCGGTGTCGCCGCAGACACCGACGCTGCCGCCCGCCGATCCGTGTAGCTGAGGCCCGATCCGTTCGAGCGGGACGGCGGCCCTCGGCCGCCGTCCCGCTCGGCAGGAGGAAGTGTCGTGGGGGTCATCCTCGAGCAGTTCCCGCTGTACGTGCAGGGCTTCCTGCAGACGCTGCGGATCTGCGTCTTCGCCGCCATCGGGTCCCTGGTCCTCGGAACGCTCCTGGCCGGCTTCCGGGTCTCGCCACTGGCTCCGCTGCGTGCCGTGGGCAGCGGCTGGGTGACGGTGTTCCGGAACACCCCGCTGGCCGTCGTACTGTTCGCCGTTGCCTTCGGACTTCCCGAGGTCGGGGTGAACGGGTCGTATTTCTGGTTCGGTGTGACGGGCTTGACGATGTACACCAGTGCGTTCGTCTGCGAGGCCGTCCGCAGCGGCATCAACTCCGTCGCCCCCGGCCAGGCGGAGGCGGCGCGGGCCGTGGGGCTGACGTTCTCCCAGACGCTGTCGCTCGTCGTGTTGCCCCAGGCGTTGCGGACCGTTGTTCCGCCGCTGGGCAGCGTGATCATCGCCATGATCAAGAACTCGGCCATCGTCGGGGCGTTCGGCGTGGGAGGCGACCTGTACTCGGTCGGCCTGCAGCTGACCTCGGCTCAGGGCTACGCGGCGGTGGGTGTGCTCACCGGGGTGCTGCTGGGCTACCTCGTGTTGACGATCCCGGCGGGAATCGCCCTCGCCGCCATTGAACGAAGGACGGCGCTCGCGCGATGACCAGTTCCGTTCTTTACGACGCACCGGGACCCGTCACCCGGCGCCGCACGATGATCTCCAGTGTCGTCGCCGGGGCCATCGTACTGGTGGTGATCGCGCTGGTCCTGGTACAGCTGGCCGGCCAGGGTCAGTTCTCCGCCGAGCGCTGGGGTCCGCTGCTCAACCCCGCCAATTCGAGCTTCGCCCCGGTCTGGGAGTTGCTCGGCCGAGCACTGGTCGCAACGCTCGTGGCCGCCGGGCTGACTCTGGTCTTCTCGTTGGTCATCGGGACCGCACTCGCCGTCACCCGCGTGACCGCCGCGCGCTGGTACCGCTGGCTGGTCGTCACCGTGATCGAATTTCTGCGGGGCGTGCCCGTCGTCATCGCGATCTTCTTCGCCGCCCGGGTGCTCCCCGAGGCCGGGCTGACCCTCCCGACCCTGTGGTATCTCGTCATTGGCCTCACGGCCTACAACTGCGTGGTCATCGCGGAGATCGTCCGGGCCGGCATCGCTTCCCTGCCGCGCGGCCAGTCGGAGGCCGCCTACTCCCTGGGGCTGCGGCGCAGCCAGGTGCTGGGCTCGATCCTGCTCCCCCAGGCGTTCCGGGTCATGCTGCCGGCGCTGATCAGCCAGATGGTGGTGATTGTCAAGGACACCTCGCTGGGCTTCATCATCAGCTACGAGGAGTTCGTCCGCACAGCCAACATCATCATCCAGAACCTGCACAACCCGATCCAGATTTACACCGTCGTCGCGTTGATCTTCATTCTGATCAACTATTCGCTGGGCAGGCTCGCTGAGGCCGTCGAGCGCCGGTTGTCGCGTTCGCGGACCACCGCCGCCCCGCCCGCCGCCGCCGGCGCCGTCGACACCGGTGCCGCAGGCGGCGGCTGAGCAATCGGACGAGATCGCGCACAAGGCACGGCCCCACCGCACAAGGCACGGCCCAACACGGTCGAGTCCACGACCCGGCAGCCGGGTGAAGCGCGGCACCCGGCTCGTGATCGGCGTTTGGGAGGCGGGGGCCGCGAAAGCGCGGCGACCGCCGCCCAACTGTTGATCATGGGGCGGCAGTTGGCGGACCCGACCCGGATTCGCCGATCCGTTCCGGCGCTACTCGACGGGTAGCCCGGGCACCGCGACGACGCGCACTTCCAACCGTCCGTCCTCGGTGCGGGTCTCGAACCCGGGTAGCGACGCGGTGGCCGGCCCGTGCACCACGGCGCCGTCGGACAGCCGGAAGACGCTGCCGTGCCATGGGCACGTGACGCAGATGTCGCCGTCGGTTCCGCTGGGCGTGCCCTGATGGAGCGGCCCCGCCATATGCGGGCAGCGATCGGATCGGACCGCGACATCGTCGCCGCGGCGAAGGATGAGGACGGGCACGTCGCCGACCACCCGCCGGACCAGCTCACCCTCGGGAAGGGCGGTCACCGGCCGAGCGGCCGCCAGTCGCCCGGGCCGAGCAGTTGCGCTTCCCCACCCCGGTTCGCGCCGACCGCCTGGTGATAGCCCAGATGTCCGCCCAACGTCGCGCCCGCCCCGGCGAGCGCCGTCCCGGCCAGCGAGAGCAGCCGGCCGCGCCGACGGCGCCGCGGCCGACCAGCACCGGGCAGAGAAGATCCGGCAGCACCCGGTAAGGGTGGCACGTGGTTCTCGTCCCCGGCAGCACCCGCACCGCGTCGGCCGGCGTGACCCGGCTACGTCCGGGGCGCACCGTAGAAGACGCGTTCCACGACGGCGCGGGCGCGACGGGTGGTGCGGCGGTACTCGTCGAGGAACACACCCGGGTCGCCGTCGGCCGGATAGCCCAGTGCGCTGGCCACCGCCGCCAGGTCCCGGCCTGAGCGCGGCAGCTGGTCGCCCGGCTTCCCCTTGACCAGCATCACCGCGTTGCGCGCCCGGGTCGCGATCGTCCACCCGGCGGCCAGCTCGGCGGCGTCCTCGTGGCTGATCAGGCCCGCCGCGGCGGCCGCCCGCAGCCCGTCCAGAGTGGAGGTCGTGCGCAGCTGCGGAACGGAGCCGACGTGCTGGAGCTGCAGCAGCTGCAGCGTCCACTCGACGTCGGCGAGCCCCCCGCTGCCCAGCTTGGTGTGGGTGGCACGATCGGCCCCGCGGGGCAGCCGCTCGGCGTCGACGCGGGCCTTGATCCGCCGGATCTCGGTCGCCGCGGCCGGGGGAAGCCCATCGGCCGGATACCGGATCGGGTCGATGAGCTCGACGAACCGCCTGCCCAGCGCGGCGTCCCCGGCGACCGGCCGGGCCCGCAGCAGCGCTTGGGCCTCCCACACCTCCGACCAGCGCGCGTAGTACTCGCGGTACGAGCCGAGCGTGCGGACCAGCGGTCCGGACCGTCCCTCGGGACGCAGATCGGCGTCGACGACGAGCGCCGGATCCGGGCTCGGCGCCCCGAGCTGGCGGCGGACGGTCTCGGCGAGGCCGGTCGCGTACCGGACCGCCTCGTGGTCGCTCGTCTCGCCGGTCGGCTCGCAGACGAACAGCACGTCGGCGTCGCTGCCGTAGCCCAGCTCCGCCCCGCCGAGCCGGCCCATCCCGATCACCGCCATCCGGGCGGGTGGGGGGCCCGGCCGGGCCAGCGCACGCTCGGCGCTGTCCAGGGCCGCCTGCAGCACGGCCACCCAGACCGAGCTCAGCGCCCCGCAGACCTGCTCGATCGGCAGCAGCCCGAGCAGGTCGGCACAGGCGATGCGCAGCAGCTCGTGGCGGCGCAGCGAGCGGGCGGCGGCCGTGGCGGCCGCGAGGTCGGGCTGGCGGGCCACGGCGGTGCGCAGCGACGCGGCCACCTCGGCCGGGTCCTTGATCAGCTCGTCGCCGCGCCCGGAACTGGGCGTGGCCAGCAGGCGCAACACCTCCGGGGCTCGCACCAGCAGGTCCGGGACGAGCGCGGACGTGCCGAGCAGCTTCATCAGCCGCTGTGCCACCGCGCCCTCGTCGCGCAGCAGCCGCAGGTACCACGGCGTCGTCGCCAGCGCCTCGGACACCCGGCGGTAGGCGAGCAGCCCGCGGTCGGGGTCGGGGCTGGTCGCCAGCTCGTCGAGCAGCACCGGCAGCAGCGTCTGCTGGATCGCCGCGGCCCGCGACACCCCACCGGTGAGCGCCCGCAGATGGTTGAGCGCCCCCTCGGGCGAGGCCCAGCCCAGCGCGGCGAGTCGGGCCTTCGCCGCCGACTCCGAGAGCCGGGCGGCGTTCGCGGGCAACCGCGAGACCGCGGTGAGCAGCGGCCGGTAGAACAGCTTCTCGTGCAACCGGCGAACCCGATGCGCGTTGCGGTTCCACTCGGCGAGCAGCATCTCGACGACGTCGCGGCGCCCGTCGGTGCGGATCCGGGCGGCGCGGGCGAGCCAGCGCAGTGCGTCGGTGTCGTCCTCGGCCGGGAACAGATGGGTGCGGCGCATCCGCTGCAGCTGCAACCGGTGCTCCAGCAGCCGCAGGAAGCGGTAGGACGCGGCCAGGTTGGCGCCGTCCTCGCGGCCGACGTAGCCGCGCTCGGACAGCGCGCGCAGCGCCTCCAGTGTGGAGGATCGCCGCAACGCTTCGTCGGTGCGCCCGTGCACCAGCTGCAGCAGCTGCACGGCGAACTCGACGTCGCGCAGCCCGCCGGGACCCAGCTTCAGGTGCCGCCCGGCGTGGTCGGGCCGCACGTGCGCCTCGACCCGCCTGCGCATCGCCTGCACGTCGGCGACGAAGTCGTCGCGGTCGGCGGCGTTCCACACCAGCGGGGCGACGGCCTCGGCGTACTCCCGGCCGAGTTCGGGATCACCGGCGGCGGGGTGGGCCTTGAGCAACGCCTGGAACTCCCACGTCTTGGCCCAGCGTTTGTAGTACGACAGATGGCCGTCCAGGGTGCGAACCAGCGCGCCGTGGCGGCCCTCGGGGCGCAGGTTGGCGTCGATCTGGAAACACGCCTCACCCGCGATCCGCAGCACCCGGCTCGCGAGCCTGGTCGCGGTCGCATCGGCCGGTTCGCCCACGAAGATCACGTCGACGTCCGAGACGTAGTTGAGCTCGTGGCCACCGCATTTGCCCATCGCGATGATCGCCAGCCGGGTGCCGGCCTCGCCGTCGGGGTCGACCTCGGCCACGGCGACCGCGAGGGCTGCCCGCAGCACGGCGACGGCGATGTCGGCGAGCTGCGCGGCGACGTCGTCGAGTTCCATCACCGGCAGCGACGGCTCGCCGACGGCGGCGAGGTCGGCACCGGCCAGCCCGAGCAGCTCGTCGCGGTGCGCGATGCGCAGCGCGGAGACGGCCGCGGCACCGGTGAGCACGGCCCGCCCGCCGCCGGGGGTCCCCGCGGGCGGGGCCGCGGGATCGGCACCGACGGCCCGCAGCAGGTTCGCGGTGCGCCGGGCCCGGTCGGGCGGCGGATTGTTGCGGTCCGGGCCGTCGGCGAGCATCGGCCACCGATCCGGATGGGCGACGAGATGATCCCCCAACGCGGTCGAGCCGCCCACCAGCCCGAAGAGCCGTCCGCGCAGCCCGAGATCGGTGCGCAGCTCGGCGTCGATCGTGTCCCATTCGGGTGCGGCGGCAAGCCGGTCGACCGTGCGCAGCGCCAGGTTCGGATCGGGGCTGCGGGCCAGCGCCCACATGATCGGCCCGGCACCCTCGACCGGCCCGTCGCCGCGCCACCAGCCGAGCCGCTCCAGTGTCGCCTCGGCCCGGGGCTCGGTGAGTCCCAGGCGGGCCAGCGAGGTACCCGAACGCCGATCCGTCACAGGAATCGATCCTGCCGCATCAGCACCCCGCATCGCGGCCCCTCATTGGCGACACCGTGCGCTCATCCGGGTGCCGACCCAGCCGGCGCGGCTACCGGAAGGCGACTTCGAGGGCGTCCAGGACCGGGTGGAAGCCGATCCGCGGATAGATCGCGTTGCTGACGGGGTTGGCCAGGTTGGTGAACAGCACGACGTCACGGGCCCCCGCCTGCCGTGCCCAGGCCGCCGTTGCGGCCGTGACGGCCGAGCCGTACCCGCGTCCGCGGTGCCCCCGCGGGGTGTAGACCGGCCCGATCCGCGACATGCCCGCCACCGGGGGTCGGGCCACGGCAAATGCGACCGGTGAGCCGTCGGCCTCCCACAGCAGCACCCCGCCGCGGCGCACCGCGTCCGCCACCTCCAGGCGGGGGTTCTCCGGCACCGCTGCCAGTTCGCGGACGGCCTCGGCGGCGAACGCCCCGTACCACCGGGTGAGCAGGTCGACGTCGCCGGTTTCGGCCGGGCGCGCCGAACCCGCAACCCCGCGCGGCGGGCACAGCGTCAGGAGCCGGAACAACCGTTGGCGCATCGCGACGTGCACCGCCGACCCGGTCCGGGCGGCGTGCGCCGCGGCGAAGGCCTCCACCTCGGTGACCGGCCCGGTCGCGGCGTCCAGATCGGGATCGGCCGCGGCCGCGGCGTCGGCGGCGGTGGCCACGGCCGGCGGGAGCGCGGAGACGAGCAGCGGCCGGCCCACCACCCGCAGCGCCGCCCCCGTCACCTCGCCGCGCCGGTACACCGTGAGCAGCAACGCGGGCGTCGCCGCGCCGTGCCGCACCGCGTCGAATGCGGTGTGGGCGATGGTGTGGCGCACGGGGTCGGCGTCGTACAGCGGACCCGCGAGCGCGGCGAAGCCCGCGAGATCGTCGTGCAGCCGGACGTCCACCCGCCCAGGGTGGCCCGCGCTCCGCTCTTCCCGCGACCGGATTCCCACAGCTCGGACCACCGGTGAGTGCGTAACAGTGTTAGAACACTGTTACGCACTCACCGGGGCTTGTGGCCTGAGCGATGAGTCAGAGCACCGGCAGGTAGGTCGCCAGCTCGTAGGGCGTGACGTTGCGCCGGTAGGCGTCCCATTCCGCACGCTTGTTGCGCAGGAAGAAGTCGAAGACGTGCTCGCCGAGGATCTCCGCGACCAGCTCCGAATGCTCCATCGCCCCGAGCGCCTCGGTGAGGTTCTGTGGAATCGACTCGTAGCCCATCGCGCGCCGCTCGGTTTCGGTGAGCGACCACACGTCGTCCTCGGCGGCGGGCACGAGATCGTAGCCCTTCTGCACCCCGGTCAGCCCGGCCCCGAGGATCGCCGCGAACGCCAGGTACGGGTTGCACGCCGAGTCCAGCGTCCGGATCTCCACCCGAGCGCTGGACGCCTTGCCCGGCGAGTACATCGGCACCCGGACCAGCGCGGACCGGTTGGCGTGTCCCCAGCAGACCGTGGTCGGGGCCTCGCCACCGATGATCAGGCGCTTGTAGGAGTTGACCCACTGGTTGGTCACCGCGGCGATCTCCCGGGCATGCCGCAGCACCCCGGCGACGAACGCCTTGCCGGTCGCGGACAGCTCGTACGGGTCGCCGGGGTCGAAGAAGGAGTTGCGATCACCCTCGAACAGGCTGAAGTGGGTGTGCATCGCCGAACCCGGATGCTGGGTGAACGGCTTGGGCATGAACGATGCCCGCACTCCCTGGGTCATCGCGACCTCCTTCACCACGTACCGGAAGGTCATGATGTTGTCGGCCATGGTGAGCGCGTCCGCGTACCGCAGGTCGATCTCCTGCTGGCCCGGACCGCCCTCGTGATGACTGAACTCCACCGAGATGCCCATCGACTCCAGCGCCTCGATGGCATTACGCCGGAAGTGCGGCGCGATGTCGTGGCTGGCCTGGTCGAAATAGCCGCCGGAGTCGGCCGGGACGGGCGGGCTGCCGTCCTCGGGCAGGTCACGCAGCAGGTAGAACTCGATCTCCGGGTGCACATAGCAGGTGAACCCGGCCTCACCGGCCCGCGACAGCGCCCGGCGCAGCACATGCCGCGGATCGGCCCACGACGGCGAGCCGTCGGGCATCGCGATATCGCAGAACATCCGCGCCGAGTAGTGCCCGCCCGACGACGACTCCCAGGGCAACACCTGGAACGTCGACGGATCGGGGCGCGCCACCATGTCCGACTCGTACACGCGCGCGAAGCCCTCGATCGCGGAGCCGTCGAAGCCGATGCCTTCGGCGAACGCACCCTCCAGCTCGGCGGGTGCAATCGCCACCGATTTGAGATAGCCGAGCACGTCGGTGAACCACAGCCGCACGAAGCGGATGTCGCGTTCCTCGAGCGTGCGCAGCACGAATTCCTGCTGGCGGTCCATGGTCGCCGAGCCTAGGAACACCCTGTTACGGCCATGTTTCGTCGGGGTCCGGATCTGCGACCCGCGATCACGCGAGCTTGCACTGCGCCCCCTCGGGAGGAAGCACCAGGTCGATGAAGTACTGGGTGACGATCTCGTCGGTGCACTGATCGCCTTGCAGCGCCGCGGTGTGCTGGTTGCCCTCGACGGTGAGCAGCCGCCCGTCCAGCGCCTTCGCCAGGTCGATACCGGCCTCATACGGTGTGGCCGGGTCCCCGGTGACCGAGATGACCAGCGTCGGCGGCAGCCCCGAGACCTGCGGGACATGAGGCTTGCTGGTCGGTGGCACCGGCCAGAACGCGCACGGGTCCAGCGAGTTGACCGGGCCGCGGCCGGTGCTGCGGAACGGCGCGACCTCGTCGGCGCGGCGGTTGAGCTCGGCGACCTGAGCCCGGTCGGTGATGCGCTCCTCGTCGACGCAGCTGATCACGGTGAACGCCTCGATCGTGTTGGAGTACCGTCCGTCCGGGGCGCGGTCGTAGTAGAAGTCGGCGAGCCGCAACAGGGTCTCCCCGTCACCGGTGGCCAGGCCGGCGATGCCCTGGAACAGGATCGGATACGCGGCGGAGACGTAGAGGGCCTGGGAGACCCCGGTCTGCGCGTCGGCGAAGCTGAGCACCCGCCCCGGCCCGGCCGGAAGCGGGTTGTCGATCAGCGGCCGGACCAACGCCTGGAACACCGTGGTGGCCTGCTTCGGGTCCTGCCCGAGCGGGCAGGGCGTCTGCTGCTGCGAGCACCAGGCGGCGAACGCGTCGAAGGCGCCCTGGAAGCCGGCGTTCTGGTCGACGGCCCGGTCGATCGTGCTCTGCTGCGGGTCCAGCGCGCCGTCGAGAACCAGCGCCCGCACGTTGCCGGGGAACTCCTCGGCATAGGCCGAGCCGATCCTGGTGCCGTAGGAGTAGCCGAGATAGTTGAGCTTCGCGTCGCCGAGCACGGCGCGCAGGATGTCCATGTCCCGGACGACATCGCGGGTGCCGACGTTCGCCAGCACCTCGGTACCGACCCGCTCGGTGCACCGCTGGGCGTACAGCTCGCTGTTCGCATCGGCGGCCGCGACCCCGGCCGGCGACGGGTCGGCGAACGTCTTCTCCCGCTCCGCGTCCTGCTCCGCATCGGTGAGACAGTCGATCTTCGGCATGCTCGCCCCGACCCCGCGCGGATCGAATCCGATCAGGTCGAACCGCTGCGCGAGCGGGCCGCCTCCGATCCCGCCGCTGACGATGCTGGTCAGCGCGCTCATCCCGGACGCGCCCGGCCCGCCCGGGTTCATCAGCAGCGAGCCGATGCGCGCGTCCTGGTCGAGTGCCTTCTGCCGGAGCACCGCGATCTCGGCCTTCTCGCCGTCGGGCTTGGTGTAATCGAGCGGCACCTCGAACCTGGCGCAGTCGAACTTCGGGTTGGCGAATGCGGTGCGATCGGTGGCGGTCGTCGCGTACGGCGCGCACGGCCCCCACGACAGTTTCTGGTCATAGAACGGCTGCAGCGCCGCGTCCGGTGCCGTGGACGCCACCGGGCTCGGGGAGCCGGGCGACGCGACGGTGCAGGCCGTGGTGAAGACCGCGGCGCAGACCACGACGGTCAGGGCGAAGGAGCGTGTGCGTCGGAGGGACACCGGCCCAGCATGCCAGCGTTGCACCCCGGCGCCGGCGGCGGTGCGCGATGATGGAGGTATGCCCCAGCTCCGCCTCGCCCTCGCTCAGGTCAACGCGTGCGTCGGCGATCTCGCCGGGAACTCCCGGCTCGTGCTCGAGTCGTGTCGGCGGGCCGCGGAGGAGAATGCCGATATCGTACTGCTGCCCGAGATGGTGCTGACCGGCTATCCCGTGGAGGACCTCGCGTTGCGCGAGTCCTTCAGCACCGCGTCGCGGCGCGCGCTGGACGCCCTGCCCGGCGCGCTGGCCGCGGCGGGGCTCGGCGAGCTGCTCGTCGTCGTCGGCTATCTCGACGCGGACGAGGTCGGGCCGCGCAACGCGGCGGCGATCATCCACCGCGGCGCGGTCGTGGACCGCTACCACAAGCACCATCTGCCCAACTACGGCGTCTTCGACGAGTTCCGCTACTTCCACGCCGGTGACGATCTGCCGGTGATCCGCTACCGCGGCGTCGATCTCGGCGTGGTGATCTGCGAGGACATCTGGCAGGACGGCGGCCCGGTGGCCGCGTACCGCGAGGTCGGGCTCGACCTGTTGCTGTGCCTCAACGGTTCGCCCTACGAGCGGGCCAAAGGCGACGTGCGCGGTGAACTCGTGGCCACGCACGCCCGCGAGGCCGCCGCCCCGATCGCGTACGTCAATCTCGTCGGCGGGCAGGACGAGCTGGTCTTCGACGGCGACTCGATGGTGGTCGACGCCTCCGGGGTGGTGCTGGCCCGGGCGCCACAGTTCGTCGAGCATCTGCTCGTGATCGATCTCGACCTGCCGGGCGGCCGGTCACCCTCGGACGCCCGGCCGGCCGGTTTCGAGGTGCGGCGGCGCACCGTCGAGGGGGTCGAGGCCGTCGAGCGCGGGCCGGTCGGCGACCCGGGCGTCGCCGAGCCGCTCCCCGAGGAGGCCGAGGTCTGGCAGGCGCTGGTCACCGGGCTCGGCGACTACGTGCGCAAGAACGGGTTCCGGTCGGTGATCCTCGGACTGTCCGGCGGGATCGACTCGGCGCTGGTCGCCGCGCTCGCGGTCGACGCGCTCGGCGCCGACGCCGTGTACGGCGTCTCGATGCCCTCGGAGTACTCCTCCGAGCATTCCCGCCACGACGCGGCCGACCTCGCCGAGCGGACCGGGCTGCACTACCGGGTCGAGCCGATCGCCGGCATGGTGACGGCCTTCGTCGACCAGCTGCACCTGAGCGGGCTCGCCGAGGAGAACATGCAGGCGCGCTGCCGGGGTATGGCGCTCATGTCACTGTCCAATCGCGACGGTCACCTGGTGCTCGCGACGGGTAACAAGTCCGAGCTCGCGGTCGGCTACTCCACGATCTACGGCGACGCCGTCGGCGGTTTCGCGCCGATCAAGGATGTACCCAAGACCCTGGTCTGGAAGCTCGCTCGCTGGCGCGACGAACAGGCCTGCAAGCGCGGCGAGACCCCGCCGATCCCCCCGAGCTCGATCGAGAAACCACCGTCGGCGGAGCTGCGCCCCGGCCAGCTCGACTCCGACTCGCTGCCCGACTATGCCCTGCTCGACGACGTGCTCGACGACTATGTGGAGTCCGACCGCGGCTTCGACGACCTCGTCGCCGCCGGGTTCGACCCGATCGTCATCGAGAATATCGTGCGAATGGTCGACCGCGCCGAGTACAAGCGGCGCCAGTACCCGCCCGGCACCAAGATCAGCCTCAAGGCGTTCGGCCGGGATCGGCGGCTGCCCATCACCAACTCCTGGCGCGAACACCGCCCCTGACCCCTCCCCCGCGAGTCGTGGTATTTCCGAGCGCGAGTCGGGGTCTTCCGGCATGTGAACCTCGTCCCAGAGCGGTGCCGCCGCCCCGCCGCGATGGCAGGCTTCAATCCTCAGCCCCTGACGACCCGGGGACCCGTGACACGGGCCTCGAGGGAGGACGGACGATGATGTCTGCTGACGCGAACAGCCCGCGCGCGGCCGAGGATCAGTCACCCTACCGGGCACCGTCCCGGCCGAAGCGGACCCGCATCCACCACCTGCGCGAACTCAAGGAGCGCGGCGAACGCTGGCCGATGCTCACCGCCTACGACATGTACTCGGCCGAGATCTTCGACGAGGCCGGAATCCCGGTGCTGCTCGTCGGCGACTCGGCCGCCAACAACGTCTACGGCTACGAGAACACGCTGCCGGTGACGGTCGACGAGCTGATGCCGCTGGTCAAGGCGGTGGTGCGCGGGGCGAAGACCGCGCTGGTCGTCGCCGATCTGCCTTTCGGCAGCTACCAGGTCTCGCCCGCGCAGGCGCTCCAGACCTCGTTCCGGTTCATGAAGGAGGGCGGCGCGCACGCCGTCAAACTCGAGGGCGGGGCACAGTTCGTCCCGCAGGTCGAGGCCCTCACCGCCTCCGGCGTTCCGGTGATGGCCCATCTCGGCTTCACCCCCCAGAGTGAGCACGCGCTGGGCGGATTCCGCGTCCAGGGTCGCGGCGGAGCAGGTGAGCGGCTGGTCGAGGACGCACTGGTCCTCCAGGAGGCGGGCGCGTTCTCGGTGGTGCTCGAAATGGTCCCGGCCGACGTGGCGAAGCGGATCACCGCCGAGCTGCGCATCCCGACGATCGGGATCGGCGCCGGCCCGGAGTGCGATGCGCAGGTGCTCGTCTGGTCGGACATGGCCGGGATGAACCGCGGTCGCAAGCCGCGTTTCGTCAAGCCCTACGCCGACCTCGGCGGGATCCTGCTCGACGCGGCGCGTCGATTCGGCGACGAGGTGCGCGGCGGCGCCTACCCCGACGCGGAACACTCCTACTCCTGATCGGCAGGGGCGGCCGCGGCCGCCCCTGCCCCACAGCAACCCGCACGGGCGCGGGCCCCGAGGCGCGCCCGTGCGGGGAACCAGCTCGATGACACCCCGACTCGGTCGCGGAAACACCGCGACTCGCGGGGAGGACGCGGGGGGGACCGAGGGGTTCGGGCGGATGAGGGTAGCCTCACATCCATCCGACACCGGGTAGGGAGTTGACCGACGTGACGAGGCCTGAGCCGAGAGCCGAACCGGGTTCCGGGTCCGACCCGCTGGCGCCGCTGCGCGACCGCCGCTCCTGCCCGGCGCTCACCGCACCCGCACCGTCGGCGGACGACCTGCACGCCCTGCTCACCGCGGCCTGCTCGGCCCCGGATCACGGGCGGCTGCGGCCGTGGCGGTTCATCGTGATCGACACCGCCGCCCTCGGACCGCTCGGTGACGCGTTCGCCGCCGGGCTCGCCGAGCGTGACCCGGGTGCCGGCCCGGACGCACTGGATCGCATCCGGGCCAAGGCACAGCGGGCGCCGATGATCGTCGTGGTGGTGAGCAGCCCCGTGGGGCACCCCACGATTCCGGCATGGGAACAGCAGGCCTCGGCGGCGTGCGTCGCCTACGGGCTCGTGCTCGCCGCCGACGCGCTGGGATACGGCGCGATGTGGCGCACCGGCTGGTTCGGCGAGGCCCCGAAGGTGCGCGCCCACCTCGGACTGGCCGATCACGAGGACGTGACCGGATGGATCTACCTGGGAACTCCCGCGGGTTCCGCACGACCGCCCCGCAGCCCGCACGACGTTCCGGTCAGCCGGCTGAGCTGACCCCTCGCGGGTGGTCCTGAAGCGGGTTGTCGCTCGCCCCTGGACAACCGGCCGCAATACGGCCAGCCTGATGGGACCGGATTTCGCGTCCGTCGAGTTCGCAGGAGGCGCCATGAGACTGGGCAGGAAGCTGGCCGACGGGTTCGCCGCCGATCCGGAAGCCGAACAGGTGCAGCACGCGCCCGCGCCGGAGATGACGTCCGAGCGGACCGCCGTCCGTGCAGCCGACGCCGGGCACACCGAGGCCGAGCGCACCGCGCCGCGGGCCGAACGGTCCGCGCGGGTCTGACGACGGTGGCCTGGTCGGCCAGCCGCACCCCGCGCGAGCACTCCGACCAGCCGCTGCCGGGGTTCAAGCTGGCCTACCCGATGCTGTCGGCCGACGGCACGAGCACCGGGTTCAGCGGGGTGACACTCGGCCGCGCGCACGTCTACCGCGCGATCGATGACGCCCTCTGCGTGCACGGATCCCGGCACGCCTGCCCCTCGCGCTGGTGCGACTGCGGGTTCTACTGCTTCCACGACATCACCGCGGCCCGCGATCTGGCCTGCGAGCCGGAGTACCGGGGCGCGGTGCTGCTCGAGGTGGCGGTGTCGGGTCGCTACCGTCGCTATGAGCGCGGGCTGCGCTACGCCCGGCAGCGGGTCCGGGCGGTCCGGATCGGCCGCTGCGAATGCGGCCGCCGAGGGGAGGTGCTGGCCGATTCGGGAACCGGAAGCATCGGCTGGCGACGGCTGGTCCCGGTCTGTGGGTCGTGTGCGGGAGTCCGGCCGGTCCTCGATCCGGACACGTTCGGCCGGCTCGCCGGCGGCGACGTCACCGTCACCACCGACGGGCCACCGACCGGACCGGTCGCCCCGCTCTCGGCGACGCCGGACCCATCGGCGGCAGGAGCGGTCGCCGTGCTCAGCGCCGAGGTGGCGCTGCTGCAGGCCCGCCTCGACGATGTGCAGGCCCGCCTCGACGAGCTGACCCGCCGCAAGGACTGACGCGCCGTGAGGACCGCTCCCGGGTCAGATCCACAGGTCAGATCCACAGGTCAGATCCACAGGGGCAGCTCCGGCAGGGGACGGCTGTCGTCGGCGCGCAACGACCGGCTTCGGGTGCGACCGAGCGCCCAGCCGACGAGATCGGCCACCGGGCCCCGGACCGACACCGCACCGGCGGCCGGCCCGACCGACCACTCCTGATCGTGGTCGGTCGCGATCAGCCGCACCGCAGGCGCGTCCGGCATCTGCGCGAGCGTCTCGGTGACCTCGGTCAGCAGGTCGTACATCATCGGCGCCGGCAGGTCGGCGAACGAGGCCCCGACGTCGAGATCAACGGCGTGGATCCACATCTCCCGTGCCCGCAGCCACGGGATCTCGCTGGCGGGGACCTCCTGGCCGGCCACGTTGCGCACGGTCGCGGACCAGGCCGACGCCGGCATCGCCTTGACCGCCTTCGCGAGCTTGTCCGACGTCTCCACGACATCGTCGCGGATCTCGGCGGGCGATCGCCGCGCTCCCGCCGCGATGTCGGCGTCGCGCTGCTCGCGGCTCGCGTAGGCCGGGGTGACGGTGCCGGTGCGGGCCCAGGTCAGCAGGTTGATCATGGCGTCGGCGTTGCGCGCGATATGGGTGAGCAGGTGGGCGCGGCTCCATCCGGGCAGCGCGCACGGAGCGGCGAAGGCCTCGTCGCCCAGCCGCACCATCAGCCCGCGCAGGTGCGCGGCGCCGTCCGCGGCCCAGGCGAGCGCTTCGGCCACGGTGTGGCTCACGGTTTCTCCTTGCGACAGGTGTTGCGGCACTTCCCCACCCCGGCGATCGAGGTGACGAGCACGGCGCCGTCGGTGAGATAGCGCGGGGGTTTGCGGGCGTGGCCGACCCCGCCCGGGGTGCCGGTGGCGATGACATCGCCGGGGTTGAGCGTGACGATGGTCGAGATGTAGCGCACCAGGTCGACGGCGCTGAACACGAGCTGGTCGGTCGTCGAGGACTGCATGACCTCGCCGTCGATCGTGCTACTGATCGCCCAGCCGCCTTCCGGTAGCTCGTCGGGGGTGACCAGGACCGGCCCGAGCGGGGTCGAGCGCTCGAACGTCTTGCCCTGCAGGAACTGCTTGGTGCGGTTCTGGTAGTCGCGCACGCTCACGTCGTTGAGCACGGTGTAGCCGGCGATCGCGGCGACGGCCCGCTCGGCGTCGGCGTGCCGGACCGGACGGCCGATCACGACGGTCAGCTCGGCCTCGTAGTCGACCTGTTCGGACACCGCGGGCAGCAGGATGTCGTCGTAGGCACCGACGAGCGCCGGGGCGAACTTCGCGAACAGCGTCGGGTACGCGGGCAGCTCGTTGCCCATCTCCGCGACGTGGTCGCGGTAGTTCAGGCCGACGCAGATGATCTTTTCCGGCGACGGCACCAGCGGCGCGTAGTCCAGCCCGTCGATCGGATGCGCGGGCCCGGCCGCGGACGCGGCGTGCGCGGCCCAGTCGGGGCGGGAGAGCAGCGCCCGCAGGTCGGTCTCTCCCGTCTCCACCGCGCTGTTCGCGTCGATCCGCACCGCTCGTGTCCCGGTCGCGGTGCGGATGGTGGCCAACCTCATCGTTCCTCCTCCATACGCTGCCCGGCAGTCTGCCCGCGTCGGACCGGTCACAGTGATCAGGGGGTGGGACGGAGCCGCCCCACCCCCTGATCACCCCAGCGCGCTACCGCGAGGCGTACAACGCCTTCTCGAAGTCCGCGTACATGTCCAGCGACTCCGGCGCCGCGAACGGGAGGAACTGGCTGTAGATCGCCCCGGTGATCCCGGTGGTCCGATCCACCCAGAAATGGGTGTTGCACAGACCGGCCCACGCCCCGCTGCCGGCCCGGCGCATTCCCGGGATGTCCCGGGTGGTCAGCAACAGCCCGTAGCCCCATTTGAAGCCCGGTCCGAGGTTGAAGTCACAGGTGGCGGTCGGGTCGGCGGTCGGGAGCGCGGGTGGGAACTCGAGGTCGCCGATCTGGCTGGTGAAGGCGGCATCGACCGTCTCCGGGCGCAGGATCTGGGTGCCCTCGACCGTGCCGTCGCCCAGCAGCATCCGCTGGAACTGCAGGTAATCCCGCGGCGTCGAGTGCAGCCCGTGGCCGCCCGCGAAGTACTCGGGGTTCTGGTTGAGATCGATCTCGCTGGGCGCCCAGCTGCCGTCCTCGCCCTTGAGATGGACCGGGACCGAGTTCGCCCGCTGCTGGGGACTCATCAGGAACGCCGTGTCGTCCATCTCCAGCGGTGCGGTGATGTTCTCCTTCACGAAGACATCAAGGCTCGTCCCGCTCGCCGTCTCGATCACCCGGCCCAGCCAGTCGATGTTGGTGCCGTACTGGAAGGTGGTCCCCGGATCGGCGGTCAACGGGGCGGTGAAGATGACGTTGGCCCCGGACAGCACGTTCGGCGTCCCGGTGACCTGCTCCCAACGCAGCAGGTCGGCATTCCAGAACCAGTAGCCGAGACCGGTGGTGTGAGTGATCAGCTGCTTCACCGTGGCCCGGCTCGCCGCGGGCCGCAGCTTCGGGGTGTCGCCGTCGAAGCCCTCGAGGACCTGCAGGTCGGCCCATTCCGGCCGGTAGTGATCGATCGGCGCGTCCAGCTCCAGACTGCCGCGCTCGACGAGCTGCAGCGCGGCGACGGTCGCCACCATCTTCGTCATGGACATGATCCGGAAGCTGCTGTCCGGACCGACCGGGTCGCTTCCCCCGGCCTCCCGCGGGCCCGCCGCCCCCTCGTAGATCACGCCGTTGCGGTCCGCCGCGATCCCCACCACGTTCGGAACCGCGCCGCTCTCGACAGCGCACTGCAGGACCTGATAGATGCTCGACGTCACGGCCGTTCCCCCTTGCCTCCGAGTGGGGCGCCGTTGGGTGGCGCCGGCCCCACCATCGTCCGGACGTCCGGCGCCGTCAACGGACCCCGGCGAACCCCTCCGATCGTGGCCACCGCAATCTGACCGAAAGACGAGAACCTAGATCGTTCCGGGCTCCTCGCCCTCGGCGGCACCGCGAACCGGGAGGTCGGCGAACACCGCGGGGGGTTCGCGCCACGGGTCGACCGGCCGGCCGGCGCACGCCTCGCGCACCGCGCGCCACACCCGCTGCGGCGTGCAGGGCAGATCGATGTGACGCACCCCGAGGTGGCTCAGCGCGTCGATCACGGCGTTCTGCACCGCCGGGGTCGACCCGATCGTCGCCGACTCACCAATTCCCTTCGCGCCCAGCACATTCAACGGCGTCGGGGTCTCGGTGGTCGCGGTCTCGAACGGGCACAGGTCCGCCGCGCTGGGCATCCGGTAGTCGGCCAGCGTCGCGGTCAGGGGCTGTCCCTCGGCGTCGAAGAGGACCTCCTCGTAGAGCGCCTGCGCGATCCCCTGGGCCAGCCCGCCGTGCTGCTGACCCTCCACCAGCAGGGGATTGAGGATCCGCCCGCAGTCGTCGACCGCGACATGGCGCACCGGGCGCACCCTTCCGGTCTGCGTGTCGACCTCGACGACCGAGACGTGCGCCCCGAACGGGAACGTCGCCCCGTCCTGGCGCGCGTCGATCCCGGCGGAGAGCTCCTCCCCGGCCTCCCGTGCAGCCCCGGCCACCTGCTGCCACGTCACCGTCGCGCCGGGCACCCCGGCCACCGCGAACTCGCCGTCCCCGGTGAGCTCGACGTCGTCCACCGCCGCCTCCAGTAGCGCCGCCGCGCGCCGGCGCGCCCGATCCAGCACGTCGACCGCGGCCGCGTGCACCGCGCTGCCACCCATCTGCAGCGATCGCGACCCCCCGGTTCCCCCGCCGCGCGGCACGGCCGCGGTATCGGACTGGGAGAAGGTGATCTTCTCCAGGGGGATGCCGAGGGTGTCGGCGGCGAGCATCGCGAACGCCGTCGCGTGCCCCTGCCCGTGCGCGGAGGTACCGGCCGACACCGTGGCCGACCCGTCGGGGTGTACCCGCACCGACCCGAACTCCGACCCCTCGCCCGCGGTGATCTCCACGTAGACGCTGACCCCGATACCCAGCTGCACCGGATCATCGCGCTCGCGGCGGGCGGCCTGTTCCTCCCGCAGCTTCTCGTAGCCGGCCAGCCGCAGCGCCTCGCGCAACGGCAGGTCGTAGTCACCGGAGTCGTACCGGGCGCCCACCGCGGTCGTCAGTGGGAACGCCGCCGGGTCGTGGAAGTTGCGTCTGCGCAGCTCCACCGGATCCACGCCCAGCGCGGCCGCGGCCAGATCCATGAGACGTTCCAGATGCGCGGCCGCCTCGGGCCGTCCGGCACCACGGAAGGCCCCCATTGCGGTGGTGTTCGTGACCGCCACCGCGACGTCGAAACCCACCGCCGGGATGTCGTAGACCCCCGGCGCCATGATGTAGGTCATGTACATCGGCAGCGCCCCGCCGAAACCCGCGTACGCGCCGGCGTCGCCCACCACCCGCGCCCGCAGGCCGGTGATCTTCCCCTCCCGGGTCAGGCCCAGCTCGTAGTAGCCGATCTGGCCGCGCCCGTGCGGCATCGACACCAGGTTCTCCGAGCGGCTCTCCACCCAGGCCACCGGACGGTCCAGCGCCCGTGCGGCGCCGATCGTGGCGGTGTGCTCGGCGAGCAGCCCCGCCTTGCCGCCGAATGCCCCGCCCACATGCGGGGCGATCACCCGTACCCGCGGCGCGTCCAGCCCGAACACCCCGCACAGCTGGTCGCGGAACCCGTGCGGCATCTGCGTCGACACGTGCACCACGAGATCGTGCTCGTCGTCACCGCCCGGATCGGCGAGGATGGCGTTGCCCTCCATCGGCGCCACCGCCACCCGCTGGTTGACCATCCGGGCCCGCACCACCACCTCGGCGCCGGCCAGCGGGTCGGGATCCGGCGACGAACGGGCTCCGGCGACCCGGTTCGATCCGTAGTCGGGGAACTGCAGCGGGGCTCCCGGTTCCAACGCCGCCTCCATGTCGACGACCGCGGGTAACGGCTCGTAGTCGACCTCCACCAGCTCCGCCGCGTCGGCGGCCGCGGCCACCGACTCCGCGACCACCAGCGCCACGGCCTCACCGACGAACCGCACCCGATCGGTCGCCAGCGGCGGGCGCGGCAGCTCGGGGTTCAGCACCATGAACCCGTGATGCGCGGGCAGCCGGAGGTCCGCCGCGGTGAACACGGCGACCACTCCCGGCGCCGATGCGGCGGCGCGGGTGTCGATGCCGTTGATCTCGGCGTGGGCCAGCGGCGAGCAGACGAACGCCGCATGCAGCAGCCCGTCGCGGTGCAGGTTGCCGACGAAGGTCGAGGCACCGGTGATCAGGGCAAGGTCCTCGACCCGGCGCACCCGGGTCCCGAAAATCGATCCCGCCATGTGACGCACATTACGACCTCCCGAACGCCGCCGCCGTCGACAACGAACCTGTGGTGATCAACCTGGTCATTCGATCACCACAGGTTCGTTGTCGAGGTTGACGATGACTGGTCGGGGGCCGGTCCGGCCTCCCGACCAGCTCAGGGCGCTCCGGTACGTTCGTCGCATGCCCGAGTTCCACCACACCGACGTACTGCCCCTCGGCGCGGACGAGACCGAGTATCGAGAGCTCGGTCTGCCGGCCGGGAAGGTCGTCGAGGCCGCAGGCCGGAGGTTCCTGGAGATTCCGCCGGACACGATCACCGCGCTCGTCCGCGAGTCGATCACGGACATCCAGCACCTGCTGCGACCGGCGCACCTGGCGTCGCTGCGGGCGATCGTCGAGGACCCCGAGGCGTCCCCCAACGACCGGTTCGTCGCGACCGACCTGCTGCGCAACGCCTGCGTCGCGGCGGGCGGGGTGCTGCCGATGTGCCAGGACACGGGCACCGCGATCGTCGTCGGCAAGCGCACCGAGACCGTCCTGACCGGGGGCGAGGACGAGCAGGCGATCTCCCGCGGCGTCCACCAGGCCTACGCCGAGCTCAACCTGCGCTACTCGCAGATGGCACCGCTGTCGTTCTGGGAGGAGCGCAACACCGGGACGAACCTGCCCGCGCAGGTGGAGCTGTACAGCGCGCCGGGGCAGGCGCCGCGATATGAGTTCCTGGTGCTGGCCAAGGGCGGCGGCTCGGCCAACAAGACCTTCCTCTACCAGGAGACGAAGGCGCTGCTGAACCCGAAGAGGCTCGCCGCGTTCCTCGACGAGAAGCTGCGCTCGCTGGGCACCGCCGCCTGCCCGCCCTACCATCTGGCGGTCGTGGTCGGCGGCATGTCGGCGGAGTACACCCTCAAGGTGGCCAAGCTCGCCTCGGCCCACTACCTCGACACACTCCCGGCGTCCGGTTCGGAGCTCGGGCACGGCTTCCGGGACCGCGGCCTCGAACAGCAGGTGCTGGAGCTGACCCGCAAGTTCGGGATCGGCGCGCAGTTCGGCGGGAAGTACTTCTGCCACGACGTGCGGGTGATCCGGCTGCCGCGGCACGGCGCGTCGCTCCCGGTCGGCATCGCGGTGTCCTGTTCGGCCGACCGGCAGGCGAAGGCGAAGATCACCCCCGAGGGGGTGTTCCTCGAACAGCTCGAGCGGGACCCGGCCCGGTTCCTGCCCGATACGCAGGCCGACGACCTCTCCGACGAGGTCGTGCAGGTCGATCTCCACCGCCCGATGGCGCAGATCCGCGAGCAGCTCTCGACGCTGCCGGTGAAGACCCGCGTGTCGCTGACCGGCCCGCTGGTCGTCGCCCGCGACATCGCCCACGCGAAGATCGCCGAGCGACTGGAGGCGGGCGAGCCGATGCCCGCCTACCTGCGCGACCACCCGGTCTACTACGCCGGCCCGGCCAAGACCCCCGACGGCTACCCGTCCGGCTCCTTCGGACCGACCACCGCCGGGCGGATGGACTCCTACGTCGCCCAGTTCCAGGCCGCCGGCGGCTCGCTGGTCATGCTCGCCAAGGGCAACCGGTCGAAGCAGGTCACCGAGTCCTGTGCCCGGCACGGCGGGTTCTACCTCGGCTCGATCGGCGGTCCGGCCGCGCGGCTGGCGCAGGACTGCATCCGGCGCGTCGACGTGCTGGAGTATCCCGAGCTCGGCATGGAGGCGGTCTGGAAGATCGAGGTGGAGGATTTCCCCGCGTTCGTCGTGGTGGATGACAAGGGGAACGACTTCTTCGCCGAGGTGAGCAGGCCGCTGCTGAACGTGCAGTTCAGCTCCTAGCCGCCCACCCCCGGTGAGTGCGTAACAGTGTTAGAACACTGTTACGCACTCACCGGCCGAGGCGACGTGGGCCGGTGTCGTCGCGGGTCGGGGGCGGGCCGAGCACGACCCGCGCGCTGGTGACGAACGCGCCGTCGGCGGACGCGAGCACCGGGTTCAGCGCCAGCGACCGCACCTCGGGGAGCTCCTCGGCGATCTTCCCCACCTTCAGCACCAGGTCCTCGAGCGCGCCGAGCCGGACCGGTTCGGTGCCGCCGTAGCCCTCCAGCAGCGGTGCCGCCCGCGGCGCCCGCACCAGTGATGCCGCATCGGTGGTCGAGACGGGCACGACGCGGTAGGCGCGGTCGCCGAGCAGCTCGGTGGCGATCCCGGACAGCCCGAACGACAGCAGCGAGCCGAACGAGGGGTCGTCGACGATCTCCAGCACGCAGGACAATCCCTTGGGCGCCATCCGCTGCACGTAGACCTCGGCGGAGCCGGTGACGGCCGCCAGCTCACGGTAGGCGCGGGCGACCCCGGCGGGCGCGCCGAGGTCGAGCCGGACACCCACCAGATCGGTGCGGTGCCGCCAGCGCTCCGCGACCGCCTTGACCGCGACCGGGTAGCCCAGCTCGTCCGCGGCGGCCACCGCGGCCTCCACCCCGTTCACCCGCCGGAAGGGGGCGACCTCGATGCCGTAGCAGCCCAGCAGCTCCGCGACGTCGGCGTCGCGCAGCGCGTGCTGCGTGCGCGCCCCCAGCCGCGCCACCAGCTCCCGGGCCCGCTCGCTATCGGTGCCCTCCGGGGTCACGAACTCCCCCACCGGCTCGGCCCGCCAACGGGCGTAGCGGATCACCCTGCTCAGCGCCGCGACCGCACGCTCCGGGCTCGGGTAGCTGGGCACCGAGCCCGGGCCCGGGGTGCCGTCCCGGCGCGGCACGGCAAGCTCCTCCGGCACCCCCTCAACCGCCAGGAACGTGGTCACCACCGGCTTCTCCGAGCCCGCGACGGCCTCCCGCAGCGCGCGTGCGTACGCCGCACCCGGGGTCGCGACCGGCGGCACGAACACCGCGACCAGCGCGTCGGTGCCCTCCGCCGAGATCGCCTCGGCGACCGCCGCGGCGAACTGATCGGGGCTGGCGGAAGCGCCGACGTCCACCGGCTCGCCGGCGACCTCGAGGCCCACGTCGAGCAGCCCATCGGTGACCAGGACACCCAGCGCCGTCGAGTTCCCCACGACCGCGACCCGCGGCCCGGCCGGCAGCGGCTGATAGGCCAACAGCAGCGCGGTGTCGAACAGCTGCGCCACCGAGCCGACCCGGATCACGCCGGACTGCTCGAACAGGGCCTGCACGCTGGCGTCGTCGATCGGCACGGCGGTGGCCCGCCGCCGCCGCGGATCCGTGTGCCGCCCGCTCTTCACCGCCACGATCGGCTTGGTCCGTGCCAGCCGCCGCGCCAGCCTGCCGAACTTGCGCGGGTTGCCGAACGTCTCCAGATACAGCAGCACGACATCGGTGTCCGGATCGGTCTGCCAGTACTGGAGCAGGTCGTTGCCCGAGACGTCGGCGCGGTTACCCGCCGAGACGAACGTCGAAAGCCCAAGACCGCGTTTGGTCGCCGTCGCCAGTAACGCGATCCCCAGTGCACCGGACTGGGAGAAGAACCCGACCCGGCCCGCGCGCGGCAGGTACGGCGCCAGCGTGGCGTTGAGTCGCACGCCGGACGCGGGGTTGGCCACGCCGAGGGCGTTGGGCCCGACCACGCGCATCCCGTGCGCCCGTGCGGCCTCCACCATCCGCAGTTCCGCGCTCGAGCCGTCGGAGCCGGCGTCGGCGAACCCCGAGCTGATGACGATGAGCGCCTTGACCCCCTTGGCCAGGCAGGAGTCCATGACCTCGTCTATCCCCGCCGCCGGCACCGCGACGACGGCGAGGTCGACCTCGTCGGGGATGTCGGTGACCGAGGCATAGGCACGCACCCCCCGTACCGACCGCGCCCGGCTGCCGCCGGAGTTGACCGGATACACCGCACCGCTGAAGTTGCCGCGCAACATGTTCTGGAAGATCGCGTGACCGATCTTGGACGGGTCGGTGGACGCGCCGATCACCGCGACCGAACGCGGATGCAGCAGGTTGTGCACGCTGCGCGCCTCGGCGGCCTGCTCCCGGGAGTCCCGGACGGCCAGCGAACGCTCGGTGGGGTCGATGTCGAACTCCAGGTGCAGCACCCCCTCGGCGAAGGCTCGGCTGACCTGGTAGCCCGCGTCCCGGAACACCCGCACCATCTGGTGGTTCTCCACCAGGACCTCGGCTTCGAAGCGGCGCAGGCCGTTCTCCCTGGCCGCCGCCGCGAGGTGTTCGAGCAGGATCGAACCGAGCCCGCGGCCCTGGTGGTCGTCGCGGACCACGAACGCCACCTCGGCGGAGCGGGGCTTGTCACCGCCGGCGGCGTCGCCACTGAGCCCCTCGTAGCGGCCGACCGCGATGATCTCGTCGCCGAGCAGACCGAGGAAGGCCACCCGGTCGCGGTGGTCGACGTGGGTGAAACGTTCGAGGTCGCGCGGGGGGATCCGCGGGTAGGGGCCGAAGTAGCGCAGGTAGCGGGTGCGGTCGGAGAGCCGCCCGTGGAAGTCCACGAGCGCGTCGGCATCGCTGGGCGCGATGGGCCGCAGGTGCACGATGCCGCCGTCCGAGGCAACCACATCGGCTTCCCAGTGCCGCGGGTAGCTCGGTTCGGACGCGGCGGCCTGGTCCGGTTCGGCGCCGGCCGCGGGTTCCGGGCCGGTCGACGCCGCCGGCGCGGCGGGTGGCGGCTGCATGGGTCGGACTCCGTTTCGTACTGCGTGGTTCTGGCCGGCGGAACTGGTCGGATCGGCGACTCAGTCACGCGGGTCGTCGGGGTCGAGGCCGTGCAACGGGAGCACCGCCCGCCGGATGTCGATGATCGCCGTGTCGACCCGGTCGGGCGTACCCCCCCAGGGTTCGAACGACGGGTCCTGCCCGTCGGTCATTCCGCTCGGCAACGGCTGGCGGGTGAGGGTCGCCGCATGTGCCAGCCAGTCCGCCGGAACCGGCCGCTCGGGCTTGATGTCGCGGTCGAGCACGATGGCGAGCAGATGCGTCCAGGACCGTGGCACCACCCGGAACAGCGCGTACCCCCCACCGCCGAGCACCAGCCATTTCCCGCCCGCGGTGGTCTCGGCCAGCTCGCGGAGCCTGCCGTAGATCGCCCGGTGGCCGTCGACCGACAGCTCCAGGTTGGCCAGCGGGTCCTCGGCGTGGGTGTCGGCCCCGCACTGGGTGACCAGCACCTGCGGGCGGAACGCCGCCAGTACCGAGGGGACCACCGCGTTGAACGCCCGCAGCCAGCCCGCGTCCCCGGTCCCCGGCGGGAGCGGCACGTTGACCGAGTACCCGGCTCCGTCACCGCTGCCGTACTCGCCTGGCCAGCCGGTGCCCGGCCACAGGGTCAGCGGATGCTGGTGCACGGAGACCGTCATGACCCGCGGGTCGTCGTAGAAGGCCGCCTGCACGCCGTCGCCGTGATGGACATCGACGTCGATATAGGCGACCCGCTCGTAGCCGTGCTCCAGCAGCCAGGCGATCGCGATCGCGCAGTCGTTGTAGACGCAGAAGCCCGCGGCCCGATCGCGCATCGCATGGTGCAGCCCACCGGCGATGTTCACCGCCCGGTCGGCCCGGCCCTCGGCGATCAGCTGCGCGGCCCGCAGCGAACCCCCCGCTATCGACGCGCTGGCCTCATGCATCTCGAGGAAGATCGGATTGTCCTCGGTTCCCAGGCCGTGGCCCACCCCGAAGGGCACCACCGGGGCCGACTTCACCGCCGTCAGGTAGGACGGCGTGTGCACCCGCGTCAGCTCCGTGTCGTCGGCGATCTCGGGTGCGTGGGTCGTGATGCCCTCCAGCACCCCGAGCTCGGTGGCCAGGCGCATCGTCAGGTCGAGCCGCACCGGGTTGAGCGGGTGATCGTCGGAGAGCTGGTAGGTCAGGAAGTCCGGAGTCCAGACCACAGCCGCGCGGGGGCTCATGACCCCTGACGGTAAGGGATCCGTCGTCCCTCCGACCATACCGACCGTCCCGCGCGCCGGGCGGTCCCGTTCCGAGCGGTCCTGTTCCGGACGGTCATGGCCGGCTCCCGGTCGCCGCCGGACGGGTCGGGTCGGCGCTCCACTGCGACCACGACCCCACATATAGCCCGGCCGGTCGATCCTCCGGGGCCAGGCCAGCGTGTTCGAGGGCGAGCACCAGCGCCGCCGCGTTGACCCCGGAGCCGCAGTAGGCGCCGACCGCTCCCGTGCCGTCCACGCCGAGCGCGGCGAACCGCGCGGCCAGAGCCTCGGGGTCGAGCCAGCGCCCGTCCGGACCGACGTTGCCCGTGGCCGGCGCGTTGCGGGCACCGGGAATGTGCCCCGCTCGCGAATCGACCGGCTCGGTATCGCCGCGGTAGCGCGCCTCGGCGCGAGCATCCAGCAGGATCCCGGTGCGTGCCAGTTCGGCCGCGGCCTCGACGTCGAGCACCGGCATGCCACCGGGGCGCACCACGACGTCGCCGGGCTCGGGGTCAACGGGTTCGGCCGATACCGCGCGACCTTCGGCCACCCACGCGGCAAAGCCACCGTCGAGGACCGCCACTTGCTCGGGCGCCAGCCCGGCCCAGCGCAGGAGCCACCAGGCCCGGGCCGCGACCGATCCGTTGCCGTCGTCGTAGGCCACGACCGCCGAGTCCGCACGGACCCCGGCGCCGCGCAGGACCGCACCGAGCCGCTCTGGCGAGGGAAGTGGATGGCGGCCCCCTGCCCCGGGCGCTCCCGCCAGCTCGGTGTCGAGATCGACGTACACGGCACCCGACAGATGGCCGGTCTCGTAGTCGGCCTTCGCGGGCGGACCGCCGAGGCGCCAGCGGACGTCCAGCACCACCGGGCGGTGCCGCAGGTCGCGTCGGCTCAGCCATCGGGCCAGGTCAGTGGGTGTGAGCAACGGGGACACGACCTCATCGTCCCCCAGGATGGCGACCGTGACGCAGGTCCGACCCGGCTAGGATAGGGAAAGCTACGAAAGGGCCGGCCGTGAACGAGCTCATCGACACCACCGAGATGTATCTGCGGACCATCTACGAACTCGAGGAGGAGGGGATCGTCCCGCTGAGGGCGCGCATCGCGGAGCGACTCGGACAAAGCGGACCGACCGTGAGCCAGACCGTCGCCCGGATGGAACGCGACGGGCTGGTCGTGGTCGCGGGCGACCGTCACCTCGAGCTCACCGAGGCAGGGCGGGCCCGTGCCGTCGCCGTCATGCGCAAGCACCGGCTCGCCGAGCGCCTGCTCACCGACGTGATCGGCCTGGAATGGGAGTATGTGCACGCCGAGGCCTGTCGCTGGGAGCACGTCATGAGCGACGCGGTGGAGCGCAAGCTCGTGCAGCTGCTCGACAACCCGACGATCTCCCCCTACGGCAACCCGATCCCCGGGCTGAGCGAGCTGTCGGCCAAGCCCGGCTCGGCCAGCGGCACGAGCACCGCGGTGTCCGCACCACCCACCCTCGAACTGGGGCTCCAGCGGCTCGACGAGTTCGCCCGCCGCGGCGGCGGCCGGGTCGAGGTCCGCCGCATCGCCGAACACGTCCAGGTGGACTCGGACCTGATGACGGAGCTCAAGAGCGCCGGGGTCGTCCCCGGGAGCGACGTCGAGGTGCGCGCGATCCCTCGGTTCGGCGACGCCGTCCCGGTGGTTGCCGACGGCGCCGAGGCCACTGTCGCGCCGCTCATCGCGCACGCCGTGCTGGTGCGCGCCCAGTAACGGGTGGAGGGAACGGTCGCAGGGCAACGCCCGGCGACCGCGGCCGGCGCGGCGCATGAGAGCGTTCGTACGCTGCATCGTGCAGCCCGACACCGCCGCCCGTGGAGGAACCTGTGAAGCTGCTCGTCACCGGCGGAGCCGGCTACGTCGGCAGTGTGTGCGCCGCGCACCTGACCGAGGCCGGCCACGACGTGGTCGTGCTCGACGACCTGTCCACCGGTCACCGGGATGCGGTGCCGGACGGCTGCCGATTCGTCGAGGGCGATCTGGCTGAGCTGGCCGGCGAGGTGCTCGCCGAGGGCTTCGACGGCGTCCTGCACTTCGCCGCCCGCTCGCTCGTGGGCGAGTCGGTGCAGCGCCCACATCTGTACTGGGACGGCAACGTCGTGACGTCGCTGCGGCTGCTGGAGGCCATGCGGGCGAACGGCACCCCGCGCCTGGTCTTCTCCTCCACCGCCGCCACCTACGGTGAGCCCGAGCAGGTGCCGATCCGCGAGGACGCCCCGACCCGCCCGACCAACCCGTACGGCGCGAGCAAGCTGGCCATCGACTACATGATCACCTCCTACGCCGCCGCGCACGGACTGGCCGCGGTGAGCCTGCGCTATTTCAACGTGGCCGGCGCGCACGGCCGCTACGGCGAGCGGCACACGGTGGAGACCCACCTGATCCCGATCGTGTTGCAGGTGGCCACCGGGCAGCGCGAGGCAGTGCAGGTCTACGGCGACGACTGGGACACCCCGGACGGCACCTGCATCCGCGACTACATCCACGTCGACGATCTCGCCGACGCCCACCTGCTCGCGCTGGAACACGCTCAGCCCGGCCGGCACGGGATCTACAACCTGGGCAACGGCCGCGGGTTCTCGGTGCGCGAGGTCATCGAGGTCTGCCGCGCCGTCACCGGCCACCCGATCCCGGCCTCCGCGGCGCCGCGGAGGCCGGGCGATCCTGCGATCCTGGTGGCGTCCAGCGACCGGGCCATGGCCGAGCTGGGCTGGAACCCGGTGCGGACCGAGCTGGCCGGCATCATCGCCGACGCCTGGCGTTTCACCCAGGATCGCCTGCCGGTCTGAGCCGGGCTCCGAGGGCGGCGCAGCCTACTGCCGCCACGGGGGAACATCCCCGCGAGCGGCGAGCATCGAGTCGTACCCGGGCTGACGGAGGATGTCGTGCAGCTGTCGCCGCCGTACCCCCTGGTTGCCCCCGTCGTAGAGCGGAAAGACCATCGCGTTGCGCATCATCCGCTCCAGCGGCGCGAGATCGCGGGTGTAGCTGGCGATCCCGACGACCTGCATACAGTCATAGACCGCGCTGACCGCGGCCTCGGAGCAGTACACCTTCGTCATGATCGGCAGCTCCTCGGTCAGCCCGCCGGTGCGATCGAAGTCGTGGCACGCCTTCCACGTCAGGTAGCGGCAGGCCTCGATGCGCATCTTGATGTCCGCGAGCATGAACCCGACGTTCTGGTGTTCGATCACCGGTACGGTGCCCAGCCGCTTCTCGGTCCGGGCGAAGTCGAGGGCGTACTCGAACGCCGCCCGCATCGTGCCGACGCAGGCCGCCCCGATCAACGCGGCGGTCCAGCTGAATGCGCCGGACACGATCTGCTTTCCGAGGCGGCCCGGCTCCCCGATGAGGTTGTCGACCGGCACCCGGACGCCGTCGAAATCCACCCGCGGCGTCACGACGCCCCGGTTACCGATCTTGTCGTAGACGTCGCTGACGGTGATCCCCGCGACGTCGCCCGGTACCGCAATCACCGCCAGCGACTCATCAGCACCCCCCGCAGGCTCGGTCCGGCACACCACCGTGTACAGGTGGCAGCCGATGCGGTCCCAGCCGGTTCCGTTGGTCGTGTAGTGCTTCTGCCCGGTGATGACCCACTCGTCGCCGTCCCGGCGGGCCGTCGTCTGGATACCGCCGGCCGGGTCGGGTGAGTCGAAGTTCGCGCCACCGGCGACATCGGTGAAGGCGTAGGAGGCCAGCAGATCTCCCTCCCCGTCGGCCGCGAACGGACGGAGCAGGCGCTCTTTCTGCTCCGGTGTGCCGTACTGGATGATCGGCTGCAGGCCGAGCCCACTCGCCAGCAGCGTCGTCGGCACATTGATGTCCACCCGGGCGAGCTCCTCCGCGGCAACCGCGAAGTCGATCATGCTGAAGCCGGCGCCGCCGTGCTCGGCCGGGATGAAGGACCTGGTGAAGCCGGCCTTGGCCATCTCGCGGTAGGCCTCCCGGCCGGCCAGGAACGCCTCCCAGCCGTCGGCGGCGCGGTCGATGCGCTCGGCAACCGGACGCAGCACGCTCTCCGCGAACGCCTGCGCGTTCTTCTGAAGCTCCTGCTGGCCATCACTCATGGTGAAGTCAATCGCCACTGATCCACTCCTCGCTTCTGGGAAAGTGCTTCAGCCTGCAGTTTCGGGCCACCGGGGCAATGACTGGATGGACGTCTCTGCACCAGGGCAGGGATGATCGTGCAGCAACATGCGACGGAGGCACCCGGAACGACAACACGCGCCACGGTTCGCCGGCCGCTGATTCCTCGAATTCCAACCGATATGGCCGGGTCGTGTCGAAGAGTGCGAAGGTCCCCGGGTGCGACCACACACTGCCGGCCGTCCTGCTCGCCGCGACACGTTCCGGTCAACTGCAGGTTCACGAAGACCATGTCTGCCGGTGAGCGATGGACCTCCGTGTTGCCGTGGGTGAGGAGTTGCGTACAGGACGCGATCTCGGCGCAGCTGGTCGAGCTGAGCGGCGCTGAGCGAACCCAACCACGCATCCCGTCGGTATGGCGGCTCCGCGCCAGATGGCGTCGTGTGCGTGCCGGAGCCAGCGGGGTGAAGGCCTCACATACGACGTCAGCCCAGTAGCCGAGCTGATCCTTGATCGGATGGTCCGCCGTTGTCCAGTACACGCGATCCTCCCGGACGCTGCTGTGCGGACCAGCTGCCACGCCGACCGCCGCGACCAGGTGTCTAGCAGCAGGGCATCGGGGACGCAATGGAGGTCATCGGCGCGACGGGCGGGCGCTCGTGACCGCGGGCGGCGATCCATGCCTCAGCCATCAGTGCCCAGCCAGCGGCGCACCTGCACGGGCCCGAACCCGCTCGCCACCGCCTCCCCGAGCACCGCGCTGAGGCGATGCCCCGGCCACGCCTGTTGCGCGCGGTTGAGTGCGACATTGGCCAGCGCGCCGTCGCCACGGGCGAGCGCGGCCACCGCGAGCAGCGTGGCCGCGTCCGCCGCCTCCGGGTCGGGCAGCTCCCGGGTGAGCGCGGCCCACAACTGCTCGGCGGCCGCGGCGCGCCGCCCCACACATTCGACCAGGGCACGGTCGCGGACCTCCGGAACCTGCAGCGCCACTGCCAACGCCACAACCCCGGCATCGTCGAGTTCGAGCCGCCCCGCCTCGGCGGCCACGAGTGCGGCGTCCAGGGTTGCCTGCTCGGAGGCCGGCGAGACGCCCGGGACGGCGGCGGCATCGAAGACCCGGTTGAGCAGCCGGTCGCGCCTCCGCAGCCGCTCCGCGTCGGCGGGGGTGACCTGCCGCTCGAGCTCGGCTCGATCGGCGTAGACGACCTGACCCGCCGCGACGGCCGCGGCTGCGGCCACCGTGGCCGCGGGATCGGGAAGCTCTCCGGAGCAGCCGCACGGCGGATAGCACGCCCACGGCGCCCCGGCGGCGGTGTCGCGGGCCCAGATGGTTGCGTGTACCCCGATCCCGATCGCCTCGAGCTCGTCGGTGACCGCCGTGGCGATATCGGGCCGCGGGACACCTGCCCCGGCCGACCCACCGAGCACGATCACCACGGCACCGGCCGGGGAGCTCGCGCTCATCGTTTCGGCCGCCGCCCGGCACACCGGCACGGTGTCCGCCGGCGGGGGCAGGTCGATACGCAGCGTCAGCCCGAGCCGCCCGCCCGAGTCGTCACCGGCATCCCCGATCCCGATGACCACCAGCGAGTCGCCCGGGTGGAAACCCAGCAGCACGGGCACCACCGCGACGAGCTCGCCGGGATCGCGCACCCGCGCGGTGGCCGGGCGTGGGAGACCGGGCCGGGTGGAGGGGTGGTCGGGCACTCCGAGGGATGTCATGACCGCAGCGTGCGCGGGCGTGCCGCTCACGGCCAGCACGGCGACCGCGGACTGTGGACAACCCGTTCCTCGAGCCCGGTTCGCCGCCCTCGGTGAGCACGTTGTGGACGGCGCGGTCCGCTCGGCCGGAAAATGTCCTCGCCCAGTGTTAACGTCGAGAACTTGTTCACGTGGCTTCGGGCCGGAACGCCAGCGCGAGCCTGCCGCGCGTCCGCCGGCCGCGCCGGGTTCGGGCAGGGGCGGGAGGCGCCCGGTGTACGACTATGACCTGCTGGTGATCGGTTCAGGGCCAGGCGGCCAGAAGGCGGCGATCGCCGCCGCGAAGCTCGGCAAGCGGGTCAGCATCGCAGAGCGCCGCGACATGATGGGCGGGGTGTGCGTCAACACGGGGACCATCCCGTCGAAGACCTTCCGCGAGGCGGTTCTCTACCTCACCGGCTTCGCCCAGCGCGATATTTACGGCGCGAGCTACCGCGTCAAATCCGAGATCACCATCGCCGATCTGCTGGCACGCATCCGGCACGTCATCGGCCGCGAGGTCGAGGTGATCCGCAACCAGCTTCTGCGCAACCACGTCGACATCCTCGGCGGTACCGCACGTTTCGAGGACCCGCACACGGTCGTCGTCGGCGGCAGCACCCGCGGGGAGCACGTCACCGTCTCCTCGGAGAAGATCGTCATCGCCACGGGGACGCGACCGGCGCGGCCCGACGAGGTCGAGTTCGACGACGACCACATCGTGGACTCCGACGCGGTGCTGCGGCTCCAACGCATCCCCTCGTCGCTGGTCGTGGTGGGTGCGGGAGTGATCGGCATCGAGTACGCGTCGATGTTCGCCGCGCTCGGCACGAAGGTCACCGTGGTCGAGAAACGGCCGCAGATGCTGGAGTTCTGCGACCCCGAGGTCGTGGAGTCGCTGAAGTTCCACCTGCGCGACCACGCCGTGACCTTCCGGTTCGGCGAGAAGGTGGCGAAGGTCGAGGTGGCCGAGCGCGGGACCGTCACCAGCCTGGCCAGCGGCAAGAAGATCCCCGCCGACATGGTCATGTACTCGGCCGGACGCCAAGGCGTCACGGAGGAGCTGTATCTGGACAAGGCCGGCCTCTCGGCCGACGCGCGCGGCCGGATCGCGGTCGACGACGACTACCGCACCGAGGTCGGGCACATCTATGCGGTCGGCGACGTCATCGGCTTCCCGGCGCTGGCGGCGACAGCGATGGACCAGGGCAGGCTGGCCGCCTATCACGCCTTCGGCGAACCTGCCCAGCAGTTGCGGGCACTGCAGCCCATCGGCATCTACACGGTCCCGGAGATCTCCTACTGCGGGAAGACCGAGGCGGAGCTGACCGAGTCGGCGGTGCCGTACGAGGTAGGGATGTCGCGGTACCGCGAACTGGCCCGTGGAGCGATCGTCGGCGATCCGTACGGCATGCTCAAGCTGTTGGTGTCCACCGAGGACCGCACGCTGCTCGGCGTGCACCTGTTCGGCTCGGGTGCCACCGATCTGGTCCATATCGGACAGACCTTGATGGCCTGCGGCGGCACCGTCGACTACCTGGTCGATACCGTCCTCAACTACCCGACGCTGTCGGAGGCCTACAAGGTCGCGGCGCTGGACGCCACGAACAAGATCCGTGCCGTGCAGACCTTCGGCGGCTGAGCGTCACCGGTAGCGGAACCCGTGGGAGTCCAGCCACGGCCGCGGGTTGATCTTCTGCCCGCCCGGACTGATCACCTCGATGTGCAGGTGGGGTCCGGTGGACTGGCCGCGGTTACCGACCTCGGCGATCTGCTGGCCCGCGGACACCTTCTGGCCGACCTGCACGAGCGAGCGGTTGATGTGACCGTAGACCGTGATGGTGCCGTCGCCGTGCTGGACCCGGACCCACAGCCCGAAGCCGCTCGCGGGCCCGGAACTGATCACGGTGCCGGCCAGCGGCGTGTGGATGGGGGTTCCGATCGGGGCGGCGATGTCCAGGCCCGAATGCATGGCGCCGCCGCGCATCCCGAAACCGGAGCTGACCCGGCCGGCGACCACCTGCACGCCGCCCACGGCCGACTTCACCTGTGCCGCCAGCGCGACCTGCACCTGCGCGGGGGGCCTCGCCGCCTGCGCCGTCTTCGCCCGCTGGGCCTCCTGTGCCTTCGCGACCTGAACCGCCTGCACCGCCGCCGCCGCGTCCGTGGCCTTCGCAGCGGCAGTGGCCGCTTCCTGGCGCGGATCGACGGCCGCGACCAGGCTCGCAGTCGTGCCGGGCGCGGGTGCCGCGGCCTGCGGTGCCGCCAGCGCCGCCAGGTCCGCGCCGATCACGGGCCCCTCGGCCGGGGCGGGTGCACCGGAACCGGTGGGCTGCTCGGCGCCGAGGCGGAGCATGTGCGCCGCATCGGTCACCACGGGCAGATCGCCGGTCTGGGCAGCATAGCCCGCGCCGGCGAGGGTGCCTCCGGCGATGACGGCGGCGGCAGTGGCCGCCCATCGCGGGGGCGTCGGACGAGTTGGGGACAGGGCCCGGTGCGTACCTCCGGCCCCCGCTACCGACCAGGCGGCCAGCAGCGGGGGGCCGTGGTGCGCGCGACGGCCCTTGGGGGAGCGGTGCCGTGACACGACCTTTCCTTCCGGATCTCACGGCCCGGACGGACGTCCCGTGGGGGGCGGGCGGATCGATCGGGGTTCGATCCGAGTCCGTTTCGTGACCGCGCCGTGATGCGATCCGGATGCGACGCTAACGGTCGGCCCGGAAAGCGAAACCGATTCGGCGTGATGCTGAGACCATCGGGCGAGCGGGCGCGACGAGCGGATCCTCGGCGTGTCACGCACGACACGCCGGAGATTAGCCTGCCGTTCACCGCAGAGGGACCGCAGATCCTCCCTCGGCTGCTCACCCAGCGTGACGGATCACGGACACATCGTTGCTACGGGGCCGAACGACAGCCGGTCGCCGCGCCGATGTCGCGGCGCCCGGCTTCAGGCCGAGATCGAGAACGCCGGGACCGGCGCGGGTCAAGACCCACGCAACGCGTCACACCATGCGTCCCCCGGAGCCGATGCCGCTCACCCCACGCCCAGCGCGGCCAGCCGAGCCCGGTAACGCTCGACGCCCGCGAGCTTGATGTCCTCGTAGCCACGCACCAGATCGGCGGCCTGCGCCGCGGCGAGCGCCGTCGCATAGGTTTCGGCCGTGAGGGAGGCGGCGAGCCGCAACATCAGCGCCCGGTACTCGGCGGCCAGTAGGCGCTCCAGCTTCCGCACCGCGGTGCGGCCGAACGGGTCGAACGGGGTGCCGCGCAGCACCTTGCCCCGCGCCAGTGCCTTCAGCACCGGCCGCAGCCACGGACCGAAGGCGATCTTTGTGTCCCGGCCCATGGCGCGCAGCAGCGGCGGCTGCAACCGGTAGCGCAGCCTGCGCCCACCCGGCACCTCGGCGGCGAGCCGGGCCTCGAAGTCCGGGTCGGTGAGCAACCGCGCCACCTCGTACTCGTCCTTGTAGGCGATCAGCTTGTGCAGCCCGTGGGCGACCGCCGCGGAGAACCCGGTCGCCTCCCCCACTGCCCGCTCGGCTCGCCACACCGCAAGCACATCGGCGACATAGCGACGCGCGGTCCGCTCGTCGGAGAACCCGACCAGCTGCGCGGCCCGGATCTCGACCAGCCGCCGGGTCTCCCCCGCCAGCTCGCCGAGATCGATGCCGGTCGGCAACCGTGACGCCCCGGTCCCGGGGGCCGCGGGACCGGTCGTCGCGGCGGCGAACGCCGCGGGGTCGGCGACGGCCGCCCGTCCCCACCGGAACGCCGCGGTGTTGACCGCGACCGCGACCCCGTTGAGCGCGATCGCCCACTCGATCGCGGCGGCCGACAACGGAAGCGCGCCGGACTGGTAGGCGGCCCCGACCAGCAGCAGGTTCGCCGGCATGGTGTCACCGAACAGCGCGTGGGCCGCGGCCTGGGCATCGATCCGGACCACCTCGCGGCTCACCCGCGCGATCCGCTTCACCAGCGCGTCGGGGTCCGGGGCGGCGACCGAGGCGTCGCGGACCATGGCACCGGTCGGGACGGTGCTCGTCGAGACCACGGCCGTGGTCGCCTCCGACGAGGCGTAGCCGAGGTTCCTCGGATCCGCGCCGACGAGCGGGTCGAAGGCGAGATAGCACCCCGCCTGCGCGGGCCCGATCCGGTTGGCCGGGCCGAGCGCCGCCTCGTCGGCCGCGATCCGCAGATGCGAGGTGACCGGGCCTGCCTTCTGCGAGAGCCCGGTCTGATCGACACCGTGCACCGCGAGGCCATCGCGGACCGCAGCGGAACCGAGCACCTGGTTGACCGTGACGATGCCGGTTCCGCCGATCCCGGCCAGGAAGACGTCACCGTCGGGTCCGCGGGACACGTCCGGTACCGGCGGGGGCTCCGGCCGGGAGACCGGAGGCTTCGCGGGTGCCGCCCCGGGCGGGAGCTCCACCGTCACGAACGACGGGCAGTCGCCGTCCAGACAGGAATAGTCGGTATTGCACGAGGTCTGGTCGATCCGCGTCTTGCGGCCGAACTCAGTGTCGACCGGCTGCACCGAAAGGCAGTTGCTCTTCGCCCCGCAGTCGCCGCAGCCCTCGCACACCGCCTCGTTGATCACGACGCGCATGGGCCGCACCGGCAGCGTGCCGCGCTTGCGCATGCGGCGGGACTCGGCGGCACACCGCTGGTCGTACACGAGCACCGTGACGCCCTCGACCTCGGCGAGCATCCGCTGCGCCTCGGCGAACCGGTCTCGGTGCCACAGGTCGACCCCGGCGGGCAGCGGCGGCAGCGCACGGTAGCGCTCCGGCTCGTCGGCACAGACGATGATCTTCTTGACGCCCTCGGCGAGCAGCTTCGCCGCCAGCGCCGGTACCTCGAGCCCGCCCTCGGCGTCCTGGCCGCCGGTCATGGCGACGGCCCGGTTGTAGAGCAGCTTGAAGGTGATCGATACCCCGGCGGCGACGCAGGCCTGCACGGCGAGCTGCCCGGAATGCGCGAACGTGCCGTCGCCTATGTTCTGGTACATGTGCCCGGCCGTGGTGAACGGCGACTGGCCGATCCACTGCGCGCCCTCCCCGCCCATCTGGGTGATCGAGGAGACCTCACTGGACGGCTGCGGCGTGATCGCGACCATCGCGTGGCAGCCGATCCCACCGCCCGCGACCGCGCCGTCGGGCACGACGGTCGAGCGGTTGTGCGGACAGCCGGAGCAGAAGTACGGGGACCGCTCGACCGGCAGGATCTCCAGCACCGGCCGGGGCGCGGACGGCGGCGCCAGTGCGACCCGGGCGTCCAGTACCCGGCGCAGCGGCGCGGCCAGTGCGCCCGCGGTCAGCTCCCCCGCGACGGGAACCAGTGGCACGCCGTCGGCGTCGCGCTCGCCGAGGACCGCGGGCGCGTCCGGAAGCCCGTACAGTGCGTCGCGGACCGCCGACTCGACGAAGGCGGACTTCTCCTCCACCACCAGCACGGTGTCCAGCCCGGCGGCGAACTCCCGGAGCAGCTCGCGTTCGACCGGATGGATCATGCCCAGCCGCAGCAGCCGGATCCCGGCCCGTCGGCACGCGGTATCGGGATCGGGGTCGTCGAGGCCGAGGTCGCGCAGCACCTGCCGCACGTCGGTGAACACCTTGCCCCCGGCCACGATGCCCAGCCAGGCCTCGGGCGGGTCGACCTCGACCGTGTTGATCGGGTTGGCGGCCAGAAACGCGCGCAGCATCGCCCGGCGCGGGCCGTACAGCTGCGCCTCGGCCCGCAGCGACCCCGGCGGGATCAGCATCGGCACCTGCTCGTAGACCCAGCCCCGTCCCTCCCACTCCAGCTCCGGGACCGTGATCTCCACCTCGCCGCAGTCGGCGGAGAGCGTGTACACGCCGTCCGCGACGTCCGCGGTGATCTTCATGCCGACCCACATGCCCGACGCCCGCGAGAGCGCCACCCCGTACCGGCCGAGCCGGACGATCTCCTGAGCGTTCGACGGGTAGAGCACCGGCAGCCCGTACCCGGCCAGGGTGCGCTCGGAGATACACGGAATGGTCGAGGACTTGCAGCCCGGATCGTCGCCGGCGAGCACGAGCACACCCCCGGCGGGATGCGCCCCGCACATGTTGCCGTGGCGCATCGGGTCGCCCGCCCGGTCGACCCCGGGCGCTTTGCCGTACCAGACCCCCACCACTCCGTCGACCGTTCGTCCGTGGCCGGGCACCGCCACCTGGCTGCCCCAGACCGCGGTCGCCGCGAGCTCCTCGTTCACGCCCGGCACGAACTCCAGCCCGGCGGTCTGGGCCAGCTCCGGCGCGGCCGCGAGGATCTTGTCCAGCCCACCCAGCGGGCTGCCCTGATAGCCGGACACGAACGACGCGGTGCGCAGGCCTGCGGCGGCGTCGGCGGCGTGCTGTTCGGCCAGCAGCCGGGCGATCGCCTGGACCCCGGTCAGCAACACCGGGCCGGTCCGCGCGCGATAGCGGTCGCGCAGATCGAAGCCGACGGGGATGGCCTCGGGTCGGTAGTTCTGGGCGGTCATCGGCATCGCTCCACGTCACGGGTTGCGTCCGTGAGCCCGCCACCGGCACAGACCGCGGCGGCCACACTGCCCACACTCTGCCCCACCGCAACCACGCGCACGGCGGGCCGATGCACGATACGGCGCCGGGCCCCGGACCCCCGCGGCCGGCGTTCCGGAGAATGAGACGAGGTCGGTGACGCGCGGCGGGGAGTCCCGCCACGATCACCGCCGACCGCACTCCAGGAGGACACCAATGGCCGTGACGGATGCGCCCGCCAAGGCGCGGGCGCTCTACGAAGCCCGTCGGACCCGGATACCGATCCCGCCGTTCACCGACGCCGAACCCGACCTGGACATGGCCGACGGGTACGCGATCCAGGCCGAGCTCGTGCCGCTGCTGCTGGCCGACGGGGACCGGATCATCGGGCACAAGGTCGGCCTGACCTCCAAGGCGATGCAGCAGCTGATCGGCGTCGACTCCCCCGACTACGGTCCGGTCCTCGCCTCGACCGTCTACCGCGACGGCGACACCGTCCCGCTCGACCGCTTCATCCAGCCCAAGATCGAGGCCGAGATCGTCTTCGTGCTCGGCGAGCGGCTGGCCGGTCCCGGAGTCACCGTCACCCAGGCTCGCGCCGCGATCGCCGGCGCGGTGGCCGGCATGGAGATCGTCGACTCGCGGATCGCCGACTGGCGGATCAAGCTCGCCGACACCGTTGCCGACCTCGCGTCCAACGGCGCGATGGCCACCTCCAGCCAGATCGTGGCGCTCGACGGTACCGACCCCCGGCTGATCGGGATGACGCTGACCCGTAACGGGGAGCTGATCGACACCGGCGCGGGCGCCGCCGCGCTCGGCGACCCCGTCGCGGTCGTCGCGTGGCTGGCGAACGTGCTCGGCGAGCACGGTGTCGCCCTCGAACCGGGACACCTGATCATGACCGGCGCGCTGCATGCGGCGGTTCCGATGACGTTCGGGGACGTGTTCCGGGCCGAGTTCGACCGGCTGGGCCCGGTGACCATCCGAGTGGGAGGGAGCGCCTGATGACCGTCAACACCGCCGACCTGGCCGCGCGCCTGGCCAAGGCCGTCGCCGACCGGACCGCGATCGACCAGCTCTCCGGCGAGTTCGGAGAGCTCGACCTGGCCACGGGCTACGCCGTGCAGCGCGAGCTGCGCACCGCCGCGGGACCGCTGGTCGGCTGGAAGCTGGGCCTCACCTCGCGGGCCAAGCAGGCGCAGGTCGGGGTGAGCGACCCGATCTACGGCTTCCTCGCCGGGGCCAACGCACTCGATCTCGGCGCCCCGCTGGACACCGGCAACCTCATCCAGCCCCGCTGCGAGCCCGAGATCGTCTTCATGCTCGGCCGCGACCTGGCCGGACCGCATGTCACCGCGGCCGACGTCATTGCGGCGTCGGCCGGGGTGGCCGTCGGCATCGAGGTGATCGACTCCCGGTACCGCGACTACCGCTTCACCATGGCCGACGTCGTCGCCGACAACACCTCCGCGGGACGGTTCGTGGTCGGCGCCCCGGTTCCGCCGGCGGGGATCGACCTGCGGCTGGTCGGGGTGGTGCTGGAGCGCAACGGCGAGGTCGTCGCGACCGCCTCCGGGGCGGCGTCGCTCGGGCATCCGGCCGCGGCCGTGGCGTGGCTGGTCCGCAGGCTGGCCGCCGACGGCGAAGGACTGCACGCGGGCGAGATCGTGTTCTCCGGCGGGCTGACCGCCGCGGCTCCCGTCACCGCGGGCGACGTCGTCGTCGCCTCGATCGACCGGCTGGGCACCGTCGAGCTGGGCTGCCGCTGACACCCCCCGGTGAGTGCGTAACAGCGTTAGAACACTGTTATGCACTCACAGGCGCGGTCAACCATGCCTGATCGGCGAGCGCGCGCATCTCGTCGTCGGTGCGGTCCTGGATCGGGTGCGGCACGTACACCGCGGGTATCGCGGCATACCCCAGGGCACGCGCCTGCGCATCCACCGCGTCGGCGAACTCGCTGGAGACGACGAACATCGTGGGGATGCCCAGGCCCTCCAGGGCGACGAAGTCGTGCACACTGCACGACGTACAGGAGCCTCAATCGGCGAGCGCCTCGATGACCACGTCGCATTCGGTGGCGATCTCCCGGCGCAGGTCAGGCGGCATCGGCTTGGTGAACGTCGGCTTGACGTAGCGCCGCACGGTGACCCCGCGCCCGGCGAACAGCGACTCCAGCCGGTCGAGGAAGACGTCGCCGCGCGGCTTGGCGATATCCAGCAGCCCGACGCGCACGCCGTCCAGCACGGATCTTCGCCGCAGCGGCTCGCGCCGAACCGGCGAGCGCTCGTCGGTGGGATCGAGCACGATCAAGAGCCAACCTCCCTGCTCACCGGCCTGCTACCACCGGGCCCGCCGACCCAGCCGCCGATCACGGTCGAGAACATCCCGGCACCGCCGCCCGCATAAGCGATCATGAGCCCGTCCGGCCGGAACTTGGGAACCGGGCCACGGGCAGCCCCCGCCGGAATCCCCTCGGCGATCCCGCCGGCACCGCGGACGATCTCGGCGGGCTCGAGCAGCAACAACTCGGCCAGCTCCGCGGCCAGCCGCCCGCGCGACCAGCCGGCCTGCGCGAACACCCGCCCGTGCTCGGGGCACACCACCAGCGTCGCGTCGAACGCCAGCGCCAGCTTGGGATGCGCGACGGCGCGCAGCCCCGCCGCCAGCGAGCGAGCCAGCGAGTCCGGGGTCCGGGAGATCTGGTCCACCACCCCGCGGGGACCCTCGGCGGCGAACACCGTCACCGCCGATGTCCCCGGCGCGATCCCGCGCGCGACGGCCAGCGGCTCCCACGGGGATCCCGCCTCGTCCTCGGCGAAGCAGAAACCGATCTTGCCGGGGTGTCCGAGCGTCGCCCGGTCCACCTCGCCGGGACGGCCGCCGCCCACGTTGCGGATCACCAGCTGCAATGCCCGGCCGATCGTCGCGTTGGCCCGGTTGCCCTGGCCCAGCGCGTTGCCGCCGCCGTTCATCCCGAGCGCCCGCGCGACCGGTCCGTTCACGATGATCGCGGGCGCGGCACCCCACGTCGTGGCCAGCAGGCCGTGGGCGTTGAACTCGTCGGTGCTCGCGGCCTCGACGGCCGCGAGCACAACCGGCAGATACTCCGGACGGCAGCCGGCGAGGACCGCGTTGATCGCGACCTTCTCCACGGTCGCCCCGGCCAGGTTCGGCGGCACGACGGCGACGACCTCGCCGGGCTCCCGCGTGGTGCCCTGCAACATTCGCAACACCCGCGCCGGGGTCGGCGCGACGACCGGCAGCCCGTCGGTGAAACCCCGCTCGAACAGCGCCTCGGCCTCGTCCTCGAGCGCCGCGATCTCCAGCCGTCGGGCCGCCAGCGATCCGCCGCGGGCGCGAACCAGCAGCTCGTCGGCCACCTCGAGGTCGTGGGTCAGCGAGCCGCAGCCTGGTCGATACTCGGGCAGGCCGGTCCCCAGCCCGGCGACCCCGGCCAGTTCCTCCCACGCCTCCCGCAGCCAGCCCTCGGTGCGGCCCACCTCGGTGCCACCGCCGAACCGCAGCAGCGTCGGAACCGTCTCGATCCCCAGCGCCACGCTCACGTCGAGCCCGGTGTCGTCGCGGACGTCGGCGAGACCCGCCGGGAACGCCGGATCGTCCTGGCTGTAGACGACGAGCCCGGGACCCAGCTGCGCGAGCACCGGCGCGATGAGCCGGCAGGTCGGGCAGTCCCGCTTGACGACCGCGACCAGTCCGTCGGCGGGCAATCCCGCACCGGCAGGAGGCGCCGGGGCCAGCGCGACGCGTTCGGGCACCCGGCGATGCTAACGCGACTAGCCTGGAGCCTGTGAGATCATCGCGACTGCGCTCGTTCATCGCGGGAATGCTGGTGAGCAACAGTGCTCCGCACCTGGCCACCGCCATCACCGGACGTCGTCATCTCACCCCGCTTGCGGGCCGGGACTCCGGTCCGGGTGTCAACGCGGTCTGGGGTTCGATCAACCTGCTGTCCGGCCTGCTGTTGCTCTCGCCCGACCGGCACCGCGTCCCGGCGAGCTGGACCAACGACCTGCTCGCGTTCGAGGCGGGTGCCGCCGCCTTCGCGATCTGGATGGCCGCCTCGGAACGGCTGCTGCGGGTCAACGTCCGAGACTGACAACCCGCCGCCCGCCGGTGATCAGGCCGGGGCCGGCACCGCGGAACGCACGCGCTCCCACTGCAGGTATCGCTGTGTCTCGCCGAGGAACGCACCCCCGAGCCACAGCGCGACGACCGTGTCGTCGACGAAGCCGAGGATCATCAAGGCCGCCTCGGGCACCACGTCGAGCGGCGAAACGAGGTAGGCGACCGCCGCGATGAGCAGGGCCAGCCTGCCGTACCTCAGCCCCGGGTAGCGTCCGACGACCGCACCGGCGAGCATCCGGGGCAACGCGCGAACCCGTTCACCGAGACCGGGATCCCCCGGCCTGCCCGCCTGCGACACCACTCGCCACAGCGCGTGGAATGCCGCGATCCGGCGTGGGTTCATCGCAGGGACTTGCGGTCGGAACGGCCCGTCACCGCCGACCACACCGCCACCCCGGCGAACGCCAGCGCCCCGATCACGACCGCCCAGGCCAGGAACTTGAACATCGCCCCGATCACGGAGATCGCGATCCAGATCAGGAGCAGGATCCCCAACACCTTCAGCATTGCTCGTCCTCCCGTCGACCGCGTCTTCAGTCTCCACCAACAGGACGATTCGCCGCATCAGGGAGTTCCCGGGATGCCCCTGCGGGTCTCCCCTATGGTGACCGCTCTGTCCCCCGCCCGCTCCCGACGACAGCCTTGGAGTGCCGACGATGCGCCCGATCCTGCGCGCCGCACTGCTCACCCCCATCCTGGTGGCGGCGGGAGCGTGTGGCGGATCGGCGGGCGATGACCTCCCGGCCGCCGCGTCGCCGGTGTCGGCGGGTTCGCCGTTCTGCGCCGCGGTGCAGGCCAACGTGGATGCGGCCCGGCCGCTCGCGATGCTGGCGGCAGGCACGCCGGTGGCCGGGCTGGGCGACGTCGCGGACTCCGTCCGGCGGACCAACCAGCAGGTCATCGACGCCGCGCCACCGCAGATCCGCGCCGACTTCGAGCACGCCGCCCAGATCGCCGAGCTGCAGCTGCGGGCCCTGGAGACGGCCGGCGGCGACCCGGCGGCCATCGGGACGGACCCCGAGCTCGCACGGCGCGCGAGCGATCCCGCGTTCGCCGAGGCGAGCCGCCGCCTGCAGGCTTTCATCGACGAGCACTGCGGCGCTCTGGGCTGACCCGCCGTCCTCGCTGGGTCCTGGTCGCGGCGCCGGGCCGCGCACCTGGTGTGGCGTCGGCCCGGCGCCTTCACCGCGACCGACTTGAAGGTGCCGCGGATCTTGTTGACGACGAGCGTGGCCAGTGCCTTGCCCTCGACGTCCTCGGCGATGATCGCCAGCGGCTTGCCGGACTGCATGACCTTCTCCAGCAGCGGGAGCAGGTCCTTGACGGTCGAGATCTAGGAGCTGACCAGGAGGAGGTAGCGGCCGCGCGGGCCGAGTGCCACCTTGACGGCGTCGGCGAGGGTGTTCATGCCGGGCTCGAGCCCGCGGCGCGCTTCCTCGTACGACGATGCGGCACAGCGGCCGATTCAGGGTCGAATCTGATTAGAGTCGCAGCGTGGCGACGGACGTGACGGTGGCCCGGCAACTCCTCGACGCGATGCGCCGGCACGGCGCCCGGACCGTGTTCGGCCTGCCCGGGGTGCACAACCTGGCGTTCTGGCGCGATCCGGGGGACGCGCCCGTGGTCGTCCGGCACGAACAGGCGGCGGTCTACGCCGCCGACGGGTGGGCACGGCGCACCGGGCGGCTCGGCGCCGCCGTCGTCACGACCGGGCCGGGCGCGGCCAACACCGTCGCCGCGTTCGGTGAGGCCGCGGCCGCCGGATCGCCGGTGCTGCTGGTGGCCTCGGAGATCCCGGAGGCCCTGCGCAGGCCGGGCCGGCTGCGCGGGGTGCTGCACGAGTCGCGGGATCAGGCGGCGCTGTTCGCGCCGCTGGCCAAGGCCGTGTTCCGGCCGCGGAATCCGGCCGAGGTGGCCTCCGCGGTCGACGCGGCCGTCGCGACCGCGCTGCGGGAGCCACGCGGGCCGGTCTATCTCGATGTGCCCGCCGACGTCCTCGGCGAGGCCGCGGCGCCCCGGCCCGAGACGGCGATGGCGCCCGAGCCGCTGCCGGACGACGCCGACCTCGACGCCGCGGCGACGCTGCTGCGCGGCGCGCGGGTCGTGCTGTGGGCCGGGCAGGCAGCGGTCGGGGCCGCGGCCGGTGTCGCAGCGCTGGCCGAGCGGCTCGGGGCGCCCGTCGTCACCAGCTACCAGGCTCGGGGGATGCCGGGGGCGCTCGGCGTGCCACCACACGAGCCCGAGGTGGCGGAGCTGATCGAGGCGGCCGACGTACTGCTCGCCGTCGGCGGCGACCTCGACGGGATGAACACCCGGAACTGGACGATGCCCCGCCCGGAGCGGCTCGTCACCGTCGAGCCGGCGGCACCGGCCGACCCGCCGGAGTGGGACGCCGACGCCGCGGTGGCCGGCCGGATGGATCGGGCGCTCGCGGGGCTGCTCGCCCGGATCCCGAAACATCCCGAGTGGGCGCCCGGAGACCTGCGTAAACAGGTCCTCGACCGACTGCGCACCGACCCGGCGACGGCGGAGGCGGTCGCCCTGCTCGACGCGGTCGACGCCGCCCGGACCCCGGACACGATGCTGGTCTGCGACATGGCGGTCGGTGGGTACTGGGTCGGCGGTTACGCATCCGTGCCCGCCCCCCGCGGGCTGGCCTACCCGGTCGGCTGGGGAACCCTGGGATTCGGGCTGCCCGCCGCGCTCGGCGCCGCCGCGGCGGGCGGGCCGGTACTCGCCGTCTGCGGCGACGGTGGGCTCGCGATGGGGCTGGGCGAGCTCGCCACGCTCGTGCAGGAGCGGCTGCCCGTCACGGTCCTCGTGATCGACGACGGCGGGTACGGGATGCTGCGCTACGACCAGGACCGGGCGGGCGCACCGCATGCGGGTGTCGATCTGGTGACCCCGGACTTCATCGCGCTGGCCGCCGCGTTCGGGCTGCCCGCGACCGACGTCCCGGCGATCGAGGACGGCCTCTCCGCCGCCCTGGGCGGGGCGCTGCGTGGCGGTCCGCATCTGGTGCGGGTACCGGCCCGGCTGCTGCCGCCGCGCACGACCTCGCCGCGCTGGCACGAGGGCTGAGGGCAACGAGCATGAGTGCATCGCCGAACCTTGTTATCGATCAGATCGCGATATATCGTGTTACTACACGAGCCGATCGAGAAGAGGCTCGTCACCAGAAGACGATCAAGGAGACGAACGATGCATGCCGTGAATCCCCCGTGGGACCCCCGCTGGTTCCGCGCATTCCCCGGCGGCCCTCGCGCCGCCTTCCGGACCGCGATGGCCGGCCCACACAACCCTCCCGGCGCCGGGGAGCACCCCCACTCCGGCGGCCCTCGGCGCGGACGCCGAGGCGGAGCCCGGTTCGGCGCTGGCTTCGGGCCCGGGTTCCCGCCGCCAGGACCGCCGTGGCGCTTCCGCGGTCGCCGCGGCAGGCGGACCAACCGCGGCGACGTCCGCGCCGCCGTGCTCGCGCTCGTCGCGGAGCAGCCGCGGCACGGCTACGAGATCATCCAAGAGATCGCCGAACGCTCCGGCGGAGCGTGGCGGCCCAGCCCCGGATCGGTGTATCCCACGCTGTCGCAGCTCGAGGACGAAGGCCTGGTCCGCGTCGAGCAGACCGAGGGGCGTCGCGTCGTCCACCTCACCGAGGAGGGCACCCGCTACGTCACCGAGCACCGCGACGAGCTGGACCGGGTCTGGGAGTCGGTCGGGCAGGATCCGGACGACGACACCGCCGAGCTCTGGGAGCAGCTGGGCCAGCTGCACGCCGCCGCCCACCAGGTGATGGCCACCGGCAGCGCGGAGCAGATCCAGACCGCCACCGCGGCTCTCGCCGAGGCGCGCAAGACGATCTACCGTCTCCTCGCCGAATAGACCGCCTGTGAGTGCGTAACAGTGTTAGAACACTGTTACGCACTCACAGGCGCCGAAAGCGCACGTCAGCAGTCGCGCAGCTCCGGGCTCTGGTTGAGCACCTGCCCGCGCGGGGAGACGAACTCGCGGTAGTGGGACGAGTCGACCGCGGCAGGCGCGAAGGCGGCGACCCGGTGGCAGTTCTGGAAGGCCAGCACCACCCCGAAATGCCGCTCTAGCGCGCCCCGGATCGCATTGCTCGCGAGCGCGCGCAGCAACTGGCCGCGGGCCTGCTCGGACGGGGGCGGGACCTCGTGCTCGCCGAACGGCGCGTCCGGCCGCGCGGCCCGGTCGTCGGCGGCCGCGGAGACGACCTCCCAGGCGTAGGGCAGCGAGTCGCGGACGACGGCGAGGAACCGCGCGTCGTCGAGATCGCCGCGGCCGGCCGCCTCGAGGACGGCGGTGGGGACGTCGAGGGACATGAATCCTCCTTCAGGGGTGGCAATCGAAAAGAGCAGATCAGCGAGGGTTGTGAGTGCGTAACAGTGTTAGAACACTGTTACGCACTCACGGGCGCCGAAGGTGCATATCCAGGGGCCACCTGGGCGGCGAGGTCCGCGCCCACGGCGCGGTTGCCCCAGGCGGCGGCATTGCGCAGATGGAACTCGACGGTGCCGCGGTGATACGCCGCCCAGTCGCGCTGCTGCGCGTCGAGGTCGGCGTGCAGCGCGCGGAGGACGGCGAGGTTGTCGGGCTCGAGCTGGTCGAGCGGCAGTGGGTCGCCACGTTCGGCAGCGCGCACCCATGCCGACTGCCCCAGCCATCCGATCAACGCGTCACCGACCCGCTCGCGCAGGTAGCGCACGTCGGCGGCGTCGCTGACCTTGTTACCCAGCACCCGCAGCGCCAGGCCGTGCCCGGCGGCGTGCTCGGTGTATTGCTCGTACACCCCGACGCCGCGCCGGGTCGGTTCGCTGACCAGCACCGTCAGGTCGAAGCGGGTGAAAAGGCCCGAGGCGAAGGCGTCGGCCCCCGCGGTCATGTCGACCACCACATACTCCCCCGCGCCGTCGAGCAGGTGGTTGAGGTAGAGCTCCACCGCGCCGGTCTTGGCGTGGTAACAGGAGACGCCGATGTCGTCCTCGTCGAACTCGCCGGTGACCAGGTAACGCACTCCACCCGGTGCCGTGGCCACGTACCGCCGCAACAGCTCGCCGGACCAGTCGAGGTCAAGGAGCCGCGACCCCGGACCGGGCGGCGTCGTTTTGATCATCATGTCCGCGGAGGGCACGAGGGGGTTGTCGCCGCGCAGATGGTCCTTGAGCCAGGTGGGATCCGCACCCAGTGGCCGGGGCGGTGCGCCCTCCGCGCCGAGTGCCTGACCGAGATGTTGGTTGATGTCGGCGTCGATGGCGAGCACGGGACGGCCGAGCTCAGCCAGGTAGCGGCTGAACAGAGCCGCCATCGTGGTCTTTCCGCTGCCGCCCTTGCCGACGAACGCGATCCGCACCGCACTCCCCTCGTTTCCACATCCAGGAACACGGTAACGATAGTGGTTATCACTAACGAGTGATCATGGCGGGCCCCGGTTCAGCCGGTTCTCGTCCCCCTGCGCGGCGAGCGCCGCGCGCAGCGGCAGTACCGGCGTCCCCGTGGCGGCGAGCTTGCGCCGGGCCCGACGGCGAGCATCACCAGCAACGCCGCGGCGAACCCGCCGACGTTGACGATCCCGACCGCGGTGCCCTGCCGGTGTCCGAGAACCGGGTACCCAGATGCGTCCACAGGCCCAGCCGGGTTCCCGGCGCCGACCAGCACCCGCGCCAGGACCGCCACTGGGACCGACGCCGCCAGCGCCAGCAGCAGCTGACCGGCAGCCATGGTCAGCGCCCCGGTCACGACGAGGATGCGGGCACCGAATCGGTCGAGCAGCACGCCGACCGGCACCTGCAGGCTCGCGTACACGAGCAGTTGCAGCACGACGAACCCCGAGAGCACGGCGGGGGCGGCGCCGAACCGGTCCGCCGCATCGAGACCCGCGACCCCGAACGACGTCCGATGCATCACTCCGATCAGGTACGCGACCAGGCCGATCGTCCAGACGCTCCACCGGCTGCGATGTTCCGTCATGGAGAAACGACCGTCATAGCGAGACCATGGTGCGTTGTTCCGGGTACGAAACGGGATGCTGTGCGGGCAGTCTCACGTTTGACCAAGAGGCTGCCCGCAGTGGAGACAGTGGATTGGTCGGAGGTAAACCGTGCTGGAACCCGAAGAGCTCTACCAGGTGGATGCGGATTCCCCGCAGCTCACCGATCCGGTGCTGGTGGTCGCCCTTGACGGGTTCGTGGACGCCGGTGCGGCCGGACGGCTGGCCGCGGCGGCGCTGCGGGAGGGCCGGGACGTCACAGCCGTCGTGCGGTTCGACGTCGACCAGCTCATCGACTACCGTTCGCGACGCCCGCCGCTGCGCTTCGAGTCCGACCATTGGGCCGGCTACGACGCCCCCGCGCTGGAGATCTCCGTGCTGACCGATACCGGCGGCACCCCGTATCTGCTGCTCACCGGCCCCGAGCCGGACACCCAGTGGGAGCGCTTCGTGGCCGCGATGGAGCAGATCGTGCGCCGGTTCGGAATTCGCCTGGTGGTCAGCCTGATGGGGATTCCGATGGCCGTCCCGCACACCCGGCCACTCGGCGTCACGGCGCACGCGACGCGCCGTGAGCTGACCGAGGGGCACGAGGCCTGGTTCACCACCGCGGAGGTTCCTGGCAGCGCCGTCGCGCTGCTGGAGTACCGGCTCGGCCAGGCCGGGCTCGACGCGATGGGCTTCGCCGCGCACGTGCCGCACTACCTGGCGCGAACCGAGTACCCGCAGGCCGCTCGCACCCTGCTCGACCACACGGGGGTCGCCGCCGGACTGTTCCTGCCGACCGAGTCGCTCACCACGGCGGCCGAGCGCGCGGAGGCACAGATCGCGGCCCAGGTACAGGCTTCGGAGGAGATCGCACACGTCGTACAGGCCCTCGAACGGCAGTACGACATGGTGTCCAGCGGCCGCGGCAGGCTCAGGCAGACGGGACTGGGCGGCGAACTGCCCAGCGCGGAGGAGCTGGCCGCGGAGGTGGAACGGTTCCTCGCCAGCCAGGACGGCGAGGGAACGGAGCAGGGCCCCGACGACGACGCGTCCGGCCCCGCCTCGCCGAGCTGACCCCGCCCGGCCACGCCGCATCTTCGCAGATGAACCGGGCCTGTGAGTGCGTGACAGTGTCAGAACACTGTCACGCACTCACAGGGGATCAGACCAGGCCGAGGGCCAGCATCGCCTCGGCGACCCGCGCGTAGCCCGCGATGTTCGCGCCGGCCACGTAGTCACCCGGCATCCCGTACTCTTCGGCCGTCTCGAAGCACCGCGCATGGATGCCGCGCATGATGTCGCGCAGACGCTCCTCGGAGTACTCGAACGACCACGAGTCACGGGAGGCGTTCTGCTGCATCTCCAGCGCGGACGCCGCGACGCCACCGGCGTTGGCCGCTTTGCCGGGCCCGAACGCGACGCCGGCCTCCCTGAGCACCCGCACGCCCTCGGGCGTCGTGGGCATGTTCGCGCCCTCCCCCACCGCGATGCAGCCGTTGCGGACCAGCCTGATCGCGTCGGCCTCGGTGAGCTCGTTCTGTGTGGCCGACGGCATCGCGACGTGGCAGGGGACCTCCCAGACCGACCCGCCGGGCACGAAGTCGGCATCGGAGCGCGCCTCGAGGTAGGCGCTGATCCGTTCTCGGCGCTCCTCCTTCACATACTTGAGCAGCTCGATGTCGATGCCCTTCTCGTCGCGGACGTATCCGGTGGAGTCCGAGCAGGCCACCACCCGGCCGCCGAGCTGGTACACCTTCTCGACCGTGTAGATCGCGACATTGCCGGAGCCGGACACCACGACGTCCTTGCCGTCGAAGGACTCCCCGCGGGCCCGCAGCATCTCCTCGACGAAGAACGTGCACCCGTAGCCGGTCGCCTCGCGACGGACCTGCGCTCCGCCGTAGATCAGGCCCTTGCCGGTCAGCACTCCCGACTCGTAGCGGTTGGTGATCCGCTTGTACTGCCCGAACAGGTAGCCGATCTCGCGCGCCCCGACGCCGACGTCGCCCGCGGGGACGTCGGTGTACTCCCCGATGTGCCGGGCGAGCTCGGTCATGAAGCTCTGGCAGAACCGCATGACCTCACGATCGGAGCGGCCCTTCGGGTCGAAGTCGGAACCGCCCTTCGCCCCGCCGATCGGCAGCCCGGTCAGCGCGTTCTTGAAGACCTGCTCGAAGCCGAGGAACTTGACGGTCCCGAGCAGCACCGAGGGGTGGAAGCGCAGGCCGCCCTTGTAGGGGCCGAGCGCGCTGTTGAACTCCACCCGGAAGCCCCGGTTGATGTGGATCTCCCCGCGGTCGTCCTGCCATGGGACCCGGAAGATGATCTGGCGCTCCGGCTCGCAGATCCGTTCGATGATCTTCGCGTCCGCGTAGTCCGGGTGCTTGTCCACGGCAGGTCCGATGCTCTCCAGCACCTCGCGGACAGCCTGATGGAACTCCGGCTCCCCCGGGTTGCGCGCCAGGACGTTCGCGTAGATCGGCTCCAGATCACCGTGTAGCGACACTCTTGCCTCCGGGTGGCATGGCTCATGGGGCACCTCGTCCGAAGCTGCCGTCCCCAGTGAGGTGCTCGGACGGGCGTCCGTCCAGATGCTCTCTGTTCGTCCGGCTTTCACGCCAGCGTTGAGACTGTCCTCACGCCCCCCACCTGGGCCGTGTGACCTCGCGATTCAGCCGATCAGGTCCAGCCCCGCACGGACGATGCTGTCGGTGTCCAGACCATGGTGACGGTACACCTGGTCCAGATCGCCGGATTGTCCGAACCGCGAGACGCCCAGATGGGTGCCGGCCACCTGGTTGATCCCGGTCAGGAACGCCAGCGTATGCGGGTGCCCGTCGAGCACGGTGATCAGCGGAACGGCCCGGCGGGCCGGGAACGCCGCGTCGAGGATCCAGCTCTCCTTCGGTCCGCGCCCCGCCCTGGCCTGCACGGCGTCGAACAGCAACCCGGGGCTGGTCACGCACACGACGTCGGCCGGAACACCCAACGCGGTCAACCGCTCGGCGGCGGCCAGCGCCTCGGGCAGCACCGCGCCCATCGCCGCGATCGCCACCGCAGGCGACGCCGACGAGCGCACGAGCGGATACGCCCCGGCGACGACCTGGCGGCGCCGCCGCTCACGCGCGGCCGGATCGGCGGGAACCGCGGCCATGGTCTGGTCGACCGGCCGGGTCGACAGCCGCAGATAGGCCGAACGGCCGTCCGGCCGCCCCAGCCGGGCCAGCGACGCCAGCAGCGTCCACTCGACGTCGATCGCGAACGCCGGTTCGTAGCTGACGCACCCGGGCTGTTCGAGACCGACCGACGGGGTGATGATCGACTGGTGGGCGCCGCCCTCGGGCGCCAGCGACACCCCGGACGGGGTGCCGACCAGAATCGACTGCCCGCCCGCGTAGATCCCGAACGACCACGGCTCCAGCGCGCGCGTGACGAACGGGTCGTAGAGCACCCCGATCGGCAGCAGCGGCTGACCCCACCGGCTCCAGGTGGCGCCCAGCTCGCCGAGCAGGCCGACCAGGTTGGTCTCGGCGATGCCCAGCTGAAGGTGCTGCCCGGCCGGACGCTCGCGCCAGTGCAGGATCGTCTCGGGGTCGTCGGCGAACCAGTCCCGCCGCTCGGCCGCCGACCACACCCCCACCTTGTTCACCCAGCCGCCGAGGTTGGTGGAGGAGCTGACGTCCGGGCACAGCGTCACCACCCGCCGCGCCGCCTCGGGCACCTGCCTGGTCAGGTCGAGCAGGGTGCGCCCGAGCGCGGCCTGGGTGGTCGTCGTCCCGGACGGGGTGCGGCCGATGTCGCTGGGCAGCACCGGCGGCGGGGCGAGGGTCACCGGCCCGCGCCGCAGCCGCGACGCCACCCGCGCGCACAGCCGCCCCGGCGCGGAGTCCGGCGCGAACCGCGCCCACGGCGCCTCGGTCGACATCCCGACCCGCTCGGCGAGCTGGGTGAGCTGGGCGGCCGACAGCAGCGACGAGTGGTTCTGCGGGTGCCCCTCGGTGGCCAGCCCGAAGCCCTTCACGGTGTAGGCGAAGATCACCGTCGGGCGGTTGTCGTCGATCGCGTCCAGCGCCTCGCCCACCGCGTCCAGATCGTGCCCGCCGAGGTTGCGGATCGCCGCGTACAGGGTGGCGTCGTCGAGATCGGCGACGAGCCGGGCGATCTCGGCCGCCCCCTCCCCGGCGCCGGGCAGCCGCTCGCGCAGCTGCGCCGGGGCGCAGCGCAGCAGCCGCTGGTACTCGGGATTGGGCATCTCGTCGATGCGCCGGCGCAGCGCCGCCCCGCCCGGCCGGGCGAACAGCTCGTGCAGCAGCCTTCCGTACTTGACGGTCAGCACCTGCCAGCCCGCCGCGTCGAACATGCCCCGCAACCGGGCCGCGCCGATGTTGGGCACCACCCGGTCCAGTGACTGCCGGTTGAGATCGACGATCCACACCACCTCACCGAGCTCACCGACCATCGGATCGAGGATCGCCTCCCAGCAGGCGCCCTCGTCCAGCTCGGCGTCGCCGAGCAGCGAGTACTGCCGGCCGCGTGCGGCGACCGGCGTGCCGGCAGCGGCCTTCGACTCGACGTACCGGCGCGCCAGCGCCGCCCAGACCGGTGCGGTCGCCCCGATCCCGACCGACCCCGTCGAGTAGTCGACCGGATCGGGGTCCTTGGACCGGCTCGGGTAGGACTGCAGCCCACCGAACGCCCGCAGCGTGGTCAGATACCGCTCGTCCAGCGCCCCGAGCAGGTAGTTGATCGCGTGCAGCACCGGGGAGGCATGCGGCTTGACCGACACCCGGTCGATCGCGCGCAGGTGCTCGAACCACAGTGCGGTCATGATGGTCACCATCGACGCGCCGGACGCCTGGTGCCCGCCGACCTTGAGTCCCGTCGGGTTCGGACGCACCCGGTTGGCGTGGTCGATGATCGCCGTGGACAGCCACAGCACCCGATGCTCAACCTCGCTCAGCACGGCGAGCCGGTCGTCACGCTGCCGAGGGGTGACACGGGTCGCACTGGTCATTGTGATCACCCTCAACCGGACGGCTCGCCGACACCTTGCCCGCCCATGGCATCACCGCCACCATGACTGCACAAGTTGCCGCGCGATCATTGAGCAGATTGCGCAATACAGCCGGCGGACTCGGGAAAGGACGCGCATCGTGCGCAGCACCGGAGAGATCGACGCCGTCGACGCGCGGCTGCTGCGTGTGCTCACCGAGAACCCGCGCGCGACGGTGCTGGCCATCGCCGAGCGGGTCGGGCTCTCCCGCAACACGGTGCAGGCCCGGCTGGCCCGCCTCGAGGAGCGCGGCGTGCTGCTGAGCTTCGAGCGGCGGATCGACCCGGCCGCGCTGGGCTATCCGCTCGTCGCGTTTGTCACGGTGCAGGTCACGCAGCGGATGCTCGCCGAGGTCGCCGCGGCGCTGGACCGGGTGCCGGAAGTGATCGAGGTGCTCGGCCTTTCCGGGCGGGGCGATCTGCTGGTGCACGTCGTGGCCCGCGACGCCGCCGACCTCTACCGCATCGCGGGCCAGCTGCTGGCCACCGAGGGCGTCGAGCGCACCACTACCGGGCTGGCCATGCGCACGCTGGTCGAGCACCGGGTGCGGCCGCTGCTGGAGCGGGTGATCGCCGGGACCTGATCGGGTGCCGAGACCGAGGTCGGATCGAGGGACTTTCGGTCGTAGTCGGACCCCGTTCCTTCCCGCATCCTCGTACGCGACGACTGCGAGGAGCCGAGAATGACGAGGACCGACCAGGACACCCGGATCCTGCCGGCGTACGCCCACCAGGCGATGTCCTACGACAGTGACACCTCGATCCACCAACCGTGGCGGCAGCGGCTGGTCGAGTCGCTACCGCTGCGCGCGGGGGACACGGTGCTCGACATCGGATGCGGCACCGGCCTGTGCTTCCCGCTGCTGCTGGACCGGGTCGGCCCGACCGGCACGATCCTCGGCATCGACTCCGCCCCCGAGATGCTCGCCGTGGCGCGGGCGAAGGCCGTCACGAACGGCTGGGACGGTGTCCGGCTGGTGGCCGAACCGGTCGAGACCGCCGAGATCCCCGGGATGGCCGACGCCGCCGTCTTCTGCGCGGTGCACGACATCCTGCAGTCCCCCGCGGCGCTGGACAACGTCTTCGCCCACCTGCGTCCGGGGGCATGGGTGGCGGCGACGGGCGGCAAGTGGCCGGCGGCCTGGCAGGTCCCGCTCACCCTGTTCGTCCGCTCCCTGCACGCCCCTTACGTCCGGGACTTCCGGGGCTTCGACCGCCCATGGCGGCTCCTGGCGAACCGGCTGGAGGACGTCCGGGTCAGCGAGGTGGCGTTCGGCGGCGGCTACCTCGCGCTGGGCAGGGTGACGACCACGGCGGAACCGCCGAGATCGGCACAACCTGCGCGCCGCTGGTAACCTCCCCGCAGCCTGACCCGGTTCCATCGATGGCAGTCCGGGCCCGGGGCGGGAGGTGGCCCGATGGACCGAGCAGCGCACAGCGCCTGGGCTCCGTTGCCGCAGGAGTATCCGGTCGAGCTTCCGGGACGCGGGCGAGTCAACGTGTGCGAGTGGCCGGGACCGCCGGGCGCCCCGGTGCTGGCCCTGCTCCACGGCGCCACCCTGACCGCGGAGCTCAACTGGTCCCACACCATGGCGGAGCTGGGCAGGCGGTATCGGGTCCTCGCATTCGACCAGCGCGGGCACGGACGGGGCATCCCGTGCTCGACGTTCCGTCTCGAGGACTGCGCCGACGATGTCGCCGCGCTCGCGCGGGTTCTCGGTGTCGAGCGGCTGATCCCGGTCGGCTTCTCCATGGGCGGGCTCGTCGCCCAGGTGTTCTGGCGGCGACATCCGGACCTGACCGCGGGGCTCGTGCTGTGCTCGACCGCCCGCAACGTCTTCGGCTCGCCGTGGGAACGGGCCGCCGCGCTCGTGCTGCCGGCCGTGGTGACCGCCGCAGGCCTGCTCCCGGCGATGCATTCCCTGGGCGCCGACCTCCTGGGCTCGGCCCTGCTCGACCAGGACACCGACCCCGCGACCCGGCGGTGGGCCATCACCCAGATGAGCTCCACCCCACTGTTCACCGCGCTGACCACCGCGCAGGCGGTATGCCACTTCACCTCGCACGAGTGGATCGGGTCCGTCGACGTGCCCGCCTCGGTGGTCATCACGGCGCACGACCGGATCGTGCCCGCCGCTCGGCAGTGGAAGCTCGCGCAGGCGCTTCCCGCCTGCACGGTCGTCGAGGTGGACGGGGACCACGGGGTCTTCCTGCACTCCCCCGGCCACTTCGCCTCGTCGGTTCTCGCCGCCTGCGATGCGGTCGTCGGCGGCGCGGCGGGAGGGGGCGTCGAATCGACGGGTACCGCGTCCTGACCCGAGCCCGGGCACCGAGAGCGCTCAGGTCTCCAGGACGACCTTGCCCGTCACCGTTCGCCCGTCGATGAGCGCGAGTGCCTCGACGGCCCGCTCCAGCGGGAACGTCCCGGAGATCAGCGGGTCGAGCGCGCCCGCCTCCAGATGCGACCCCAGCTCGGCCCACTGCTGCCCGAGGTATCCGGGCCGGGCCAGCGCGTATCCGCCCCAGCCGACCCCGACGACGTCGATGTTGCCGAACAACAGCCGGTTGACCCGCACCGTCGGGATGTCACCGGCGGCGAACCCGACGACGAGCAGCCGGCCCAACGGCGCGAGACAGCGCAACGAGTCGGTGAACCGGTCGCCGCCCACCGGATCGACAACCAGCTCGACACCCCGGCCTCCGGTGAGCTCGGTGACCGCGTCCTTGAACCCCTCGATCGGCACCGTCTCGTGGGCACCGGCGGCGCGGGCCACCTCGGCCTTGGCACCGCTGGAGACGACCGCGACCACCCTGGCCCCCAGGGCGCGGGCGAGCTGGGTGACGGCCGAGCCGACCCCGCCCGCGGCCCCCTGCACGAGCACCGTCTGACCGGGCTGCAGATGCCCGCGGACGGTGAGCGCGAAGTGCGCGGTCAGGTAGTTCATCGGCAGGCACGCGCCCGCGGTGAACGAGACGGCGGCGGGCAGCGGCAGTACGTGGTCGGCGTTCACCGCGGCGACCTCGGAGAACGCGCCGTAGCCGGAGAACGCCACGACGCGATCCCCGGGCCGCAGTGGTGAGCCGTCGGGCGCCTCCAGGACCAGCCCGGCCAGCTCGGCGCCCAGCCCGAACGGCAACTCAGGTTTGTACTGGTAGAGACCCTTGGTCAGCAGCACGTCCGGAAAGTTGACCCCCGCGGCGCGGACGTCGATGAGCACCTCGTCCGTCCCGCGCTGCGGCTCGGCGACCTCGCGTACCTCCACCGCCGCCGGACCGTCCAACCGCACCACCTGGACCGAGCGCACCCACCACTCCTTCGTCGATCTCACGCTCCCGGCAGCTATACCGGAACACCGTCTCCGTAGTCCACGGCCGAGGGGGTGCGGGTGAGCGCCTCGACCAGGGCGGCGAGCCGGTGGTCGAGGCGCTGCTGCACCCGTTCGAGCGTGTCGAGCCGGCAGGCGAGGTCGAGGGCGCCCTCGGCGTCGGCCGCGCCGTCGAGCGCCCGCTCCAGCTCGGCGCGCACCGTCTCGATGCGGCGCCGGCAGCCCTCGGATGTCTCGGAGTGCGCGTCGAGTCGCGCGCGGGAACGCGGGTCGATCGTGGCGGGGACCGACGCGACGAGCTGTTCCAGACGGTGCGGATGCACGGGTGACCTCCTGCACGACGGCGTGCACGACAACACGGCCGGATCGATGTGATCGATACCACATCCACGCTAGAGCGCTCGGCCCTCGGGCGCAAAGGACCCACCGGCCCCGGATGTGCGCGTCGATCGACCGGCTGCCAAGGTTGGGCCGATGCGTCTGGTCTTCGCTCCTGGAGAACACGAGGAGTACAGCCTCGTCCGGGATCGTCTGCTGACCGCGGTACTGGCCCGGTCCCGGCGCCGCGGCGAACAGGTCGATCCCGCGCTCGTCGCCGCCGCGCTGGACTACAAGCACGGCGTCGACCGCAGGCTCGGGCACTGGACCCGCGCCCATGTCGCCGACGCGCTGGCGGTCTGGTTCCCGCGCACGGTCGCGGTGGCCGACTCCGACTGGGCGGAGATCCCCGCCGCGCTGCACGCCCTGATCGGCACGCTCGCCGAGCGGGATCATCTCGACTCCCGCTCCGCGAGCCCCGAGGAGCTGCACGCCCAGGTCGACGACTCCGCTCCCGCGCTGTTCGACGCACTTGCCGACGAGCGCAACTACGACCTCGGCAAGTTCTGGAACATGCAGATGATGCGCCACGGCGTCGACAAGTCCGACGTGCTGGCGGTGCAGCGATTCCTGGACCAGGCCAAACGCGGCGAGCTCGGCATCGATCGCGGTGTCCTCGACGCCATCGTCGAGGAGCAGGCCCGGCGCGCGGAGGCCGACCGGGAGACCGCTGCAGACCTCGGCCCGGTCCTGCTGCCCTCGGCCGCGCAGCTGGTCATCGCGGCAGAGCGCAGCATCGCGCTGGAACGGTTGCGTGCGTTCACCTACTGGGTGCGCGGCGGACGTCCGCTGACCCGCGAGGGCAGGCTGTGGCTCTCCGACGCGCTGGCACTGGCCGATGCGCTCGGTGTCGACCGGTTCTACCGCGATGCCGCCCGCACCAGCGATGACCTGCCCGAGGTCTCGCTGCTGCTGGACTGGGCGCGCCAGGCCAGGCTCGTGCGGACCATCAAGCGCAGGCTGGTGCCGGTCAAGAGCGCGGGCAAGCTGCTGCACCGCCCGATCGAGCTGTGGCGCCGCGCGTTCGAGGCGCTGGGCAGGCTCGGTGACCACTTCGGCGGGTCCGATGTGTACGGCTCCCCTTCGCTGTTCAGCATGGCGCTGGGCACTGCGTTCCCGATGCTGTGGCTCGGCCTGTACTCCGCGGCCGGCGATCCCGTGCCGGTCGAGCTGTTCCACCGGCAGGTCCGCGAGGCGGTCAACGAGCAGTTCGGATGCGTCGTCGACGACCTGGCGGGCGACGTCGAGCAGCGGCTGTGGCGGCGCGACGTCTCCGCGCTGCTGGATGCGTTGGAACTGCTCGGCGCGGTCGAGCTGGAGGAGAGCACCGACCACGCTCACCTCGCCGAGCTCGCCGGACGCGACGACCCCGACCCGACGGTCGTCTCGCTGACCCCGATCGGGCTGTGGGCCTGCCACCAGATCCTCACCGAACAGGGCGTGCACGCCCCCCTGGTCGGCGAGCTGGCGCACGAGGACATCGAGTACGTCTGCGTGAAGCTGGCCGCGACCCGCACCGAGGTCGCCCACGCCGAGCTCGCCGCGTGGGTGACCGCGCGCGATCCCGGGACGGCGGCGCGCGAGCTGTCGCGGCTGCTACGCCGGACCAACGAGCCCGCCCACCGCAAGCTCGCGGTCTACGCGCTCGCCCGCACCGGCGACACCGGCCGATCCACCCGCGAGTCGCGGAATTCACACGGGCGAGTCGGGGTATTTTCGCGCGCGAGTCGGGGTAGCGCGACGAGCCGAGGCACCATTTTGCCCGCGCCGTGACGAAACCCCGTCCACCCGGAAGGGTGAGGTGATCCCGGCGCGTCGCGAATCTGGTTCCGCATTGCCCGCAGCGATACTCTGATCACCAGGTGTGTGCCGCCGTCGCAGCATTCCGGGAACGGCCCCGGCCGAATGCCGCGTTGTCGATCTACATTCGCTGACAATCGTCGGAGGGGCAGGTGGCGATCTGCCGATGACGACATGGTCGGACGTGTTCGACCGGACCGAGTTCGGCCCGGCGGTGTTTGCCGTCACCCCCACCCATCGACGCACCGTGCTCGGCTGGGCCGAGGCCCAGGACGTCCCCGCGGTGTCCAACCGAGATCTCTATGCGCCCGCCGTCGACGGTTGGGCCGTCCTCGACGGCGGGATCACCTCGGTTCACCCGCACTCGTCGACGACCCCGGCGACGACACTGCCCCCCGGCGTGCGCGTCGTCGGGTTCCAGGCGCTGCGGCTGCTGGTCTGCGAGCTCGACCTGGTCCGGCCGCCGCGGCCGTTTCCCGGGGAGGCCTGGGCCGACGTCGCCGAACTGCGCCGCCGACACCGCTCGCCGGACGCCCGGCTTCCGTCCGCGGTGGAGAAGGCGGAGTTGCTGGCCTCCTGTGTCGACGGACCGTCGCTGCGGTGGGTCGCGGCGACGCTGCTGGCCGAGTCCCGGGCGCTGCACCGCTGACGCGGCAGACGGCGGCGGTGCCCTCGCCGCACCGGGTTCGGCCGCGCCGGAGCAGCCGATCACCTGCACGAGGAGTTCGTTCCAGGTGATGCGGGACTTGAGGACACACACGGTCCGGCCCACAACTCGGCCGGACGGCGCCCTCCAGCAAGCCACCGAGCATCCGCGGCAGGATCCGGTCGAACCGGAGTGGGCCGCCAGCCGTGATCCGTTCCTCCAGGAGAGAAGCTCGTTTCAGCGTGGTCGCCCAGCGGTTGAACGCCGAGTTCCCGACCGGTGACGCGCAGTGGTGCGGGAGGAGCCATGGCGGCGAACAGTGCGTGCCGAGCCCCGGATGCTCGTTGTCGCCGACGCGGACTGTCGGTGCGGCGTGCTTGCCTGGTGTCGTCTCACTCGATCCGACTCATCGGAGGTGCATGACCATGCCCACCCGAGAGACCCCCTGGCCCACGGGCACACCGTGCTGGGTCGACCTCTCCGTCCCGGACGTCGCGGCGGCGACCGAGTTCTACGGGTCGGTCATCGGCTGGTCGTTCGTCGACACCGGCGAGCAGTACGGCCATTACCACATCGCGCAGACGAAGGGGAAGGCCGCGGCCGCGATCGGCCCGATCATGCAAGAGGGCCAGCCCTCGGTCTGGACGATCTACCTCGCCAGCGACGACGCCGACGGCACCGCGAAGCTGGTCACCGAGCACGGCGGCACCGTGGTCGCCGGACCGATGGACATCGAGGGCAGCGGCCGGATGCTCATCGCCCTCGATCCCACCGGCGCCGCATTCGGCGTATGGCAGGCGGCCGACATGATCGGCTTCGGGATCTACAACGAGACCGGCTCGCTCGTGTGGGAGGATGCGCGACTCGCCGATCCGGCCGAGGGCAAGCGCTTCTACTCCGCGGTGTTCGGCTACACCTACCAACCCGTCGAGGGTGCGCCCGACGACTACGAGACGTTCGGCGTGGGCGGCGAGATCGCGGGCGGGATGGGCGGCCTGATGGGCAGCCCGGAGGCGACCCCGGGGCATTGGCTGCCCTACTTCTCCGTCTCCGACGCCGATGCCGCCGTCGCCGCGGCCCAGCGCGGTGGCGGCACCGTGGCGATGGCTCCGGAGAACACCCCGTTCGGCCGGATCGGCATTCTCATCGACCCGTTCGGTGCGGTGTTCGGGCTCCACGCGCAGATCGCCGAGGAATGATCGGTGAGCCCGGGGCGGCGGACCGCCGTCCCGGGCCGCCGGTGGCTCGTGGCAGGTTCGCGGGAGCACCACCGGTCGCGATTCGACGTCGATGGTGCTGTGCTGGAGGGCAGTCGCGGTGGAGCCGCCACCGCGCGGGAACCACCGGCGAGGGTGTGCAGTGAACGGGACGGCTCCGCACGACGACGACGGTCTCTTCGGACCGGAGTCGGTGACGTGGCGCGTACACATGGAACCGGTGCTCTGGGTGGGGGGTTTCCGGGCGCTGCTGTTGCAGTCCTTGCATCCGAGGGTGATGCGCGGGACATATCAGAACTCCGCGCTGTTCGATCCGCGCAAGGCGTGGCCGCGGTTCCAGCGCACCGTCGAGTTCGTCGAGGTGCGGACGTTCGGGTCGACCGCCCAGGTCGAGGCGGCGGCCGCGCGGGTGCGGCGGCTGCACGCCGCGTTGCACGCCTACGACCCGGACACGAACGCCACCTTCGCACTCGACGAGCCCTCGGGCTTGTTGTTCGTGCACTGCGCGGAGATCGACTCCTATGCCGACATCGCTCGTCGCGCCGGCATCCTCGACGACGCCGGGATCGAACGCTACCTCGCCGAGAGCGTCCGGGCCGCGCGCGTGGTGGGCCTGACCGCGGCGCCCGCCTCGTCCGCGCAGATGCGGGCCTACTTCGAGCGGGTCCGTCCCGAGCTGCGGCTGACCGACGAGGCCCGGCAGGCCACCGGGAATCTGCTGGCGCCGAAGGGCTCCGCCCCGCGAGGGGTCAAATTCGCGATCACGGCGGTCGCGTCGATGGCGCTGGCGACCCTGCCTCGCTGGGCGCGGCGCCTGTACGGGCTGCCCGGGCTGCCCACGACCGATCTCAGCATGGCGATGACGCTGCGCGGCCTGCGGGCGGCCACCTCCCTGCTGCCGGATGCGCCCGCGTCCCCGGAGGTCGAGCGAGCCCGCCGGCTGATGCGCCAGTCCCGGCAGGGCGGGGAATGCGCGGCGTCGCCGGCGCGTTCCATCCCACGAAGTGGTTGAGTCTTCAACGAAGGAGGCCATGATGCCGGCAGTGACGGTCGAGGACTTCAACACGCTGGCGCGCGTGCCCGAACCCGGCCCGACGGCCGTGGATCGCCCGGTCCGGTCGGTGACGACCGCCCCGTCGGGCCACGAGGGCGAAGGCTTCCCGGTGCGCCGCGCCTTCGCCGGGGTCGACCTGAGCGAGCTGGACCCGTTCATCCACCTGGATCAGATGGGCGAGGTCGACTACGCGCCCGGCGAGCCCAAGGGAACCGCGTGGCATCCGCACCGCGGCTTCGAGACCGTCACCTACCTCATCGACGGCACCTTCGAACACCAGGACAGCCACGGCGGCGGCGGGGTGATCACCAACGGGGACACCCAGTGGATGACCGCGGGCGGCGGGTTGCTGCACATCGAGCGCCCACCGGAGGCGCTGGTCACCAGCGGCGGGCTGTTCCATGGCCTGCAGCTGTGGGTCAACCTGCCCAAGGCCGACAAGTGGCTGCAACCCAGGTACCAGGACCTGCGCGCGGGCGAATCGGTGCTGCTCACCACGTACGACGGCGGCGCGCTGATCCGGGTGATCGCCGGTGAGCTGGCCGGCCACACCGGGCCGGGCGCCACGCACACCCCGATGGCGATGATGCACGCCACGATCAGCCCCGGCGCCACCGTCCGGCTGCCATGGCGACGCGATTTCAACGCACTGGGCTACGTGCTCTCCGGCGCCGGAACCGTCGGAGCGCAGCAGCATCCGGTGCGCACCGGGCAGCTGGCCGTGTTCGGGCCGGGCGACGCGATCACGATCGCCGGGGCGACGCATCAGGAGTCGCGCCACCCGGCGCTGGACGTGGTCCTGCTCGGCGGCCAGCCGATCCGGGAGCCGATCGCCTGGGCGGGTCCGTTCGTGATGAACACCAAGGCCGAAGTCCTGCAGGCCTTCGAGGACTACCAGGCGGGCAGGCTCGGCGTCATCCCCGCAGAACGCATGCCGCACGGCCACGTGGGAGGCAAAACCAGCCAGGACTGACTGTTGTCTGATGACTAGGGCGTGGCCCGGACGTCCCCGGCCCACGCCCTAGTCGCTCGTGCGGACCAGATGGAACTCGTAGGCGCCCTCGACGAAATAGGTCCGCGAGTACGCGAGCATCCGGTGCGTGCGGTCGTAGTGCAGCTGGTCGAGCAGGATGAACAGCCGGTGCTTGCCCGCATCCGGCCCCCAGGCGATGTGCACGGACTCGACCGCATGCACCTTGGCCATCCCGAGGGTGGGATGGATGCCCAGCCGGTTCTCGAAGTAGGCGAAAACCGAGCCGGTCAGCTCCTCGGGATCGAACCGCTCGGGGAGCAGGCTGCGCGGGATCAGGTCGTAGGAATAGGCGACCACGTCTCCGTCCGCCGTGATGCGCCTGCGCAGCTCGAGAACCTCGGTGTCCGGCGGCACCCCCATCCGTTCCGCCTCGTCGGGCAGCAACGGGCGCAGCGTGCGCCGGGCGTACTCATGCCCTGGAATCTTCCCGCTGGCGCGGATCGACTCGGTGATCGACCCCATCCGCTCGAGCCCGTCGCGCACGGCGGGCCGGGGCGTCACGAACGTCCCCACGCCGTGCTGGGTGCGCACGAGACCGAGCACGTCGAGTTCCTTGACCGCACCGCGCACAGTGGCGCGGGAGACGCCGAACCGCCGGCACAGCTCGGCCTCGGTCGGCAGCCGGGAACCGGGGGCATACGAGCCGCCGCGGATCTCCGCCTTCAACGCCCGCACGATGTCGTCGGCGAGCGTCCGCCGCGACGTGGACACCATGGTGACATCTTGACGGGCGGCGGGTTGTCCGACAACCTCAGGTGTGAATCGGCTCACGTAGCGAGGTGATGGATGCGCACGATCGACTGGGTCTCCGGGCACATCCGGTTGATCGACCAGACGGCGCTACCCGGGACGGTCGCGTATCTCGACGTCCATACCGTCGAGGAGCTGGTGGACGCCATCAGGCGGCTCGCGGTCCGGGGCGCTCCGGCACTCGGCGTCGCGGGTGCCATGGGGGTGGCGCTCGCCGCGGCGAACCTGCCCGCCGACCGCGCCCGAGAGGTCATCGCGACGCTGCGCGCCGCGCGGCCCACCGCGGTCAACCTCGCCCTCGGCGTGGACACCGCGCTGGCCGCGTTCGACCGCGGCGGTGCGGCGGCGGCCCTCGAGGCGGCGCTGACGGTGCGCGACGACGACATCGCCGCCTGCCGGGCGATGGCCCGGCGCGGCACCGCGCTGCTGGACCAGCTACTCCCCCACCGGTCCCGGCTGACCGTGCTGACCATCTGCAACACCGGCGCGTTGGCGAGCGTCGAGCACGGTACGGCGCTCGGGGTCATCGAGAAGCTGCACGCCGACGGCCGGTTGCACCGCGCGGTGGCCTGCGAGACGCGTCCGCTGCTGCAGGGCGCCCGGCTGACCGCATGGGAGTTGCGGCAGATGGGCGCGCCCTACGACGTCATCGTCGACTCCGCGGCCGCGATCACGATCCTCCGCGGCGGCATCGACGCGGTGCTGGTCGGCGCCGACCGCATCGCCGCGAACGGCGACACCGCGAACAAGATCGGCACCCTGGGCCTCGCGCTCGCCGCCGCGCGGGCGTCCGTCCCGTTTCTCGTGGTCGCCCCCGAGACCACGGTCGACCTCGAAACCGCCGGCGGGGAGGCGATCGAGATTGAGGACCGCGGCAGCGCGGAGGTCTGCGCCTTCCACGGGATCCGGACCACCCCGGACGACGCCACCGCGCGCAATCCCGCGTTCGACGTCACCCCGGCCGATCTCATCACGGCCATCGTCACCGATCAGCGGGTCATCGACCTGTCGGCCAACGAGATTCCCGCGGAGGGGCCGCGGCCGGCGCAGCACGCCGGCTAGCCATTTCCTGGAGGATGAATGAAATCCAAAGCGCTACGGTTGATCGCCCTTGCCGCCATCGCCGCGACCGCGCTCGTGGGCTGCGCCCAGAACACCGGGGACGCCGGCTCCGGCCAGCAGCCCGGCGCCGCGGGGCAGCCCTGCGATCGGACGGTGGCAAACGACGTCACGCTCCCCACCGACAAGCCGTCCGGTCCCACGGACGGCTTCACGGTCGCCATGGTCCGCCAGTCCGGGGTCGGCGACTATTTCGAGCAGTGGGGCAACGGCGCCACCAAGCAGATCAAGGCAGCCGGCGGCCAGGTCGACGTCTACGACGCGCGCGGTGACAACGCTCGGCAGGTCGCCCAGTTCAACGACGCGATCAGTGCCAGGCCCGATGTGATCATCGTCGACCACGGCCTCGCCGACTCGGTGAACCCCAAGATCGATGAGGCGATCAGCAACGGCATCCCGGTGGTCGTGTACGACGTCAACATCGCCAACTGCGAGGCGATGTACATCTCCCAGGACGACACGTCGATCGCCACCGAGATCCTCGACTACCTGAAGCAGGAGAACCCGGACGGCGGCAAGATCGCCTACGTCAACGTCTCCGGGATCGCCCCGCTGGACTCCCGCGACGCGGTCTACCAGCAGTTCCTGAAGGACAACCCGCAGTTCACCCAGGTCGCGCATTTCGGCAAGTACTCCGAGTCGGTCGCCTCCGACACCGCGACCGAGGGCGCGGCGGCGTTGAAGGCCTCCCCGGACACCACACTGGCCTTCGCCGCCTACGACGAACTGGCCAAGGGCACGCTGATCGCCTTGCGGCAGAACAACATGTCGGACAAGGTCAAGGTCTACGGCGTGGATATCTCCACCGCCGACATCCAGCTGATGACCGAGCCGGGCAGCCCGTGGCGAGCGACCGCGGCGACGGATCCGGCGAACGTCGGCGCCATCGTGGCGCGCGCCGCGATCGCCGCGGCGAGCGGGGTGGACATGCCGGAGAAGATGACGATTCCGGCGGCGCTGATCACCCAGGACATGCTGCGCGAGCAGGGCGTCACGAACATGGACGAGCTGCGCGCCGCGCTGCCCGACCTCGCCACCCCGGAACTCCTGGGTGCGCCGTGGATCCCGCAGGTCCAGCCGGGCGTCTGACGCCGGGTCGTCGAAGTGGACACCGTCCTGCAGGTCCGGAGCATCTCCAAGAGCTTCGGCCCGAACCGGGTACTGCGCGGGGTCAGCTTCCGCGTCGAGAAGGGCACGATCTACGGCCTGATGGGCGCCAACGGCGCCGGGAAGTCGACGCTGATCAAGATCCTCTCCGGGGCACACGTCCCGGACGGCGGCGAGATCCTGCTGGGCGGGCGGGCGGTCACCTTTCCCGACCCGATCGCCGCCCAGCGGCTCGGCGTCGCGACCGTCTACCAGAATCCGGACGACGGCGTCATCCTGGACATGACGGTGGCCGAGAATCTGGCGCTGGACCGGCTCACCGACAGCTCGTCGCCCCCCGGTTTCAGCCGCCGGCGCACCGAACGCCACGCCCTCGAGGTGGCCCAGACCCTGGGCATGCACCTGACCCGGCAGGTGCTGCGGTCGCCGGTCCGGCAGCTCGGCGTGTCCGAACGGCAACTGCTGGTGCTGGCCAGGGCGCTGTCGCGCAAGCCCGAGATCCTGATCCTCGACGAGCCGACCTCGGCGTTGTCCGCCGAGGAGACCGTCCGGCTGTTCGACCTGGTCCGATCGCTCGTCGACGACGGCATGACGGCGCTGTTCGTCACCCACAAGCTCGCCGAGTTCGACCGGCTGTGCCGCCGCGTCGGGGTCCTGCGCGACGGCGCCATGCAGGGTGAGTTCGTCAGCGACGAGCGGCACGGGGACGATCGGCACGGATTCGACTGGCCCGCCGCCCTCACGGCGCTGTTCGACCGGACGCCCGCCGAGATGCAGCGCACCGAACTGCCCGGCGGGCCGACCGTCCTCGAGCTGTCCGACGTCCAGGTCTTCGCCGACTCCGCACCGTTCGGTCTCGAGCTGCGCGAGGGGCAGGTGACCGTGCTCCTCGGGCTGCTCGGCAGCGGAAAGACCGAGCTGCTCGAATGGGTGTTCGGCGCCAGGTCGATCGCCGGCGGACGGCGGGTCCTGGACGGGCGCGCCTTCGATCCGCGGCACCCCGGTGACGCGGTGAAACGGGGCGTCTATCTGCTCCCGGAGTCCCGCCACGAGCAGGCGATCATCCCGGGCTGGCCCGTCTTCGCACAGATGACGCTGCCGTTCGTGCGGCGGTTCTCCGTCGGCACGCTGATGCGCCGCTCGGCCGAGCGGCGCGCCGCCGGATCGATGATGACGGACATCGGGATCGTCGCCCGCGGCCCGTCGAGCCCGATCCAGACACTGTCGGGCGGGAACCAGCAGAAGGTCGTGATCGGGCGCTGGCTGCTGGGCGCCGCCCGGGTGCTGCTGCTGGATGAGCCGTTCCGCGGGGTCGACATCAACGCCCGGCACGACATCGGGGCGACCGTGCGGGAGCTGACGACATCGGCCGCTGTGCTCGTCGCCACCTCCGACCTGGACGAGGCGCTCGAGGTCGCGGACCGGATCGTGATGTTCAACCACGGCCGGATCGTCGCGGACCTGCCGCGTTCGGCCGCCTCGCGCGGCCGCATCATCGACGCGATGAGCGCGCGCCCGTCGACCCTGCTCGACCGCGAGCGGGCCGCCGCGGCCGCCGACCCGGCGAACGCGTGATGCCCGGCCCAGCCCAGACCTCACCCTACGGAAGGACCAGGATTGACGGCCCAGGTCTCGGTCGGGGAACGAGCGGCGTTCTCCGTCACCGATTTCTTCGTGCGCTACGGCGTGGTGCTCGTGGGACTGCTCGTCGCGATCGTGTTCTCCGTGGTCATCCCCGGGTTCGCGACGGTGGACAACGCCGTGTCGATTCTGCAGACCCAGGCGGTGGCCGCCATCGCCGCCCTCGGCATGACGCTGACCGCGATCGTCGGCGACCTTGATCTGTCCGTCGGCGCGGTGGCCGGGCTGTCGGTCACCGTGGCCGCCGTGGTGATGATCCGCTTCGCCCTGACCGGCCCGACCGCGATCGTGGCGTGCCTCATCGCCGGTGCGGTGGTCGGCTGCGTCAACGCCATCCTGATCGTCTGGCTGAGCGTGCCTCCGCTGCTGGCGACGCTCGGGACGATGTTCACGGTGCAGGGCCTCAAACGCTGGCTCGTCGACGGCCAGACCTTGATCACCGGCATGACGCTGCCCGACGGCACGCGGGTCGAGGGCCGGTTCACCGACGACTTCGCCGCGATCGACGGGACCCAGGTGCTGGGGATCCCGCTGTCGGTGTACCTGTTCGTGCTGATCGCCGTCCTGGCCTGGGTCTTCCTGGAACGGACGCGCTATGGCCGGGTCTTCTATGCCGTCGGCGGGAATGCCGAGGCGGCGCGGCTGGCGGGCGCCCGGGTGCGCCGCTATCAGTTCACGGCGTATGCGATCTCCGGAGTGCTGGCCGCCATCGCCGGGATCATCCTCGCCTCCCGGCTGCGCCAGGGCGACGTCACGGCCGGTGACTCCGCGCTGCTGGACGCCGTGGCGATGACCCTGGTCGGGTACGCCGTGCTGGGGGCGAAGAAGCCCAACGCGCTGGGCACCGTCATCGGTGCGGTGTTCATCGGGTTGATCCTGCAGGGTCTCACCCAGCTCGGTCTGCCCTACTACACCCAGGACCTGATCAAGGGCCTGGTGCTGATCTTCGCGTTGCTGATGTCGTTCTCGCTGCGCCGCAGGCGCCGCCGGTTCGCCGCCCACTAGGAGGTTCGTCGTGGCCGATGCCGTCTTGACGGTCGACGAGGTGCCCCGCTACATCGCGGGCCGTGCCGTGCTGCGCGAGCTCGTAGATCCCGGGACCCTGACCGTCTCCGAGATCGGCGACGGCAATCTGAACCTGGTGTTCGTCTGCGCCGACGGGGCCGGCGGGAGCCTCGTGCTCAAGCAGGCGCTGCCGTATGTGCGGCTGGTCGGACCGGACTGGCCGATGACCGAGGAACGGGCGACCCGGGAGGCGGCGGCCCTGCGCGCGCATTCCGCGTTGTCCGACAACGTCTGCCGGCTCATCGACTTCGACCCGGAGCGGTACGTGCTCGCGCTGGAGGACCTGTCGGATCACGAGGTGTTCCGCACCCGGCTCAACGCAGAAGGGCCGCACGAGGGTGTCGCGGAGCGGCTCGGCGAGTACGTGGCCGACGTGGCGTTCGGCACCTCGTTCCTGGCCCTGGGCGAGGAGGAGTTCCGGCTGCGGGCCGCCGCGGCCGCGAACCCGGAGCTGTGCGCGATCACGGAGGACCTCATCTTCACCGAGCCCTACCTGGGCGCGCAGCGCAACTCCGTCCGGCCCGCGGTCGAACCGGTCCTGGCCGGGTTGCAGGCCGACTCCGACTGGGTGGAGGCGGCGATGGCGATGAAGCATCGGTTCCTCACCGCCGGGGAGTCGCTGATCCACGGGGACCTGCACACCGGCAGCGTGTTCGTGCGGGGAAGCGGCACGCAGCTGTCGGTCAAGACCTTCGATGCGGAGTTCGCCTGCTACGGACCCGTCGGCTTCGACCTCGGCATGATGTGGGCGAACATGTTCTTCGCCGGCGCTCGCGCCGCCGCGCTGGGCCGGCAGGCCCGGGCCGAAGGCTTGTATCGCACGGTCGAGTCCAGCTGGGACACCTTCGCGGCACGGATGTGGCAGCTGTGGCCGCGGCGGCGCTCGCCCGAGAAATACCCGGACTCGTTCCTGTCCGGGTGGCTGCGGGTGATCCTCCAGGACGGCTTCGGCTTCGCCGGCTGCGAGGCGGCCCGGCGGACGATCGGGCTGGCGAAGGTGAGCGACCTGGAGTCGCTGGACGACGACGCCTACACCGCCGCCGCCACCGCGATGTTGCAGCTGGGCCGGGCGCTGCTGGTCGACCGGATGACCATGACGTTCGACCGGCTCCTCCACCCGCACTTGAGCGGTGCAAGCGCCGCTCTGTGACGCTTGCGCCGCTCAAGCGCCAGTGGGCTCGGTGGGGGCTGCGCGACGGTAGGAGCTCTCGATCTCGGCCTCGGCGTCGGCGCGGCCGACCCAGCCGGTGTCGCCCTCCACCGACTTTCCGGGCTCCACCTGCTTGTAGACCTCGAAGAAGTGCTGGATCTCCAGCCTGTCGAACTCCGGGACGTGGCCGATGTCGCGCAGATGCTCCAGGCGGGTATCGGCGGCCGGCACGCACAGCACCTTGTCGTCCTGGCCGTTCTCGTCCCGCATCCGCAGCATCCCGATCGCCCGGCAGCGGATGACGCAGCCCGGGAAGGTCGGCTCGGGCACCAGCACCAGCGCGTCCAGCGGATCTCCGTCCAGGGCGATCGTGTGCTCGATGAACCCGTAGTCCGCCGGATACGAGGTCGCCGTGAACAGCGTGCGGTCCAACCGGATCCGCCCGGTCCTGTGGTCCATCTCGTACTTGTTCCGGTGGCCCTTGGGGATCTCGACCACGACGTCGAAGTCCATCGTCCCCTCCCTCCGTGTGATCGGACGGCGGTGTGGCCCAAAAGTACTCACCGCGGGCGGGTCCGGCGGCTGCCTGCGCATCCATGATCGCCAGAATCGGGGCACCAGCCGCATGGGGAGGCTGTTGGCGAATCGCGCCGGTGGGGCTTCCGCGGAAGGTGTCTGGGGGGTGGGGATCGGCCGGTGGGCCGTCGGGGCGGTGGACCCGGGTGGGCCCGGGGGTCATGCGGGGGCGGCTGTGGCGCGGTGGAGCCTGGCGAGGTTGAACGCGGCGGCGGCGAGGTGGGCTTCGGCGGTGACGGCGGCCAGGCCGCGCAGGCTGAACCGGTCGATGATCTTCTTGAGGTTGCCGATGGTGGGCTCGACGGTGGCGCCGCGGCGGGTGTGGAGGGCGGCGCCCTCGGGGGTGCGGAGCCGGTGATCCATCGCCTCGCGGGGCGAGGCACCTTCGGGTGGTGGGCCGGGGGCGGGGTGGTCGCGGGCGGCCTGACGGATCGAGCGGGTGGTGCCGGTGGCGATGAGCCGGTCCGGGCCGGGGGCGGTGAGGGTGTGGTCGCTGCAGTAGCCGGTGTCGAATAGCAGGGTGCCCAGCTCCTCGGCGGCGTCCCGGTCGGCGGCGTCCCGGTCGGCGGCGCGCAGCAGGTACTGGGCGGCCTGCCCGGTGCCGTGTGCCGCGTCCGGATCGACGGCCATCCTCG
>NZ_AUII01000007.1 GCF_000423625.1 Pseudonocardia asaccharolytica DSM 44247 = NBRC 16224
ACCGCGGCCGCACCCCCGCGCAGACCCTGCACGAGCGGCTCACCGGCGCCCCCCGCGGCGCGACCGGCCCGGCCGGCGACACCGCCGCCGCGGTCACCGCCGCCTTCGTCGCCACCCTGCGCGCGATCAACGCGCAGATCGACGCGCTCGCCGCCCGGATCGCCGAGCAGCTCGCCCTGCACCCCGACGCCCCGATCTTCACCAGCCTGCCCCGCGCCGGCACCCTGCGCGCCGCCCGGCTGCTCACCGAGATCGGCGACACCCGCGGCCGATTCCCCACCGCAGACTCCCTGGCCTGCCTCGCCGGCGTCGCACCCTCCACCCGGCAGTCCGGCAAGATCCGCGCCCTCGGCTTCCGCTGGGGCGCGGACAAGCAACTCCGCGACGCGCTCTGCGACTTCGCCGGCGACAGCGTCAAGGCCAACCCCTGGGCCGCCGACCTCTACCGCCGAGCTCGCGACCGCGGACACGACCACCCGCACGCCGTCCGCGTCCCCGCCCGCGCCCGGACCAACATCATCTGGGCCTGCTGGACCACTCCCACGCCCTACGACCCAAGCCGACACCACGCGCTCCAACGCGTCCTCAACCAAGACCAATCGGCCGCGGCTTGACCCAGGGCAACTCATGCCGGGACCGTAATGCGGGTTCCCCCGCGCCGTCGTGAACGGATCGGCCAGCCCGCAATGACGCCCCCCGCGCATCGTGGAGCCATAACGCGCCCCCGGCCGCGTCCTCAGCCGCGTTGTGGAGCCATGACGTCGCTGCCTGGGGCGGGGCGCGCGACCGAACGCCACGAGCGGGTCCCGCCCGGACCGGGCGGGACCCGCTCGTGGCGGTTGGCTACAGGTACTGGCCGGTGTTCGAGGCGGTGTCGATCGCCCGCCCGGTCTCGGCGTTCTTGCCGGTGACCAGCGTGCGGATGTAGACGATCCGCTCGCCCTTCTTGCCCGAGATCCGCGCCCAGTCGTCCGGGTTGGTCGTGTTGGGCAGGTCCTCGTTCTCGGCGAACTCGTCGACGATCGCGTCGAGCAGATGCTGCACGCGCAGGCCCGGCTGGCCCGTCTCCAGCACCGACTTGATCGCCGACTTCTTCGACCGGTCCACGATGTTCTGGATCATCGCGCCGGAATTGAAGTCCTTGAAGTACAGGGTCTCCTTGTCACCGTTGGCGTAGGTGACCTCGAGGAACCGGTTCTCCTCGGACTCGTCGTACATCCGTTCGACCACGCGCTGGATCATCGCGTCGATGCAGGCCTTGCGGTTGCCGGCGAACTCGGCGAGATCGTCGTCGTGGATCGGCAGCGTCTCGGTCAGGTACTTGGAGAAGATGTCCCGCGCCGCCTCGGCGTCCGGCCGCTCGATCTTGATCTTCACGTCGAGCCTGCCCGGCCGCAGGATGGCGGGGTCGATCATGTCCTCGCGGTTGGAGGCACCGATGACGATGACGTTCTCCAGGCCCTCGACACCGTCGATCTCACTCAGCAGCTGGGGCACGATCGTCGTCTCGACGTCGGAGGACACCCCCGAGCCGCGGGTCCGGAAGATCGAGTCCATCTCGTCGAAGAACACGATGACCGGAGTTCCCTCGGACGCCTTCTCGCGCGCCCGCTGGAAGATCAACCGGATGTGCCGCTCGGTCTCGCCGACGAACTTGTTGAGCAGCTCCGGGCCCTTGATGTTGAGGAAGAACGACTTGGCCTCATCCGGATCGTCGCCCCGCACCGAGGCCACCTTCTTGGCCAGCGAGTTCGCCACCGCCTTCGCGATGAGCGTCTTACCACAGCCGGGCGGACCGTAGAGCAGCACGCCCTTCGGCGGGCGCAGCTCGTACTCCCGGAACAGCTCGCCGTGCAGGAACGGCAGCTCGACCGCATCGCGGATCTGCTCGATCTGCCGGAACAGGCCGCCGATATCGTCGTAGGCGACATCGGGCACCTCCTCCAGCACGAGATCCTCCACCTCGGCCTTGGGCACCCGCTCGTAGGCATAGCCGGCCTTCGTATCGACCAGCAGCGAGTCGCCGGGCTTGAGCGGCACCGCGTCCGGGTTGTCCTCGCTCGGGAACAGCGGGTCGGCGAGCCAGACCACCCGCTCCTCGTCGGCGTGCCCGACCACCAGTGCGCGTCCGGCAACGCCGTCCGCGGTGGGCTCGGCCAGCACCTCGCGCAACCCGCACACCTCGCCGATGCGGTCGTAGTCGCCGGCCTCGACGACGGTGAGCGCCTCGTTCAGTCGCACGGTCTGGCCGTTGCGCAGCTCCTCGGTCTGCACGGCCGGGGACACCGCGACCCGCATCCGCCGTCCCGAGGTGAACACGTCCACCGTCTCGTCGGGGTAACGCGCCAGGAACACCCCGTAGCCGCTGGGCGGCTGCGCGAGCCGGTCGACCTCCTCGCGCAGCGCGACGAGCTGGCTGCGCGCCTCCTTCAGGGTCTCGGTCAACTTCTCGTTGCGGGCACTCAGCTGGGAGAGCCTGCTGGCCGATTCCGCGAGCCGCTGTTCCAGAATCCGGGTGTGCCGGGGGGATTCCGTGAGCTTGCGCCGCAGCAGCGCGACCTCTTCCTCGAGGAAGCGGATCTGGGCGCTCGCCTCGGCAGGAGTCAGATTCCCGTGGTCACCCGAGCCGTGCCTGCCGGGACCGTCATCGTAGGGGTTCACGGCGTCCTCCCTCCGTGTTCCGTTTCCATACGGTACCTGCGAACCCGATCCGCAGCCGTGCGGCGAATCGGTGATCCATCACTCAGCCGGACGGCACCTTGACCCGGTACCCATGTCTGCTTTCTGTAGCACGGAGCGAGAGGATACGGCCTACTTCCCTTCAACGGCTCGTCGGCCGACGCTGCGGGCGTGGCGGTACCACCCCTTCGGCGAGGCGTCGGGCCGTCACCAGAAACGCTGTGTGACCGATCATCCGGTGCTCCGGCCGGACGGCGAGCCCGACCACGTGCCACGGCCTGACCAGCGACTCCCACGCCTGGGGTTCGGTCCAGCACTGCTGCTCGCGCAGCGCCTCCATGAGCCTGGACAACTGTGTGGTGGTGGCGACGTAACCGACGAGGACGCCGCCGGGGACGAGGGCCGTCCGGACGGTCTCCAACCGGTCCCAGGGCGCGAGCATGTCGAGTATCACCCGGTCGACCTCGCCGACGTGACTCCGCAGATCGGCGATCTCCAGCGTCCAGTTGGGTGGAATCTCCCCGAAGAACCGTCGCACATTGTGTTCGGCGTTCTCGGCGTGGTCGGACCGGACCTCATAGGAGATCACGCTGCCCTCGGGACCCACGGCCTGTAGCAGCGAGCACGTCAACGCCCCGGAGCCCGCGCCTGCTTCCAGCACCCGGGCGCCGGGGAACACGTCGCCCCACATCAGGATCTGCGCGGCATCCTTCGGGTAGATCACCTGCGCCCCGCGGGGCATCGAGAGCACATAGTCCGGCAGCAGCGGGCGCAGCGCGAGATACGGGGTGCCGACCGGGGAGACGACGAGGCTGCCCTCGGGTTTGCCGATCAGATCGTCGTGGGCGAGCCCGCCGCGATGGGTGTGGTACTGCTTGCCCTCCTCCAGCACAAGGGTGTACTTGCGTCCCTTCGGGTCGGTGAGCTGGACCCGGTCACCGGGACGGAACGGGCCCCGGCGCGGCACGATGCGCGGAGCGGGAGCGGGCTCGGACACGAGGGGGAACGCTATCCGGTGCGGTCGCGGCCACCCCGGCGCACCCCCGACGCCGGCCCGGCCGGGAAGGCCGTACCGACCGGGAGTGTCGGCACCATCCCCTACCGTGATCGCCGTGACCGAGATTGTCGCGACCGCCGGGCAGCCGGCGCCCGCCCGGCGGCGCCCTGCGCTGTCCCCGTCGCGAGCGGGCGACTTCAAGCAGTGCCCGCTGCTCTACCGCTTCCGGGCGATCGACCGGCTGCCCGAGAGGTCCAGCCGGGCGCAGATCCGCGGCACGGTGGTGCACACGGTCCTGGAGCGGCTGTTCGAGCTGCCCGCCGTCGAGCGGGTGCCCGCGGCGGCGAAGGCGCTGGTCGAACCCGTGTGGACCGAGCTTCTGGAGCAGGCTCCCGAGCTGCTCGAGGAGCTGTTCACCGGGCCGGAGGATCCGGAGCTGCCGGGCTGGCTGGAGTCGGCCTGCGAGCTGCTCGATGCCTACTTCCGGCTCGAGGACCCGCGCCGGCTGGAGCCCGAGGCCCGTGAGCTGCTGGTGGAGACCGAGCTCGACTCCGGGCTGTTGCTGCGCGGCTACATCGACCGGCTCGACGTCGCACCCACCGGGCAGATCCGCGTCGTCGACTACAAGACCGGTGCGGCCCCCCGGGAGGTGGCCGAGGCCAGGGCCCTGTTCCAGATGAAGTTCTACGCGCTGGCGCTGTTGCAGCTGCGCGGTGTGGTACCCACCCAGCTCCGACTGATCTATCTGGCCGACGAGGAGGCGCTGACCTACCGGCCCGACGAGGCGGAGCTGCGGCGTTTCGCACGCACCCTCGACGCGATCTGGGAGGCCATTCTGCGCGCCGGCCGCGATGGCGACTTCCGGCCCAACCCGAGCAGACTGTGTGAATGGTGCAGCTATCGCCCGCTCTGCCCGGCCTGGGACGGCACTCCGCCGGAGTATCCGGGCTGGCCGGATCCGGACCGGCCGGACGGGCCCGGCGCGGCCGACGTCGAGACCCTCGTCGAGCGCACCGACTGAGCCGGAAGGCATGATCGGTCGGGTGAGCGAGTTCGAGCCCTTCTACAAGCCGTTGGACGATCCCGAGGGCGCCCGCTTCTTCGCGACCTTCTCCACGACCGGTCCCTGGTTCGCCGACGTCCAACATCTCGGCCCGCCGTCGGCGCTGCTCATCCGCGCCCTCGAACGCTGCGCGCGGGGCCGGCCCGACGGGGCTGCGATGACCCTGACCCGGATCACGGTCGAGGTGCTCGGCCCGGTCCCGGCAGGCGAGGTCGAGGTGCGCGCCGGGGTCGAGCGGCCCGGCCGGACGATCGAGTTGCTCGCCGCGGAGATGACCGCGGGCGGACGGGCCGTGCTGCGGGCGCGGGCGTGGCGGCTCGCGGTCAGCGACACCACGGCGGTGGCCGTCGGTCAGGCCGAGCCGCTGCCCGGGCCGGAGCAGGCTACGGCCCGCCCGGAGCGACCGGACGGCTGGCTGCCCGGATTCCTCGACGCGATGGAGTGGCGCTGGCTCCGCGGGTGGCTGGGCACGCAGGGTCCCGGCCGGGCGTGGATGCGCCAGCGGGTTCCGCTGGTGGACGGCGAGGAGCCCAGCGCCCTGCAGCGGCTCGCTGTCGTGGCCGACTCGGCCAACGGTGTCGCCGCGCCGTTGGACGTGCGGCAGTGGCTGTTCGTCAACACCGAGCTGACGCTGCACCTGCACCGGTCGCCCACCGGGGAGTGGATCGGCGTGGACGCCGCGACGGTCGTCGGCCCGAACGGCGCGGGAACCGTGTCGGCGCTGCTGTTCGACGAGGCCGGGCATACCGGGCGCGCGGCCCAGAGCCTGACGATTCGGCCCAGGTAACGAGGCCTCGTGAGTGCGTAACAGTGTTCTCACACTGTTACGCACTCACGGGTGTCCTGGGCCCCGGCCGTCGACCGCGCGGCAGGAGCGGATCTCGGAGGACAGGATGGCGCGAGCGCCGAGCTCGGCGAGCTGGTCCATCACGGCGTTGGCGCATCGGCGGCGCACCATCGAGCGGACCGCGACCCAGCTCGGGTCGGCGAGCGGAGAGATCGTCGGGGCCTGCAACCCCGGGGTGATCTGCTTGGCCTCCTCGAGCACGCGCAGCGGGCAGTCGTAGTCGAGCATCAGGTACTGCCGGGCGTAGACGACGCCGCGCAGCCGCTCGGTGAAGACCGATTTGGCTCGCTTGACCTCGTCGGTCTCGACACGGTCCGGACGCGGCTCGCGCTCGATGAGCATGGCTTCGGACTCGGCAATCGGCTCACCGATGACCTTCAGCCCGTGCTGGCGCAGCGTGCGACCGGAGGACACCACATCGGCAATGGCGTCGGCGAGGCCGAGCTGCACCGAGATCTCCACCGCACCGTCCAGCTTGATGATCTTCGCACCGATCCGCTTGCCGCTCAGGTGCGAGCGGACCAGCCGCGGGTAGGACGTCGCGATGGTCTTCCCGTCGAGGTCCTCGAGCTTCCAGTCGAACCGCGCGGGAGCCGCGAACCGGAACTTCGACGCCCCGAAACCGAGCGGCAGCACGTCGTGGACCTGGCTGCCCGACTCCTCCATGAGGTCGTGCCCGGTCACCCCGAGCTGCAGATCACCCGAGCCGACGTAGGTCGCGATGTCTTTCGGTCGCAGGTAGAAGAACTCGATTCCGTTCTCCTCGTCGATCACGCTGAGATCGCGCGAGTCGGACCGCTGCCGGTATCCCGCCTCCCGCATCATCGTGGCCGCGGGCTCAGCGAGGGTGCCCTTGTTCGGGAGGGCAACGCGCAGCATGGGTCTTCCTCTTTCCGCTACAACGAGCGTCGTGGTGCGAACTACAGGAACTTGTAGACGTCTTCGAGGGTGAGCCCGCGACCGAGCATCAGCACCTGGACGCGGTAGAGAAGCTGCGAGATCTCCTCGGCGAGCGCGTCGTCGGACTCGTGTTCGGCCGCCAGCCAGACCTCGCCGGCCTCCTCGAGCAGCTTCTTGCCCTGCGCGTGGACACCGGCGTCGAGCGCGGCCACCGTTCCCGATCCGGCCGGTCGGCCGGCCGCCTTTTCGGTGAGCTCGACGAACAGCTCGTCAAAGGTCTTCACGTCGATTATCCCCTTGGGTATCCGCGCCCGCTCGGTGTCAGTCAGTGTTCTACCCCTCGCATCCGCCCACCGTCCGGCAGGCCCGTCGTGCTGCTATCGGATCGCGCGCTGCGCTGGACGGCGCGGCGGGCCCGGCGGTCCCCCAGCTCAGGGCGCTGTCCGAGCGAACCAGCCGACGGTGAGCGGATCTCGGGACAGGCCCAACGGTCGCATGGCGCGGGATCGGCGGAAACCCTGCGGTGTGCGGACGGCCCCGGTAGCCGCCCCGGGATCCTGTGATATTGCTCGCACTGCGCCGTCCCCGCTGATGAGCGTGGCCGGTGAGTGCGTAACAGTGTTCCAACACTGTTACGCACTCACGGGGGGATCTAGCCCGCGTTGAAGTACTTCGCCTCCGGATGGTGCGAGACCAGGGCGTCGGTGGACTGTTCGGGATGCAGTTGCAGTTCCTCGGACAGTTCGACGCCGATCCGGCCCGGCTCCAGCAGCTCGACGATCTTGCGCCTGTCCTCCAGGTTGGGGCACGCCCCGTAACCCAGCGAGTAGCGGGCACCGCGGTAGCCGAGCTTGAAGAACTCCTCGACGTCGGAGGGGTCCTCGAGGGAGACGCTGTCACCGCCGTCGAACGTCAGCTCCTCGCGGACCCGCCGGTGCCAGTACTCGGCCAGCGCCTCGGTGAGCTGCACGCCCAGGCCGTGCACCTCCAGATAGTCGCGGTAGGCGTCCTTGGCGAACAGCTCTGCCGCATACTGGGCTATCGGGCTGCCCATGGTCACCAGGTGCAACGGCAGCACGTCCACCTCACCGTCGGCCACGGCCAGCTCCCGCGGACGCCAGAAGTCGGCGAGGCACAGGTGCCGGTCGCGACGCTGGCGCGGGAAGCGGAACCGGAAGCGCTCGGCCGCGTCGGCCCGCGGCTCGGTCAGGACGACCAGCTCGTCGCGGTCGGCGACGGCCGGGAAGTACCCGTAGACGACGGCCGCGTGGGCGAACACCCCCTCGGTCGCCAGCCGCTCCAGCCAGTAGCGCAGCCGCGGCCTGCCCTCGGCCTCGACGAGCTCGGCGTAGGACGGCCCCGACCCGCCCTTGGAGCCGCGCAACCCCCACTGACCGAGGAACAGCGCCCGCTCGTCGACCATGCCGGAGTACTCGGCCAGCGCGATCCCGCGCGCCACCCGGGTGCCCCAGAACGGCGGCGTGGGCAGCGGGTTGTCCAGCGCGACGTCGGACCGCTCCGGCAGCGGGCCGGCCGCCTCGGCCTCGGCGGCCCTGCGCTTGGCCGCGATCCGCTTGGAGCGCTCGTGGCGGGCCTTCCGCTCGGCGGCCTTCGCCTCCTCCTCGAGATCGAGGGCCGGCGCGTCGCCGCGGGCCCGCGCCATCGTGGCATCCATCAGCCGCAGGCCCTCGAACGCGTCGCGGGCGTAGGAGACCCGGCCTTCGTAGACCTCCGAGAGGTCGTTCTCGACGTACGAGCGGGTCAGCGCGGCCCCGCCGAGCAACACCGGCAGCCTCGTCGCCATCCCCCGGGAGTTCATCTCCTGGAGGTTCTCCTTCATCACCACCGTCGACTTGACCAGCAGCCCGGACATGCCCACCGCGTCGGCCCGGTGCTCCTCGGCAGCGCTCAGGATCGTCGAGATCGGTTGCTTGATGCCGAGGTTGACGACCGAGTAGCCGTTGTTGCTCAGGATGATGTCGACGAGGTTCTTGCCGATGTCGTGCACATCGCCCTTCACGGTGGCGAGCACGATGGTCCCCTTGCCCGCCGCGTCGGACTTCTCCATATGCGGTTCGAGATGCGCGACCGCGCTCTTCATCACCTCGGCGCTCTGCAGCACGAACGGCAGCTGCATCTGCCCGGAGCCGAACAGGTCGCCGACGGTCTTCATGCCCGCCAGCAACGTGTCGTTGATGATCTCCAGCGCGGGCCGCTCCCGCAGCGCCGCGTCGAGGTCCTCCTCCAGCCCGCCGCGCTCCCCGTCGACGATGCGCCGCTCCAGCCGCTCGAACAGCGGCAGCGCGGCCAGTTCCTCGGCCCGGCCTGCCTTCGCCGACGACGCCGTGACCCCGGCGAACAGCTCCATGAACCGGTTCAGCGGGTCGTAGTCGCCCTCGGGCCCCGACCGGCGCCGGTCGTAGACCAGATCGAGGGCGACGGCGCGCTGCTCGTCGGGAATCTTCGACATCGGCAGGATCTTCGACGCGTGCACGATCGCGGTGTCCAGCCCCGCGTTGACACATTCGTGCAGGAACACCGAGTTGAGCACCTGCCGGGCGGCGGCGTTCAGTCCGAAGGAGACGTTGGAGATGCCCAGCGTGGTCTGCACCTCCGGGTGGTGTCGCTTGATCTCGCGGATGGCCTCGATCGTCTCCAGCGCGTCGCGGCGGACCTCCTCCTGGCCCGTGGTGATCGGGAAGGTCAGCGTGTCGACGACGATGTCGCAGACCCGCATCCCGTGGTTGGTGGTCAGATCGCGGATCAACCTGTCGGCCACCTGGACCTTGTGGTCCGCGGTGCGGGCCTGCCCTTTCTCGTCGATGCACAGCGCGACGACCGCGGCCCCGTGCTCACGGACCAGCGCCATCGCCCGCTGGAACCGCGAGCCCTCGTCGTCGCCGTCCTCGTAGTTGACCGAGTTGACGATGCAGCGCCCGCCGAGGCGCTCCAGACCCGCCTTGAGCACCTCGGGCTCGGTGGAGTCGATCATGATCGGCAGCGTGGAGGCGGTGGCCAGCCTGCCGGCGAGCTCGGCCATGTCGGCGGCGCCGTCCCGGCCGACGTAATCGACGTTCAGATCGATCATGTGCGCACCCTCGCGGGTCTGCTCGCGGGCGATCGCGACGCACTCCTCCCAGGCCTGCGCGATCATCGCCTCGCGGAAGGCCTTGGAGCCGTTCGCGTTGGTCCGCTCCCCGACCATGAGCACCGAGGTGTCCTGCCGGAACGGCACCGAGGAGTACAGCGAGCTCACCCCCGGCTCCGGGCGCGGGTGCCGTGCCGCGGGGGTCACCGCCGCGATGGCCTGCGCGACGGCGGTGACGTGCTCCGGGGTCGTGCCGCAGCAGCCGCCGACCAGGCGCAGCCCGTAGTCGCGGACGAACGTGGCCAGCGCCTCGGCCAGCTCGTCGGGGGTCAGCGGGTACTCGGCGCCGCGGGGGCCCAACCGCGGCAGGCCGGCGTTGGGCATCACCGACAGCGGGATGCGGGCGTGTTTGGACAGTGTGCGCAGGTGCTCGCTCATCTCGGCGGGGCCGGTGGCGCAGTTGAGCCCGATGAGGTCCACACCCAGCGGTTCGATCGCGGTGAGCGCGGCCCCGATCTCGCTGCCCAGTAACATCGTGCCGGTGGTCTCGACGGTGACCTGCGTGATCAGCGGGATCCGCCGGCCCTCCAGTTCCATCGCCCGGCGCAGGCCCAGCACCGCGGCCTTGACCTGCAACAGGTCCTGGCAGGTCTCGACGACGCAGGCGTCGGCGCCGCCGGCGAGCAGGCCGCGGCCGCATTCGGTGTAGGCGTCGCGCAGCCGGGCGAAGGTCTCATGTCCCAGCGTCGGGAGCTTGGTGCCGGGGCCGACGGAGCCGAGTACGTAGCGCGGGTGGTCCGGCGTCGTCAGCTCGTCGGCGACCTCGCGGGCCAGGCTCGCCCCCTTCTCGGCGAGCTCACGGATCCGCTCGGCGCTCTGATATTCGGCGAGGTTGGGCAGATTGGCCCCGAACGTGTTCGTCTCGACGGCGTCGGCACCTGCCTCCAGGTAGGCGCGGTGGATCTCGCGCACGACGTCCGGCCGGGTGTCGTTGAGGATCTCGTTACAGCCCTCGAGGCCCCCGAAATCGTCCAGGGTCAGCTCGATGGCCTGCAACATCGTGCCCATGGCGCCGTCGGCGACGACGACACGCTCGGCCAGGGTGTCGAGCAGAGTGGTATCGAATTCGCGGGAAGCCACAGCGGGCGTCTGAGATGCCACGACGAAGAGGTTAGCGGCTCGGGGCCCGGGACCCTCGCAATCGGCCGCTCGGCCGTAGGCTGGACTGATGACCGACCGCGAGCCGCGACCAGGGGCGGAACCAGATCTGCCGGCCCTCACCAACCCGGTGATGATCGCCGCTTTCGAGGGCTGGAACGACGCCGGGGAGGCGGCGAGCACCGCGCTTGAGCATCTCGAATTGAGCTGGGACGCCACCCCGCTGGCGGCCCTCGATCCCGAGGAGTACTACGACTTCCAGGTCACCCGTCCGCATGTCCGGCTGGCCGAGGGGGTGACCCGCAAGATCGAGTGGCACACCACACGGCTGTCGGTGGCCACCCTGCCGGGCACCGACCGGCACGTCGTGCTCGTCAACGGCATCGAGCCGAACCTGCGCTGGCGGACCTTCTGCGCCGAGCTTCTCGGCTACGCCGACCGATTGGGTGTGACGAAGGTCATCACCCTGGGCGCGTTGCTGACCGACACCCCACACACCCGGCCCACTCCGGTCAGCGGCATCTCCTATGACAAGTCCTCGGTGGGCCGGTTGCGGGTCGAGCCGTCCACCTACCAGGGGCCGACCGGGATCGTCGGAGTGTTCCAGCAGGCCTGCGTCGAGGCCGGGATCCCGGCCGTGTCGTTCTGGGCGGCCGTGCCGCACTACGTCTCGCAGGCCCGGGTGCCCAAGGCAGCGGTGGCGCTGCTGCACCGGGTCGAGGAGATCCTCGACGTCGAGGTCCCGCTCGGCGCCCTGCCCGAACAGGCCGAGGAATGGGAACGCACCGTCTCGGAGATGGCCGACGCCGACGACGAGGTGCGCGAGTACGTCCGCCAGCTCGAACAGCAGGCCTCCGAGGAGGAGCGGGCGGATGTCTCCGACCTTCCGGGGTCGAGCGGCGACGCGATCGCCGCGGACTTCGAGCGGTACCTGCGCCGGCGCGGTTCGGGAGGCACGGGGTCCTGAGCCCGGCACCGCCCACACAACCGGCCGGGTCCTCGGTTCCTCGCGTCCGAACCCGGCTCTCTCGGGCCGGTCTGTACGCGGGCGCGTTCCTCGGCCCGTTCGGCGGCGGGGTCACCGTCGCGATGCTGCCGGAGCTGGGGACCTCGTTCGCGGTGTCCGCGGAGGCGGCGACCGGGTCGTTGACGGCGTACCTGCTGCCGTTCGCGGCGGTGATGCTGGTGTCGGGCACCCTCGGCGAACGGTGGGGCCGGCGGCGCACCGTCGTCGGCGCCTACCTGCTGTATGCGGTGGCGTCGGTGGCCTGCGTGCTGGCGACGACGTTCTCGCTGTTCCTGGTCGCCCGCGCGGCACAGGGCATCGCGAACGCCTTCACCACCCCGCTGCTGCTGGCCGCGCTGGGCGCCGCCGCGCCGCCGGAGCGGCTCGGGCGGGCGCTCGGCTGGTTCGGGTCGTTGCAGGCCGCGGGCCAGACCTCGGCGCCGCTGGTCGGCGGCCTCACGGCCGAGCTCGACTGGCGCTACGCCTTCATCGGCGTCGCGGCGGTGGCGGTGCTGCTGGCCGCGGTGGGCATCCCGGCCTCACCCGCAGCCGCCGGGGCGGCGCGACCCTCGCTGCGTTCGGCGTTCCGGCCCGCGGTGCTCCGGCTCGGCGTCGTCGCCGCTGTCGGCTGGGGTTGCCTGTCCGGGCTGGGGTTCCTGGTGGCGCTGCGGCTGGAGGATGCGTTCGGCGTGGGGGCCGGGCCGCGGGGGCTCGTGCTCACCGGCCTCGGGGTGGCCGGGTTGCTGAGCGCCCGGCTCGTCGGCGGCGGGGTGGATCGGATGGGTCCGCGGCGATGCGTCCTGCTCGGCGCGCTGCTCGGGGTCGGGCTGGTGCTCGGGCTGGGGTTCGCCCCGGTCGTCGGGCTGGTCGCGGTGCTGTGGGCGGTCGGCGGGGTCGCGACCCAGCTCGTGCTGGTCGGGGTGAACGCGCTGACGCTGAGCTCGTCGGAGGCCAATCGTGGGGGGGCGATGTCGGTGGTGCAGGCCGTCCGCTTCGGCGGCGGGGCGCTGGCCCCGGCGGTGATCACCCCCGTGTACGTGGCCGATCCACTGCTCGCCTTCCTGCTGCCCGCGGCGCTGCTGGCGCTCGTGGTGCCGGCGGCGGTCCGACGCGCCTGAGCCGATGGACGGCTTGCGTCGAGGCCCGGCCAACGGCATTCCTCGGGGAGGAATCCGTGGAGATCCGGGTCCTCGGGCCCATCGAGATCTGTGCCGATGCGCGGCGGCGGGTCGGCGGTCGCTGGTCGCCGTGCGGGCGGTGCACGCCAACCGGGTCTGTCCGTCGAGCGAGCCCGCTGCCGGCCCCTTGTCGACCACATGTGCCCGGCTCCCCACGCCGCTCTGGGTGGCGGCACGTACATGATCGATAAGAATGGGACATGCACCGTACTCCTGCGACGTATGTCCCGTTTTTGGCGATCACGCTCGGGTAGCCGTTGCCGCATCCCGCCCACCACCCATGATCACCGGATCGGCGGCGGGAACCGCGGCGTTCGCGGCTCTCCGCTCCCAAACGGCGATCATCCTCGGGGCCTGGGCCTGGGCCTGGGGCTGGGCGCGGCGTCAAACTCGCCCGCCGGGCCGCGGAGCCGGGCTCAGCGCCGATCACGGCTGCGGCACCGCGTGCCGGCGCAGGTCGGCGAGATCGACCCACTCCAGCGTGCGTGCGTGCGTCGCCTCCAGCACCACCGGCGGCGCGACGCCCGCCGCGTGCGCCTCGGCCCACCGCTGCGCGCACAGGCACCAGCGCTCGCCCGGTGTGAGACCGGGGAACCCGTACTCCGGGCGCGGGGTACTCAGGTCGTTGCCCGCCGCGGCGCTGAACTGCAGGAACTCGGCCGTCACCTGGGCGCACACGGTATGCACCCCGCTGTCCTCCGAGCCCGTGTCGCAGCAGCCGTTGCGGTAGAAACCCGTCATCGGCTCGGTGCCACAGCTCGCCAACTCCTCGCCGAGCACATTGTGCGCCATGTCATCCCCTCCCGTGAGTGCGTCACAGTGTTCTAACACTGTGACGCACTCACAGTCCGTGTTGAGCAGCTATCCGACCGGTCGTTGGGCCTCCGCGTGCGCGGCGGCGGCGGCCCGGTTCCGGACGCCGAGCTTGGTGAGCACATGGCTCACATGGTGGGACGCGGTCTTCGGGCTGATGTGCAACCGCTCCGCGATCTCCGCGTTCGACAAACCCAGCCCGACCAGGCGCAGCACCTGCTGCTCGCGCTCGCTGAGCACGCCGAGCCCGCGTGGACCGGTCCTCCCGGCGACGCCCAGCGCCCGCAGCAGCGCGGCCGCAGCGTCGGCGTCGGGTCCCGCTCCCGCGGCGTCGAGGCAGGCCAGCGCCGCGCGGGCGGCCGCCACCGCGGCCTGCGGACGGGACGACACCAGGGCACGGGCGAGCTCGACACGGGCCCGCGCGGCCTGCAGCGGATCCTCGTCGAGGACGAACCGCGACACCGCCCGCTCCAGCGCGTCGACGGCTCCCGCGACGTCACCCGCGGCCAGCGCGACCCGGCCGGCGGCGAGGGTGGCCTCGCCGCCGGCCTCCATGCAGGCGGCAGCGGCCGCCGCCCCGGCCACGTCGCCGAGGTCCAGCCGGGCGCGGACCAGCAGCGCGAGCGCCGGGACCGCCGCCGACCCGGCGACCGAGACCATGCCGTCGGCGGGCCGCCCGACGGCGGGACCACAGCGGCGTTCGAGGACCGCGGCCGCACCCGCCGCGTCGCCGCGGGCCAGCCGGACCCCGGCGGCGGCCGCGGCGGCGGCCGGATGCCCCGCACACCGCTCGACGAGGACCTCGGCCTCCTCCAGCCCGCCGCGGGCCAGCCGGACCTCGGCGAGCGCGGCGAGCACCTGCGCCCGCCACAGCGGACCGGCCCCGTCGGCCGCCTCGAGCGCGGCCCGCAGCTCGGCCTCGGCCCGCGCCAGCTCCCCCGCCCGCACCAGCACCGCGCCGTAGAGCACGCGGCAACGCACGTACAGGTACGGCGAGCCATAGCGCGCCGCGAACTCCTCGGCGACCCGGCACCACTGCGTGGCCCGGCGCAGGTCCCCGGCGGCGGCGCAAGCGTCGAGCATCTCGCAGCTGGTGAACGCCGTGGTCTCGTGCCGCGCGCACTCGCGGGCCAGCGTGCCGGCCATCGCCTCGTCGACGAACGCGAGCCCCTCCTACACCCGCCCGGCGAGGACCAGAGCATGCCCGATCGTGCTCAGCGCGCACAGTTCCAGGTCGGTGTCGCCGTGGCGGACGCCCGCGTCGAGCGCGCTGCGGGCGCGGTCGAGCGCGCCCGGGTCGGCCGGCGCGAGATACGCCCGCATCACCTGCACCCAGGCCCGGGGCACGCCCTCCGAGGCCAGTCGCTCGGCGCGGCGGAGCCAGCCGGCGGCCACCGCCACGTCCCCGTAGTTCGACTTGAAGGTGCAGCACAGGTCGAGCGCGACGAGCACCGCGCTCGCATGGTCGCGGTTGCGGCGATATCCGGCGAACGCGGCGGTGAGCAGTTCGACGTGCCGGCGCTGCTGGCCCAGCCACCACAGCGCCGTGCCGAGGCCGTGCAACGCCTCCGCCGTGGCGTCCTGCGCCACCACAGCGGTGAAGGCCTCGGCCGCGTCCTGCCACCGCCCCCCGGCCAGGGCCGCCCAGCCGGCCGCCACCGGATCCGGCATGCCGGACATCGTCCCACGGAATAGGTCACTCGCCCGATGCTCGGCTCCGCCGGCGGCCCCATCCTCCCGGCATGAAGACGACCACCCAGACCTTCCAGCTCACCCCCGCGGCCGCCGAGACCTACGAGGCCGCGTTCGTCCCGGCGTTCTTCGCCCAGTGGGTGCCGCCGCTGCTCGATCTCGCCGGCGTCGGGCCGGGTCAGCGGATCCTCGACGTGGCGTGCGGGACCGGCATCGTCGCCCGGCTCGCCGCGGACCGGGCCGGAGACGGCGCCGTCACCGGGCTGGATCTCAACCCGGCGATGCTCGACGTCGCCCGCCGGGTGCGTCCCGGCATCACCTGGTGCCAGGGCGACGCGGTCGAGCTGCCGTTCCCGGACGGATCGTTCGACGCGGTGCTGTGCCAGATGGCGTTGATGTTCGTCCCGGACCCCGAACGAGCGGTCGCAGAGATGGTCCGGGTCGCGGCGCCGGGCGGCACCGTGGGCATCGACGTCCCGGCGGCCCTGGCAGATCAGGAGGCGTTCGCCCCGTTCGTCGCGATGGCCGCCGGGCACGTCGGCCCGGCCGCCGCCGACCTGCTGACCGCCTACTTCCGCTGCGGCGACGTCGAGCGCCTCGATTCGTTCCTCCGCGGCGCGGGGCTGGCCGACCTGACCGTGCGCACGGTGACCGGCCGCTACCGCTTCCCATCGGTGGACGCGGCGGTGACGACCGAGGTGGAGAGCACCCCGTTGGTCGAGCGGCTCGACGCGGCGACCTACGCGCGGATCCGCGCCGGTGCCCACGAGGTGTGGCGATCGTTCCTCACCGCGACCGGCGAGCTCGACGCGCCGTTCGCGACGCATCTCGTGGTGGCCCGCAAGCCGGCCGGTTGACCCGCGCCGCCGGCGTTCAGAGCGCGACGCCGAGCAGCGCGTCGACGGCTGTGCGGACCAGGGCCGGTGCCGCGCGGTCGCCGCCGCGCCGCTCCAGCGTCGCGGCCGCCCACGCGTCGACCGCGGCCAGCGCTCGGGGGCTGTCCAGGTCGTCGGCGAGGTGGGTGCGCAACCGCGCCACGAGGTCGTGGGCGGGTTCGGCGGCATCGAGTGCGACGGCCTCGCGCCAGCGGGCCAGCCGGGTCTGCGCCTGCGTCAGCAGCGCCGGGGTCCATTCCCGGTCGGTGCGGTAGTGCCCGGCCAGCAGCGCGAGCCGGATCGCGTTCGGGTCGACCTCGGCGGCCCGCAGCTTGGAGACGAAGACCAGGTTGCCCCGCGACTTCGACATCTTCTCCCCGTCCAGGCCGATCATCCCGGCGTGGGTGTAGTGCCGGGCGAACGGATGCACGCCGGTGTGCGCCTCGGCGTGCGCCGCGCCGAACTCGTGGTGCGGGAAGATCAGGTCCGAGCCGCCGCCGTTGAGGTCGATCTGGGTACCCAGCCGATTCAGCGCGATCGCCGTACATTCGACGTGCCACCCCGGGCGGCCCGCGCCGAAGTCGGACTCCCAGGACGGCTCGCCGGGACGCGCCATCCGCCACAGCAGGGCGTCAACGGGGTGTCGTTTGCCGGGCCGGTCCGGGTCGCCGCCGCGCTCGCGGGAGAGCTCGATCATGGTGGCCTCGTCGTAGTTCGACTCGTAACCGAAGTTCCCGGTGACCGCGGAGTCGAAGTAGACGTCGGGATATTCGGCGTCGTCGATGCGATACGCCGCGCCCGCGGCCAGCAGCTTGCCGACCAGCTCGGCGATCTCCGCCATCGCCTCCACCGCGCCGATGAAGTGCCGGGGCGGCAGGACCCGCAGCGCCTCCATGTCCTCGCGGAACAGCGCCGTCTCGCGCATCGCCAGCACCACCCAGTCGTCCTGGTCGCGGGCGGCGCGTTCGAGCAGCGGGTCGTCGATATCGGTGACGTTCTGCACGTAGTGCACGTCGTGACCGAGGTCGCGCCACACCCGGTGGACGAGGTCGAAGGCCAGGTAGGTGGCGGCGTGGCCGAGGTGCGTGGCGTCGTAGGGGGTGATGCCGCAGACGTACATCAGCGCTTCGGGCCCCGGTGCGGTGGGCCGGACGAGTCCGGTGGCGGTGTCGTGCAGGCGCAGCGGCGGGCCGCTGCCCTTGAGCCGGGGAACGTCGACCGGAGCCCAGGATTGCATGCGACCCAACTTACGCGGTGGATACCGCGAATCGGATGTCCGGGACGGGTCACCACCACTGCTCGGGCAGCCGCGCCCCGGTATCGCGCAGGTGACCGGCGCGCGCAGCCGGGGCAGAGCCTGCGGACCTGTCCCTCGTCGTCCCGGTCGCTGCCCCAGGCCAGCGCCGAGGGATCCGTCCGGTCGCGCCGGCTACCGCAGATGTGGCAGGTCTCCCGGGCTCCATGGGATCGATGGTGCCCGAAATGACCGCCCGAACCCGCTGATCATCTGCGCCGCCGGCCTCCGTCGGCGGGATCCGCTGGTCGCACGCACAGGAAAGGGAGTGCGGCCATCAGCACGATGACCCAGACGGCGACCGGCAGCGCGATGATCTCGGCCAGCCCACCGATGACGCTCGGGCCGATCAGGAATCCGATGTACCCGCCGGTGGACACCGCGGCCAGCGCCGGGGCGGCCCGGCCGCCGGTGGCGCCCGCCTCCGCGAGCAGCGCGGGGAACGTGACCGAGATGCCCGCGCCGAGCAGGGTGAACCCGACAACGACGGCGGCGATCGCGGCCGGTCCCGGGCCGAGCGCCTCGGCGACCGCGAGCCCGGCGGCCAGCCCCGCCGCGCCACCGCCCGCGAACCAGCGGATGGTGCGCCGCCGCCCCAGCCTGGCCAGCACCCGGTCGCCGACGAGCCGGCCCAGCGTCATCGTCGCGGAGAACGCGGCGAACCCCGCGCCGGCGGCGACCACCCCCGCCCCCAGCGACTCGCGCAGCAGCACCGCCGACCAGTCCGCCGTCGAACCCTCCGCGAGCAGCACCGCGAACGCGGCGACCGCCAGCGGTATCAACGGTCCGCGGGGCAGCGCGAACACCGGGACCGGCGGCGCGTCGTCGGGGACGGCCGGGTCGGGCAGGAACGCTCGCGACAGCGGCAGCACCACCGCCAGCGACAGCGCACCCAGCGTGAGGAACTGCACGAGCAGCGGAACCTCGCGTCCGGCCGCGATGCTGCCGATCAGCGTGCCGGTGAGCGCTCCCAGGCTGAACACCGCGTGGAACGACGACAGCACCGGCCGTCCGTAGGCCTGCTCGACCGTGACCCCCTGGGCGTTCATCAGCACGTCCAGGCCACCCATCGCCATCCCGAACCCGAACAACGCCGCCCACAGCGTCGCGGTCCCGCCGGCCAGCGCGATCGGCAGCGCCGAGGCGAAGAACAGCACGACGGCGAGGCGCGTCGTGCGCGCGCTCCCCCACCGCGCCGCGACCCCGCCGGCCAGCGGCAACGTGACCAGCGACCCCATCCCCGGCGCCAGCAGGGCCAACCCGAGCACGCCGTCGGAGAGTCCGAGCGCGGCCTTCGCCTCCGGGATCCGCGGCGCCCACGAGCCGAACAGGGAGCCGTTGACGGCGAAGGTGGCGGCGACGGCGAGACGGGCCGACCGCGGTGGTGAGCCGACCCGGGATTCCCGCACGACCACCGGTCCTACCCGACCGCCACGGGGCGGGCATCCGCAATCCCGTCCCGTCGGGCCAGCCGCGGCGCCAACGCGGCGCCGACCATGAGCTGGAGCTGATGGAACAGCATCAGCGGGAGCACGACGAGGCCGACGGGCTGCCCGGCGAACAGCACGCTGGCCATCGGCAGGCCGGCGGCCAGGCTCTTCGTCGATCCGCAGAACAGGATCGTGATCCGGTCGGCGCGCTCCAGGCCCAGCGCCCGCGACGCGACGACGGTGACGAGCAGCATGACGGCGAGCACCGCGGCGTCGACTGCGAGCAGCACACCGATATCGGGCAGTGTGAGCTGTCGCCAGATCCCGGCGACCATGCTCGCGCTGAACGCGACGTAGACGATGAGCAGGATCGAGCCCCGGTCGACGACGCCGAGCAGCCGGCGGTGCCGCCCGATCCAGCCGCCGATCCACGGCTGCAGCAGCTGGCCGAGCAGGAACGGGGCGAGCAGTTGCAGTCCGATGTCGAGGAGGGCGCGTCCGGAGGACCCGCCGTGGGCGGCCAGCAGCAGGCCCGCGAGCAGCGGCGTACCCACAACGCCCGCGAGGTTGGAGAACGATGCGGCGCACACAGCGGCCGCGACGTTGCCGCGGGCGACCGAGGTGAACGCGATCGAGGACTGCACCGTCGAGGGCAGGCAGCACAGGAACAGCACCCCGATCGCGAGGTGCGGGGACAGGATCGACGGCGGCAGCAGCTGTACCGCCAGGCCGAGCAGGGGGAACAGCACGAACGTCGCGAGGAACACGCTGCCGTGCAGCCGCCAGTGCCGCAACCCGGCGAGCGCCGTGCGCGGGGCGAGGCGGGCGCCGTAGAGGAAGAACAGCACGCCGATCGCGACGGTGACGACGTGCCCGGCGAGGGTTGCCGCGCCACCGCGGGCGGGCAGCAGGGAGGCGACGCCGACGGTGGCCAGCAACAGCAGCAGGTACGGGTCCAGGCGCAGGCGACGTAACACCCGTCCATGGTCGCCCCCGCACGGCGATGCGGAAACACGCACGGCGAACTGACTGTCATCACAGATCCCGATAAGCTGGGCGGGGTGTTCGATCCGGTGCAGCTGCGCTCGTTCCTCGCCGTCGCACAGACGCTCAGCTTCACCCGCGCCGCCGAGCGGCTCGGGGTCCGGCAGTCGACGGTCAGCCAGCACGTCCGCAAGCTGGAGGCGGTGGCCGACCGCCCGCTGTTCGACCGCGACACCCACAGCGTCGCCCTCACCCCCGACGGCGAGGCGATGCTGGACTTCGCACGCAACATCCTCGACACGACCGAACGCGCGCTCGCGCACTTCAGCGGGTCGCAGGTGCGCGGCCGGCTGCGGTTCGGGGTGTCGGAGGATCTCGTGCTGACCCGGTTGCCGACGATCCTGTGCGAGTTCCGGCTGCGCCATCCGCTCGTCGACGTCGAGCTCACCGTCGGGCTCAGCGGCACCCTCCAGGAGGCCCTGTCGAGGCGCGAGCTGGATCTGGTGTTCGGGAAGCGGGCCCCGGGGGAGACGCATGGCACGCGGGTGTGGCGCGACCGGTTCGTCTGGGTCACCGGCCCCGACCTGCCCCGACTCGGCCCGGACGAACCGGTGCCGCTGGTCGCCTACCCGCCGCCGAGCATCTCCAGGGCCGCGGCCGTGACCGCGCTGGAGGGCGCGGGGCGGGCGTGGCGGATCAGCTGCACCAGCGGCAGCCTCAGCGGCCTGCGCGCCGCCGCCCTGGCCGGGCTGGGGGTCTGGGCGCACGCCGAGTCGCTGGTCCCGGCCGGTCTGGTGCCGGCTCCGTCGCGGGCCAGGCTGCCCGAGCTCGGGTCGTTCGACTTCGTGCTGTTCACCGTGGGCCCTGTCGCCGATGGCCCGGCGGGCGCGCTGGCCGCGACCATCCTCGCCGCAGGCGACCGGCTGCACGACGTTCCCGCAGATCAACCGCGCCGGTGAGTGTGTAACAGTGTTCTAACACTGTTACACACTCACCGGCGCCGGAGGCGCAGGTAGTCGGCGACGACCTCGGCGCCCAGCCCGTCGAGGGTCGGGGCCACCACCCGCCCGCCGCAGCGGCGCGCCACGCCGTCCATGAACGCGGCCAGCCGCGGATCGTCGCCGAGCACGAAGAACGTGAACGCCGCATCCTGCCCGGTGAGCCGGTCGACCTCACCGATCGTCGCCCTGATCGTGTAGGGGCTGGGCGGATAGTCGAACAACGCCTCCCCGCCGGGGGTGAGGTGGGCCGTCGGCTCCCCGTCGGTGACGACGAGGACCACCGGGGTCGCGTCGGGATGCCGCCGCAGATGCCGTCCCGCCAGCAGCAGCGCATGGTGCAGGTTCGTGCCCTGGGCGTAGGCGCCGTCGAGCCCGACCAGTTCGCCGAGCTCGACGGTCTGGGCATGCCTGCCGAAGGCGATCAACGACAGGTCGTCGCCCCGGAACCGGGTGGAGATGAGCTGGTGCAACGCGAGCGCGGTGCGCTTCATCGGCAGCCAGCGACCCTCGGCCACCATCGACCACGACGTGTCGACCAGCAGCGCCACCGCGGCCCGGCTGCGCTGCTCGGTCTCGACGATCTCCACGTCGGTGACGTCCAGCCGCCGCTCGTCCCCGCCCGCCCGCCTCAGCTGCGCGTTGATCAGCGTCCGGGGCACGTTCCAGGCCTCGGTGTCGCCGAACGTCCACGGCCGGGTCGCCCCGGTCGGCTCGCCGGCCGCACCGGCGCGGCGCGTCTCCCGCTCCCCGCGGCGCCCGCCGATCCGGTCGACGACCTCGCGCAGCGCCGATTCGCCCAGCCTGCGCAGCGCCTTCGGCGAGAGCTGCAGCGAGCCGTCGGCCGCCCGCTCGAACAGGCCCTGGCGGGTCAGCTCGTGTTCCAGCTCGGCCAGCCGGTGCGCATCCACCCGTGCCTGCTCGCCGAGCAGGGACTCCAGCGCCTCCAGATCGACGTCCTCCAGCCGGGCCCCGGGGTAGCTCTGCGCGAGCTGCTCGGCCAGCGCGTCGAGCTGGGCCAGCTCCTCCATCGCCCGGGTGGCCTCGCCCATGCCCAGCGGGTTGTCCCCGCGGAACCGGCCCGAGCCCGTCCAGTCCTCGCCGGGGCGCAGCCCCTGCAGCTGGGCGTCGAGCTGCGCGAGGGACTGCGCCAGCCGCGGGTCGCCGAAGGCCTGCTGGGCCAGCTCGGCCAGCTCGGCGCGCTGCCTGGCCGACATCGAGTTGAGCATCCGCTGCGCGGCGGCCGCCCTGGCGGCGAGCAGGTCGATCAGCTCGTCGGTGGTGCGCGGGTTCTCCGGGAAGAACTCGCCGTGGCGGCGCATGAACCCGGCGAACTGCTCGGTGGTGGCGCGGCCCTGGGCGTGGTTGGCCAGTAGCGAGTTCAGGTCGTCGAGCATCTCGCGGATCCGCTCGACGTCCTGTGGAGTGGCGTTCTGCAGCGCCTCCTTCATGCCCTGGAAACGCTGGTCGAGCAGCTCCCGGCCGAGCAGGTCGCGGATCTGCTCGTAGGCCTCCCGCGCGGAAGCGGACTGCCAGTCGTAGGAGTCGAGCTCGCGGACCGCCCCGCCGGTGTCCGGGGGCAGCGCGTCGAGCTGCATCTCGCGGAACCGGGCGTCGTCGGTGTCGCGGCGGGCCAGCTCCGCGCGCTCGGCGTCGAGCGCACGCTGCAGCAGCTCGCGAAGCTCCTGCAACGTGCCGTCGAGCCGGTTGTCGCGCTGCAGGTCGCGGCGGCGCTGCCACACCTGCCGGGTGAGGTCGTCGAGGCCGCGCCGGCCGTCGTGCCCGCGGCGAAGCAGCTCCTGCAGCGCCTGGCGCGGCGAGGCACCCTCCATCACGTCGCGGCCGATCTCCTCCATCGCCGCCCGGACGTCGAACGGCGGGGCGAGCGGGTCGGGCCCGTCGAGGTAGGGGCCGTACCGTACCCGCCGTTCTCGCCTGCGCACCTCGTCCACGTTACGCCGGGAGGGGCCAGACCACCCGGGTCCGCGGGGCGCGGCGGGTGTGCCGGAGTCAGCCCGCCAGCAGGGCGTGGTGACCGGACACCATCACCGCGGGGCCGGGGAGGTCGATCCGCATCGGCGCCGTCACCGCCCCCGACGCCAGGTCACCCAGAACCAGCCCCGACCCCCATGCCCACAGCCCGCCGTCGCGGTCGATCGCGTAGGCCGTCAGCCCGTAGGCCCCGATCCACCGCGCCGGCGGCAGCCCCGGCACCCGCCGCGGGACCGTCGAGACATGGTCGGAGGTGTCGCCCTCGCCCAGCACCCCCTGCGCTCCGCGTCCCCACGCCCAGACCGCGCCCGCGCCGTCCAGGGCGAACGCCACGTCGGTCCCCGCGGCGACCTGCACGATCCCGCTCAGCGACCCGACCCGCACGGCGCTGGGCGTCTGTCCGCCCCGCGGCTCGACCCCGAGCAGACCGTGCACGTTGTTTCCCCACGCGCACACCTCGCCCGCCCCGGTCGCGCCGATCCCGGCGCCGCCGGCGTTGGCGATGCTCACCAGCCCGGGGCGGTCCCGCAGAGTACGGACCTTCGTGCCCTGCCGATCCCCGAGGACGTCGGTGAGGTTGATCCCCCAACCCGTGACCCGCCCGTCGGTCCGTAGCGCGAGCGCCTGCAGGTCGCCGGTCGCGACGTCGACGACCCGGGAGACGCCCGGCACCGGCACCGGGGACGGCTGCGCCTGCTCCCCGCCGCGCACCCCGCCGTTCGCGAGAAACGCATCGCCCCAGATCAGCACGGTCCCGTCGGCCCGGACGACGACGAACGCCGAGCCCACGGGATGCACCGAGACGGCGTCGGTGATTCCGGGCACCGACCGCGGCGCGGTGACGACGTGCCGTGCGCGCACGCCGTCACCGAGCGAGCCGAGGTGGCCCAGCCCGTAGGCCGACACGGTGCCGTCGGTGCGCACGACCGCGACCGTGTGCCCGGTGTCGGCGACGGAGACCACGTCGTCCCAGCCGGGGATCGGGCCGGTGACCTCCGGCGTGGAGAACGCCGGCGCGAACGCGACCACCTGCCCCGGCGCATGCCGGACGGGCAGCGGGGCGGCGTCGGCGTCGGTGCAGCGGGGTGCGGTGAGCACCGCCCGGTCGGCCGCGCTGCAGCCGGAGAGCACGCCCAGCGCGGCCGCTCCGGCGAGCACCCGGACCATCATGCGTCGGATCATGGGCGGGAGTCTGCCCGGTGGCCGCGGTGGCCCGCCGCGGTAGGACTACCGGTAGCTGACGGTGTCGTCCTGATCTTCGTCCTTGGCCAGCTTGCGGGTGAGGAACAGGTACTCCAGCGCCAGCTCGGCGGCCGAGGCCATCGGGCCGGGATCCTCGGTGCCCGCGGCACCGAGCCGCATCGCGACCTCCGTCAGCGCGGGCACGGCCGGCAGCGCGGCGACGACCTGCGCGGCGGGCACCCGTACCCCGGTGCGCACCGGATGCGCGGCGACGGCGTCCGCGAGCTCGCCGAGCTCGACCCCGCGCAACCGGGACCGTGCGGTCTCGGCGGTCGCCCGGCGCAGCAGGTGCTCGAGGATCTCGTCCTCCCGGCCCTCCTCGCCGGAGCTGAACTCCAGCTTGCCGCGCAGCACGGCCGGCACCGACTCCAGGTCGATGGGCCGGGCGTAGGGGTGGCGCTCCCCGGTGAGCGCGGCCCGGTGCAGCGCGGCGGCGGCGACGGTCTCCGCGGCGGCGACGGCGAAACGGGCCGACACCCCCGAACCCTGGTCGACCGCGCTGGACTCGCGCAGCAGCCGGGTGAACCGGGCGATCACCTCGAGGAGATGGCGCGGCACGTCGGCGACCGGGTCGGCCTCCTGCTCGACGAGCGCGACCTCGTCGGCCACCTCCAGCGGGTAATGGGTGCGGACCTCGGCGCCGAACCGGTCCTTGAGCGGGGTGATGATCCGCCCGCGGTTGGTGTAGTCCTCCGGGTTCGCGCTCGCAACCAGCAGCACGTCCAGGGGCAGCCGCAGCGTGTAGCCGCGGACCTGGATATCGCGTTCCTCCATCACGTTGAGCAGTGCGACCTGGATCCGTTCGGCGAGGTCGGGCAGCTCGTTGATGGCGACGACGCCCCGGTGCGCGCGCGGCACCAGGCCGTAGTGGATGGTCTCCGGGTCACCCAGCGACCGGCCCTCGGCGACCTTGACCGGGTCGACGTCGCCGATGAGGTCGGCCACCGCGGTGTCGGGGGTGGCGAGCTTCTCGGTGTAGCGCTCGCCGCGATGCCGCCAGGCCACCGGGAGCTCGTCGCCGAGCTCGGCGGCCCGGCGGATCGAGATCGGGGTGATGGGTTCGAACGGGTGCTCGCCCAGCTCGGAGCCGTCGATGACGGGTGTCCACTCGTCGAGCAGCTCGACCAGCGAGCGCAGCAGCCGGGTCTTGCCCTGGCCGCGCTCGCCGAGCAGCACGACGTCGTGGCCCGCGAGCAGGGCCCGTTCCAGCTGCGGCAGGACCGTCGAGCCGAACCCGACGATCCCGGGCCATGGGTCCCGGCCGGCACGCAGCGCGGTGACCAGGTTGTCGCGGATCTCGGTCTTGACTCCCCGCTGCTCGTGGCCGGAGGCGCACAGCGCGCCGAGCGTGCGGGGAAGATCGGAAGGCGGTGTGACGGGCACGCCGACCACGCTACGCCCCCCGGTCCGGCCGGCCCGCTCGCTTCGCCCGCCTTGACCTCGAGCCGAGTTCAGCTTCTGGGGTCATCGGTGCGGTTGATGGTGCGCGGCGCCGGTCAGGCGACGTACCGGGAACCGGCGGCCAGCCCGTCGGCGCTGAGCACGTCCTCGCCGTAGAGGGCCTGCAGCCAGTTGCTCTGATAGATGGTGTCGAGGTAGCGCTCACCGAGGTCCGGGGCGATGGCCACGGCGGTGAGCTCGGTCCCGTCGTGCCGGCCCAACCAGCCCGTCGCGCCGCTGACCACCGTGCCGGTGGAGCCGCCGAACAGGAACCCGCTTCTGGCCAGCCGATGGCAGACCCGGATGGTGTCCGCCTCCTCGACGCGCACCACATCGTCCACGTAGGACTCATCGAGCAGCGGAGGGGGGACGCTCGTGCCCAGGCCGGGAATCATCCGGCGGCCCGGCGCCCCACCGAAGGTCACCGAACCGACGCTGTCCACGGCGACGATCCGCACCGGCCGGCGACATTCCCGGAAGTAGCGCGCGCAGCCCATCAGCGTCCCGGTGGTGCCGGCCCCGACGAACAGCACGTCCAGTCGCGGGAACTGGCGCGCGATCGCCGGTGCCGTCGTGCGGTAGTGCGCCCTCCAGTTGCCCGGATTGGTGTACTGGTTGAGCCAGACGTACCGGTCGTCGGAGGCGCACAACGCGCGGACGTGGGCGAGCCGCGCGCCGAGCAGGCCGCCGTTGGTGTCCGGTTCGGCGATGACGTGCACCTCGCTGCCCAACGCCTCCATCAGCCGCCGTGTCGACAGGTTGCAGCGCGGGTCGGTCACACACAGGAACCGGTAGCCCTTGCTCGCCGCGATCATGCTGAGCGCGACGCCCAGGTTTCCCGACGAGGACTCGACCAGGACCGACCCCGGGGTGAGGCGCCCGTCCACCTCGGCGGCCTCCACCATCTCGGTCGCGGCCTTCAACTTGATCGAGCCGGCGAAGTTGAAGCCTTCGCATTTCAGGAAGAGCGAGTGCCCGAAGCTCGGCCGAAGGTCGACGTAGAGATCCTCCTCGTTGAAGACATGTGGAACGGAGATGACTGGCACCATCGCCTCCTCATCTGTCGCGGAGCGGTCGACCGCTCCGCCGTCATAGGCTCATCCGTATCGGCTCAGTTCGTGGAAGAAGTCGTTGATGATCTGCAGTTCGCCCGAGCGGGCCACCTCGTCGTAGACGTACTTGCCCACCGCGAGGTCGAGCACGCCGAGGCCGAAGGGCGAGAACACCAGCGGGCCGTCCGCCGGGACCGTCGCCCGACCGGTCATCACGTCGTCCAACGTGCCGGTCACGAAGTCCCGGTTGCCCGTGCGCTGTTCGGCCAGATGCGGCGAGGTGCCGGCCCTCAGACAGTGCTCGATGTCGTCCACGATGTTGGTCGAGGCGAGCACGATCTCCGGGGCGAGATCGCGCAGCGACACGTGCAGCACCAGCGGACCGTGGTCGAACCACGACGGGTCGCTGACATGCGGCTGACCGGCGACGGTGGCGAAGACGACCAGATCGCTGGAGCGGATCAGCTCTTCGGCGCGCTCGTGCACGGTGATCGGGTGGGCGATCCCCGACCGCTGGAGGTAGCCGCGGAAGCCGACGGCGGCATCGGCGGACAGGTCGTGCACGCCGATCTCGTCGAACGACCAGCCGGTGCCGGCGAGAAACGTGTGGATGTAGCGGGCGATCAGGCCCACCCCGAAGAAGCCGACGCGCGCCGGGCGGCGCCGGCCGCGGCTGAGCCAGTCGGCCGCCAGCGTCGCCGACGCGGCCGTCCTGGCAGCGCTGATGATCGAGCTTTCCAGGCAGGCGAACGGGTAGCCGGTGTCGTGATCGTTGAGGATCAGCACGGCCGAGGCCCTCGGGATGCCGGCCGCCACGTTCTCCGGGAAGCTGGAGATCCATTTCAGGCCGTCCACCCGCACCGGCCCCCCGATCGAGGCGGGCAGCGCGATGATCCGGGAGGACGGGCGGTCCGGGAACCGCAGGAAGTAGGAGGGGGGGTTCACCGAGTCACCGGCACCGTGCAGCCGGTAGGTGGCCCCGACCAGCTCCACGATCTGCTTCTCGCGCCCGGCCAGTGCGCGCTGGACCTGGGCCCCGGAGATCACCGCGAACGGTGGCACGGCGGTGGGCTCGGGCCCCGTCGCCCGGGCCGCGGCCTGCGATGCGGCGGAACGGGTGGTGGTCATCGAGCCGTCACCTCGACGGTCGGCGAGCAGTCGGCCACGCGCACCGCATCGGCCATCGCGACGAGCACCTCGCGCGATCCGGTGAACGGCTCCCTGCTGTGCGCGGTGCGGATGTTGTCGACGAGCATCAGGTCGCCGGGCTGCCACGGTTCACGCGCGGTGTGGGCCTCGTAGACCTCGTTGAGCAGCCGCACGACGTCCTCGCCGATCGGGTCGCCGTTGCCGAAGCAGGTGTTGAACGGCAGCCCGTCGGCGCCGTAGACGTCCACCAGGAACTCGCGCACCTCGGGATCCAGCGTCCATTCGTTGAGGAACGCGATCTGGTTGAACCAGCAGCGTCGGCCGGTGACCGGGTGCGCCACCACGGCGCTGCGCCGCTGCCGGGTGCGCAGCCCGCCGTCGGGTTGCCACTCGAACTCGATCGCGTTCGCTCGGCAGTAGCTCTCGACGGCGCCACGGTCGGAGGTGCCGAATGCCTCGGCGAAGGACGCCCCGATCTCGTCGTTGTAGTTGCGCACGAGCAGCCAGCCCTCCCGCTCGAACCGGGTGACCGGTTCGGCGGGCAGCGCGTCGAGCACGGTGGGTGCGTCGGCCACCCCGGTCGCCCCGCCGTCGGTGGGCGCCTCGAGGCACGCGAACAGCATCAGGCCGGGGATCTCGAGCGTGTAGCTCAGCTCGTGGTGCATGCACATCGGCTGGTTCGGCGGCCATTTCGAGGAGGAGTACACGCCGTCGGAGTAGGTCTGGCGGGCGGCGAAGGCCTCCCGCTCGGTCATCAGGCCGGCGGCCAGCCGCCGGAAGACGGCGGCGATCTCGGCCGCGTCGCGCAGCCCGATGCCGCGGACCAGGACCGCACCGTGCACGGCGACGGCGGCGCGCAGCGCGTCCCGATGCTCGGCGGCCCAGCCCAGCGCGTCGCCGGTGGCCTCGGCCCGCAACATCGGCGGCTTGCCGGCGTGCAGGTCCACCTCGAGCAGGGGCGACGGGGATGAGGACGACATCTCGCTTTCCTTCCGGTTCGTGCTCAGGACGAGGTCAACGGTTCGAGGGCGCGCAGCACGGCCCTGGCCGCCGCGGCCGGGCGGGTGCGCAGGAAGTAGTGGCCGCCGTCGGCGAGCTCGTGCAGGTCGACGTGCTCGGCCAGCAGCCGCCATTCGCCGTGCCGGCGCGGGAACTCCGCGGTGATCGGGTCGTCGGCGGCGACGACCACCGTGACCGGCGCGGACAGCTTCACCGCGGGCGGGGTGTCCAGGGCGTCGGCGAGGTGGCGATGCGCGGACACACAGTCGTGCCGGTAGGCGGCAGCGACCTGCTCGGCGCGCCGCGCATCCAGTTCGCCGAGCTCGGGGTAGCCGCGCTCCGCGGCGAGCTCCGCGGCGAGCTCGGCGCTGCTGCGCCCGGTCAGCTCGGCGATGGCGGCACGCCGCTCGGCGGCGTCACCGAGCAGCTGCGCGGCGAGGAACACCCGCCGGACGTCCACCCCGCGTTCGGCCAGCGCGCCGGCCGTCGCGAGCGCGAACGCGGCGCCCGAGGAGTGGCCCCACAATGCGACCCCGTCCAGGCCATGCCGGGTGAGCTCGGCGGTGAGCTCGGTGCAGACCTGCTCGACCACCCGTGCCATCGGCGCGAACGGCTCGCGCTCGGCGCCGTCGAACTGCCCGGCCACGATGTGGCCGGGCAGTTCGACGGCGTAGACCGCGGGCCCGCCCCGCAGCGCGGCGGTCATCGGCTGGAAGTTCACCGCGTTGCCGCCGGCATAGGGGAAGCACACCAGGGCACCGGCCTGCGCGCCGCCGGACTCCGAGAGCACCTGCAGCAACCCGGGGCGCCGCTGCGACCGGCCGTCGACCAGCCCGGCCAGATCGGCCAGGATCGGGTGCCGGGTGATGTCGGCCAGCGACACCGCACGGTCCAGGGTGATCGCCAGCCGCACCGCCGACAGCGACGTGCCGCCCCGGTCGAAGAAGTCGTCGCGGCGGCCGATCAGGTCCGCCGGGATGCCCAGCACCCTCGCCCATGCGGCCGCCAGCCTTCGCTCGGTCGGCGTGCTCGGGACCAGGTGGCCCTCCGCGGCGACATCACGGCCGTCGAGATCGCGGGCGAGCGCCGTCAGCCGCTTCCTGTCGATCTTGCTGTTGGCGGTCAGCGGCAGGCTTTCCCGCCAGTGGAACCCCGACGGGACCATGTACTCGGGCAGCGACTCGCCCAGCTGGTCGCGCAGGACGGCGACCTCGATCGGCCGCCGGCCCGCGTAGAAGGCCACGAGATGTCGGGCCTGGTCGGTCCCGGCGACGACGACGGCGCCGTCGCGGACCCCGGGCACCCGCAGCAGGGTGTTCTCGATCTCGCCGATCTCGATCCGGAAGCCGGAGATCTTGACCTGGGTGTCCCGGCGGCCGAGGAACTCCAGCGTGCCGCCGGGCCGCCAGCGGCCGTAGTCGCCGCCGCGGTAGAGCCGCTGACCCGGGCGGTGCGGATCGGGCAGATAGGCCAGCCGGGTGCGCTCGGGATCATTGATGTAGCCGCGGCCGACGCAGACCCCGGAAAAGACGATCGCGCCGGGTGCGCCCAGCGGCACCGGCGACAGGTGCTCGTCGACGACGTAGACGACCACGTTGTTGACGGGCCGGCCGAGCGGGACCCGGTCGGAGTCCGGCGCCCGGTCCATGATCTCGTGGTTGGTGTCGTCGCAGGTCTCGGTCAGCCCGTAGGCGTTGACCAGCCTGATGGCGGGGTTGACCGCGAACCAGCGCTGGGTGAGCTCCTTCTTCAGCGCCTCGCCGGTGACCGACACACACCGCAGGTCCGGCAGCTCGCGCGGGTGCTCCTCCAGGTAGGCGACAACGACCTCGAGGTAGGAGGGCACGACCTGGAGCACGCCGACCCGGCCACGGGCGATCGTGTCGACGAACCGTGCGACGTCCAGGATCGCCTCCTGCTCGACCAGCAGGGTCCGCCCGCCGACCAGGAGCGCGGAGCACAGTTGCCACAGCGAGATGTCGAAGCACTGGGGTGCGGTCTGCGCGACCACCCGCCCTTCGCCGACCCCCAGATCGTCGATCTTGGCGTAGAGGTGGTTGAGCATGCCCGCGTGCTCGCACATCGCGCCCTTGGGCTCACCGGTGGAGCCGGAGGTGAAGTAGATGTAGGCGAGCTGGTCCGGAGCGACACCGATACCGAGATCACCGTCGGCACCCTGCTGCGCGTACGCGGTGTCCACGAGGAGCCGCTGGACTCCCGGCAGCGAGTCGAGCGCCTTGTCGAGCGTGGTGGTGCTGCCGGCTTCGGTCAGCACGATCCCGCATTCGGCGCGCGAGAGCGTGGTCGCGATGCGGTCGGCCGGGAAATGCGGCTCGATCGGCAGGTACACGCCGCCGGCCTTGAAGACCGCGAGGACGGCGGCCATCCAGTCCAGGTTGCGCTCGGTGACCACCGCGACGACACCCTCGCGGCGCAGCCCCCGCGCCAGCAGGGCGCGTCCCAGCCGGTTGGCCCGGGCGTTGAGCTCCCGGTAGGTCCACCGCCGCTCGCCGTGCACGGCCGCGACGGCGTCCGGGTGCGCCCGCACCCGCCGCTCGAACAGCTCGTGGAACCGGCGGTCGGGCAGCTCCCGGCGCGGGCCGGCCAGCCCCGCGAGCTGGAAGCGAAGCTCGTCGGCCGACAGCAGGCTCTGCCGCCGGTGCTCGGCGTCCGGATCGGCGGCGATCAGCCCGAGCGCGGCGAGGTGATAGCCGCCGATCCGGGCGGCAGCTTCCGCGTCGAGCGCGTCGGTCCGGTACCGCAGCCGCAGCGCGAGCCGGCCGCCGCGGTGGGCGAGGCCCACCCACAGCACGATGTCCTCGGCGAGGTCGCGGAGAACACCGTCGCCGCCGGTCGGGTCGAACACGGTCTCGAACTCCGGTTCGGTCCGGCCCAGCTCGCGCCGGAGATCCTCGACCGGGAAGTCCTGGTACGAGCGCAGCTGCGCCTCGGCCCGGCGGACGTGCCGCAGCAACCCCCGCCACGTGCGGGGTTCGGTCGTGAGCCGGCAGGGCAACGGCGGGTCGCCGGCCGCGGCGACGTAGCCGGGCGTCACCTCGTGCTCGCCGGACAGCGCGGTGAGCACCGCGGCGTGCGCGGTCAGCAGCACCGAGCGCAGCGGTCCCGCCGTGTCGTGCGTCGACCGGCGCACCGCCGCGACGAGGTCGCCGGGGATCGGTGTCTCGTGCTCGGCGACACCCGGCACCGGATCGAGGGTCCACCGGGGGATCGCGGTGAAGCCGCCGTCGACGAGCATCCCGCGCCAGAACTCCCGGCCGGCGTCTGCTGGCACCCCCATCGAGTCTTGCCTCCCTCCCCGTCGGGCCGTGCTATGTGCGCCTGACCAGTGCGGCGCCGACGCTGTCGCGAATCTCCCTGGCCGGGTTTCCGCCCCACCGCGCGTACCGGGGGATGTCCTCGCCCTTCATGACGAAGGAGCCGGGAGCGAGCACCACGCCGTCGCCCACCGTCACGCCGTAGTGGACCAGAGCGCCGATCCCGAGGGTGCAGCCGGCGCCGATCGTGCTGCGGTCGGATTTGAAGCTGCCGTCCTCCTGGGAATGGCACTGGATCACGCTTCCCGCATTGAGCGTGCAGTCGTCACCAATGGCGACGAGGGTCCGCTCGGGCATGGCGCAGCCGTCGTCGAAGACCCGTCGGCCGATCCGGACTCCCAGCAGCCGGGAGATGATGTTCTTGAACGGTGTGCCGCTGAACATCAGGTCGAATCCTGGTATCACGAGCTTCCAGAACCGTTCGTGCCACCAGAAATAGGGCTGGTAGATCGAGCAGAATTGCGGACGCAGGGCCCGGAACCGCGCGACGGCGCGTTCGAGCAGGATGAAATAGGTCATGGTGAACAGCAGGGACGCCAAGAGCTCCACGGCGACCGCCTCCGGGCCGAACTGTCCGTAGAAATCCGCCAGTGCCAGACCCAGGAGCATGATGCCGACGAAGTGGACCCACCGCACCAGCAGGAAGACGCCCATCGTGCGCAGGTTGTACCTGTTCTTGGCGGCAAGGCCGCGGCGCAGCCCGTCCCCGCTCTTCAGGTGGTCGAACCTGCTGTCCCGCTCGACCGAGCGCGGTATCGGGAAGCTGGGCGAGCCCAGCAGGCCATGATCCTTCCGGACCTGTCCGTCGAGTGGAACCAGGACCTTCGTCGCGAGCAGACAGTTCTCGCCCGTCCTGCTCTGCGCGGGATAGGCGATGTGGTTTCCCAGGAAGTTATGTGGCCCGATCGACGCTCGGGACACGCGGAAGGAGGTGTTCGAGAAGTCGGCATTGATGACCGACAGTCCGTCGGCGACCATCGTCCCGCTGCCGACGGAGACCTGGAACGGGGTCTCGTGCAGCACCATCGTGCCGAAATTCGACCCGGTCTGCTCGATTCGGGAAAGGTCGTAGCCGATGCAGCGCAGATAGTAGACGATGTAGGAGCTGTCCCCGAAGAGGGTCATGAAGAAGTTGCGGTTGGTCAGAAACGCGATCGTCCGGTGCAGCCAGTAATGGATGCCGTACAGGCGGTAGACCTTGTCCGGTGTGATGGCGAGGTTGAGCACGCGCGGGACGGTGACCACGACGAGGAAGCCGAGAAGAACGGAACCGAAGAAGAACACCGAGGAGAGGACCAGGGCGTTGTAGTAGAACGTCCAGGACGTGAAGGCCATCGGCGTCGCGTCCAGGAACCCACTACGCGGGGTCTCATCGAGCAGTATCCCCAGGAAGCCGAACGCCAGCGGCAGGACGATCACCAACGCGGTCAGCACCTGCCCGGTGGCGTAGGCCGCCCGTCTCAGGGCGCCGCAGCGGGCCGGGGCGAGGTCGGCGTAGTCCACCTCGGTGCGCTGCGCCGGGGATCCGTGCCAGCGCTCGCCCTCGGGCACGGCCTGCCCGGCGTGCAGGGTGGAGGAATGGCCGAGCTGGGCCCCGTCGCCCATCGAGGTCTCGATATCGAGCACCGTCGCCTCGCCGACGAACACGTCCTTCCCGAGGGTGACCGGGCCCGTCTGGATCTGGCCGGCGTGGGCGCGGTAGCAGGTGACGGACGAGGCCTTGCGGATGACCGTGCCCTCGCCGATGGTCAACAGGTCGGTGCACACCGGCACGGCCCGGGAGAAGATCGCCACCCCGCGGCCGATCTTGGCGCCCAGCGCCCTCAGATAGAGCGCATACAGCGGCGAGGTCGCGCTGGTGGGTGACCGGCCACCGACGAACAACAGCAGCGGGTTCGCCCGGACCAAGGTCTTGACGAGCCAGAACCGGACATAGGCCAGGCTCCAGACGCGGATCCGCTGCGGCTTCCACCGCCCGATGAGCAGCCACTTCGCCAGGATCGGAAGGGTGCACATGCCGACGAAGAGCGCGCCGCCGAACTGAACCGCCCGCAGGTAGCTCTCCAACAGGCTCGGGCCGGCCCAGACCCACTCGAAGCCCAGGGTGCTGACCACCGCGCCGAGGTAGAGGGCACCGAGGAAGCACAGCAGCTGCAGCGTCCCGCACAGGACGTACTGCAGCGTGCCGGCCGGTTCCGTCGCCTCGACCGGCTCCGGGGCCGGCGGTTCGACGGGGGCGGGCGCGGCGTCCCCGAGCGCCGCCGCCAGATCCCTGACCGTCGGGTGCCGGTAGATGTCGCGCATCGACACCGGTGGCAGGCCCCCCCGTTTCCGCACCCGCGCGCAGAAATGGGTCATCACCAACGAGTCGGCGCCCAGATCGTCGAAGAAGTTGCTGACCACCGACACCCGCTCGACGCGGACGATGCCGGCCAGCACCTCGGAAAGCGTCTTCTCGGTGTCGGTCGCAGGGCCGGCATACCCGCTGTGGGTGGCCGAGGAGTCAGCCAGACCGGCCGTCATGACCTCGGCAGATTTTCCCACCACCGGAGCTCCTTGAAACAGAGGTCGGAAATTTCCTGACATGTCCGGAAAAGCACACAACAACCGTGTGCCGCATTAGCTGCGGGAACATCCGCGAAATACCTGTGCAACGGCATGCGGGGTCGGCCGGCATGCGGACCTGGCTCGGGTCGAAGCGGAGGACGCAACCCCGGCAGGTCCCCGCGTAGTCGCGGGCGTGTCCTGGCCTCGAGTTCATCGGGCTGCGCCATCGATCCTCCCCCGTGGGCCCGCGCAGCAGGCGCATTCCCCCCACGCCGTCCCGTCGTCACCTTTGCGGCCATCGCGGCTTTCGGGCCGGCCACCCGACCGGCTCGCCGCACTGTCCGATACGGCGTTCTTCGGCGAGCGGATCACCCCAGTCCGTCGTCGCCGACTCATATGCCGTCGGTGCGCCGCCCGGCATTGTTTCGGCCTCGGCGCGCAACCACCCATTCGGCCCCTGATACCGCCGATGTCATGACACACAGACAGTCCCCCTCCCCGGCCGTTCGAGGGACGCCGATCGACGATCCATGGCTCCGCTGCCAGCGATCACCGCAAATGGACGGATACTCGCATTACATTTGGTCCGGAGATTTCCGGAGATATCAGACATCCCGCGGGCCACAACCTTGACGCTCGCCTCCCGAGCCGCACAGGATGGTCCGCCGCCGTCGTGCCCGCTCGCGGCGGCGGCGCCGCCGGGCTGACGGCCGACTGGGGGATCACATGCGGGCAGCAGCACGTGCGGCCGCGGCCGTCATCGGGGCCGTTCTCGCGGCGGCGGCCATGACCGGCTGCGCGCCGCCCGGCCCCGCGTCGGGGCAGCCCAACGGCACCCTGTCCGCGCAGTTGAAGGCCGAGGTCACGGGCGAGGGCGCCGTCGCCCACGCCCAGGCGCTGCAGCGGATCGCCGACGAGAACGGCGGGACCCGGGTGTCCCCGGGCCCGGGCTACGACGCGAGCGTCGACTACGTCGCGGGGGTGTTGCGGGACGCGGGCTTCGCGGTGAGCACACCGACGTTCCGGATGTGGCAGCACGACGGCGGCGCGGCCACGGTCCGGAACGTGATCGCGCAGACCCGCACCGGGAACCCGGAGCACCTCGTGATGGTCGGGGCACATCTGGACTCGGTGCGCGACGGTCCCGGCATCAACGACAACGCCTCCGGAGTGGCCTCCCTGCTGGAGATCGCGGTGCGGCTGGGCGGATCACCACCGGTGGCCGATGCGATCCGGTTCGGGTTCTGGGGCGGCGAGGAGGAGGACCTCTACGGCTCGACGGGCTATGTCGAGGGACTCGCGGATGCCGAGCGCTCCGCGATCGCGCTGTACGTGAACGTGGACATGGTGGCCTCCCCCAACGGCGGCTACTTCGTCCAGGGGAGCGCGGACGGCCGGACGTCGAGGTCCGGCCCGCCCGGGTCGGCGGACATCGGGCGGGTGCTGGCCGATCAGCTCGCCTCGACCGGGGTCACGGCCGAGCTGACCCGGTTCGACGAAAGCTCGGACTACGAACCGTTCGTCGAGGCCGGGATCCCGACCGGCGGGGTTCTTGCCGGCGACGCCGACACCAAGACCGGCGAGCAGGCCCGGGCCTGGGGCGGGCGGGCCGGGGAAGTGTTCGACCCCTGCTACCACTCCGCCTGCGACCGCCTGGACAACCTCAACCGGACCGCGTTGGACCGCTTCAGCGACGCGATCGCCGGCACGCTGGGGTACTTCGCGACGACGGACGCGCAGCTCGCCCGCTGAGGCCGCCGGCTACCCGGGGAGCAGCAGCACCGCGGTCGGCACCGCGACCAGCGCGACCGCCACCGCCCGCACCAGTAGCCGCAGCGGCGCCGCCAGCGGCTCCGGGGGCGCCGAGATTCGCCCGATCCGCGCGTGCAGCGCGGTGGTGAACGAGCTCAGCGCGGCGGCGGGAGCCGATCCGCCGACCGCCCGCAGCGCCCCGACCAGCTCATGGGGCTCCGCGCGGGCCGCCGCGACGTCGTCGGCCCGCATCTCGATCAGCGCGGCCACCGCCAGCTGCGCGCACACCATGCCGCGGACGAACGGGGCGGTCGCGCCCCATGCCACGAACGGCAGCACCACGAGGTCGTGACGCTCACGCAGATGCGCCTGCTCATGCGCGAGCACCGCGCGCACCTCGTCGGGTTCGAGCACCTCCAGCACGCCGGCGGACACGACGAGCCGGGAGCTGCGACCGGGCAGGCAGTAGGCGACCGGCAGCGGATGGTCGAGCACCCGGGTTCCCGGCGCGTCGGGCCACGGGGTGGCCAGCACATCGAGCAGGTCGCGGTGGCGGCGGCGGGCCTTGAGGGTGCGGATGGTGACCGAGGCGAGCACGACGAACAGCCGCATCCCGAGCAGGACCGTCGCGACGAGAGCCAGCACGTGTGCGGTGCGCACCTCGGGTGGCAGCCGACCCGCGACGACCGCGTCGGCCAGCGTGGCGAACGCGGGCGCGGGCGAGTCACCCAGCGGCGCGACCGCGTAGACGAGACCCGCGCCGAGCAGCGAGAGCCCGCCTGCCAGGCCGATGGCCTGCCAGACCAGCAGGGCCCCGACCGGATCGCGGGCCGGCCAGCGTGCGGTGGCCAGCGCGCGGCTCGCCGGCTCGGCGAGGACGACACCCAGCACGAGCAAGGCCAGCGCGGTCAGCTCCATCGATGACGGCACGGGGCACGAAACCCAGGTCAACCCAGCAGGTCGCGCAGCGCAGCACGTTCGTCGGGCGGGATGGAGCCCAGGAACCGGGCGAGCACCGCCCCGCGGTCCGGTGCGCCGTCGAGCGCGTCGCGCATCAGCTCGGCGACATGATCCTCGCGGCTGGCCACCGGCCGGTAGTGGTGTGCCCGGCCGTCGCGGGTGCGGGTCACGAGCGCCTTGCGCTCGAGCCGCCCCAGCACGGTCAGCACGGTCGTCGTGGCCAGTTCCCGCGACCCCAGCCCGTCCTGCACCTCGCGGGCGGTCAATGGTGTGGACGCGGCCCACAACACGTCCATCACAGCGCGTTCCAACTCACCCAGGCTCGGCACAACAGGCATTCTACCCCGGGTAGAAAGCCGGTGGTTACGTTTACCTAACCTGGACCTCGTCGCCGACCTGGAGGTAGTCGAACCATGCCTTCGCGTCATCGTGGACCAGCTTGACACAACCCGCCGACGGCGTGTCCTGGCGGCCCTCGTGGAAGGCGATTCCACCCGGGGCGAAGAACACCGAATAGGGCATCTGGATCAGGTACTCGCGGCTGGTGTACTGCTCGGCCTTCCACTGCACCGCGTACGTGCCCCGCGGCGTCGGGTCCTCGTGGTCCCCGGTCTGCACCCGGACCGGTCCGCGCACGATCCGCTCGCCGTCGATCAGCCAGGCCACGCGGCCGGCGACGTCGACGCAGGCGCGAGCGGCCGGCGTGCAGGGGGTGCCGGGCACCAGACCGGGCGCGACGGGCTGCGCGGCGCCGATACCGGCCAGGACGGAACCGCCCACCGCGACCGCGACCGCCACCACCGCCGTCCGCGCCACGAGGTGACCTCGACGCCCCGGCCGCCGGCTGTGTGCGCCCATCCGCGCCTCCCGCGCCGTCCCAACTGATCAGCGTCGTTTGACCGATCAACGACCTCGCGACCATACGGTGATGGACCGGCCACGCGGGGTGCGCCCCAGGGCGATGGCCGGCCGGCGACGTCCGCGGCGCGCATCGGGCGGCCGCCCGGCGGGCCGACGCCGGCCGGCCCTACCCTGGCCACCATGGCCGCGCCGGGCCCGCAACCACTGCGGATGGGCACGTCCTCGGGCCGTTGGGTGCTGCTGGCCACCGTCCTCGGGTCGAGCATGGCCATGCTCGACTCGACGGTGGTCAACGTCGCCCTGGAGCGTATCGGCCGCGACCTCGGCGGGGGGTTCAGCGGCCTGCAGTGGACGGTGAACGCCTACGCGCTCACCCTTGCCTCGCTGATCCTGCTGGGCGGGTCGCTCGGCGACCGCTTCGGTCGCCGCCGGGTCTTCGTGACCGGTGTGGTGTGGTTCGCGCTGGCGTCACTGATCTGCGGCATCGCCCCGAACATCGAGGCGCTGGTGGCGGCCAGGGCGCTGCAGGGCGTCGGCGGCGCACTGCTCACCCCGGGCAGCCTCGCGATCATCTCCGCGTCCTTCCGGCCCGGCGACCGGGCGGCAGCCGTCGGGGCATGGTCGGGGCTGGGCGGGCTCGGCGCGGCGATCGGGCCGTTTCTGGGCGGCTGGCTCGTGGAGTGGAGCTGGCGACTGGTCTTCCTCATCAACCTGCCACTCGCCGCGCTGGTGATCGTGGTGGCGCTGCGGCACGTGCCGGAGACCCGCGATCCACAGGCCGTACCGGGCCTGGACGTGTCGGGCACCGCGCTCGCCGTGCTCGGGCTGGCCGCGCTCACCTGGTCGCTCACCGGGATCGGCGGCGGGGCCACCCCGGCGCTGCTCGCCGCCCTTGCCGTCGGACTGCTGGGGCTCGCCGCGTTGGTGCTGGTCGAGCGACGCTCCCGGCATCCGCTGATCCCGACGGAGCTGTTCGTCAACCCGGTCTTCACCGCCGCGAACGTCGTCACGCTGCTGATCTACGGCGCGCTGGGCGTCGTGTTCGTGCTGCTCGTGCTCCAACTGCAGACCGTCTCCGGGTTCACCCCGCTGCAGGCCGGCGCGGCGCTGCTGCCGATCACCGTGATCATGCTGCTGTTCTCGGCGCGGGTCGGCGCGCTGGCCCAGCGGCTCGGGCCGCGGCTGCCGCTGGCCGTCGGATCGTTGATCGGCGCCACCGGACTGCTGCTGATGCGCCGGATCGGGCCGGGCTCGACCTGGCTCGCCGACGTGCTGCCCGCCGTGGGGGTGTTCGGGGCCGGGCTGGCGCTGATCGTCGCCCCGCTCACCGCGACCGTGCTCGACGCGGCCGCCGAACGGCACGCCGGCGCCGCGTCCGGGGTCAACAACGCGGTCGCCAGGGCGGCCGGGTTGCTCGCCGTCGCGGTGATCCCGGGCCTGGCCGGGATCACCGGGGCCAGCTACTCCGACCCGGCCACGTTCGACCCGGGGTTCCGGACCGCCATGCTGATCGGGGCGGGGCTGCTCGTCGCCGCGGCCGCGATCGCCTTCGCGGCGCTCAGGGTGTCGTTCGGCGGCGAGCCGCCGGCCCAGCGGCTGCCGATCGAACGCTGCGCCCACTGCGGGGTCAACGCCCCCCAGCTGCACCCCGACGACCGAGGCTCTGCCTGACCACCGAGGCCTGACCACCGAGGCCTGACCACCGAGCGCCCGCGAGCCGCGGTGTTTCCGCGGGCGAGTCGCTGGATCTGCGTGTCTCCCAGGGGACACCCGTGCGGCGCAGGCCCCTCCCGGCCACCGTGTCCGGGCCGGCGGCGCGGCGCACCTAGGCTCGGGCCGTGAACCAGCTGATCGGCCGAGCGGCGCCGCTGCGGATGCGACCTCGGGTACTGGTGCCGGCCGACCCCACCGTGGCGCGGGAGGCCCCGGCGGGGACGGAGGCCGTGGTCGTCGGGGCCGGTGTGGCCGGGATCAGCGCCGCGACGATCCTGGCCGAGCGGGGCGTGGCGACCACCCTGCTGGAGGCCAAACCCACCCTCGGCGGACGGCTGGGCGCCTGGCCGCACACCCTGCCCGACGGCACCGAACAGATCGTCGAGCACGGGTTCCACGCGTTCTTCCGGCACTACTACACCTGGCGTGCCGTGCTGCGCCGGATCGATCCCGAGCTCGGCTTCCTGCGCCCGATCGGCGGCTACCCGGTGATCTCGCGGCGCTGGCCGCCGGAGGACCTCACCGGACTGCCCGCCGCGCCGCCGTTCAACCTGCTCGCGCTGTTCGCCCGCTCCCCCAGCCTCACCGTGCGCGACCTGCGCGACGCCGACGTCGCCCTCGGCACCGAACTGCTCACCTTCGAACGCGGCCGCACCACACCGGCCTTCGACCACCTCAGCGCCGCCGACTTCCTGGCCGGTCTGGGGGTGTCGGACCGGGCGCGGGCCATGCTGTTCGAGGCGTTCGCCCGGTCCTTCTTCTCCGGGGCCGACGGCCTGTCGGCCGCCGAGCTGATCGCGATGTTCCACTACTACTTCCTCGGCAATCCCGAGGGCATCGGCTTCGACGCGCCCGGCACCGACCACCTCAGCTGCATCTGGGACCCGTTCGCCCGCTACCTGCGGGCCAGGGGAGCCCGGGTGCGGCCGGGCACCGCGCTCGTCTCGCTCGCCCCCGCGGATGCGCGGTGGCGGCTCGCGCTCGCCGACGGCTCCCAGCTGACGACCCGGCACGTCGTCCTGGCGCTCGACCCTGGCGCGCTGCGTGCGGTCCTGGCCGCCTCCCCGGCCGCCGCGGCGGCGGCGCCCCGGCTCGCCGCGCAGGCCGCGGCGCTGCGGGTGGCACCGCCGTACGCGGTCACCCGGCTGTGGCTGGGACGCGACGTGGCGGCGCAGCGGGCGACGTTCAGCGCGGTGAGCCGGGAACCGACCCTCGACTCGATCACCGTCTACTCGCGTCTGGAACAGCCGTCGGCCGACTGGGCGGCCCGCACCGGAGGTGCGGTCGTGGAACTGCACTCGTACTCCTGCGACGCGCCCGACGCCGACACCGCCACCACGCGGATGCGCGCCGAGCTCGCCGCGCTGTGGCCCGAGACCGCGCAGACCCCCCTGGTGCATCTGCAGCAGCGGATGGAGGCCGTCGCGCCGGCCTTCCCACCCGGTTCGGCGGGCCTGCGGCCCGGGGTGCGCACCGACGCCCGCGGGGTGCGGGTCGCCGGCGACTTCGTCGAGCTCCCGTTCGTCTGCGGGCTGATGGAGCGGGCCGCGGCGGCCGGGGTGCTGGCGGCCAACGACGTGCTCGCGGAGGTCGGAGCCGGGCCGGAGGAGGTGCGCGGCGTCCCGCAGCGCGGCCTGCTCGCCGGCCTGCCCCCGCGCGCCGTCGCCGCCCTCGGCCGGTTCGGCCGTCGCCGCCGCGCCGCCCTGCCCGACCGGCGCGCACCCTGACCACCGGACCACCCTGGGAGGATGCCGACCGTGGGAGATCAGCAAGCCAGGTCCGCGCCGAATCCATCACCCGCGACGATCCGGCGGTGGCGACGCCAGCTGGCCGACGAGCGCGAGGAGGCCAGGGTCTACCGCGAGCTGGCCTCCCGCCGTGACGGCGAGGAGCGCGAGATCCTGCTCGGCCTTGCCGACGCCGAGGGGCGTCACGCCGCACACTGGGAAGGCCTGCTCGGTGAGCAGGTCGGGCGGCCGCGGCGGGGCTCGCTGCGGATGCGGCTGCTGGCCAGCCTCGCCCGGCGGTTCGGCTGGGTGTTCGTGCTGGCGCTGATGCAGCAGGCCGAGACCCGGCTCTACCAGCCCGATGTCGACGCCTTGCCGGCGATGGCGGCCGACGAACGGATCCACGGCGAGGTGGTGCGCGGGCTGGCCGCCCGGGGCCGGGCACGGATGTCCGGGACCCTGCGCGCCGCGGTCTTCGGGGCCAGCGACGGATTGGTGAGCAACGTCGCGCTGGTCCTCGGGGTGATCGGGGGCGGGGCGACCGGCCGGACCGTGGTGTTGACCGGATTGGCCGGGCTGCTCGCGGGGGCGTTGTCGATGGCCGCGGGCGAGTACGTCTCGGTCAGCTCGCAACGCGAACTGCTGGACGCGGCGCAGCCCGACGAGTCGACGAGATCGCTCGTTCCCGAGCTGGACGTCGACGCCAACGAGCTCGCGCTGGTGTATCGAGCCCGGGGGATGCCACCTGAGGAGGCGGAGCGGCACGCGGATGCCGTCCTGCGCCGCCCGCATCCCGATCCGCCCCCCCGGAAGGCCGGCGGCGACGGCAGTGAGGTCGTCGGGTCGGGGATCCGCGCGGCGGCGTCCAGCTTCCTGTTCTTCGCACTGGGCGCCGTGGTACCGGTGCTGCCGTTCCTGTTCGGCGTCACGGGTGGGTCCGCCGTGATCGTGTCGGCGGTGCTGACCGGGATCGCGCTGATGCTCACCGGCGGTACCGTTGCGCTGCTGTCCGGGGGGCCGCCGCTGCGCCGCGCCCTGCGCCAGCTCGCGATCGGCGCCGCCGCCGCGGCGGTGACCTACCTGCTGGGGCTGGCCCTCGGCGCGGCCATCGGGTGAGGCTGGGCCATCGGGTGAGGCTGAACGCGGCGGTGACCCCGGCTATGCCCCGGTGTGACCGCGTCCTGCCTGGCCGGCCGCCGCGTAGGACGTCGCCGCGCCGCGCACCACCGCGCGCAGGTTGCGCCGGTTCCAGACCGGGTTGGCCGCGTACTCCCGCGACTTGGCCATCGTCTTGCTGACGTGCTGCAGCCAGCCCAGCACGGCCAGCGTGGGTGAGTCGAGTGGCTCGCCGCCGAGCGTCCGCTGCGCGCGGGCCAGCAGCTGCGCGCCCGGCGGCAGCGGCTGCTCCAGCCGGCGCAACACCATCGGCCCCAGCTCCTCGCCGTCGGCGATCACCTGCGACAGCTGGAGGAAGACGAGCACATCGAGTACCGGGAGGCCGTGCTCGTCCGCTTCGCACCAATCCACGACGGCCGAGATCCGGCCGTCCGGTCTGGTCAGCACGTTGACCGGGCCGTAGTCCCCGTGCGTCCATCCGACGGCCGTGGGCGGCCGCGGAGGCGCCGGTCGAGTTCGTCGGCGATCCGGCAGGCGCTGCTGCGCAGGTTCCGGGGCAGCGCGTCGAGCACGATGTCCATCGGGTCGTGCACCCAGCGGCGGAGCTGGTCGTCGCCCGTCACGAGCGTGGTCGACGTGCACCGGTGCAGCTCGCTGATCGTGCTGATCGCGCTGGCGGTGAACAGCCGCCGCCGCGCCGGGTCGTGCAGCGCAGCCATGCCGGGCTCGCCCGGCATCCGCGACTCCATGACGCAGTAGCTGCCCCCGACGTCGCCCGCGCCGAGGATCCTGGGGATCAGCACGGCCCAGTGGGCGATGCGCTCGTCGCTGTGCAACGCGGCGAGCACCTCGGTCTGCCGGCGCAGCCCGGCCGCGCTGCGGACGGTGTCGCAGGCCTTGAGCAGGGCACCCGGCCCATCCTGCGGCTGCACGCTGACGACGACCGACTCGGACCCGCCGGCGAGCCGCTCGCGCAGCACCCAGCGGTCCGGGTCGTCCACCCCGGCGGTGAGCACCGCGTCCGGGCCGACCCGGCGCAGCAGGGCGGCGCTGCGCAGGGCGTCGATGCGGGTGGCCAGCAGCGGCGGCAGCCAGGGGGCGGTGACGACGAGGATGACTCCGGCGACGATGGTCTGCCCGATCAGCCAGGCCAGCGCCACCCCGGTGATCCCCAGATAGGGCGTGAGCGCCCAGGACAGCACGATGACGATCGTCGCGATGGTCGCCGGGACCGCGAACAACACGCCCATCCGCTGCCGCACCCGCGCCGAGCTGACCGTGGCGGCGGTGATCACATTGGGCACGGCGGACAAGGCGATCAGTACCAGCGCGCCGGTACCGAACTCGACATAGTGCGGGCCGAAGATCGACAGGGCCACCGGGCCGGCGAGCACCAGGACCGCGACGACCGGGACGATCAGGGTCAGGGCCTTGGTCACCAGGGCTTTGTGAGCCGCCTCGAGCCCGCCGGGGTCGGTGGCGGTGTGCGCGACCATCGACTGCCCCATGCCCGAGGCCACCAGGTAGAGCGCCATCCCGATCTGCCAGACGATCCCGTAGGTCGCCGCCGCCCCGGGGCCGAGCCGGGCGAGCACGAGGACCGGCAGCCCCGTGATCGCGGCCTGCCAGAACACCGCTCCCGCGTAGTCGGCCCGCAGATAGGTCGCGATGGAGCCCAGGGTGATCGGGACGGCCTTGCCGGCGTTCTCCCGGCCGTGCGCGGGCAGGGCCCACAGCAGCAGCCAGAGATTCACCCCGAGGACGACCACCGCGGTCGCGGCGACCCAGGAGACCGCGATGCCACCCTGCACCGTGAACCAGGCGGCCAGCGCGAGCAGGACGATCTTCAGCAGCGAGAACGAGAGGTTCTCCAGTGGAACGATCGTCGCCTTCCGGATGCCGGTGAGGACGTAGTCCTGGACGGTGAAGATCGCCCACACCGGCGTCGCGAGCATGAAGAACACGAGCAGGTTCAGCTGGCCGACCGCCTCGAGGAGCTGCGGCGCCCAGATCCGGGCGCCGAGTGCGAACACGCCACCGACCAGCGAGGCGATCAGCGCCGTGACGAGATAGCCGGCGACCACGAGCCGCCGCGAGGCCCGGCCCGCGACCGGGACGAAGCGCAGCAACGCGTAGGTCAGGTTGAGGTGCGAGACGCCGCCGAGCAGCATCATCGTCGACAGCGCGACCTGGTTGACACCGACGACCTCCGGCGGGAACAGTCGCGCGACGACGACCCAGTAGAGCAGCCCCACGCCCGAGGTGAGCGCGGAGCTGAGCACCAGGGCGAGCCCGTCCCGATGCACCGGAGCCCGCCAGCCGCGCAGCCACGGAATTCGACGGTGTCGAGAAACGGAATCCGGGACGGATTGTTGGGGAATCGGAGTCGTCGTCTCGCCCACCTGCACGAAGCGGACCCTAGCAATATCACTTCACCGCCAGATCGGAGATCTCCCGAGAACGGTGCAGCAGCGAGCGAATCCGGTATTGGACGTCAGGGGTGTCGAAAAGGGTGGATCGGGAAAAAACGGTCTTCCCGTATCGATATCGGCGGCACGGTCCGGCTCTGCAGCGTCATCGTGTCGATCGAGACGGGCCGGAACGCCAGCCCGGCCAGCCGCTCGCGCATCACGGCCACCGGGTCCGGCGGCGGTGCCGGGCAGCCGAACAGGAACGACCACTCGTGCTCGTCACTCCCCAGATACACCACGCCGTCCGCGCCGAAGACCTCGCGGAAGCGCCGCCAGGCCGCCCGAAGCGTGTCCGCCCGCCACAGCGCCGGATTGCCGGCCTGGGACACCAGCACGCCGCCGGGCACCAGCCGATCCCGACATCGGCCCAGGAAATCGGCCGCATAGAGCCGGTTGAGCTGCGCATCCGGCTCATCGGGCCGCTCGTCGGGCAGGTCGACGACGATGACGTCGTAACGCTCGCCGGTGTGTTCCACCCACTGCCGCCCGTCTCCGTAGTGCACGTGCACCGGGCCGTCGTGGCGCTCCGCGGCGGCGAGCGCGTCCGGGGTGTAGCCGTAGGGCAGATGCCGCGCGCACGCCCGCACGCAGTCCGGGTCGATATCGACGTGATCGACGTGGCGGGCTCCCGCGGCGACGGCCAGCTCGCTCACCACACCCTCGCTCGACCCGATCACCAGTACCCGCTCGCACCGCTTCACGAGCAGGACGGCCGGGACGAACAGGGCCTCGTGGTAGACCAGCTGCGTCGCCGCCGCGCTCTGCCGCTCGTCGTCGCAGAACAGGGTGACGCCGTGCGCGGTGTCGGCGATGAGCACCTGCTGGTAGGGCGTCCTGGCCCGGTGGTGCACCCGCCCGAGTTCCCAGCGCCGCACGAGCCCCGGGCTGATCGGCTCGGTGAGCGTACGCGGCGGGCCCCCGCGTTCGACGGTGTCGAGGCGGATGTCCGCGGCGCCGAGCGCGCCGGCCAGCAGCCGGACCGCGAGCTCGGGGTCGGCATGCTCGCCGCAGGTGAACACGTCGACCTGGGCGGTGCCGTGCTCGGGCCAGGTGTGTATCGAGGCGTGCGACTCGGCGAGCAGCGCCACGAGCGTGGCCCCCTGCGGAGCGAACACCTCGGCGACCACCTTGCGGACCTGGGCCCCGGCAGCGACCAGCGCGTCGGTCAGGGCTGTGCGCAGCGCCTCGACGTCGTCGAGGACGGCCGGGTCGACACCGGTGAGCTCGGCGAGCACGTGCCGTCCGATGGGGAGAGGGAGCGTTCTGGACACGTGCCGGCAGCCTACCCCCGTGAGTGCGTAACAGTGTTAGAACACTGTTACGCACTCACCGGGTCAGGTGACGTGCACCGGGAGCGGGGGGAACCCGTTGAACCCGACCGAGGCGTAGGAGGCGGTGTAGGCGCCCGTGTGCAGCAGGTCGACGTGGTCACCGGCGCGCAGCGTCAACGGCAGCGCATACGACCTGCGCCGGTAGAGGACGTCGTCGCCGTCGCAGGTCGGGCCGGCCAGCACCACCGGACCCCGCGGACCGGACCGCCCCGGCACCCGCAGCGGGTAGTCGATCGCCTCGCCCTCGGTCTCGGCGAGGCCCTGGTAGCGGCCGGCGTCGAGGTAGACCCAACGCCGGTGATCCACCCCCGGGCGCCGCGACACCCGCAGCACCCGGGTCCGCAGCACCCCCGCCTCGGCGACCAGGGCTCGGCCCGGCTCCAACACGAGCTCCGCCCCATCGACGACGCCCGCGCGGACCACCCCGGCCACCGCCTCGTCGACGACGCGGCCGAACTCCGCGGGCGGGCGGACCGTGCTGCGATAGCCCACCGGCAGCCCGCCCCCGATGTCCAGCACCGGGCGGCGCAGCCCGCCCGCCCCGGCCACCCGCAGCGCGATCCGCACCGCGCGGGCGTAAGCGGCGGGCCGGACCTGCTGCGACCCTGCGTGGAAGGTCACCCCGGCGGCACGCAGACCCACGGCACCGGCGCGGCGCAGCAACTCCGCCGCCTCCGCGGGCAGCGCGCCGAACTTGCCGAAGAACGGGGTGGCCGAGCCCCCGTCGTCGACCAGCACGCGAACCAGCACCGAGGCGCCCGGCGCGTGCCGAGCCAGATCGGCGAGGTCCTCGCGGCTGTCGGTGACGAAGCGGCGGATCCCGGCGGCGTGCGCGGCCGCGGTCGTCTCCGGACCGCGGACGGGGTTACCGAGGCAGAGGACCGCCGGGTCGGCGCCCGCGTCGAGGCACAGCCGGATCTCCGGCAGGCTCGCGACGTCGAACCCGGCGCCGAGCGCGGCGAGCGTGCGCAGCACCGCGGGCTCGGGGCAGGCCTTCACCGCGTACAGCACCTGGGCGCCCGGGAACGCGGCGGTCAGCTCCCCGTACCGGGCCGCGACGACGTCGGGGTCGAGCACCAGATACGGCGTCGCCCGGTCGAGGTCGGCGAGGAACGCCGCGAGCCTCGTCGAGACGACGTCCGAGGTGGGTGCCATACGGACAGTGTCCCGTTCGCCCGGTCCGCACGATCGCGGCCCGGACGGCAAAGAGCGACCGGTACCGGACGGATCGGCTCCGCGCCGCCGCGGCCTCGGTGTCGTGGCGTGCTCACACACGCGTCGTGGTGCTCACACAGGCGACCGAATGGGTGTGCGGGCACCACGATGTGTGTGCGATCACCCACAAAGCCCCTCGGGTGAGTCACGGCGCGCCCGTCACCAGTGGCCACAGACCCTCCCCGCCCGCGGCGAGCGCCCGGGCGCCGAGCTCGTCGTTCCAGCTCGCCTCGCTGCCGTCCTCGTCGCGCCAGGCCCACAGCCGCGTCGTGACCAGCCGCAGCGCGTGTTCGCGGGTGAACCCGATCGCGCCGTGCACCTGATGCGCGATCCGCGCGACGACGCCGGCCGCCTCGCTCGCCCGCGCCTTCGCCGCGGCGACGGCGAACGCGGTGGTGTCGGCACCGAACCCGTCGGCCGCCGCGGTACGGGCCGCGGCGGCCGACGCGGCCGCCACTGCGGCCACCTCGGCGGCGGCCAGCGCGAGCTGCTGCTGGATCGCCTGGAACCTCCCGATCGGACGTCCGAACTGGACGCGCTCCCCCGCATAGCGCACCGACTCCGCGAGAGCGCCTCGGGCCGCACCGGCCAGCAGCAGCGTCCGGCCGAGCGCGGCGCGCAGCCCCAACCGGGCCGTCGCACCGTCGGGTGCCGCGGCCACCGCGCCCGGGCCGAGCGTCACGTCGGCGACGGTCACGGTGTCGCGGGGCTCCTCGGCGACGTTGCTGCCCTCGGTGATCTCCACCGCTGCCGGCGGGAGCACCAGCACACGGTCGCCGGCCAGCACCACGATCGCGGTGGCCGCCCGTGCCCACGGCACCCGCGGCAGCGTGCCCGAGACGGTGGCCCCGTCGCCGGTGGGCTGGATCGTGAGCTCGGCGGTGGCCGCGGTGAGCGGCCCGGCCGGCACCTCCAGCCCCGCGGCGTGCGCCAGCCACCCGGCCAGCAGATCGGTCTCGACCAGCGGCACCCGCGCCGCATACGCCCCGGCCGCCTCGAGCACGACCGCCAGATCGGTCAGCGAGCCGCCGCTGCCGCCCGCGGCCTCCGGCAACGTCAGCCGGGCGAGTCCGGCCTGTTCCAGGGTCGTCCACAGTCCGGCGTCGAACCCGGTCTCCGACGCGGACGCCCGCGACCGAGCATCGGCGAAGATCGTCTCTGCGAGCTCGCGCAGCTCGTGCCGGTGCTCACCCCGCATGCTCGGCTCGTTCCTCACCGCAGCCCCAATCCCCGCGCCACGATCCCGCGCAGCACCTCGTTCGTCCCCCCGCGCAGCGTGAAACCCGGGGCGTGCAACACCGCATCGGCCAGCAACCGCGCATAGCCGTGCTCGGCGCCCGGATCCGGCGGCATCGACACCAGCAGCCGCGCAGCGTCGATCACCTCGTTCTCGTAGCGGGTGCCCAGATCCTTCACCAGCGCGGCCGCCAGCTCCGGCGCCAGCCCGGACTCCAGCGAGCCCGCCACCGCCAGCGACATCCGGCGCAGCGTCCACAACCGGGCCACCAGCCCGCCCAGCGCCTGCCGGCGGCCCCGGTCCAACTCGGTTCCGGCGAGCTCGCCGACCAGCGCGACCAGCAGCGGGAACGTCGAGAGGAACCGCTCCGGACCGGACCGCTCGAACGCCAGCTCGCTGGTCACCTGGTGCCAGCCCGCGCCGATCTCACCCAGCACCATCGCGTCGGGCACGAAAACCCGGTTGAGGACCACCTCGTTGAAGTGGTGCGCCCCGGTGAGCAGCGGGATGGGGCGAATCGTCACCCCCGGCGCATCGAGCTCGACGATCAGCTGGGACAGGCCCGCGTGCCGATTGCGCTCATCCCGGGGCGAGGTGCGCACCAGCGCGAAGAACGCATGCGCGCGGTGCGCACCGGAGGTCCACACCTTCGTGCCGGTCAGCGACCACCCGCCGTCGACCGGCTCCGCGCGGCTGCGCACCGACGCCAGGTCCGAGCCCGAGTCGGGCTCGGACATGCCGATACCGAAGTACACCTCGCCGCGCGCGATGCCCGGCAGGAACCGCTGCCGCTGCTCCTCGGTGCCGAACCGCATCAGCGACGGCCCGATCTGCCGGTCGGCCACCCAGTGCGCCGCGACCGGCGCCCCGGCGGCGAGCAGCTCCTCGGTGACCACGTACCGGTCCAGCGCGGTGCGGCCATGCCCCCCGTACTCGGCCGGGATCGTCATGCCCAGCCAGCCGCGCTTGGCCAGCTCCGTGGAGAAGCGCTCGTCCCAGCCGGAGAGCCAGACATCGGCCCGCGGATGCCAGGCGCCCGCAGCCCGTTCCCCGGCAAGGAACGTCCGGACCTCCGCCCGCAGTGCGGCGGCCCGTTCGGGCAGCTCGATCGGTGGCGGCACCAGCGTGGGCAGCCTCGGCAGCGTTTCGGTCACGGGCCCATCTTCGCCTCCCCGCCCCTGCTCTCGGTATCGCCGGCACCCCGCGGGGCTTCGGGGGCTGCACGCGACCGGACGCGGTGGCAGCATCGCGGCATGACTGATTCCGACCGTGAGCAGGCCGTGCTCGACGGAGCCCCCAAGGACCTGCTGATCGGTGGCCGGTGGCGGGCGGCGGCGTCCGGCAGGACGGTCCCGGTGGAGGATCCGGCCACCGGCAAGGCGCTCTGCGAGGTCGCCGACGCCGGGCCCGAGGACGGCATGGACGCCCTCGCGGCCGCCACCGCCGCCCAGGACGGCTTCGCCGCGATGCCCCCGCGCGAACGCGGGGAGATCCTCCGCCGGTCCTACGAGATGATCACCGAACGGCTCGACGACCTCGCGTTGCTGATGACGTGCGAGATGGGCAAGCCGCTCGCCGAGTCCCGCGCCGAGATCACCTACGCCGCCGAGTTCTTCCGCTGGTTCGCCGAGGAGTCGGTCCGGATCGACGGCGGTTACGCCGTCTCCCCCAACGGCGCCAACCGGTTCCTGGTGATGAAACAACCGGTCGGGGTATGCCTGTTGATCACCCCGTGGAACTTCCCGCTGGCGATGGGCACCCGCAAGATCGGACCGGCGGTCGCGGCCGGATGCGCGATGGTGATCAAACCGGCCGGACAGACCCCGCTGTCGATGCTGGCGCTGGGCTCCATCCTGCAGGAGGCCGGGCTGCCCGACGGCGTCCTCAACATCATCACCACCAGCGACGCCGGCGGGGTGATGGAGCCGCTGATCCGCGACGGCCGGGCCCGCAAGATCTCGTTCACCGGGTCCACCGCGGTGGGCCGCAAGCTGCTCGAACAGGCGTCCGAGAAGGTGCTGCGGACGTCGATGGAGCTGGGCGGCAACGCGTCGTTCCTCGTGTTCGACGACGCCGACCTCGACGCCGCGGTCGACGGCGCGCTGCTCGCCAAGATGCGCAACATGGGTGAGGCGTGCACGGCGGCCAACCGGTTCCTGGTGCAGCGTTCGGTCGCCCCGGCGTTCGCCGCGAAGCTCGCCGAGCGGATGGGCGCGCTGCAGGTCGGGCGCGGCACCGAGGACGGTGTGCAGGTCGGCCCGCTGATCGACGCCAAGGGGTTGGCGAAGGTCGTCGACCTCGTCTCCGACGCCGTCGCGCACGGGGCCTCCGTGCAGGTCGGCGGGGAGCCGGTGGACGGGCCCGGCTACTTCTACCGGCCGACCGTGCTCACCGACGTGCCGCAGCAGTCGCGACTCAACCACGAGGAGATCTTCGGGCCGGTCGCGCCGATCAGCGTGTTCGACGACGAGGACGAGGCGCTCGCCGCGGCCAACGCCACCGAGTTCGGCCTGGTCAACTACGTGTTCACCGACGACCTCAACCGGGCGCTGCGGGTCTGCGAGGGGCTGGAGAGCGGCATGGTGGGGCTCAACACCGGGCTGGTGTCCAACCCCGCCGCGCCGTTCGGCGGGGTCAAGCAGTCCGGTCTGGGACGCGAGGGCGGCTCGGTCGGGATCGAGGAGTTCCTCGAGATCAAGTACGTCGCCGTCGGCGTTCCGCGCTGATCGGGCACACTCCCTCGGCCAGGCCTCGCCGCCGCTGGTCACGAACCGGGCAGGGCGGGCGCCGTCGGGGTGGGCCGGCGCTGCTCAGGCGCCGGGTGCGGCAGGGGGCGGGGCGCCGGGTCCAGGGGCGTCGGGAGCGGGCGGCGCCTGGTCTCCCGGGGCGGCCGGGTCCGTCGCCGCGGTGGTGTCCTGGCCGTTGATCAGCATGTCGGCCAGCTGCAGCCCGCCGTTCGCGGCGAGCAGGACGACGAGCCCGACCAGCACCACCGCGACAGCACCGGTCAGGACCTGCACCTTCACCGGCGTGCGGCCGAGCCTGCGGTAGCCGGTCTCCACGACCCAGGCCCGCGCGGCCATCAGCGCGAGCAGCACCCCGAACGTCGTCCAGACCCAACCGGCCCCGCTCACGGCAGATCACCGCCCAGCGGCGTGTTCCACCCGGGCATGCCGCGCTTGACCAGCACGGCGTTGAAGCCGTGCTGGTACTGCACCACGTAGTTGCCGGTCGCGACCAGCTCCTGGACCAGCTGCTGGGACCAGCCGGGCGGCTTGTCGTTCAGGTACACGCCCTCGTTCTCGATCGACGGGTAGATCAGCAGGTAGTCGGGCAGTTCCTCGTCGATGCAGCGCAGCGGGTCGTTGGCCAGGTGGACACAGCCGTCGACGTTCGAGCCGCGGTGGTACTCGCCGATCCCCTCCAGGCCGTACGGGCCGACGTTGCTCAGCGGCATGACCTTGCTGCCCGGCGGCGCCTCGGCATACACCTGGCGGGTCATCGTGACGTCCTCGGGCGTGACGAGCATGTAGGCGTCGTTGCCGCCGCGGATGAGCACCAGCGTGCCGAAGGTGACGAGCATGCCGACCGCGAGCACCTTTTCCCACGCCCGGTTGCGGCGCACCAGCGAACGCAGCGCGTCGGTACCCAGGATCGTCAGGATCGGCAGCCCGTAGAGCACGATGCGCAGGAACACCTCGCCGCCGTAGCCCTGCGCCGCGAAGGCCATGGGCACCGCGGCCAGCGCGATCGGCACCAGATCACGGCGGCGTCGCCAGTAGACCCAGGCACCGGCGATGGCGAGCAGCCAGGTCAGGCCGGGCACGGCGATGCGCAGCAGCTTGACGACGACCTGGCCGGTGTCGCCGGTGAGCCGGTCGGCGATCCCGGCCTGCAGCGCGCCCTCCTCATCACCGCTGCCGGTGATGAGGCTGAGCTGGGTCATCCAGAAGTCGCGGGCCGCGATGAGGAAATAGACCATGACGGCCAGCACCGCGACGATCACCAGCCCGCGGCCGCGGAACCGGCCGACGACGGCGAGCACAGCCAGCTGGCCGATGATCGCGAACGGGGTGAGCTGGTGCGCGGGCGCGACGGCCAGCAGGCACAGCGCCGCGCAGAAGTAGATGAGCAACAGCTGGCGCGGCGGCAGCGTCGGGCGGTTCGGCGGGGTCATCGCGGCGACGGCCCAGCGGCGCAGCAGCGGCAGCTTGGGTGCGTCGGGATGGGCGGCGGGCCAGCTCGGAACCCCCGCCGCGTCGGTCCGCCGGGTGGCCAGCGGGCCGAGGCAGAACGTGAGCACGGTCAGCAGCAGCACGATGCCGGTGGCCTGCGGGGAGTAGTAGTCCTGTTCGATCCAGTTCAGGCCGACGAACAGCCACGCCGCCACCCACGGCGTCCGGGTGCCGCCGAGCATCGATCGGGCCAGCGCGTACACGCCGATCGCCCACACGCCCACGACCACGGGCGGGAACCAGCGCAGCACCTCGTCCAGCTGGGTCGCCCCGCCCGCGTCCCGGAAGAAGGCCCACTGGGCGAAGAACGCAGGCCAGAAGAAGCGCGCGTCGATACCGGTCGGCGGGACACCGGTGCCTGCGATCGCGTCGGTGAAACCGGCCAGCAGCCAGGCGGTGGTGAACCGCGCGGTGGGTTGCACGACCGAGGGCATGCCGACGCTGCACAGGATGAGCACGGCGGTGGCGACGCCCAGCATGGGGATGCGCGGACGTGGCGACCACAGCTCGGCGACGCACGCCGCGACGGCCAGGGCGAGCGACGCCCATGCCGCGGGCGGAAGAATCTTGGCCAGGCCCCAGCCGTCGAGGGCGTCGAGGTCGGTGGTGGCCGCGGCGACGGGCAGCAGCAGCAGGGCGAGCGCCGCCAGTACCGGGGAGAGCCAGCGCCACCACCCCGCCACCGGGGCGGTGTCCTGCGCCTGCGGGCGGCTCGGCGGCGGAACCGGCTGGTTCGGCGGCTGCACCGGCAGGGCCGTCGTCGGGGCCTCGGCCGGCGGGGTGACGGGGATCAGCGTGGTCGGCGGGTCGAGGTCGCCGTGGCGCTGGCCATCGCCGGGGGAGCGGGTGCCGGTGGATGTCATGGCCCCTCCCTCCGGGCACTCCTCGGCCGCCGCTGCGACGCTGGGTGAAACGATGGCCCTGCGAGCCCACTCACGGGCGAACCTCCAGCTTGGTCTGGCGCCGGATCCGGACGCCGACCGCGCAAATGACCTGGACAGCGACATAGCCGATCGCGATCGGGAGCAGCGCCTGGTCGGGGCTGCCGTCGCGGACCGGAATCACGATGACGACCAACAGCACCAGCAGGGTGCTGACCAGCTGCAGCGTGGCGTACTGCATCGCCCTGCCCGCGGCCTGGCGCACCCCCAGCTCGTGCGCGACGACGAGGCGGAACGCCAGACCGAGCAGCAGCAGTTGAAGGATCGTACTGACCTCGGCATAGCCCTCTCCGAAGATCGACAGAACCGGGTGGGCGAGCAGCGCGCCCAGTCCCAGCACCGGAAGGAAGAGGAGCAGCAACCGGCGGCGGGCGGCGGCGGCCAGCTCGGGCAGCCGGTGTGGCTCCCGGGCCACGTGGATGGCTAGCGAGTTCATGAAGAAGGTGGCCCCGATGTCGATGACGGTCACCGCCTGCCAGGCGACGAAGAACGCCGCGCCCGTCTCGGGGCCGTAGCGCAGGATCACCAGCAGCGTGACCTGGTTGTACAGCAGCGTGGTCCCGATCTGGGAGATCGCGGTCGGCCCGAGGAAGCGCGCCGCCTCGCGGCGGCCGGGCAGCACACCGCCCAGGGCGCGGCGGCCGTAGCGGCGCACCAGCGCCCAGATCACGGCCGATCCCGCCGCGATCCAGACCACGATCGGCCCGACCCAGGACAGCACCACGCCCTGGGCTCCGAGCCCGGCATAGGCGCAGAGGGCGACCAGCAGCCCGATGCGGACCACGGCGAACAGCCCGTTGCGCCAGACCGCCCACCACGGTTTGCCGATCGCGACCAGGATGAAGTCGTGCACGACGAAGACGCCCCAGCCGGCGGCGGCGAGCACGAACAGCACAACCCCGAGGGCGAGGCTGCCGTCCGGTCCGGCCGCGGTGCGGGCCAGCTCCGGAACGACCAGCACGTAGACGAGCCCGATCAGCCCGGACAGCGGCATGATCAACAGCAGGCTGGACCAGACCAGCCGCCCGGCGCGTCGCCCCGACCCCGGGAGCCAGCGCAGGATGCCGACGCCGAGGTTCAGCTGCGCGGCGCCCGCGACGAGGATGAACGCCGACACCACGGCCGATGCCTGGCCGAACTCCGCCTGTGGCATGACCCGCGCGGCGATCACCCAGCTCAGGAGGCCGGCGATCGGTCCGAGCGCGGCGCTCAGCGAGAGCGCGAGACCGTCGCCGACGCCCCCGTTGCCGCTGGATCTCCCGGGGTCGACCGCGGGGAGCATCTCGGTCGGCAGGTCCTCGACCGGCCGCCCGCGCGCGGAGATCCGCACGGTCGGGGAATCATCACCCGCCGGCCGGCCGTGGTCGGGCGTGCCCGCGGCCCCGACCGGTGCCCTGCCGGCGGACGGCTTCCATGTCGTCACCGGGTGACCCGGGCCGGTCGTTTCGTCGGTCGACCGCGTGCCGGGCCGCCGCTGCCGGTGCTCACTGTGCCACCACCGCGTGCCGCAGCAGGAACGGCACGCTCACCACGGTCATCACGTACAGCGCCGCAGCCGGATGCCAGAAACCGGAGCTCACCATGATCTGGCCGGCCAGCAGCGTCGTGGCCACGCCGGTGCCGATCGTGAGCAGCCACACGTGCGCCGCGGGTGCGCGACGCAGGAACCCCGCCGCGGCCCAGCCGGGTCCGAGCAGCAGGAAGCTGATCGTCAGCAGCAGGCGCAGCTCGCCGACGACGCCGCCGGTGACGGTCAACAGGCTCAGCACACAGGCCGCGATGCCCGCGACGACCAGGAGCAGCGCGACCACCCGCCGTGCCGTGCGCGCACGGGTCAGCTCGGCCGCGGTGGGCACGCTCACTGCAGATCGCTCCGTTCGTCGCCGGACTCGGGGGCCGGCCGGATGCCCCGACGGACCCGGCCCGGCTCAGAGTGTAGGGCGGGGGTTGCCGGGCAATTCGCCTCCACCACGCGGGCGGCGGCCATCAGACCCGTTCGAGGTCGAGGTCACCCATCGTGACGGGGACGGGGCTTCGGCGACGGGCGCCGCAGCGCGGGGGGCGGACCCGGTTCCGCCGGCAGGGTGGGGATGCCGGCGGCGGGCGTCGGGACCAGGACACGCTCGCCGACGGGTGCCTGGGTAGGCGGCAGCGGGTTGCGCTGTGGCATCCGGGACGCGGCCGGTGGCTGCTGCGGTTCGGCGGTCCCGGCGCGCGCCGCCCGCGCCCGGGCCAGCAACTGCGCCCGCCGCCGATCCGCCCGCCGCCGCTCGGCGAGCAACGTCCGCAACACCCGCGCCCCGTCCACGAACGTGCGCAGATTCGTCTCCCCGAAGATCCGCCGCCGCTCCACCGAGGGCACCTCGGTGATCCGCAACCCGGCGGCCGCCACCCGGCAGTTCAGCACCGTCTCGATCTCGAACCCGTCCCCCCACAACATCCCCTCGGCCGGCCCCGGCGCCGCCACCTCCGGCAGCTCCAGCACCGGCAGCACGTCCGCCCAGAACGCGTTGTATCCGTAACACAGATCCGTGTACGCCGTCCCGAACAGCACATTCGCCACCCCGTTGAGCCCCGCGTTCCCGGACCGGCGCAACAACGTGATGTCCTCGCTGTCCCCACCGGCCACGAACCGGCTGCCCTTGGCGAAATCCGCCCCCGCCACCAACGCCGCGACGAACGCCGGGATCTCCTCCGGATCCGCCGACCCGTCGGCATCGAACATCACCAGCACATCACCGGTGGCCGCCGCGAATCCACACGCCATCGCGTTGCCCTTGCCCCGGCGCGTCTGTGTGATCACCCGCGCCCACGGCAGCACCCGCCGCGCGGTCTCCACCGTCCCGTCCACCGAATGCCCATCGACGACGATGACCTCATGCACCGCAGGCCGCACCGCCGCGATCGCCGGCAACACCACCTCGAGGTTCCGCGCCTCATTCCGCGTCGGAACCACCACCGACACCCGCGGGTCATGACGTCGCATCGCTGATCTCCCCACCGCCGCACCGCTCGGACGCTCGCGCTCACCGGAACCGGGCCGCGCTCGCCGCGCCTGATCGTCACCTACAACATTCGCCATCACGGGGGTTATCTGCCGACCGGCCCACTCCGTTACGTGATCATCTTTGCGGTCCGGGCGCACCGTTCGGACCAGCGTCCCTCCCGAGGGGGTGGCCTTGCGTCGGCGCGACCGCCCGGTAACCGCGGATCGTCGCCGAACGGTCGCGTCGTATACCCCGAGCGGCGGTACGGAGGCCATTGCCGGTTCAATCGTCCGGCCGAGTACGGTTTGGCGGCGAACAGCTGCCATACGTCGACCCTGTGTCGTCCGGCACCGAGCGCACAGAGGGGGGTTGCGCGATGTTGCCGCAACCGAGCGTGTCCGTCTGCATCCCGGTCTACAACGGGGAGCGATTCCTGGCGGAGACGATCCGCAGCGTCCTCGACCAGACCTACCGCGACTTCGAGATCGTGCTGCTGGAGAACGCGAGCACCGACGCCAGCCTGGAGATCATCCACTCGTTCGCGGACCCCCGGATCCGGGTCGAGCGCAACGCCACGCTGCTCTCCCAGCCCGACAACTGGAACCGGGTGATCCAGCTGTGCCGGGCCCCGCTGATCAAGCTCGTCTGCGCCGACGATCTGCTGCATCCGCGCTGCCTGGAGTTCCAGGTGGGGCCCATGGAGGCCGACCCGGGGCTCGCCGTCGTCGCCGCGCGCCGCCACATGGTCGACGAACAGAGCCGGGTGATCGTCCCCCGGCGCGGTCTCGGCGGCCTGCTGGGCGTGCGCACGAGCGTCGAGGTGGCCCGCAAGGTCGTGCGCAACGGCGCGAACCCTATCGGCGAACCCGGCGGTGTGTTGTTCCGGCGCGACCATTTCTTCGCCGCGGGCGGCTGGCGCGCCGACCGGCGCTTCGTCATGGACCTCGACCTGTGGCTGCGGCTGCTGCAGTACGGCGAGTTCCTCGGCCTTCCCGAGACGCTGGCCGCGTTCCGGATCGGCCGCGGCTCGGTGTCCGCCGAGAACGAGCAGGCCATCTATGAAGACCAGCGCCTGCTCATCGAGGAGCTCGGCGAGTCGCCCTACTACCAGGTCCGCGGGATTGACCTCGCCCTCGGCCGGGTGCTGGCCCCGGCCGGCCGGGCGCGCAGGCAGACGCTGTTCGCCATCTCTCGGTTCAACGCCCGCAAGGAGGAGAAGGGGCTCGCCGCCGAGTCACCTGACTGATCGGGCAGTCGGTACCTCTCCATCCGCACCCGTCCGCTTGTCGCCGGCTATTTGCGATAGCACCCAGGTCGTGTTTACTGGGGTGTGCGCCCCGGCGGGGCGGCATCGCGGGAGGAGCGATTCGTGATCGTCGCCATGCATATGAGTGACGGGCTGGTGAACGTACCGACGGCGCTGGCCTTCGGCGTCGTCGCGGCGCTGGCGCTGGCCGTCGCGCTGACCCGGGCCCGCGCGGACCTCGACGACCGCACCGCCCCGATGGCCGGGCTGGTCACGGCGTTCGTGTTCGCCGTCCAGATGATCAACTTTCCGATCCTGCCCGGCGCGAGCGGACATCTGCTCGGCGGGGCGCTGGTGGCGATCCTCGTCGGCCCGTGGGTCGGCAGCGTGGCCATCGCGATCGTCCTGATCGTGCAGTCGCTCCTGTTCGCCGACGGCGGGATCACCGCGCTGGGGATGAACATCGTCAACATGGCCGTGCTCGGGGTGTTCATCGGATACCTCGTGGCCCGGGGACTGCGCGGACTCGCGGTGCGCGGCCGGGGCGGCCTGCTCGCGACCGCGTTCCTCGCCGCCTTCGCCAGCACCGTCGTCGCCTCGCTGGGCTTCGTCGCCGAGTACGCGATCGGCGGAGCCGCGGGCGCGCCGCTGGGCACCGTGTTCGGCCTGATGGTCGGGCTCCACGCGCTGATCGGCATCGGCGAGGGCATCATCACCGCCGCCACCGTCGGCGCGGTGGCCGCCGTCCGCCCCGACCTGGTCTACCTGCTGCGCGGCACACAGCGACCGCCGGTGCTCAAGCCCGGCGCCGGAAGCGCCGCCGAGGGGAGCGCCCGATGAACCGCGCGGGCACCACCCGCAGGTCCGGGTTCCTGCTCGGCTTCCTCGCCGTGGCCCTGCTCGTCGCCGGCGTCCTCTCCTACTTCGCCAGCTCGTCCCCCGACGGCCTCGACAGCGTCACGCTGCACGGCTGCCAGATCACCGAGATCGCCGACCGGGAGCAGCTCGACGGGCAGTGCATCGCGCAGAACGCGCAGGGCCACGCCCTCGCCGCGGGCCCGCTCGCGGACTACACGGTGCGCGGCGGCGAGGGAACGGTCGGCCTCGCCGGGGTCATCGGCGTCATGGCCACCCTGGCGCTGGCCGGCGGGGTGTTCTGGGTGTTGCGGCGGCGCGGCCCGCACCCGCCCACCCGCGAGGACTGACCCTGCGGTGGGCGCCGGTCACGCGCATCCCCTGTACCTGCCGCGCACCTCGGCCGTGCACGGTCTGCCGGCCGAGGTGAAGGTCGTCGCGGCGTTCCTCGGCGTCGTCTGCGTGGTCGCGACGCCGCGCGAGGCGTTCGCGGTGTTCGGCGGCTACCTGCTGCTGCTCGCCCTCATCTGGTCGATCGCCCGCATCCCACCGGGCTGGCTGTCCCGGCGCGCGCTCATCGAGACCCCGTTCGTGGTCCTCGCCGTCCTGCTGCCGATCACCGGCCCGGACCCGCGCATCGACTGGCTGGGGTTGTCGGTGTCCGAACCCGGCCTGCTGGGCGCCTGGAACATCCTCGTCAAGGGCACCCTCGGCGTCCTGACCTCGCTCACCCTCGCCGCGACCACACCGCTTCCGGAGCTGCTGCTCGGCCTGCAGCGGCTGCGTGCCCCGGCTCTCGTCACCACGATCGCGACGCTGATGCTCCGCTATGTCGATGTCATCGTCGCCGAGGCCCGCCGGATGCGCCTGGCCCGGATCGCGCGTGGCCACGATCCGCGGTTCCTCTGGCAGGTCGGCGCGACCGCCCGCGGCGTCGGCAGCCTGTTCATCCGGTCCTACGAGCGTGGCGAGCGGGTGCATCTGGCGATGCTCTCGCGCGGCTGGACCGGTGAGCTGCCGCAGCTCGCCGAGCGGGTGACGACCCGGCGCGACTGGCTGCGCGGGCTCGCCCCGGTCGCCGTGGCCGCGGCGCTGGCCTGCACCGGGTGGGTGATCGCGTGACGCGTGCGCCGGAGCCGGCCGTGGCCGCGGGCGCCGAGCCGGTCCGTCCGCTCTCGCTCGCGGTGTCCGGGCTGGCCTTCACCTACCCCGACGGGACGCAGGCCCTGCACGGCATCGACCTGAGCATCGCCGCCGGTGAACGGGTCGCCCTGCTGGGCCCCAACGGTGCGGGCAAGACCACGCTCGTGCTGCATCTCAACGGCATCCTGACCCCCGGCCACGGCTCGGTGGCGGTCGGCGGCCTCCCGGTGACCAAGGCGAACCTGCACGAGATCCGGCGGCGGGTCGGGATCGTGTTCCAGGACCCCGACGACCAGCTGTTCATGCCGACCGTGCGCGCCGACGTCGCCTTCGGGCCTGCCAACTTCGGGGTGCGCGGCGATGCGCTCGACGAGCGGGTCCACGCCGCGCTCGACGCGGTCGGCATGGCCGAGCACGCCGACCGCTCCCCGCTGCACCTGTCCGGCGGGCAGCGCCGCCGCGTCGCGCTGGCCACCGTGCTGGCCTGCGATCCGGAGATCCTGGTGCTCGACGAGCCGTCGTCCAACCTGGACCCGGTGGCCCGCCGCGAGCTGGCCGAGGTGCTGCTCGGGCTCGACCGCACGATCCTGATGGTCACCCACGACCTGCCGTACGCGCTGCAGCTGTGCCCGCGCAGCATCGTCATCGACGACGGCGTGGTGGTCGCCGACGGCCCGACCCGCGAGCTGCTGGCCGACCCCGACCTGCTGCGCCGCCACCGTCTTGAGCTGCCCTACGGGTTCACCCTCCGCGGCACTTGAGCACCAGGTACGCGGCGGCTGGCGACGAGATCCGTCGGTTCGGCCCTGCCTACCGCTGCGGCGGGGGTGAGGGGTAGCCCGGTCGCGGGCCCTCGTTGCCCTCGGCCCCGCCCACGGTCGATGGCGGCGGGGCCTGCGGGGCGGGCGGCGCCTGCTCCCCGGCGGGCGGCGCGACCGGAGCCGGTAGCTCGCGGGTCGGCTCATCGGCGCCACCGACCTGCTGCGGTGCGGGTTCCGGCGCGTGTGGGGGGCGCTGCGCGAGCCCGGGCGGGACCGCGGAGCGCTCGGCGCCGAGCGCGGGCAGCTGCTGGCGGGCCTCCGCGGTCGCGTCCGCCACCTGCCGGGCGATCTCCGGGTCGCTGGAGGTGTCGAACCAGTCGCGGATCGACTCGTCGTCCTGCTCGGGCCTGCTGTGCACTCCGTCATCGGGGCTGGGCTGGAAGCGGAACACCCCGTCCTCGCCGGGTGCGCCGAGCATGCGGGTGAAACCCTCCAGGGCCTTGCCGAAGTCGCTGGGCACCAGCCAGACCTTGTTCGCGTCGCCCTGCGCCATCTGCGGCAGCGTCTGCAGGTACTGGTAGGCCAGCAGCTCGGGTGTCGGCTTCCCCGACTTGATCGCGGCGAACACCTTCTCGATGGCCTTGGCCTGGCCCTGCGCCTGCAGGTAGCGGGCGGCGCGATCACCCTGCGCCCGCAGGATCCGGGACTGCCGCTCGGCCTCCGCGTTGAGGATCGCCGCCTGCTTGGCACCCTCCGCGGTGAGGATCTGCGACTGCTTCTGCCCCTCGGCGCTGCGGATCGCCGACTCCCGCTGGCCCTCGGCGGTGAGGATCATCGCGCGCTTCTCGCGGTCGGCCTTCATCTGCCGCTCCATCGACTCCTGGATCGACGGCGGCGGGTCGATGGCCTTGATCTCCACCCGCGCGACCCGGATCCCCCAGCGGCCGGTGGCCTCGTCGAGCTCACCGCGCAGCACGGTGTTGATCTGGTCGCGGGAGGTGAGCGTCTCCTCCAGCGTCATCCCGCCGACGACGTTGCGCAAGGTCGTGGTGGTGATCTGCTCGACGCCGGTGATGTAGTCGGAGATCTCGTAGACCGCGGCCTTGGGGTCGGTCACCTGGAAGTAGACGACGGTGTCGATGTTGACGGTCAGGTTGTCCTGGGTGATCACCGGCTGCGGCGGGAAGGACACCACCTGCTCGCGCAGGTCGATCCGCTCCCGGATCTTGTCGATGAACGGCACCAGGAAGCACAGGCCCGGTGGTTGCGTCGTCTTGTAGCGGCCCAGCCGCTCGATGACCGCGGCGGTGGCCTGCGGAATGATCTGCACCGCCTTGACCACCGAGACCACGACCAGCAACACGATCAGGACAACGACAATGAGCACTACCGCCCCATCGGCCACCTCGATCCCCTCCCCCGCTTCTCCGCAGCTCGCTGCGGTTGCTCATTCCTCGTCGACTGCCCGTGCGGGCCGCACCGTAACGGCCGCGGGTCAGTCCTCGGCGAGCACCATGGCCGTCGCGCCGGTGATCGTGACGATCCGAACCCGCGCTCCCGGCTCGATCACCTGCTGGTGGTCGTAGGCCCTGGCCGACCAGATGTCGCCGTCGATCTTGATCCGGCCGCCGCCGTGGTCGCCCTGCACCCGCTCGACGACCACCGCCTCCCGCCCGAGGAGCGCGTCGGAATGCATGGCGGTGTTGTCGATCGCGCGGTTCAACCTGCGGCGCAGACCCGGGCGGACCGCGAACAGCAGCAGCACCGACGCGCCGCCGAACACGATCGCCCCCGCCACCGGGCCCGCGCCCAACACCGAGGCGAGCGCCGCGATCAGCGCGCCGCCGCCGAGCATGAGCAGAACGAACTCGCCGGACAGCACCTCCGCAGCGACCAGCACAATTCCGGCGATGAGCCAGATCACTGCCGCCATGCCCTGATCTTGCCAGAGATCAGCCTTCCGCAGTCACAAAATCGATCAACTGCTCGACGGCGCCGATCAGCGGCGCCTCCAGATCGCGGAAGCTGCGGACCGCACCGAGCACCCGGCGAGCCCCGTCAGCGGGCTCGCCCCAGCGCAACGCGGCGCAGACCCCGGTCTTCCAGTCGGTGCCGCGCGGCACCGCGGGCCACTCCCGGATCCCGACGACCGACGGCTTCACCGCCTGCCAGACGTCGACGTACGGGTGCCCGGTGACCAGCACGTCCGCCCCGCTCACCGCGCGGGCGGCTCGCATCTCCTTCGAGCCCTCCACCAGGTGGTCGACCAGGATGCCCAGCCGCCGCTGCGGCGCCGAGCCGAACTCGCGGACGGCCGAGACGAGATCGTCCATCCCGTGCATCGGTTCCACGACGATCCCCTCGACCCGCAGGTCGTGCCCCCACACCGTCTCCAGCAGCGCGGCGTCGTGGATGCCCTCCACCCAGATCCGGCTGGCCCGCGCCGTGCGCGCCGCCGCGCCGTGGAGCTTCACCGATCCCGAGGCGGAGCGGGCGGCTCCGGTGGGCGCCGCCCGGGGTGGCACGAGCGTCGCGGGCCCACCCTCGACGAGGAACCCGCCGGCGCGCAACGGGAACACCCGGCGTCGTCCGTTCCGGTCCTCCAGCGTGACCTCGCGAACGTCGACCAGCACGACAGCGCCGCAGAACCCGCTCACCGGGTCCTCGACGACCAGACCTGCCTCGGCGGGCAGCTCCGGGAGCCGGGTGCGTACCCGGTTGCGGGTTCCGTCGGCGGTGAAGGCACCGCGGTAGTCGTGCGCGTGCAAAGCCACCCGGTCCTTCTACCGGGCCGTCGCGCCGGTTTCGCGGACCGACACGCTCGGTGGCGAGAACCGCTCCGCCTGCCGCGGCGAGCCGGGGCGGCGGAAGTGTCGGGTTCGGAGCGCCTTCGTTAGCCTTGCGCACGTGCCCTGTCCCTCGGCGACACTGACTGTCTGGACCTCGGCGTGGCTGGCCGGAGCCGCCGCGCCCGATGACGTCCTCGACGCGCTCGAGCCCTGGGCGCAGGCACACGATGTGCTGGCCGCCGACCCGCAGACCGCGGCCGCCACCGACCTGCCCGCCCCGGGGGCACCGGCGTCATCGGTGACGTTCCTGCTGGCGGCGCTGCGCCGGACCGCGCCCCGGGGCCACGCCCGGTTCGTGCTTCCCGCCCCCGGGGACATCCGCGGGCTGCCCGGACCCGGCCCGTTCAGCCGCGAGGCGACCGCCGCAGGCGAGGGCGCGCTGTTCGTCGACGCGGGTCTCGGGGTGGTGCCGACGCCCGTCGCCGACGGGGTGCTGCGCTGGACGGTCTACCCGGTCTCCCAGACCACCCCGCCCACCGAGTTCGTGGCGCTCAGCTACGCCGAGTACGAGCTGCGCGAGCAGGTGCGGCAGTCCGCGTCGATTCTGACCTCGCTGGGTGTGGCGCGGCATCGCCCCGGGGTCCGCGAGGAGATCGCCGCAGCGCTGCGTGCCCGGCCCCGATCGTTGTGGCCGGCCGGGATGCCCGGCCGGGCGCTGCGCGTGCTGCAGCACGCCGATGAGGTCGCGGCGATCCTCGCCGCGGCCGCGATGGATGAGCCGGGCGGCGCGCTGTCCGCCTCAGCAGCGGCCGCCCGCCGGGAAGCGTTGCGGCCCATCGAGACCGCGGTGCGGGTGGCCCGCCGCGCGGCGGTGGCCGAGGCGGTGCGGGTGCTGGCGTCCGGTCCGATGGTCTGAGCGGTCCGGCCGCCGCCAGCAGTACCCGGTGGCGGCCGGACCGCGCGGCGCGCCACCGACCGGTGGGGAGCTCAGTGCCCGAGCACCTGCTGCACGCAGGCGAGGTCGGCCTGCGCGGCGGCGAGTGGGTCGCCCAGCACACCGGTGATCGCTGCGAGCGGATCCGCGACGACGCCGGTGACACTCTGCTGCAGGCAGCTGGGGTCCGCGCTGGCGACTCCGGCCCCGACGACCAGCAACCCGGCGGTCGCGACGCCTCCGGCAAGCAAGCGAAGAGCAGTGGTACGCATGGTCCTCCTCGTGCGGTTGAGTGGCAGCGATCTTCGTTGTCTTGTGGTGTACAACACAACCCGGACCGTCGACACGATCGGGTGCACTTGGGCCTCGTGCGCAGCTCAAGTCGGGAACCTGCTCGCCAAGCTCGGCCTGCGCACCCGGGCCGAGGCCGCGGCGTATGCCGCCCGCCGGAAACCAGCCGCGGAACAGAGGAACTCCCGGATCCACCCGCGACAGAATCGCGTCATCCTCTCCGACCGTGTCCGAGACCTCGTCGGGTCCGTCCCTCCGGAGGCATGAGATGGGTTCAGCAGCGGCGCCGGGCTCGCGTTGCGGCTCGCCCACGAGCGCGGGGCGACGGTCACCGGGCTCGACGCCGCCGCGGGGCTGCTCGGCGTGGCCGTTCCCGGAGCGCCCGTCGCGGTGGCGAGGTGGGCCGAGGCGAGACACTGCGAGACCCGTCGCGGACGCCATTCGCGCCGCACTCGCCGACAGCCTGCGGCGCGATGGCAGCTCGTGGCAGGACAACGCGTTCCGGTACGTGATCGCGACCGCGGCGGGAGCGGCCGCAACCTCGCCGGTCAGCCCGCCGGCGTCGTCTCGTTCGGCCCGACCAGCTTGAACTGCGCCCCGGTGGGGTCGATGGCCGCCGCGAGGCGGCCGTACGGCGTGTCCTGGGCCGGCACCACGATCGAGCCGCCGAGCTCGACGGCCTTCGCCAGCGCGGCGTCGGTGTCGTCCACCCCGAAGTAGACCGACCAGTGGGCGGGAACGCCCTCGGGGAGTGTTCCCGAGGCGTCCATGATGCCGGCCAGCCAGCTCTCGCCCTGCCGCAGCGTGGTGTAGCGGAACTCCGGGGTGTCGCTCACGGCGTGCGTGTCCCACCCGAACACGTTGCGGTAGAAGCCGATCGTGGCCTCGTAGGCGCGGGTGTGCAGCTCGAACCAGCTCGGGGCTCCGGGCTCATCGAGGACCCGGAATCCTTGGTGGCGGCCGGGTTGCCAGAGGCCGATCCACGCGCCGCCGACATCGGTGATCAACGCCATGGTACCGAGGTCGCCGACCGGCATGGCGTCCACGTGGACCTCGCCGCCGCTGGACGCGGCGGCCTCGAGTGTCTTTCGCGCGTCGTCGGTGGCCAGATACACCGACCACAGATCCGGCGCCTGCTCGCCGGGCTGCCTGGCCATGCATCCGGCCACCAGGATGCCGTCCTTCAGGAAACTGAAGTAACCGCCGAACTTCTCGGCGGGTTCTTCGGCTGTCCAGCCGAACAGCTCGCAGTAGAAAGCCCGGCTGCGCCCGACGTCAGAGCTGGTCAGGTCGACCCAGCAGGGTGCGCCGACGGGGGCGGTGTCTCGGGTGGGCATCTGATGGCTCCTTGGTGGTTGTCCGGTCCTCACCCGTGTTGACGCCGCAAGGGCCCGGGATTCATCGATCCTGGGGATCTGGCGGGTGGATTCGCCGCGGCTTCACGAGCGCGGTGAGGTGTGTCCGAGAAAATGAACCAGGTGGCCGATGAAATATCCGACCATGAGCGGGTAGTGACCATCGTTGGTCCTCGGTTGTGGTTCGACGGTAGTTGATCGGTGCTTTGCGGGCCGCGCCAAGCTCGTCGCGGCGGGCCCGGGTGAAGTGGATGAAGCTGACCACGTGCCCTTCGGCGTCGTACATCACGGCGCCCGGCTGGCCGTTGACCCAGGCACGGAATCCCTCCCGCCAGCTCCCGTACCGCGGCTCCCAGCCGAGTTCCTTCCTCTCCGGCGCGGAGGCCCGCACCGCCGCGATCACCGCCTCGCGATCCAGCCCGTCGACGACCACCGGGTCCGCGCCCGCCTCGCGCAGCTGCGCGACCTTGCCGGGCGTCCTCGTGGTGGCGGTGACCTCGTGACCCGCCGCGACCAGCCCAGAAACGAGGTGCCGTCCCAGTGCCCCGGTCGCTCCCGTGACGAAGACTCGCATGATCTTTCCTTCCGCATGGTGCTTTCCCTTGAAGACAAGGCACCACCCGAAGTTGTGACATTTTTCGGCCTCGGTGCCTTGTCGGGCTTCGACCTGCTGCAGGAAATCCGGTATCTACTGCGGCAGCAGCCGAGCCGCGGCCACACTGACCTCGCGGCCGCCGGTGCGCGGCCGTGGTCGAGGTGTACGCATTTACTGCGGCAAGGCGGATCGGCGTTGGCCACGGTGCAGCTACGAGTCGTGCGCCAGAGCAGAGGAGATCCTCACCCTCGACATCGAAGACCTCGCCCCGGCCGACAAGCGCGCCCGCGTCATCGCCAAAGGCGGCGCGACCGAATGGATCCGCTGGCAGTCCGGCACCGCCCAGCTGCTGCCGTGCCTGCTCGGCGGGCGGATCCGCGGGCCGGTGCTCCTCACCCAGCCCCGGGGATCAGCAGGCGGCGGCGTACGGACGGTTCGTTGAGGAGCCGGCGCGGCCGGAGCTGGAGCGGTTCTTCCTCCTGGACGACATGGACCGGGACCTGATCGTGCTGCGTCGGACGACGGCCCACCATCTGGGGTTCGCGGTGCAGATGTGCACCGTCCGCAACGCTTCCGCGCCTCCACCCCGGCTGGCGGCGGCCTGTGGCCCCTGCGCGACCCGACCACCGCCGACGTCGACGAGGAGGGATGAGCCCCAGGTGTGTTCATCTGGCGGCGGCACCGCCGTACGCGGCGCGTCACCGCTTCGGGAGGAGCTTGTCCGTCCACAGCGGATGGCGTAGGGCAAAGGCAAGAAGGCTACCCACTTCTTGCCACTCTCAACGTATAGCGCACCGGGGGCCTTGCGGCAAGACCCGGGTCGTGCCGCAGAATCTCCGGCCGAAGCCAGAACCTACGGAAATCAGGGATTCGCGAAGTACGTGTGCTCTTGTCGACGTGTGGGTCGCGCGGGACGTCGAACCGCCGGTGGGACTCGCGGTGCGGTTACGAGCACTCGGCGCCCAGGTGCGGTGTGCGCGCCGCCGGACTGCGCGGAGCAGCTGGCCGAAATCCAACCTCGTTGAATGGGGGTTTCATGATTGACGTGATCGTGGCCGGCGGCGGACCGACCGGCTTGATGCTGGCCGGCGAGTTGCGGCTGGCCGGCGTGCACGCGCTCGTGCTGGAGAAGGAGGCGGAGCCGACGAGGATCGTCCGCGCGCTCGGCCTGCACGCGCGCAGCGTCGAGGTGATGGACCAGCGCGGTCTGCTGGAGCGGTTCCTCGCGCTCGGCCAGCAGTACCCGGTCGGTGGTTTCTTCGCCGGCATCACCAAGCCGTCGCCCGACCGGCTGGACACCGCGCATCCCTACGTCCTCGGCATCCCGCAGACCACCACCGATCGCCTGCTGGCCGAGCGCGCCACCGAGCTCGGCGCCGAGATCCGGCGCGGCTGCGAGCTGGTCGGGCTGAGCCAGGACGACCACGGGGTGACCGCCGAGCTGGCCGACGGCACGCAGCTGCGCTCGCGCTACCTCGTCGGCTGCGACGGCGGCCGCAGCACGGTGCGCAGGCTGCTCGGTGTCGGCTTTCCCGGCGAGCCCGCCAGGGCCGAGTGGCTGCTGGGCGAGATGGAGGTGACCGAGGATCCGGCGACGGTTGCCGCCATCGTCGCGGAAGTCCGCAAGACCCATCATGGGTTCGGCGCCGGGCCCCTCGGGGACGGGGTGTACCGCGTCGTCGTGCCGGCCGAGGGGGTGGCCGAGGACCGCACGGTCCCGCCGACCCTCGAGGAGCTCAGGCAGCGGCTGCGGGTGTTCGCCGGCACCGACTTCGGCGCGCACTCACCGCGCTGGCTGTCCCGGTTCGGCGACGCCACCCGGCTGGCCGAGCGCTACCGGACCGGCCGGGTGCTGCTGGCCGGCGACGCGGTGCACGTCCACCCGCCGCTGGGCGGGCAGGGGCTCAACCTCGGTGTCCAGGACGCGTTCAACCTCGGCTGGAAACTGGCCGCCGAGGTCGCGGGCTGGGCACCGGAGGGGCTGCTGGACAGCTACCACACCGAACGGCACCCGGTGGCCGCCGACGTGCTGAACAACACCCGCGCACAGTCCGAGCTGATCTCCCTCGAGCCGGGCCCCCAGGCGGTGCGCCGGCTGCTGGCGGAACTGATGGACTTCGAGGAGGTGAACCGGTACCTGATCGAGAAGATCACCGCGATCGGGGTCCGCTACGACTTCGGCGAGGGGCATGAGCTGCTCGGCCGGCGGCTGCGGGACGTGGGGCTGAAGCGGGGGCGCCTCTACGGGCTGATGCACGGCGGCCGCGGGCTGCTGCTCGACCAGACCGGCCGGCTCTCGGTGGCGGGCTGGGCAGACCGGGTCGACCACGTCGTCGACGTCAGCGAGGAACTGGACGTGCCCGCCGTGCTGCTGCGGCCGGACGGCCACGTGGCGTGGGTCGGTGAAGATCAGCAGGATCTGCTCAGCCGGCTGCCCAGGTGGTTCGGCGCTGCCGTCAGCTGAGCGCGCAGTTGTGGCTCGAAAGGGGCGGGACCCATCTCCGGCCGCGCTCGCCGTGGTCCCGGCACCTCGGACCGAGCGGCCGGTGCGGATCGGGTACGCGAGGACGTCGACGCCCGCCAGGAGCTGGCGAGGTCAAGGTCCGGCCCGAGCTGGAGAAGGCGCTTCCGGCCCAAGCCCGTCCGTATCCGGCACCCCGACGACCCGCTGACGCCCGAGGAAACCGACCTTCGGGAACGCCTCCAGGCCCAGGTCCCCCAGCGCCCGGAGGACGAGTAGCCAGCAAGATCAATCTCAGCGCCGACCACGGTTCCATTGATCCCCGGGGCCGAAGACCTGACTGACGCCGCCTTCCTCGTCGGCCCGCCGCCCGACCCGCCTACCTGGCGGAAGTCTCACCCGCGGCCCCTTTCTGCCGTATTCCGGCCGGACCCGTCATTCCGGGCCTATTCGGCCGCGTCGTCGCCCCCGTTCAGCGCACGGACCAGGGCGCGTAGGTCGTCCGGGTGCAGCGGTCGCGGTGACCCGGCCCGATCGAGTTCGGCGCGCAGCCGTTCCGCCTCGACGTCCGCGCGAACCCGCAGCGCGGCCTCGCGTTCGGCGCGGTCGCGGGCGGATCGGATCTGCCCGGTGAGCTCGGCACGCTCGCGGTCGCGTTCGACAGCGAGTTCCGCGGCATCGCGCACGGCGGCGTCCCGCTCGCTGACGGCCTGCTCCCGGGCCGCGGCCGCGGCGTCCCGAGCGGCAAGCGCCGCGGAGGTCTCGGTGCGCGCGGCGGCGAGCGCGCCACGCAGCTCGCCGGACTCCGCGCGCAGCGCGTCGAGGGAGCTGCGCAGCTCGTCGAACCGCGCCCGCACGGCGTCGCGCTCCCCGGTGGCCTGCTCGGCCGCGACCGCAGCGGCCCGGGCGTCCCGTTCGGCGGCGACCGCCCGTTCGTCGGCGGTCGCGGCGCGCTGCTCGGCCGCCCGGCGCCCGGCCGCGGCGTCCTCGGCCGTCTGTTTCGCCGCGCCCAGCGCCTCGGTCGCCTCGAGGGCCTGCCGCGCCGCGGCCGAGGCGCGCTGCACGGCCTCGGCACGCTCCTGCGCGGCCCGTTCCGCAGCCTCCGCGCCCTGCCGCGCCTGCCGCTGTGCCTCCTCACGCGCCTGTTCGGCCGCGATGCGGGCCCGGTCCGCGTCGGCGACCTTCCGGTTCGCCGCCTCGACCGCGGCGACGGCGTCGCGTTGGACCTCGTCGAGCCTGGCGGACACCCCGGCGAGCGCCTCACTGAGCGCCTGAACCGGCGCGCGGACGGCGCCCACATGCTCGCGCAGCCGGTCGGCGTCCAGCTGGAACGCGTTGGTCCCGGAGTCCAGGCCCAGAGCGCCGAGCGCTTCCCGCTCGGCGCGGGCCATCTGCGCACACGTCCGTCCACCGGGCCACCGGGTGTCGCGGCAGAAGGACCGCCGGCGTCCCCCCTGAGGGCCGGGCGCGGGCAACTCGGCGCGGCAACGGCTGTAACCGCAGCGTGCGGGCTCGTCGATCACGAACCGATCGTATCAGTTTCTATGTTTTCAACGTTCTAACTAGTTCTAAGTTCAGTTAACTGAACACTAAACCAACGAAACCACCGTTTTGTTGGTGAAGCTCGCGGGAGCCGCGACGCGCGCCACCCAGCGCACTCGCAGGGAGTTCGGCAGGATCTGTAGCAATGACAGTAGTAAACTTGCATCATAGATTTCACGTGAGATGCTGCGACAGGTGAGCGTGAAGCGGCTTGACGACGAGGACTACCCGTCCATCACGATGGGACGGGCCGCGGAGCTGCTCGGCGTGCAGCCCGCGTTCCTGCGCAGCCTCGACGCGGCCGGGGTGCTGCACCCGCACCGCTCCCCCGGCGGGCATCGGCTGTACTCCCGGCGTCAGCTCGCGCTGGCCACCCGGGTGCGCGCCCTGCTCGATGAGGGCCTTTCGCTGGATGCCGCGCGGCGCATCGTCGGCCTGCAGGACGACCTCGACGTGGCCCACGCCCGGATCCGCGAGCTGGAAGACGAACTCCGCACCAGCCTGAACGGCCGCGACCCTAGCGAGGCTGGCGACGACAGCCGAACCCTGTAGACCGGACCGCTGGGCCGCCTGGATGAGCTCGAAGGCCATGGCCAGCCTGGCCGCCCGCGATCCCGGTCCTTTGGTGATCTTGCTTCGGTTCCTGTCCGTGGCGAAGGTCGACTCGATCGGGTTGGTCGTACGCAGGTGGATCCCGCGCCCGGCGACGACACCTCGACCTCGCTGGCCGAGACCTCGCTGGCCGAGATGAGCACCTCGCGTGGCTGGTGGTAGCCGTTGCTCACCACCAGTCGGCTGCCGGTCTCGTCGTGCTCGGTGACGACGCGGGCGATGTAGGCGTCGACCTCGCGGCCTGCAACGCCTCGGCCGGCATCCGCCGGGCGCCCTCTCGCCCGATCTGGTCGATCAACGATGCCGACGCTCGATCCCCACCGCCGGTGGGGTGGTCATCGCGGCCGTTGAGCTCCTCGGAGACCACGGTGAACACGGGCCGTACCTTCCCGACGAGCCTGGCAGCGCCGGTCTTGCTCGACAGCTTCACGATCACCGGGAGGGTACGGCCCCTCGTGATCCACAGGTTTCAAGCATTGCTCCTGCCGGGAAGCCGCTGCGCGGAGCTTGGCTGCGACGAGGCTGGCCAGGGCCGCACATGCGGGGAGAGCGACGAGGCCCGGCCAGTCGGCGTGGGTGAAGGTGAGCTCGCCGAACTTGTTGACCAGGAAACCGTCCCACAGGGCCCAGAACTGGATGGCGGCCCCGATCGCACCTGGCGCGCTCGTCAGTGTCGCCAGGGCAACGGCCGTCGCGGTGAGGACGGCCAGTCCGAACAGGGGCGCGTCGTGGGCGCCGAGCCCCGCAGCGGCGAAGGTCGCCACGGTGCCTGCGGGCAATCCCAGCGCAAAGGCCATTCCGCTGCCGATCGGCGGATGCGGTCCCGTCACCGATGGATGTGGGTCGTCTCGGACAGACGGCGGGGAGGCAAGCAGCACCTGTCCAGCATGTGATCGCGGCCGGCGCTCGGGGCGGATCTTCACGGGATCCTGACGGCTGGTCGCTGAATCCTCACACCTCCCTGACCGGGGGCATTGAGCGTGATGACGCGCGGCACAAGGTCGTCACAAGGTCGTTAGGAACCCGTCAGGACCTGTGGTCGTGGCCCGCAGCGGGTCGCATGCTTGCGGCCGCGCGGCCACCCGGCCGACGCCGAGGAGGTTCTGAGAGATGGCCGACCTGGCCTATCTGTTGCTGCTGATCGGCGGGTTCGCCCTGCTGGTGCTGACGTTGCGGGGGTTGCAGCGGCTGTGAACGTGCCGAACCTGATCGGTGGGGTGCTCGCGCTCGCGCTGGTCGTCTACCTGTTCATCGCCCTGGTCCGCCCGGAGAAGTTCTGATGAGCCCTACTGTTGCCGGCCTGGTCCAGGTCAGCGCGTTGCTGCTGGTGCTCGTCGCGGTGTACGTGCCGTTCGGCAACTACCTCGCGCACGTGTACACGTCCGACAAGCACTGGCGGGTGGAGCGCGCCCTGTACCGGCTGGTCCGGGTGGATCCGGGCACCGAGCAGCGGTGGACGGTCTACGCGGCCGGGGTGCTCGGCTTCTCGTTCCTCTCCATCGTGCTGCTCTACCTGCTGCAACGGCTGCAGCCGCTGCTCCCGTTCGACTTCGGGCGGGCCGCGGTGGAGCCGTCGGTGGCGTTCAACACGGCGATCTCCTTCGTCACCAACACCAACTGGCAGTCCTACGTCCCGGAGACGACCCTCGGGCATAGCGTGCAGATGGCCGGGCTGACCGTGCAGAACTTCGTGTCCGCCGCGGTGGGCATGGCGGTCGCGGTGGCGCTGGTCCGCGGGTTCGCCCGCTCCGGCACCGACCGGCTCGGGAACTTCTGGGTCGACCTGGTGCGCGGCACGGTCCGGGTGCTGCTGCCGATCTCGTTCGCCGCGGCGATCCTGCTGGTCGGGCTGGGCGCGGTGATGTCGTTGCGGGCCGGTGTCGACGTCACCGGCGTCGACGGGCGGCAGAGCACGCTCGCGCTGGCCCCGGCGGCCTCCCAGGAGGTGATCAAGATGCTGGGAACGAACGGCGGCGGGATCTTCAACGCGAACTCCGGCCACCCGTTCGAGAACCCGAACGGCGCCAGCAACCTGCTGGAGTACCTCCTGGTGCTGGTCATCCCGGTGTCGCTGACCCGGGCGTTCGGGGTCATGGTCGGCAACCCCCGGCAGGGGCACGTCCTGGCCGCCGTCATGGGGGTCATCTGGGGTTCGCTGCTGAGCGTCGCCTGGTGGGCCGAGACTCACCCGAACGGGACGGCCACGCTGGCCGCCGGCGCGGCGCTGGAGGGCAAGGAGGTGCGCCTGGGCATCCCGAGCTCGGTGCTGTTCGGGATGGCCACCACCGGCACCTCGACCGGCGGGGTGGACTCGATGCACGACAGCTACACCGGGCTGGGTGGCGGGGTGCTGCTGCTGAACATGCTGCTCGGCGAGGTGACGCCGGGCGGGGTGGGCACCGGGCTCTACAACATCCTGGTGCTCGCCGTGATCGCGGTATTCCTGGCCGGGCTGATGGTCGGGCGCACCCCGGAGTACCTGGGCAAGAAGCTGGGCCGGGTCCAGATCACCGCGGCCGCGATCGCGATCCTGGCGATGCCGGCGGTGGTGCTGCTCGGCGCCGGCGCCGCGCTGGCCCAGCCCGGTGAGCTGGACGCGGCACTGAACAACGACGGCCCGCACGGCCTGTCCGAGGTGCTCTACGCCTACGCCTCGACGGCCAACAACAACGGCAGCGCGTTCGCCGGGCTGACCGTGACCAGCGACTTCTTCCAGTCCACCCTCGGGCTGGCGATGCTGTTCGGGCGGTTCGTCCCGATCCTGGCGGTGCTCGCGCTGGCCGGTTCGCTGGCCGCGCAGAAACGCGTCGAGCCCGGCGTGGGGAGCCTGCCCACCCACGGACCGATGTTCGGCGTGCTGGTCGGCGGCACCGTCGTCCTCGTCGCCGCGCTGACCTTCTTCCCGGCCCTGGCGCTGGGCCCGATCGCGGAGGCACTCAAATGAGCACCACCCCCACCCTGGACCGGTCGATCATCGAGCGGCAGGAGCTGCATGCCCAGCGCACCGGACGGGCGGTGGTGGCCGGGGCGTTCTCCCCGCGGCAGCTGTGGCAAGCACTGCCGGGTGCGGTGCGCAAGCTGGGCCCGCGGGCGCAGCTGCGCAACCCGGTGATGTTCGTGGTCTGGGTCGGCTCGGTGCTGGTCACCGGGCTGTCCGTCGCCGACCCGAGCCTGTTCGCCTGGCTGATCGCGGCCTGGCTGTGGTTCACCGTGCTGTTCGCCAACCTGGCCGAGACGGTGGCGGAGGGCCGGGGCAAGGCGCAGGCCGACACGCTGCGCCGGACCCGCACCGAGACCGTCGCCCGGCGGTTGCGCGCCGACGGCTCCGAGGAGGCGGTTCCCGGCACCGCGCTGCGGATCGGCGACCGGGTCGTCGTCGAGGCCGGCGAGGTGGTCCCCGGCGACGGGGACATCGTCGAGGGCATCGCCACCGTGGACGAGTCCGCGATCACCGGGGAGTCCGCGCCGGTGATCCGGGAGTCCGGTGGGGACCGCTCCGCCGTCACCGGCGGCGCCACGGTGCTGTCCGACCGGATCGTCGTGCAGGTCACCACCAAGCCCGGCGAGTCGTTCGTGGACCGGATGATCGCGCTGGTCGAGGGCGCGCAGCGGCAGAAGACCCCCAACGAGATCGCGCTGACCATCCTGCTGTCCACGCTGACGATCATCTTCCTGCTCACCGTGGTGGCACTGCAGCCGATGGCCGGCTACTCCGGGGCCCAGCAGTCGCTGGTCGTGCTCACCGCGCTGCTGGTGTGCCTGATCCCGACCACGATCGGTGCACTGCTGTCCGCGATCGGCATCGCCGGCATGGACCGGCTGGTGCAGCGCAACGTGCTGGCCACCTCCGGGCGCGCGGTGGAGGCCGCAGGCGACGTCGACACCCTGCTGCTCGACAAGACGGGCACGATCACCTTCGGCAACCGGCAGGCCACCGAGCTGCTCCCGGCCGAGGGGGTGAGCCTGGCCGAGCTCGCCGCCGCGGCCAGGCTGTCCAGCCTGGCCGACCCGACCCCCGAGGGCCGCAGCATCATCGAGCTGTGCGCCCGGGCGCACGAGCTGCCCGCCGAGGCGACCGCCGGGGAGGCGGCCGCGCAGTTCGTGCCGTTCACCGCGCAGACCCGCATGTCCGGGCTGGACCTGAACGGCTGCCGGATCCGCAAGGGCGCCGCGAGCGCCGTCGCCGGCTGGGTGGACGAGGCCGATGGCGGACTGCCGCGCGGGCTGCAGGACAAGGTCGACCGGATCTCCCGCGAGGGCGGCACCCCCCTCGTCGTCGCCGAAAAGAACGGGGCCGAACAGAACGGGGATGGGGGGCGGGTGCTCGGGCTCATCCGGCTCTCGGACGTGGTCAAGCCGGGGATGGCCACGCGGTTCGCCGAGCTGCGCGCGATGGGCATCCGGACGGTGATGATCACCGGGGACAATCCGCTGACCGCGAAGGCGATCGCCGCCGAGGCCGGGGTGGACGACCATCTCGCCGAGGCCACGCCCGAGGACAAGATGGCCCTGATCCGCCGCGAGCAGTCCGGCGGGCGGCTGGTCGCGATGACCGGCGACGGCACCAACGACGCCCCGGCCCTGGCGCAGGCCGACGTCGGCGTCGCGATGAACACCGGGACGGCCGCGGCCAAGGAGGCCGGCAACATGGTCGATCTCGACTCCGACCCGACCAAGCTGATCGACATCGTTGAGATCGGCAAGCAGCTGCTGATCACCCGGGGGGCGCTGACCACGTTCTCGGTGGCCAACGACCTGGCCAAGTACTTCGCGATCCTGCCCGCGATGTTCATGGTGCTCCACCCGTCGCTGGGCGCGCTGAACATCATGCGCCTGGCCACCCCGCAGTCCGCGATCCTGTCCGCGGTGATCTTCAATGCGTTGATCATCGTGGCGCTGATCCCGCTGGCACTGCGCGGCGTGCGCTACCGGCCGACCACCGCCGCGCGCCTGCTGCGGCGCAACCTGCTGGTCTACGGCCTCGGCGGCGTGCTCACCCCGTTCGCCGGGATCTTTCTCATCGACCTGCTCGTCCGACTCATCCCCGGGATCTGACCATGCTCTCGCTGCTGACCCGCCAGGCCGCCGCGGCGGTGCGGGTGCTGATCCTGCTCACCCTCGTGCTCGGCGTCGCCTACCCGCTCGCGGTCTGGGGGGTCTCCCGGATACCCGGGCTCCACCACCGCGCCGAGGGATCGGTGCTCACCGTGGACGGGCGGCCGGCCGGCTCGTCGCTGATCGGCATCGATCCGGTACCGGCCGACCCGGCGGCGGACCCGTTCTTCCACACCCGCCCGTCCGCGACCGCCGAGGACCCGCTCGGGATCGGGCCAGCCGACCCGTCGGTCTCCGGCGGCTCCAACAAGGGCGGCTTCTCCGAGACCCTGCTCGGCGCCGTCGAGCAGCGGCGCGCACTCATCGCCGCCCGCGAGGGCGTCGACGCCGCACGGGTGCCGGCGGATGCGGTGACCGCGTCGGCGTCGGGACTGGACCCGAACATCAGCCCCGCCTACGCCGCGCTGCAGGTGCCGCGGGTGGCCCGGGTGACCGGGCTGTCCGAGGCGGACGTGGCGCGGCTCGTCGCGCAGCACACCGACGGCCGGCCCCTCGGCTTCCTCGGCGAGCCGGGGGTGAACGTCCCCGAGCTCAACCTGGCCGTCCACGCGGCGGCGAGCATGATGAGGCCATGACCAGGCGCGGTGAGCTGCGGATCTACCTCGGCGCAGCGCCCGGGGTGGGCAAGACCTACGCCATGCTCGGCGAGGCCCACCGCCGAGCGGGGCGGGGCACCGACGTGGTCGTCGGGGTGGTCGAGACCCACGGCCGCGCCAAGGTCGCAGCGCAGCTCGAAGGCCTGGAGGTCCTGCCCCGCCGCCCGGTCTCCTACCGCGGAGTCGCGCTCGCCGAGCTGGACGTGGCGGCGGTGCTGGCGCGGGCGCCGCAGGTGGTGCTGGTCGACGAGCTGGCCCACACCAACGCCCCCGGGTCGCCCAACCCGAAGCGCTGGCAGGACGTCGAGCAGATCCTCGAGGCCGGGATCACCGTGCTGAGCACGCTCAACATCCAGCACCTGGAATCCCTGGGCGACGTCATCGAGCGGATCACCGGGGTGCGCCAGCAGGAGACCGTCCCCGACGAGATGGTGCGCCGCGCCCAGCAGGTCGAGCTCATCGACATCACGCCCGAGGCGCTGCGCAGGCGAATGGCCCACGGCAACATCTATGCCCCGGAGAAGGTCGACGCCGCCCTGGCCAACTACTTCCAGCCGCGCAACCTCACCGCGCTGCGCGAGATGGCGCTGCTGTGGGTGGCCGACCAGGTCGATGTCGCCCTGCAGCGCTACCGCACCGAACAGCGGACCACCGACGTGTGGGAGACCCGGGAACGCGTGGTCGTGGCGGTGACCGGTGGCCCGGAGAGCGAAACGGTGCTGCGCCGCGCGGCACGGATCGCCGAACGCTCCGGCTCGGCCGAGCTGCTCGCCGTACACGTGCTGCGCGGCGACGGCCTCGCCGGTGCCACCGCCGGGGCGCTGGCCGGGCTGCGCCGGCTCGCCGACGACCTGGGCGCCTCGTTCCACACCGTGCTCGGCGACGACGTGCCGGCCGCGCTGCTCGACTTCGCGCGCGGGGTCAACGCCACCCAGCTGGTGCTGGGGACCTCGCGCCGCTCCCGGCCCGCCCGCGCCCTCGTCGAGAGCATCGGCGCGCGGGTCGCGCAGGACTCCGGGCCCATCGACGTGCACATGGTCACCCACCCGGAGGCGGGCCGCGGGCTGCGGCTGCCGCGCCGGTTCAGCGCGGTCCCAGCCCGGCGGCGGGCCGCGGGCTGGGCGCTCGGCCTGGCCCTGCCGGTGACCGCGACCGGGCTGGGCGTGCTCGGCACCGGTGTGTACGGCCTGTCCACCGACGTCGTGCTGTTCTTCCTGGCCACGGTGGTCGTGGCGCTGGTCGGCGGGCTCGGGCCGGCGCTGCTCGCCGCGCTGGCCGGTGGCCTGCTGCTCAACTTCTTCCTCACCCCGCCGCTGCACACGCTCACCATCGCCGAACGCGAGAACGTGATCACGCTGGTGGCGATGGTGCTGGTGGCGATCCTGGTCGCCCTGGTGGTCGACCGGGCCGCGCGCCGGGCACAGCAGGCCGCGGCCGCCCGCGCCGAGGCGGCGCTGCTCGCCTCGTTCTCCCGCACCGTGCTCACCCGCCCCGACCCGCTGCCGCGGCTGCTGGAGAAGGTGCGCGAGGCCTTCGGGCTGACCACCGTCGCCGTGCTGCAACGCCACGACGGGCGGTGGGCCGCCTCCGCCTGCGCCGGCCCGCCGGACTGCCAGCGTCCCGAGCAGGCCGACGTCGACGTCGCGGTCGACCCGGACATCCACCTGGTCGGACGGGGTCGGTCGCTGCCCGCCGCGGACCGCCGGCTGCTCGAGGCGGTGGCCGGGCAGGCGCTGCTGGCGCTGCGTCACCAGCAGGTCGCCGCCGAGGCCACCGAGGCCCGGCACCGCGCCGAGGCCACCGAGCTGCGCAGCGCGCTGCTCGCCGCGGTCGGGCACGACCTGCGCACCCCGCTCACCTCGATCAAGGCCGCGGCCGGCAGCCTCCGCGACCCGAAGCTGCGGCTCTCCGAACACGACCGCGCCGAGCTCGCCGCCACCGTCGAGGAGTCCGCCGACCGGCTCACCCGGCTCGTCGCCAACCTCCTCGACTCCTCCCGCCTGGCCACCGGGGCCGTCGTCCCCGACCTGCGACCCGTGGGTTACGACGAGATCGCCGCCCAGGCGCTCGCCGGTGTGGAGGACGCGCGCCGCGTCAGCGTGGACATCGACGAACGCCTGCCCGAGGTCCTCGCCGACCCCGGACTGTTGGAACGGGTCGTCGCCAGCGTCGTGGACAACGCGATCCGCCACGGCGCGGGCGCGCCGGTCGCGCTGCGGGCCAGCGCCCTGGCCGACCGGGTCGAGCTCCGCGTGGTCGACTCCGGTCCGGGAATCCCCGCGGGCGACGCCGACCAGCTCTTCGCCCCCTTCCAACGCCTCGGCGACCGCGACCGCGGCGGACTCGGTCTCGGCCTCAGCGTGGCGCGCGGGTTCACCGAGGCCATGGCCGGAACCCTCACCGCCGAAGACACCCCCGGCGGCGGGCTCACGATCGTGATCAGCCTGCCCGCGACCGTCCCTGCCACGCTGCTCGACCCGGCGAGCGCGCCGTGACCGCGGCGGCAGCGCCGGTCACGGTGCTCGTCGTCGACGACGACGTCCAGATCCTGCGGGCGCTGCGGATCAACCTCACCGCGCGCGGCTACCGTGTGTTCACGGCCGTCGGCGGCGCCACCGCGCTGCGCGCCGCCGCCGACGTACACCCCGACGTCGTCGTGCTCGACCTAGGCCTGCCCGACATCGACGGCACCCAGGTCATCGCCGGGCTACGCGGCTGGACCACCGTGCCGATCATCGTGCTCTCCGCGCGCACCGACTCCAACGACAAGGTCCACGCGCTCGATCAGGGCGCCGACGACTACGTCACCAAGCCCTTCGGCGTGGACGAGCTGCTCGCTCGGCTCCGCGCCTCGGTCCGCCGCGCCACCACCATCGGTGGCACCGAACCGCGCGTCGAGGCCGGCGAACTCACCATCGACCTCGGCGCACGGATCGTCGAACGCGCCGGGGTCGAGGTCCACCTCACGCCCACCGAGTGGAACATTCTCGAACTCCTCGTCCGCCACCGCGGCCGGTTGGTCACTCGCCGACGGCTCCTCGAGACGGTGTGGGGACCCGGCGACCGCAAGGAAACCAGCTACCTGCGCGTCTACCTCGGGCAGCTCCGCCGCAAGCTCGAACCCGATCCCGCCCAGCCCCGACACCTGATCACCGAAGCCGGCATGGGTTACCGGTTCCGCACCTGACTATCCGGGCCCCCGCGGTTCCGACCTTCTGGGGTCGCCGTAGTACTCGGGAAAATTCGGGCGGATATGGCCGAGTAGGCTTCTGAGCTGGGGAAACCTGACACCGCCGGCACGAACCTGATCCGCAACAGTGAGGACATCGTCACCGTCGCCGAGATCCTCGGACACTCCATCGAGACCGCCCAGCGCTACAGCCTGCCCCCTGACGCCGACGCTGATAACCAGGCCGCGATCGAACGCCTCGCCGTGGACCAGTGGGCCCAGACATGGAGCCAGCGGCCGGCTGATCATCCGGCCGTCGCCCGGCGGCAGCCGGACCCCCGATGATCGGCCGGCGGCTTGTGCCGGACACCATCGAGCACGTGGCGAGTTCCGCTGATCCCTACGTCATTGCTGGTATTGACCTGCGCGTCTTCGTCGCGGGCTGGTTGTCCTGCCTCCAGGCCGGCGACGGCGAGGCGGTGGGCCTGCTGGAGCACGCCCGGTCCGATCCGGAGGCCGGGGAGCGGTATGAGTATGGCGCGCTCTACATGTCTGCCAACATCGCTCCGCGAGCGACCGAACCCACGGCAAGTCCCGAAGAACTGCTGCTGTTCGCGGTCATGGCCCTCTACCAGGACGCTGGGTTCCCCGGTGCTGACCCGACCGTGTGGGATGGCGAGGAGGCACACGCGCGCCGCGCCTTCGGCTTCTTCCACGAGCTGGGCGAACAGGAAGCCGCACGACGGCTCCGGGCCGAGGTCTATCGACGCAGCGCGCGCGAGCGGCCACCGGGCTACGAAGCAACGCTGCAGCGGTCGCTGGGCAACGACCCTGCTCGGATGGCCGTGCACGACCAGCGGATGGCGTCGATCCATGACCGCAGCTTCCGCGCAGCTCACCTGCTCAACCCCGGCGGAACTGCCCGCCGAGGCAGCCGCTCCGCTCCCCGATCCGCGTTCACACCGAGGCGGTCTGGTCGATCCCGGTATCGCCTCGCGAGTTATAAGCCCGGTCGCCGATGTCGGCGCCGGGCTTTTCAGCCGAGGTGTCGTGGCAACGCGGTGTGCCTCAGCCGTGGAAGGCGATGAACTCAAGCTGCACGCCGTCTGGGTCGCAGAACGTCACCAGCGAGAGCGGGAAGCCCGGCATGGGGTACACGCCGGAGTTTGGTACGCCCTGGCTCTCCAGGTGCGTCACCCAAGCGTGCAGTGCGTCGACCGACTCGACCTGGAAGGACAGGTGGTCCAGGCCGGTCCGCGTCGGGTCGAAGCCGTCCCCCGTGTTCGCCGGGTGGTGATCGATTCCCAGGCTGAACGACCCGTCGGGCGGACCGAGCACGATCGTGTAACCGTTCGCCTCGCTGCGGTAGTGGCGTACCTGAAAGAGGCGGCCGAGCCCGAGCACCCGCTCGTACCAGGCAGCGCTCGCCTCGACGTCGGTGACCGTGATGCCGATGTGATGGATCCCGGTGAGCGTCGGACGCACCGTGGCCTTGGCGGCCGGCGCCGTTTCGGTGGGGGTCATGTCGTCCTCCTCACGGTCGATCAGGCGGGTGGAGTTGGGGCAGCTGCACCGAGCGCGGCGAAGATCGACGCGAAGGCAGCGTGGTCCGGCGGGACGAACGGTGGGCGGGCGGGAACGGACGCGATGACCTCGACGAACTGCCTGGCCATACGGCCGGACGCGCTGGGCAGGTGGGAACTGAAGATGGTCGTAGGTTGCAGCCGTGCGACCTCATTGGCCGCCGCCCGGAAGCGGTCGTGGTCGACGAGCTGCGTCCACGGGGAGTCGAACGCCGCCCAGCCGGCGATTCCGTCGACGAGGTCCGCTTCGGAAACGTCGTCGCAGCTCTCCGGGACGCTCGGCAGGATCGCACCGAACGTGTCGACCGTGTACATCGCGCCGGTCCGCTCGTCGAGCAGGCCGGTCGTCATCGGATTGTCGAACAGCGGTGGCCGCACACCGCGGAGGTAGCGGTCCCCCACGTCGAGCCGGCCCCCGGGCTGCAGAGCGCTCACCCGATCGAGGGGAACGGGCCACCAGGTGGACATGCGCAACGCGCCGAGGCCATGCGTCAGCAGGCGGGCCGCCGGAGCCAGCGACATGACCCGCTCGAGGTTGCCGGTGTGGTCTGCGTCGTCATGGGTCAGCCAGATCCAGCGGATGTCTGCCGGGTCCACGATCGAGCGCAGCGCGTGCTCGAACTCCTCGCCGTCCATGGCGAGCCCTGTGTCCACCAGGACCGGCTCCCTGGCCAGAATGACGTACGCGTTCACGACCAATGTGCCGATGCCCGGAATGGGCAAGCTGCTAGGCAGGACGTGGACATCGTTGCCGACGCGGTAGATGGGGTCCATTCCCCTTCGCCTTCTTTCGTGCGCGTCAATGACCTACCGAGAGATGAGGTGCTCCCTTGTCGACGGGATGCATACATGATCGAGACGGCGGTGCCCTCGGGCATCAGGCCGACCCCCATCTTTAGGTCATCTCACCCCTAGAAGATGGCGTGCGGCGAGGGAAACGAGCTCCGACCGGCTTTCGACGCCCAGCTTGGTGGCCAGGTTGGCGATGTGACGCTCCACGGTCTTGGGAGACAGGTACAGGCGGGCAGCGATGTCCCTGGTGGAGAGTCCTTCGGCCAGCAATGTCAACACTTCGGCCTCCCTGGGGGTCACCCCGGCGGCGGCCAAGGCGTCGGGCAGGTCTGGTGCCGGCCGGCGACGGCGGGGCACCGGGGCGCCGGCCTGCCGGAGAAGGGAGCGGCAGGCGGAGGCCACCGCGGGCGGCCCGGTCGCATCGAAGAAGGCGAGCGCTTCGGCCAACCAACGCTTCGGGTTTCCCCACCGGTCGCGTATCGCCGCCTCAGCCACCAACCGGCGGGCGTGGTGGCGATACCAGTCACAGGGGGCCAGGTCGGCGTCGGCTCTGGCGAAGACCTCCTCCGCCTCTGCAATGTGGCCCCGTCGGCCCAGCTCGACCGCGCGTGCGTGGCCCACCCATCCCCGGATCAGCCAGTACACGATCAGGCCCGAGGCCTCCACCTCGGCCACCGCGTCTGCCCCATCGTCGCGGTCGAGGGTATGCAGGAGCGCCCACAGACCCCGGTTGGGTGTCGTGACCGGCGTGTCTCGCAACAGCTCCATACCCGCGTCGAGCTCGGCCAGTGCCCGCCGACGGTCCTCCCGGACCAGCCACAGCAGCGCCCGGGCCATGAGGGCGGCGTCCCCACGGACCTCGCGATGGCCGCCGGAGACGGTGACGGCCTTATCGATGGCCGCTTCCATCTCCGCGCGCTGATCCAAAAGAGCGTGACCGACCGCTTGCAGGACGTACCCCACCCCGGCGACGAGAGGAAGCCGCAGCCGGCCCGCCTCGGTGGCGCACGAACGAGCCGCTTTGATCACGCCCTCGGGTTCGGCATGGTTGGTGGACCAGGCGGCCATCTGCAGGCTGACGGTGGCGGCGGTCGCCAACGCGCCGGCATCTAGCGCGGCTTGGCGGGCCTGGGCGAGCCGGTCGAGCGGACCGCCGCCGATGAGATCGATCGTGCCCAGCTCGTGGAGGGCCCGGATGCGCCACAGGGGAAGACCGTGCTGGTCGGCCAGAACCAGAGCGGCGCTGAAGGCATCTTCGGCGGCGGCGAGGTCGTGCTGGCGTTCGCGTTGCCCGAGTACCTCCAGTGCCTCACAGGCCAGCTCGTAACGTCCGTCCGTCTGTGCGGTGGCCAGTGCCGTGCGGGCCAGCGTGGCGGCGTCGTCAAGCTGGCCTTCCCCGAGGGCCACCCGGGCGGCCAGCACCTCGGAAACGCCGGCAACGCCACCAGATTCGGACAGCTCCTCGGCGAGGTGGAGCTGGTCGCGGGCCCGAGGCCAATCGGCCGAGACGATCGCGGCCCGAGCCAGCAGCAGATGCGCCCGCGCCCGGCGTGCCGGTGGCGCGGCCACGGCACCGAGACTGGACAGCAACCGCTGGCCCACCTCGCTCACCCGTTGCGCGCTACCGGTCGCGACGAATACCTCGCACAGCACCTCATCGATCTCGGCGGCACGTTGAGCATCGTCACCGACCAGGCCTCTGGCCCGCTCGAGCGTGGCCTCGGCGCTGGCCAGAGCGCCCCGAGCGAAAGCGCGTCGTGCCGACTCGAGGTGTAGTTCGGCTGCCCGGGCCGGCTGGTCCGCCGCTTCGGCGAGCTCGGCGGCCAGCTCACACCACCCCCCGGGCAACCCAGGATGTGCCTGCTCGACAGCGCGCAGACCGCTCGAAGCGAGGATGACCTGCTCCGGCGGGAAGAGTTCGGCCAAAATCGCCTCGCGGGTCAGGGCATGCCGGAAACGGAAGCGGGGACCTGTACCAGTGGCTTCGACGGACAGCAGCTGGACGTCGGCAGCCCAGCGAAGGTGCTTAGCCACGCTCGCTTCGTCCTGGCCTTTGATCATGTCGGGCAGCAGGCGCCAGTCGAAACTCCGGCCGAGCAGCGCCGCCGCCCCCAAAAGTTCCCGCGTCCCCGGTGTCGCCTCGAGGCGTCGGCGAACGGTCTCGGCGAACGTGACGGGAATGGCAGCACCACGGAAACGATCCAGTATCCAGCCCTCGGCCGTCTGTCGCAGCTCGCCAGCCTGGACCATCGCCGCGATCAGCTCCTCGACCAGAAACGGCAGACCATCAGCCCTGATCGCCAGCACCTCGGCCAGCGCGGCGGGAACGGCCACGCTTCGCAGACATCCCGCGGCGACCGCGGTGACCTCCTCGGCGGTCAGCCTTTGAAGCCGCAGAACGGAAGCCGAGCGCCGAGCTGCCAAGCTGTGGACACGTGACAAGGCGAGACTGGGTTCCTCGTCGCGAAGCGAGATCAGGCACAGGATTGGCTGGTCGGCTACGTTGTCGGCCAGATACTCCATGACCTCGAGCGTTTCGGTGTCCGCCCAGTGCAGATCTTCCAGCACGAGCACACTGCCAGCGCTTTCGGTTACCGCGGCGAGCACCCTGAGCACGGCCTCGCCCAACACCACAAGCGATGCCTCCCCGGGCGGCTCACCGGCAAGGCGCCACTCCGGAATCAGTCGACCCAGGATCGGGCGAAACGGGGCCAACTCGGGGACCTGCGGCGGTCCCGACCGACGGAGGTGGGAGAACAGCGCCTCCGCAAGAGGTCGAAAAGCACGCGGGTTGTCGCGCTCAACGGCCCGACCGGTGAGCACCGATACTCGCCGGCTGACGGCATCGGCGGCAGCCTCCCGAACCAGGCGTGACTTGCCGACGCCGGCCTCGCCAACGATCACCAGCGTCGCGCCGTGACCTCTGGCCACGCGATCGAGCGCGGATCGCAGCTCTCCCAACTCCCGGTCGCGACCCACTAGCACCGGGCACAACAGCTCCGGCATGCCATTGAGCGTGCCACCAGCGCAGCCGACCGGTCGAGAACTACGGTGCACCCGGAAGAACAGGCCGCCCCGGCGACCTGCTCGCCCGCTCCTCGGACGATGGCCAGGATCGCGTCCAGCAACGCCTGGCGGTCTTCCCCGGACTTGGCGCGCTCGGCCAGGTAGTCGCGCATCTTGTACGCGGCCTTGCTCTCCCGCGCGGACACGGCCTGGTCGAACAGCCCCACGACCTCGTCCAGCACCTCGGTCGCCGACTGCGCCAGCAGGGTCAGCAGGATCGGGTACCGGCGTTGCGGCTCCCGCCGCTGTAGTGCCTGCGCCGTCAGGCGGTGGCCGACTGTGGCCAGGAACCGGCGCCGCTCCGCCGGCAGCACCGACAGGTCCAGGGTGTGCGCGTCCATCCCGCGCAGGAACTCCAGCTTCGCGATCTCGGCCTTCACCGCCGCGGGCGAGGCTTCCACCGGCCCCTTGCCCAGCCACCGCAGCCGGGTCATCCCGATCCCGGCGTCCACCACCAGCAGGCCGTCCAGGGCGGCGCGGCGCTCGTCGGTGAACTCGTGCGCCAACCGGTCAAACGTCTCCTGCCGCGCCACCTCGCAGGCATGGGCGACCCGCTTGACCACCGTCACCGGGCCCGGCCGAATCACCCGTGCCGAGATCAGGTACTCACACGCCAGCCGGAACAGCAGCGTCGGTGAGTCGTGCTCCATCGCCCGCGCGAGCAGGAACTCGTCGAGCTCCTTCAACTCCAGCGGCGTCGCGGCCCGCCACCCCAGATACTGCGCCGCCAGCCGAAGATGCTCGGTGCGGGTCTTCGCCCGCCGCCCGTAGGAGCGAAGCGCATCCGGGTCGACCTGGAGGCGCTCGGCCAGCCGCACCACCGCCGCGCGCGGCGCCGACGCCACGTCGTCGGGCACGAACCCCAACCACGGCAACGTGCAGAGGGCTACGGCGAGCCCCAACCGGTCTGCCGGCCCCCGACCCCGGCCGGGGTCAACGAACGCAACGTCCGCCGGGGTCAACAGGAGCCTACCCAGCCATATCCGCCCGAATTTTCCCGAGCACTAGGGGGACCCTCTTCTGGTCGAGGCGGTTGATGGCGGTTGTGGCGTGTGGATTGGGTGTCTCACCGGCTGAGGTTGATCGTTTTTAGTTGTTACGTCAATGAATGAACGACGTTGAAGCTGCCCGGATCCCGGCGGCCGCGCAGGACCATGACCATGCACGTGCTGATCGCCACCCCCTGGACGTGGCGACGTCCGGATCGTGAGGGCCCGATGGTCTTCGTCAAGGCGGAGCCGGCTGCAGCCAGCGATGCCGGCCGAGGCGTTGCCAGGATGACGGCGCCTCGGCGGGTGCTCCCCTGACCTGAGGTTCGACGGCCCAGCCACATTCTCAAGATCCACCGGTGCGTCAATGAATGGATGACATTGAAGAGCGAGGCGACCGTGCCATCCCCGAGCGGCACCACCGCCACCGCGTTGTGGAGCCATGACGTCGTGGGCGGATGGTCGCCACGCGCGTTGTGGAGCCATAACGCGACAGAGGAAGATCGAGCCGTGAGCGCAGACGCCCTGGTGCTGCTGGAAGCCGTCCGCGAGGACACCGTCGGGAAGCCCGTGCTGCCCGAGGCGGGCTGGCCCGGGGTCACCGACCCCGACACGTTGCGTGCGCAGCTGCTCGACTGGCTCAGCCAGTACGACAACGCCGGCACCCGGCGGACCTACGCCTACGCCCTGGGCCTGCCCATCGCCTGGGTGGACGCCATCGGCGGCACCCCCGCGGCCCCGCCGCAGGCCGGTTCGACGCGCTGCCCTCCCCCGGCACCGCCCGGGCCGCTGCACCAGCTGGCCTGGTTCCGCTGGTGCGCCCGGCAGTCGCTGGACCCGCGGGCGGCGACGTCGGCCCAGGTCAAGGCGTGGCTGCACGCGCTGTCGTCCGCCGGGGCGCAGCGGCGGACCCGCCAGCGGATGCTCTCGACCCTCTCGGCGCTCTACGGCCATCTCGCCGAAACCGGCGTCGTCCCGGCCAACCCGGCCGCGCTGAACCGTTCGCGGCTCGGGCTGGCGAGCAGCGCGCGCGAGCCCTCACCGACCGTCCGGCTCACCGCCGCCCAGCTGCGCGCCCTGCTCACCGGTGCGGCGACGTTGCACTACACCGCCGATCCCCGGCTGCGGCGGCTGTATCCGCTGCGCGGCGTCGCCGTGGTGGCGCTGCTGACCCTGGGCCTGCGGATCTCCGAACTCACCGGGCTCGACCGCGGCGACATCTACCGCACCGGCGGCGAGGAGGTGGTGCGGGTGCTGGGCAAGGGCGGGCTGCGCCGCGAGGTGTACCTGACCGACCTGGTGCGCACCGCGCTCGACGCCTATCTCGCCGAGCGCGACCGGCTCTCCGGCGGCGCGGTGCCCGCCCGGCGGGGCCGCACCGCCGCGGGCGGCTCACCGCTCATCGCCACCCGCGACGGCGGTCGCTGCTCCCGGGTGGATCTCTACCGGCTGCTGCGCCGGATCGCGGCGGGCGCGGGTCCGGAGCTGGCCGACGTGGCCGACCGGGTGCACCCGCACGCCCTGCGGCACGCCTATGTGACGATCGCGCTGGAGCGGGACGCGCCGATCCAGCACGTCCAGGCCGACGTCGGGCACGCGACGATCGCGACTACGCAGCACTACGATCGCGGCCGCCGCACCCGCGACACCACCGCCGCCGACCTGGTCGCCGCGGCGATCGCCGCCGTCGGGTCGTCCGGCCCGAGCTGAGCGAACTCGGCCTCCGACCGACGTCGCGCCGGTAGGCTGCCAGCTATGGCTCAGCCGGACGACCGCGACGTGAACGAGCTCCGCGGGTAGATCCGGGATTTCCGTCGCGCCACCACGTCCAGCCTCAGCGCCATGCGTGCCGATCCGGCCGACCAACGCTCCGAGCTGGCCGAGCTGCGCGGACTGCTGGACGCCCTCGGCGCCGGGCAGCAGCGGATCGTCGACGCAGCAGCGGATCGTCGACCTTATGGGCACGCTGACCGAGCAGCGGGGTGAACGACCCGACGCCACGTAGCCCGCGTACCGCCGCACGGGGTCCGGCGGTACGCGATCGGGGTTATTCGGGGCGGACCGGATGCCGCGCGGGCAGGCAGCACTCGACCGCGCACGGCGCGCCGTTGACCGTGCATCCCGCGCGCGGGACCCGGCCCAGCCCGCGCGGCGCGGCGCCCTCGGTGTGCTCGGCGATCAGCTCGACGACCATGTCGGCGAACCGCGGATCGGGCCCGGCCGTGGCCGCGCGGGCGAAACCCATCCCCAGCTCGGCGGCCCGCCCGGCAGCCTCGGTGTCCAGGTCCCACACGACCTCGACGTGATCGGAGACGAATCCCACCGGCGCGATCACCACGGCCGGCGCGCCGCGCGCGTGCAACACCTCGATGTGGTCGAGGACGTCCGGCTCCAGCCACGGCACCTGCGGCGGCCCGGAACGCGACTGCCACACCAGGTCGTGCCCGGCCGCCCCGACCTCCGCGGCGACGAGCCGGGCCGCCTCGGCCACCTGGCGGGAGTAGCGATGGCCCCCCTCGGCGGGCGGACCCGCGGCGGCGTCCGCGGCCGTCGGGATCGAATGCGCGGTGAAGACCAGCCGTGCGGCGTCGCGGACCGCGGCCGGCAACCGCGCTCGTGCCGCGCGTACCGCGTCGGCGTTGGCCGCCACGAACAGCGGATGGTCGAAGAAGTGCCGCAGCTTCACCAGCTCGGGGGCGGCGGGCCCGGCGGCCGCGCGGGCGTGCGCGATGTCCTCGTCGTACTGCCGGCACGCCGAATAGCCGCCGTAGGCGCTGGTGGCCAGGACCAGGGCGCGGCGCACCCCGTTGCGGGCCATCGCCGCGACGGTGTCGGAGACCATCGGATGCCAGTTGCGGTTGCCGAAGTAGACCGGCAGGTCGGTGCGCTCCCGAATGGCCGCGATCAGCTCGCGGTTGCGTGCGTTGAGCGGCGAGACGCCGCCGACGCGGCGGTAGTGCTCCTCGACGGCGTCCAGCCGCTCGGGCGGGACGTCGCGGCCCCGCACGACGTTCTCCAGGAAGGGACGCACGTCGTCCGGGTGTTCGGGACCGCCGAACGACAGCACCAGCAGCGCGTCGACCGTGCTCACCGGCTCACACCCCGACCGCGTGGAACCCTCCGTCGGCCCACACCATCGAGCCGGTGGTCACCGGCAGCCAGTCCGACAGCAGCGCGCACACGGTCTTCGCGACCGGAACCGGGTCGTTGACGTCCCAGCCCAGCGGTGCCCGGGCATCCCAGGCGTCCTCGAAGGCCGCGAAGCCGGGGATCGACTTCGCCGCCATCGTCCGCACCGGTCCGGCCGCGACCAGGTTGACCCGGATGCCGTTGCGCCCCAGATCGCGGGCCAGGTAGCGGGTCACCGACTCCAGCGTCGACTTCGCGACGCCCATCCAGTCGTAGGCCGGCCAGGCCTGCCGGTTGTCGAAATCCATCCCCACGATCGAGGCACCCTCGCCGAGCAGCGGCAGCAGGGCCGTCGACAGCGACTTGAACGAGTACGCGCTCACCTGGATCGTCGTCGCGACGTCCGCCCAGGGTGCGTTCAGGAACGCGCCGTCACCCAGGCAGGATGCGGGCGCGAAGCCGATCGAGTGCAGCACGCCGTCGAGCGCCGGATCGTCGCCCAGATGCGGCGAGACGCGCTCGACGAGGCTGTCGAGCTGGTCCTGGTCGGCGACGTCGAGTTCGACGACCGGGGCGGGCTTCGGGAGCCGCTGCGCGATCCGCTCCACCAGCCGCATCCGGCCGTAACCGGTGAGGACGACCTCGGCCCCCTGCTCCTGGGCGAGCTTCGCGGCATGGAACGCCAGCGAGGCGTCGGTGATCACGCCGGTGATGAGCAGCCGCTTGCCGGCGAGCAGTCCCATGAGATGCCTTTCGGTGAGTCGCGTCGGGTCGGGGCCGATTCCGGGGCCGATTCCGGGGCCGATTCCGGGGCCGATTCCGGGGCCGATTCCGGGGCCGATTCAGTGGCCCATGCCGAGGCCGCCGTCGACCGGGATGACCGCACCGGTGACGTAGCCGGCGGTGTCCGAGCCCAGCCAGGTAACCGCCGCGGCGATCTCCTCGGGGCTCGCGTACCGCCCGAGCGGGATCTGGCCGAGGATCTCGGCGCGCCGGGCGTCGGGCAGCGCGCGGGTCATGTCGGTGTCGACGAAACCGGGGGCGACGACGTTGGCGGTGATCCCGCGCGAACCCAGCTCGCGGGCGACGGAACGGGCCAGCCCGACCAGCCCGGCTTTGGCGGCGGCGTAGTTGACCTGCCCGGCCGAGCCGGAGAGTCCCACGACCGAGGAGATGAAGATCATCCGGCCGCCGCGGGCCTTGAGCATGCCACGCGAAGCGCGTTTGGCGACGCGGTAGGCCGCGGTCAGGTTGGCGTCGACGACCCGGGTGAACTGGTCCTCGCTCATCCGCATGAGCAGCGTGTCGTCGTTCATGCCGGCGTTGGAGACGAGCACCTGCACCGGGCCGTGCTTCTCCTCGACCTCGGTGAACGCCCGGTCGATGGCCTCGGTGTCGGTGACGTCGCACTGCACCGGGAGCAGCTCGCCCGGCAGCCCGTCGGCGCCGACGCGGTAGGTCACCGCGACCTGGTCGCCCTGGGCTGCGAACGCCTGGGCGATCGCGAGCCCGATCCCACGGTTTCCTCCGGTCACCAACACGCTGCGTCCCACGGCGATCAACCTAGTGCACGGCCTCCCCTCCCCCGCGAGTCGCGGGGGTCAGGCTCGCGGGGGTCAAGGGAGGCGGCGGCCCAGCAGCAGGCCGCCGCCGAAACCGGCGACCAGCAGCAGGACCCCGCCGGCGAGCCAGGGCCTGCTCGTATCGACCCGGCGCACCTCGTAGCCGATCTGCTCGCCCAGCTCCGAATAGACCTGACGCAGCTCGCTCTCGGAGGCTGCGGTGAAGAACTGGCCGCCGGACAGCCGGGCGATCTCGCGCATCGAGGCGTCATCGACCGCCACCCGGGTGCGGCCACCCTCGATGTCGATCGTCCCGTACGCCGTGCCGAAGGAGATCGTCGAGACCGGGATCTCGGCCTCCGCCGCCTTCTTCGCGGCGGTGAACGCACCGCGCGGCTCGTTCTCGCCGTCCGGCCCCGGCACCGTCTGTTTGCCGTCGCTCATCAGCACGATCCGCGCCGGCGGCGGACCCTCGGAACCGGCCCCGCCTGCGCTCGCGATCGACTGCGAGAACGACTCCACCGATTGCATCGCCGCGAAGATCGCCTCACCGGTCGCCGTGGACTCCGACAGCTTCAGCCCGTCGACCGCGCGCTTGACCGCCTCCCGATCCGTCGCCGGGGACACCAGCACCGCGGCGGTCCCGGCGAACGACACCAGGCCGAGGTTGATCCCCGGCGTGAGCTGGTCGGCGAACGCCTTGGCCGCGGTCTGCGCGGCGGCGAGCCGGGACGGCTGGACGTCGGTGGCCTTCATCGACAGCGACACGTCGATGACCAGCATGACCGTCGCCCGGTTGCGCGGCACCTTGGCCTCCGCCTGCGGCCCGGCGAGCGCGACGGTCAGCACCGCCAGCGCCGCGAGGAACGCCGCGGCCGGCAGATGCCGGTACCGGCCCGGACGCTTCGGCGCGACGCTGTCGAGCAGTTCCAGGTTGGTGAACCGGACGACGTCACGGCGGCGGCGGCGCAGCAGCAGCGCGTAGCCCGCGACGAGGCCGGCCACGACGAGCAGCCCGAGCAGCCACCAGGGATGCGCGAAGCTCACGGCGCCACCGCCGCCGCACGTGAGCGGCGCACGCGCCACCGGGTCACCGGCCACCCCCGGACCAGGCGCGTTTGCGGGCCAGCACGAACCGCACGATGTCAGCGATCCAGTCCGAGTCGGTGCGCAGGGTCAGCTGCGCGGCCCCGCACCGGCGCAGCGTCGCGGCCACCCGGTCGCGGTGCGCCGCGGCGGCCGCCGCGAACTCCCGGCACAGCAGCGGCGAGGTGACCACCTCGCGCTGCCGGCCGGTCTCCGGATCGGCCAGCACGACCGTGCCGACGTCGGGCAGCTCCAGCTCCCGCGGGTCGAGCACCTCGACGGCGAGCAGGTCGTGGCGCGCCGAGAGCGCCCGTAACGCGCGCTCCCAGGTCGGCTCGCCGAGGAAGTCCGAGATCACCACCGCCAGGCCGCGCCGCCGCGGCGGGCGGCGCAGCTGCTCGATCGCCGCGGCCAGCTCGCCGCGAGTGCCCTCCGGCGCGCGCGGTGTCTCGGCGACCCGCCGAACCAGGCCCCTGGCGTGCGCGAGCCCGCCCCGGGCGGGGATGCGCAGGGTCTGCGCGCCGGTCGCGACCAGTGCGCCGATCCGGTTGCCGCCGCCGCGGGTCAGATGCGCGACCGCGGCGAGCGCGGCCACCGCGAGATCCCGCTTCTCGCAGGCGGCAGTGCCGAAGTCGAGGCTGGGCGACAGGTCGAGCACCACCCAGATCTCCAGCTCGCGGTCGGCGACGGTCTCCCGGACGTGCGGCGCGGTGGTGCGTGCGGTCACCGCCCAGTCCATCCGCCGGACGTCGTCGCCGGGCTGGTAGATCCGGGCCTCGCCGGGTTCGCTGCCGGGTCCGGGGACCAGCCCGAGATGGTTGCCCTGCAGCAGGCCGTCGAGCCTGCGGCGGACCGACAGCTCGAGATTGCGCAGGGCCGCCTCGAGCCTGCCGTCGCGCAGCGAAGGGGGCGCGGTCGCCGGGCGGCGCACCGCGGGCCCGGACCCGGCCGCAACGATCGGCCGCTCCGGGGTCGGCGCGGCGTCAGCGGTCACGACGCGCTACCCGCCGGGCTGTACTGGGGCCGCGCGGTGACCTGCGGCAGCGGGACGGTCTGCAGCACCCGGGAAATGATGTGGTCGATCGGAACCTGGTCGGCCACGGCGTCATAGGACAGCACCAGGCGGTGGCGCAACACGTCGGGGGCGACGTCGAGGATGTCCTGCGGGAGGACGTAGTCGCGACCCCGGACCAGCGCCAGCCCCCGGGCGCCCGCGACGATGCCCAGGCTCGCTCGCGGCGAGGCGCCGTAGGACACCCAGCCCGCCAGGTCGGGCAGACCGTGTTCGGCGGGCGTGCGGGTGGCGACCACCAGGCGCACCACGTAGTCGACGAGCGCGTGGTGCACGAACACCCGCGAGGCCACCCGCTGCAGCCGCCGCAGCGTCTCCGGGTCGATGATGCGCTGGGCCACCGGGGGTTCGGCGCCCATCCGGTAGACGATCTCGCGTTCCTCCTCGACCCCTGGATACTCAATTATGATCTTGAAGAGGAACCGGTCCCGCTGCGCCTCGGGCAGTGGGTAGACACCCTCGTTCTCGATCGGGTTCTGGGTGGCCAGCACGAGGAACGGATCGGGCATCGGGAAGGTCTTCCCCCCGATCGACAGATGCCGCTCGGCCATCACCTCGAGCATCGCCGACTGCACCTTCGCCGGCGCCCGGTTGATCTCGTCGGCGAGCACGAAGTTCGCCACGACCGGGCCGAGCTCGACGTCGAACTCCTCGCGGCCCTGCCGGTAGATCCGGGTGCCGATGATGTCGGCGGGCACCAGGTCCGGGGTGAACTGCAGGCGGGCGAACGTGCCGCCGATGACCTTCGCCGCGGTCTCCACCGCGAGCGTCTTCGCGACGCCGGGCACGCCCTCCAGCAGCAGATGCCCCCGGGCCAGCAGGCCCACGAGCATCCGCTCGATCAGCCGGTCCTGCCCGACGATCACCCGCTTGATCTCGAAGACGACGTGCTCGAGCAGCTCGGCGTCGCCGGCGGGACCGTCGGACTGCTCCGGGGAGGCGGGGTGCGTGCTCACGAGCCCATTTCAGCGCATCCAGCGTGAGAAGGGGGTGAACCAAAGCGATTCGGGCGGCTCAGCGCCGGGCGGGCGAGTGCCTGCGCCGCTCGCCGGCGACCGCGTCGATCAGCCCGTAGTCCCGCGCCTCGTCGGCGGTGAGGATGCGGCCGGTGTACATGTCCCCGGCCACCTCGTCGAGCGGGCGGCGGCAGGCCGTGGCGAGGCGTTCCTGCAGCAGCCGCAGCCTGCGCCGGTGCTCCTCGGCGCGGGCCTCCACGTCGGCCGCGTGGCCGCTGGTCTGCATACGCGGCTCGCGCAGGGCCAGGACGGCGCGCGCACCCGCGACGCGCCGGTCGGCGACGGCGAGGAGGGCCACCGCAGCGCCGGTGAGGCCGCCCACGCACGTCGCGTGGACCGGCACGCTCACCAGGTCGAGGGCGTCGAGAAGGGTGAGGGTGTCGTCGAGGTCGGCGTCCACATCGCAGAGCCGCAGCTCGACCGGATCGTCCCCGGAGGCGTCGATGATCGCCAGCGACGCGGTCGCGCGGTTGACCACGGCCGGGCCGAGCCGGCCCGACAGCGCCACGATCCGTTGGTCGAGCAGCCGTTGCGCCAGCCAGTCCGGGCCGGTCTCGACGGTGGTGGGGGGCATGGTGGGCAGCGGCGCCTGCGGGTGCGGCCCGGGTTGCCACGGCGTGCGCCGCGGCTCGCCCGGCGGTGGCGGGAGCGGGGGCGGCGGCCAGGTGTCGTTCATGGGGGCTCCTCAGGCGATCGGATCGTCCAGTCGACCGTGCGGCCGAGCGCGGCGGCATACCGCTCCAGTGTGGACAGCCGGGCGTCGACGTCGCCCCGCTCCAGACGTGCCACCGCCGACTGGGACGTACCCATCCGGGCGGCGATCTCGGTCTGGCTCAGTCCGCCCTCCCGCCGGGCCGCGACGAGCTCGTCGAGCAGCGCGCGGCGGCGGTCGAGCATCCCCTGGAGGCCGGGGAAGGACGTGCGACGCAGGGGCATATCGAAGACGATATCTCACAAACGTGATATGCGCCGCGGCGTTGCCGGCGGATACTCGGACGGGCCGGAGGAGGGAGTTCGGCGTGCACGACGACCGCGTACTCACCGAGGACCGGATCGCCCGGGCCGTCCGCGACCGCATCGAACCGGCCATCCACTGGCCGACGCGGCCGCTGCGGGTCGGCGCGTGGGAGGTGCCGGACGAACCCGTCGGGGTCGCGGCGGCCCTGGGCGCCGACTTCCACCCGGCCCGGCTCGGCGACCGGTGGGGCAGGCCATGGGGAACCACCTGGTTCCGGTTCGACGCGACGGTGCCCCCGGACTGGGTGGGTCGGCGGGTGGAGGCGCTGGTGGATCTCGGTTTCGACCTGCCGATACCGGGGTTCCAGGCCGAGGGCCTCGCCTTCACCGCCGCCGGCGTCCCGCTCAAGGGGGTGCAGCCGCGCAGCATCCACGTCCCGGTCGACGCGCCGCCCGGCGGGCCGGTGCGCTTCCTGGTGGAGGCCGCGGCCAACCCCGACGTCGCGGGCGACTGGTCGTTCCGCCCGACCGGGATGGGCGAGAAGGCGACGGCGCCACCCGGGCCGTTGTACCTGCTGCGCCGCGCCGAGCTGGCGGTGTGGAACGAGACGGTCTGGGAGCTGGCCCAGGACGTCGCGGTCGCCGACGGGCTCATGCGCCAGCTCGACGTGCGCGACCCGCGCCGCCACGATCTGCTGCGCGCGCTGGAGCGGATGCTCGACCGGCTGGATCCGGACGACGTCGCCGGCACCGCGCCGGACGCCCGCGCCCAGCTTGCCGCGGCGCTCGGCAGGCCCGCGCACCGCTCGGCCCACCGGATCGTCGCGGTGGGGCACGCCCATATCGACTCGGCGTGGCTGTGGCCGGTCCGGGAGACGATCCGCAAGGTGGCGCGGACCGTCTCGAACGCGCTGCGGCTCATGGAGCACGACCCGCGGTTCGTGTTCGCCTGCTCGCAGGCCCAGCACTACCAGTGGCTCAAGGACCACTATCCGGGCATCGACGCCGAGCTGCGCAAGCGCGTGGCGGCCGGGCAGGTCGTGCCGGTCGGCGGGATGTGGGTGGAGCCCGACGCGAACCTGCCGGGCGGCGAGTCGATGGTCCGGCAGCTCGTCACCGGCAAGCGCTTCTTCCTCGCCGAGTTCGGCGTCGACCCCGCCGTCGGTTGGCTGCCGGACTCGTTCGGCTACAGCGCGGCGCTGCCGCAGCTGCTGCGGCTCGCGGGCGCGCGGTGGTTCGTCACCCAGAAGCTCTCCTGGAACCAGCGCAACCGGATGCCGCACCACACGTTCTGGTGGGAGGGCCTCGACGGGAGCCGGATCTTCACCCACTTTCCGCCGGTGGACACCTACAACGCGGAGCTGTCGGGCGCCGAGCTGGCGCACGCCGCGCGCACCTATGCCGAGCACGGCCGGGGGTCGATGTCGCTGGTGCCGTTCGGCCACGGCGACGGCGGCGGCGGGCCGACCCGGGAGATGCTCGCCGCGGCCGCCCGCACCGCCGACCTCGAGGGCTCCCCGCGGGTCACGCTCGCCTCGCCGGAGGAGTTCTTCGCGGCCGCGCAGGCCGAGTACCCGGATGCCCCGGTCTGGCGCGGCGAGATGTACCTGGAGCTGCACCGCGGCAGCTACACCAGCCAGGCCCGGACCAAGCAGGGCAACCGGCGATGCGAGCACCTGCTGCGGGAAGCCGAGCTGTGGTGCACCACCGCCGCGGTCGCGGGCCGGATCGACTACCCCTACGACGATCTCGACCGGATCTGGAAGGTGGTGCTGCTCAACCAGTTCCACGACATCCTCGCCGGCAGCTCGATCGCCTGGGTGCACCGGGAGGCCGAACAGGCCCACGAACGCTGCGCCGCGGAGCTGGAGGAGATCATCGCGGGCGCCCAGTCGGCGTTGCTCGGGCCGGGGGATGGCGAGGTCGCGTTCAACGCCGCCCCCTACCCGCGCGACGGCATCTCCGCCCTCGGTGCGCGACCCCGCCCGCGGGCCGGCCAGAACCCGGTCGTGGCGCGGCGCGACGGCGACGGATACCTGCTGGACAACGGCGCGCTCCGGGTCCGGGTGGACGCCCGGGGGCTCGTCACCTCGATCCTCGACGTCGGGTGCGGGCGGGAGGTCGTGGCGCGCGGCGGCGCCGCGAACCGGCTGCGGCTGCACCGGGATCTGCCCAACCGGTGGGATGCCTGGGACGTCGACGAGCACTACCGGCGCACTGCCGTCGACCTCATGGACACCGAGGGGATCGCCGTTGTCGGCGGCGGGGTGAGCGTCAGCCGTTCCTTCGGCGATTCGATCCTCACCCAGCGCCTCGCCCTCGGCACCGGCGAGTCCGCCCGCACGGTCGAGTTCGAGACCGTCGTCGACTGGCACGAGTCGGAGAAGCTGCTGAAGGCCTGCTTCGACCTCGACGTCCACGCCGAGCGGTACGCCGCGGAGACCCAGTTCGGGCACGTGTTCCGCCCGACGCATCGCAATACGTCCTGGGACGCGGCCCGGTTCGAGACCTGCGGGCACCGCTGGGTGCACGTCGGCGAGACCGGGTACGGGATCGCACTGGTCAACGACTCGACCTACGGCCACGACGTCTCCCGCACCAGCGGCCCCGGGCCCGCCACCACCACCCAGGTCGGGCTGTCGCTGCTGCGGGCGCCCCTGTTCCCCGATCCGCGAGCCGATCACGGTCGCCACACGTTCCGCTACGCCCTGGTGGCCGGCGCCGACATCGCCGACGCGGTGCGGGCGGGTTACGCGGCGAACCTGGCGCTGCGCACGGTGGCCGGGCGCGGCGCCGTCGAGCCGATCGTGCGGGTCGACCACCCGGCCCTCGTTGTCGAGTCGGTCAAGCTCGCCGAGGACCGCTCCGGCGATGTCGTCGTGCGGCTCTACGAGGCGGTGGGCGGACGGGCGGCGGGGCGGCTCGCGGTCGGGACGCCGCTGGCCGCGGCGACCCAGACGGACCTGCTCGAACGGGAGGTCTCCCCCACCGGGCTGGTCGCCGCCGACCGCGGCGGTGTCGCGGTGGCGCTGCGTCCGTTCCAGATCCTCACCGTGCGGCTGCGCCTGGATCAGGGGCCGGCGGTGCCGCGATGACGGGTGCCCCGGTCCACGGCCTCGCCGCGCTGACCCGCCTCGACCAGCTGCCGCTGCTGCGCCCGCACACCCTCGCGGGCGGGCAGTCCAGCTACCAGCGCGACACCCGCGGCCCCGGCCGGGGCAACCACGACTGGAACAACTTCCTCGGGGTGCGCGGGGACGAGAAGGTGATGCTCGACCAGCGGGGCCCGGGTGTGGTGTACCGGATCTGGGTCACCGGCTTCGATCCGGCGACGGACTGGTTGCGGGTCTACTTCGACGACGATCCCACGCCGCGCATCGACATCCTGCTGGCGGACCTGTTCTCCGGCACCCACGCGCCGTTCCTCGCCCCGCTGGTCGCCGACGACACGGTTTCCAGCGGCGGTTTCACCTGCTACCTGCCCCTGCCCTACCAGCGCGCGATCACGATCACGACCAACATGGGCCGCTATTACAACATCGGCTTCCACACCTTCGGCCCCGGCACCCCCGTGACGACCTGGACCGGCGCCGAGGACACCACCCCGGCGCGCCGGGCGTGGATGAACGCCGGCGCCCACCCGAAACAGCCCTCCGGCGAGGCCACGGTGGCAGGCGTCGGGCAGCTGCGGCCCGGCTCCGTGCGGACGATCTTCGAGGCGGACGGGCCACGGTCGATCTCCGCGATCATGCTCACGGTGCCGGACGTCACGGCCGCCCGGACCGGCCCCGAGACGGCCGAGATCCTCAACGGGCTGGCGATCCGGATGTACTGGGACGGCGAGGCGACCCCGAGCGTGGACGCCCCCCTCGGTGCCTTCTTCGGGATGGGCCGGTTCGGGTCCTGTCCCATCCGGGCGCTCGTGGTCGGCCTGGACGCCGCCGACCGGCTCTACGTCTACCTGCCGATGCCGTTCCGCCGGCACGCCCGCATCGAGCTCGCGAGCACGGGTCCGACCGCGGCCGTCGGCTACCTGCTCCGCCACCACCCACTCACCGGCGACCTCGCCGACGTCGGCTACCTGCACACCCGCCTCACCGCCACGACCCCGTCGGTCGCCGGCCGCGACATCCCGATCCTCGACGTGACCGGCAGCGGCAACCTCGTCGGGGTCACCGCCTCGTACGCCGGCCGCCCGGACCGCTGGTTCCTGGAGGGCGACGAGCGCATCTATGTCGACGACAGTGGTTCGCCCGCGTGCCACGGGACCGGCACCGAGGACTTCTTCAACGGCGGCTGGTACTTCGCCCGCGGCCCCTACACCCAGCCGATGAGCGGCAACACCGCGCACCTGCTCGACGACGGGGCCGCGCGGATCGCGGCCTACCGGTTCCTGCTGCAGGACGCGGTGCCGTTCCGGCGGCGGATCCGGGTGTCCATCGAGCACGGCGGCCACAACGACACCACCACCGACGCCTGGATGCTCGCGTACTACTACCACCAGCCGCGGATCCGCCTCGTGCTCACCGACATCCTCGACGTCGGCGACCGCGCGAGCGAGGCCGCCCACGGCTACCGGATCAGCGGGCAGCGGTGGGCCGGTTCCCGCCGCTACCAGTACGAGGGGGTCGCCGACACCGTCGACGTGCCCGACACCGGCCGGGCGCACCGGGGCACCAGCCGGTTCGTCCTGCGGATCGACCCGGACAACGACGGGGTGCTGCTGCGGCGGCGGTTCGACCAGACGATCGCGAACCAGCGCGCCGACGTGCTGGTCGACGCCAAGGTGATCGGGCCCTGGTACGTCGCCGGGGGCAACCCCTTCCGCCAGTGGCGCGACGCGGAGTTCCTGATCCCGCCGTCCGCGACGGCGGGCAGGAAGACGATCGAGGTGACCATCCGGTTCGTCGCCTCGGCGCTGGACTGGAACGAGTTCACCTACTGGGCGTACTGCCTGCGCCCGAGCGGACTCACAGCACCCGCGACACCGTCGGCAGCAGGCCCCCGGAGTAACGCACCGGGCTGATCCGGACGTGGCCGCCGGAGTACGGCGCCTCGATCATCTTGCCGCCGCCGATGTAGAGCGCGATGTGATAGCTGCGGCCGTTGCGCGCCCAGCCCAGCATGTCGCCCGGCCGCATCTGCGACAGCGGGACCTGGCGGCCGAAGGCGTGCTGGTTGCCGCTGTAGCGGGGCAGCCGCACGCCGACCCCGGCGAACGCGTAGAGCATCAGCCCCGAACAGTCGAAACCGATCTTGTTGTAGTCGCCCATGAGGTCGGCGTAGCCGCCGTCGCGGATGCCTCGGCTCGGCCCGCGGGCGGTACCGCCGCCCCAGGCATAGGTGACGCCGAGCTGCGACATCGCCCGGTCGATCACGATCTGCACGGCACTCGCCCCGGCCCTGGGCGCGGGTGCGGGAGTAGCGGCCCGGCCCGCCGCGCGCGCGGCCGCCGCCTGCTGCGCGGCGCGCTGCCGGGCCGCCTCGGCCTCGGCCTGCTGGCGCTGCCAGTCCTCGAAGCGCCTGCGCTGCGACCGCAGCCCGGCGTCGGCGGTCTCGGCGGCCTCGAGCCTGCGCTGGACGTCGGCCTGTTCGGCGGCGACCGCGGCCAGTCGCCGGGCCTGCTCGGCGGCCGCCTGCTGGGCCTGCGCGACCGCGGCGTCGGCGGCCTGCTTGGCCTCCTGCGCGGCGACCCGCCGCGCCTGGGCCTCCTCCTCCGCGGCGCGGGCCCGCGAGTCGGCGTTCGCCTTCTCGACCCGCGCGCGTTCGAGGCCGTCCAGTGCCGCCGCCTGCTGCCGGCTGATCGCATCGGTGAGCCGGGCGCGGTCGACGAAGTCCTCGGGGCCCGTCGCGGAGGTGAGCAGTCCGAGCGGGCCCAGATCGATGCCGAGCTGGTAGGTGCTGGTGACGAACTCGTCGAGCCTGCGGCGGGCGGCCTCGATGGCCTTCCCGGCGGCCTCGGTCTCCGCGCGGGCGGCCTGCGCACGCGCCGCCGCCGCGGCGGCCTCGGCCTGGGCGGCGTCGAGCACGTCGCGCGCCTCGTTCGCGGCCTCGCGCTGCTCGGCGAGCAGGATCTGCAGCTCGTCGGCCTCGGCGTCCAGCTGGGCGAGCCGGCCGGTCAGCCGGGCGACCTCGGCGGCGCGGCGGGCGACGGCGTCGCGGCTGTTCTGCAGATCCTGCTCGCTGGGGTTCGGCGGGGGTGGCGGGGTGGGCGGCTGGGCCAGCGCCGTCGAGGCCCCGGCCAGCATCGCGAGGACGACGAGCACGACGACGACGCGACCGGAGCGCACCACACCTCCCGCGACAGGCCACCAGCGATGATCACTTCCACAGTGGTCCGACTCTGCCACTTTCGTGCATCCAGTTGCAGTAGCCCCACCGGTATTCGTGCGTAACTTCCACCACATGGGGTAAGGGGGCGGGCCCGAGCGGCGGACGAGACCGCCCGAGGGAGCCCGCGCCGCCACCCTGCGCTCGACCCATTAATAGGACAGGCGTACTGTTTGAGGGGAGCGGGGTCACGCTGCCGGGCAGGGCGCCGTGCGCGAGACTCCGGAACCGAACAGTCGCGCCTACCACCGCCAGGGAGGACACCCATCGTGGCCAGCACCGATAGCTTCGGATCCAGGGGAACCATCGAGGCCGGTGGCGTCGAGTACGAGATCTTCCGGCTGTCCGCCGTCGAGGGCGCCGAGCGGCTGCCGTTCAGCCTCAAGGTGCTGCTGGAGAACCTGCTGCGCACCGAGGACGGCGCCGGCGTCACCGCCGACCACATCCGCGCGCTGGCAAGCTGGGATCCGGCCGCCGAACCGGACACCGAGATCCAGTTCACCCCCGCCAGGGTGATCATGCAGGACTTCACCGGCGTGCCGTGCGTCGTCGACCTCGCGACGATGCGCGAGGCCGTCACGAAGCTGGGCGGAGACCCCTCCCGGGTCAACCCGCTCGCCCCCGCCGAGCTGGTCATCGACCACTCGGTGATCATCGACATCTTCGGCCGCGCCGACGCCTTCGAGCGCAACGTCGAGTTCGAGTACCAGCGCAACCGGGAGCGCTACCAGTTCCTGCGCTGGGGCCAGGGCGCCTTCGACGACTTCAAGGTCGTGCCCCCGGGCACCGGCATCGTGCACCAGGTCAACATCGAGCACCTGGCGCGCGTCGTGATGACCAGAGATGGCCAGGCCTACCCGGACACGCTCGTCGGCACCGACTCGCACACCACGATGGTCAACGGGCTGGGCGTGCTCGGCTGGGGCGTGGGCGGGATCGAGGCCGAGGCGGCGATGCTCGGCCAGCCCGTCTCGATGCTCATCCCGCAGGTGGTCGGGTTCAAGCTCACCGGCGAGATCCCGGCGGGCGCCACCGCTACCGACGTCGTGCTCACGATCACCGAGATGCTGCGCCGCCACGGCGTCGTCGGCAAGTTCGTCGAGTTCTACGGCGAGGGCGTAGGCGCGGTGCCGCTGGCCAACCGGGCCACCATCGGGAACATGAGCCCCGAGTTCGGCTCCACCGCGGCGATCTTCCCGATCGACGCCGAGACCATCCGCTACCTGAAGCTGACCGGCCGGCCCGCCGAGCAGATCGCCCTGGTCGAGGCCTACGCCAAGGAGCAGGGCCTCTGGCACGACCCGGCCCGCGAGCCCGTCTTCTCCGAGTCCCTCGAACTGGATCTCTCGACGGTTGTCCCGTCGATCGCCGGGCCCAAGCGCCCGCAGGACCGCGTGCCGCTGACGGAGGCCAGGGACTGTTTCCGCCAGGCCCTGACCGACTACGTCGATGACGACTTCGCGATCTCCAAGGGCCGCGTCGACGAGGCCTCCTGCGAGTCCTTCCCGGCCAGCGACGCGCCAGCCGTGTTCAACGGCCAGGACACCGCCGACCGGCCGCACAACCACGACCACTCGCCGCTGCCCGAGCGGGCCGTCAAGCGGGTGCCGGTGACGCTCGCGAACGGCACGCAGACCGAGCTCGACCACGGCGCCGTCGTCATCGCCTCGATCACCTCCTGCACCAACACCTCCAACCCGTCGGTGATGCTGGGTGCGGCGCTGCTGGCGCGCAACGCCGTTGACCGCGGCCTCGCGGTCAAGCCGTGGGTGAAGACCTCGATGGCGCCCGGCTCCCAGGTCGTCAGCGCCTACTACGAGAAGGCCGGGCTCTGGCCGTACCTGGAGAAGCTCGGCTACCACCTCGTCGGATACGGCTGCACCACCTGCATCGGCAACTCGGGTCCGCTGCCCGAGGAGATCTCGGCCGCGGTGAACGAGGCCGACCTCGCCGTCGTGTCGGTGCTGTCGGGCAACCGCAACTTCGAGGGCCGGATCAACCCCGACGTCAAGATGAACTACCTCGCCAGCCCGCCGCTGGTCATCGCGTACGCACTGGCCGGAACGATGGACTTCGACTTCGAGAACCAGCCGCTGGGCACCGCGAGCGACGGCAGCGAGGTGTACCTGCGCGATATCTGGCCCTCGGCGCAGGACGTGCAGGCGACCATCGACACCGCCATCACCCAGGAGATGTTCATCCGCGACTACGCCGACGTCTTCCGCGGCGACGAGCGGTGGCGCTCGCTGCCCACGCCGGAGGGCGACACGTTCGCCTGGGACGAGAACTCGACCTACGTACGCAAGCCCCCGTACTTCGAGGGCATGACCCGCGAGCCCGCCCCGGTGAGCGACATCTCGGGGGCCCGGGTGCTGGCGCTGCTGGGCGACTCGGTCACCACCGACCACATCTCCCCCGCGGGCTCCATCAAGGAGGACTCCCCGGCGGGTGCCTACCTGAACGCCCACGGGGTGGAGCGCAAGGACTTCAACTCCTACGGCTCGCGGCGCGGCAACCACGAGGTGATGATCCGCGGCACGTTCGCCAACATCCGGCTGCGCAACCTGCTGCTGGACGGGGTGAGCGGCGGCTACACCCGCGACTTCACCGCCGACGGCGGGCCGCAGGCGACCATCTTCGACGCCGCGCAGAATTACGCCGCCGCAGGCACGCCGCTCGTGGTGCTCGGCGGTAAGGAGTACGGCTCGGGGTCGTCGCGGGACTGGGCGGCCAAGGGTACGGCGCTGCTGGGGGTCCGGGCGGTGATCGTCGAGTCCTTCGAGCGGATCCACCGCTCGAACCTGATCGGGATGGGTGTGCTGCCGCTGCAGTTCCCACAGGGCGAGTCGGCGTCCTCGCTGGGGCTGGACGGCACCGAGACCTTCGACATCGACGGGATCACCGCGCTGAACGAGGGCTCGACGCCGCGCACGGTGCACGTGAGCGCGCGCAAGGACGGCGGCGAGACGATCGAGTTCGACGCCGAGGTCCGCATCGACACCCCGGGCGAGGCCGACTACTACCGGCACGGCGGGATCATGCAGTACGTGCTGCGCGGCATGCTGCGCAGCTGACCCACCAGCGCGTTATGGCTCCATAACGCGGTCCGGGCCCGGCCCCGCAGGAACGTTGTGGAGCCATAACGCGGTCCGGAGTGGCGGGCTGCCTACCGTGGTCGGGTGGAGGTCGTTGCCGCCGGGCTCATCGTGGCCTTCGGCGCCCTGGTGCAGGGCACGGTCGGGTTCGGGATCGCGCTGGTCGCGGCACCGCTGCTGGCGATCCTCAACCCGGCGCTGGTCCCGGTCCCGGTGCTCCTGCTCGCCGCGGCGCACGCGCTGCTGACCCTGGCCCGCGAGTTCCGGGCCACCGACTGGCGCGGCGTGGCCTTGGCGATGATCGGCCGCGTCCCGGGCGCGGCGCTCGGGACGCTCGCCGTGACGCTGCTGCCGGACCGCGAGTTCTCGATCCTGGTGGCGCTGACCGTGCTGACCTGCGCCGGGATGTCGGTGCTGCGCTGCCGGCTGCGGCCCACGGCACCCATCCTGCTGGCGGCCGGGCTGGTGAGCGGGGCGTCGGGGACGGCGTCGTCGATCGGCGGACCGCCGATCGCGCTGGTCTACCAGCACGAGACCGGCCCGCGGGTGCGGTCCACGCTGGGCGCCTACTTCGCCCTCGGTGCCGTGCTGTCCCTGCTGTTCCTCGGGGCGGCCGGGCAGGTCCACGTCGCCGGGCTGCTCGACGGCGCGCTGATGCTGCCGTTCATGGTCGGCGGGTTCCTGCTGTCCAACCCGGTCCGGCACGTCCTCGACCGCGGCTGGACGCGGCCCGCCGTCGTCGCGCTGGCGGTGCTCAGCGCGCTGGGGCTGCTCGCGAAGGCCCTGCTGACCTGAGCCCTGCCGATCCCAGCAGAGCCGCTGTCGTGACCGCGGACGTCACGGCAGCAGCCGTTCCTCGAGCCGGTCGACGGCGGGTTGCTCGCCGGGCACCCGCGGCTGGCCGGTGCGCTCGAGCAGTGCCGGCGCCCCTCCGCCGCGACGGCCCTGGCCAGCGCCGCGGCGTTGAGCCTCGGCCGCGAACGGTCCCGGCCACCTTGGCCCACGCCGCCGCCACCCGGTCCGGATCGGCCAGCTCGCAGGCCCGGGGCAGGGCCCGTTCCACCATTCCCGAGGCGAACCCGAAGAACAGCGCGGTTCGCACCGCCGTCGCTGAGCTGGTCGGCGCGTGTTCGCCGGAGTCGCTGAGCCGGTGGTTCTTCCTCCCGGGGATCGATGCGGCGCGCGTCCTCGATGGGCTACCTGCGTTTCCTGCTCCCGGACGCCGGGGCGAGGCGCTGCTGGCGAGTGTCGAGGCCCGTGGGGTTGCTCACCGCGTTCTGGCACGAACCTCGCCGGGCCGAGATCACCCTTCTCGTCGCCGACGAGTGGCAGCGCCGCGGGATCGGAACCCAGCTGGTGCGCCACGCCCGCGGCGCCTGGGCGAGCTGACAGATCACCGCGACGGTGCAGCCCACCAACACCGGTTCGGTCGCGTTGCTCCGCACACTGGGTCCGCCGCTGCGGGGCGGCGCGTACGAGCTCGGTCCGCTCGAGTTCGAGTTCGTGCTCAGCCCGCAGGCGGATGGATGGGGTCGATCCACGGCACATGCTCGGGATCGGCGATCCCCTCGATGTCGAGGTTGACCACGATCGGGTCGCGGCCGCTGCGGGTCAGCACGCATTCCAGCGGCTCGTCGTCCAGAGCGTTGATCTCCTGATGCGGGACATAGGGCGGCACGAAGATGAACCCGCCGGGCCCGGCCTCGGCGGTGAACTCCAGCCGCTCGCCCCAGCGCATCCGGGCCCGCCCACGGACCACGTAGATCACGCTCTCCAGCTCGCCGTGATGGTGCGCGCCGGTCCGCGCCCCCGGGTGGATCGTGACGGTGCCCGCCCACAGCTTCTGGGCGCCGGCCCGGTCGTAGGTGATCGCCGCCGCGCGGTTCATCCCGGGGGTCTGCGGGGTGTTGGTGTCGAGCGCGTCACCGGGGATGACGCGGACGCCGTCGGTGCGCCAGTCGGTCATGGGGGCAGGCTAGCGGTACTGCCCACGGAGGCCCACCGGCCAGGTCCGCCCTGGCGCCGCACGCCGGAGGTCGTCTCCTGACGCGAGATGTCTCAGTCTGAGACTCCCGGCCCCGCGTGTTCGGCGTTGCCTGTGTCACAGTCACATCAGCAGGGAGAACGCAACGAGGCGTGCGACGGAGGTCTGGAGGATGAGCGAGCGGGCCCGGCTCTCGGGACGGGAGCAGATCGCGATGTCACGAGGCGCGCCGGGAGCCACGACGATCGCCCGCGGCTCACCGACAGCGAGGGTCTGGTGCTCAGCCGCACCTGCGGCGAGCGCTCGCTGCTGCGGGCGCTCGCCGACGTGTATCTCGCGCCGGGGTTCAGCTACGCCGAGCGCGATACGGGAGCGACCGGGCTCGGCCTCGCCCTCGCCGACCGTGCTCCGTCGCTGGTCAGAGCGGACGAGCACTACTGCACGGCGCTGTGGGGCTACACCTGCGCCGCCGTTCCGGTGACGGATCCGGTGACCGGAGAGCTCGTCGGCAGCGTCAACCTGACCACCTGGGCCCAGCAGTCGGCCAACCTCCTGCTGGCGCTGGCGCAGACGGCGGCGGGGAGCACGGCCGCCCTCATGCTGGCCCGCGGTCGTGGCCGGACGCCCGTCCGGTGTCTCGCGGGGAGATGTTCCGGGTCCGGCTCCCGCATTCCGAGGACGAGGTGCCCCTGCCCGAGCTGTCCGTGGGCTGGCAGGCCGGGCTCGCCGACGTCGAGGCCGCGCTGGCCGACGACCGGGCGGTCGCTGTCGTCGGCGAGCCCGGGGTGGGCAAGACCGCGTTACTCGCCGCCGCCCACCACCGCGTGCCCCCGCACGACCGAGCCCTCACCGCCCGCCCGCCGGAGCCGGCGGATGCGGAGTCGTGGCTCGCGCTGTGGAGCCCGGAACTCGGCAACAGAACACCAGCGTCATCGTGGGCCGGGTCGGCGCGGGGCCTCGGTCAGCGGGCGGTGGCCAGGCTCAGGCCGAAGCGGTCCTGCGGATCGGCCCACCAGCGGCTGGGCTCGAACCCGGCGTCGGTGAGCATTGCGCCCACCCCGTCGCGCCGGAACTTCGCCGAGATCTCGGTGCGCATCTCCTCCCCGGCCGCGAACCGCACGACCAGGTCGAGCGCGGCGATGGTGACGGTCATGTCCCGTTCGGCACGCAACCGCATCTCGATCCACTCGTTCTCGGCGTCCCACGCCGCGACGTGGGCGAAGGCCTCCGGATCGAAGTCGGCGCCGAGCTCGCGGTTGAGCACGTGCAGCACGTTGCGGTTGAACTCCGCGGTGACCCCGGCGGCGTCGTCGTAGGCGGGAACGACGATCGCCGGATCGATGACGAGTCCGGTACCCAGCAGCAACTGCTCGCCGGGTTCGAGGACCGAGCGGACATGCGTGAGGAACGCGGCGCGTTCCGCGGGCAGCAGGTTCCCGACCGTCCCGCCGAGGAAGGCGATCATCCGACGGCCGCCGCGGGGCAGCCCGCTCAGGTCGCGGGTGAAGTCGCCGACCACGCCGTGCAGCTCCAGGCCGGCGTACTCGTCGGCCAGCGCGTGCAGCGCGAGCCGGAGCGCGGGCTCGCTGACGTCCTGCGGCACGTACCGGCGCAGGGTGCCGGCACGGGTGAACGCGTCGAGCAGCAGCCGGGTCTTGGCCGACGATCCGGAGCCCAGCTCGACGACGGTGTCCGCGCCGGAGGCGGCGGCGATATCGTCCACGCTGGCCCGCAGCAGTGCCCGCTCGGTCCGGGTCGGGTAGTACTCCGGCAGCTCGGTGATCTTCTCGAAGAGCTCGCTGCCCCGCCCGTCGTAGAACCACTTGGGCGGCAGCTGTTTGGGTTCGGCCATGAGGCCGGCGCGGGCGTCGGCCCGCAGGGCGGTCTCGGCGGCGGACTCGGTCAGGTGGACGTCGAGCAACACGGAACTCATCGGACTCCCTGTGGGTGCGGGGACTGCGGGGACGGCGGGGACGGCAGGGATCGCGGGACCGTGAGCGCGACGAGGCGGTGTCGTCCGGGGAGTGCCACGACCAGGTGCCGGTCGGGCACCGCGGTCCATCCGGGCGACGGATCGAGCGGTTCGGAGGCGACGGTGATCGAATCCGGTGTCGTGCGCAGGGACAGCGCGTGGCCCCACACCGTGGCCCAGATCGTCGAGCCGTCGGTGAGCAGCAGGTTCAGCCGCGATCCCGGGGCCGCCGCCTCGACCGCGACGACGACGTCGGCGAGCGCCGTGCCCGGATCCTCGCCCCCGCGCAGCCGGTGCCGCACCAGCGCCCACAGCAGGGCGGAATCGGTGGGCGCGTCGAGGGTCAGCAGGTCGGTCACCGGCAGTCCGGACGCGAGCGCGGCGACGCTGCCCGGCCAGCCGCGCACCACCCCGTTGTGGCTGAACAGCCAGCGTCCCTCGGCGAACGGGGCGGCCGCGGTGCTGACCACGGGCATCCCCGGCGTCGCCGAGCGCACCGCCGCGAGCACCGCCGAGGTGGCGGTGGCGGCGGCGAGCGTGTGGAACGAGGTGTCCGACCACAGCGGCCGGTCGCTGCGGTAGCGGACCGGCTCGAGCCCCGCCCGATCACCGTCGCCCGCCGACGGGGGCACATACCAGCCGGCCCCGAATCCGTCGGCGTTGACGGTGCCCCCGCCGCGCATATCGGCCGGGGCGTAGGACTGGTGCAGCAGCCCGTGCGGGGGAGCGAGCAGCAGCGCGCACGGCGTCGTCGGCGGACCGAGGTACGCCAGGTGGCGGCACACTCGGCGTTACCGCTCGCCCGCGATGACCGCGCGGGTCTCGTGCGGGCTCGCGTCCCGCGCGCACCGGAACCCGGCGAAGATCTGCCGGCGGATCGGGTGGTCCCAGTTGCGGAACGTGCCGCGGATCGCCGAGGGGTCGGTGCCGAACGACCCGCCGCGCAGAACCTTGTAGTCGCCGCCGAAGAACACCTGCGAGTACTCCCGGTAGGGGAACGCCTCGAAGCCGGGGTAGGGACACCAGCCCGAGTCGCACCACTCCCAGACGTCACCGATCAGCTGCTGCACCCCGTAGGGCGAGGCGCCCGCGGGGTAGGCGCCCACGGGCGCCGGTTGCAGGTGCCGCTGGCCGAGGTTGGCCTGCGCGGATGTCGGGTCCGTATCGCCCCAGGGGTAGCGCCGGGATCGGCCCGTCGCCGGGTCGTGCCGGGCGGCCTTCTCCCACTCCGGCTCGGTGGGCAGCCGCTTCCCCGCCCACGCCGCATAGGCGGTCGCCTCGTGGAAGCACACATGCACCACCGGCTCACCGGACGGGACCGGTTCGAACACCCCGAACCGGCGCCGCCACCACGTGCCATCGACGTCGCGCTCCCAGAACTCCGGCGCGACCAGACCGGCCTCGGTGCGATGGCGCCATCCGGCCTCGGACCACCAGCGTGGCTCGTCGTAGCCACCGTCGTCGATGAACGCGGCGTATTCGCCGTTCGTGACGGGATAGGTGTCGATCACGAAGGCCGGCAGGTCGACGGGATGGGCCGGGCGTTCGTTGTCCAGGGCCCATGGCTCCGTCGAGGTGCCCTGCAGGAACCGACCGGCCGGGATGAGGACCTCACGAGGTCCGCGGACCCGTGCGGCCGCGGGCGGGGGTTCGGCGTGCAGCACCGGGGCGCCGGTCCGCAGCTGGTGGGTGGCGAGCATCGTCTCGTCGTGCTGTTGTTCGTGCTGCACGATCATGCCGAACGCGAACCCGTTCTCGACGAGCCTGCGCCCGGTGAGCGGGCTGCGTTCCAACGTGTCGAGGGCCTTCTCCCGGACCTGTCCGATATAGGCGTGGGTCTCCGCCGGGGTCAGCAGCGGAAGATCGACCCGGCTGGCGCGGGAGTGCTGGAAGGCATCGTAGAGCCCGTCGATCTCCGGGCGCAGCGGTGTGCGGCCGCCGACGTCGCGGACCAGCCAGAGCTCCTCCTGGCTGCCGACGTGCGCGAGGTCCCAGACCAACGGTGACATCAGCGGCGAGTGCTGGGCGACGAGATCGGCCTCGTCGACGGTCTCGGTGAGCGCGATGCTGCGGGCGCGGGAGCGCGCCAGCAGCTCGGCGACCTGCGTGCGGAGTTCCTCGGCGCTGCGCTCGGGCAGCGGTGCGGGGTGGCTTCCGCTCACCATCGGGCTCCCTCCGGGCTGTCGGGTTCGTCGGGGTGGTCGGGCAGCCGTTGCGGCCCGGCGGGCCCGTCGCGGAGGGCGAACGGCGGCCCGGCGGGGGCGGGTTCGCGGTCCACGCCGGTCTCTCCCGGCACCGCCTCGTCGGCTGGACATCGGCCCCGGCGCACCCGGCGCTCGGTGACGTCCTCCAGCTCGGCGAGATACTCGGGTGGCCCGCCCAGCGCCCGCAGCGCGGTGCACGCGAGCTCGAAGACGCCGACCGCGGCGCCGGCCAGCACCCGGTCGTCCAGACCGTGCCGGGCTGCGGAGGTCCACCGGCCCTGCGCGGGTTCACTCAGTTCCAGCGCCTTGTCGGTGACGACCGGGTCGGACAGCAGCGCGACGAGCATCGCGATCGGCAGCATCCAGTGCCGGCCCGGCTGCCCGTCCACGTAGCGCACCTCGAGATGCCCGCGCGGCCGGACCGGCGGAAACAGCGTGGACACGTGATAGTCCAGGTCGGCCGTGGTGGGTCGGGTGGACAGCGCGCCGCCGATCCAGTCGGCGAAGGTGACCCGGTCCGGCACCTCCCAGGAGCCGGTGGACCGGCGCACGCACAACAGCGGGGTCTGCAGCACGCGCTCGGCCCAGGCGGTGGCCGGGTCGCCGGTACGCGGTGGCGGCGGAGCGGTGCGGCCCGGGTCGGCCGCAAGCCAGCAGGCCATCCGGGAGGACTTCCAGCCGGTGCGCCTGCCGTGCAGCAGCGGCGAGTTGGCGAACGCGGCCAGCAGCACCGGACCGAGCGCATGCAGGGTGTCCCAGCGGTGCGCGATCTCGGCGGCCTCACCGGCGTCCAGGCAGACCTGCACCGCCGCGGTGGAGCACATTCCGCTGCGCCCGTGCGGACCGATGCGGTCGAAGGCCCGCTCCATCGCGCGATAGCGCGGGAGGTCGAGAATCCGGGTGGGGGGACGGATCGGGTCCGACGCGCGGGGCTCGATGTGCAGGCCGTGGGCGGCGAGGCGACGATGCAACTCGGCGACGTCGGCCTTGACGGTGCGGTCGAGGGCACTCAGGCCGGCCAGTGGGGGGCTTGCCAGCTCGACCTGCCCGCCGGGCTCGACCGTGACGACCGAGCCGTTCGGCAACGGGATGGCCGGGGAGCAGGGGTGGAGGGTGCTCGGGGTGTGCGGACCGAGGGCGGCGGCGAGGGTGGCCGCGTCAGGAGGCTTCCAGGGAGCGGCGGCGGGGTACACCAGCCACTCCAGCTCGACTCCGGCCAACCGCGGAGGTCCGTGCTTGAAGCACACCGACGCGACGTAGGCCTCCGCCTCGGCACGACTGTGCAGCACGGTGATCGTCGGTGGTGCGGCGGGAGGCGGCGCCCATGTCGGCACCACTCCGTTCGCTGCGGTCGGCGGCTGGACGCCCGTCGCCTCCTGCATCACGTACGGGAACGCTACTCGTCGAGACCGACAGCCGCAGGCGACCGCGAGCGGGGACAGGACCGCCGATCACCCGATCCGGCTATCTCCCTCTCCCTGATCTTCGCCTGATCGCCGGAAAACAGCCGATGCCAGAGGAGAGGACTAGGCAATTCAGCCTAGTGGATCCCGTGTTGTTACCCCGATCGGGTAGCGGCGGGTCGAGCCGACCTTCCGTGTGTGCCGCGGCGAGGTGGCGTCGGTGCGGTCGAGATCGCCGCGGCCTCCGGGGTGTGGAACACGGGGTGACCACCGGCGCGCGCCGCGCCGGTCGCAGCGCGGCGCGCCGCAACAATCCGTACGTACGGGATACTGCGGGTGTGCCCAGGGTCAGTACCGATCAGCTCGCCGCACGGCGCCAGCAGATTCTCGACAGCGCGCGGTCCTGCTTCGCCCGTTACGGATACGAGGGCGCCACGGTCCGCAGGCTCGAGCAGACCACGGGACTGTCCCGCGGGGCGATCTTCCACTACTTCCGGGACAAGGAGGCGTTGTTCCTGGCGCTGGCCGAGCAGGACGCCCGGCGGATGGCCGAGATCGTCGCCGATCAGGGCCTGGTACAGGTGATGCGCGAACTGCTGGCCGGCGAGGACGGCGACGATCGCAGCTGGCTCGGCACCCGGCTCGAGGTCTCCCGGCGGCTGCGCACCGATCCGGAGTTCCGGCAGCGCTGGCGGGCGCATTCGGCGGCGCTGACCGCGGCCACCCGCGACCGTCTGGAGCGGCAGGCCGCCGCGGGCGCGCTGCGCGACGACGTTCCGGTGCCGGTGCTGGCCCAGTACCTGGAGCTGGTGCTGGAGGGCCTGGTCTCGCATCTGGCGATGGGCCTGCCCGCCGGCGACCTGGCCGGCGTCCTCGACGTCGTCGAGCAGACCGTCCGGCGTTCGGCTCCCCCCCACGTTATGGAGCCATAACTCGCACACCGGTCCGGGCGGGTTCTGGGCGTCCTGCGCGTCATGGCTCCATGACGGTCCCACCGCCTGGCTTCCCAGTACGTTATGGAGCCAGCCAGGACGTACTGCGGTCTCAGGCCACCCGGTCGGCGTCCGCCTGGTCGGCGAACTGCGTGCGGTACAGCAGCGCGTAGCGCCCACCCGCGTCCAGCAGCTCGGCGTGGGTACCGCGCTCGACGATCCGGCCCGCCTCGACGACGGCGATCTCGTCGGCCGCCCGGATCGTGGAGAGCCGGTGGGCGATGACGATCGCGGTCCGCCCGTCGAGGGCCTCCGCGAGCGCGGCCTGCACAGCCGCCTCCGACTCGGAGTCCAGGTGCGCCGTGGCCTCGTCGAGGATCACCACCCGCGGCTTGGCCAGCAGCAGCCGGGCGATGGTCAGCCGCTGGCGCTCCCCGCCGGAGAGCCGGTAGCCGCGCTCCCCCACCACAGTCTCCAGCCCATCGGGCAGCTCGTCGACCAGGGCCGACAGCCGGGCCCGGGCGATCGCCGCGCGCAGCTCGTCGTCGGTGGCCTCCGGCGCGGCGTAGCGCAGGTTGGCCGCGATCGTGTCGTGGAACAGGTGCCCGTCCTGGGTGACGACGCCGACCGCGCCGCGCAGCGCGGCGAACGACAGGTCGCGCACGTCGACGCCGGCGAGCTCGACCGCCCCGGAGTCCACGTCGTAGAGCCGCGGTACGAGCGAGGCGATCGTCGACTTCCCGGCCCCCGACGAGCCGACCAGCGCCAGCAGCCTGCCGGGTCCGACGTCGAGGTCGATGCCGTGCAGCACCGCTCCCCCGGGCCTGCTGTCGAGCACGGCCACCTCTTCGAGCGAGGCCAGTGACACCCGATCGGCACTGGGGTAGCCGAAGTGCACGTCGCGCAGCCGCACGCCGACCGGCCCGTCCGGCAGCTGCCGGGCGTCCGGCTTCTCGGTGATCATCGGCTTGAGGTCGAGGACCTCGAAGACCCGCTCGAACGCCACCAGCGCGCTCATGACGTCGACCCGGGCGTTGGCCAGCGCCGTCATCGGCGAGTAGAGCCGGGTGAGCAGCAGCGCGAGGGTGACGACGGTGCCGGGCGCGATGCGCCCGGTGACGGCCAGCCAGCCCCCGAGCCCGTACACCAGCGCCTGTGCCAGCGCGGAGACCAGCGACAGCGCGGTGACGAAGATCCGGGAGACCATGGCGGTGCGCACCCCGATATCGCGGACCCGCTGGGCGCGCGCACCGAACTCGCGCGCCTCCGCGTCGGGGTCGCCGAAGAGCTTCACCAGCGTCGCGCCGGGTGCGGAGAACCGCTCGGTCATCTGGTTGCTCATCGCGGCGTTGAGGTTCGCCGACTCGCGTCGCAGGTCGGCGATGGTGCGCCCCATCCGTCGCGCCGGCAGCACGAAGATCGGCAGCAGCACCAGTGCGAAGATCGTGACCTGCCAGGCCAGCCCGATCATGACCGCGAGCGCGAGCGCGAGCTGGATGACGTTGCTGAGCAGACTCGCCAGCGTCGAGGTGATGGCCGACTGGGCGCCGATGACGTCGTTGTTCAGCCTGCTGACCAGCGCTCCGGTGCGGGTGCGGGTGAAGAACGCGATCGGCATCGTCTGGACATGGGTGAACACGGCCTGGCGGAGATCCACGATGAGGTCCTCGCCGATGCGCGCCGAGAACCAGCGTGAGACCAGCCCGATCACGGCGTCCAGCACCGCCAGGCCCGCGATCCCGCCGGCCAGCCCGATGATCGTCGCGGCCGCGGCGGAGGTCGTCCCCCCGGACACGATGGCGTTGACGACACTTCCGGCGAGGATCGGGGTCAGCACGCCGATGACCGCCGATCCCACGGTGAACAGCAGGAACGCGAGCAGCCCGCGCCGATGCGGGTAGGCGAACGCCCAGATCCGGCGGAGCGTCCCCTTCGCGATCTTGCGCGGAGCCTCGGCGCCGCGAGCGACTCCGCGCATCAACTGCCAGCTGTGATCCATCGGCGCCTCCGGTGCAATTACAACGTTGCAAACTGGAGGCAACGCCCGGACGCGGCGCCCTCTTCCCGCTCGGGCGATCGGACGGGCGTGAGGACGCCAGTGATCATCGGCGCCCGGCCGGAGATTCGGTGGCGCGCATCGCCTCCGACGTTCCCCGACGGCGATCAGCGCGACGCGGCTGCGGGCACGTGCGGCCCTGAGCCGCCCCGGAGGGACGGCTCAGGGCTCAACCGGTGCGGTTGCTACTTCTTCTTGGTGCGGGTCGCACCGCCACGACCGCGCAGCGTCACCCCGGTCTCGCTCAGAACCCGGTGGACGAACCCGTAGGAACGTCCGGTCTGCTCGGCGAGTGCCCGGATGCTGGCCCCCTTCTCGTACTTCTTCCTCAGGTCTGTGGCGAGTTTGTCCCGCTGGGCTCCAGTGATCCGGGCGCCCTTCTTCAGGTCGGCCACGTCGGTTGACCTCCTCTGCCCCACCGCGGCAGTTCGTTGACCGGAAGCCGGTTGGCTCGTCGGTGCGGCAATGATCGTCCAACCACGGCTCATGAGCCAGGAGATCCACTCGATGATCGGTGAACGGTTCGCCCGAATGGATCACGCGGACGGGTGATCATGGCTGCACTAGGCAACCTCGGTGTCACCGGGACGTCGGAGGCACGGCGTCCCCCCGAACTCCTCCGCCGACTCACGCGAGCTGCACCAGCTCCAGGTACTCCGCCGACCAGTGATCCTCGGTGCCGTCGGGCAGCACGATGACCTTGTCCGGATCGAGCGCCTCGACCGCGCCCGGATCGTGTGTCACCAGAACGACGGCACCGGCGAAGCGGCGCAACGCCTCCAGTACCTGCTCCCGGCTGGCCGGGTCCAGGTTGTTCGTCGGCTCGTCGAGCAGCAGCACGTTGGCAGCGCTGGAGACGAGCCCCGCCAGTGCCAGCCGGGTCTTCTCGCCACCCGACAGCGTCCCGGCGGGCTGATGCAGCTGGTCCCCGGAGAACATGAACGTGCCCAGCAGGGTGCGCAGCTGCTGCTCGGGTGTGTCCGGCGCGGCGTGCCGGACGTTCTCCCAGACGCTGGCCTCGGGGTCGAGCGTCTCGTGCTCCTGCGCGAAGTACCCGGTGCGCAGGCCGTGCCCGGAGACCACCTGCCCGGCGTCGGGGGTCTCGGTGCCGGCCAGCAGCCGCAGCAGGGTGGTCTTGCCCGCGCCGTTGAGCCCGAGCACGACGACCTTCGCGCCGCGGTCCACGGCCAGATCCACGCCGCTGAACACCTCCAGCGAGCCGAAGGCCTTGCTCAGCCCCTCGGCGGTGAGCGGGATCCGCCCGCACGAAGCCGGTTCCGGGAAGCGGATCCGGGCAACGCGGTCGGCCTGGCGCTCCGGTTCGAGCCCGGCCAGCAGCTGATCGGCCCGGCGGGCCATGTTCTTCGCCGCGACGGCCTTGGTGGCCTTGGCCCCCATCTTGGCCGCCTGGGCGTGCAGCGCCGCCGCCTTCTTCTCGGCGTTGGCGCGCTCCCGGCGGCGACGCTTCTCGTCCGTGGCCCGCGCCTCCAGGTACCGGCGCCAGTCCATGTTGTAGACGTCGACCTCGCTGCGGGTCGCGTCGAGGAACCAGACCTTGTTGACGACGGCGGCGAGCAGCTCGGTGTCGTGGCTGATCACCACGAGCCCGCCCTCGTGCGCGGACAGGAACGAGCGCAGCCAGGTGATCGAGTCGGCGTCGAGGTGGTTGGTGGGCTCGTCGAGCAGCAGCGTCGTGGCGCTCTGGCTGCCACCGTCCGACGCGGCGAACAGGATGCGGGCCAGCTCGACGCGACGACGCTGCCCACCGGACAGCGTCGCGATCGGCTGGGTGAGGACGCGCTCGGGCAGCCCGAGGTGGGTGCAGATCCGGGCCGCCTCGCTTTCGGCGGCGTACCCGCCGAGCGCCGCGAAGCGCTCCTCGAGGCGGCCGTACTCGCGCACCGCCTTGGCATTCTCCGCGCCGTCGACGAGCTCGGCCATCGCCGTCTGCGCCTTCTCCATCCTGCGCAGCAGCGTGTCCAGCCCGCGGGCCGACAGCACCCGGTCCTTGGCCACGACCGAGAGGTCGCCCTCGCGCGGGTCCTGAGGCAGATAGCCGACGGGCCCGGTCGCGCCGACCGAGCCCGCATACGGCTCACCCTCGCCGGCGAGCACGCGCATCGACGTCGTCTTGCCGGCGCCGTTGCGCCCGACCAGCCCGATCCGATCGCCCGGCTGCACCCGCAGCGTGGCCCCGGACAGCAGGATCCGGGACCCGGCACGCAGTTCAAGGTCGGTGGCGGTGATCACGAGAGAAGCTCCAGGGGTCCGGATGGAAGACAGAGGGGATACGGGAAGCCGCGTTACCCGATCCGGATCACCACCCCAGACTACCGACCGGCACGAGCCGATTTCCCGACGTAGGGTCGCGCCATGACCGACATCACCGGCTCCTCCCCGGATCTGCGTGACCGGGCCGGACTCGTCACCGGCGGCAGCCGGGGCATCGGCTACGCGATCGCCGCCGAGCTCCTCCGCGGCGGCGCCTCGGTGGTGATCACGGCGCGCAAGCCCGAGGAGCTCGCCGCCGCCGTCGACCGGCTCGTCGGAGAGGCCGCAGGCGGGGAGAAGGAGCGGGTGATCGGCGCGTACGGCGCCTCGAAGGCGGCGCTGATCCGGCTCACGGCCGAGCTGGCCGCCGAGCTCGGCCCGGGGATCCGGGTCAACGCCGTCGCCCCGGTGGTGGTGAAGACCCGCTTCGCGACGGCGCTCTACGAGCACGACGAACCGGGCGTGGCGGCGGCGTATCCGCTGAAGCGTCTCGGGACTCCCGAGGACGTCGCCGCGGTGGTCGGCTTCCTGGTCTCCCCGGCCGCGAGCTGGGTGACCGGCGAGACCATCGCCGTCGACGGCGGCGCACTGGCCAGCGGCAGGTGAACGCCGCTGTGAGTGCGTAACAGTGTTAGAACACTGTTACGCACTCACAGGGTGGGGTGAGCATGGACGATGTACTGGTGGTCGGCGGCGGTCCGGCCGGCCGGGCCCTCGCAGCGGCATGCGGGGCGCGCGGGCTGCGCACCGTCCTGCTCGACCCCGCGCCCGACCGGCCATGGCGGGCTACCTACGCCACCTGGTCCGACGAGCTCCCGGCGGGACTTCCCGACCGGATCGTCGCGTCCAGGGCCCCCGGCCGGGTCGTCGCGCTCGGTGAGCACCGGCTGGGCTGGGAGTATGCGGTCCTCGACGTCCCCGCCCTGCGCGGACACCTGGACGCCGAGCTGCACCGCCACGGGGTCGGCGTCCGCGCCGGCCGGGCCGTCGGCGTCCCGGTGCCGCACACCGTCACCCTCGCCGACGGACGGCCCGCCCGGGCCCGGATCATCGTCGACGCCGGTGGGCACCGCCAGCCGCTGCAATCCGGCGCCGGCCGCGACGCGCGCCGAGCGGCCGAACAGACCGCCTACGGGCTGGTCGTGCCCGCCGAGCGCGCCGCGCCGCTCGTCGCGTCGGGCACCGCGACGTTCATGGACTGGCGCCGCGACCACGGTGAGCCCGGTTGGCCGACCTTCCTCTACGGAGTGCCGCTCGGCGGCGGCGAGGTGCTGCTCGAGGAGACCTCGCTGGCCCGCCGGCCCGGGCTGCCGATCCCGGTGCTGCGCCGCAGGTTGCTGGCCAGGCTGGCCCGCCACGGCATCGTGGCCGCCGTGCGGGCCAGTGACGAACGGGTGCGCTTCCCCGTCGATCGCCCCCGGCACCGCCACCCCGGCGTCCTCGCCTTCGGCGCGGCAGCCCCGCTCGTGCACCCCAGCACCGGGTTCAGCGTCGCCGACGCGCTGTGCCTCGCGCCGCGGGTCGCCGACGCGCTCACCCGCTCGCCGGCCGCGGCCCGCGCCGTCGTGTGGTCGCCCGCCGCGCGGGCCGTGCACATGCTGCGCCGCCGCGGGCTGGAGGCGCTGCTGCGGATGCCACCCCACGAGGTGCCCGCCTTCTTCGAGGTGTTCTTCGGGCTCGGCGCTCGGCATCGCTGGGCCTATCTGACCGGCCGGGACGACCTCGCGGGCATGGTGGCGGCGATGGCCGCGCTGTTCGGGCGGTCCGGGTGGGCGCTGCGCGGGCGGCTGGTCGGGCCCGCGTTCCTGTCCCCGGCTCCCGCGCTGGATCCCGGATAGGCGGTCACGTCAATTCGTCGCCGGCGAGCACCGCGCCCGTCGCCCGCTGGCAGTCTGGACGAATGACGCAGCGATTCCAGTACCGGGTGCTCCAGCTACGGGAGAGCCTGATCGGCGGGAAGCTCTCGGCGGAGCGGCTGGAGAAGCTCCTGAACGACGAGGCCGCCCAAGGATGGCAGCTCAAGGCGATCACCAGCACCGAGGTGAAGGGCCGGATCGGGCCCGGCGGTGTGGAGGGGCTGCTGGTCACCCTGGAACGACCGGCTAGCTGACCCGCTACCCCGCGTTCACGCCGGCAGCCGGTTCGGGCGATCGGTGAGTTCGACCTGAGGGCTCGGAGGCCATGATCACCGGACCCTGAGGTCGAACTCGGTGGGATTCACCCCGAGGGCACTCAGACCCGGAACCCGAGCGCGCGCAGCTGCTCCCGGCCGTCCTCGGTGATCTTCTCCGGGCCCCAGGGGGGCATCCAGACCCAGTTGATCTTCACGTCGTCCACCAGGCCACCGCCCGGCCCCTGGGTCAGCGCGGCGCGGGCCTGGTCCTCGATGACGTCGGTCAGTGGGCAGGCCGCCGAGGTGAGCGTCATGTCGACGATCGCGGTACCGGACTCCACGGCGACGCCGTAGACCAGGCCGAGGTCGACCACGTTGATGCCGAGCTCCGGATCGACGACATCGCGCATGGCCTCCTCGAGGTCCTCGATCGACGGATCCTCGGCTCGTTGCGCAGGCGGCTCGGGCAGGCCGGCCGCGCCCCGGACGACGGTCTCGTCGGTGTTGGTCTCGCTCATGCCGTCTCCTTTCCCTCGCTGACCCGGACGACGGCGTCCTTGAACGCCATCCATCCGAGCAGCGCACACTTCACCCGGGCCGGGTACTTGGCGACCCCCGCGAACGCGACGCCGTCGCCGAGCACCTCCTCGTCGGGCTCGACCGTCCCGCGGCCCTGCGCCATCTGCTGGAACGCAGCGAGCACCCGCATCGATTCCGCGACGCTCTGCCCCACCACCAGGTCGGTCAGCACGGACGTCGACGCCTGGCTGATCGAGCAGCCGAGCGTCTCGTAGGATACGTCCTCGACCTTCTCCCCCGCCTCGTCCAGCTTCACCCGCAGGGTCACCTCGTCACCGCAGGTCGGGTTGATCTGGTAGGACTCGGCGTCGAACGGTTCGCGCAGGCCCGCCCGATGGGGTGACCGGTAGTGGTCCAGGATGATCTCCTGGTACATCTGCTCGAGCTGCATGGTCAGGCGACTCCGAAGAACTCACGCGCGGCCTGCACGCCCTCGACCAGCGCGGCGACCTCGTCCCCGGTGTTGTAGACGTGGAAGGAGGCGCGCACCGTCGCGGCCACGCCGAACCGCCGGTGCAGCGGCCAGGCGCAGTGGTGCCCCACACGCACCGCGATCCCCCGGTCGTCGAGCACCTGGCCGACGTCGTGTGCGTGCACCCCGTCGACCACGAACGCGACCGCGCCACCCCGCTCGTCCAGCGAGTCCGGACCGATGATCCGCACCCCGGGGATGTCCCGCAGGCCGTCGAGCGCGGCCCCGGTCAGGTCCAGCTCGTGGGCGTGTACCCGCTCCATGCCGATCTCGGTGAGGTAGTCCACCGCCGCTGCAAGCCCCACGGCCTGCGACGTCATCGGCACACCCGCCTCGAACCGCTGCGGCGGCGGGGCATAGGTCGAACTCTCCATCCGCACCAGCTCGATCATCGATCCGCCCGTCAGGAACGGTGGCATCGCCTCGAGCAGGTCGGCCTTGCCGTAGAGCACGCCGACCCCGGAGGGCCCGAGCATCTTATGTCCCGAGAACACCGCGAAATCGACGTCGAGGGAGGTCAGATGCACCGGCATGTGCGGCACCGACTGGCAGGCGTCGAGCACGACGAACGCGCCGACGGCGCGGGCCCGGCGGACCAGCTCGGCGACCGGCGCGATCGAGCCGAGCACATTCGACTGGTGGGCGAATGCGACGACCCTGGTCCGGTCGGTGAGCACCAGCGCGTCCAGGTCGATCCGGCCCTCGTCGGTGACCGGGTACCAGCGCAGGATCGCGCCGGTGCGCCGGCACAGCTCCTGCCACGGCACCAGGTTCGCGTGATGCTCCAGCTCGGTGATGACGATCTCGTCGCCGGGGCCGACCGCGAACCGCTCGGTCTCCGGCCCGAGCCCGGTCCGGACCGAGGAGTTGCCCATCGCGTACGCGACGAGGTTGATCCCCTCGGTCGCGTTCTTGGTGAACACCAGCTCACCGGGGTCGGCCCCGACGAACGCGGCGATCCGGGCCCTGGCCGACTCGTAGGCGTCGGTCGCCTCCTCGGCCAGCTGGTGGGCACCGCGGTGCACGGCCGAGTTGTGCTGCTCCAGGAACAGCCGCTCGGCATCGAGCACCTGGCGGGGCCGCTGCGCGGTGGCCCCCGAGTCCAGGTACACCAACCGACGCCCGCCGCGCACCGTCCGCGACAGGATCGGGAAGTCGGCGCGAAGCCTCGTCGTGTCGATCCGGCTCAGGCCTGCGCCGTGGGGGGCCGACACCGTCGTCACGACGCGACCTCGGCTCCCGACCCCGTCGCGGCGTACTTCTCGTAGCCGTGCTCCTCCAGCTCGTTCGCGAGGTCGGCGCCACCGGACGCGACGATCCGCCCGCCCGCGAAGACGTGCACGACATCCGGGGTGATGTGCTTGAGGATGCGCGTGTAGTGCGTGATCAGCAAGACGCCCACGTCACCGGCGGCCCTGTACCGGTTGACCCCGTCGGAGACGACCCGCAGCGCGTCGACGTCGAGGCCCGAGTCGGTCTCGTCGAGGATGGCGATCTTCGGCTTGAGCAGCGAGAGCTGCAACACCTCGTGGCGTTTCTTCTCGCCGCCGGAGAAGCCCTCGTTGACGCTGCGGTCGGCGAACGCGGGGTCGATGTCGAGGTCGCTCATCGCGGTCTTGACCTCCTTGACCCAGGTCCGTAACTTGGGCGCCTCGCCGCGCACCGCGGTGGCCGCGCTGCGCAGGAAGTTCGCCATCGAGACTCCGGGGACCTCGACCGGGTACTGCATGGCGAGGAACAGACCGGCGCGGGCCCGCTCGTCGACGCTCATCTCGAGGACGTCCGCGCCGTCGAGCGTGACGCTGCCCGCGATGACCTCGTAGCGCGGATGCCCGGCGATCGCGTAGGCGAGTGTGGACTTGCCCGAGCCGTTCGGGCCCATGATCGCGTGGGTTTCGCCGCCGCGGACCGTGAGGTCGACGCCGTGCAGCAGCTCCTTCGGGCCGTCGTCGGTGGTCACCGAGACGTGCAGATCTGTGATCTCCAGGATGGACATGTAGGTGAGAACTCCGTCGTCTGTGGTGGGGGCGCGCAGATCAGACGCCGCTGATCGCCAGCTCGGACTCGATGGCCGCTTCGAGACGCTCACGCAGCTCGGGGAGCGTGATCGCGTTGAGGATCTCGCCGAAGAACCCGCGGACCACCAGCCGGCGGGCCACGTCCTCCGGGATGCCGCGGCTGCACAGGTAGAACAGCTGCTCGTCGTCGAACCGGCCGGTGGCGCTGGCGTGGCCGGCGCCGGCGATCTCGCCGGTCTCGATCTCGAGGTTGGGCACCGAGTCGGCCCTGGCGTGCTCGGTGAGCACGAGGTTGCGGTTGAACTCGAAAGTCTCGGTGTTCTCCGCCGCGGCGCGGATCAGCACGTCACCGATCCACACGGTGTGGGCGTCCGGGCGGCCCGCCGCACCCTGCAGGGCGTTCTTGTGCAGCACGTTCGACCGGCAGTGGGGCACCGCGTGGTCGACGAACAGCCGCTGCTCCAGATGCTGACCGGCGTCGGCGTAGCCCAGGCCCAGCAGCTCGGCGTCGCCACCGGGGCCGCGGTAGGACACCGTCGGGCTGATCCGCACCAGGTCTCCGCCCAGCAGCACCGACGTGGCCTTGACCGTGGCGTCGCGGCCCAACGAGAAGTGCTGGGCGCCGACGTGCACGGCGTCCTCGGCCCATTCCTCGGTGATGACCACGGTCAGCCGTGAGCCGTCGCCGAGCACGACCTCGACATTGTCGGCCACGGTGCCCGAGCCGCGGTACTCGATCACCACGGTGGCCTCCGTGTGCGCCGTCGTGCGCAGCTGCAGATGCACGGCCGCGTCGGCCCCGGCGCCCGGCCCGGTGACGCTGATCGTCACCGGCTCGGGGGTGCCGTCCAGGGTCACGACGGTCGCCTCGCGGAACGCGCTCCAGGCCGCGGCCGCAACCCGGTCGGCCGGGACGCCGCCGTCACCGAGCCGGGTGTCGTCCCGGCCGACGGTCTCGACGGTGACCCCGCGTGGAGCGTCAGCGGAACGCGCATCGGCAGTGCCGCCGGCGCCACCGACCTCGATCGCGGCGGCGCCGTCGAGCGCGGCGGTGCCGTCGTGGAGCCCGCGCAGCCGCTTGAGCGGGGTGAACCGCCAGTTCTCCTCGCGCCCGCCGGGAACCTCGAAGGCCTCGACGTCGTAGGAGGTGAACCGCTCCCCCGCGCTCGCGACCGGGACCTGGCCCTGGCCCTCCTTCGCCCCCGCGAGTTCGGGGGCGAGTCCTGCGACTTCGGTCATCCGACCGAACCCTCCATCTGCAGTTCGATCAGCCGGTTCAGCTCCAGCGCGTACTCCATGGGCAGCTCACGCGCGATCGGCTCGACGAACCCGCGCACCACCATCGCCATCGCCTCGTCCTCGGTCAGCCCGCGGCTCATCAGGTAGAAGAGCTGGTTGTCGCTGACCTTGGAGACCGTGGCCTCGTGCCCCATCGAGACGTCGTCGGTGCGCACATCCACGTACGGGTAGGTGTCGCTGCGGCTGATCGTGTCGACCAGCAGGGCGTCACACTTGACCGTCGAGCGCGAGTTGTGCGCTCTCGGGTTGACCCGGACCAGGCCGCGGTAGGACGTGCGGCCACCGCCCCGGGCGACCGACTTGGAGATGATCGTCGACGACGTGTTCGGCGCCAGGTGCGTCATCTTCGCGCCGGCGTCCTGGTGCTGTCCCTCGCCCGCGAAGGCGATCGAGAGCACCTCGCCCTTGGCGTACTCGCCCATCAGCAGCACCGCCGGGTACTTCATCGTGACCTTGGAGCCGAGGTTGCCGTCGACCCATTCCATGGTCGCGCCCGCCTCGGCCTTGGCACGCTTGGTGACCAGGTTGTAGACGTTGTTCGACCAGTTCTGGATGGTCGTGTAGCGGCAGCGGCCGCCCTTCTTCACGATGATCTCGACGACGGCCGAGTGCAGCGAGTCGGACTTGTAGATCGGCGCGGTGCAGCCCTCGACGTAGTGCACGTAGGCACCCTCGTCAACGATGATCAAGGTGCGCTCGAACTGGCCCATGTTCTCGGTGTTGATCCGGAAGTAGGCCTGCAGCGGGATGTCGACGTGTACGCCCGGCGGCACGTAGATGAACGACCCGCCCGACCACACCGCCGAGTTCAGCGCCGAGAACTTGTTGTCCCCGCTCGGGATGACCGAGCCGAAGTACTCGCGGAACAGCTCCGGGTGCTCGCGCAGCCCGGTGTCGGTGTCGAGGAAGATGACGCCCTGGGCCTCCAGGTCCTCGCGGATCTGGTGGTAGACGACCTCGGACTCGTACTGCGCGGCGACACCGGCGACCAGGCGGGCCTTCTCGGCCTCCGGGATACCCAGTCTGTCGTAGGTGTTCTTGATGTCCGCCGGCAGCTCGTCCCACGACGTGGCCTGCTTCTCCGTGGACCGCACGAAGTACTTGATGTTGTCGAAGTCGATCCCCGACAGGTCCGAGCCCCACCGCGGCATCGGCTTGCGTTCGAACAGGTTGAGCGCCTTGAGCCGGAAGTCGAGCATCCACTGCGGTTCGTTCTTCAGCGCGGAGATGTCGGCGACGACGTCGGCCGACAGGCCGCGTCGAGCGGTGGCGCCGGCGGCGTCCGGATCGGCCCAGCCGAAGTCGTAGCGGCCGAGCGTCGCGAGCGTCTCCTCCTGGGTGAGCGTGGTGCTCGCTTCAGGAGCGGTCGTCATTCGAGCTGCCTCCCTCTGGGGGCTGTGGTGGTTGGGTCTTTCCTGAGCCGCCGGAGAAGCTCGGGACTGTCCAGCGGGACGTGCGTGGTGCACATCGAGTCACCGCGCGCGATGGTGGCCAGCCGCTGCACATGCGTGCCGAGCAGCTCGGCGAACGCGCGTGTCTCGGCCTCGCAGAGCTCGGGGAACTCGGCCGCGACATGAGCCACCGGACAGTGGTGCTGGCACAGCTGGACGCCGTGCCCTGTCCGGGCCTGGGCCCGGGCAGCGTATCCGCGCGCGCTGAGTACCCGGGCGAGGGCATCGGCGCGCGCGTCGGGGGTGTCGGCCGCGCTGATCTCGGCCGCCTGCGGCCCGATCAGCTCGGCGACCCGGTTCTCGGCGAACGCGTTGATCGCGCCCGCTCCGGCCCGCTGGGCCAAGAACCGCAGTGCCGCGGTCGCGAGGTCGTCGTAGCCGTGCCCGAAGCGGACCCGGCCGGCGTCGGTGAGCAGATACTGCCTGGCCGGGCGGCCCCGGCCACGCGGAATCCGGCGCGACGCCTCCCGCGTCTGGGCCTCCCCGTCGGCGATGAGCGCATCGAGGTGGCGCCGCACGGCGGCGGCGGAGAGTTCCAGTTCGGCGGCGATCTCCGCGGCCGTCACCGGACCCTGTTCCAGCAGGAGCCGAGCCACGGCCAGACGGGTGCCGCCGTCGGCGGACGCGGGCATATCATGTCCACGCCCCTCGACCACGCCGCGATCCCCGACTGTTTTCACAACACGAGTGTTGCGTATATCGAGGAAGCTGGCAAAGTCGACCCACCGATTAGGTGAGCGGCATCACGCCAATGCCGGTCGCTACCCTGCGCTGCATGGCCACTGCGGGGCTCGATCCCACCGGGGTCGGCGCCGTGCCACCGGCCCGGGCCGATCCGGCACCGTCCTCGCCGACGCGGCCGCACGATCCCAGCAGGCAGGCCCGCAGGCTCGGCCTCACCGGCGCGCTGCTGATGGCGATCGGCGCGCTCGGGGCGGGCGCGCTCCCGGTGCCCAACCCGCTCAACGGGCTGCGGCTGCTCGGGCTGCCGGCCCGCAACGCGACGGTGGCCATCGCCGTGACCTATGCCGGCATGGGCATGCTCGTACTGGGCTGGCTGTGGATCGGGCGGATGCTGAGTTCCCGCGGTGCCGTCCCACCCGCGCCCGACCGCGGGCAGCTCGCCCGTACCGGTCTGCTGTGGGCCCTGCCGCTCGCGCTGGCCCCGCCCATGTTCTCCAAGGACGTCTACAGCTATCTGGCGCAGAGCGCCATCACCGCCCGCGGGCTGGATCCGTATGTGCTCGGGCCTGCGCAGGCACTCGGCGTCGACGATCCGCTGACCCGCACGATCCCGACGATCTGGCGCGACACCCCGGCGCCCTACGGCCCGCTGTTCCTGCAGCTGGGCCGCGGTATCACCGCGGTGACCGGCGAGAACGTCGTGCTCGGGGTGTACGCGCACCGCGCGCTCGCCCTCGCCGGAGTCGCGTTGATCATCTGGGCGCTTCCCCGGCTGGCCCGGCGCTGCGGGCTCGAGCCCGGGCTGGCCCTGTGGCTGGGTGCGGCTAACCCGCTCGTGCTGTTCCACCTGGTCAGCGGCATCCACAACGAGGCGCTGATGATCGGTGCGATGCTCGCGGGCCTGGAACTGGGGCTGCGCGCCAGGACATCGCTGGGCTGGCTGTCCGGCGCCGTGCTCATCACGGCCGGTGCCGCCGTGAAGCTGCCGGCCCTGCTCGCCCTCGGCTTCCTCGGCATGCACCTGGCCCGCCGCCGCGGCGGAAGTCCCCGCGACGTCGCGGTGATGGCGGGCATCCTCGGGGTGGTCGCGCTGGGGGTGTTCGCCGCGCTCGGGTTCGGCACCGGGCTCGGTTTCGGCTGGGTCGGGACGCAGGGCACCGCCAACACCATCCGCAGCTGGATGTCGCTGTCCACCGACCTCGGGCAGCTCTCCGGCCAGCTGGGCATCCTCGCCGGGCTCGGCGACCACACCGACACCACGCTGATGCTCACCCGGCTGCTCGGCGGTCTGGCTGCGGCGATCGCCTGCGGCTGGCTGCTGCTCGCGACGCTGCGCGGCCGGGTGGAGCCGGTCACCGGGCTCGGCGCGGGGCTCGGTGCGGTCGTGCTGCTCGGCCCGGTGGTCCACCCGTGGTACCTGTTGTGGGCCGCGATCCCACTGGCCGCGACCCGGGGGCTGCCGCGCTACCGGCGGGTGGCGCTGGCCGCGTCGGCCGTGCTCGCGGTGATGGTCCCGCCCACCGGCTCCGACTTCGACTTCCGCGCCTACCAGCTGCCGATGTCGATCATCGCGGGGTTGTTCATGTTCCTGGTGTTGATGCTCGTGGTGCGGCGCCGGATGCTCGCCGACGCGGCGCCGGCACCGGTCAGGCCCGGCGTCGTCGACCCTCCGTAGAATCCGCGGCTGTGAGTCTTCCTGCGGCGGAGCCGCCCGACCTGGCCGTCTCGGTGCGCGGGTTGGTCAAACGGTTCGGCCGGACCACCGCGGTGGACGGCCTCGATCTGGATCTGCCGGCGGCCAGCGTGCTCGCCCTGCTCGGGCCCAACGGTGCGGGCAAGACGACCACCGTCGAGATCTGCGAGGGCGTCCAACGTGCCGACGCAGGCACGGTCCGGGTGCTCGGCCGTGACCCGGCCGGGGCGCCCGAGGCGCTGCGCGCCCGGATCGGGATCATGCCCCAGGGTGGCGGCGCCTACCCCGGCGTGCGCGCCGAGGAGATGCTGCGGGTGATCGCCGCGTGCGCCGCGCATCCGCTCGACGTCTCCTGGCTGACCGAGGTGCTGGGGCTCGGCTCCTGCGCCCGGATCCCCTACAAGCGCCTCTCGGGCGGACAACAGCAGCGGCTCGCCCTGGCGTGCGCGATCGTGGGGCGCCCCGAGCTGGTGTTCCTCGACGAGCCGACCGCCGGGATGGATCCGCAGGGTCGTCGGCTGGTCTGGGAGCTCATCGACGCGCTGCGCCGCGACGGGGTGGCTGTGCTGCTCACCACGCATCTGATGGAGGAGGCGGAGGCGCTGGCCGACCAGGTCGTCATCGTCGACCGGGGCCGGGTGGTGGCCCAGGGCAGCCCCGCCGAGCTCACCGCGGGCGGTGACCAGCAGGAGCTGCGGTTCCGCGCGACACCCGGGATGGACCTCGACGACCTCGCGGCCGCCCTGCCCAACGGCTACCGGGCCGTCGAGACCGTCGCCGGGCGCTATCTCGTGCAGGGCCGGATCGACCCCTCGGTCCTCTCGGTGATCACCGCATGGTGCGCCGGGCAGGGCGCGCTCGCCGACGACGTACAGATCGCGCGGCGCAGCCTGGAGGACGTCTTCCTCGACCTGACCGGCAAGGAGCTGCGCTCGTGACTGCCTCCACCGGGCGGTTCGCCCCCGGCACCTTCGCCCCGCGCCCCGGCCGTGGCTCGCTGGTGCGCATGCTCGCCGCGCAGTCGGGCACCGAGCTGCGGCTGGCGCTGCGCAACGGCGAGCAGCTGTTGCTCGCCCTGCTCATCCCGATCGTGCTGCTCGTCGGGCTGACCCTGCTCGAGGTGGTGCCGCTGCCCGAGCCCCGGGTGGCGTCCGTGGTGCCCGCGGTGCTGGCGCTGGCCGTGATGTCCGCGGCCTTCACCGGCCAGGCGATCGCGCTCGGCTTCGATCGCCGTTACGGCGTGGTGCGCAGGCTCGCCGCCACCGCGCTGCCGCGCTGGCTGCTCGTTGCCGGGCGGCTGGCCGCCGTGCTGGGGCTCGTGGCCGTGCAGACGGTTGTGCTCGGCGCGCTCGCCCTCACGCTGGGCTGGCGACCGCAGGCCGACGGGCTCGGCTGGGCGGTGCTGCTCGTGCTGCTCGGCTGCGCCGCGTTCGGCAGCCTGGGGATCCTGCTCGGCGGTTCGGTCCGTGCCGAGGTCGTGCTGGCCGTGGCCAACCTCATCTGGTTCGTGCTGCTGTTCGCCGGCGGCATCGTCATCCCGGCCGAGCAGCTCCCCGGCCCGCTGGGCACCGTGGCGACCTGGCTGCCCTCCGGGGCGCTCGCCGAGGGGCTGCGCACCGCGCTCGTGGACGGTCAGGGGCCCGGCACACAGCCGGTACTGGTGCTGGTGGGCTGGGCCGTGCTGGCGGCCATCGTCTCGGTGCGGACGGTCAAGCTCCGCTGACCGTGGGGATGGCCCGCTGACCCGGCTCCCTACCGGTGATCGGCGCGTGGGCAGCGGGCGCCGCGCCCCGCGCGGCTACCCCCGCCGAAACGCCGATCACGCCGGGCCCGCGCGGCGGCGAGCCACCCGGGCGAGCCGCACTCCCGCGGCGGGCTGCGAACCGGGGACGAGCAGGCGGCGCCTACGATCGGGTCGTGACTCGACCGTCATTGCTGGACCGCCTCCCCGCGACCCCGCCGGTGCTGATGCGCCGGCTGGCCCTCGCCGCCGTCGCGGCGCAGGCCGGTATCGCGGTGACCGGATCAGTGGTCCGGGTGACCGGATCCGGGCTCGGCTGCCCCACCTGGCCGGAGTGCTTCCCCGGCAGCCTGGTCCCGGTCGCGCACCCCGGGATCGCGGCGGTGACCCAGTGGGTCGAGTTCGGTAACCGGCTGCTGACCTTCGTGGTCATCACCGTCTCGGGGCTGTGCCTGCTCGCTGCGCTGGGCACCCGTCCGCGCAGGCGGCCGTTGACCTGGCTGGCCGCGGCGATGCCCCTGGGTGTGGTGGCACAGGCCGTGATCGGCGGCATCACGGTGCTCACCGGGCTGACCTGGTGGAGCGTCATGCCGCACTTCCTGGTCTCGATGGTGCTGGTCTGGCTCGCGGTCCTGCTCGTCGAGGCATCGACGGACGGAGACGGCCCGGTCCGGCTGCTGATCCCCCGCCCGCTGCGCGCGCTGGTCGCGGTGAGCAGCGTCGTGCTGGCGGCGCTGCTGGTCGCCGGCAGCCTGGTCACCAGCGCGGGCCCACACGCGGGTGACGCCGCGACGCCGCGCCTGAACGTCGGGATCGCCAACCTCGCCCAACTGCACGCCGACCTGCTCTTCGCCTACCTCGGCATGCTCGTCGGGCTCGGCTTCGCGTTGTGGGCCATCGGCGCACCGCCCACGCTGCGCCGCCGCTACCGGGTACTCGTCGCCGTCGTCGTCGCCCAAGGTGTGCTGGGCGGGGTCCAGTACGCCCTCGGCGTCCCGGAGGTGCTGGTCGCGCTGCACGTCCTCGGGGCCGCGGTCGTCACCGCCGCCGCCGCAGCGCTGTGGGCCGGCACCGCACAACGGCCGGTCCGGCCCGCGGCCCCGCAGGTGGACGACACCTCGGTCGTCGCGCGGCCGGAGATCCCGAGCGAGGCCGACGCCGTCCGGGCGTGATCCACAGCTGACCGAGGAGGGACGCGGATGCGTGCAATTCGGGTGAACAAGCCAGGGGGTCCGGAGGTACTCACCGTCACCGAGGTGCCCGAACCGGAGCCGGGGCCCGGCGAGGTGCTCGTCGATGTCGCGGCGGCGGGGGTCAACTACATCGATACCTACCAGCGGCAGGGCATCTATCCGATGGAGCTGCCGTTCGTGCCCGGGCTGGAGGGCAGCGGCCGGGTCCGCGCGGTCGGCGAGGGAGTGCCCCATTTCACCGCCGGTGACCGGATCGCCTGGGCGGAGGGGCTGGGGAGCTACGCGCAGGCCGCCGCGGTGCCGGCGGACAAGGCCGTCCCCGTACCGGACGGGGTGTCCGACGAGCAGGCCGGGGCCGCGCTGCTGCAGGGCATGACCGCACATTTCCTGGTCAACGACACCTATCCGGTCGCCGACGGCGATCCGATCCTCGTCCACGCCGCGGCCGGCGGGGTCGGACTGCTGCTCACCCAGCTCGCCGCGGCGCGCGGAGCCCGGGTTATCGGCACCGTCTCGACACCGGAGAAGGAGGAGTTCGCCCGCGCCGCCGGGGCTGCCGAGGTGATCCGCTACACCGAGGTCGACGACCTGGCGGCCGCGGTCCGCGACATCACCGGGGGACGCGGGGTGGCCGCCGCGTTCGACGGCGTCGGGAAGACCACCTTCGACGCGAGCCTCGCGAGCCTTCGCCGCCGCGGCGTGCTCGTGCTCTTCGGGGCGTCGAGCGGACCTGTGCCGCCGGTCGATCCGCAGCGGCTCAACGCGGCGGGCTCGGTGTACCTCACCCGGCCGAAGCTCTTCGACTACATCGCCGATCGCGAGGAGCTGACGGCCAAGGCCGCCGCGGTGTACGCCGCGGTCGTCGACGGATCGCTGGACGTGCGGATCGGGCACCGATACCCGCTGGCCGAGGCCCGTACCGCACACGAGGACCTGCAGGGCCGCAAGACGACCGGAAAGCTGCTGCTGATCCCCTGAAACCGCAGTTCGGCGAGGCCTGTGAGTGCGTAACAGTGTTAGAACACTGTTACGCACTCACAGGGGCCAGCCCAGGACGGGAAGGCCGATCGCGGCGTCGACGGCGATCGCGGCGAACAGCACGCACAGGTACAGGTTCGACAGGTGGAACACCCGCATCGGCGCCACCTCGCGACCAGCCCGGACCGCGGCGTCCAGCCGGTGGGCCTGGAGCAGGAAATACGCCCCGCCCGTCACCGCGACCGCGGTGTAGATCCACGAGGTGACGGGAAGGAGCAGCAGCGTCGAGACCACCATCACCCAGGAGTAGATGACGATCCGGCGCGACACCTGCGCCGGGGCGGCGATGACGGGCAGCATCGGAATGCCCGCAGCTGCGTAGTCGTCCCTGTAGCGCATCGCCAGCGCCCAGAAGTGCGGCGGCGTCCAGAAGAAGATCACGGCGAACATCGCCAGCGCGGGCCATTCCACGGTGCCGGTGACCGCCGCCCAGCCGATGACCACCGGCATGCAGCCCGCGGCACCGCCCCAGACGATGTTCTGCGCGGTACGCCGCTTGAGCAGCAACGTATAGACCAGCACGTAGAACGCGATCGCGGCCAGCGACAGCACCGCGGCCAACCAGTTCGTGGTCAGCCCGAGCCAGATCGAGCTGACGGCGGCCAGCGCGAGACCGAACACGAGCGCGTGCCGCTGCGGGACCTGCCCCTTGACCAGCGGGCGGCGCGCGGTGCGTTTCATCACCGCGTCGATGTCGGCGTCGACCACGCAGTTGAGCGCGTGCGCGCCCGCGGCGGCCATCGCCCCGCCGATCAGCGTCGCCACGATCAGCCAGATCGACGGGATGCCCCGCTCGGCCAGCACCATCGCCGGCACGGTCACCACGAGCAGTTGCTCGATGATGCGCGTCTTGGTCAGCCCGAGATAGGCGCGCAGAACGTCCCGTACCCGTTGCAGGCGGGCCGACCTGGCGACGCGACGCGCGCGACCGGGCGTCATGTCCGTCGATCCCCGATGGAACACCGGCGCGCTCACCAGTTGCTACCTCGCTCGCGTGGTGGTGGAGACGCCTTGGGTTGCCACGACCCCCACTACCGGACCGCGTCGATCGCCAACGTCTCGCTACAGCCTATTTCTCTCGCGTCTTTCTACAACGCGTCGATGGTAGCCCGGGGTATACGGCGGCGGGTGCTGGGGTAGACGCTGGGATGGACCGATCGGATGGATCACGCCGACCACCCCCGCGTGGCTAGGCTGGTCACCGAGCGGGCCCGCCGTGGTCGCGTACCACCGACTACCCACAAGGATTCAGGAGCACATCAGTGTCCGTGACCGACGATGTCGCCACCCTCACCCGCGCCGACCTGCCGCCCGACTGGTCGGACCTCGACCGGAGGGCGGTCGATACCGTCCGCGTGCTGGCCGCCGACGCGGTACAGAAGGTCGGTAACGGCCACCCCGGTACCGCGATGAGCCTCGCACCGCTGGCCTACGCACTGTTCCAACGTGTGATGCGTCATGACCCGTCCGACGCGGGCTGGATCGGGCGCGACCGTTTCGTGCTCTCGGCCGGCCACTCCAGCCTCACGCTGTACCTGCAGCTGTTCCTGTGCGGTTACGGCCTGGAGATCGACGACATCGCGGCGCTGCGCACCTGGGGCTCGAAGACCCCCGGCCACCCCGAGTACGGGCACACCCGCGGCGTCGAGACGACGACCGGGCCACTCGGCCAGGGCCTCGCCAACGCCGTGGGCATGGCGATGGCGGCCCGCCGGGAGCGGGGGCTGTTCGACCCGGACGCACCGGCCGGACGCAGCCCGTTCGACCACCAGATCTATGTCATCGCCTCGGACGGGGACATCGAGGAGGGGGTGACCTCGGAGGCCTCGTCGCTGGCCGGGCACCAGCAGCTGGGCAACCTCACGGTGATCTACGACGACAACAAGATCTCCATCGAGGACGACACGACGATCGCGCTGTCCGAGGACACCGCCAAGCGCTACGAGGCCTACGGCTGGCATGTGCAGGTGGTCGAGGGCGGGGAGAACGTCAGCGGGATCCTCGCCGCGCTGGAGGCGGCGCGGGCCGAGCCGGCACGCCCGTCGTTCATCCTGCTGCGCACGATCATCGGCTATCCGGCGCCGAACAAGATGAACACCGGCAAGGCGCACGGCGCGGCCCTGGGCGTCGACGAGGTCGCCGAGGTCAAGAAGATCCTCGGCTTCGACCCGGAGCGGCATTTCCAGGTCGAGCCGGAGGTGCTCGCGCACGCCCGCGGCGTCGTCGAGCGCGGCCGCGCGGCGCACGAGACATGGCAGCGGTCCTTCGACGAGTGGGCGGCCCGCGAGCCCGAGCGCAAGGCTCTGCTCGACCGGCTGCTGGGTCGCGAGCTGCCCGCGGGCTGGGCCGACGTGCTGCCCGCCTGGGAGCCCGACGCCAAGAGCATTGCCACCCGCAAGGCCTCGGGCGAGGTGCTCACCGCGCTGGCCCCGGTGCTGCCCGAGCTGTGGGGCGGCTCGGCCGATCTGGCCGAGAGCAACAACACCACGATGGAGGGCGCCGACTCCTTCGGCCCGCCGGAGACCTCGACCAAGATGTGGCAGGCCAACCCGTACGGACGCACGCTGCACTTCGGGGTCCGGGAGCACGCGATGGGCGCGATCCTCAACGGGATCGCGCTGCACGGCCCGACCCGACCGTACGGCGGCACCTTCCTGGTCTTCTCCGACTACATGCGTCCGGCGGTGCGGCTGGCCGCGCTGATGGGTGCGCCGGTCATCTACGTCTGGACCCACGACTCGATCGGGCTGGGCGAGGACGGGCCCACCCACCAGCCCATCGAACATCTGGCCGCGTTGCGCGCCATCCCCGGGCTCGATGTCATCCGCCCGGGTGACGCCAACGAGACGGCCGCGGCGTGGAGGGCCGCGCTGGAGCGCCCGGACGGCCCCAAGGCGCTGGCCTTGACCCGGCAGAACCTGGCGGTGCTCGCCGGGACCTCGCACGAGGGCGTCGCCCGCGGCGGCTACGTCCTCGCGGAGGCCTCCACCGGCACGCCGGCGGTGGTCCTCCTCGGCACCGGCTCCGAGCTGCAGATCGCGGTGGCGGCGCGGGAGGTGCTGGAGGCCGACGGCGTCCCCACCCGGGTGGTGTCGATGCCGTGCGTCGAGTGGTTCGACGCGCAGGACGAGGCCTACCGGGAGTCGGTGCTGCCATCCGGGGTGACAGCGCGGGTGTCGGTCGAGGCGGGCATCGCCCAGCCGTGGCACCGCTTCGTCGGGGACGCGGGCCAGACCGTCTCGATCGAGCACTTCGGGGCCAGTGCCGACTACCAAACCCTGTTCCGGGAGTTCGGGTTCACCACCGAGGCCGTCGTCGACGCCGCGCGACGGAGCCTGGCGAAGGTCTGATCCGGCTCCCCGAGCGGGCCATCACGTAAAGGAGATCTCGCGAGCATGAGCATCCATGAGCGGCTCGACGCCCTGGCGGACGCGGGCGTGTCCATCTGGCTCGACGACCTGTCCCGGGAGCGGCTGCAGACCGACAACCTGCGCGCGCTCATCACCGACTGGCAGGTCGTCGGCGTCACCACCAACCCGACGATCTTCGCCGCGGCGCTGGCCGAGGGCCAGGCCTACTCCGAGCAGATCCGTGACCTCGCCGCGCGGGGCGCCTCGGTCCCCGACACCGTCCGCGAGATCACCGTCGCCGACGTACAACAGGCCTGCGACCTGTTCAGCGGGACCTGGGAGACCACCGGCGGGATCGACGGGCGGGTCTCGCTGGAGGTCGATCCCGGCCTTGCCCGCGACACCGACGCCACCGTCGCTCAGGCGCTGGACCTGTGGAAGGCCGTCGACCGCCCCAACCTGCTGGTCAAGATCCCGGCCACCGAGCAGGGGTTGCCCGCGATCACCCGCGCGCTGGCCGAGGGCGTCAGTGTGAACGTCACGCTGATCTTCTCCGTGGAGCGCTACCGCGAGGTGATGAACGCCTTCCTGGGCGGGATGGAACAGGCCGCCGCGAACGGCCACCCGCTGTCGGCGATCGCCTCGGTGGCGTCGTTCTTTGTGTCCAGAGTGGACACCGAGATCGACAAGCGGCTGGAGGCGATCGGCACCGACGAGGCGTTGGCGCTGCGCGGCAAGGCGGGGGTGGCCAACTCGCGGCTGGCCTATGCGGCGTTCCGGGAGGTCTTCGCCACCGACCGGTGGAAGGCCCTGGAAGCCAACGGGGCGCGGGAGCAGCGTCCGCTGTGGGCGTCCACCGGGGTGAAGAACCCGGCCTACCCGGACACCCTGTATGTCACCGAGCTCGTCGTCGCCGGCACGGTCAACACGATGCCGGAGAAGACGATGCGGGCGTTCGCCGAGCACGGCGAGGTGCACGGGGACCGGGTCACCGGCACCGCGGCCGACGCCCAGCACGTCTTCGACGCCCTCGAGCGCGTCGGCGTCGACCTCCCCGATGTGTTCCGTGTCCTCGAGGACGAGGGTGTGCAGAAGTTCGACGCCTCGTGGGACGAGCTCGGCAAGACGGTGCAGGGTCAGCTCGACGCGGCCCGCTGAGCGTCCGGGCCGCGCCCGCCTCTCCTCGATCGGCTGACCGGTCCGTCGCAGGGCGTGGGTCGCACCGGCCGGCGGTGGGCACGAACCCGCCGGCGAGAATGTTGGACGCGACGAGGACTGGAGTGACGGGACATGTCCGCGAACACGGATCTGCTGGTCTCCGGTGAGCTGGGATCGAACAACTGGGTGAACCCGCTGCGCGATCCGCGGGACAAACGCCTGCCTCGGATCGCGGGCCCGTGCGGTCTGGTGATCTTCGGGGTCACCGGCGACCTGTCCCGCAAGAAGCTCATGCCGGCCATCTACGACCTGGCCAACCGCGGGCTGCTGCCACCGGGCTTCGCCCTGGTCGGGTTCGCCCGCCGGGACTGGGCCGACGAGGACTTCGGCGCGGTGGTCCACGACGCCGTCAAGGCGCATTCGCGCACACCGTTCCGCCAGGAGGTATGGGAGAAGCTCGCGCAGGGCTTCCGGTTCGTCCAGGGCAGCTTCGCCGACGACGACGCATTCGACCGGCTCGAACAGACCGTCGCCGATCTGGATCGGGTTCGCGGCACCAACGGCAATCACGCGTTCTATCTGTCGATCCCCCCGAGTGCCTTCCCGGTGGTGTGCAAGCAGCTCGCCCGTTCCGGGCTGTCGGCGCAGCACGGCGAGCAGTGGCGCCGGGTGGTGATCGAGAAGCCGTTCGGCCACGACCTGCGCTCCGCGATCGAGCTCAACACGATCGTGAACGAGGTCTTTCCCGAGGAGTCGGTGTTCCGCATCGACCACTACCTCGGCAAGGAGACCGTCCAGAACGTGCTGGCGCTGCGGTTCGCCAACCAGTTGTTCGAACCGATCTGGAACAGCCACTACGTCGACCACGTGCAGATCACGATGGCCGAGGACATCGGGCTCGGTGGTCGCGCCGGCTACTACGACGGCATCGGCGCCGCGCGCGACGTCATCCAGAACCACCTGCTGCAACTGCTCGCGTTCACCACGATGGAGGAACCGACGTCCTTCTCCTCGGACGAGCTACGGACCGAGAAGATCAAGGTGCTCAACGCGGTCAAGCTCATCGGCCCGTTCTCCGAGACCACCGCGCGCGGCCAGTACACCGGTGGTTGGCAGGGCGGCCAGCTGGTCAGGGGGCTCAAGGAGGAGGAGGGCTTCGACCCGAGCTCCAAGACCGAGACCTTCGCCGCGATCACGTGCGGGGTGGACACCCGGCGCTGGGCGGGGGTGCCGTTCTATCTGCGCACCGGAAAGCGGCTCGGTCGCCGGGTCACCGAGATCGCGGTGATCTTCAAACGGGCCCCGCACCTGCCGTTCGACTCCACGATGACCGAGGAGTTGGGGCAGAACGCGCTGGTGGTCCGGGTGCAACCGGACGAGGGCGTGACCATGCGGTTCGGCTCGAAGGTACCCGGCAGCCAGATGGAGGTCCGCGACGTGACGATGGACTTCGGCTACGGCACCGCGTTCACCGAGGCCTCGCCGGAGGCCTACGAGCGGCTCATCCTCGACGTGCTGCTCGGCGAGCCGTCGCTGTTCCCGGTCAACCGGGAGGTCGAGCTGGCCTGGCGGATCCTCGACCCGGTGCTCGACCACTGGGCCGCCCAGGAGGAAGGGCCCGACCCCTACCACGCGGGCAGCTGGGGGCCGGAGTCGGCCAACCGGATGCTGGCCCGCACCGGTCGCGTCTGGCGGCGGCCGTGAACGCCCGACCCCCCGTGAGCGCCCGACCCGCGTCGAGAACGAGGTTATGGGGTTCTTCCGGGGCCGAAGACAATCACAAGGTCGTTCTCGACGGGGCGGGGAGGAGCGAGGCATGATCGTCGATCTGCCGTCGAGCAACAGCGCGGCCGTCAACCGGAAGCTCGTGGAGCTGCGGGCCCGCGGCGGTGTGCTGGCGCTCGGCCGGGTGCTCACGCTGGTCATCGTCACCGACGACGGCGACCAGGTCGAGGACGCGATCGCGGCGGCCAACCACGCCAGCCGGGAGCATCCCTGCCGGGTCATCGTGCTGGCTCGCGGGCAGCGGCGGGCCGCGGCCCGGCTCGACGCCCAGATCCGCGTCGGTGGGGACGCCGGCGCCAGCGAGGTCGTGGTGTTGCGCGGGTACGGCCCGCTGGCCACCGACGAGCCGGGCGCCGGGATGGTCATGCCGCTGCTGCTGCCCGATGCGCCCGTCGTCGCATGGTGGCCGAACGAGGCGCCCGCGTGCCCGGCGGAGGACGCGATCGGAAGGCTCGCCCAGCGGCGGATCACCGACGCGCTGTCGTCGCGCAACCCGAACCGGGCGTTCGAGCAGCGCCGCGCCCAGCACGTCGCCGGCGATACCGACCTGACCTGGACCCGGCTGACCAGGTGGCGCGCGCTGCTCGCCGCGGCGCTGGACCATCCCCCACACGAGCCGGTGACCAGCGCCGTCGTGGCCGGGGAGACGGTGTCGCCCTCGACGGACCTGATGGCGGGCTGGTTGGCGGTGCGGCTGCAGATCCGGGTCAAGCGTTCCCCGGCGACCGGCGGCGGGGGCGGGATGGCGGCGGTGCGGCTCAACCGCAGGTCCGGCCCCATCGAGCTGGTCCGTCCGGACGGCAGGACCGCGACCCTGCGCCAGCCCGGCCAGCCCGACCGTATGATCGCCCTGACCCGGCGCAGCGTGCCCGACTGCTTGGCCGAGGAGCTGCGCAGGCTCGATCCCGACGAGATCTACGGCGCCGCGCTGGCGGGCATCAGCGAGGTGTCCCGTGGACGTACTCCGGTGAAGGCGGAACTCTGATGACCTGGGAGCCAGACGTCGTCGTCCATGCGAACCCGGACATTCTCGCGGCGGCCGCAGCGGCCCGGCTGGTCACCCGGCTGGTGGACCTGCAGTCCGCAGGGGCGGCACCGAAGATCGGCCTGACCGGTGGGGGGATCGGCATCGCGCTGCTCGAGCAGCTGCGCGCCGGGCCTGCCCGGGACGCCGTCGACTGGTCGCGCATCGAGTTCTACTGGGGTGACGAGCGCTTCCTGCCCTCCGGCAATCCGAATCGCAACGAGACCCAGGCCCGGGAGGCACTGCTCGACCACGTCCGGATCGACCCGGCGAAGGTCTTCCCGATGGGCGCCGACACCGGGACCGGGCCGGCCGGCGCGGAGGCTGTCGCGGCGGAGTACGCCGAGTTGCTGGCCGGCCGGGCGGCACCCGAGGATCACGGGCCGATGCCCACGCTCGACATCCTGCTGCTGGGCATGGGTCCGGAGGGGCATACCGCTTCGATCTTCCCGCATTCCCCCGCCGTCTACGAGACGGAGCGGACCGTCGTAGCGGTGCACGGCTGCCCGAAGCCCCCTCCGACCCGGATCACGCTGACCCTGCCGGCGATCCGCACCGCCGCCGAGGTGTGGATCCTGGCGACCGGGGAAGCCAAGTCCGCCGCGGTCGCGATGGCGCTCACCGGGGCCGGTGAGGTGGCGATCCCGGTCGCCGGGGCGCGTGGCCGCCGCCGCACCCGGTGGTTGCTGGACCGGACGGCTGCCGCCAAGCTCCCCCGCGACTTCGTCCCGCCCATCGCCTGACCACCTGTGAGTGCGTAACAGTGTTCTAACACTGTTACGCACTCACAGGGCTTGCTGAGCTGGGATGATGATGCTGACGGTGATCGTCGACGGCGCGAATGTCGTCGGTTCCCGGCCGGACGGCTGGTGGCGTGACCGCGCCGGTGCCGCGACGCGGCTGGCCGAGCGGCTGGACGGGGTGCTGGGCGCGGATTCCGGAGCGCTCACCCGCGCCCTCGATATCGCCGACGGCACGCCGCTGCGCGTGGTCCTCGTGCTGGAGGGCGCGGCCCGGTCGGCCGCGCCGCGGACGGCCGATCGGCAGCTGCGGGTTCTGCGCGCCGAGACCGACGGGGACACCGCCATCGCGGCGCTGGCCCGCGACCTCACCGCGACCGGCGAGGAGGTCGTCGTGGTGACGGCCGACCGCGGATTGCGCGCGCGGGTCCACGTGTCCGGCGCGCGCACGGTCGGCCCTGGCGCCCTGCTGCGGGCCTTGGACCCGACGAGCACGTAGGTACGCGGATCGGCGGAGTGCCGCAATGATCAGCATTTCGGCGGCGGCGAGCGCGCGTATCGCGGCTACCGCCGCCCATAGGCCGATCATGGGCGCTCGGCGAGCCCGGCCGCCGGGCTCAGCCCTGCTCGTCGAGCAACCTGCCGTGCAGGTAGTCGTCGTAGGCGGACAGGTCGAGGAACCCGTGGCCGCAGTAGTTGAACAGGATGACCTTCTCCTCGCCGGTCTCCTTCGCGGCCAGTGCCTCGTCGATCGCGGCGCGGACGGCGTGCGCGGCCTCCGGGGCGGCGATCTTGCCCTCGACCCTCGCGAACTGGACGGCCGCGTCGAACACCTTGCCCTGCGGATACGCCACGGCCTCCATCCGCCCGTCCCGGACCAGGGCCGATACCTGCGGCGAGTCGCCGTGGTAGCGCAGCCCGCCGGCGTGGATCGACGGCGGGACGAAGTCGTGCCCGAGGGTGTACATCGGCAGCAGCGGGGTGAACCCGGCGGTGTCGCCGAAGTCGTACTCGAACCGGCCCTGGGTCAGCGTCGGGCACGACACCGGCTCGACCGCGAGCAGGCGCACGCCGGCGTCCGGGACGAAGGGGAACGCGAGACCACCCAGGTTCGACCCGCCGCCGCACGGTGCGATGACGACATCGGGCAGCCGCTCCCCCGCCAGCTCGAGCTGCTCCTTCGCCTCGAGACCGATCACGGTCTGGTGCAGCAGCACGTGATTGAGTACCGAGCCGAGCGCATAGTGGGTGTCCTCGCGGGCGACGCAGTCGCGGACGGCGTCGGAGATCGCGGAACCGAGGGAGCCGGGGTGGTCGGGCTCGTCGACCGGGGAGGGGACGACCTCCCCGCCCCAGGTCTCGATCGCGACGCGCCGGTAGGGCTTCTGATCGTAGGACGCGCGGACCATGTAGACCTTGAGGTCGAGGTCGAACTGCGCGCACGCGAACGCCAGCGCGGTGCCCCACTGCCCGGCGCCGGTCTCGGTGGACAGCCGCGAGATGCCCTCGCGCTTGTTGTAGAACGCCTGCGCGACGGCGGTGTTCGGCTTGTGGCTGCCGGCGGGCGAGACCGACTCGTCCTTGTAGTAGATCCGGGCCGGTGTGCCCAGCGCCTGTTCCAGCCGGGTGGCCCGGACCAGCGGCGTCGGCCGCCACAACCGCAGGATGTCGAGCACCTCGCCGGGGATGTCGATCCACGGCTCCGTGGCGACCTCCTGCCCGATCAGCGCCATCGGGAACAGCGGGGCCAGGTCGTCGGGGCCGATCGGCTGCCGCGTCGCCGGGTGCAGCGGTGGGTCGATCGGCTTCGGCAGATGCGGCGTGATGTTGAACCACGCGCTGGGGATCGTGTCCTGAGGAAGGAACCAGCGAGTCATCGCCGCAGGTTATCGAAGTGTGGACCGATCCACGATCGCCCGTGCAGCCCCACCGAGGGCCGCTACCGCGCCGCGCCGGGCCGACGGTCCTCACCCGTGATCCGCACGACCACCTGCTCGTTGTCGATCGTGTAGGCCTCGTAGCGGAAGGTCAGCCCGGGATGGGCCGCCACATGGTCCCGCCAGGCGCGGGCCTCGTGGTCCTCCCAGCCCGGATAGTTGAAGAACTCGTCGAACACCACGACGCTGCCCGGTCCCAGCCGGGGACCGACGTGTGCCAGCACGGTCGCGGCCGAGCTGTGCAGATCGGAGTCGATGTGCAGCAGGTCGACGGGGCCGGGATGGGCGGCGAGGAAGCCGGGCAGGGTCTCGTCGAACAGGCCGACGACGATCTCGGCGCCGGACACCTCGGGCGGTCCGGCGATATCGTCGAAGACGCCGACCGGGAACCCGGGGCGCCAGGTCTCGGGAAGCCCGGCGAACGAGTCGAAGCCGTAGACCGCGTCATCGGGCCGGGACGCCGCGATCATCGCGAGGGTGCGGCCGGTGTAGACGCCGAACTCCAGCGCCATCCCGCCCTTCGAGGCGATGGCCAGCGCGTGCTCGAGGGTCGCCACCGGGGTCGGCAACGCGACCGCATCGGCCATCTCGTCGTGGACGAACCGGGCGCTCGTCGCGGCGGCGTCCCGTTCGCCCGCGGCCGCCAGATCGCGGCGGCCGCGCAACTCGGCCGCGCGGATCTCCGCGACCGCCCGGTCGGCCTCCGCGCGGACCTGCTCGCCGATATCCGATCGGAGTTCGGCGAGCTCCCGGTCCAGCTGCGCCGAGAGCTCGCCATACCCACGACGCACCTGCGCCACGATCGCGGCGTCCCGTTCGGATCGCCGCTCGGCCATGGCCGCGGCGACCGCGTCGCCGACAGCGCCGCGCATGAGGCGGCCGGCCGCGTGCGCCAGCCTCGCACTCAACGCGGCACGCAGCCCCACCGGCCTCCGCCCTACAACTCGCGCGAGGCCCGCAGCTTTCCCAGCGCCTCCTCGAGAATGGCGGCGCCGTCCGCGTCGCTGCGACGCTCCTTCACGTAGGCCAGATGAGTCTTGTACGGCTCGTTGCGCGGCGGCGCGGGTGGGCTCTGATGATCCCGGCCCGCCGGGAGCCCACAGCGCGGACAGTCCCACGCGTCGGGGATCTCGGCCTCAGCGGCGAAGGAGGGCGCCGTCTCGTGCCCGTTGGCGCAGTAGTAGGACACTCGCTCCCGAGGTGCGGCCTCGCCGCGCTCCGACTCGCCCATGGGGCCCGCACCCACCCGGGTTCCGCGGATCGCGTTCCCACCTGCCATCCCATGCCTCCTTCGTGCTGATGCCCGGCCGCGACCGCGGGATCGCTCAGCCCCCGACCTTGATCAGCATGCCGCTGCCGATGATCGCGATCAGCCAGATCGCGCCGGTGAACAACGTGAGCCGGTCGAGGTTCTTCTCCACGACGCTCGAGCCGGACAGGCTGGACTGCACGCCGCCACCGAACAGGCTCGACAGGCCGCCGCCGCGCCCGCGGTGCAACAGGATCAGCAGCACCAGCAGGATGCTGGAGACGATCAAGACGATCTGCAGGGCGAGCTTCATCCCATCCTCATTTGCTTCGGTCCCCCCAGGCTACCGGCAACTGCCGGCCTGGTTGACCGGGGTCACAGCCCCGGGGACGCGCCGGTCATGACGATGTCGTCACGGCAGTGGGCCGCCCGCGGCGATCGCGCAGAGCTGGGCGAACTCGTCGGCGTTCAGGCTCGCACCGCCGACGAGCGCCCCGTCGACATCGGCCTCCCCCACGATCTCGCCGACGTTGCCGGCCTTGACCGAACCGCCGTAGAGGATCCGCACCCCGGCGGCGGCCGCATCGCCATGGAGGGTGGCGACGGTGGCCCGCAGGGCGGAGCAGACCTCCTGGGCGTCCGCCGCGCTCGCCACCCGTCCGGTGCCGATCGCCCACACCGGCTCGTAGGCGACCACCAACGAGCCGGTCTGCTCCGCGGTGACCTTCACCAGCGCCGCGCGCAGCTGCCCGGTGGTGTGCTCGACGTGCCGGCCGGACTCGCGGATCTCAAGGCCCTCCCCGACGCACAGGATCGGCGTGATGCCGTGCCGGATCGCGGCCCGGACCTTGGCGTTGACCAGCGCGTCGTCCTCGTGGTGGTACTCCCGGCGTTCGGAGTGCCCGACGACGACGTAGCGGCAGCCCAGCTTCGCCAGCATCGCCCCGGAGACGTCGCCGGTGTAGGCGCCCGCGTCGTGCGGCGAGAGGTCCTGCGCGCCGTGCACCATCCTCAGCTTGTCACCGTCGATGACCGTCTGGACGCTGCGGATGTCGGTGAACGGCGGCAGCACCGCCACCTCGACCTTGTCGTAGTACTTCTCCGGCAGCGCGAAGGCGAGCTTCTGCACGCAGGCGATGGCCTCGAGGTGGTTGAGGTTCATCTTCCAGTTGCCGGCGATGAGCGGAATCCGTGCCATTGCCTCTACTTCTCCAGGACGGAGAGGCCCGGCAGCGCCTTGCCCTCCAGGTACTCCAGCGACGCGCCGCCACCGGTCGAGATGTGCGAGAAACCGGACTCGGGCAGGCCGAGCGCGCGGACCGCCGCCGCCGAGTCCCCGCCGCCGACCACCGAGAACGTCCCGTTCTTCGCGGTCGCGTCGACGATCACCTGCGCGACGCCCCGGGTGCCCGCGGCGAACGGCGCCAGTTCGAACACGCCCATCGGCCCGTTCCAGAACACCGTCTTGGCTCCGACGAGCACCCCGGTGAACGCGGCGACGGATTCGGGCCCGATGTCGAGGCCCATCCAGCCATCGGGGATCGCGTCGGCCGTCACCGTGCGGGTCGGGGCGTCGGCGGCGAACTTCGACGCCACCACCACGTCGGTGGGCAGCACGACCCTGCCGGAGGCGAGGAACCCGCGGCAGGCCTCGATCTGCTCGCGCTCCAGCAGCGACTCGCCGACGGAGTGTCCCTGGGCGGCGAGGAAGGTGAAGCACATCCCGCCGCCGACCAGCAGCGCGTCGACCTTGGGCAGCAGCGCCGAGATCACGGCGAGCTTGTCGGAGACCTTGGAGCCGCCGAGCACCACCGCGTAGGGCCGCTGCGAGGCGTGAGTCAGTTGCCGCAGCACCTCGATCTCCGCGCGCACGAGTTCGCCCGCGTAGGCGGGCAGATCGCGGGCCACGTCGTAGACCGAGGCCTGCTTGCGGTGCACCACGCCGAACCCGTCAGAGACGAACGCGCCGTCGGCCCCTGTCAGCGCGGCCAGCTCGCGGGCGAGCGCGGCCCGCTCGGCGTCGTCCTTGCTGGTCTCGCGCGGGTCGAAGCGTATGTTCTCCAGCAACACGACGTCGCCGTCGCGCATCACCCCGACCGCCGACTGCGCCTCGTCGCCGTGGTCGGCCAGGGTCACCTCGGTGCCGAGCAGCTCGCCGAGGCGCCGCGCCACGGGGGCGAGGGAGTACTTCGGGTCGGGAACGCCCTTGGGTCGCCCGAGATGGGCGGTGACGACCACCCGCGCCCCGCCGGACCGCAGCTTCGCCAGGGTGGGCACGGAGGCGCGGATGCGGCCATCGTCGGTGATGCGGTCGCCGTCCAGAGGCACGTTCAGGTCGGAGCGGACGAGCACGGTCCGACCCGCTACTCCTTTACGGAGCAGTTCGGGGAGGCTCTTCACAGCTTCGAGGCCACCAGGGCGGTGACGTCGACCAGCCGGTTGGAGTAGCCCCACTCGTTGTCGTACCAGCCCACCACCTTCACCTGGTTGCCGATCACCTTGGTCAGCCCGGCGTCGAAGATGCACGAGGCCGGGTCGGTGACGATGTCGGAGGACACCAACGGCGCCTCGGCATAGGACAGGATGCCCTTCAGCGGGCCCTCGGCCGCCGCCCGGTACGCGGCGTTGATCTCCTCCACGCTCGCCTCCCGGCGCACCTGCACCGTGAGGTCGGTGGCCGACCCGGTGGGGATCGGCACCCGCAGCGCATACCCGTCCAGCCGGCCGTTCAGGTGTGGCAGCACCAGCCCGATCGCCTTGGCCGCCCCGGTGGAGGTGGGCACGATGTTCAGCGCGGCGGCCCGGGCCCGGCGCAGATCCTGGTGCGGCCCGTCCTGCAGGTTCTGGTCCTGGGTGTAGGCGTGGATCGTGGTCATCAACCCCCGCTCGATGCCCAGCAGCTCATCGAGCACCTTGGCCAGCGGGGCCAGGCAGTTGGTGGTGCACGAGGCGTTGGACACGATCGCCTGCGACCCGTCGTAGGCGGTGTCGTTGACCCCCATCACCACCGTGACGTCCTCACCCTTGGCCGGCGCGGAGATCACCACCTTGCGCGCCCCGGCGTCGAGGTGCTTGGCCGCCGCCTCCCGGGAGGTGAACAGCCCGGTGGACTCGACCACCACGTCCACCCCGAGGTCCTTCCAGGGCAGCTCGGCCGGGTCGCGCACGGCCAGCCCCTTGAACCCGTGGCCGTCGACGATGATCTCCTCGTCGGTGGAGCGCACCTCGTAGGGCAGCCGGCCCAGGATCGAGTCGTACTTAAGCAGATGCGCCAGGGTCGCGTTGTCGGTGATGTCGTTGACCGCCACGATCTCGATCTCGGTGCCGCCGGCCCGGCGCTGCGCGTCGACCGCCCGCCAGAAGTTGCGGCCGATCCGGCCGAACCCGTTGACCCCCACCCGAACCGTCACCACGTGCCTCCCTGAGATATCGCCGGCGGTCCTCGATGGGACCCCCGCGCAACCTTATCCTCCGCGACCGGCCCCGCTGGTGGGAGACGAGGGGTGAAGTACGCCGCCGGCCCGTCGGGCCGGGCCGGGCTCAGGCCTCCTCGAGCAGCTCCGGGGTGACCGCGGACTCCGTGTCGGGGATACCCAGATCCGCCGCCCGCTTGTCTGCCATGTGCAGAAGCCTGCGGATCCGGCCCGCCACCGCATCCTTGGTCATCGGCGGATCGGCCAGCTGACCGAGCTCCTCCAGCGAGGCCTGGGTGTGCTCGGCACGCAGCTTCCCCGCGGCGCGCAGATGCTGCGGGACCTCCTCACCGAGGATCTCCAGCGCCCGCTCGACCCTGGCCGCGGCCGCGACCGCCGCCCGCGCCGAGCGGCGCAGGTTGGCGTCGTCGAAGTTCGCGAGCCGGTTCGCGGTCGCCCGGACCTCGCGGCGCATCCGCCGCTCCTCCCAGGCCAGCACCGACGAGTGCGCGCCCATACGGGTGAGCAGCGCGCTGATCGCGTCGCCGTCCCGGACGACCACCCGATCGGCCCCGCGGACCTCGCGCGCCTTGGCGGTGACCCCGAGCCTGCGCGCGGCACCGACCAGCGCCAGCGCCGCCTCCGGCCCCGGACAGGTGACCTCGAGCGCCGAGGACCGCCCCGGCTCGGTCAGCGAGCCGTGCGCCAGAAACGCGCCGCGCCAGGCCGCCTCCGCGTCGGCGAGATCGCCGGACACCACGAGCGGCGGCAGTCCCCGGACGGGACGGCCACGGCCGTCGAGCAGCCCGGTCTGCCGGGCCAGCCCCTCGCCGTCGCGGACCACCCGAATCACGTAGCGGGCCGCCCGGCGGATCCCGCCCGGCGCGATCACATGCGCCTCGCAGGTATGCCCGTAGAGCTCGTGGATGTCCCGACGCAGCCGCCGCGCCACCGACCCGGTGTCGACCTCGGCCTCGACCACCACCCGCCCCCCGACGATGTGCAGCCCGCCGGAAAAACGCAGCAGCGAGGCCACCTCGGCCCGGCGGCACGACGGTCTGGTGACCGTCAGCCTGCTGAGCTCGTCCTTCACCGCGGCCGTCATCGCCATCGCCGAGTCCTCCTGATCGCCGATCGCAGTGCGGGGAGCGCCACCGTCATGTCCTCCTCTCAGCCGTCTCCGGCCGGTCGGTCCCGCGGTGCCGGCCAGTCCGCCGCTGAGCGAAGGCGGCCAGCACGGCGCGCAGGGCCAGCGCCAGCGCCGTCGGGTCATGTCTGGGCACCGTAGGGTCCGCCGCGGCCACCGGGGCCAGGTGCACCCTTCCCCCGGGGACCAGCATGGTCTCGGCCGTGCGGTTGAGCTGCTGCAGTACCGGCACCGCAGCCACATCGGCGAGCACCGCGTCGACCAGCAGGCCGGGCGCGTGCTGGGCGAGAACGGCCAGGTGCTGCTCGGGGGAGAACCCGGCGGTCTCCCCCGGCTCGGGCGCGAGGTTGAGCACCACCACCCGCTGCGCCCGGGTCGTCATCAGCGCGTCGCGCAGCTCGGGGACGAGCAGATGCGGAAGAACGCTGGTGAACCACGAGCCGGGGCCGAGCAGCACGAGATCGGCGGCGCGGACGGCCGCGACCGCTTCGGAACAGGCTCGCGGGCGTTCCGGGCGCAGCCACACCCGCTGCACCCGCCCCGGGGTCGAGGCCACGGCGACCTGTCCGCGGATCCGGCTGGCGGCCCGCGGATCGTCGCCGAGGCCGGTCACCTCGGCCTCGATGTCGAGCGGGTCGCGGCTCATCGGCAGCACCCGGCCCCGCACGCCGAGCAGCCGGCAGACCTCGTCGAGGGCGGCCACCGGATCGCCGAGGACGTCCATCAGCCCGGCCAGCAGCAGATTGCCCACCGCATGTCCGGCCAGCGCCCCGGTGCCCCCGAACCGGTGCTGGACGAGCCGGACCCACAGCGCCTCGGCCGGGTCGGTGCCGTCGCCGTCGGCCAGCGCCGACAGGGCCATCCGCAGGTCGCCGGGGGGCAGCATGCCGAGCTCGCGGCGCAGCCGCCCGGACGAGCCGCCGTCGTCGGCCACGGTGACGACCGCGGTCACCTCGGTGATGACGTCGTCGAGGGCGCGCAGGGCGGTGAGCGTGGCGTGCAGGCCGTGCCCGCCGCCGAGCGCGACCGCCTTCAGGGCCGTCATTCCCGGCCCAGGTCGCGGTGCGCCACGCTCACCGCGACCCCCTCGGCGCCCGCCAGCCTGCGCGCCAGCTCCTCGCTGATCGCGACGCTGCGGTGCTTACCGCCCGTGCAGCCGACCGAGATGGTCAGATACCGCTTGCCCTCGCGCCGGTAGCCCGCGCTGACCAGGTGCAGCAGCTCCAGATAGCGCGTGATGAACTCCTCGGCGCCCTCCTGGCTGAGCACGTAGTCGCGCACATCGGCGTCGCGGCCGGTGTGCGGGCGCAGTTCGGGGATCCAGTGCGGGTTGGGCAGGAACCGGACGTCGACGACGAGGTCCGAGTCCATCGGGAGCCCGTACTTGTAGCCGAAGGACAGGACCGTGACGCGGGTGTCCTGGGCCAGCTCGGCGCCGAACGCCCGCTCCAGGGTGGCCCGCAGCCTCGGTACCGACAGGGTCGAGGTGTCGACGACGAGGTCGGCGGTCTCGCGCAGCGGGCCCAGCAGCTCGCGTTCGGCGGAGATCCCGTCGGAGAGCCTGCCGTCCCCCTGCAGCGGATGGCTGCGCCGGACCTGCTCGAACCGGCGAACCAGCACCTCGTCGGTGGCCTCCAGGAACAGCAGTCGCGGCCGGTAGCCGCTGGCGTCGAGGTCCTTGATGACCGAACCGAGATCGGCGGAGAAGGCCCGGCTGCGCACGTCCATCACGACAGCGATCCTCGTGATCTCACCGCGCGCCTTGGCTCCGAGCTCGACCATGGTCGCGATCAGCTCGGGCGGCAGGTTGTCGACGACGAACCAGCCGAGGTCCTCCAGCACCTTCGCCGCCGTGCTGCGTCCCGCTCCGGACAGCCCGCTGATCAGCGCCACCTCGATCCCGGTCGGGCTTGCGGTCCTGGCCTCAATCATCGGCGGCCTCCTGTTGCGCGGGACCGTTCAGCGCCGTGTGCACGGCGGCCGCGGTACGCGGCCCGAACCCGGGCACCTCGGCGATCTCCTTGGCAGCGGCGGCCTTCAGCCTGCGCACCGAACCGAAGTGTTTGAGCAGCGCCCGTTGCCGCGCGGGCCCCAGACCGGGGACCGCGTCCAGCTCGGAGGCGACCATACCCTTCGACCGGCGCTGCCGGTGATAGGTGATCGCGAAGCGGTGCGCCTCGTCGCGGACGCGTTGTAGCAGGTAGAGACCCTCGCTGGTGCGCGAGAGGATCACGGGATCGGGGTCGGCGGGTAACCAGACCTCCTCCAGCCGCTTGGCCAGTCCGCAGACGGCGACGTCGGTGATGCCCAGCTCGGCGAGGACGTCGGCGGCCGCCTCGACCTGCGGCGGCCCGCCGTCGACGACGAGCAGGTTCGGCGGATAGGCGAACTTGCGGGGCCGACCGGTGTCCGGGTCGATACCCGGGCGCACGACCGGGTCGGTCCCGGTCTCGGTTCCGTTCTCGGCCCCGGACTCGGCGAGGTAGCGGCGGAACCGGCGGCGGACCACCTCGGCGATGGCCGCCGGGTCGTTGCTACCGCTCCCCTCGGCGCCGCCGCGGATCTCGAAGCGGCGGTAGTCGGACCTGCGGGCCAGACCGTCCTCGAACACGACGAGCGAGGCGACCACATCGGTGCCCTGCACGTGGCTGACGTCGACACATTCGATGCGCAGGGGCGCCGAGTCCAGCCCCAGCGCGTCCTGGATCTCCTGCAGCGCCGCCGAGCGCGCGGTCAGATCGCCCGCCCGGCGCAGCTTGTGCTGGGTGAACGCCTCGGCGGCGTTGCGCGCGACCGTCTCGGCCAGTGCCCGCTTGTCCCCGCGCTGGGGTACCCGCAGCCCGACCCGCGATCCCCGCAGCCCGGTCAGCCACTCGGCCAGCGAGTCGGCGTCGGGCGGCAGCTCGGGCACCAGGATCTCCCGCGGGACGGGCTGGTGCGCGTCGTCGGCGGAGCCGGCGAGTGCAGCCTGCTCGCCGTAGAACTGGGTGAGGAACCGCTCGACGAGCTGCGCGGTGCTGGTGGGTTCCACCTTGTCGATCATCCAGCCCCGTTGTCCGCGGACCCGGCCGGCGCGGACGTGGAAGACCTGGACGGCGGCCTCGAGCTCGTCCTGGGCGAACGCGACGACGTCCGCGTCGGTCCCGTCGCCGAGCACCACGGCCTGTTTCTCCAGCGCGCGGCGCAGCGCGCCGATGTCGTCGCGCAGCCGGGCCGCCTTCTCGAACTCCAGGGCCTCGGCGGCCTCGTCCATCTGCCGCTGCAGCTCGCGGATCATCCGGTCGGTGCGCCCGGAGAGGAACTCGCAGAACTCCTCGACGATCGCGCGGTGCTGCTGCGCGCTGACCGTGCCGACACAGGGCGCCGCGCATTTGTCGATGTAGCCGAGCAGACAGGGCCTGCCGATCTGGCCGTGCCTGCGGAACACCCCGGCCGAACAGGTCCGCGCCGGGAAGACCCGCAGCAGCAGGTCGAGGGTCTCCCGGATCGCCCAGGCGTGGGCATACGGGCCGAAGTAGCGCACGCCGCGGCGGCGCGGTCCCCGATAGACGTGCAGCCGCGGATACTCCTCGTTCAGCGTCACCGCGAGGACCGGGTAGGTCTTGTCGTCGCGGTAGCGGACGTTGAACCGCGGGTCGAACTCCTTGATCCAGTTGTACTCGAGCTGGAGCGCCTCGACCTCGGTCGCGACCACGGTCCATTCGACGCGTGCGGCGGACATGACCATCTGCCGGGTGCGCGGGTGCAGTCCGGCCACGTCGGCGAAATAGGAGTTGAGCCTGCTGCGCAGGCTCTTGGCCTTACCGACGTAGATCACCCGGCCGCGTGGGTCGGAGAACCGGTACACCCCCGGAGCCTCCGGGACGGTTCCCGGGGCCGGGCGGTAGCTGGAGGGGTGGGCCATGGCCCCTCCAGCCTAGAGCCGCCGCCCGACACGTCGCGCCCCGCATCGGGCGGGAGCGCACGGTGTCGGTGGGGTCTGGTACCCACTGCGTCGAGGCGAACATCAGTTCGAAAGGAGCCCGACGTGGGCGATGCGCTGGACCGGATCCGCAAGCTGCTGGCCAAGGCCGAGCGCGCCGGAACCGAGGCGGAGGCGGCGATCTACAACGAGAAGGCGGTCGCGCTGATGGCGCGGCACGGGGTCGACGCGGCGCTGCTGGCCGCCGCCGATCCGGGGCGCGACACGATCGGCACGGTGCGGATCGCGATGGCGGATCCCTACAGCGCGGGGAAGGCGCGGCTGCTCGGCTGGACGGCGGCGGCGCTGCGCTGCCGCTGGGTGCTGCACGGCGCGTACCGGGGCAAGGTCTCGGCGGTCAGCGTCGTGGGCTACGCGTCCGACCGAGAGCGAGTCGCGCTGCTCTACACCTCGCTGCTGCTGCAGGCCACCAGCCAGCTGGTGCGGCTGCGGCCGCCGCGGCCGGGCGAGTCGGTGGCCGCCTACCGGCGGTCCTGGCTGCACGGGTTCGCCGCACAGGTCCACGACCGGCTGCGGGCCGCCGAGGAGGCGGCCGCGCGGGCGGCGAGCGGTGGGCGGGGGCCGGCGCCCGATGCGCGACCCGCCGCACTGGTGCTGCTCGATCGGGAGGCCCAGGTGGCACGCGCCTACGCCGAGGCGTTTCCGAACCTCGGCAGGGCGGGGCGCGCGACCCTGTCGGGTTCGGGGTTCGCCGACGGCGCCGTCGCGGGACGGCGGGCCGACCTCGGCCGGGGCCGGATCGTCTCGCGGCCCGCCCTCGAGGCCTGAGGTGCGGGGATCAGGCGGGCAGCTCGATCAGTCGCTCGACGAGATCGTCGAGTCGGGTGGCGTGCGCGTGCGGCGGGTCGATCGTCGCGGGGACGCCGCCCTCCAGCCGGGTCGCCAGGCCACCGACGAGCCCGGTGCGCAGTGCCCCGTGCACATCCCAGCTGTGCACGCTGAGCATGGCCGTGCGCTCGGGCTCGGCGTGCAACTGCCGGCACACGCTCAGATAGGCCCGCGCCGCCGGCCGGAACACACCGACGTCGTCGGTCGAGACGATCCCCCGCAGGTAGGTGCGCAGCCCGGCGCGATCCAGCGCGGCCGCCACGCCGTCGGTGCTGCCGTAGCCGAACGCGTACACCGGGATCCTGGCCCTTGCAAGACCGACCAGTGCGAGCTCGACGTCGGCGTGCGGCGGGAGCGAGTGGAGGCCGTCCAGGACGTGGTCGAGGGCCTCCTCGGACAGGTTGTGACCGGTCGTCGAGCGCAGCGCCTCCCGGGCATGCAGCACGAACGGCCGGGTCGGCCCGGCGAGGGTGAGCGCGATGCCGCTGCGCAGCGCGCGGGCGAAGAACAGATCGCACTCGTGTTCGGGTCGGCCGACGTCGACGAACCGCGACCGCAGCACGGTCACCTGGAGCATGGTCCCGAACACATCGAGCAGAACGATGCGGGGACGCCGGTCGGGTGCGCGCGCCGCCCTCGGCGCAGACGGCTCGGCCACCACCATCGCCACCATTCACCTCACAGCTCGGGCGGAACTCCGCCGGCAGGCCGCGGCCAGCAGGGTACCGGGCTCGTTACTGTGCGTCATGCTTACCGAGCGGAACGCCACGCGGCCGATCCGATCCCGGAGCGTAGCGCCGAGCGGCACCTGCGCCGCGACGAACGCGCCGGGTGCTCAGCGCCCGGGGTCGGTGTGGTCCGTCTGAGCGCGTGCCGCGGTGTGCAGCGCCCGCACCCTGCGGATGCGGTCGACCGCATAACCACCGTCGGCGGCCTGGATGGCCAGCACCGGCAGGTACTCGTCGTCGGGCAGATCCAGCCGCGCCCAGGACGCGCCGTCCGGGAACGCTACGGCCTCGACCAGTTCCCAGGGCAGGTACCGGGTCACGATGATGTTGCGCACCTCGATACCGTCGGCGTCGGCGCGGACCCGGGGCCGCGCCAGCAGCAGCACGCCGCCCGCGATCGCCATACCGATCACCACGATCGCCACCTGGTCGGCGAACCGGAAATGCACGCCCGTCGGGTTGGCCGGCAGCAGCAGGGCGACGACGACGAACAACGCTACCGTGATCACCGCACCGACCCCGGCCACCCACAGCACCCGGCGCGGGCGCGCGACGACCGGCTCGGCGGGCGTGCTCACGGCATCTCCCGCAGCCCGCGCAGCACCAGCGCGGCATGCAGGGCCGCCGTGCACGCCTCGGCCCCCTTGTCCTCCGCGGAGCCGGGCAGCCCGGAACGATCGATGGCCTGCTCGGCCGTGTCACAGGTCAGGACGCCGTTGCCGACCGGGGTGCGCTCGTCGAGGGCGACCCGGGTGAGGCCGGCGGTGACGGCGTCGCAGACGTACTCGAAATGCGGGGTACCGCCGCGCACCACCACGCCGAGCGCGACGACGGCGTCGTGCGAGCGAGCGAGCTCCTGGCAGACCACGGGGAGTTCGACGGTCCCGGCCACCCTGGCGACGGTCGGAACGGCGCCGACCTTCTCCGCCACGGCCAGCGCGCGCTCCAGCAACGACTCGGCCACCTCGGCGTGCCAGCTCGCGGCCGCGATCCCGATCCGCAGGCCGGCCGCATCGCGCAGATCGCGGATGTCGACCGGACGTCCCTCGCCACTCATACCGCCATCCTGCCTGGCCGTGGGCGTTCCCTCACAGGCCGACCCCGTCGACGAGGCCGGTCGGTCCGCTCGTCTCGAGGTCGGGCAGGTCGTGGCCCATGCGGTCGCGCTTGGTGCGCAGGTAGCGCAGGTTCTCCGGGGTGGGGCGCACCGGCATCGGTACCCGTCCGGTGATGGTCAGTCCGTAGCCCTCCAACCCGGCGCGCTTGGCCGGGTTGTTGGTCAGCAACCGCATGCTGCGCACCCCGAGATCGGCCAGGATCTGCGCGCCGATGCCGTAGTCGCGGGCGTCCGCGGGCAGCCCCATCGCCAGGTTGGCGTCCACCGTGTCCGCCCCGGCCTCCTGCAGCTGGTAGGCCTGCAGCTTGTGCAGCAGGCCGATCCCGCGGCCCTCGTGCCCGCGCATGTAGAGCACCACCCCGCGGCCCTCGGCGGCCACCGCCTCCAGCGCGGCCTCCAGCTGCGGGCCGCAGTCACACCGCAGCGACCCCATCACATCCCCGGTCAGGCATTCCGAATGCACCCGCACCAGCACGTCCTCGCCGGTGCCCGCCGGGGTCCCCACATCCCCGGCGACCATCGCGATGTGCTCGATCCCGTCCAGCAACGAGTCGTAGCCGTAGGCGGTGAACTCCCCGTGCCGGGTCGGGATCCGCGCGGCCGCCACCCGCACCACGTGCTTCTCGAACCGGCGCCGGTAGGCGATCAGGTCCGCGATGGTGATCATGACCAGCCCGTGGTCGGCGGCGAACACCCGCAGCTCGTCGCCGCGGGCCATGTCGCCCTCGTTCTTCTGCGACACGATCTCGCACAGCGCCCCGGCCGGCGCCAGCCCGGCGAGCCGGGTCAGGTCCACCGCCGCCTCGGTGTGCCCCGGCCGGCGCAGCACCCCGCCCTCGCGGGCCCGCAGCGGCAGCACGTGCCCGGGACGGACCAGATCCCCCGGCTGGGTGGCCGGGTCGGCCAGCAGCCGGATGGTGTGCGCCCGGTCCGCGGCCGAGATCCCGGTGGTGATCCCGTCCTTGGCGTCGACGGTCACGGTGAACGCGGTGCGGAAGCTGTCGGCGTTGGTGTGGTGCATCGGCGGCAGATCCAGCCGGTCGCATTCGGCCTCGGTGAGCGCCACGCACACATAGCCGGAGGTGTAGCGCACGGTGAACGACACCAGCTCCGGGGTGGCCTTCTGGGCGGCGAAGATCAGGTCGCCCTCGTTCTCCCGGTCCTCGTCGTCGACCACGACCACCGGCTTGCCCGCGGCGAGATCCGCAACCGCGCGCTCGATGCTCACGAAGTCACGTTCCGCCACCGGTGTGCGCTCCGGGGGCTCGGCGCCGACCGGTGTGTTGACCAGACTGCTCACTGGATCCGAGCCTCCCCACCCGAGCCGCCCAGATAGTCGGCGGACAACCGCTCGACGTACTTGGCGACGATATCGACCTCGAGATTGACGGTATCCCCCGGCCGGCGGGTGCCGAGGGTGGTATCGGCGAGCGTGGTCGGGATCAGCGCCACCGTGAAGGTCTCCGGATCGGTGCCGGCGACGGTCAGCGACACCCCGTCGACCGCGATCGATCCCTTCTCCACCACATATCGCGACAGCGTTCCGGGCAGGCTGAACCGCACCTCGTCGCTGCGCTCGCCCGGGGTGCGACTGACCAGCACGCCGACCCCGTCGACGTGCCCCTGCACGATATGCCCGCCCAGCCGGCCACCGGCCGGCAGCGCCCGTTCCAAATTGACCTTGGACCCGGCCACGACCGAACCGAGGGCGGTGCGCCGCAGGGTCTCCGGCACCACTTCCACACGGAACTGGTCACCGGAGACGCCCTCGTCGTCGATGACCGTGAGGCAACAGCCGTTCACCGCGATCGAGTCGCCGTGCGCCGCGTCCGCGGAGACCTTCGGTCCGCGCACGGTCAGCACCACCACCTCGTCGTCCTGCCGGACATCGACGATCTCGCCGACCTCCTCCACGATCCCGGTGAACATCTATCGCGTTCCCTTCTGCAGCGGGCGGGCGTCGATAAGGACGTCGGCACCGACCCGATGGACCGCGTCCACCTGCAACCGCCGGATGTCGCCGATCGTGCCCACCCCGGCCTCGGCGAGCGCGGCCGGACCTGCACCCAACAACGCCGGAGCCACGAACGCCAGCACCCGATCCACGCGGCCCGCGGCCAGGAAGGCGCCCGCCAGCCGGGGACCGCCCTCCAGCAGCGCCTCGATGACGCCGCGCCGGCTCAGCTCGGCCAGCACCACGTCGGGGTCGTGGCTGCGCAGGTGCAGGACGTCGGGGGCGTCGAGCCGGGCGCCGCGGGGCAGGTCGCGATGCCCGACGACCACCCGCAGCGGCTGGTGCGCGTGTGCGGTTCCGTCGGGGCGGCGGGCGGTCAGGGCCGGGTTGTCGGCCAGCGCCGTACCGGTCCCGACGATGATCGCGTCGGCGGTGGCGCGCACCGCGTGGACCTGCGACCGCGCCTCGCGGCCGGTGATCCACCGGCTGGTCCCGTCGACGGCGGCGCTGCGGCCGTCGAGGGTGGCGGCGAACTTCCAGGTGACATGCGGCCGCCCGGTCCGCATCGCGTGCAACCACGCGCGCAGCGGACCGCATGCGGCCTCGTCGGTGAGCGGACCGATCGTGACCGCGACACCGGCCTCGCGCAGCGCGGCGGCGCCACCCGCGGCGAGCGGATTGGGGTCGGGCACCGCGGCGTAGACCGTGGCGATACCCGCGCCGATCAGCGCAGCGGTGCACGGCGGGGTGCGCCCGTGGTGCGCGCACGGTTCGAGGGAGACCACGGCGGCGCCGCCCACGGCCCGCTCCCCCGCCTGGCCCAGCGCGACGATCTCGGCGTGCGGACCGCCGGGCGGGGCGGTCGCCCCCACCCCGGCGACGTTGCCGTCCGCGTCGAGGATGACGCAGCCGACCGGGGGGTTGGGGCTGGTCGTGCCATGCACCTGGGCGGACGCGGCCAGGGCGCGGCGCATCGCGTCCTCGATCCGCGGGTCGACCAGACCTGCCCCGACCGCCGGCCCAGCCGACGGTGCGGCCTCGGGGAGCTGGGCCCCCGCCGACCTGGTCATGTCACCCACCGGTGCGGGGCGGCGCGCAGCACCTGCGCGCGCAGCTCCCGCACGGCGCGGCCGGGGTCTTCGGCGGAGTACACCGCGGAGCCGGCCACGAAGCAGTCGACCCCGGCCTCGGCGGCCGCCTCGATGGTGTCGGCGTTGACGCCGCCGTCGATCTCGACGAGCAGCCGCAGGTGTCCGGTGTCGACGAGCCGCCGCGCGGTGCGCACCTTGTCGAGGACGTGCGGGAGGAAGCTCTGCCCGCCGAAACCGGGCTCGACGCTCATCACCAGCAGGGTGTCGTAGTGCCGCAGGACGTCGAGATGGTCCTCGAGGGGGGTGCCGGGCTTCAGCGAGAGGCCCGCCATCGCGCCGGCCGCGCGCAGGTTCTTGGCCAGCATGACCGGGTCCTCCGCCGCCTCGACGTGCACGGTGACGTTGTACGCACCCGCCTCGGCGTAGCCCGGGGCCCAGCGGTCCGGATCCTCGATCATGAGGTGGCAGTCGAGCGGCACTGCGGTCGCCCTGAGCAACGACTCGACGACCGGCAGCCCGATGGTCAGGTTCGGCACGAAATGCGCGTCCATCACATCGACGTGCAGCCAGTCGGCGCCCTCGCCCTGAGGCCCGGTGACCGCGTCGGCCTCATCGGCCAACCGGGCGAAGTCGGCCGACAGGATGCTCGGGGCGATCAGAGGGTGCACGTCAGGCAGGTTACTGCGCCTCCGGGGACCGCGATGCGCCCGTCCACCCCTGCCGCGGGCGGGACATTCCCACCCCCGGCCCCGCCCGGCGGCACCGCGATGATCAGCCGGTACGCCGCAGCAGCGCGAGGAACATCGCGTCCGTTCCGTGCCGATGCGGCCAGAGCTGCACCGAAGGGCCCGGGCCGAGATCTCCGACGCCGGGCAGAACGGCACGCGCATCCAGGTGTTCGACGTCGTCGCGGCGCCGCAGCACCCCGGTCACCACCCCGACGGTCTCCGCGAGATGCGGCGAGCACGTGACGTACGCCACTACCCCGCCAGGGCGGACATGGCGCAGCGCGGCGCCGAGCAGCTCGCGCTGCAGCTTGGCGAGCTCGGGCACATCCTCGGGCCGGCGCCGCCAGCGCGCCTCGGGCCGCCGGCGCAACGCGCCGAGCCCGGTGCACGGGGCGTCGACCAGCACGCGGTCGTACCCGCCGACCGGCAGCGGCGCCTCCCGCCCGTCGGCGACATGCACGATGACCGGCAACCCGTCGACGGCCCGGCGAACCAGCCCGGCCCGGTGCTCGGACCGCTCCACCGCGTCGAGGCTGCCCCCGTCGAGCGCGACGAGCCCGCCCAACAGCGCGGCCTTGCCGCCGGGACCCGCGCACAGGTCGAGCCAGCGGCCCCCGTCGGGGCCCTCCAGCGCGGCGCGCGCCAGCCCGAGCGCGACGAGCTGGCTGCCCTCGTCCTGGACGAGGGCGAGCCCCTCGGCGACCGCGCCCAGCTCGCCGATCTCGCCGGTTCCCGGCTCGAGGTGAACGCCGTAGGGCGAATAGGGCGCGGGCCCGCCGCCGCAGGCCGAGGCGAGCTCCTCGGCGGTGATCTCCCCCGGCCGGGCGAGCAGGTGCACCACGGGACGGGCGTCGTCGGCCGCCAGCGCGGCGTCGAGCTCCGCCGGGCCGGCCGGGCCGAGCGCGTCCGCGAAGGCCTGGGCGATCCAGCGCGGATGGGCGTGGGTGAACGCCGCGTGCCCGATGGCGTCCTCCTGGGCCGGCGGCGCGAGCTCGGCCACCCAGGCGGCCTCGTCGCGCTGGCCGATCCGGCGCAGGATCGCGTTGACGAACCCGGCCGACCGGGAGCCTGCCGTGCTCCGCACGAGATCGACGGTGGTGTCGACCGCGGCATGCGGCGGGATCCGGGTACGCAGCAGCTGGTAGGTGCCGAGTCGCAGGGCGTCGAGCAACGGGGCCTCGACGTGGCTCATCGGTCGGTCGGTGCAGGCTTCGATGACCGCGTCGAGCAGGCCCTGGGTACGCAGCGTCCCGTAGCCGAGCTCGGTGGCCAGCGCGGCGTCGCGGTCGCGCAGCCGGTGGCGGCGCAGGATCGTCGGCAACGCCAGGTTGGCGTAGGCGTCGCGCTCCCGGACAGCGGTCAGCAGCTCCAGGGCAGCCTGGCGGGCGGGGTCGACCTCGGGCGGGCGCGACGGGCCGTGCCGTCCGCGTGGCGGCCCCGGGGTGTGCCGTCGGGCAGGACGTCCCCGGCGCGGCAGCCGTCCGTCCCCGCGCGGCTGGTGTGCGCTCATCGGGTCCCCGCCGCGACGCCGGTGGCCGTCATGTCAGCACCTCACCCGGCTCGGTACGCGCCCCGCGAGCCCAGTCGGGAGCCGGCATCGCCCGCCTGCCCCTCGGCCGGACTTCGCCCAGCTCGACGGGCACGGTCGCGGTACCGACCAGCACCCGGCGCTTCTCGGCCCGCAGCTCCCCGGGTTTGAGCACGACCTGGCCGGTGCGGATCGGCCGGACCGGGCCGAGCCCCAGACGTTCGTCGCGGAAGACGGTCCAGGCGCCCGGCTCCGGGGTGACGGACCGGACGAGCCGGTCGGTCACCGCGGCCGGCGCCGACCATTCGACGCGGGCGTCGGCGACGGTCACCTTCGGCGCGTGCGAGACGCCGTCGGCCGACTGCGGGCGGGCCACCACGGTGCCGTCCTCGATGCCGTCCATGGTGGCCGCGAGCAACCGTGCGCCGGACACCGCGAGCCGCCCCAGCAGCGCGCCTGCCGTGTCGGTGTCTCCCACGGTCTCGGTGACGACTCCGTAGAGCGGGCCGGTGTCCAGGCCCTCTTCGAGCCGGAACGTGGTGGCCCCGGTGATGTCGTCGCCGTGCCGGATCGCGGCCTGTACCGGCGCCGCCCCGCGCCAGGCCGGCAGCAGCGAGAAGTGCAGGTTGACCCAGCCGTGCGCCGGGAACTCCAGGGCCGCCCTCGGCACCAGCGCCCCGTAGGCCACCACCGGGCAGCAATCCGGGGTGAGCTCGCGCAGGGCGTCGAGGAACTCCGGGTCGGACGGGGTGGGCGGGGTGAACACCGGGACGCCGGCCTCGTCGGCGAGCGCGCCGACCGGGGAACGCATCAGCTTGCGGCCGCGACCGGCCGGGGCGTCGGGCCTGGTCAGCACGCCGACGATGGTGTGACGGGGCGAGTCGAGCAGCGCCCGCAGGGACGGCACCGCCGGTTCCGGGGTGCCGGCGAACAGCAGCCGCACTAGCGCGCCTTCCCGAACATCGGGTGTGGACTGACCTTCACCACCGGTTCCGGCCGGCCGAACCACCGGGCGGCGCGGATCTCGGCCATCGCCTGCTTGCGGGTCTGCGGGTCCAGCCGGTCGATGAACAGCACCCCGTCGAGGTGGTCGGTCTCGTGCTGGATGCAGCGGGCCAGCAGCTCACTGCCCTCGACCGTGACCGGTTCGCCGTGCATGTTCCAGCCGCGCGCGACGACGTGCAGGTGCCGGCGGCAGTCCCAGCGCAGCCCGGGGATCGAGAGGCAGCCTTCCGGCCCGCGCTGCTCCTCGTCACCGACGGCGTCGAAGCTCGGGTTGACCAGATGCCCGGAGAAGCCGTCCGTGTCGTAGGTGAACACGCGCAGGCCCACCCCGATCTGTGGGGCGGCGAGGCCGGCCCCGCCCTCGGCGTTCATGGTGTCGTTCAGGTCGGCGACGAGCTTGCGCAGTTCGGCGTCGAAGGTGGTGACCGCCTCCGCCGGGGTGCGCAGCACGGGGTCGCCGAAGAGCCGGACGGGCTGGACGGACACAGATCTCCTCGATGCGGGGCCTGACAACACGTCGGTACGGACACCATCTCGATCCGGACGACACATCGATTCTGCCACGGGCGCCGGGCCCGGCCGGGCCCCGCCGATCACGCACCCGCCCGGCCGTCGAGGGTTCCTGGTGCCCAGTGCCGAGGTTCGCTCCGCACGCTCCGCTCAGCCGATCTCGTGCGGGTCCATCCGCACCCGCACCGGCTCGGACGCCTTGCGCGCGGTGCGGGCGGCCTGGGCGGCGGCCAGCGCCGCCGCCAGCGCCCGCCCCTCGGCCCGGGCGACCCGCAGCAGCGCACGCTCCCGCATCTCGTTCTCGGGGTCGGCGCCGATGCCGGGGCCGATCTCGACGGGACCAAGCACCTCGACCCCGGCCAGCCGGGCGATCTCGCCGGAGGCGAGCACCTCCGCGACCGCGCCCGCGCTGCCCTCGACGGCGGCCATCCGCACCGCGGGCGGGAAGCCGACCTCGGCCCGGGAACGCAGTTCCGTGGCCGCATGCCCCACCGGGTCCCACCGGACGAGCGCCTGCACCGTCGGCAGCGCCGAGTCGGCCATCACCACCACCCGTCCGCCCTCGGTATGCGACACGACGAGGGCGGCGGCCGCGAGCCACCGGCGCAGCGTCTCCTCCGCGACCCGCAGGTCGGGCCGGGCGAGCATGGCCCACCCGTCGACCAGCAGCGCGGCACCGTACCCGCCGTCGGCGGGCGGTTCGGCGCCCGGGGTGGCGACCACCAGCTCCGGTTGCGCGCGGACCCGGCCGAGCACGGCCGCGCCGCCGCCGGAGGACCGCACGGTGGTGCCGGGGAACGCCCGGCCGAGCTCCTCGGCGGTGCGCCGCGACCCGATGACGCTGGCCCTCAGCCGCCGCGAACCACATGCCCCGCAGCGAAATCCCGGCTCGGCGCGGCCGCACCAACGGCACTGCGGCAGCCCGGGAGCGTCGTCGCCGCGCTCCGGCCCGGCCGGGATGGCCAGCGGTCCGGCGCAGTGCCGGCAGCGCGCCGGCTCGCGGCACCGGGCGCAGGCCAGCCACGGCAGGTAGCCGCCGTGCGGCACCTGGATCAGCACCGGACGTCCGGCCGCGAGCGCCGCGCGGCCCGCCTCGAACGCGACCGCGGGCATCCGCGCCACCCGCGAGTGCGGATCCCGGGCGAGCTGGCCGTCGGTTTCTCCGATCGCGGTGACCCGGGGCATCGAGGCCCGGACGGTGGCCCGATCGGCCACCACCTCGCGGGCCCACCCCGACTCGACCAGCAGTTGCGCCTCCGCGGTCCGCGCCGTCCCGCCGACCACCAGCGCCGCGCCCGCGGCGTGCGCCCGGAGCACGAGGACGTCGCGCACGTGCGGATACGGCGCGCGCGGCTCGGCGTGCAGGTCGTCCCCGTCGTCCCAGATCGCGAGCAGGCCGAGGCCGTGCAGTGGCGCGAACGCGGCGGCCCGGGTTCCGACCACGACCCGGACCGCGCCGCGGCGCACCGCCAGCCACCGCCGGTAGCGCTCGGCCGGGCCGAGGTCGGCGGTGAGCGCGACGACACCGTCGGCGCCGACCCGCGCCGCGCAGGCCGCCTGCAGCGCGTCCACGTCACGCTGGCCGGGCACCACCAACAGGGCGCCGCGCCCCCCGGCCGCCGCGGCGGCCGCCGCCTCCGCCAGCCGGGCGGCCCACGCCTCCCCCGGCAGCGCCTGCCACACCGCATGCGCGGCGCGCCCCGCCTCCAGCGCCTGCAGCAACGCAGGCCCGCGCGGATAGCGGGCCCACCCGGACCGATCGACCGGGCCGAGGGACGGCGCCTCGCGGTGGGCGGGCGGCTCGGCCTCCGCCGTGGCGTGGCGCGGCGGGACGGCCAGGCGCAGCACGTCGCACAGCAGCCCCGCGGTGCGGTCGGCGACGGCCCGGCACAGCGCAGCGACCTCGGCGGTGAGCACCGGCTCCGGCGAGACGACCCGCTCGATCCAGGTCAGGCGTCCGCCGTGGCCGGACGCGCCGACCCGCTCGAGCAGGTAGCCGTCGACCAGCCGGCCCGCGAAGCGGACCCGCAGCCGCACCCCGGGCACCGCATCCTCGTCGAGATGGTCCGGAACGCGGTAGTCGAACGGCCGGTCGAGATGGGCGAGCGGGACGTCCACCGCGACGCGGGCGACGGGCAGCGTCGTGGCCTGCCGCCATTCGCCGCGGGTGCGGGACGCGCGCGTCACATCGCCTCCTCACGCTCGCCGGTCGACCGGATCACCGGCAGCGTCGCACCCGTCCCCGACAGTCAGCAGCCGCGCACCGCGGGCCTGCGCGGCTCATAGCCCGGCGGCGGCCTTCAGCGTGTCCGCGCGCCCGAGGCTCTCCCACGGCAGCTCGACGTCGGTGCGGCCGAAATGACCGTAGGCGGCGGTCTGCGCGTAGATCGGGCGGAGCAGGTCGAGGTCGCGGATGATCGCCGCCGGACGCAGGTCGAAGACCTCGGTGATGGCCGACTGGATCTTGGCGGGGTCGACGCGCTCGGTGCCGAAGGTCTCGACGAACAGGCCCACCGGGGCGGCCTTGCCGATGGCGTAGGCGACCTGGACCTCGATGCGGTCGGTCAGGCCCGCCGCGACCGCGTTCTTGGCCACCCAGCGCATCGCGTACGCCGCCGAGCGGTCGACCTTCGAGGGGTCCTTGCCGGAGAACGCGCCCCCACCGTGCCGGGCGAATCCGCCGTAGGTGTCGACAATGATCTTCCGGCCGGTCAGCCCGGCGTCGCCCATCGGCCCGCCGACGACGAACCGGCCGGTCGGGTTGACCAGCAGCCGCATCTCGGTGGTGTCGAGCCCGACCCGATCCAGCTCCGGCGCCACGACGTGCTCGCGGATATCGGGAGCCAGCATCGCGTCGAGGTCGATATCGGCGGCGTGCTGGCTGGAGACCACGACGGTGTCGACCCGCACGGCCCGATCGCCGTCGTACTCGATCGTCACCTGCGTCTTGCCGTCCGGACGCAGGTAGGGCACCGCGCCGGCCTTCCGGACCTCGGCCAGCCGCCGCGCCATCCGGTGCGCGAGCGCGATCGGCAACGGCAGCAGTTCCGGGGTGTCGGTGTTGGCGTAGCCGAACATCAGGCCCTGGTCGCCCGCGCCCTGCCGGGCGAGCTCGTCCTGCAGCGCCTCGACGCGGGCCTCGTACGCAGTGTCCACGCCCTGGGCGATGTCGGCCGACTGCCCCCCGATCGCGACGTTGACCCCGCAGGAGTTCCCGTCGAAGCCCTTGGCCGAGGAGTCGTAGCCGATCTCGAGGATCTTGTCGCGCACCAGGGTCGGGATATCGGCGTACCCGGTGGTGGTGACCTCCCCCGCGACGTGCACCTGACCCGTCGTGACCAGGGTCTCGATCGCGACGCGGCTCCGCGGGTCCTGCTCGAGCAGCGCGTCCAGGATGGAGTCGCTGATCGCGTCGCACATCTTGTCCGGGTGTCCCTCGGTCACCGACTCGCTGGTGAACAACCGCCGACCCAGATTCCCCACGCACCTCTCCATCCCATGCCATCCCATTCGGATGCTCTCCGCGCGGCGAGCCTAGTCGACCGCGCGGGGGTTCCGATCGACTGCCGCCCCCTCGTGCCGTCACTGAATGTGATGAGGAGGCGGCAATGCGGCCGGATTGTCACCGTTTCCGGTGATGTCCGCGCTGGTAGCGAATCGGTAACGGATGCGCTCGTTGGGCCTGGTGACGTCCACATCGAACGGAGGTTTCCCGGGATGAACGGGTTGCAACGACCGGGCCGTGCGGCCGCTGTCGTCGGCGGGCTGGTCGCGGTCGGCGCGGCCACCGTGATGGCGCTGGCCGCCGGAACGGCCTCGGCGGCCGAGCAGGGCCAGTGCACCGACAACGTCAACGTGCGCGCGGAACCGAGCCCGACCGCCCGCATCGTCGCGGTGTGCGAGCGCGGCACCGAGGTGACCGTCGGCGAGCGGCGCAACGGCTTCGTCCACCTCACGAACCTGCACGGATGGTCGGCCGAGCAGTACGTGTCGACCAACCGCGCCGCCCGCACCGCGCCCGGGAACCCGCCGACGAGCGCCCCGGCGGCGGGTTCCGACCGGGGCCACGCCGCCCCGACCGCCAGCCGCAATCCGCACACCGCCCCGGAGCCCACCGCCGGGCCCAACCCCCAGCCCGCGCCGGAGCCCACCGCCGGGCCGAACCGGCCCGCGGCCCCGACCAGCGAGCCGGCGCGCCCCGCCCCGACCGAGGCGCCGTCGGCCGACGAGGCCGAGCCGCCCGCCGAGCCGCAGCCGGCCCCGTCGCCCGTCGGCGGGCTGGTCCGCTGACAGCGACCGCCTGTGAGTGCGTAACAGTGTTAGAACACTGTTACGCACTCACAGGCGGGTGTGAACAGCGTCCCAGATCCGCGACGCCAGCAGGGCCTTCGAACCGCGGGCGAGCTCGGTCTCGGTGCCGTCGGCGCCGAGCAGCCAGCCCGCGTTGTCGGGTACCTCGAACGCCTGCCCGTCGCCGACGACGTTGACGACGAGCAGATCGCACCCCTTACGTGCCAGCTTCTCCCGCCCGTGGTGCAGCGCGTCGCCCGACGCGTCACCGGTCTCGGCGGCGAACCCCACGATGACCTGACCCGGCTCCCTGGCCTTGACCAGCTCCACGAGGATGTCCGGATTCTTCGCCAGCGCCAGCGGATCCGGCTCCGCCCCGCTTTTCTTGATCTTGCTCTGGGCGAGCGCTGCGGGACGAAAGTCGGCCACCGCCGCGGCCATCACCACCGCGTCCGCGCCCTTCACCGTCGCGTGCATGGCCTCACGCAGCTGCGCGGCCGAGCCGACCCGCACGACCTCGACGGCGGCCGGGTCCCCCAGATCCGCGGTGTGCGCGGCCACCAGGGTCACCGACGCGCCGCGCTGGGCGGCCACCCTCGCCAGGGCATAGCCCTGCCGGCCGGAGGAGCGGTTACCGAGGAAACGCACCGGATCGAGCGGCTCGCGGGGGCCCCCCGCCGAGACGACCACCCGACGACCTTCGAGGTCACGGGGCAGCGCGTCGGGGCGCTCCAGCAGCAGCCGCGCCAGCTCGGCGATCTCGGCGGGTTCGGGCAGCCGGCCGGGGCCGGTGTCCTTGCCGGTCAGGCGCCCGGACGCCGGCTCGAGCACGACGGGACCCCGGGACCGCAGCAACGCCACGTTGTCCCGGGTCGCCGGATGCTCCCACATCTCGGTGTGCATCGCCGGCGCGAACACCACCGGGCATCGGGCCGTGAGCAGGGCGGCGGTGAGCAGGTCGTCGGCGCGTCCGTGCGCGGCCCTGGCCAACAGGTCCGCGGTAGCCGGAGCGACGACGAGCAGGTCGGCCTCCTGGCCGAGCTTCACGTGCGGCACCGCGGGTACATCGGCGAAGACGCCGGTATGTACCGGCTGGCCGGACAACGCCTCGAAGGTCGCGGCGCCGACGAACTCCAGCGCCGAGGCCGTCGGCAGCACCCGGACGAGATGACCGGACTCGGTGAGCCGCCGCAGGAGCTCGGCGCTTTTGTAGGCGGCGATGCCCCCGGCGACTCCCAGGAGAACCCGGGCGCCGGCCACGAGGGCTACTCGCCCTCGACGTGCTCGAGCAGGCCGGCCTGGATCTCCCGCATGGCGATCGAGAGCGGCTTCTCGCGCGGGCCCGGCTCGACGAGCGGACCGACGTACTCGAGCAGGCCTTCACCCAGCTGCGAGTAATAGTCGTTGATCTGGCGGGCACGTTTGGCCGCGTAGATGACGAGTGCGTACTTCGACGACACCTTGTCCAGCAACTCGTCGATCGGGGGGTTGGTGATGCCCTCGGGCGTAAAACCGGCAACCGCGCCGGTCAGCGGCATGCTCACTGGAGAGACTCCTGAGAAGAGAGATCGGGGTTCGCGCCCGGCGACGAGGCGCTGTCGACCAGCAATTCTACCAATCGTGCGACGACCGACCGCAGGTCGTCGCTGACGACGGCCACATCGAACTCGTCACGCGCCGCCAGCTCCACGCGGGCGGTCTCCAGCCGTCGCTCCAGCTGGGCCGGCGACTCGGTGCCGCGGGTGGCCAGCCGCCGGGCCAGCTCGTCGAACGACGGCGGCTCCAGGAACACCGTCACGGCCTCCGGGAGCGCCTTCTTGATGGCCCGGGCACCCTGCAGATCGACCTCCGCGAGCACCGGGTGCCCCGCCGCGAGCTCACGTTCGATCGGGGCCCGCAGCGTTCCGGAACGCTGCAGCCCCCCGTGGATCTCGGCATGTTCGAGCAGCTCGTCCCTGGCGATGAGCTGGTCGAACTCCGAGGAGGAGACGAACCGGTAGTCGCGGCCGTCGACCTCGCCGGTGCGGGGCGGCCGGGTCGTCGCGGACACGCTGAAGTGCAACTCGGGAAGTGCCGCGCGCAACAGCGCGACGACGCTGCTCTTCCCTACCCCCGAGGGGCCGGCCAGCACGACCAGCCGGCCACGGGGTGGATCGGGCGGGGTGGAGCCACCGGTCACGCAGCCCCGCCGAGGCTCGACGTGGTCCGGGAACCGCTGACGTCCGATGGCTCGCTCGCCCCGCCGCTCACTGGTCGAACTCGGCCAGCAGTGCCTTCCGCTGCCGGTCGCCGAGACCGCGCAACCGCCGGCTCGGCGCGATCTCCAGCCGCTCCATGATCTGCGCGGCACGGACCTTGCCCACGCCGGGCATCGCCTCCAGCAGCGCCGACACCTTCATCTTCCCGAGCACCTCGTCGGAGTCGGACTGGGTCAGCACCTCCTGGAGCGTCGTTCCGCCGCGCTTGAGCCGGTCCTTCAGCTCTGCCCGAGCCCGGCGGGCCGCCGCGGCCTTCTCCAGCGCGGCTGCTCGCTGTTCCTCGGTCAGCTGGGGAAGGGCCACGGTCTCCTCCGTCTTTCGGTGGTGATCTTTCGGTCGTGCAAACGTCGGGTGAATCCTCGAACGCAGCGGGGTTTCCCGCTGAGTCCCGAACGAACGTACTCAGCCGCTCCCGAGGGCCGTCAACTGGGGTCCACCAGTGGCTTTCGCGGTCGCGCGCCCCTGGCCTTACCCGAATCGCGGCATGACCACCCGCCCCCCGACGGTCCGGTTGCGAGCTGCGCGCGGTGCACCTCGTCGCGCAGCGCCTGGGCGGCCGCGCGCACCGCGGCCGGATCGGGGCCGGCCCGCAGCACCGAACGCGACGCCGTGGGCAGCACCAGCCCGCAGACGCCCGCGAATCGCGCGGCAACGTCACCGGGAGCCGCGCCCTGGGCACCGACCCCGGGCGCGAGCACGGCCCCGTTGAGCCCGCCGAGGGCGAGCCCGTGGTCGGCGGTGGCGCCGACGACCACGCCGACGTCGCCGAGCGGCGTCGTGCCGGCATTGAGCCCGGCGACACCGTCGACGACGACCTGCGCGACCGACCGGCCGTCCCGGTCCGCGAGCTGCACCTCGGCCCCCTCCGGGTTGGAGGTCCGGGCCAGCACGAACACCCCGCGGCCCGCCTCGGCCGCGGCCCGCAGCGCCGGAGCGAGCGAGCCGAGACCGAGATACGGCGAGAGGGTGACCGCGTCCGCGCCCAGCGGGGCGCCGACGCGAAGGTAGGCGTCGGCGTAGCCGTCCATCGTCGAGCCGATGTCGCCGCGCTTGACGTCGAGCAGGCTGAGCGTGGACGTGCCCGCCGTCGCCGCCAGCAGCCGTTCCAGGACCGCGATACCCGCCGAGCCGTGTCGCTCGAAGAATGCCGACTGCGGCTTGACCACCGCGACGTACCCGGCGAGGGCCTCCAGGGCGGTCATCGCGAACCGCTCCAGCCCGGCGGCGTCGTCGGCCAGCCCCCAGGCGGCCAGCAGCCCCGGATGCGGGTCGATCCCCACGCACAGCGGCCCGTGCGCGTCCACCGCGGCGACCAGCCGATGGCCGAACGAGCGCGGCGTCACGAGCGGGCCTTGCGCAGCGCCCGGTGGGCGTCCTGCAGCGAGCGGACCCCGAGGCTGCCCTTGATCAGCGCCTCGATGCCCTGCACCGCGGCCGCCGCCCCCTGCACGGTGGTCATGCACGGCACGCCGCGCGACACCGCGGCCGCGCGGATCTCATACCCGTCCACCCGCGGGCCGGAGTTGCCGTACGGGGTGTTGACGATGGCGTCGACGTCCCCGGCGAGGATCCGGTCGACGATCGTCTCGCCGGCCTCCCGCTCGGAGTGCTTGCGCACCACGGTGGCCGCGATGCCATGGCGGCGCAGCACGTCGGCGGTGCCCTCGGTGGCGAGCACCTCGAAGCCCAGGTCGGCGAGCCGCCGCACCGGGAACACCATGGCCCGTTTGTCCCGGTCGGCCAGCGAGACGAAGACCCGTCCCTTGACCGGAAGCGATCCGTAGGCCGCGGCCTGCGACTTGGCGAACGCCGGGCCGAACGCGGCGTCGATGCCCATGACCTCGCCGGTCGACTTCATCTCCGGTCCCAGCAGCGGGTCGACGCCCTGCCCGCTGGGGGTGCGGAACCGGTTGAACGGCAGCACGGCCTCCTTGACCGCGACCGGCGCGTCGAGGGAGAGCTCGCCGCCGTCCCCGGTCGCGGGCAGCAGCCCCTCGGCGCGCAGCTGGCCGATCGTGGCCCCGAGCATGATCCGGGCCGCGGCCTTGGCCAGCGGCACGGCCGTCGCCTTCGACACGAACGGCACCGTCCGCGACGCCCGCGGGTTGGCCTCCAGCACGTAGAGCGTCTCGCCGTGCAGCGCATACTGCACGTTCAGCAGGCCGCGCACCCCGACGCCCTGCGCGATCGCCTCGGTGGAGCGGCGGACGGCCGCGAGCACCGAGCGACCGAGCGTGATCGGCGGCAGCGTGCAACACGAGTCGCCCGAGTGCACCCCGGCCTCCTCGATGTGCTCCATCACCCCGCCGAGGTAGACCTCGGTGCCGTCGCACAGCGCGTCGACGTCGATCTCCACGGCGTCGTCGAGGAACCGGTCGACCAGCACCGGCCGCTCGGGACTGATCGCGGTCGCCCTGCTGATGTAGCCGGCCAGCGACGCGTCGTCGTAGACGATCTCCATACCGCGCCCGCCGAGCACGTAGGACGGCCGCACGAGCACCGGGTAGCCGATCCGCTCGGCGATCTCGCGGGCCTGCTCGTAGCTCGTCGCGGTGCCGAACGCGGGCGCGGGCAGGTCCGCGCGACGCAGCACCTCCCCGAACGCCCCGCGGTCCTCGGCGAGGTCGATCGCCGCCGCGGAGGTGCCCACGACCGGGACGCCCGCGGCGGTCAGCCGCTGCGCCAGCCCCAGCGGGGTCTGCCCGCCGAGCTGCACGATCACACCTGCGACCGTCCCGGACTGCTGCTCGGCGTGCACGACCTCGAGCACGTCCTCGAACGTCAGCGGCTCGAAGTAGAGCCGGTCGGCGGTGTCGTAGTCGGTCGAGACCGTCTCCGGGTTGCAGTTGACCATGACGGTCTCGAACCCGGCCCCGTTGTTGTCAGGAGCTGAGCGCAGCGCCATCACCGCGTGCACGCACGAGTAGTCGAACTCGATGCCCTGCCCGATCCGGTTGGGCCCGGAGCCGAGGATGATCACCTTCGGCTTCTCGGTCTGCGGGGCGATCTCGGACTCGGCGGCGGGGTCGGTCTCGTAGGCGCTGTAGTGGTAGGGCGTGCGCGCGGCGAACTCGGCGGCGCAGGTGTCGACGGTCTTGTACACCGGCCGGATGCCCAGCCGGTGGCGCAGCACCCGCACCCCGTCTTCGCCGGCGAGCTCGGGCCGCAGCGCGGCGATCTGCCGGTCCGACAGCCCCGCTCGCTTGGCCCGGCGCAGCAACCCCTCCTCGAGCACCTGGGCCGCCACGATCTCCGCCCGCAGATCCACGAGCTGGGCGATCTGGTCGAGGAACCACGGGTCGATGCCCGAGCGGGCCGCCACCTCGTCGACCGTCGCGCCCCCGCGCAGCGCCCGCTCGACGGCGTAGATCCGGCCGTCGGTGGGGAGGGCGAGATCGACCGGCTCGGCGGGGTCGGGGGCGGTCCAGAAGCCGGCCCTGGAGGTCTCCATCGAGCGCAGGGCCTTGCCCAGCGCCTCGGGGAACGAGCGGCCCAGCGCCATCGCCTCCCCGACGCTCTTCATCGTCGTGGTCAGCTCGGGGTCGGCGCCCGGGAACTTCTCGAACGCGAACCGCGGCACCTTCACCACGACGTAGTCGAGCGTCGGTTCGAACGCCGCCGGGGTCTCCCCGGTGATGTCGTTGCGGATCTCGTCGAGGGTGTAGCCGATCGCGAGCTTGGCCGCGATCTTGGCGATCGGGAAGCCGGTCGCCTTCGACGCCAGCGCGCTCGACCGGGAGACGCGCGGGTTCATCTCGATCACGACCATCCGGCCGGTGTCGGGGTGGATCGCGAACTGGATGTTGCACCCGCCGGTGTCGACACCGACCGCGCGCAGCACCGCGATGCCCAGGTCGCGCATCCGCTGGTACTCGCGGTCGGTCAGGGTCATCGCCGGGGCGACGGTGATCGAGTCCCCGGTGTGCACGCCCATCGGGTCGAGGTTCTCGATGGAGCAGACGACGACGGCGTTGTCCGCGGCGTCTCGCATCAGCTCGAGCTCGTACTCCTTCCAGCCGAGCACCGACTCCTCGATCAGCACCTCGTGCACCGGCGAGGCGGCGAGCCCGCCGCCGGCCAGCCGCTCCAGGTCCTCGTCGGTGTGCGCCATCCCGGAGCCGAGCCCACCCATCGTGAACGAGGGCCGGATGACCACAGGAAGTCCGAGCTCGGCGACCGCGGCGTGCACCTCGGCCATGGAGTGGCAGACCGCCGAGCGCGGCACGTCACCGCCGACGGCCTGCACGACCTCCTTGAACTTCAGCCGGTCCTCGCCGCGCTGGATGGCGTCGATGTCCGCGCCGATCAGCTCCACGCCGTAGCGGGCCAGCACCCCCTTCTCGTGCAGCGCGACCGCCGTGTTGAGCGCGGTCTGCCCGCCCAGGGTGGCCAGCAGCGCGTCCGGCCGCTCGGCCGCGATGATCTGCTCGACGAACTCGGGCGTGATCGGCTCGACGTAGGTGGCGTCGGCGAACTCGGGGTCCGTCATGATCGTCGCCGGGTTGGAGTTGACCAGCGAGACCCGGATGCCCTCGGCCTGCAACACCCGGCAGGCCTGGGTTCCGGAATAGTCGAACTCGCAGGCCTGCCCGATGACGATCGGTCCCGAACCGATCACCATGACGTGCCGGATGTCCTCGCGACGGGCCATCAGGCGCCCTCCTCGATGAGTCGGTGCCGTCCGCCGGTCGGCCGTTCGGCCATCAGCGCGACGAATCGATCGAACAGGTCGGTGGCGTCGTGCGGGCCCGCCGCGGCCTCGGGGTGGTACTGCACGCTGAACGCGGGAACCTCAAGCCCCGCAAGGCCTTCCACGGTGCCGTCGTTGGCGCAGGTATGGGTGATCTGGGCCGGGCCGAACGGGGTGTCGAACCGTTCCCCCGCCTCCCCCTCAACCGCGAACCCGTGGTTCTGCGAGGTGATCGCCACCCGGCCGGTGGCGTGTTCGACGACCGGGATGTTGATGCCGCGGTGGCCGTAGCGCATCTTGTAGGTCCCACGGCCCAGGGCGCGGCCGAGGATCTGGTTGCCGAAGCAGATGCCGAACAGCGGGATCCGCCGCTGAAGCGCCTGACGGGTCAGCTCGACCGGTTCGTCGGAGGCGGCGGGGTCGCCGGGGCCGTTGGAGAGGAAGACCCCGTCGGCGTCGAGCGCCAGCACGTCCTCGATCGAGCTCGAGGCCGGCAGCACGTGCACCTCGACGCCGCGGACGGCGAGCATCCGCGGGGTGCTCTGCTTGATCCCGAGGTCGAGGGCCGCGACCGTGAACCGCTTCTCCCCGACGGCGGGGACGACGTAGGGCTCGCGGGTGGTGACCGCGCCGTAGAGGCTGGCGCCGGCCATCGGCGGGCTCGCCAGCACCTGCTCGAGCAGTTGGTCATCCGCGGCGGGGGCCCCGTTGGCCACGAGCGCGGGGCCGGAGAAGATCCCGGCCCGCATCGCGCCGCGTTCGCGCAGATGCCGGACGAGCGCGCGGGTGTCGATCCCCGCGACGCCGACGATGCCCTCCTCGGTGAGCACATCGTCCAGCGAGCGGCGCGACCGCCAGCTCGACGGCCTGCGCGCGGGGCCACGCACCGCGTAGCCCGCGACGTGGATCCGGTTCGACTCGTCGTCCTCGTCGTTCCACCCGGTGTTGCCGATCTGCGGCGCGGTCTGCACCACGATCTGGCGGTGGTAGGACGGATCGGTCAGAGTCTCCTGGTAGCCGGTCATCGCGGTGGTGAAGACGGCCTCGCCGAGGGTCTCCCCCATCGCACCGTAGGCCTCGCCCCGGAAGATCCGTCCGTCCTCGAGAACCAGCAGCGCGGGACGACTCATGACTGGTGCACCTTCCCGTCGCGCGCGGTGACCCGGCCGCGCAGCACCGTCGCCACCACCCTGCCCGGCAGCCGCATTCCCTCGTACGGGGTGTTCGCCGCGATGCTCGCCATGGCCGCGCCCCGCACGGTCCACTGGGCGTCCGGGTCGATGACCGTCAAGTTCGCCGGCTCCCCCACCGCGATCGGGCGGCCATGGTCGGACAGCCCGGTGATCTCCGCGGGCCGCTGCGACAGCACCCGGGCCACGCCGTGCCAGTCGAGCAGCCCGGGCTCGACGCACGCGGCGACCAGCACCGACAGCGCCGTCTGCAGCCCGAGCATCCCGGGCCGCGCCGCGGCCCACTCGGTGTCCTTGTACTGCGCGGCATGCGGGGCGTGATCGGTGGCCACGACGTCGAGGACGCCCTCGGCCAGCGCCTCGCGCATCGCCTTGGTGTCGGCGGCCGTGCGCAGCGGCGGGTTGACCTTGTGGACCGGGTCGTAACTGGTCAGCGCCGCATCGGTGAGCAGGAGGTGATGCGGGGTGACCTCCGCGGACACCCGGATGCCCGCCGCCTTGGCCGCCCGCAGCACCTCGATGGTGTGGGCCGAGGAGACGTGGCAGACGTGCAGCGCCGCGTCCGTGTCCCTGGCCAGGGCACAGTCACGGGCGACGATCGTCTCCTCGGCGGCGGCCGGCCAGCCGGCCAGGCCCAGCCGGGAGGCGACGACCCCCTCGTGGGCCTGCGCCCCGGCCGTCAGCCGATGGTCCTCGGCGTGCTGGGCGATCACGACCCCGAGGGCCGAGGCGTACTCCAGCGCCCGGCGCATGATCAGCGGGTCGTTCACGCACCGGCCGTCGTCGGAGAACATCCTGACCTGTGCACGCGAGCGCGCCATGCTTCCGAGCTCGGCGAGCTTCGTGCCCTCCAGCCCGACGGTGACCGCGCCGACCGGGTGCACGTCGACGAGCCCGACCTCGGCGCCGCGCCGGTGCACGTGCTCGACGACGACCTCGGTGTCGGCCACCGGGTTGGTGTTGGGCATCGCGAACACGGCGGTGAACCCGCCCAGCGCCGCGGCGCGCGAACCCGTCTCGATGGTCTCGGACTCCTCGCCGCCGGGCTCGCGCAGGTGCACGTGCAGGTCGACGAAGCCGGGCAGCAGCACCAGCCCGGCGGCGTCGAGGGTCTCGGCGCCGTCGGACGCGGTGAGACCGCTGCCGATCTCGGCGATGACGCCGTTCCCGATCAGCACGTCGACGGCGTCCTCGCCGTACGGGCGGGCGTTGCGGATCAACAGGTCGGGCACGAGCACTCCGTTCCGGTCCGTAGCATGGTGGCTTTGCTCCGGTCGGACCGGAGCAAAGCCACCATGCTGCAACGGGGGGTGGGTGGGGGCGGGGGCACCGGCGGCGGCGCCGGCGGGGACACGGTGGTCATTCGGGTGCCCCCGCGAGCAGGTGGTAGAGGACGGCCATCCGCACATGCACGCCGTTGCGGACCTGGGCCAGGATCGCCGAGCGCGCCGAGTCGGCCACCGAGGGCGCGATCTCCATGCCGCGCACCATCGGGCCCGGATGCAGCACGACGGCGTGCTGGGGCAGCGCTGCTGCCCGTTCGTCGGACAGCCCGTAGCCGATCGCGTACTCGCGAGCCGACGGGAAGAACGCGCCGCGCATCCGCTCGGCCTGCACGCGCAGGGTCATCACCGCATCGAGGGTGGACAGCTCGGCGTCGATCTCGTGCGAGATCCGGCACGGCCACTGCTGCACCCCGACCGGCAGCAGCGTCGGCGGCGCGACGAGGACGACGTCGGCGCCCAGGGTGGCCAGCAGGAACACGTTCGACCGGGCGACCCGGCTGTGCAGCACGTCGCCGACGATGCCGATCCGCCGCCCGGCGACCGAGCCGAGCCGGTCGCGCAGCGTGGCCGCGTCGAGCAGCGCCTGCGTGGGGTGCTCATGGGTGCCGTCGCCGGCGTTGACGATGCAGGTGTCGGTGCCGGTGGCGGCCCGGTCCCGGTCGGCCCAGGCGGCGAGCCGATGCGCGGCACCGGAGGCGGGGTGCCGGACGATCACGCAGTCCGCGCCCATCGCCGCGAGGGTCAGGGCGGTGTCGCGCAGCGACTCTCCCTTGCCCACCGAGGATCCCTTCGCGCTGACGTTGACCGTGTCGGCGCTCATCCACTTGCCCGCGACCTCGAAGGACACCCTGGTACGGGTGGAGTCCTCGTAGAACATCGTGATGACGGTGCGGCCGCGCAGCGTGGGGAGCTTGCGGACCTCGCGGCCCAGCAGCGCCTGCTTGAGCCGGTCGGCGGTGTCCAGCAGCGCCGTCGCGGCGGCGGCGTCGAGGTCGGTGACGCTCAGCAGATGCTTCACGCGCCCGCTTCCCGTCGCAGGGCGACGCCGTCGGCGCCGTCGATCTCGTCGAGGAACACCAGGATCTGCTCGCGGCGCGCGGTCGGCACGTTCTTGCCCACGTAGTCGGCGCGGATCGGCAGCTCGCGATGGCCGCGGTCGACCAGGACGGCGAGCTGGACCGCGCGCGGCCTGCCGTGGTCGGCCAGCGCGTCGAGCGCGGCGCGGACGGTGCGCCCGGACATCAGCACGTCGTCGACGAGCACGACGAGCCGGTCGTCGAGCCCGCCCTCGGGCACCTCGGTGTCCTCGAGCGCGCGGGCCGGCTTGCGGCGCAGGTCGTCGCGGTACAGCGTGGGATCCAGCCAGCCGACCGCCGGCGCGGTGCCGCTGAACTCGGCGATCGCGGCGGCGAGCCTGCGGGCCAGAACGGTGCCGCGGGTCGGGATGCCGATGAGGACGACCTCCTCGCCGCCCGCGGTCTTCTCGATGATCTGATGCGCGATGCGCGCGATGATGCGGGCGACATCGGCGGCGTTGAGCAGCTCGCGGTCGGAAACACCGCTGCTCGCGCCACCCCCGTCCCCGCGGCGGTCGTCGGCCACGAGGCTCGCTCCTTCCCCGCCTCACCGGACGGGTTTAAAGGATGGTGTGCGGTCACGCTAGCAGCGTCGACGCGGGTGTACGGGGTCGATCCCGCCGGGAATCGCCAGGATCACACATGGTGGCCCGGCAGGCGGTCGTCCACGGTTGAATACCGCCGAAACGGGTGCCTCGATCAGCCGTTCGAGTGGAGATACCTCGCTCTACAGCATGGGGCGCCGAGCGAGCTTGACCCACCGACGCGGCAGGCGCATGATTACTCTCCGTATTGATCAGCTGGCTCACGGATGGTCGCGGCAGCGGGGGGACCAGCCGGGAGCAGGAAGTCGGCGGGCCCGGGGGCGTCGGCTCGACCATGACGAGAGCACACGGACGTCGGGGCCGCGACCGTACGACCAGAAGTGAGGGGATCGCCAGATGGGCGACTACGCCAAGGCGCTTGGGAGCAAGCTCCGGGCCATCCGGCAGCAGCAGGGGCTGTCCTTACACGGTGTCGAACAGAAGTCGGGGGGGCGGTGGAAGGCGGTCGTCGTCGGCTCATACGAGCGCGGCGACCGGGCGGTGACCGTCCAGAAGCTGGCCGAGCTCGCCGATTTCTACGGCGTGCCGGTCGCCGAGCTGCTACCCGAGGGCCGGGTGCCGTCCGGTTCGGAGCCTGCGACGAAGATCGTCATCAATCTCGAGCGGTTGCAGCAGCTGCCGGCCGACAACGTGGGGCCGCTGGCCCGGTACGCCGCCGCCATCCAGAGCCAACGCGGCGACTACAACGGCAAGGTGCTCTCGATCCGCGCCGAGGACCTGCGCTCGCTGGCGATCATCTACGACACCAGTCCGGGTGAGCTGACCGATCGGCTGATCGACTGGGGCGTACTGCCGCCCGAGGCCCGGCCCGCGCACCGGGCGGACTGACCTCACGGCCCGGGGAGCGCGGGCCGGGACGGCGGCGGGCGCGTTGCCGCCGGCACCCGCTGGATCACGCTCAGCGGGCGGCGCGCAGGTGCTCCCCGATATCGGCGATGCGCCCGAGCACGCCGTTGATGAACCGCGGCGAATCGTCCGTGGAGAGCATCCGGGCCAGCTCCACGGCCTCGGTGATGGCGACCGGATCGTCGATCTCGTCGACCCAGAGCAGCTCGAACACCCCGATCCGCAGCAGAGTACGGTCGACGGCGGGCATCCGGGCGACCGTCCAGCCCTCGGCATGCTCGGCAAGCAGCTGGTCGATCCGTTCCTGGTGCGCGACGACACCCTCGACGAGCATCGCGGCGTAGTCCGAGACCGGCGGGGCGTCGGCCGTCTCCCGGCGGTGCGCCAGGACATCGAGCGGCGCGTCCCCACGCGCCTCGGACTCGAAGAGGATGTCCAGCGCGCGCTTGCGTGCCTTGGTCCGTGCCCTCACGTCAACCGCTGACGCGGCCGAGGTAACGACCGTCGCGGGTGTCCACCTTGACCTTCTCGCCGGTCGAGACGAACAGCGGAACATGGATCTCCGCACCCGTCTCGAGGATGGCGGGTTTGGTGCCGCCGGTGGACCGGTCGCCCTGCAGCCCGGGATCGGTGTGGGAGATGACGAGCTCGACGGACGCCGGCAGCTCGACGTACAGCGGCACGCCCTCGTGCATCGCGATCATCGCGGTCTGGTTCTCCAGCAGGTAGTTCGCGGCGTCACCGACCGTCTCCTCGGGCACCGGGATCTGGTCGTAGGTGTCGCCGTCCATGAAGACGAACTCGCTGCCGTCGCGGTAGAGGTAGGTCATGTCGCGCCGGTCGACGGTCGCGGTGTCGACCTTGGTGCCGGCGTTGAAGGTCTTGTCGACGGTCTTGCCTGTGATCACGTTCTTGAGGGTGGTGCGCACGAAGGCGCCACCCTTGCCCGGCTTCACGTGCTGGAACGCCTGGACGGACCAGAGCTGACCGTCCAGGTTGAGCACCAAGCCGTTCTTGAGGTCGTTCGTGGTGGCCACGTCTGCGGGTCTCTCCCTGAGTCGATGCGGGCGCGCAGGGGGCGAGCGGGTCCTCGTGTCCGAGGGCTCGGCACCGCCCGCGGTCCGGGGTGTGCTCGGAACGGACGCCACCAGAGCGGCGGCGCCAGCATGCCAGCAACCAGAATACCGCTGCGCGAGGTGCGCGGACCGCACGGCCCGGCTCGCGAGCCGGGTGGGTCACACCTCGACGAGCGCGCGGGCGCTGCGGGTGAGAGGGTCCGGACCGTCGACGCGGACGACGAGGGTGTCCTCGATGCGCACCCCGCCCCGCCCGGCGAGATAGACGCCCGGCTCGACGGTGACGACCATGTCCGCAGCCAGTTCGCCCGTCCCGGCCACCGAGAGCGCGGGCGCCTCGTGGATCTGCAGGCCGACCCCGTGCCCGAGGCCGTGCGGGAACCGTTCCCCGTGCCCGGCCGCGACGATCACCTCCCGCGCCGCTGCGTCCACCTCGCGGACCGGCGTGCCCGCGGCCAGCGCCGCCCGCCCGGCCGCCTGCGCCGACGCCACCAGGTCGTACAGCTCCCGCTGCCACGCGGCGGCGGGGCCGAGCGCGAACATGCGGGTCATATCCGAGTGATAGCCGTCGACGAGCGCCCCGAAGTCGATCTTGACGAGGTCGCCCCGGCACAGCGGGACGTCGGTCGGGCGGTGATGCGGGACCGCGGAGTTCGCCCCCGCGGCGAGAATCGTCTCGAAGGCCGGACCCGCGGCGCCGTGGGCGCGCATCCGGTTCTCCAGGTCGAGCGCGACCTCGCGCTCGGTCCGCCCGGCCCGCAGCCCGCCTGCGGCGAGGAGATCGGCCAGCGCAGCGTCGGCGGCGGCGCACGCGGCGCGCACCGCCGCGATCTCCTCGGCGTCCTTCACCCGGCGCAGCCGCTGCACCAGGCCGGGAGCCCGCTCCAGCCGCGCCCCGGGCGCGGCGTCGACCAGCACGGCGTGGGCGTCGACGGTCACCGCGTCGGACTCGAAGCCGAGCCTCCGGACCCTGCGCTCGGCGGCATCCGCCGTCAGGGCCGGCGCGCAGGCCCGTTCGATGATCGGTTCGAGGTCCGGGGCCTGGGCGCCGGCCTGGAGGCGGTAGCGGCCATCGGTGCCGAACCGGCTCCCGGCGTCGCCGTCGACGTGCACGAGCAGCGCGGCGTTCGACCCGGTGAAACCGGTCAGGTAGCGGACGTTGACCAGGTCGGTGACGAGCAGGGCGTCCAGGTCGGCCGCACGCAGCAGCTCGCGCAGCGCCGCACGGCGGATCGGGAACGGCATGCCGCTCACCCTACGGCGGCGTCGCGGCCGCGCCCGTCAGGCGTGTTCGGCGATCCAGCGCAGCGCCAGCACGTAGCCGGTGACGCCGAGCCCGACGATCACCCCCGTCGCCACCGCGCTGAGATAGGAGTGATGGCGGAACTCCTCACGCCGATACACATTGCTGATGTGCACCTCGATCAGCGGCGCCGTGAGCTGCGCGCAGGCGTCGCGCAGCGCCACCGACGTGTGGGTCCACCCGGCCGCGTTGAGCACCATCGGCGTCCCGGCGTCTGCGGCGGCGTGCAGCCAGCCGAGCAGCTCACCCTCGTGGTCGGTCTGGCGGACGTCGGCCAGCAGCCCGAGCTCGGCGGCGGCCCGCTCGCACAGCGCGACCAGATCGGGATAGGTGGTCGAGCCGTAGATCGCGGGTTCCCGGGTGCCGAGCCGGCCCAGGTTGGGCCCGTTGAGCACCAGGACCGGGCGGACGGCGGACGGGACCTCGCCTGCGCTCATGCCGGCGCGCCGCTGATCGCCGCGTAGGCGCGTTCGAGCAACGTGGTGTCGGGGCCCTCCAGCCGCCCGGGCTTGGCAAGCCCGTCGAGAACGACGAACCGCAGCAGCCCGGCCCTGGCCTTCTTGTCCCCGGCCATGGTCTCGACGAGCTCGGGCAGCACCCCGGACGGATACGACACCGGCAGCCCGAGCGTCGTGAGCACCGCGCGGTGCCGGTCGGCGGTGGCGTCGTCGAGGCGCCCCGCGACGCGGGCGAGCTCAGCGGCGAACACCAGGCCCACGCTCACCGCGGCGCCGTGCCGCCACCGATAGTCCTCGCGGTGCTCGATGGCGTGCCCGAGGGTGTGGCCGTAGTTGAGGACCTCCCGCAGGTGCGACTCCCGCAGGTCCGCGCCGACCACGTCGGCCTTCACCTGGATCGAGCGGCGGACCAGCTCGGGCAGGACGTCACCGCCCGGGTCGAGCGCGGCGGCGGGATCGCGCTCGATGAGATCGAGGATCAGCGGGTCGGCGATGAACCCGGCCTTGACGATCTCGGCCATTCCCGAGGCGATCTCGGCGGGCGGCAACGTGTCCAGTGTGGCCAGATCGACGAGCACCGCGGACGGCTCGTGGAACGCCCCGACCAGGTTCTTCCCGGCCGCCGTGTTGATGCCGGTCTTCCCACCGACCGCGGCGTCGACCATCGCCAGCAGGGTGGTCGGCACGTGCACCACGCTGACCCCGCGCATCCAGGTGGCGGCGACGAAGCCAGCCAGGTCGGTGACCGCGCCCCCGCCGAGGGCGACGATGACATCGTGCCGGGTCAGCCCCGCCTGCCCGCAGACCTCCCAGCAGCGGCCCGCGACCGCGAGCGACTTGCCCTCCTCGGCGTCGGGCACCTCGATCAGCTGGGTCTGCACACCCGCGGCCTCGAGCTCGCCCCGCACGGCCCCGGCCACGTCGGCCAGCGCGGGCTGGTGGACGACGAGGGACTTCGTGGCGGCCCGATCGCTGATCACCCCGGGAAGCTCCGCGCGCACGTCGCGACCGACGAGCACCTGGTAGGGCCGCTCGGCGGCCACCTCGATCCGCACCGGTCCGCTCATGGCCCGTGACCCTAACGGCGACCGCGAACGCGCTGGACGGGCACCCCGGTCGGCGACGTCAGCCCGGTCCGGAGGAGCGCGGCCCCGGGTCGGGGGCCGCCTCGCGCAGGACCGGATCGGGCAGCGGGACCTCGTCGCGCGGGGTGGGCCCGTCCAGCGCGTCGCCCGGCCGCGGCTCGGGCGCCGTCGACGGCACCTCGAGCGCCAGCTCACCGAGGGCCGGGTCGGCCAGCGCCGCGAGGACCGCGCTCGCGACCTGATTGGCGCTGCGCCGTGCGGTGTCGACCTCGACCGTCCCCACCTCGCGGTACAGCGGCACCCGCGCCTCCAGCATGGCCCGGAACGTCGCGCGCGGGTTCACCCCGGCCAGCAGCGGCCGGGCGGTGGACATCCCGGTGCGGCGCAGCCCGTCGGCCAGCCCGACCGCCAGGTACACCACGCGATGGCCGCGCAGGGCCGTGCGGGTGGCCGCGGACAGCACCGCGCCGCCGCCCAGCGCCAGCACCCCGTCGGTCTGGCGGAGCGCCGCGGCGACGACCTCACGCTCGACCGCCCGGAACGCCTCCTCGCCGTCCTGGGCGAACATGTCGGCGATCGACATGCCGGCCCGTGCCTCGATCAACGCGTCGGTGTCGGTGAAACCGACACCGAGCCGACGGGCCACGACCCTGCCGACGGTGCTCTTCCCCGACCCGGGCGGGCCGACGAAGACCATCACCGGGGGCGGCGTGCCGGTCCTCGCCTCGCTCATTCCGCCTCGCTCATTCCGCGGGGCCGCTCGCGGCCGCCAGATACGCCTTCAGGTTGCGGACCGTCTCGGGCAGCGAATCCCCGCCGAACTTCTCCAGCGCCGCGTCGGCCAGCACGAGCGCCACCATCGCCTCCGCGACGACACCGGCCGCGGGCACGGCGCACACGTCGGAGCGCTGGTGGATGGCCCGGGCGGCCTCCCCGGTGGCGACGTCGACGGTCTGCAGCGCGCGGGGCACCGTGGAGATCGGCTTCATCGCCACCCGGACCCGCACCGGCTCGCCGTTGGTCATCCCGCCCTCGATACCGCCCGCCCGGTTGGACAGCCGCCGGATCGGATCGCCGGGCACCATCTCGTCGTGCGCGGCGCTGCCGCGGCGGCGCGCCGTGCGAAAGCCGTCGCCGATCTCGACGCCCTTCATCGCCTGGATACTCATCAGCGCGCCGGCCAGCCGGGCGTCGAGGCGCCGGTCGGCCTGCACGTACGAGCCGATACCGACCGGCAGGCCGTAGGCGATCACCTCGACGACCCCGCCGAGGGTGTCGCCGTCCCGCTGCGCCGTGTCGACCTCCGCGATCATCGCCTCGGCCGCGGCGGGGTCGAAGGCACGCACCGGGTTGGCGTCGATCCGCTCGAGGTCACCCGGCCCCGGCAGGACGCCGTCGGGGGCCTCGGCCGCCCCCAGGGCGACGACGTGGGAGACGATGTCGACCCCGAAGCCCTGGGTGAGGAACGCCTTGGCCACGGTGCCGAGCACCACCCGGGACGCGGTCTCGCGCGCGCTGGCCCGTTCCAGCACCGGGCGGGCGTCGTCGAAGCCGTACTTGGTCATGCCCGAGAGGTCGGCGTGGCCGGGCCGGGGCCGGGTCAACGGCGCGTTCCGGGCGCGATGTGCGATGAGCCCGGGGTCGACGGGATCGGCCGCCATGACCGTCTCCCACTTGGGCCACTCGGTGTTGCCGATCCGGACCGCCACCGGCCCGCCCTGGGTCACCCCGTGGCGCACCCCGCCGATCACCTCGAGCGCGTCGGCCTCGAACTTCATCCGGGCGCCGCGGCCGTAGCCCAGCCGGCGCCGGGCCAGCTCGGCGGCCAGTTCCTTGGTGGTGACCTCGACGCCGGCGACCATGCCCTCGAGCACGGCGACCAGCGCGGGACCGTGCGACTCCCCGGCGGTGATCCAACGCAACACGCGGGTCATCCTCTCACCCCGGCCCCAGGGCCAGCCCCGAGCCTGCCACCACCAGCCAGCCGGCCGCGAGCATCGCGGGACCGTGCGGCACCGTCGCCCCGCGGCCGATCCGCCCGCAGCCCAGACCGACCACCGCGACCAGCCCGGTGAGCATCGCGGCACCCAGCACGCCGAGCAGCACCGCGGGCCACGATGCCGCCGCCAGTACGGCTCCCAGCGTGGCCGCGAGCTTGACGTCACCCGCGCCGAGAGCGCCCGGCGCCAGCACGTGCACGGCGGCGTGCGCGACCAGCAGCACGGCCGCGCCGGCCACCGCCCGCAGCAGCACCGCGGTCCCCAACGGGACGAGCAGCAGCAGCACCGCGGGCAAGGCGGGCCCGGTGAGCGCATCGGGCAGCCGGTGCGCCAGCACATCGACCGCGGCTCCCGCGACCGCCAGCCAGCCGAGCCCGAGCAGCACCGGCAGCCAGCGGGCGGGAAGCCCACCGGCCGCCCAGGACAGGCCGGTGAGGCCCCACAGCAGCGCCACCCCCGCCTCGCACCAGGGCGGCGGGACCCGCGCTCCGCGCCGCATCCGGGCCAGCAGCAGCCGGGCGGCCGCCCCGGCCGAAGCGCCACAGGCGGCGAAGGCGGCGGACGTCAGGAGATCCACGCCCCGATGCTCGCGACGATCTCGCCGCGGCGGGAGTCCGAGCAGGGCGCCTGTGGATGAGCGGCACCGGATGTGGACATCCGGGAGCGATCACGCCGATCTGCGCCGGCCCTGTGGGACCCATCTGCTAGTAGACCGTCGCTGCTAAAAATTGTCTCATCTGGGGTATCGGTTCTCGGCAGTTCGCGTCTCCCGCTGAGAGGATGGCCCACGATGCCTCGCCCGAAGGTATTCCCCGTCGGCTTGTCGGCCGCCGATCGCGAGTTCCTGGTCAAGCTGACCACGACCGGCGCCCACCCGGCGCGGATGATCATGCGGGCACGGGTGTTGCTGGAGTTGGACGAGAACGCCGGCCCGGTGCCCGATCGGGCGGTGATCGCGGAGCGGGTCGCGACCTCGACGAACACGGTGCGCGTGGTCGCGAAGCGGTTCGCCGAGACCGGGGGCGACACACCGGCCACGATCGGCCGCAAACCGCGTGAGACACCGCCGGTGGCGCCGATCGTGACCGGGGAGGTCGAGGCCCGGCTGATCACGCTGGCCCGCTCGACCCCACCCAAAGGCTATTCCCGCTGGTCACTGCGGCTGCTGGAGCGGCACGTCGCCCTGTCGGAGGATCTGCCCGACCTGGACCACTCCACCATCGGCCGGGTGTTAAAAAAACGAAACTGCGTCCTCATCTGAACAAGTGCTGGGCCATCCCGCCGAAGGCCAACGCCGAGTTCGCCGCGCGGATGGAGGACGTGCTGGCCGTCCACGCCCGCCCCCATGATCCCCGCCGGCCGGTGGTGTGCATGGACGAGAAGCCCTACCGACTCCTGGCCGCCGCCCGCGACCCGATCCCCGCCGCCCCCGGGCACGACCGTCGAGAAGATTCCGAGTACGTCCGCCACGGCACCTGCTCGATCTTCGTCTGGGTCGAACCCCTGCGCGGCCGGCGCCGCGTCGACGCCCGACCGCAGCGAACCAAGACCGACTGGGCCCGCCAGGTGCACCACCTGCTCACCCACGACTACCCCGACGCCGAGACCGTCGTGCTGGTCATGGACAACCTCAACACCCACACCATCGGCTCGCTCTACGAGACCTTCGACCCCGCCACCGCCTTCGACCTGGCACAACGACTGGAGATCCATCACACCCCCCGACACGGCTCCTGGCTCAACATCGCCGAGATCGAACTCTCGGCGCTGACCGGCCAGTGCCTGCACCGGCGCATCACCGACCTCGACACCCTCAACATCGAACTCGCCG
>NZ_AUII01000008.1 GCF_000423625.1 Pseudonocardia asaccharolytica DSM 44247 = NBRC 16224
ACGACCGCTTCGACCTGCTCGTCGGTGACCGTGCGCGGAGCACCGGGCCGCGGCTCGTCGGACAGGCCGTCCAGGCGCGCCTCCACGAAGCGGCGCCGCCACTTGCCCACCGTCTGCGGCCACACCCCGAGATCGGCGGCCACGTCCTGATTGGACCCACCGTCCGCGCAGGCCAACACGATGCGCGATCGCAGCGCCAGCGCCTGCGACGACTTCGCCCGCCGCGACCAGCGCACCAGAGTCGCCCGTTCGTCGTCGGTCAAGGTCACCGCGGCCACCGGCCGTCCCGTGCGTGCCACGACGCCCATACTAGACATCATCAACGAATTTCAGGCGCAAGACACTAGCGTCGCAACGCAGTCGGGCAGCGCCGCCGCGCCCGAGAACGTCCGAGTACCGCTGGGAGCATGCATGGCCGAACGGTCGTTTGCCGCTGAGGTCGGAAAGCTGCGGCACGGGGCAGGCACGACGCTGCACGTGGAGGGGATCCTCGCGGTCACGAAGGCGTTGCTGCAGTCCGGCGTCGCCTACGTGGGCGGCTATCAGGGCGCGCCGATCTCGCACCTGATGGACGTGCTCGGCGACGCCCGCGAGATCCTCGACGAGCTCGGGGTCTACTTCGAGAACAGCGCCTCGGAGGCCACCGCCGCCGCGATGCTGGCCGCCTCGGTGCACCAGCCGCTGCGCGGGGCGGTGACCTGGAAGTCGCCGGTGGGCACCAACGTCGCCTCCGACGCGCTGGCGAACCTGTCCAGCGGCGGGGTCACCGGCGGCGCGCTGGTCATCCTCGGGGAGGACTACGGCGAGGGCTCGTCCATCATGCAGGAGCGCTCGCACGCGTTCGCGATGAAGTCGCAGATGTGGCTGCTGGACCCGCGCCCGAACCTGACCGCGATCGTCGAGGCCGTCCAGGCCGGCTTCGAGCTGTCCGAGGCGAGCAACACCCCGGTGTTTTTGGAGCTGCGGCTGCGCTCGTGTCACCTGCACGGCTCGTTCGTGGCCACCGACAACCGGCGCCCGCCGCTGACCGTGGCCGAGGCCGCCGCACGGCCGGTGCGCGACGTGGACCGGATCGTGCTGCCGCCGGCCTCGTTCCGGCACGAGCGGGAGAAGCTGCAGCACCGCTGGCCGGCCGCGGTCCGGTTCATCACCGAACGTGGGCTCAACGAGGTGTTCGGTAACGGGCGGGCCGACGTCGGGATCATCGTGCAGGGCGGCCTGTACAACACGCTCAACCGCTCGCTGGAGCTGCTGGGCTGCTCGGACCCGTTCGGCCGCACCCGGGTCCCGCTGTATGTCATGAACGTGACCTACCCCGTGGTCGACTCCGAGATCCTCGAGTTTTGCCGGGACAAGCGCGCGGTCCTGATGGTCGAGGAGGGCCAGCCCGACTACCTCGAGCAGAACCTCAACGCCATCCTGCGCCGCGCGGACATGCCCACCGCCCTGCACGGCAAGGACATGCTCCCCGCCGGGGGGGGGGAGTACACCTCCCAGGCCGTCACCCGGGGTCTGCACACCTTCCTGCGCCGGTATCTGCCCGACGCGGTCACCGGCGAGCCCGCGCTGCTGCGCGACACCGACGACACCCACAGCCCGTTCGCCACGGCGGTGGAGCCGGGCGTGGTGCGGCCGCGCCCGCCCGGGCTGTGCACCGGCTGCCCGGAGCGGCCGATCTTCAGCGGTCTGAAGCTGGCCGAGCGGCAGACCGGCCGCCACCACGTCAGCGCCGACATCGGCTGCCACCTGTTCGCGATCAACGCCCCGTTCGACCTGGGGGCGACGACGATGGGCTACGGGCTCGGCTCCGCCGGTGCGGCCGCGTTGAGCTCGCCGGATTCGCAGCGGCGCACGATCGCGGTCATGGGGGACGGCGGGTTCTGGCACAACGGCCTGACCAGCGGGGTCGGCAACGCGGTGTTCAACCGCAGCGACCAGCTGCTGGTCGTGGTGGACAACGACTATGCCGCCGCCACCGGTGGCCAGGACGTCCCGTCCTCGCGCGCGGCGAGCCCGACGCGGTCGACCCGGCATCCCATCGAGACCGCGGTCCGCGGGGTCGGCGTCGAGTGGGCGCGCACCATCGACGACACCTGCGACGTCGCGGGAGTCCGGGACGCCTTCGTGCAGGCGCTGACCGACGAGGCGACCGGCCCGAAGGTGCTGGTGATGCAGAGCGAGTGCCAGCTCAACCGGCAGCGCCGGGTCAACCCCGAGCGGGCCAAGGCGATCAAGGAGGGCAAGCGGGTGGTCCGCGAGCGGTTCGGGGTCGATCCCGAGACCTGCACCGGGGACCACGCCTGCATCCGCATCTCCGGTTGCCCGTCGTTGACGATCACCGACAACCCCGATCCGATGCGCACCGATCCCATCGCGACCGTGACCGACAGCTGCGTGGGCTGCGGCGTTTGCGGGGCCAACGCGCATGCCGCCGTGCTGTGCCCGTCGTTCTACCGCACCGACGTCGTGCACAACCCCACCCGCCGCGACCGGTTCCTGGCGAAGGCCCGGTCCTGGTGGATCGGGGTCGCTGGCCGCGGCCTCGAGCGCCGCGCCGCACGCTTCGAGCCCCCAGGGGCTCAGACCGCAGGAGTCGAGCCCGCCCGCGTCGAGGTGGCCGCATGACTCGCTCGCTGACCGGCTCCGCCTCGGCCGGGCCGTCCTGGTACTCCGGGCGGCGCCCGCTGACCCTGGCGATCCTCGCGATGGGCGGGGAGGGCGGCGGCGTGCTCGCCGACTGGGTCGTGGCGCTCGCCGAGCGCGCGGGCCACCGCGCCCAGAGCACCTCGGTCGCGGGGGTGGCCCAGCGCACCGGGGCGACCGTCTACTACGTGGAGCTGTTCCCGCCCGCCGGACCCGACGACGGCCCGGCCGGCGGGCCCGCCGACCAGGGCCGGCCCGAACCTGTGCTGAGCCTGTTCCCCACCCCGGGTGAGGTGGACGTGGTCATCGCCTCCGAGCTGATGGAGGCCGGCCGGGCGGTCCAGCGCGGGTTCGCCACCCCGGACCGGACCACGCTGATCGCCTCCACCCACCGCGTCTACGCCATCGACGAGAAGATGGCCCCGGGCGACGGCCGGACCGATTCCGCGGCGCTGCTCGACGGGGCGCGACGCGGTTCGCGGCGGCTGGTCGCGGCGGACTTCGCGGACATCGCCGCGCAGGCGCGCAGCGTGATCAGCGCGGCGCTGTTCGGCGCGCTGGCCGGGGCCGGGGTGCTCCCGTTCGATCGGGAGCGGTTCGAGGCGCAGATCCGCGCGTTCGGCAAGGCCGTGGAGCCGTCGCTGCGCGCCTTCGCCGGCGGGTATGCGGCCGCCGCCGAACAGCCACCCCCGACGCCGCGCAACTCCCAGCAGGCGGTGGTGGACATCGCGATCGGGCCGCGGCCGCGCACCGCCGAGGAACGCAAGGCCGAACAGGAGGCGCGCCGCAGCCGGATCGCCGCCGCCGACCCCGCGGCGCTGGTGGGTCCGGCGCTGCGCCCGCTCGCCCGGCGGGTGGGCGAGCTGCCCGGCGCGGCCCGCTCCATGGCCCTGTACGGGCTGGTGCGCACCGCGCTCTACCAGGACCTCGGCTACGCCGAGCGGTACCTGCAGCGGGTCGCGCGGATCGCCGGGCGCGATCCCGACCCCGACGGCACCGCGGCCCTGACCACGGAGGCGGCCCGGCATGTCGGGCTGTGGATGTGCTACCAGGACACCATCCAGGTGGCCCACCAGAAGGTCCGGGCGGCGCGGATGGCCCGCATCCGGACCGAGGCGGGTGCCGAACCCGACCAGCTCGTCGCGGTCCGGGAGTTCCTGCACCCACAGATCGACGAGATCACCGACACCCTGCCGACCCGGCTGGGCGCCGCCCTGCGCCGCTCGCGGCCGTTCCAGCGGCTCGTGCGCGCCGCCACCGGCCAGGGCATGATCCTCAACACCAGCTCGATCGTCGGCTACTCGCTGCTGACGACGATGGCCCGCGCGCGGCCGCTGCGGCCCCGCTCGCTGCGGTTCGGGCGCGAGCAGGCCGCGATCGAGCAGTGGCTGGATGTGGCGGCCGCCGCCGAGCCCGACCTGGCCTGCGAGATCCTGCGCTGCCAGGGTGTGTTGAAGGGCTACGGCGCCACCTACGCGCACGGCAACGACAGCTTTGCCGCGTTGCTGCGGGCCGCGCGGGCGCTGGCCGGCACCCCGGGCGCGGCCGCAACGCTGGCCGGGCTGCGCGCGGCGGCGCTGGCCGACGAGGACGGCGCCACCCTGCGCGCCCGGCTGGCGGAGGCGGGCCTGGGCTGACTGTGAGGATGGTCAAGCCGGCCCGGTGATGGTGGGCTGGTGGTGACAGCAGCGGGTGTGACCCGTGGTCTGACTGGCGTGATGCCCTTGAGCGGACTTGTCCGCCTGCTGTTGTCGGCACCGGCCCGGCCCCGCCCCGGCCGGGATCCGATTCCCGACCCACGAACCCTCAAGGAGCCACCATGACCGTCCCCCGCACCTCCGTGCTCGGCGCCGTGCTGGACGCGGCCCGCTCCGGCGCGGTCGAGGTCATTGACCTGACCACGCCCCTGCAGGCCTCCACGCCGATCCTGCAGCTGCCCGAGCCGTTCGCGAACACCAGCCGGTTCCGGCTGGAGCAGCTGTCCCGCTTCGACGACCGCGGTCCGGGCTGGTACTGGAACGACATCCACACCGGCGAGCACACCGGCACGCACCTCGACGCGCCGGTCCACTGGATCACCGGCCGCGACGGCCTGGACGTGTCGCAGGCGCCGATGAGCACGCTGGTCTCCGCCGCGGCGGTGATCGACATGACCGCGGAGGCCGAGAAGGACCCCGACTTCGTGCTGGAGGTCGAGCACCTCCGTACCTGGGAGGCCGAGCACGGGCCGCTGCCCGCCGGCGGCTGGCTGCTCTACCGCACCGGATGGGACGCCCGCGGCGGTGACCCCACCGCGTTCGCCAACGCCGACGCCAACGGGCCGCACACCCCGGGGATCTCCCCCGAGTGCGCCCGGTGGCTGGCCGAACAGTCCCCGCTGACCGGGCTCGGGGTCGAGACCGTGGGCATCGACGCGGGCGCCGCGATGGGCTTCGAACCGCCCTTCCCCTGCCACCACTTCCTGCTGGGCGCCGGCAAGTGGGGCCTGACCAGCCTGCGCAACGTCGGCCTGCTGCCGCCCACCGGCGCCCTGCTCATCGTCTGCCCGCTGCCCATCGTCTCGGGCTCGGGCAGCCCCACCCGGGTGCTCGCGCTGGTCGAGCGGTGACCGGCCCGGCCGCGGACACCGTCGACGCGGTCGTCGTCGGCGCCGGGATCAACGGGATGGCCGCCGCCGCACGGCTGGCGAAGGCCGGATGGTCGGTCGCGCTGGTCGAGGCGCACGAGCGGATCGGCGGGTTCATCGACTCCGCGGAGCGCACGACACCCGGATACGTGCACGACACCTGGTCCTCGTGGCACCCGCTGTTCGTCACCGGCCCCGCCTACGCCGAGTTCGGGCCCGACCTGCACCGCCACGGCCTGGAGTACGCCAACTCCGACGGCCTGTTGACGGCCACGGTGTCGCGCGACGGCACCGTGACCCTCGCGCACCGCGACGTCGAGGCGACCGTCGCGGGTTTCGCCGAACCCGCCGACCGCGACGCCTACCGCGCCGCGCTGGCCCGGTTCGGCGCGCACGCCGCCCAGATCGGGGGCCTGCTGGGCGCCGAGCTGCGGTCGCGCGACGTGCTCGCGCCGCTGTGGGGCCTGGCCCGCACCGGCGGCCGCGCCGGGCTGGAGACCTACGCCCGCGACGTCGCCACGTCCGGGCGGGCCTGGCTGCGCGCGCATTTCCGCGGGCCGGAGGTGGACCGCTTGTGGGCGCCGTGGCTGCTGCACGCCGGGCTCGCGCCCGACAGCGCCTCCGGGGGACTGATGGTGCCGATCTTCGCCGCGACGTTGCACGCCGCGGGGCTGCCTGTGGTCGTGGGCGGCGCGGGGAACTTCGTCGGGGCCTGGGAGCGGCTGCTGGATGAGCTGGGCGTGCGGGTGAACACCGGTCGACGGGTCGAGCGGATCACGCTGCGCGACGGCGCGGCCGCCGGGGTGGCGGGGGAGGGCTGGAGCCTCGCCGCCGAGCGGGCGGTGCTGGCGTCGGTCACCCCGCCCGCCCTGTACGGGGAGCTGCTCCCGCCCGCGGCCGCTCCGGCGCCGGTGCGCGACGAGGCGGCGCGCTTCCGGCCGGGCCGGGCGGCGATGCAGGTGCACGTGGCGCTGTCCGGGCCGGTGCCATGGCGCGATCCCGCGCTGGCCGCGGTGCCGCTGATCCACGTGTCCGACGGGTCGGCTTCCACCGCGATCGCCTGCGCCGAGGCCGAGGCCGGGCTGCTCCCGCGGTCGCCCACCGTCGTCGTCGGCCAGCAGCACGTGCTCGATCCCTCCCGCGTCCCCCCGGGGGCGGCGGCGCTGTGGCTGCAGCTGCAGGAGGTGCCGTTCGCGCCCGTCGGCGACGCCGCCGGAGAGCTCGACACCTCCCGCGGCTGGGACGCCGCGTTGGCCACGGGCTACGCCGAGCGCGTGCTCGACAGAGTCGCCGCGCACGCGCCGGGCCTGCGCGAGCTCGTCGTGGGCCTGGACGTGATCACTCCGCGCGAGCTGGCCGAGTACAACCCCAACGCGCTCGCCGGGGACCCGTACGGCGGCTCGGCCGAGCTGGACCAGAACTTCCTGTGGCGCCCGCTGGCGGCCTCGCCCGGTCACGCGACGCCGGTGCCGCGGTTGTGGCACATCGGCGCGTCCACCCACCCCGGCCCGGGGCTGGGCGGTGCGTCCGGACACCTGGTCGCGGGCCGGTTGCTCGCACCCGCCCGCGGCGAGCGGCTGCGCCGGGTGCTGTCACGGCGCTGACCTCGCCCCAGAATGTGGACGCCCTAGAGTGAGGACGTGATCGCCGACGAGGACCAGGACGGGCCGGGCGCCGCCGCGCAGCCCGGCCGGCTGATCCTCACCGTCTACGGCCTCTACGCCCGCCGTCACGACGGCTGGCTGCCCATCGCCGGCGTCGTCCGGCTGCTGGGCGAGATCGGGGCGAACGTGCAGGCCGCGCGGTCGGCCACCCATCGGCTCAAGCGGCGCGGCCTGCTCATCGCGCAGCGCCGGGGCGAGGCGGCGGGGTATGTCCTCTCGGACGCCGCGCGCGGCATCCTCGCCGAGGGCGACGTGCGCATCTTCGGCCATCGTCGCGCCGAGGTCGACGAGGGCTGGCTGCTCGTCGTGTTCTCCGTGCCCGACGCCGAGCGGGCGAAGCGCTACCAGCTGCGCTCGACGCTGACCCGGCTGGGTTTCGGCACGGTGTCACCGGGCACGTGGATCGCACCCCGGCATCTGGAGCCGGCCGCGCGGAGGACGCTGGACCGCCTCGGGCTGACGGCCTTCACCCAGATGTTCGCCGGCCGGCACGTCGCCGGCGGCGACCCCGTGAAGCTCGTGCGCGCCTGGTGGGACCTGGAGGGTCTGCAGCGGCTCTACGCGGAGTTCCTCGACCGCTTCGGCCCCGTCGCGCGGCGCTGGGCGACCGAACCCGGGACCGAGGCGCGCGCCTTCACCGACTACGTGGAGATGCTCACCGCGTGGCGCCGACTGCCCTACGCCGACCCCGGGCTGCCGCTGGAGCTGCTGCCGGCGGGCTGGAACGGGCAGCGTGCCGAGCAGCTGTTCGCGGATCTGTCCGACCGGCTGGCCGAGCCGGCGGCCCGCTACGCCGACGCGGTGCTCGGTCCCGCGGCCGGCGTCCCGGCCGTGGATTGACCGCGATCAGATGCCACGGCGTCCGCCGGCGCGCCCGTCAGTCCCGACCGGCCGCGACGATGGCGTCGGCGAGCCGCTCCGGGGCGGTGAACATCACCTCGTGGCTTCCCGGCAGCTGCACGAGCCGGTACAGCCCGAGCCGACTCGACATCCGCGGGTGCGGGCCCCACTCACCGGGCGGCAACGCGGTGTCCTCGGTGGCGTTGATGTAGCTCTTGGGCAGTTCGAGGGCATAGAAGCGGGACAGGTCCAGCTTGTCCGCGAACGGCACCGGCAGCACCCATACCCGGTCCGATCCGTAGGCCAGCGCGAACACCGCCAGCTCGGCCCCGCCGCCCTCCTCGTGCCGGACGTGGAAGCCCCGTGGCTCGCGCGGGCGAAACAGCTCGTGCGGGCAGTAGGAGCGCGCGACCTGCTCGCACGCCGCGTCGACGTCGGCGGTGTCCACCCGGACGGTCATGTTCCAGCCGTGTCGCACGTACTCGGTCTGGCGCGGGTCGTCGAGATAGCGGCAGCCGGTCGGCCCGCATACGGCGAGCAGGCCTGGCGTGCCGTCGGGGACTTCGCAACCGTCGAGGTCGAGCACGACGGCGTGGAATCCTGGTACCACCCGCCCGGTCGCCCCGGGCCGGGCGTCGGTGTCGGCGGCGGAGATGAACACGTGCAGCATCTCGGTGCCGCCGATGCCGTCGATGAGGGCGTGCCCGACGACGTCGCGGTATTGCTCGGCAACCGACGCGGGCAGGGCCTCGCCCGCCGATACGGCCCGCCGCACGCCGCGCAGCGCGCGTCCAGCACGGCCCCGTAGGACACGACCGGCAGCCCGGGGGCAGCTCGTCGAGGAGGTGCTCGTCGCACAGCGCGACGGTGGGTCAGGCCTGATCGGCGATCTTGTCGAGTTCGTGGCGGCGCAGCAGCGGCATGGTCGCGACCGCGCCGGCCTTGAAGACGGCGAGCCAGCAGGCGGCGAGCCACGGCGTGTTGGGCCCGCGCAGTAGCACAGCGCCGTGGCGGCGTTGAGCCGGTCCGGATACCGCAGCTCGGGCAGCTCGAACACCAGCTGCGGCCACTGGTCGGCCGGGGGCAGGCGGTCGCGGCAGAACGTGTCGACGTGGGCACTGGGGGACAGGTCCGTGCTCAGCTCCGCGGCTCGGGCTCGGCGGGCTCCCCGGCCGGCGCCGGGAGTTCGGCATCGCGCCCGGTCACGACCAGCGGGGTGCGCGGCGTGGCGTCCAGGTGCAGGGAGAACACGTCGAAGCGGTTGTAGTGGCCGATGATGTCGTGCATCTGCTTGGGCTGGATGCAGCGTGCGAGGTCGATCTCGGCGTAGACGATCCCCTCGTCGTCCACCAGCGGCTCGACCACCGGGCGCCCGTCGGGGCCGAAGATCCCCGACAGCGCGTTGCGCGGGCGGGCGAGCTGGGTGCGCACCGCCGCGTCGTCGCCGGCCACCGCGTCGACGATCTCCGGTGACACCACCGAGGTGGACACCACCGAGAACACCTTGCCCTCGAACGCGTGCGCGGCGGTGCGGATGGCGATGGCGTCGGCCATGTCGTAGTCCTCCGGCGCGACCGGCAGCGCGATATAGGCCGCGACGTGCACCTGCTCGCCCTGCGCGAGCAGGGCGAACCGGGCGAGGGTGTTGGTGTTCTCCCCGCAGGCCAGCACGCCGAGCCGGCCCAGCTCGGTGTCGTGCACGCGCAGCGAGCTGCCGTCACCACCGGTCCAGGTGAGCTTCTCCGCCCAGGTCGGCACGAGCTTGCGGTGCACGCCCAGCAGCTCGCCGGACGAGGAGATCGTCAGCATGGTGTTGTAGAGCACGCCCATGCTGTGCGCGCCGCGTTCGTTCACCCCGATCACCACGGTGACCCCGTGCCGGCGGGCCGCGGCGCGCAGCGCCTCGACCTCCGGCCCGGGCACGTCGACCGCGCTGCGGTAGAGCCGCTCGAACCACGGCGAGCCGGCGACCGGGTTCATCGTCCAGTTCCAGTACGGGTAGCCGGGCACGAAGGCCTCGGGGAACGCCACCAGCGCCGCCCCGTGCCCGGCGGCCTCGGCGATGAGGTCGGTGGCCTTCGCGACGGTCTTGGCCGCGTCGAGGTAGGCGGGCGCGGCCTGCACGGCCGCGGCGGTGAAGCGGGGCAGATCGAGCATGATGGTCAGGCCTTTCCGCTGGTGACGAGGGTGGGGCGCCAGCGCCGGTGCACCGGCGCGGATTGCGGGATGGTCAGCGACAGCCGCGGCGGGACGCGGCGCCCGCTCGGTGGGGGAGCGCTGCCCGCGCGCAGGTGCTCGGGCCACTCCGCCCCCGGGCCCTCCCAGCCGGCGGCGGCCGCGGCGTGCAGCGTCCAGGCCGGGTTGTGCAGCATCGCCCGGCCGACCGCGACGAGGTCGGCGCGCCCGGCGAGCACGATCGAGGTGGCGTCGTCGGCGGTGGAGATGCCGCCGACCGCGATGGTCGCAATACCGGCGTCGTGGCGGATCCGCTCCGCGAACGGGGTCTGGTAGCTGCGTCCGTAGGCCGGTTCGGCCTCGGCGACGACCTCGCCGCTGGACACGTCGATCGCGTCGGCGCCGGCCGCGGCCAGCGCGCGGGCGATCTGCACCGCATCGGAGATCGTGTTGCCGCCCGGGGCCCAGTCGACCGCGGAGATGCGCACCAGCAGCGGCCCCTCCCACACCGCGCGCACGGCGTCGAGCACGCGTAGTGGGAACCGCAGCCGGTGGGTGAGGTCGCCAGGGTTGGTCAGCGGAGACAGATAGGTCGAGAGCAGGTGCCCGTGCCCGGCGTGCAGCTCCAGCACGTCGAACGCGGCGTCGGCGGCGCGGCGGGCGGCCGCGACGAACGCGGCGGCGATCGCGTCCTCGTCGGGGGCGGCCGGCGCGGGATCACCGGCGCGATAGGGCACCGGCGTCGGTGCGACCGGGACGAGCCCGCGGCGGCCGGCGTGGGTCAGCTGCACCCCGACCAGCGCGCCGGTCACGGTGTGGATGCGGTCGGTGATCGTCCGCCAGGCCGCGACGTGCGCGTCGGTGTAGAGGCCGCTGCTGCCCGCGTCGGCGCGGCCGTTGGCGCCGACCGCCGTCATCCCGGTGAGCACGAGCCCGGCTCCGCCCTGTGCGGCGCTCGACAGCCAGAGCATCTCCGCGTCGCCGGGCACGCCGTCGCGGGCCGAATGCGTCGCGACGGGGGCGGCGACCACGCGGTTGCGCAGCGTCGTGCCGCCGAGGCGCAGCGGGTGGAACAGCGGGGGCACCCCGTCGCTGAACCACCGGCGGACGCTCGCGGCGTACTCCGGGTCGCGCACCGCCAGGTTGTCGTGGGTGACCCGGCGGCTGCGGGTGAGCAGGCTGAACGTGAACTGCTCCGAGGCCTGCCCGGTGACGTGGTCGACGGTCTCGAACCACTCGAGGCTGGCCTGCGCGGCGCGCTGGGTGCTCTCCACCACCGGGCGGCGCTCGGCCTCGTAGGCCGCCAGCGCCGCGGGGACGTCCGGGTGCTCGTTGAGGTTGGCGGCCAGCGCCAGCGCGTCCTCCATCGCGAGCTTGGTGCCTGAGCCGATGGAGAAGTGCGCCGTGTGCGCGGCGTCGCCGAGCAGCACGAGGTTGCCGTCGTGCCAGCGGCGGTTGCGGACGGTGGTGAACCGGATCCACTTGGAGTTGTTGGCGATCAGCGCGGCGCCGCCGAGGTCCTGGCGGAAGATCTCGGCCAGTCGCGCGGTGCTCGCCTCGTCGCTGACGCCGGGTGGGAGCGTCTCCGCGTCGACGGCGTCGAAGCCCAGGCCCCGCCAGGTCGCCTCGGCCGCCTCGACGATGAATGTGCTGCGCTCGTCGGAGAACGGGTAGGCGTGCACCACCAGCGCCCCGTGCGGGGCCTCGCTGACCAGGAAGGTGAAGGCGTCGAACACCTTGTCGGTGCCCAGCCACATGTAGCGCGCGTGCCGCACATCCAGGTCGGGGCCGAAGACGTCGGCGTGCTCGGCCCGGATCGCCGACCGGGCGCCGTCGGCGGCGACCACCAGGTCGAACTGCGCGCGCAGCGACGCCACCGGCGGCGCGGTCGTCCGGAAGCGCAGGTCCACGCCCCCCTCGGCGCACCGCGCGGCCAGCAGCTCCAGCAGCACCGCCCGGTTGATCGCGGCGAACCCGTGCCCACCGGAGGTGATGGTCCGGCCGCGGTGGCGCACGTCGATGTCGGTCCAGCGGGCGAACCGGCGGGATACCCGTGCGAACAGGACCGGATCGGCCTGCTCGATGCCCTCGAGCGTCTCGTCGGAGAAGACGACGCCGAAGCCGAAGGTGTCGTCGACCGCGTTGCGCTCGTACACCACGACCTCGTGGGCCGGGTCGAGCTGGCGGGCAAGTGCGGCGAGGTAGAGGCCCCCCGGCCCCCCGCCCACGACGGCGATCCGCATGATTCCTCATCTCTTACGCAAGTTGAATATTCGCAACTGTAGTGTCTGTTGCGATGATAGAAAAGACGCTATGTTGGGGGGGTGACCTGAGACGAGGAGGCGACGTGACCATCCGAGGAGACCTGAGCGACGACGTCCTGGGGCGTGCGCGCGTCCGCGACACCGCGGAGCTCGAGGCGTACTACCGGCGCCTGGAGGCGTTGGAGACCGGTGCGCTGTGGACGATCGCGAACAAGATCGAACCCTGGTATCCGCAGCCGCAGTCGCGGCCCATGCACTGGCGGTACCGGGATCTGCGCCCGCTGGTGCTGGAGGCACTCGGGCTGGTCAACGGCGACGACGCCGGTCGGCGGGTCGTCGCCCTCTACAACCCGGACCGGCGCGACATCGGCGCCGCCTGCGGGCTGCTCTACACCGGCCTGCAGGTCATGGCGCCCGGCGAGTCGATGACCGCGCACCGCCACCAGGCCGCCGCGCTGCGGTTCGTCCTGGAGGGCAGCGGCGCCTGGACCATCGTCGACGGGCAGAAGCTCAAGGTCGGCCCGCGCGACTTCGCGATCACCCCGAACGGGGCCTGGCACGAACACGGCAACGAGGGCGTCGAGTCCGAGGGACCGGTGATCTGGCAGGACGGGCTGGACATCCCGCTGGTCAACGCCCTGGACGCGCCGTTCTACGAGGTCCATCCGGACGTCTACCAGAAGCAGCAGGGGGTGGTGAACTCCTCGCTGCTCACCTACGGGGCCGGGCAGCTGCGCCCGTTCGGCGACACCTGGAGCAAGAACCACTCGCCGCTGCTGGCCTACCCGTGGGAGCCCACCTACGAGGCGCTGTGCAACGCCGCGAAGGCGACCGACGGGTCGCCCTACGACGGCATCATCATGGAGTACTCCAACCCGCTCACCGGCGGTTCGGTGATGCCGACGATGAGTGCGCACATGCAGCTGCTGCGCCCGGGCGAGCGCACCCTCGCGCACCGCCAGGTCGGCTCGCAGATCTACACCGCGGCCAAGGGCACCGGCTACTCGATCATCAACGGGACCCGGTTCGACTGGTCCGAGGGCGACATCTTCGCCGTCCCGTCCTGGGCGTGGCACGAGCACGCCAACGCGAGCACCTCGGGCGACGCCTGCCTGTTCTCGTTCACCGACTTCCCTGTCATGCACTCGCTCGGTTTCTACCGGGAAGAGGCCTACCCCGACAACGACGGCCACCAGGCCGGCTGAGAGGCACCCATGCTGCTGGTCACCTTCTCCGTCGACGGGTCCGCGTCGAAGCCCGGCGCGCTCGTCGAGGGCGGTGTGCGCGACCTGTCCGCGCACGTCCCCGATCTGCGGTCGCTTGTCGAGGGCGGCGCCGCGGCTCTCGCGGCCCTACGCGACGCCGACGGCGCCGTGCTGCCCCGCGATGCCGTCCGCCTGCACGCCCCGCTGCGCCCCGGCAAGATCGTCGGAGTCGGGCTCAACTACGTCGAACACGTCGACGAGTCCCACCGCACCCTCGACACGGCCAAGGAGCTCCCGACTCGTCCGGTGCTGTTCGGCAAGCCCGCCACCGCCGTCGTCGGGCCCGAGGAGCCGATCCTGCACGACGGGAACCTCACCGCCCAGCTCGACTGGGAGTGCGAGCTGGCCGTGGTCATCGGCCGCACCACGCGGCGGGTCTCCCGCGAGGACGCGTTGCAGTACGTGTTCGGCTACTCGATCGTCAACGACATCTCCGCGCGCGACCAGCGCCGTTCGGGCCAGTGGTTCTTCTCCAAGGGCCAGGACTCCTACGCCCCGTTCGGCCCGGCGATCCGCACCGCCGACGAGGTGCCCGACCCGCAGGCGCTCGATCTCGGCCTGAGGGTCAACGGCGAGGTCAAGCAGAAGGGCAACACCGCCCACATGTTGTTCCCGGTCGCCGAGCTGATCGCCGACATCTCCTCCGGGATGACCCTGGAGCCGGGTGATGTGATCGCCACCGGTTCCCCGCAGGGCGTCGGGGCGGCGCAGAACCCGCCGCAGTTCCTGCGGCCCGGCGACGTCGTCGAGGCGCGGATCGAGGGCATCGGCACGCTGCGCAACCCCGTGGTCGACGTGCGGGGTGACGCGTGATGACCCGCACCTACCGCATCGGTCAGATCGTGCCCAGCTCCAACGTCACGATGGAGACCGAGATCCCCGCGTTGCTCCGGGCCCGGGAGACGGTCCTGCCGGAACGGTTCACCTTCCACTCGGCCCGGATGCGGATGACCAGGGTGACCGCCGAGGAGCTCGCCGCGATGGACGCCGAGTCCGACCGGTGCGCGGTGGAGCTGTCCGACGCCCGCGTCGACGTGCTCGGCTACGCCTGCCTGGTGGCGATCATGAGCGCCGGACCGGGCTACCACCGGAATGCCCAGCAGCGGCTGCACGGCCGCACCGCCGACAACGGCGCTCCGGCCCCCGTGGTCACGAGCGCGGTCGTGCTGTCGGCGTGCGTGCAGATGCCCTCGCTGGACGTCCTCGACGAGGTGCAGGACGCCCTGGGCAAGCCGGTGCTCTCCGCCGCCGTGGCCACCACCCACCGGATGCTGCGCGCACTGGGCCTGCCGGCCGAGGCCCCGCGCGGCGGGGCGCTGCTCGGCGGGGCCTACGCGCTGGCCGACCCGGCCGAGGCGGTGGTCGCGTGACCGACGTCGCCGCGCCCGCGGACACCCGGCCTCGGGTCACGATCAGCCGCCCGGTCGAGTGGTGCGACACCGACGCGGCCGGCCACCACCACCACGGCGCCGTGCTGCGCTGGGTGGAGGCGGCCGAGGCCGAGCTGCTGCGCCGGCACGGCCAGGCCGCGCTCTTCGGCCGCATCCCCCGGGTGCGCTACGAGGTCGATTACCGCAACCGGCTCTGGTTCGGCCAGCTCGTCCAGGTCGAGCTCGTGCTCGCCCGGCTCGGGGAGAAGTCGATCCGCTACGACTTCACGGTGCGCGGCGAGGACACCGTCGCCGCCACCGGAAGCCTGACCATCGCGTTTGCCCAGCCCGATTCGCCTCGCGCCGAGCCGTGGCCCGAGGAGGTGCGGGCCGCGTTGGGTGGGCAGGGACGGACCTGACCGCTGTTCACCCGGCCTTGGTGACGGTGTTCCAGTTCCGTCCGGTGACGACGAGCTTCCAGTGCTTCATCACGAACGCGGAGACATCGGGCGCCTGCAGGCGCGGGTCTCGGGAGGATCGATGCGACTGCTGGTGGTCGAGGACGAGACGGTGATGGCCGCACGATCGTGCTGGATCTGATGCTGCCCGGCCCGACGTCGGCTCACGCTGGTGCGGTACGGCCTGCCGCATGATCGGCGGTCGGTCGAAGGTGCGATCGGCGCCGTCCTACAGCGGCAGGGTCCTACAGCGGCAGGTCAGAGAGCTGCCGGACCACGAGCACGTAGGCCACCACCACTGCGAGCACACAGACGACGGCACCGGCGACGGCCAACGCCACCCGACCACGCTCCCGCCAGCCGCGCCGGGTGGCGGATGGGAGCCCGATGGGCATCGGCTCGGCAAGGCCGCGAAGGCGGTACCACGACTCCGCCTCGGCCAGCGCCACCAGGACATGCAGCTCCGTCGGCCTGGTGGTCCAAGCGGATCTGCTTCTGGTCATTTCTGGCCCCATCGTCCGGTCGGCACGTTACATGGTGCCAAGAGGCCGCTGAAGTAAACCTGAACCCGCCAGGTCAGCCGGCATCCAGCAGTGCGGCGAGCTTGGTGACGGTGTTCCAGTTCCGTCCGGTGACGACGAGCTTCCAGTGCTTCATCACGAACGCGGAGACGTCGGGTGCCTGCAGGAATCCGTCCGGGCACCATTGGTAGATCACTCGGCGGCCGAGGTGGATGCGCTCCGGGTCGAGGGCGGTCGGATCGTGCGCGGCCTTGAGCGCGGGATCCGGGTCGGCCGACAGGAACAGCGCCATCCTCCGGGAGCCGTTGTCGGCGACGCCCGCCAGCGGGTCACCGGCGATGACGGCGTTCATTTCGTCCCGGGTGCGGACCAGGCACCGGACGTCCATTCCCAACCGCTCGGTGAGTGCTGTCTCGATCCGGGCGGCGAGCTCCCCGGGCGGGGTGTCGGCCGTGCGGAACACCGCGTTGCCGCTGCGCAGATGGGTGCGGACGGCGTCGAAACCCAGGTCTGACAGCAGCGCCCGCAGGTCGGCCATGGCGATCGTCTTGCCGCCGACGTTGACTCCGCGCAGCAGAACCGCGTAGCTCGGCATTGTCGCAGGGTAGAGGGTGTTCGGCGAACATTTGCAATGCGCACCGGGACGCATCGGGGCCGCAGGGGTGCTTGCCGAACGATTGCAATGCGCACCGGGGCGCACCGGACGGTGCGGGGTGCGGGGTGCGATGGTGCGTCTCGGTGCGCATTGCCAAGGGCCGGCGGAAAGCATGTCGGTGACGCAGTACGAACAGCTCGTGGCGACCGTCCAGCGACGCGACGCGTGGCCGAGGCGCTGCGTCAGTGCGGGCCGAGGGCCCGGAGCCCATCCCTGAGGGCTGGAACTGCTCGAAGCGATCGCCGAGGGTTTGGTCGCGCTCGACTTGGCGGCAGAGACCGGACAGCTGGCTCGCGCACTTCTCGGCGTCGTCGGGGGAGCTGGTCGCCGTCGAACGGTCGCGGAGATGGGCAGCGCGCTGTCGGGGCGGGGGTCTGGGGTCAGAGCACCGAGGCCCATGAACCAGCCCGGCGCGTCCAGCCTCAGCACCGGCGACGCGGTGACGGCGCGCAGGTCGTCCTCCAATACCCGCACCCGGTCGTCACCGATCTCGGCCGTCCACCCGCCTCCGCAGATCGTCGAAGATCCGGCCGAACGGGCGAGACAGCCCATCCCCCGGTCGGTGAGCCGGACGAGCTTGCGGCGGGCGTCGTGCAGGTCGGGGCCGGGCTCGCCCACCCTCGGCGGCGCCGGCCAAGCGCTGTGGCGCGTCCTGATGCGCCCCGGGGCGGGGCCCGCCCACCGGATGGACCGGGAACAGCTGTGGACGGTCGTCGACGGCGGCGCGACCCTCGACCTCGAGGGACCGAGCACCGGGTGGCGCCCGGCGACACCGTCGTCCTCGCCGCCGGCTGCGTGCGCCGCATCGTCGCCGATCCGCAGACCGGCGTCTCCGCGCTGGTCACGTCCGCGGCAGGGGCGCGGGCGACGTTGCCCGACGGCACCGACCGCGGGGTGCCGGACTGGATCGCGTGATCCGCGGTCCCTCGCCGGTCGGGCTACCCCGATCGGCCGATGCCGGGGTGCCCCACTGACCGGCCCGTCCGGCATCTGTCACCCTGGACCCCGTTTGCGGTGGGGGACGCGCTCTCGGTCCTGGCCGCCAGACCAGTCGACCGGGGGAGGGGCCGCGTTCGATGGAGCTCATCGCCGCCTTCGACGCCGTCCTGCACAGCGTCTGGCTGCTGCCGGTGCTCGTCGTGCTCATCGCGCTGGACGGCCCGTTTCCGGTGCTGCCCAGCGAGACGCTGCTGATGTCGGCCTCGGCCGCCGCGTTCGGGATCGGTGACATGCCCGGGGTGGTCGGGCTGTTCCTGACCGCGCTGATCGGCTCCGCGATCGGCGACCTCGCCGTGTTCGGGCTCGGCCGCAGCTCCAAGCGGGTGGTGAGCCGGCGCATCGAGGACGAGTACGCATTCCCGAGGTGGGTGCAGCGGAACCTGTTCCGGCGCCCGGAGATCGTGCTGATCGGTGCCCGGTTCGTGCCCGGCGGGCGGCTGGTGAGCACCGCGGCGTCCGGACGCGTGCAGCTGCCGCTGCGGCGGTTCGTGCCCGGCTCGCTCGCCAGCTCGGCGCTGTGGAGCGGATACATGCTGGTGGTCGGCCTGCTGTGGGGGCCGTTCGTGGCCGGCAACGCGCTGCTGTGCATTGCCGCCGGGATCGTCATGGCGCTGCTGACGGCCGGGGTGTTCGCGCTCGCGCGCCGGCTGTGGCCCGGCCGCGGACGGGAGGCGGACGCGGACCGCGACAACGAGCCCGCGTTCGCCGGCTGACCGTACCTGATCTCTCCCGCATACTTGTCGCATGCGTACGCAGCGCTGGGTCGCCGCGGTCGGTCCCGAGAACGCTCGCTGGTTGGCCACCGAGAGTCGGACGGCGCGACTCGCCTCCGAGTACCGCCCGCGTGACCTCGGCGACGGCCGAGTCGAGCTGAGCCCGCTCGCCCTCGGCGCGTCACGCGAGCTGGGGGAGGAAGAGGACGGCTTCATCACCGATGACGCCGACGGACTGCGGGTGTGGATCGGCGACGACGCGTTCGAGCTCATCGAATCCTGACCATCGCCGGCGTTCACGGATGCTGCGTCGCGGGCGGGCCCGGCGGGTCAACCGGGTGCCGGCGGAGGCTCCCCGTTCCGCCGGCCCCGGTCATCATGAATAACGCGGCAGCCACCACCCTGGATGCGGCATCCTCCATTCTCCCGATGAACGGACCTTGATCGTCGGTGACCGGTGGACGAGCTCCGGGCCGGACGGCGGTAACCGTCGGCAGACCTTGCGGTACCGACCGTCGCCGGGACGATCGCCGGCAACCGCTCGCACGGACCGCCCCGATCTGACAGAATCCCGCCACCGGCCGCTCGGGCGCCGAATGCCGACCGCCCGCACCATCGATCGAGTTCGGACGCCCCGGCTCGGAGTCGCCGAGGACATCCGGATGTCCGTGTCGCCGGACACACATCTCGCGTGTCCGGGGACGACGACGGGCCAGCGCCATCCATCGAGGATCGAGAGCATTCCCACCCCCGCGGGTTCGAGTCCGGTGGAGGAGACGACGATGAAGGTTCGTGGGCCGGTGCTGACGCTGCTCGCGGTAGTCGGGCTGGCGCTGGTGTTGCTGGTGGTGAACACCCGCCAGGATCCGGCGCGGGCTCCCGACCAGGCCGCGCAGACCGACGCGGCGCCGCCGCCCGCGGCGCCGACAGCGGCCACGGCCCAGGCGTTCCCGGCCGAGGCCGTCTACACCGGCCGGGCCGCGGGCGACCGGATGACAGTGGCGATCGCGATCCGAGGCGGGAAGGCCGCCGCCTACCTCTGCGACGGCAATCGCGTCGAGGCCTGGCTGGAGGGTCCGGTGCAGGGTGAGGAACTGCGCCTGGAAGGCAAGGGCGGGGCCACGGTCACCGTGCGGCCCGACGGCGACGCCGTGTCCGGTCAGATCTCGGTGCAGGGCCGGCAGCTGCCCTATACGGCACAGCCCGCGGCGCCACCCGCGGGCCTGTACGAGGGCGAGGCGACCGTCGACGGAGCGCCGGCCCGGATCGGCTGGATCGTGCTGCCCGACGGCAGCCAGGTCGGCGTCGGCAAGGTCGGCGGCGATCCCGGCCCGGCCCCGGTGCTGGACCTCGGGCGCGGCGGCGCCGCGGTCGACGGCGTCTTCGTCGCCGCCAGGCCGATCCGCGGTGACGACGACGTCACCGGCTGACGACCCGGTGAAGGGAGGACGTGTGATGACGTCCGCATCCGAGACGCCGCGCGGCGGCGCATCACCGACCACGTCGCGCGCGCTCGCCGCGATCCTGGTACCGGTCGCCGTGGGCTGCGCGGTGGCGGTGGCGCTCGGCGTGTACGGCAGGCTGCACGAGCCGACCGGTTTCGCGATCAACGTCGCGGGCTTCTCCGGCACCCTGTCGGTGAAGACGTGGCTGGCGACCGCGGCGTTCGTGTTCGCCATGGTGCAGCTCGGTTCGGCGCTGGTGATGTTCGGCCGAATCCCCGGGGTGGCCGGGCCGTCGTGGCTCGGGGGGTTGCATCGCTGGTCGGGCCGGATCGCGGTGCTGCTCACCGTCCCGGTCGTGGTGCACTGCCTCTACGCGCTCGGTTTCCAGTACGGCTCGCCGCGGGTGCTCGCCCATTCGCTGCTGGGATGCCTGTTCTACGGCGCGTTCGTCACGAAGATGCTGGTGCTGATCCGCCGCGGGCTGCCCGGGTGGGTGCTTCCCGCGGTCGGTGGACTGGTTTTCGCCGGGCTGACCGGGCTGTGGCTGACCTCGGCGCTGTGGGTGTTCACCACCGTGGGGGTGGTGTTGTGAGGGCTCCGGACGGCGGCCGCCTCGACCGGCGGACCGTGGTCAAGCTCGGGATCGCGGCGGGCTGCGGCTCGCTCGTGGGCTGCGTGACCTACGGCCAGGGACAGCAGACGCCGCCGGCTCAGCCCGCCGCCGGGCAGACGCTCGTGGCCGCCGCGGACGTCCCGGTCGGCGGCGGCGTCATCCTCGCCGACCGCGGGATCGTCGTCACCCAGCCCGCTGCCGGCGAGTTCCGGGCATTCTCCTCGACCTGCACCCACCAGGGCTGCACCGTGGCGAAGGTCGGCGGCGGCACGATCGACTGTCCCTGCCACGGCAGCCGATTCGACGTCGCCAGCGGGGCACCCGTGGCGGGCCCGGCCCCCCGGCCGCTACCCCAGCAGGCGATCACCGTCGAGGGTGGATCGATCCGAGTCGCCTGATCGGCCGGGGCGTTCCCGAAAGATCGCAGGAAAGCTGCAAGAACGCCGCAAGGCCCCGGGTCCATACTGTGGGCCCCGGTGCCGGCGGCAGGTCCCGGAAAGGCCATCCGCCGGAGTCGATCGGGCCGTCACAGCCGGGCCAGGGGGTATGGGGCATGAGCGACCGGATGGCGGTTGACCGACCGGTTCCGCCGCGCCCCGCCGTGCCGGAACCGGTCGACGCCCCCCGGCCCGCACAGCGGCCGCCCGCCGTCCCGAAGGGCTCGGCGCTGCGGGTTATCAGCTGGGTGCTGCATCTCGCGATCCCCGCGGTGGCGCTGTGGATGCTGGTGGCCCGGCCCGAGCTCGACCTCTCGTGGGACCACCGCATCACGCATTTCGGCCTGGTGCTGGCGGCCGCGGGCGTCGCGGTGACACTTTCCGTGGTGATGGGCCGGGCCGCGCGGGACCGCCGCGACGCCCGGCTGTTCCTGGTGTCGCTGGCGTTCGGGATCAGCGCCGGTTTCCTCGCGGCGCACGCGCTGGCCACCCCGGGCGTTCTGCTGGCCTCCTCGAGCGCGGGGTTCGTCGCGGCCACCCCCATCGGACTGCTGCTGGGCGGTGTGGCGGCGCTGGCCTCCTCGGTCGAGTTCACCCCGGCCGGGGCCGACCGGCTACTGCGCCGGCAGCGGATGCTCGCGGCCGCCCCACTGGTGCTGCCGGCCGGATGGGTGGCGGCATCGCTCGGCGGACTGCCGCCGCTGGGAAACCCACCCCGCCCGATCGAGACCGAGACGGTGCCGATCGTCGCGGCGATCGTGGGCGGCGCGCTCTACCTCGTGGCCGCGGTGCGCTACCTGGGCATCTACCGGCGCCGCCCGTCGCCGGTGTTGCTGTCGGTGCTGACCGCCTTCGTGCTGCTGGCCCAGGCCCTTTTCGCGATCATGTTCGCGCGCAGCTGGCATCTGTCCTGGTGGGAGTGGCACGTGCTGATGGCGCTGGCGTACTGCTTCATCGGCTACGCCGCGCACGTGCAGTTCCGCCGCGAGGGCTCGGCGCGCGGGCTGTTCGACGCCGTCACGCTCGAGCGGACCGTCGCCGACCTGCGCCGCGACTACGCCGCCGCACTCGAGGCCATGGTCGACGTGCTGCAGCGCAGCGAGCGCGGCGAGGACGTCCCGCTCGGCCCGGCCGGCTCCGCGCTCGCGGCCCGGTTCGGGCTCACCGAACAGCAGGTCGCCGTGCTCGAACGCAGCGCGCACGCGCTGGGCGCCGAGCGCGAGCAGGTGCGCAAGCTCGGCGGGCTGGTCGCGGTGGGCCGCGAGACGAGCCTCATCCGGGGCGAGGACGACCTGCTGGACCGAGTGCGGGTGCACGCGGCCGCCGCGTTCCCCCGCGACGAGATCCGGATCGGGCTGGTCCGGTCCGGCGAGCTGAGCTTCCCCGAAGGGCCGGCCGGTTCGCCCGCTCGGCGGGCCGCCGAGACCGGGAAGCCGGTCACCGACGGCCCGGTCCTCGTGCTGCCGCTGAGCGTGAAGGGGCGCGCCGCCGGGGTGCTGGAGGCTCGCCCCGCCCGTGGCCGGTTCGGCGAGGCAGACACCGTGCTGCTGGGTTCGTTCGCCAGCCAGGCCTCCATCGCGTTGGAGAACGCCCGGCTCTACCAGCAGCTCGACGGGCTGTTCCGGTCCTACATGTCCCCGGCGGTGGCCACCGCGCTGATCGCCGACCCGGACCAGGCCGATCTCGGTGGCGCGGTCGCGGAGGTGAGCGTGCTGATGGCCGATCTGCGCGGTTTCACCCCGTTCGCCGAGGACACCGCTCCGGACCAGGTCGTGGCCATGCTCAACACCTACTACGGCGCGGTGGTCCCGGTGATCCTGGCCGAGGGCGGCACCGTGGTGCAGTTCGTGGGCGACGCGGTGATGGCGATCTGGGGCGCCCCGGCCCGCCAGCCCAACCACGCCCACCGCGCCGCCCGCGCCGGGCTGCACCTGCACCGCGCCGTCGAGATCGCCGCGGCCGGGCGCCGCGAATGGCCGCGTTTCCGGGTGGGGATCAACAGCGGCCCGGCGCTGGTCGGCAACGTCGGTGCCGCGCAGCTGCGCAACTTCACCGCGATCGGCGACACCACCAACCTCGCGGCCCGGTTGGAGGGGCTGGCCGAGCCGGGCCAGGTGGTGATCGGACCCGTGACGCGCGCGCAGCTGGGCTCCGCGGCCACGGTGCGTACCCGCGGGCCGGTGCGGGTGAAGGGCAGGCGGGAGCCGGTCGAGGTGTTCGTGCTGCACGACCTGGGAGAACAGGAATGAAACCGACCGATCTCCCCGCGCTACGCGCATTGGACGAGCCCGAGCGCAGCAGGCTGTTCGGCGCTGGGCGGTATCGGCGCTTCGCCCGCAGGGAGACCGTGTTCCGCGCGGGCGACCTCGGCGACTGCCTGTACCTGATCCTCAGGGGCCGGGTGGCGTTGCGCATCACCACCCCGGCCGGGGACGAGGTGACGCTCTCGCTACTGTGCCGCGGTCAGCTCTTCGGCCTGATCGCGGTGGTCGACGATACGGCCCGCAGGGTGACGACGGCGGTCGCCCTGGAACCCACGCACACGCTGTCGGTCGGGCGCGAGGTGCTGCACCGGCTGCGGCAGCAGAATCCGGGGATCGAGCACATGCTGACCGACGCACTGGCCGCACACGTCCGGCAGTTGTCGACGACGGTGCTCGACCTGCTGCATCAGCCGGTCGACAAGCGGGTCGCCCGCCGCCTCGCCGATCTCACGTTGTGCTACCGCAACGGCGCGCGGGACGTCGAGATCCCGCTGACCCAGGACGACGTGGCCAGCCTCGCCGGCACCACCCGGGCCACCGCCAACCGGGTGCTTCGGGGCCTTGAGGCCCGCGGCGTGCTCGCCCTGTCCCGCGGCCGGATCACGATCGCGGACCGCCGTCGGCTGGCGGATGCTGCGCGGTGACCGGCTAGGACCCGCCTGCGCCGTCGGCGTTGCCACCGCCGGTCTCCCCGGCAGGCGCGCCCGCGGAGTCGTTCCCGGCACCGGCCTGGCCGCCCGGCTGCGGGCTGGGGGACGCGGGTTCGCTCGTCGCGGGCGGTTCCGATGGCTCGTTCGTGGTGGACGGTTCGGGCGGGGTCGTGGTGGTCGGCTGCGCCGGGGTGGGGGTCGGGGCGGCGGGTTCGGGGGGCGGCGCGGGCGCGGGTCGCCGGTTCGCCGGAGCCGGAGCCTGCGCCGGGGCCTGCTGCTGGGGCCGCGGGGGCGGCGCCGGGTTGTCGACGACCGCCGGGCCGCCGGGGGTCTCGGCCCCGGCCTTGGAGGTCCCGGTCTCGACCGCCTGGGTGCCGACCGTGTTGGCGACGACGCCGCCGATCACGACGGCCGCCACGACCCCACCGGCCGCGAGCAGCAGGGCCACGCCGCGCCGCCGCCGGGGTGCGGGCGCCACCTGCTGCGGGGGCCGGGGCTGGCGCGGGGGCGGGCTCGGGACCTCCGGGTCGACGCGGACGTCGGTGGGCTCGAGGAGCGCGATCGGAAGGCGCTGCGTCGGCTCGCCGCCCAGGACGCCCCGGGCCGTCATCGCCGCACCCGCCGCGATGACCCCCTTCGGGTCGACGTCGACCGAGGCCGGCTGCCCGCAGGCGGCCGAGACGAGCTGCGCGACCAGCGGGATCCGCGACGAGCCGCCCACCAGCACCACCGCGGCCGTTTCGCCGGGCGTGACGCCGGCCGAGTCCAGCGCACGACCCAGCGCCGCCATGGTCTCGGCCACGGCCGGCCGGATCGCCTCCTCGAACTCGGGGCGGGTGAACCGGACCTGGGTGGAATGCCCCGGCAGCACGACGGGGATCAGCACCTCGGTATCGGCCGAGAGCGCCTCCTTGGCCTCGGTGCACTCGCGACGCAGCCGGGCGACCGCGGTGAGCGTCGCGGGATCGGAAGGGTCCAGCTCCACCCACACCGGCCCCAGGGCCGCGCGCACGTGCTCGAACACGACCTCGTCGAAGTCGATCCCGCCGAGCCCGTCGATCCCCTCGGGTGCGCCGAGCAGCTCGAACCCGCCGTCGGGCAACTTGCGGGCCACCGCGGCGTCGAAGGTTCCCCCACCGAGGTCGTACACCGCCACGACCGCGCCGGGCTCGACCCGTTCGGCGGCGGCATATCCCATCGCCGCGGCCTGCGGCTCGGTGAGCAGCATCGCCCCGCCGAGGCCGTGGGCCGCGAGCGCGGTGCGCAACGAGTCGAGCCGGTGCGGGCCCCACGATGCGGGATGGGTCACCGCGATCCCGGTGGCCGGCCCGCCCTCCCGCGCGGCGACGTCCTCGACGATCTGCGCGGCGAACCGGGCGGCGAGCTCCTCCGCCGCCACCGGCACACCGCCGACGAGCATGGGGACGCCGTCACCGATCCTCCGCTTGAACCCGCGCACCACCCGGCCGGGATCCGAAAGCGCCCGGCGCTCGGCGGCCACACCGAACAGGAGCGTGCCGCGCTCGTCCGCGAACACCGCTGACGGCACCGCGTTCGCCCGGTCGCCCAGTGCCACGACGTCCGCGCCGGGCCGATCGGGCCGGCAGACGGCGGCGGCGGAGAACGTCGTTCCCACGTCGATCCCCAGGTAGTACGACATCCGGTGCTCCCTCCTCGGCGGTGGGACCAGTGAACCGGAGGATCGGCGCTCGCAGCCCCGCTACGAGGGACGATGCGGGACAAGACCCGGGAAAATCCCTTACCGCCCCCACCCCGCGGACACCGCGATCCCGGTGCGAGACAGCCGAGGAACCGGACCCGATCCGGATGGCAGGGAGCTCGGCGCTGCCTAACTTTTTGGGCAACCGGATCGAGCGGTCCGGCGGGCACCACAGCCCCGACCCACCGAGGAGAAACCATGAGCAGCCCGTTCAACCTCAACGCCTTCCTGTCCGAGCTGAACCAGGACCTGGACCTCGACCAGGACGCGGCCCAGGAGGCCGAGTCCGCGCAGGTCGGAGAGCAGGAGAACGAGCAGAACGTCGGCCAGAACGCCGAGCAGGACCAGGACGTCATCACCGCCGTCGAGACCGAGGGCGGCCGTGGCGGCGACGGTGGCACCGCGGTCGGCGGCGACAGCGACATCGACCAGGACGGCGAGGTCAACATCAACTTCGGCGACAGCCGCGGTGGTGACGCGGACGCCAGCGGCGGCGACGGCGGCGACGCCGCCTCCATCGTCGACGTGGACGCCGACCAGGACCTCGACCAGGACGCCGACGTGGACTCCGACCAGGACCTCGACCAGGACACCGACCAGGTCCTGGCCTCGAACCAGGAAGCCGACGCCGACGCCGAGGCCGACGTCGAGGCCGAGCAGGAGCAGGAGGACTTCGACATCCCCGTCTGACGTCTGACGCACGCCGAGCAGCAGCCGGCCCCGCCCGCGGCAGGGCGGGGCCGGCTTCCGCATTCCACCCCGCCCTTTCCACCAGGAGGAGCACGACATGGCCGCCATGACCGACCTCATCGACTTCCTGCTCAAGCTGATGCGCGACCCCGACGCCCGGGCGCAGTTCGACCAGAACCCGGAGCAGGCCCTGCAACAGAACGACCTCGCGGGCGTGAGCGGCGATGACGTGCGCGACGCCCGCCTGCTGCTCGCCGACCGCGGCGACGTCCGGTCCACGAGCGATGCCTCGCCGCCGGCGCGGGGCACGGGCGATCCGGTCCGCGAGATCCAGCACACGACGACCGCCTATGAACCCGTCCGCGAGGTCGTGATGAACCAGCACACCGAGCAGATCACCAATATCACGAACAACGTCAACATCGATGACCGGGACACGATCATCGACGACCGCGACGTCATCAATATCGATGACCGCGACATCGACATCGATATCGATGACCGCGACGTCGACGTCGACATCGACAAGTCCGATGACGACATCACGGTCATCGAGGATTCCTTCAACCAGGACAACGACACCGAGGTCACCGCGATCGACGACTCGTTCAACGAGAACACCGAGGTCACGGCGATCAACGAGTCGTTCAACGAGTCCGCGGCCACGACGACGGCCGAGGACCTCGGCGGCGATCCGGGCGGCACGCTCCCCGACGACGCCGCCACGACCACGGCCGAGGACCTCGGCGGCGATCCGGTCGGTAACGAGGCCGAGGCCACCGACGACGCCGTCGAGACCGTCGTCTGATCCGGGGAGGGGCAGCAGTGGCACCCACCGCACCGGTCGAGGTTGTGGACTTCGCCCTGGCCACGATTGCCCGCTACGGCCGGCCCGACCTGGAGGCGCGGCTGTGGCAGGCGCGCGTCCGGCTGACCGACGACAGCGTCCGGGTCCTGGTCGTCGGCGAGTTCAAGCAGGGCAAGAGCATGTTGGTCAACGGCCTGGTCGGCGCCCCGGTCTGCCCGGTCGCCGACGATGTGGCCACGGCGGTGCCGACGGTCGTCCGGCACGCCGAGACGGTCACGGTGACCGTGGTCCGCGTGCTCAACCCCGAGGACGATCTGGCCGAGCAACGCACCGAGCGGGTCGAGGTGCCCGTGGAGGAGCTCGCCGACCACGTCGGTGAGGGGGGCAATCCCGGTAACCGGAAGGGGCTCGCCTGCGTCGAGGTCGGGGTGCCACGCCCGATCCTGGCCGGGGGCCTCGAGCTGGTCGACACCCCCGGGGTCGGCGGGTTGTCGTCGGTGCACGGGTCGGCAACGATGGCGGCCCTCCCGTCGGCGGACGCGATCCTGCTCGTCTCCGACGCCTCGCAGGAGTACACCGCGCCGGAGCTGACGTTCCTGCGCCAGGCGGTCGCGGTCTGCCCCAACGTGGCGTGCGTGCTGACGAAGAACGACCTCTACCCCGAGTGGCGGCGCGTCGCCGAGCTCGACGAGGCCCATCTGGCCGCGGCCGGCGTCGGCGCCCAGCTGTTCCCGGTCTCCTCCACCCTGCGCTGGCAGGCCGTGCTCGACAACGATTCCGCGCTCAACGAGGAGTCCGGCTACCCGGCGCTCGTGCGCTACCTGCGCCGCCGCGTCCTCGGTCAGGCCGACCGGCTGGGGCGCCGCTCGACGGCCCAGGACGTGCTGGCGGTCACCGGGCAGCTCGCCGAAGGCCTGCGGGCGGAGCAGGCCGCCCAGCGCGACCCGGAGTCGGTCCAGGAGCTCGTCACCCGGCTGACCGAGGCGCAGCAGCGGGCCACCGAGCTGAGGGAACGTTCCGCGCGCTGGCAGCAGACCCTCGGTGACGGCGTCGCCGACCTCAACGCCGATATCGACCACGACCTGCGCGAGCGCATGCGCGAGATCGCCCGGGTTGCCGAGGACACGCTCAGCGCAGGCGGCGATCCGACGAAGACGTGGGACGAATTCGCGCGCTGGGTGCAGCAGGAAGTGGCGGCCGCCGCCTCGGCGAACTTCGTCTGGGCCACCCAGCGGGCCCGATGGCTGGCCCGCCGGGTCGCGGAGCACTTCTCGGAGGACAGCGACCAGCTGGTGCCGACGCTGCGCGCCGAGACCATCGTCCCGCAGCGGTCGGTGCAGCCGCCGACCATGCGCGAGGTCGAGCCGTGGGGCATCGGCCAGAAGGCGTTGACCGGGCTGAAGGGCAGCTACACCGGGATGCTGATGTTCGGGATGCTCGGGACCCTCGTCGGGCTGTCGTCCATCGTCAACCCGCTCTCGATCGGCGCCGGCCTCGTGTTGGGCGGCAGGGCCATCGGCGATGAGCGCAAGCGTCTCGTCACGCGCCGCCAGAACGAGGCGAAGACCGCGGTGCGCCGCCATGTCGACGACGTGATCTTCCAGGTGGGCAAGGACTCCCGCGACCGGCTGCGCGCGGTGCAGCGTGAGCTGCGCGACCACTTCACCGAGCAGGCCGACCAGGCCAAGCGCTCGCTGCAGGAGGCGGTGCGGGCCGCCGAGACCTCGGTGAAGACCTCGAAGGCCGAACAGGAGCGCAGGCTGCGCGAGATCCCGACCGAGCTGGCGAAGCTGGAGGAGGTGCGGCGCGCCGCCAAGGCCCTGCTCCAGCAGGCCCCCGCGAAACCGGCCTCCGCGAAACCGGCCCCCGCCGAGGGCGCCGGCACCGCGGCACCGGAGCGGGTGCAGGCGGGATGAACGGCCATCCGCCGGCCCGGCCGTACGCAGCGCTGTCCGATGCCGTGCGCCAGGCTCTCCGGCACGCGATGCACGTCTACCGCGACCGTCCGCGCACCGCCGCCCTGCTGCGCGACCAGCTGGACCGGCTCGACGAGCCGTTGCGCGTCGCGATCGCCGGGAAGGTCAAGGCAGGTAAGTCGACGCTGCTCAACGCGCTGGTCGGGGAGCCGGTCGCACCCACCGACGCCGGGGAGTGCACCCGCGTGGTCACCTGGTACCGCGATGGGCACAGCCCCCGAGTGGTCATGTACCCGCGATCGGGCGCACCGGTCCCGCTGCCGGTCGTCCGCCGGGATGGGGCACTCGTCATCGACCTGAAGGGCACGCCGGCCGAGGAGCTGGACCGGCTCGTGGTCGACTGGCCCTCGCACGGCCTGCGCGGCACCACGTTGATCGACACCCCGGGGATCGCGTCGATGTCCACCCAGACCGCGCGGCGCACCCTGACCTTCATCGACCCCGAGGAGGACGACACCCCCACCGAGGCCGACGCGGTTGTCTACCTGATGCGCCACCTGCACACCACCGATATCGACCTGCTCGAGGCGTTCCGGGACCAGGGAGTGGCCAGCGCCGGGGCCGTCAACGCGATCGCGGTGATCTCGCGGGCCGACGAGATCGGCGCCGGGCGGATCGACGCGATGGTCTCGGCAAGGTCGATCGCCCAGCGCTACCGGGCCGAGCCGACCGTGCGCGGGCTCTGCCAGGATGTGGTCGCCGTCGCGGGGTTGCTCGCCGAGACCGGCCGCACCCTGCGGCACGCCGAGTTCGCCGCACTGGCCCGGCTGATCCGGATCCCGCGCGCGGAGCTGGAGGCCGCGCTGCTGTCCGTCGACCGCTTCCGCCGCGCGGAGGGGGCCGTGGCCGATGCGGTCGACGCGGGGGAGAACCGCGACGCCCTGCTGCGCCGGTTCGGCCTGTTCGGCATCAGGCTGGGCACCACCCTCATCCGGCAGGGCACGACCGACAGCCCCGCGCTGGCCGCGGAGCTCGTCGCCCGCAGCGGCCTGCCCGACCTGCAGCGGGTGCTGCACACCCAGTTCACCCAGCGGCGCGACCTGCTCAAGGCCCGCTCGGCGCTGCTGGCCCTGGAGCGCGTGCTGCGGGCCGACGGCCGCACCGAGGGCCCGCTCGTCAGGGAGGTCGAGCGGATCCTCGCTAACGCGCACGAGTTCACCGAGCTGCGGCTGCTCGGCGCGTTGCGGTCGGGTGTGGTCAGGCTGCCGCGGGAGATGGCCGGGGAGGCCGAACGGCTGCTGGGGGCAGCCGGTCCGGCCCCGCAGGTGCGTCTGGGGTTGCCCGCGGGCTCCGGGGAGGCGGAACTGCGCAATGCCGCGCTCACGACGCTGCACCGATGGCAGAACCACGCGGTGAACCCGTTGTTCGGGCGCACCGCGACGGAGGCGTGTCACGTGGTCATCCGAACCTGCGAGGGGATCATCGCCGCACTCACACCCCGGTACCCCTGAACGTTATGGCTCCTCAACGCGCAACCCTCGCCCCGCTCCCGGACGTTATGGAGCCATAACGCGCAGGGAGAGACCGCGGGAGAGACCGGGGACAACCCCCGTCCGGCGTGGGGGATGGCTCCGCGGGCCCGGGGGCACACACCATCGCTCGCGCCGGATCCCGCCGCCACGATGTGCGTGGCGGATGCGCCGACCGATGGCCGCTTCGGCGCACCAGGACGGGAGGGCCCTCGGACATGTCTGCGCACACCGCGGTCCGTGAACGTCAGGCGCATCGACCACCGGCCGTGCGCGCGGACACAGACCGTCGCGCCGGTATGGCCGAACATGGGGGCGCGACGATGAGCCGACCGGGGGGCGCGGTGATGGACATGCCGACGACAACAGCCCAGATGCACGGGGTTCACGACGATGTGACGGCCGAACCCGTCGACCTGGGTGTCGAGCGGCTCTGGCGGGACGGCGCGGTCCTCGAGGCCATCAACGCCGCGGACCAGGTCCTCTCCGGCGGCGCCGACATAGACTGCCGCGCGGCGGGTGTGGCCGCCGCGGCCGCCGCGGCCGATGGCGCCCTGCGCGACGCAGCCGTTCGCTGGCGCGGCGTCGCGGCCGCGCTCCCGGACAGCCGGGGGGCCTGGGCCCGTGGTCGGGCCGCGCTCGCGACCGCGCTCGCCGGTGACCTGGAGGCCGCCGCCGCCGACCTCATCGCCGCGCGCGACGCGCTGCCCGATCCGGCGCCCCGCGGGCTCACCGTGCTGCTCGACGGTGTCGACGCCACGGTGGAGGCCCAGCGCGGCGACCCGGCCATGGCCGCGCGCCGCCTCGCCGGGCTGGCGGCGGCGACGGTGCCCGCTGACCCACTGACCGTCGAACGCTGGGACGAGCTCGCCGTCACCATCCTCGCCGCCGCGGGCGACGACCGCACGGCGCGCGCGATGCTCGCCGCGCACGACCACCACCGGCCGTCGACCCCGCGACACCGGCTGCTCACCGCTTGGCTCGACCTGCGGGCGGGGCGGCTGGCCGAGGCCCGCAGGGGGCTGGCGGCCGCGGCCGAGACACAGGTCCTGCGGCGCAACGCCGTCCTGGCGGCCGCCGTCAGCGTCGGGTTGGTCCGGCGCTGCGGCGACGAGGCCGCGCTGGCCGCGACGTGGCATCGTGTTGCGCCGGTGGTGGTGGGGGCCGATGTGGAGCCGCTCCTGCTCGACATCTGGGGCGAGCTCGCGGCCGCGGCCGCGCAGGTATCACCCCCGGACGGCGACACCCTCACCGATGCGATGGCGGCGGCGGTTGCCAGGGCCGGCGCCCCGGCGTGGGGTGTCGCGACCGAGCAATGGTGGCGGCTGCAGCGGGCCGTCGCCGTCGGTGACCGGGCCACGGTCTCGTCGGCTGCGGAGCAGCTCGAGGTGCTGCTCGGCCCCGGCTCCGACCCCCGATCCAACTCTGTGGCGGCGATGGCCGCAGCGGCCTGGACCTGGACCGCGGTGCTGGCCGGAGACGTCGACGCTACTGCGGTGTCCGCCGTGGCTCGCGGGCTCGCCGAGGCCGGGCGGCCGCGGGAGGCGGCGGCGCTCTGCCGTGCCGCGGCCGAGCGGGCCACCGAGCCCGCCGTCGCCCGAGAGCTGCTCGCGCGGTCCCGCGGGCTGGCCGGCACGTCGTCGGGCGAGGACCGGGAACCCGCCGGAGGACTGTCCGAGCGGGAGCGCGAGGTGGGCGCTCTCGTGCTCGACGGACTCACCCAGAAGCAGATCGGTGCACGGCTGTTCATCTCGCCGAAAACGGTGGAACAGCATGTCGCGCGGCTGCGCCAGAAGCTGGGGGCGGCCAACCGCGCGCAGCTCGTCGCCGCGCTGCGGTCCCGGCTGTCGGCCGGCTCGGTCGGCGTGGTCAGCTGATCGTCTCCGTCTCCGCGACGGCGTTCTCGAGGCACCCGCAGCCACCATGCTGCGACCGGGTTGTCGCTGTATGCCAGCTGCGGCGGGGTCAGCCGGCTGCGCCGTCGGCCGGATCGTCGCCGGGTGGTCCCCCGGCCGGCATCAGCACCGTGGACAGCAGGCGCCTGACCCGGCCCGGGACGGGCGGGTTGTGCAGACGGGCGGCGACGGCCGTGCGCACCTCGGCGAGCAGCGCGTCCAGCTCGGCGTCGGTGAGCCACAGCGCCGCCTGCCGGTAGCCCACCCCGTCCTGTCGCGGGTCGACGTCGTCGCGGTCGAGGTAGCGGTCGAAGTCGGCGAGCAGACCGGCGACGAACGCGGTGAAGGCCCGCCGGTGGTCGGCCGGGGTCATGGCTGCGAGCGCGTCGTCGTCGACCTCGGCCGAGCCGTGGGGTAACCGGTAGGTCCGTTCCACCGCCCCCCGGACTCGCTGCTCCGCGACGACCGTCAGCACGCCGGCCTCGGCGAGCAGGGCCACGTGCCGGTAGAGCGTCGCCGGCGCGATATCGGGCAGGTCGCCGCGCAGATCGGACGTGGTCCGATCGCGGCCGTCGAGCAGGGCCCTCAGGATGCGCAGCCGCACCGGGTGGAGCAGCAGATCCGCCGTCGCCATCACATCACCTCGCCAAAATGCTCTCACAAATGATACTTTTCTCAAAGTAGAGAATTATGGGAGGAAGCATGGCGGTACTGCGAAGGGACGGCCAGGACCTCGTTCTGGAGCTCACCGTCGGTGAGAAGGTCTGGGGCCTGCACGGCGACGTACGGGTGCCGATGTCCGCGGTCCGGCGGGTCACGGTCGCCGACAAACCGCTGGCGGCCGTGCGGGGGTTGCGCGCGCCCGGTCTCGCCGTGCCGGGCCGGACGAAGATCGGCACCTGGCGCCGCCGCGGCGGGAAGTCGTTCGCCGTCGTGCGTTCCGGACGTCCGGCCGTGCGGGTCGCGCTGGCCGGCGCGCCGTTCGAGGAGCTGCTGGTCAGCGTCGACGAGCCGGAGCGGGTGGCGCGCGAGCTGCGCGGAGGACGTCGATGAACACGATCGACACCGCGGGCGTGCGCGAGGTGCTGATGGACGCGCACACTCCCGACGGGGTGGCGCTCGCCGGCACGCTGACCCTGCCCCCGGGCGAGGGCCCGCACCCGGCCGCCCTGTTGCTGCCCGGTTCCGGCCCGGTCGACCGCAACTCCGACGCCGGCCGGATGAAGCTGGCCCTCGGCGGCGAGCTCGCCCGGATGCTCGCCGAGCGCGGGGTGGCGTTGTTCCGTTACGACCGGCGCGGGGTCGGCGCCACGCCCGGCGACTGGAGGGCCGCGGGCTTCGCGCAGAACCGCGAGGACGCCGCGGCGGCCATGGCGGCGCTGCGCGCCCGGCCGGAGGCGCGGACCGATGCGGTGGCGGTGATCGGCCACAGCGAGGGTGCGCTGCACGCCGCGGCGCTCGGGGCGCGCGGCGGGCCCGCGACGGTCGTGCTGCTGGCCTGCCCGGCCCGGCCCGGGGAGGAGGTACTGCTGTGGCAGGCCCGGATGATCGGCGACGACCTGCCGCGGCCGGTGGCGCTACTGCTGAAGCTGCTGCGCACCGACATCCACAAACAACAGGCGGCCACGATCGCCCGGATCAAGGCCACGACGACGGACGTCGCCCGGGTTCGTGGGGCGCGGGTCAACGCCCGCTGGATGCGGGAGTTTCTTGTCCACGACCCGCGGGCCGACCTCGCCGCGATCACCGTTCCCGTGCTGGCGATCACGGGGGACAAGGATCTCCAATCCGACCCGGACGACCTCGAGGTCATCGCGCGGCTGGTGCCAGGGCCGGTCCAGGTGCGCCGGGTCCCCGACCTCACCCACCTGCTGCGCCGTGACCCGCGGCCGGCGAGCCTGCGCACCTACCGCTCGCAGCTGCGTAGCCCGGTCGATCCGGAGCTGCTCGGGGCGGTGGCCGGTTGGGTGGCCGACCATCTGGCCGAGCGGCAGGTCCATCGGGTCGACCAGGACCCGGCATGATCATCCGTTGGGCGGCGTCCTGCCCCCAACGGATGATCTGTGTTGGCTCGTCCCGGTCAGGCGATCTGCCGATCCGTCGGGTTGATCGGGCGGGGCAGCACGTCGCGGCCGGTCAGGTACCGGTCGACGCCCGCGGCGGCGGCCCGGCCCTCCGCGATCGCCCACACGATCAGTGACTGCCCCCGGCCCATGTCGCCGGCCACGAACACCCCGTCGACACTGGTCATGTAGTGCTCGTCGCGCGCGACGTTGCCGCGCTCGTCGAGCTCCACGCCCAGGTCGGCGAGCAGCTTGCCCTTCTCCGGGCCGACGAAGCCCATCGCCAGCAGCACCAGGTCGGCCGGGATCTCCCGCCCGGTGCCCGCGACGGGGGCGAACCTGCCGTCCGCACCCCTGGAGACCTCGACCAGCCGCAGCGCCTTGACCGCGCCGGTGTCGTCGTCGACGAACTCGGTGGTGTTGACCGAGTACATCCGCTCGCCGCCCTCCTCGTGCGCCGAGGAGACCCGGTAGATCATCGGGTAGGTCGGCCACGGCATGGCCTCGGTGCGGCGCTGCGGCGGCGTGGACATGATCTCCAGCTGGGTCACCGACGCGGCACCCTGGCGGTGCGCGGTGCCCAGGCAGTCGGCCCCGGTGTCCCCGCCGCCGATGATCACCACATGCTTGCCCTCAGCGGTGATCGCCGGTGCGTCGATATCACCCTGCTGCACGTGGTTCGCCAGCGGCAGGTACTCCATCGCCTGGTGGACGCCGTCGAGCTCGCGGCCGGGCACCGGGAGGTCACGCCATGCGGTGGCCCCGCCGGCGAGCACCACGGCGTCGAAGTCGTCGCGCAGCTGTTCGACGCTCACGTCGGTGCCGACGTCGACCGAGGCGCGGAACAGCGTGCCCTCGTCCCGCATCTGGACCAGGCGCCGGTCGAGCCGGGCCTTCTCCATCTTGAACTCGGGGATGCCGTAGCGCAGCAACCCACCGATCCGGTCGGCCCGCTCGAAGACCACGACCTCGTGCCCGGCCCTGGTGAGTTGCTGGGCCGCGGCCAGCCCCGCGGGCCCGGAGCCGATGACGGCGACCTTCCTGCCCGTCTTGACCTCGGGCGGCTGCGGGGTCACCCAGCCCTCGTCCCAGGCCCGGTCGACGATCTCGAGCTCGACCTGCTTGATCGTGACGGCGTCGCTGTTGATCGCCAGCACGCAGGCGGCCTCGCACGGGGCGGGACACAGCGTCCCGGTGAACTCCGGGAAGTTGTTCGTGGCGTGCAGCCGCTCGATGGCCTCGCGCCAGTCGCGCCGGTAGACGAGGTCGTTCCACTCCGGGATCAGGTTGCTGAGCGGGCAGCCCTGATGGCAGAACGGGATGCCGCAGTTCATGCAGCGCCCGGCCTGGGCCTCCAGGTGGTCGTGCGGGAAATCCTCGTAGACCTCGCGCCAGTCCATCAGGCGCAGATCGACCGGACGGCGTTTCGGAGCTTCCCGGGGGGTGGTGAGAAATCCCTTCGGGTCACCCATGTGCCGCCTCCATGATCGCCTCGTTGATGTCCCGGCCGTCCTTCTCGGCCTGCGCGCGGGCGTTCAGCACCCGCTTGAAATCCTTCGGCATCACCTTGCCGAAGCGCTCGACGGCGACGTCCCAGTCCGTCAGCAGCGCGTGTGCCACGGCGGAACCGGTCTCCGCGTGGTGCCGTTCGACCGTCGTGCGCAGGAACTCGCGGTCGTCGTCGTCGAGCGGGTCGAGGTCCACCATCTCGGTGTTGACCCGGCCGCGGGGCAGGTCGAGCACGTATGCGGTACCGCCGGACATACCGGCCGCGAAGTTGCGCCCGATCCTGCCGAGGACGACGACGCGGCCGCCGGTCATGTACTCGCAACCGTGGTCGCCGAGCCCCTCGACGACGGCCAGCGCCCCGGAGTTGCGCACACAGAAGCGTTCCCCGACGACGCCGCGGATGAACGCCTCACCCGAGGTTGCCCCATAGAGGATCACGTTGCCGGCGATGATGTTCTCCTCGGCCGCGAACGGTGCCGCCGGGTCCGGCCGCAGCGTGAGCCGCCCGCCCGACAACCCCTTGCCGAAGTAGTCGTTCGTGTCCCCGACCAGGCGCAGGGTGATGCCTCGCGGTACGAAGGCGCCGAAGGACTGCCCCGCCGAGCCGGTGAGTGTGACGTCGATGGTGTCGTCGGGTAGCCCCTCGCCGCCCCACCGCTTGGTCAGCTCGTAGCCGAGCATGGTGCCGACAGTGCGGTTGACGTTGCGCACCGGTAGGTCGAGCCGGACCCGGTCGCCCTCGGCGAGCGCGCCCTCGGCGAGCTGGATCATGGTGTTGTCCAGCGCCTTCTCCAGGCCGTGGTCCTGGGACCTGGTGCGGTGCCGGGGGGTGCCGGGGGGCAGCTGCGGGGTGTGGAAGATCGGGCGCAGGTCCAGCCCCTCGGTCTTCCAATGCGCCACCGCGGCGTCGGTGTCGAGCAGCTCCGCGTGCCCGACCGCCTCCGCCAGCGTCCGGAAACCGAGCTGGGCCAGGTACTCCCGGACCTCCTGGGCCACGAACCGCATGAAGTTGACGACGTACTCGGGCCGCCCGTCGAACCGCTTGCGCAGCTCGGGGTTCTGGGTGGCGACGCCGACCGGGCAGGTGTCGAGATGGCAGACGCGCATCATGATGCAGCCCGACACCACCAGCGGCGCGGTCGCGAAGCCGAACTCCTCGGCGCCGAGCAGTGCCGCGATGACGACGTCGCGCCCGGTCTTGAGCTGGCCGTCGGCCTGCACCACGATCCGGTCGCGCAATCCGTTGGCCAGCAACGTCTGCTGCGTCTCGGCCAGACCGAGCTCCCACGGCCCGCCCGCGTGCTTGATCGAGCTCAGCGGCGAGGCGCCGGTGCCGCCGTCATGCCCGGAGATGAGCACGACGTCGGAGTGCGCCTTCGCCACGCCCGCCGCGACCGTGCCGACGCCGACCTGGCTGACCAGCTTGACGTGCACGCGCGCGGCCGGGTTGGCGTTCTTCAGGTCGTGGATGAGCTGCTTGATGTCCTCGATCGAGTAGATGTCGTGGTGCGGCGGCGGCGAGATCAGCCCGACGCCCGGCGTGGAGTACCGGGTCTTGGCGATCCACGGGTAGACCTTGCTGCCCGGCAGCTGCCCACCCTCGCCGGGCTTGGCGCCCTGCGCGATCTTGATCTGCAGGTCGTCGGCGTTGACCAGGTACTCGCTGGTCACCCCGAAGCGGCCGGAGGCGACCTGCTTGACGGCGCTGCGCCGCGAGTCCCCGTTGGGGTCCGGGGTGAACCGCTCGGAGTTCTCTCCGCCCTCACCGGTGTTCGACTTGCCGCCGAGCCGGTTCATCGCGATCGCCAGGGTTTCGTGCATCTCCTGGGAGATCGAGCCGTAGGAGATGGCGCCGGTGGCGAACCGCTTCACGATCGACTCGACCGGCTCGACCTCGTCGATCGGGACCGGTGGGCGCACCTCGTCGCGGAACCGGAACAGCCCGCGCAGCGTCATCAGCCGCTGCGCCTGGTGGTCGACGGCGCGGGTGTACTCCTTGAAGATCTCGTAGCGGCCCGACCGCGTCGAATGCTGCAGCTTGAACACGGTGTGCGGGTTGAACAGGTGCAGTTCGCCCTCGCGGCGCCACTGGTACTCGCCGCCCGTCTCCAGGGCGCGGTGGCTGGGTCGCATCCCGTCCGCCGGGAACGCCTTGCGGTGCCGGCACAGCACCTCCTCGGCGAGCACGTCGAAGCCGACGCCGCCGAGCCGGGAGGTGGTGCCGGTGAAGCAGGAGTCGATGACCTCCTGGCCCAGCCCGATCGCCTCGAAGATCTGAGCGCCGGTGTACGACGCCACCGTCGAGACACCCATCTTGGACATGGTCTTGCGCACGCCCTTGCCCAGCGCCTTGATCAGGTTCTTGGCGGCGGTCCGGGCGTCGACGCCGGGGATGTCGCCGCGCTCGGCGAGATCCTCGACGGTAGCCATGGCGAGGAACGGGTTGACCGCGGCCGCGCCGTAGCCGATCAGCAGCGCGATGTGGTGCACCTCGCGGGCGTCGCCGGACTCGACGATGAGCCCGACGCGGGTCCGGGTCCGCTCCCGCACCAGGTGCTGATGCACGGCCCCGGTCAGCAGCAGCGACGGGATCGGCGCGTGCGCCGCGTCGACCTCGCGCTGGGACAGCACGATCAGCCGGGCGCCGTCCGCGATCGCCCGCGAGACCTCGGCCTTGATCTCGGCGAGCCTGCGGACCAGCCCGGCGCCGCCCTCGGCGACCGCGAACACGCCGCGCACGACGTGCGAGGCGAAGCCGGGGAACTCGCCGTCGTCGTTGACGTGGATGATCCGGGCGAGGTCGTCGTTGCCGAGCACCGGGAACGGCACCATCAGCCGCCGGCAGTTCGCCGGGCCGGGCGAGAGCAGGTTCTGCTCCGGGCCCAGCTGGCTCTGCAGCGAGGTGACCAGCTCCTCCCGGATCGCGTCCAGGGGCGGGTTGGTGACCTGGGCGAACAGCTGGGTGAAGTAGTCGTAGAGCTGCCGTGGGCGCTGCGAGATCGCCGCCAGCGGCGCGTCGTTACCCATCGACCCGATCGGCTCGGCACCGCATGCGGCCATCGGGCGGAGCAGGACGTTGAGCTCCTCCTCGGTGTATCCGAACGACTGCTGACGGTGCACCAGCGCGGAGTGCGCGATCGGCTCGCGGGCCCGCGGGGGCAGCTCTTCGAGCCGGACCAGACCCGCGTGCAGCCAGTCGGCGTACGGATGCGCGGCGGCGAGCTCACCCTTGATCTCGTCGTCATCGACGATCTTGCCGGCCGCGGTGTCGACGAGGAACATCCGGCCCGGTTCGAGCCTGCCCTTGCGCACCACCGTGACCGGGTCGATGTCCAGGACACCCACCTCGGAGGCCAGCACGACCAGCCCGTCCTCGGTGACCCAGTACCGGGCCGGGCGCAGCCCGTTGCGGTCCAGCACGGCGCCGATGACGGTGCCGTCGGTGAACGCGACGAGCGCCGGGCCGTCCCACGGCTCGATCAGGGTGGAGTGGTACTCGTAGAACGCCCGCCGCGCCGGGTCCATCTCGGCGTGGTTCTCCCACGCCTCGGGGATCATCATCAGCACCGCGTGCGGCAGGCTGCGCCCGCCCAGATGCAGCAGCTCCAGCACCTCGTCGAAGGTCGCCGAGTCGCTGGCGTCCGGGGTGACGACCGGGGTGAGCCGCGCCAGATCGCCCGGCAGTACGTCGGAGGCGAGCAGCGCCTCGCGGGCGGCCATCCAGTTCCGGTTGCCACGCAGGGTGTTGATCTCACCGTTGTGCGCGACGTAGCGATAGGGGTGGGCCAGCGGCCACGCCGGGAACGTGTTCGTGGAGAACCGGGAGTGCACCAGGGCCAGCGCCGTGGTCACCCGCTCGTCGGACAGGTCCGGGTAGAAGGCCTCCACCTGGGGCTCGGCGAGCATGCCCTTGTAGACGATGGTCCGCGGGGAGAGGCTGGCGAAGTACACCCCGGTGGTGTGTTCGGCCCGCTTGCGCAGGCAGAAGGTGCGCCGCTCCAGCTCGATCCCGGTCGGCGGGTTCTCCTGCTCGGCGCCTGCCAGGAACAGCTGGCGGAAGCTCGGCATCGCGGCGAGCGAGGTGGGGCCGAGGTCGGCCTCGTCCGGGTCGATGGGCAGCTCACGCCAGCCCAGCACCCGGAGTCCCTCCTCGGCGGCCAGCGCGTTGATCTTCTCCACCGCGACGTCGGCATCGGCGCGTTCGGTGGGCAGGAACGCGATACCGGCCGCGTACGCCCCCACCGGGGGCAGCTCGAAGTCGACGACCTCGCGGAAGAAGGCGTCGGGGGTCTGGATCAGGATTCCCGCGCCGTCACCGGTGTTGGCCTCCGCGCCCCGCGCCCCCCGGTGTTCCAGGCGCAGCAGCGCCGTCAGCGCTTTGCGGACGATGCCGTGGTCGCGCCGGCCCGCAAGGTCGGCGACCATCGCGACGCCGCAGGCGTCGTGTTCATGGTCGCGGGCGTAGAGGCCTTCGGTGGGACTTTTCATCACACCCCACGGGGTGCGGGCCTGGTCGCTCATCGCAGCCAACGGCTCCTCCTGTCGTCTCGGTGCACCCCGACGATCGACGCATCGGGACGACGACGTGTACACATGGCGGTCCGAGCCGGGATCCGATGCTCCTCGTAAGGGTCCGGGGGCTCGTCCGGTCGGTGCTGCCCGGAGCGGTGTGCCGCTCCGGTTGGTATTTCGGACGCACGATGTTCGGCCGACGCGATCCAAAACGTCAGCCTGCGCATCGCACAGCGCGACCGCACGCAGCGCCGGGAGCGGTCAACCAAGCTAAAGAGTCGCACGCCGCGCGGGGAATGCGCCAGTGACGAGGCGAGTGACCGCGATGACTACAGTGTGATCAGCGTCAACCCCGCCGATTCAACGTATTTCGACCATTTCGTCGCATTGATCCGATCCGCTATAACACCCGACCGAGGGCTTTCTGGAGAGACTATCCGGGTGATAGCAGCAGTGGATGTCCGAGCGGCGCTCGCCGACGTGGCCGGGTTCGGCTCCTTCTTCGAGGTGATCACCCACCCCGCCGAACGGGCGGACCCGACCTGGCGCCCCATGGCCGACCTGTATGCCGATCCCGAACCGCTGCGCGCCCGGATCGCGCACGTGCGGCGGATGCTCGACGGGGCCGACGACCGGATCGCGGCCTCCATCGCGTTTCAGGGGCTGGCCGCGCGGGTGCTCTCCGCGCCGCTCGCCGTCGTCGTCGTGCACGGGGTGCTGCCCCTGCTCACGGCGCGCTCCCTGCACTGGCGGGTGTCGGTGACCGGGCCATGGCCGCTGTGGGTCGCCGACCCCGCGGCCGGGCCGCTGCCCGACGAGCCGGCCGCGACGGCCGAGGCGTTCACCGCGCTGGTGGTCGAGGAGCATCTGGCTCCGCTGGTCGCGGCGGTGCGCGCGCAGGTGCCCATCTCCGAGCGGCTGCTGTGGGGCAACGCGGCCTCGAGCGTGGCGGCCGGGAAGCGGCTCATCGGCAGCGCCCGGCCCGGCGCGGCGGTGCGCGCCGCCCGGATCACCGACCGGGTACTCCAGCGCGGCCCGTTCGCCGGGTCGGGGGAGCGGCTGCCGCCCAGCCCGCCCGATGTCGAATGGACGTTCCGGCGCCGCTCCTGCTGTCTCTACTACCGGCTGCCGGGCGGGGGCATCTGCGGCGACTGCGTGCTCGGGGCTAGTCGAGCAGCACGTCGGTGATGGTGACGCGGACCCGGACGTCGAGCCCGGTGTAGCGGGTCAGTGCGCCGCCGACCGCCCGCTGAACCGCCACCGCGACATCCCGGCAGTTGTAGCCCAGCCGGGTGACAATCGCGAGTGCCACCTCCGCGGATCCGCCCTCGACCCGCGCGGTGGCGCCCGCGGGATGCAGCCCGGCGACCCCGGGCACCTGCCGGGCGTGCCGCGCGGCCAGCCGGGCCAGCAGCCGTTCGCCGACGTGGTACCGGACCTCGGTCACCGCAGGACTCCGGTCACCGCACGACTCCGGGCTCCGGCACGTCGAACACGTCGACGACCTCGATATCCATTCGGCGCACCGACAGCCCGAGCACCTGCTCGCCCGCGGCGATGACCAGCCGGCGCAGCCGCGCCGCCACCGCGACCAGATCCGTCCCGAACCGCGCGGTCACCGTCATCGCCACGTGCACCGCGCCCGGCTCGGGCTGCCCGATGCGGCAGCTGCGAGCCCGCACCCCGTCCATCCCGTCCACGACATGACGCAGCACCGCGGCGGCCGCGACCCGGCTCAGCGAGGCGGGTCCGTGCGGTGACTGCAGTGTCAGCTCGTCGCGCCCGGACCGCTCGATCAGCACCGCCCCGACCACCCGTTGGAGCAGCGACGGCGGCGGCACCATCGGCTCGATCGCCATCGGGCGCACCAGGCGGAGGAGGCCGCGGGCGTCCGCAACCGCCGTCGTGCAGTGCGGGCAGCCGAGCTCGTGGGCGTCCAGCCGGCCGGCCGCGGCGTGGTCCCATACCCGCGCGGCATCGCGTCCGCAGGGCAGCGGCTCGACCGGGCGCCCGGTGGGCTCGACCTCCGGCTTCGGGGTCACCGCCATGGCCGCATCACCTCCGCCAACCGGGTTCGCGCCCGGTGGATCCGTCCGCGCACCGCCTGCTCGCCCGCCCCGGTGATCTGGGCGATCTCGGCGTACCCGAGGCCCTCCAGCTCGCGCAGTATGAAGCAGACCCGCTGCTGCGTGGGCAGGTCCGCGAGCGCCGCCCGCAGCGCCACGAGGCCCGCGTCGAGCTCGGCGGCGTCCTCCGGGGAGGGGCGTCGCGCGGGCATCGGGACGATCCCGGTCCCGGCCTCGGCCACCTCGACCATCTCGGCCATCTCGGCCACCGGCAGCGCGGGCCCGCGCCTGCGCAGCAGTCCCAGACACCGGTTCGTCACGATCCGGTACATCCAGGTCGAGAAGCTGGCCTCGCCCCGGAACCGGCCGATCCGCCGCCACGCGTCCAGCAGGGCGTCCTGCAGCGCGTCCTCGGCATCGTCCCGGTTGTCCAGCACCCGGACCGCCAGCCGGTAGAGCGCCGCCTGATGGCGCCGCGCGAGGACCTCGAAGGCACGGAGATCCCCCTCCTGGGCCCGCACGACGAGCGTCGGTTCGTCGAGGTCCCGGCCGCCGGTCCGGCCCGCTCGCGGTGCGGTCGGGACGCCAGGGGGCAGATCGTGATCGTCAGCGTGTCCCGTCGTCGTCGCCGTCACCGCTCACCCCGCCGGCGCGCCGACGGGAACGAGGCCGTGCACCCCGGGAACGATCGGCCCGCGCCGGCGAGCATAGTCGCGGCGGGGCTCGCGTACCGGGCGAAACCGGTGCGGCCCCCGTACCCTGGGCGCGTGCCGGACCCAGCGGCCCCCGTCATCGACCCCGCCGACGCGGTGGCCGCCGCCGTGCTCGGCCACCCGACCGTCGCGTGTCTCGATGGGGGTCCGTTCGGCGCCATCGTCTCCTATCTTCCGGTGCGCCGCCGCGTGCTCGGGGTCCAGGTGGCTGCGCGGTCGGCGCGGGTCGGGGTGGTCGTCCGGCCCGGCGTCGCGCTGCCCCGGCTGTCCGAGGAGATCGGTGCGCTGGTTCGCGGTGTGCTCGGCCCGGTCTCTGTCGAGATCACGTTCTGCGATATCGCCGAGGAGATTCCCACCGGTACGGGCGGCGCGGCGGCGCCGGACACGCAGCGGGCGGCTGATGGCGACCATGCCGGTCTCGCCTAGACTCGCGCGAACCGGTGACGCCGTCTGATCGCTCCGGGCGATCGGCCCGACCCGCCATCTCTTACCGAGTCCGCCAGTCCGAGGAGTACCACCGTGAAGAGCACCGTCGAGCACCTCAGCCCGACGCGCGTCCGGATCAACGTCGAGGTGCCGTTCGACGAGCTCAAGCCCAACTTCGACCGCGCGTACAAGAAGATCGCCCAGCAGGTCCGCATCCCCGGTTTCCGCCCCGGCAAGGCTCCCGCGCGCATCCTCGAAGCCCGGCTGGGTCGTGGCGTCGTCCTCGACGAGGTCGTGAACGAGGCCATCCCGGCCAAGTACGGCGAGGCCGTCACCGCGTCGGAGGAGGTCAAACCGATCGGGCGCCCGGAGATCGAGCTCACCGAGCTCGCCGACGGCGACAAGCTCGCCTTCACCGCCGAGGTCGACGTCCGGCCCGAGATCACCCTCCCTGACCTGGCGAGTCTCACGGTGTCCGTCGACGACGTCGAGGTCACCGACGAGCAGGTCACCGAGCAGCTCGACCAGCTGCGGAGCCGCTTCGGCACGCTCTCGGGCGTGGAGCGGCCCGCGGCGAAGGACGACTTCGTCCAGATCGATCTGTCCGCCAGCGTCGACGGCACACCCGTCGAGGAGGCGACGACCACCGGCTTCTCCTACCAGGTGGGGCAGGGTGGTCTGATCGAGGGCATCGACGAGGCCATCACCGGCCTGTCCGCCGGCGAGTCGAAGACGTTCACCTCGAAGCTGGTCGCCGGTGAGCACGCCGACCGCGACGCCGAGGTGACCGTCACGGTCACCTCGGTCAAGGAGCGCAACCTGCCCGACGCCGACGACGAGTTCGCCCAGCTGGCCAGTGAGTTCGACACGCTCGACGAGCTCACCGCCGACTTGCGGGAGCGGCTCGGCCGGATGCGCCGGATGGAGCAGGTCGCGCAGGCCCGCGACAAGGTCCTCGAGGCCATCGTCGAGACCACCGAGGTGCCGCTGCCCGAAAGCATCGTCACCGAGGAGGTCGAGTCCCGGCTGCACGACGCCGTGCACGCCTTCGACCACGACGAGGACAAGTTCGCCGAGTTCCTCACCGGGCAGGGGCGCAGCCGCGAGGAGTTCGACGCCGAGGCGCGCGCCGAGGCCGAGAAGTCGGTCAAGACGCGGCTGGTCCTCGACGCGCTGGCCGAGGCGAAGGAGGTCTCGGTCAACGACCAGGAGCTCACCGAGCGCATCATCTTCCAGGCCCAGCAGTACGGGATGGCGCCGGAGGAGTTCGTCCAGCGCATCCAGCAGGCCGGTCAGCTCGGCGCGATCTACTCCGACGTGCGGCGCACGAAGGCCCTCATCGCGGCCGTGCGGGCGGCGACGGTCACCGACGGCTCGGGCAACGTCGTCGACATCGCCGAGCTGTTCGGCCCCGAGGACGAGTCGGCCGAGGCCGGCGAGACCGGCGAGGCCGGCGAGACCACCGAGGCCGAGAAGCCGGCGTCGAGCAGCGCCTGAGGCATCGCATGCGCGGTGCCCGCTGCGCCGACAGCGAACAACCGCGCTGGTCTCAGCCGCCGGGGCCCGAGTCCGCGTAGGGTCGGGTGCACAGATCGCGAAGTCCCCGGGTCCGGCTGGACCTCCAACGATTTCCACGCGAGCGAGCAGAAGGCAGAATGAAGTGACGCAGCAGGACATCGGCCCGCGCAGCGCGGACCGTCGCGCCGATTTCCATCGGGTGGAGATGCGTTCCGCGCCGCCGAGCATGACGCTGTCCGACTCGGTGTATGAACGGCTGCTCCAGCAACGGATCATCGTGCTCGGCCAGCAGGTCGACGACGAGATCGCCAACCGGATCGCGGCACAGATGCTGCTGCTGTCGGCAGAGGACCCGACCGCGGACATCTCGCTGTACATCAATTCGCCGGGTGGATCGGTGAACGCCGGGATGGCCATCTACGACACGATGGAGTTCATCGAGTGCGATGTGGCCACCTTCGCGATGGGGCTGGCCGCCTCGATGGGCCAGTTCCTGCTCTCGGCAGGGGCCCGTGGCAAGCGGTACGCGCTCCCGCACTGCCAGATCCTCATGCACCAGCCGTCGGCGGGCGTCGGCGGCACCGAGTCCGACATCGCCATCCAGGCGGAACTGTTCCGGCGGCACAAGCGCGAGATGGCGGAGCTGATCGCGGGGCACACCGGCCAGACGGTCGAGAAGATCATGACCGACTTCGACCGCGACCGGTGGTTCACCGCGCAGGAGGCCCTCGAGTACGGCTTCGTCGACCATGTGATCTCCCGCGCAGGTCAGCTTCCCGACGCGAACCAGAACGGGAGTGCTCGATGAGCAACTACCAGATGCCGCAGTCGCGGTACGTGCTGCCGTCGTTCGTCGAGCGCACCAGCTACGGGGTCAAGGAGTCCAACCCGTACAACAAGCTCTTCGAGGAGCGGATCATCTTCCTCGGGGTGCAGATCGACGACGCGTCGGCCAACGACGTCATGGCGCAACTGCTGTGCCTGGAGTCGGCGGACCCCGACCGCGAGATCAGCATGTACATCAACTCGCCCGGCGGCTCGTTCACGTCGCTGATGGCGATCTACGACACGATGCAGTTCATCCGCCCCGACATCCAGACGGTCTGCCTCGGGCAGGCCGCGTCGGCCGCGGCCGTGCTGCTCGCCGCGGGAACGCCGGGGCGCCGGCTCGCGGTGCCGAACGCCCGGATCCTGATCCATCAGCCGGCCACCCAGGGCGTCTACGGTCAGGTGTCCGACCTGGAGATCCAGGCGGCGGAGATCACCCGGATGCGCCGGTTGCTCGAGATCACGCTGGCCAAGCACAGCGGGCGCACGCCGGAGCAGGTGCACGACGACATCGAGCGGGACAAGATTCTCACGGCCGAGGAGGCCAAGGAGTACGGGATCATCGACGAGATCATCCAGAGCCGGAAGCTGTCCGTGGTCGGCTAGCTGGCCGACCGCCTGCCGACCCGTTCCTGATTCGGGGCCTACGTGCTCCCATCGGAGCGGGTTCGGCAGGTACCGTCACGAACACGGGCGCGTCGCCGGGCGCGCCGGAGGGACTGGGGTCTGCACTCATGGCACGCATCGGTGACGGCGGTGACCTGCTCAAGTGCTCGTTCTGCGGGAAAAGTCAGAAGCAGGTCAAGAAACTGATTGCCGGCCCTGGCGTCTACATCTGCGACGAGTGCATCGATCTCTGCAATGAGATCATCGAGGAAGAGCTTGCCGAGGCAGGCGAGGTCAAGCTCGACGAGTTGCCCAAGCCCGCCGAGATCCACGACTTCCTCGACCAGTACGTCGTGGGCCAGTCGCCGACGAAGCGAACGCTCTCGGTCGCGGTCTACAACCATTACAAGCGGATCCAGGCCGGCGACAAGGGTCGCGGCGACGGCGGCGACGGCGTCGAGCTCACCAAGTCCAACATCCTCATGCTGGGTCCCACCGGGTGCGGCAAGACCTACTTGGCGCAGACCCTGGCCAAACTGCTCAACGTTCCGTTTGCCATCGCCGACGCCACCGCGCTCACCGAGGCCGGGTATGTCGGCGAAGATGTCGAGAACATCCTGCTCAAGCTCATCCAGGCCGCCGACTACGACGTGAAGCGGGCCGAAACCGGGATCATCTACATCGACGAGGTCGACAAGATCGCCCGGAAGTCGGAGAACCCGTCGATCACCCGCGATGTCTCCGGCGAAGGCGTCCAGCAGGCGCTGCTGAAGATCCTGGAGGGCACCACGGCGAGCGTCCCGCCGCAGGGTGGGCGCAAGCATCCGCACCAGGAGTTCATCCAGATCGACACGACGAACGTGTTGTTCATCGTGGCGGGTGCATTCGCCGGGCTGGAGAAGATCATCGGTGACCGGGTGGGCCGGCGGGGGCTGGGCTTCGGTGCCGAGATCCGCTCGAAGGGCGACCTGAACGCGGCCGAGAGCTTCGCCGAGACCATGCCGGAGGACTTGATCAAGTTCGGTCTCATCCCCGAGTTCATCGGTCGGCTGCCCGTGGTGGCCTCGGTGACCTCGCTGGACAAGGACGCACTCGTCAAGATCCTCACCGAACCGCGCAACGCGCTGGTGAAGCAGTACCAGAAGCTGTTCGAGATGGACGGTGTGGAACTGGAGTTCACCGACGACGCGCTGGAGGCGGTGGCCGACCAGGCCATCCTGCGCGGCACCGGCGCCCGCGGCCTACGGGCGATCATGGAGGAGGTGCTGCAGCCGGTCATGTACGACATCCCGAGCCGCGACGACGTCGCCAAGGTTGTCGTGACCGAGCAGACCGTCCGGGAGAACGTCAACCCCACGATCGTGCCGCGTACCCCTTCGCGCCGGGAGCGGCGCGAGCGCTCGGCCTGAGCCCCGCCCCGACTCCAGCGCGTTATGGCTCCATAACGCGGATGGTGCCCAGTTGCGGACGACGTTACGGCTCCATGACGCGAACGGGGCGGGGGACGATGTGCCGGGTCAGGGTGGCGATCTCGTCCGGGGAACAGCCGAGCTCGGCGAGAACCTCGCCGGTGTGGGCGCCCAGCGCGGGCACGGCGTGTTCCCGCGGCGCGCCCCAGGCCGAGGAGTCGACGGGGGGCACCAGCATCGGGATGTCGGCGCCGCCGGGCACCGGAACCGGCCGCCAGCGGTTGCGCGCCACCAGTTGCGGGTGCTCGGGCAGTTCGGCGACGTGTCCGACGCTCGACCATGCGATATCGGCCTCGTCGAGCAGGACCCCGAGCTCCGCGGCGGTGAGCACACCGAACCGGCGGTGCAGCTCGGCGTGCAGTTCCGGGCGGTTGCGGACCCGACCGGCGACGGTGGCGAAGCGCGGGTCGGTGGCGAGCCCGGGATCGTCGAGCACGACGGCACACAGCCGGGCCCACTCCCGCTCGTTCTGCACGGCCAGATGGACCGCGGCGCCGTCCCCGCAGGTGAACGGCCCGTACGGGGCGATGGAGGGATGGTGGCCGCCGGTGCGCGCCGGCGGAGCGCCGGTCCCGAGGGCGTACAGCATCGGCTGGTGCATCCACTCGGCGAGCGCCTCGAGCAGGCTGATGCGCAGGGTCGCGCCCGCGCCGGTCCGCTGCCGGTGCAGCAGCGCGGCGAGCACGGCCGAGTGCACCTGCACTCCCGCGGCGATATCGGCGACGGAGATGCCGGCGCGCGCGGTGACGGCACCGTCGCCGGTCAGCTCCAGCAGCCCGGCCTCGGACTGGATCAGCGCGTCGTAGGCCTTGCGTCCCGACGACGGGCCGCCGTCGCCGTAGCCGGTGAGCTCGCAGGTGATGAGCTCCGGGCGGCGCGCCCGCAGCGTGTCGCCGTCGAGTCCGAGCCGCGCCGTCGCCCCGGGGCCGAGATTGGCCAGCACGACGTCGGCCCGGTCGGCGAGCTGCTGAGCGGCGGCCAGCCCACCGGGGTCCTTGAGGTCGAGCACGACCGAGCGCTTGCCGCGGTTGATCCAGGCGAAATAGGAGGAGACCTCGCCACAGGCGGTGTCGTAGGCGCGGGCGAAGTCGCCACCTGGTCGTTCGACCTTGATCACGTCGGCGCCGAGGTCGGCGAGCAGCCGGGTGGCGTAGGGGACCGATACGGCGTGTTCGAAGGAGACGACGGTGATGCCGTCGAGGGGTCGGGCGGACACGCCCCATCGTAAGGTGAAGCACCTCGCCTCCGTTTTCGGTCGGCGCGCGCAGGGCTTAGGTTGCGGCTGTGAGCGACGAATCGAAAGCGATGTCCGAGTGGGTTCTGGCCGTCTCCCGTGAGCTCGGCCTGGAGGAGGCCGTGGAGAGTGATGCCACGGTCGACATGGTGTTGGACCTCACCTCCGACGTGGCACACGGCGTGAGCCGCCCAGCCGCACCGGTGACCGCGTTCCTCATCGGCCTCGCCGCCGGGCGTGCGGCCGATCCGGCGGTCGCGGCGCGCGACTTCGCTCAGAAGATCGGCGATCTCGCCGACGGCTGGGGGAGCGACGCCGAGCGCGGCAGCGCGGCACACGACCAGCAGGCGCGCGGCTGAGCACCGTCCCGCGTCAGCCGGTGACATCCAGGTCCGCGATGACCTTGGTGGGGCGCAACCGGACCAGCAGCTCGCCGTCCTCGACGACGAACCAGACGGGCGTCACCAGCGGCTGTCCGTTGCCGGCGACGTAGCCGAGCTTGCCGGTCCGGGTACCCGCGGAGAGGGAGGCGGCGAGCTCGTCGGTCCGTTGCCCCATGCGGTGCACGATAGGACGCGGTCGGGGGTCGGATGCGCACGATATGCGGGCTCGCCGGGCCGGTTCGCCTGCTGGTCCCTCGTGGCTTCGCCGAGCGCCGGATCGGCACCGTGGTGCCCCGGGGCCATCGGTTGCTCGACGACGCCGTGGGCGACCAGTATCGCGACGGTGTCCGGCTCGACCAGGTCGACGGCACCACCTGCGGCAGCGCCGTGCTGGTGGCGCTGGCCGCCTGGGCCGATCCGGCCGAGGCGAAGCGGTTGGCGCGCAGCGGGTTCGACGAGCGGCAGCGGCAGGTACACCGGGAGACCAACCGGTTGTGGCCCCGTGCCCTGGGCACGACGCCGTGGGGGATGGTGCGCTGGCTGCACGACCATGCGCCCGACGCCGGCCGCTACGAGGTCCGGCTCGTCGACGACACCTCGGCGGCCGATGTGGCCGACCTGACCAGGGCCGTGACCGCCGCGCTGGCCGTGGACCGCCCCGTTCCACTGCTCGTCGGATCGCTGGTGCCGCGGCACTACGTGCTGGCGTTGGCCGGGAGCGACCGGGTCTGGCGGGTGTACGAGCCGTCGAGTGGTTCGGTGCGGGCCCTCCACGTGGAGCTGGTCCGGCGGCGCAGGCTCGTCCCGGTCGTCGGTTTCGACCGGCTGCACGCCGCGCTGCTCCCGGCCGGACCATGATCATCGATTCGGTGCCCCGAGCCGCGATTGGTGCAGCTCAAGCCTCCCAACCGATGATCATGGGGTCCCGGAATCCGAGGGCACCCGGCTCGTAGACTTGCGGGGTGACCGAAACCCTCCCATCGCGCACGTCCGACCTGCCCGCCAAGTGGATCCCTGGCGAGGTAGAGGCCGGCCTGTACCAGCGGTGGGTGGATCGCGGCTATTTCGAGGCCGATCCCGCGTCCGGCAAGCCCCCGTTCTGCATCGTCATCCCGCCGCCGAACGTCACGGGCAGCCTGCACCTCGGCCACGCGATGGACCACACGCTGATCGACATCCTGACCCGGCGCCGCCGGATGCAGGGCTACGACGCGCTGTGGCTGCCGGGCATGGACCACGCGGGCATCGCGACCCAGAACGTCGTCGAACGCCAGCTCGCCGTCGACGGCAAGACGCGCCACGACTTCGGCCGCGAGCTGTTCGTCGACAAGGTGTGGGACTGGAAGCGCGAGTCGGGCGGGGCGATCCTCGGCCAGATGCGCCGCCTCGGCGACGGGGTCGACTGGACCCGGGAGCGGTTCACCCTCGACGAGGGCCTTTCCCGAGCCGTCCAGACGATCTTCAAGCGGCTCTTCGACGACGACCTGATCCACCGCGCCGAGCGGATCATCAACTGGTGCCCGCGCTGCCACACCGCGCTGTCGGACATCGAGGTGGATCACCACGAGGACGAGGGCGAGCTGGTCTCCATCCGCTACGGCGACGGGGATGACGCCGTCGTCGTCGCCACCACGCGGGTCGAGACGATGCTCGGTGATACCGGCGTCGCGGTGCATCCCGACGACGAGCGCTACGCGCATCTGGTCGGCCGCGAGATCGAGCTGCCGATCGTCGGCCGGATGATCCCCGTCGTCGCCGACGAGCACGTCGACCCGAGCTTCGGCACCGGCGCGGTCAAGGTCACCCCGGCGCACGACCCCAACGACTTCGAGATCGGGCGGCGGCACGACCTGCCGATGCCCTCGATCTTCAACGAGGCCGCCGTCGTCATGAACTCCGGCACCCGCTTCGACGGGATGGACCGGTTCGTTGCGCGCGAGGCGGTGCGCGAACAGCTGCGCGCCGAGGGCCGGATCGTCGCCGAGAAGCGCCCCTACCTGCACGCCGTCGGGCACTGCAGCCGCTGCGACACGGTCGTCGAGCCGCGGTTGAGCCTTCAATGGTTCGTGAAGGTGACCCCGCTGGCACGGGCAGCCGGCGACGCCGTCCGCACAGGACGCACGACGATCCACCCGAAGGAGCTGGAGAAGCGCTTCTTCGACTGGGTCGAGAACATGCACGACTGGACGATCAGCCGGCAGCTGTGGTGGGGCCACCGGATTCCCGTCTGGTACGGCCCCGACGGCGAGGTGGTGTGCGTCGGGCCGGACGACGAGCCCCCGACCGGCGCGGGCTGGCATCAGGACGAGGACGTCCTCGACACCTGGTTCTCCTCGGGCCTGTGGCCGATCTCCACGCTGGGCTGGCCGGAGCAGACCGCCGACCTGCAGCGCTACTATCCGACATCGGTGCTGGTCACCGGCTACGACATCCTCTTCTTCTGGGTCGTCCGGATGATGATGTTCGGGCTGTACGCGATGGACGGCCGTCCGCCGTTCGAGCATGTGTTCCTGCACGGGCTGATCCGCGACCAGTTCGGCAAGAAGATGTCGAAGTCGCGCGGCAACACGATCGACCCGCTGGCGCTCATCGATGACTACGGCGCCGACGCGCTCCGGTTCACCATCGCCCGCGGATCCAACCCGGGGGCGGACATGTCGCTGTCCACCGAATGGGTCGCCGGCTCGCGGAACTTCACCACGAAGCTGTGGAACGCCGTCCGGTTCGCGCTGGGGAGCGGGGCCTCCCCGGACCTCCCGGTGCCCCCGGCCGACCGGCTCACCGACGCCGACCGATGGATCCTCGGCCGGCTGCGCGAGGTCCGGGAGCAGACCGACGCGCTGCTGGAGGACTTCCAGTTCGCCAAGGCCACCGAGGCGCTCTACCACTTCACCTGGGACGAGCTGTGCGACTGGTACATCGAGCTGGCCAAGCCGCAGCTGGCCGAGCCGGAGCTGGCCGAGGGCACCCGGGCCGTGCTCGGGCACGCGCTCGACGCGCTGCTGCGGCTGCTGCATCCGATCATCCCGTTCGTCACCGAGGCGCTCTGGACCGGGCTGACCGGCGGTGAGTCCGTCGTCATCACCCCGTGGCCGGTCGATGCGGGCGCCCCGGCCGATGCCGCGGCGACCGCGCGGGTCGAGGCGCTCCAGCGGCTGATCACCGAGCTGCGCCGGTTCCGCACCGAGCAGGGACTGCCCGACCGGCGTTCGGTCGCCGGCCGGCTCGTCGGGCTCGACGACGCCGGTCTGGCCGGGCACGAGCCCGCCATCCGGTTCCTCACCCGGCTCGACGCGCCGTCCGACGGTTTCGCGCCGACCGCGACGGTCGAGGTCGGTCTGCCCGGCAATGGCAGCGTGCACGTCGAGCTGGACCTCTCCGGCGCGATCGACGTCGCCGCCGAACGGGCGCGGCTGGGTCGCGATCTGACCGCGGCGCAGAAGGAGCTCGACCAGGCCGAGAAAAAGCTCGGAAATCCCAAGTTCACGCAGAAGGCGCCCGCGCACGTCGTCGATGGGATCCGGGCCCGCCGGGAGGCGGCGCTCGCCGATATCGAACGGGTCACGGCGCGGCTCGAGACCCTTCCGAGCTCGTGAACTCCTCCGGCGACGGGACCGAGGGCGCGGACGAGGTCCGCGTCCCCAGCAACGGTGACAAGCCCGTCGACGAGGCGGTGATCTCGCACGTCCTCGACGCGATCCGTGGTGCGGAGAGCCCCGACGTCGTCCCGGCACAGTCGAGCGTGGCCGGGTTCGCGGAGTTCCTCGCCGTCGAGGCCGAGCTGGACCGGCGCTGGCCGGAGACGGTCATGGAACCGTCCCTGGACCGCATCCGGGCCCTGGTCGACCTGATGGGCGAGCCGGAGCGCGGATATCCCGTGGTGCACCTGACCGGCACGAACGGCAAGACCTCGACGGCCCGGATGGTCGAGGCGATCCTCGGCCAGATCGGCCTGCGCACCGGCCGGTACACCAGTCCGCATCTGCTGCTGGCCACCGAACGGATCAGCCTGGACAACCGGCCGATCACCCCGGAGCGCTACGTCGAGCTCTACCGCGAGGTCGCGCCCTTCGTCGATCTGGTCGACGCCGGCCGGGGAGACCGCCCGGCGCTCAGCAAGTTCGAGGTGCTCACCGCGATGGCATTCGCGGCGTTCGCCGACGCCCCGGTCGAGGCCGCGATCATCGAGGTCGGTCTCGGCGGCCGTTGGGACGCCACCAACGTGGCCGACGCCCAGGTCGCCGTGGTCACCCCGATCGGGCTGGACCACGCGGCGTACCTCGGAAACGACCTGCTCGAGATCGCGCGGGAGAAGGCCGGGATCATCAAGCCGGGATCGGTGGCGGTGCTCGCGGCCCAGGATCCGGCGGTGGCGCAGGTGCTCCTCGAACGGGTCGCCGGGGTGGACGCGCAGGTGGCCAGGGAGGGGGCCGAGTTCGGCGTCCGGGAGCGTGAGCTGGCCGTTGGCGGGCAACGCCTTGCGCTGCAAGGACTATCCGGCCGCTACGACGAGATCGTCCTGCCGCTGCACGGCGAGCATCAGGCGTCCAACGCCGCGCTGGCGCTGGCGGCGGTGGAGGCGCTGGTCGGCGCGGGCCCGCAGCAGCCGCTCGACCCCGACGCGGTGCGCGCGGCGTTCGCCTCGGTGCAGTCGCCGGGGCGGCTGGAACGGCTGCGCGGCGGCGGCGGAGCCCCGGTCGTGCTGGCCGACGCGGCGCACAACCCGCACGGTGCTCGCGCCCTGGCCGCGGCGCTGACCTCGGAGTTTCGGTTCACCCGCCTCGTCGCGGTGCTCAGCGTGCTGACCGACAAGGACGTCCGCGGGCTGCTCGCCGAGCTGGAGCCCGCCGCGCACGAGGTCGTGATCACCGCGAACTCGTCGCCGCGCGCGATGGATCCGGACCAGCTCGCCGCGATCGCCGTCGAGGTGTTCGGCTCCGACCGGGTCAGCGTCGAACCCGTGTTCGGCGAGGCGATCGAACAGGCCGTGGAGCTGGCTGAGGAGGGCGGCGATTCCGGTGTCGGCGTCATCATCACGGGCTCGGTCGTGACCGCGGGCGAGGCGCGCAGGCTGTTCGGCAAGGAACCGTCGTGACCCCGCCGCCGGCACCCAACCCCGACCCGATGAAAGGCGTGCGGGGGGTGTTTGCCGCCACGCTCGTGCTCGAGTCGATCGTGGTGCTGCTGGGGATGCTCGTGCTGACGAAGTTCGGGGCCGGGGCGACCCCGGCCGGGGTGGCGGCGGTGCTCGGGCTCGCCGCCGCGCTGATCGTCGCCGCCGGGTTGCAGCGTCGCCCGTGGGGTCTCTGTCTTGCGCTCGCGCTGCAGGCCGTGATGATCGCCCTCGCGGTGTTCGTGCCGGTACTCGGCGCGATGGGTGTGGTGTTCGCGCTGGTCTGGAGCGGCCTGCTGCTGATGCGCCGCGACGTCGCCCGCAAGATGGAGCGCGGTGAGCTGCCCGCACAGCGGCGTGGGCCGGACAGGGGCGAATAGCCGCCTTCGGCGGGTACGATGTCGCATGGCCCGCACCACTCGCCGCCCGTTGCAGCGTCGCCCGGTCACCTGGGTGGTGGCGGCGCTCGGCGCGGTCGTGGCCGTCGCCGCGGTGGTGTGGTTCGCGCCGTGGAAGCTGTTCGTCGACCAGACCGTCGACGAGGCGGCCCCGGTCGTGGCCGGTGCGCCCGCTGGTCCCGCAGCACCGGCCGGGCCGGTGCTGCTGGCCAGGGGGGAGCTGATCAGTCACGAGCACGCCACGACGGGCACCGTGGCGGTGCTCGCGCTGCCCGACGGCTCGCGCGTGCTGCGGCTGGAGAACCTCGACACCAGCAACGGGCCCGACCTGAACGTGTGGCTCACCGACGCGCCCGTGCTGCCGGGGCGCGAGGGCTGGGGCGTGTTCGACGACGGTCGCTACGTCGACCTCGGCGACCTCAAGGGCAACCTCGGAAGCTCGAACTACCAGCTGCCCGCCGACGCCGACCTCGCCCGGCTCACCGGAGTGAGCATCTGGTGCGACCGGTTCAACGTCTCCTTCGGCGCCGCCGCCCTGCAGCCGGTGGCCGCCTGAACCGCCGATACGCTGGCGGCGTGACTGAACGTACCCTGGTCCTCGTCAAGCCCGACGGCGTCGAGCGCAAGCTCGTCGGCGAGGTCGTCGTCCGGATCGAGCGCAAGGGGCTCGATCTGGTGGCTCTCGAGATGCGCACCGTCGACCGCGAGCTGGCCGCCCAGCATTACGCCGAACACGACGGCAAGCCGTTCTTCTCCTCCCTGCTCGAGTTCATCACCTCCGGCCCGGTGGTCGCCGCGGTCGTCGAGGGTCCCCGGGCGATCGCGGCGTTCCGGCAGCTCGCCGGGGGCACCGACCCCGTCGAGAAGGCCGCCCCGGGCAGCATCCGCGGCGACTTCGGGCTGGAGACCCAGTCGAACCTGGTGCACGGTTCGGACTCGCCGGAGTCGGCCGCCCGCGAGATCAAACTGTGGTTCCCTAGCCTCTGACTCCGCGCAAAACTCCGCGCGTTCTGTCGGTGCGCCGGGTTAGCGTTCCGGCGTGTCCGATGCTCTGGTGCAGGCGCGCGATCTTCGCAAACGCTTCGGCGCATTCGAGGCGGTGCGCGGGATCGACGTCGACGTCGCGCGCGGTGAGGTGTTCGGTTTTCTCGGGCCCAACGGCGCGGGCAAGTCCTCGACGATGCGGATGATCGCCTGCGTCTCGCCGCGCTCGGGCGGATCGCTGCAGGTGCTGGGCATGGATCCGGGGTCCGACGGACCGCGGATCCGGGCCCGGATCGGGGTCGTCCCACAGCTGGACAATCTCGACACGGAGCTTTCGGTCCGGGAGAACCTGGAGATCTACGGGCGCTATTTCGGGCTGTCGCGCAGGCGCGTCCGGGCCAAGGCCGCGGAGCTGCTGGAGTTCGCGCAGCTCACCGAGCGGGCCGAGGATCCGGTGGAGCCGCTGTCCGGCGGGATGAAGCGGCGGCTGACGATCGCCCGGTCCCTGGTCAACGACCCGGAGCTGCTGCTGCTCGACGAGCCCACCACCGGGCTCGACCCGCAGGCCCGGCATCTGCTCTGGGACCGGCTCTACCGGCTCAAACGCGAGGGCGTCACCCAGATCGTCACCACCCACTACATGGACGAGGCCGAGCAACTGTGCGACCGGCTCGTCGTCATGGACGACGGGCTGATCGTCGCGGAGGGCTCGCCCGTCGAGCTGATCGAACGGTACTCCACCCGTGAGGTGCTCGAGCTGCGGTTCCTTCCGGAGCACCGGCCCGCGGCCGGCGAGCTCGCCGGGCTGGTGGAGCGGGTCGAGGAACTGCCCGACCGGTTCCTGCTCTACACCGCCGACGGCGAGCGGGCCCAGGCCGAGGTGGCCCGGTCCGGCCTGCGGCCGCTGTCGGCGTTGGTGCGCCGTTCGTCGCTGGAGGACGTCTTCCTCCGGCTCACCGGCCGGAGCCTGGTGGATTGAGGAGGATGGACCGATGGCCGAGGTGACCGCCGCGGTCGTCCCCGCCCCCAGCGCGTCCGGCCGGGTTCCGGGCCGCGCCGGTGGGATCGGGATCGTCGTCGAGCACCACTGGCGCTGGTACCGGCGCAACTGGCGAGCCACGGTCGTGTCCTCGGTGCTGCAGCCCCTGCTGTTCCTGCTGGCGTTCGGCGTGGGTTTCGGCGCGCTGGTGAGCGGTTCCGGGCGGGTCGAGGTGGCCACCGGCGGCGTCGGCTACCTGGTGTGGCTCGCGCCCGCGCTGCTCGCGATGTCGGCGGTGCAGAGCGCCGCGTTCGAGTCGACCTATCCGGTGCTGTCCGGATTCAAATGGCAGCGGGTGTACCACGCGATGGCGGCGGGCCCGCTGTCCGCCGCCCAGATCGGGCTCGGCCACCTGACCTGGATCGCGCTGAAGATGTTCGCCTCCGGTGCGGTCTACGTGATCGTCATCGCGGTGTTCGGAGGAGTGACCGGTCCGGGGGTCGCCGTGTCGCTGGTCGCCGCGACGTTCACCGGCACCGCCGTGGCCGCGCTGGTGATGGCGTTCGCGGCCACCGTGGAGAACGAGGGTTCGGCCTTCACCGGGCTGTTCCGGTTCGTCGTCATCCCGATGACGCTGTTCTCGGGCACGTTCTTCCCGGTCGACCGGCTTCCCGCCGTCGTGCGGCCGCTGGCCTGGGTCTCCCCGCTGTGGCACGGCACCGAGCTGGCCCGATCGGCGGCGCTGGGCCGGTGGCAGCCGCTCGCCGCCGCGGGCCATGTGGCGTTCCTGCTGGTGCTGCTGGTGATCGGGGCCGTGCTGGTGGCGCGGCAGTTCCGACGGAGGCTGACACCATGAGCGCCCCCTCCGCCGTCCCGGACGTCCCGCTCGCGCCGCGGCTGCTTCCGGCCGGCAGCTACGCGGGCCGCGCCCGGATGCTGCTGCTCCGATCGGCCACCGCGTCGCGGCGGACCTGGCTGGCGTTCGTGTCCGGGTTCTTCGAGCCGATCTTCTATCTCCTCGCGATGGGCCAGGGCCTCGGGTCGCTGGTCGGGGAGCTGCCCGGCCCCGGCGGCGCGTCGCTCAGCTACGCGGCGTTCATCGCGCCCGGACTGCTGGCCGCGTCGGCGATGAACGGGGCGGTGTTCGATTCCACCTACAACGTGTTCTTCAAGCTCCGGTACGCCCGGCTCTACGACGCGATGCTGGCCACCCCGCTCGGGCCGATCGACATCGCGCTCGGTGAGATCGGCTGGGCGCTGCTGCGCGGTGGGCTGTACGCCACCGGGTTCCTCTCGGTGATGGCGGCGTTCGGGCTGATCGCCTCGCCGTGGGCGTTGCTCGCGCTGCCCGCGGCGCTGGTGGTGGCGTTCGCGTTCGGCGCGATCGGGATGGCGGCGACGTCGTTCATGCGCTCCTGGCAGGACTTCGACCTGGTCACGCTCGCGGTGCTGCCGATGTTCCTGTTCGCGACGACGTTCTACCCGCTGTCGGTCTACCCGCGATGGTTGCAGCTGGTGGTCGAGTGCCTGCCGCTGTACCACGCCGTCGAGCTGATGCGTGCGCTGACCACCGGCGCGGTGCATCTCGGTCTGCTCAGCCACCTCGGGTACTTCGCGGTGATGATCGCGGTCGGGGTCGTGCTGGCTTCTCGGCGGCTCGACGCGCTGCTGCTGAAGTAGGGGGCTCTGCGGGCCGGGCGCGGCGAAACACCGGCACTGCGCGCGTGCCGTCTCCCGTGCGGGTAGCGTTCGACGTCGGTACACACGGCGGAGGAAACGAACCATGATCACCGGCAGTATCGTCGCGCTGGTCACCCCGATGCGGGCCGACGGCTCGCTCGACCATGAGGCGCTCGCGAAGCTCGTCGACCGCACGATCGAGGCCGGCACGTCGGCCATCGTGTCGGTCGGCACCACGGGCGAGTCGGCGACTCTCGACGTCGACGAGCACACCGACGTCATCCGGCGCACCATCGACGTCGCCGGGGACCGGGTCCCGATCATCGCCGGCACCGGCGCGAACAGCACCAGCGAGGCCATCCACCTCACGCGGGCGGCGAAACAGGCGGGTGCGGACGCGGCGCTGCTCGTCACCCCGTACTACAACAAGCCTCCGCAGGAGGGCCTGTACCGGCACTTCCGGGCCGTCGCCGAGGCCGTCGACATCCCGCAGATCCTCTACAACGTCCCCGGGCGCACCGCCTGCGACATGCTGCCGGCGACCGTGGCGCGGCTGGCGGCGGTGCCGAACATCATCGGGATCAAGGAGGCGCTCGGCGACCTCGGCCGAGTGCGGGATCTCGTCGCCCTCGGCCTCGACGACTTCGCGCTCTACTCCGGTGACGACGCCACCGCGCGCGAGAGCATGCTCGCCGGGTTCCACGGCAACATCTCGGTGACCGCCAACGTCGCCCCGGATGCGATGGCGAAGATGTGCGCGGCGGCGATCGCGGGCGACGCCGAGACCGCGGCGGCGATCGACGCCGACCTCGCCGAACTGCACCGCAAGCTGTTCATCGAGCCGAACCCGATCCCGGTGAAGTGGGCGCTCGCCGAGCTGGGGCTGATGGAGCCCGGCATCCGGCTGCCGCTGGTCCCGCTCGACGAGGCCCATCACGAGGCGGTCCGCGCCGCGCTGCGGACCGCGGGCCTGCTCGGCTGAGCGCACCCGGCCGCACGTGAGCGGCGCAAGCACCCCTGAATGACGCTTGCGCCGCTCACGTGCGGGCCGGGCGAGGCGGCAGGTGCGGTGTGGGTGCGAGGCCGTCCGGAGCCGGGGCTACCCTGGGGCAGCGTGACCCCCGCGTCCGTCTTCCCGATCCTCGAGCCGCTGCTGCCGCATGTCGCCAAGCCCGTGCAGTACGTCGGCGGCGAGCTGAACGCGCAGCAGCGAGACTGGGAGTCCGCCGCGGTGCGATGGGCTCTGCTCTACCCCGACGCCTACGAGGTCGGGCTGCCCAACCAGGGCGTCATGATCCTCTACGAGGTGCTCAACGAGCGGGACGACGCCCTCGCGGAGCGCTGCTACGCCGTCTGGCCCGACCTCGAGGCGCTGATGCGCGAGCGCGGCGTGCCCGCGTTCACCGTCGACGCGCATCGCCCGGTCGACGCGTTCGATCTGCTCGGCGTGAGCTTCCCCACCGAGCTGGGCTACACGAACCTGCTCACCACGCTCGACCTGGCCGGCATCCCGCTGCACGCGACCGAGCGCGGTCTCGACCATCCGGTGGTCGTCGCGGGCGGGCACGCGGCGTTCAACCCCGAGCCGATCGCGGACTTCATCGACGTCGCGGCGATCGGGGACGGTGAGGAGGTCGTCGGGGACATCACCGACGTGGTGAAGGGGTGGAAGGAGCAGGGCCGTCCCGGCGGACGCCGCGAGCTGCTGCTGCGGCTGGCGGCGACCGACGGCTGCTACGTGCCGTCGTGCTACGCCGTCGACTACGCCACCGACGGCGTCATCGCCGCGGTCGTCCCGGTGCACGAACGCGTGCCGCGCACCGTGCAGAAGCGCACCACCGTCGAGCTGGACGACTGGCCGTACCCGAAGAAACCGCTGGTCCCGCTGGCCGACACGGTGCACGAGCGGGCGAGCGTGGAGATCTTCCGGGGCTGCACCCGGGGCTGCCGGTTCTGCCAGGCCGGCATGATCACCCGCCCGGTACGCGAGCGGTCACTGGCCGGCATCGGCGAGATGGTCGATCAGGCCGTGCGCGCCAGCGGCTTCGACGAGATCGGGCTGCTGTCGCTGTCGTCGGCCGACCACTCCGAGATCGCCGAGATCACCAAGGGGCTGGCCGACCGCTACGAGGGCACCAACACGTCGTTGTCGCTGCCCTCGACCAGGGTCGACGCGTTCAACATCGACCTCGCCAACGAGATCTCCCGCAACGGCCGTCGCTCCGGGCTGACCTTCGCCCCCGAGGGCGGGTCGGAGCGGATCCGGCGAGTGATCAACAAGATGGTGTCCGAGGACGATCTCATCCGCACCGTCTCGCAGGCGTTCGCGCAGGGCTGGCGGCAGGTCAAGCTCTATTTCATGTGCGGGCTGCCGACCGAGGAGGACGAGGATGTCGTGCAGATCGCCGGGATGGCGCACCGGGTGATCGAGGCGGGACGGGCGGCGTCGGGGCGCAACGACATCCGCTGCACCATCTCGATCGGCGGGTTCGTGCCCAAGCCGCACACCCCGTTCCAGTGGGCCGCGCAGGCGTCGCCCGAGGTGGTCGACGACCGGCTGCGCAAGCTCCGCGCCGCAGTCAACAGCAACCGCAAGCTGGGGCGTAATGTCGGTATGCGGTATCACGATGGGCAACCGTCGCTCATCGAGGGTCTGCTGGCCCGCGGCGACCGCCGGGTCGGGCGGGTGATCGAGCGGGTGTGGCGCGAGGGCGGCCGGTTCGACGGCTGGAGCGAACACTTCTCCTACGAGCGCTGGATCGGCGCGGCCGCCGCGGAGCTCGAGCCGCTGGGCGTCTCGCTCGGCTGGTTCACCACCCGCGAACGCGAGCGCGATGAGGTCCTGCCCTGGGACCATCTCGACTCCGGGCTCGACCGCGACTGGCTCTGGGACGACTGGCAGGACGCCCTCGGCGGGCGGGAGCAGGACGACTGCCGGTGGACGCCGTGCTTCGACTGCGGGGTCTGCCCCTCGACCGGCACCGACATCCAGGTGGGCCCGAGCGGCACCTCCCTGCTCCCGCTGACGGTGGTGAACCCCGTCGGTGGGAACCGGTTCGCGAGTGGCTGATCGGGTCGCGTCACCGGAGTTCACGATCCGCGTCGCCGACGAGCGCGACGTGGAGGCGCTGGCCGGGCTGCGCCGTGCCTGGCTCGAGGAGCGCCGGGGCCACCCCGTGGACGACCCCGGATTCGAGGCTGCGTTCGCCCAGTGGTGGCGGATCGAGCAGCCGCGCCGGACGTTCTGGCTGGCCGAGGCTGGTTCGGAGCGGGCGGGCTGGACGGCCGTCGGCTCGATCAACGTCGTCGAGACCGTGCACATGCCGCGCCCGGGCGCCCGCAGCGGGCGGGTCGGCCAGGTCGGTAACGCGTTCGTGCTGAACGCCTTCGCCGACCGCGGGGTGCCGCGGGCGCTGCTCACCTCGGTCGTCGAGCACGCCCGGCAGCGCCGCTACCGCAGGCTGCTGCTGGCCCCGACGCCGGGCAGCGCCGCGTTCTACCGGCGCGCCGGGTTCGTTCCGGCGGGGGATTCGGTGCTCGTGCTGCACCCGGCGGCGCAATAGCCCGAGCGGAGCCGGGATCATGTGCGCTCGTGTGGCTCATGGCCGTGCCGGCGCTCCTGTTCACCGGGATCGTCCTGTGGTCCTCGGCGCTGTCGCTCGACCAGTTCCCGCTGTTGGCTCAGCTCGGTGCCTACCGGGTGCAGGCGATGGTCGTTGTGCTGGCCGCCGGGACGCTGTTGCTGGTGTGCCCAGGGCGTCGCCGGCGAATCCGGGGGCTCGCCCTCATGATGCTCGCCATCAGCCCGCTGCCCCGGATCCTGCCGAGGCTGGTCGCGGATGGGTCTCCGGGCGCGGTCGGTGAACTGACCGTGGTCAGCGTGAACGTGAGCGCCGACGGCGCCGACGCGGCGGAGGTCGCGAGCCTCGCGGTCGCCAGGCGGGCCGACGTCGTCGCGCTCCCGGAGGCGTCGGCGAGCAACGTGGTCGAGATCGTCGCCCGGGCGGGCGCCGCGGGTCTCGACTACGTCTCCGCCACCGACGACCCGCTTGTACCCACCTCGCGGGACTACGAGACCTACGAGAAGCGGTCCAGCGGTCCCTACCCGACGTCGCTGCTGGTGCGCCGTGACCTGCGGCCCCAGTTCGATGTGCAACGGCCGGCGGGTCGGTTGGGTGGCGTCACCGCCGTGCTGTCACGGCCGGTGGGCCGCTCACCGTATCGAGCTGGCCGCGGCGATCGCCCGGGTGCCCGCGCCCGCCCTGCGCGTCGACCTGGAGGTCGCGACCTATCCCGCGGTCGTGACCAGAGCCCTCGCACCGGTGCTGGTGGGGGTGCTGGGCGCGGCCCCCGCCCCGGTCCGGTTGCGCTGGCTCGACCAGAGCGCCGTCGGCCGGGCGCGGTGGCTGCTGGTCGACATGCTGGCCGACCCGGGCGACTGGCTGGTGCTCGTCCCGCTCGCCGCCGGAGCGGTCGACGTCATCCCGTTCAGTCAGTTGGTGACCGCGGCCGAAGGCGGGCGGTGAGCTACCGGGTCGAGGTCAGCCGACGCGCGGTACCGCACGGCGGCCGGGGGCACCGGGATTCTAGACTGGCGGCATGGCACGTGTCCGGCCCGGTGAGGCGGCGAACCCGGCCCCGCCCACGGTCCAGCGGATCCGGGTGCGCTTTGCGAAGCGCGGCCGGCTGCGCTTCCTGTCTCATCGTGATATCGCTCGCAGTTTCGAACGAGCCGTCCGGCGGGCGGGGGTACCGGTGGCGCATTCGCACGGGTTCAGCCCGCACCCCCGGATCTCCTGGCTCGGCGCGGCCCCGACGGGCGCGGCGAGCGAGGCGGAGTACCTGGAGATCGGCCTGACCCGTGAGCTCGATCCCGCCGGGCTCGTCGCCGAGCTCGACGCGGCGCTGCCCGCCGGGCTCGACGTGCTGGCCGCCGTGGTCGCCGAGCCGCCCCCGCTGGCCGATCGGATCAACGCCAGCCGCTGGCGGATGGAGCTGCCGGGCGTCGCGGTGGCGGAGCTGACCGCGGCGGTGGACGCGTTGCTGGCGCGCGACAGCGTGGTCGTCGAGCGGATGACCCCGTCGGGCCGTCGCGAGGCCGATGTGCGGGCGGCGCTGGCGTCCGCCGCGGTCACCCAGGGGGCCGGGCCCACATCCGTGAGCGCGGCCGAGATAGTTGCGGGCTGTGCGATACTGACGGCGGTTGTACGGCAGACGACACCTGCCGTTCGACCCGACGACGTGTTGGGCGCACTCGACGTTGTCGCAGGTCTCAGGCCGCCGGTGCCCGCGAAGGTGACCCGGATGGCCCAGGGCTTGCTCGACGACCGAGGCCGCCTCGCCGAGCCGTTCGACTCCGACCGGGTCACCGCCCGAGTCTGACCGGGCGCGTTCGGTGCGTTGCCGGCGCCCGCCGGCCTCCGGTACGGCGTCGAAGCACCGCAGCTGAGGATTGCTCCCCGTGCACCGCGGGGAGAGAACGCAAGGCCCCTGCGCGGCCGCCTCCCGATTCGGGGGCGCCCGGGGGCGAAGGAGCTGAATGTCGAACGATGACGCGCCCGCCGGTAGCGCCGGCGGGCCCTCTGCGCTGGCCGACCTGCCCGAACGACTGCGGGTACATGCGCTCGCCCGGCTGATCGGGCGGACGAGCCGTGAGGTGCTGGCGATCCTGAACGAGCAGGGCATCGAGGTGCGCAGCGCGCAGTCCAGCGTCGAGCGGAGGGTCGCCGAGCAGGTCGTCTCCGCCCTGCTGCCTGAGGCGGAGCCCGAGAACGGCGAGGACGTCCGCGGCGCCGACGTGATCCCGGAGGCCGCTGAGGCCGTTGACGCCGCCGAGCCGATTGGGATCAGTGAGGCCGCTGCGGCCGATGAGACTGCTGAGACTGCCACAACCAGCGAGACGGTTGAGGCTATTCGGGTCGCTGAGGCCAGTGATACCGCTGAGTCCGGCGAAGCCCTCGCCGAGTCGACCAGCGCCGAGGCGGCAGGCCCGGAGCAGGCGGAGCCCGCCCCGGCCGCCGAGACCGTCGCCGACGAGACGCCGCTGACCCCGCTGTTCGCCCCGCCCGCCCCGGTGTTCCAGCCACCGGAACGGCCCACCCGCGCCCGCCGCGGCGATGCGGCTCCCGAGGCTGCGCCCGAGCCGGCCCCGACTTCGACGGACGCGGCCGACGAGCCCGTCGCGGCGGTCGAGACGCCCGCGTCCGAGGTCTCCGAGGACTCGGGCGACGAGGACGAGGGCGGTGCCCGTCGCCGCCGTCGCCGCGGTCGGCGCGGCCGGGGTCGCGGCCGCGGCTCCGACGGCGCCCAGTCCGGCGACGATGAGACCGGCGAGTCCAGCACCGAGGCCGACACCGAGGTGGACACCGAGGCCGACACCGAGGCCGAGGACGACATCGCCGGCGTCGAGGCCGATGCCGGCGCCGATGCCGAGAACGACGCCGAGGGCGAGGGTGAGGACACGGGCGAGGGTGAGGCCGGGGCGTCGCGTCGGCGGCGCCGCCGTCGTCGTCGGGCCTCCGGCGACGACAACGGAGACCTCGACGCCACGCCTGACCCACCCGACACCGTCACCAAGATCCGGCCGACCCGCGATCGCTCGGCCGAGGACGAGGGATCCGACGGCGTGCAGAGCGTCCGCGGTTCCACCCGGCTGGAGGCCAAGCGGCAGCGTCGCCGGGATGGTCGGGACGCCGGGCGCCGCCGGGCCCCGATCCTGTCCGAGGCCGAGTTCCTCGCCCGTCGCGAGTCCGTCGATCGCTCCATGATCGTGCGGGAGCAGGGTGACCGGGTCGAGATCGGGGTGCTCGAGGACGGCATCCTCGTCGAGCATTTCGTCACCGGAGGTGACGGCTCGAACGCCAACGCCGGCAACTCGATGGTCGGCAACATCTACCTCGGGCGCGTGCAGAACGTCCTGCCGAGCATGGAGGCCGCGTTCGTCGACATCGGCCGCGGCCGTAACGCCGTGCTCTACGCCGGCGAGGTCGACTGGGACGCCGCGGGGCTCAACGGCAAGGCCCGTCGTATCGAGCAGGCGCTGACCAGCGGCGACAGCATTCTCGTCCAGGTGACCAAGGATCCGATCGGGCACAAGGGCGCCCGGCTGACCACCCAGATCAGCCTCGCGGGCCGGTTCCTGGTCTACGTACCCTCCGGTGGCGCCGCCGGGATCAGCCGCAAGCTGCCCGATACCGAGCGCCGCCGGCTCAAGGAGATGCTCAAGGAGATCGTCCCGAACGAGGCCGGAGTGATCATCCGGACGGCCTCGGAAGGGGTGAGCCAGGAGGCGCTCGAGCGCGACGTCCGCAGGCTGCAGGCGCAGTGGGAGGTCATCAAGAACAAGGCGGAGGCGACCGGACCGAACAAGCCCAAGGCCCCCGCGCTCCTCTACGAGGAGCCCGACCTGCTCATCAAGGTCATCCGGGACCAGTTCAACGAGGATTTCTCCCGGCTCGTCGTCTCCGGCGACGACGCGTGGGACATCGTGTCGAACTACATCGGGCACGTCGCGCCCGAGCTGTCCGACCGGTTGCACCGTCACGTCGGCCCGACCGACGTATTCACCGAGTACCGGATCGACGAGCAGTTGCTCAAGGCGCTCGACCGCAAGGTCTGGCTCCCGTCGGGCGGCACGTTGGTGATCGACCGGACCGAGGCGATGACGGTCATCGACGTCAACACCGGGAAGTTCACCGGGTCCGGCGGCAACCTCGAGGAGACCGTCACCCGCAACAACCTGGAGGCGGCCGAGGAGATCGTCCGCCAGCTGCGGCTGCGCGATATCGGCGGCATCATCGTCATCGACTTCATCGACATGGTGCTCGAGGCCAACCGCGATCTGGTGCTGCGGCGGCTCACCGAGTGCCTGGCTCGCGACCGGACCCGCCACCAGGTGGCCGAGGTGACCTCGCTCGGACTGGTGCAGATGACCCGCAAGCGGGTCGGCGGCGGGCTGCTGGAGCATTTCTCCACCCCGTGCGAGCACTGCCGGGGTCGCGGCGTGATCGTCTCGACCGAGCCCGTCGAGCACCGCGACACGCGTCGCTCGCGGGCAGCACGGGCGCGCCGCGCCGACGAGAGCGCTCCCGATGAGCGCGCTCAGCAGGAGTACCGCACCTCCGGTGCCGCCACGGCGGCGGCCGCGGTGGCGGCGGCCGCCCCGGCCGCCGCGAGCCGGGTGCGGATCCCGGCGCCGAATGGCCACACGGGCGAGGACCGTTCCGCGACCAACGGGACCTCGCTGGGCGGGACGAGCACCGTGGCCGTCGATCGCCCGGCTCCTGCGAGCGACGCACCGGCCCCGTCGCAGCAGGCGCCGCCCGTGCCGGCCCCGTCTGGATCAGTCCCGTCTGAATCGGCTCCATCCGCAGGTGCACCATCCGCACCGACGCTGCCCGCGCCGCGCCCGGCCGCCGCCGACACGGACCCGGCCGCCGACACCGAGCCCGCACCGCGCCCGCGCCGCCGCGGACGGGTGACCCGTTCGGCAGGCGCCCCCTCCGAGGCCGCCGCCGCGGTGATCACCGCGCCCCCTCCGGGCGAGGCCCCCCGGGCTGCCGCCGTTCCGGTCGGCATCCCGGAGCAGCCGAAACCGTCGACGGCTGTGCGCCCGCGGCGCGCGCGCCGGGCCGCCTCGCGCCCGGCCGGGCCGCCGACGGGCGCCGACGCCGGGGGGGACCCGGTTTGACCCGTTCAAAATCCGTTCCGTACCCTGGGATATCGGAGCCGCTCCTGCGAGCAGTCGTGGGCGCTGGTGGCGTGCTGTGATGAGCGCGTATGTGGTGTCCCCCGATTTCAGGAGTCGTGCGTCAACGATGTACGCGATCGTCAAGACCGGCGGTAAGCAATACAAGGTGGCCGTCGACGACGTGCTCACCGTCGAGAAGCTCGACGGCGAGCCAGGCGCCGAGATCAGCCTGCCAGCCGTGCTGCTCGTCGACGGCAACGAGCTCACCACCGATGCGGACGCCCTGGCCCGCGCCTCGGTGACCGCCACGGTCCTCGAGCACACCAAGGGCCCGAAGATCCGCATCCACAAGTTCAAGAACAAGACCAGGTACCACAAGCGGCAGGGGCACCGCCAGCCGCTGACCAAGGTCCAGGTCACCGGGATCGCGAAGTAAGGAGACTTGGGCAATGGCTCACAAGAAGGGCGCGTCCAGCTCTCGCAACGGGCGCGACTCCAACGCGCAGCGCCTTGGTGTGAAGCGCTTCGGCGGCCAGGTCGTCAACGCCGGGGAGATCCTCGTCCGCCAGCGTGGCACCAGGTTCCACCCGGGCACCGGCGTCGGCCGCGGCGGGGACGACACGTTGTTCGCGCTGGTCGAGGGATCGGTGGAGTTCGGGACCAAGCGCGGTCGCAAGACCGTGAATGTGGTGTCGGCGCAGTCCTGAGGCTGCTCCGCACCAGTCGAGAACCAAGAACGGCGGGCCGCCCACAGGGTGGCCCGCCGTTTGTGTTGAGAATTACGAGGGGACGTCGTCCGATGTCGCGGTTCGTGGACCGGGTCGTGCTGCATGCCACCGCGGGGGCGGGCGGCAACGGCTGCGCCTCGGTGCACCGGGAGAAGTTCAAGCCGCTCGGGGGCCCTGACGGGGGAAACGGCGGCCGCGGCGGATCCGTCGTTCTCGTCGTCGACCCGGGCGTGCACACCCTGCTCGACTTCCACCACCGGCCGCACGCCACCGCTCGCAACGGGAAGTCGGGGCAAGGCGGGTTCCGCGCCGGCTCAGGAGCCGAGGACCTCGAACTGCGGGTACCCGACGGCACGGTCGTGTTCGACCAGCGCGGCACCATCGTCGCCGACCTCGTCGGGGCGGGTACCCGGTTCGTCGCGGCCGAGGGTGGCCGCGGCGGGCTCGGCAACGCCGCACTGGCCTCACCCGCCCGCAAGGCACCGGGGTTCGCGCTGCTCGGGGAGCCGGGGGAGAGCCGGGACCTGGTGCTCGAGCTGCGTTCGATGGCCGACGTCGGGCTGGTCGGCTTCCCGTCAGCGGGTAAGTCGTCCCTCGTCGCCGCGCTGTCCGCGGCCCGGCCGAAGATCGCCGACTACCCGTTCACCACGCTCGTCCCGCAGCTCGGCGTGGTCAGCATCGGCGGCGAGGACGGCGTCGTGTACACCATCGCCGACGTGCCCGGCCTGATTCCCGGCGCGGCCGAGGGCCGCGGGCTGGGGCTGGACTTCCTGCGGCACATCGAGCGCTGCTCGGTGCTCGTCCACGTCGTCGACTGCGCCACCTACGAGCCGGGTCGCGATCCGATCTCGGACGTGCAGGCCCTCGAGGACGAGCTGGCCCGCTACATCCCGGCGCTCGGCGGGGCGCTCGCCGAGCGGCCCCGGCTGATCGCCCTGAACAAGATCGATGTTCCGGACGCCGCCGAGCTGGCCGAGCTCGTCACCCCCGAGCTGAAGGAACGCTTCGGGTGGCCGGTCTTCCCGATCTCGACGGCGACCCGGGCCGGGCTGCGCGAGCTGTCGTTCGCGATGGGCGAGCAGGTCCGGGCCCATCGGGCGGCCCAGCCGGGCGCCGAGCCGACCAGGGTGGTCCTGCGCCCGCGGGCGGTCGACGACGCCGGTTTCACGATCGAGCCCGACCCGCAGCTGCCCGGCGGGTTCATCATCCGCGGCACCCGTCCGGAGCGGTGGATCCGGCAGACCCCGTTCGACAACGACGAGGCCGTCGGCTACCTCGGTGATCGGCTCGCCAGGCTGGGGGTCGAGGAGGCGCTGGCCGAGGCGGGGGCCGAGCCCGGCTGCCCGGTGACCATCGGCGACATCACATTCGACTGGGAGCCCAGCACTCCCGCGGGTGTGGCGGTGGCGCTGTCGCGGCGCGGCACGGACCGCCGGTTGGCCCAGAGCACCCGGGTCAGCGCGGCCGAGCGCAAGGCCGCGAAACTGGAGCGGCGCCGGCACCGCACCGACGAGGAGCTGGCCGCCGAGGTCGAGCAGGCGGACGGCGAGCCCCGGTGAGCGCGCGCGCCCGGATCGCGGCCGCCCGCAGGCTCGTCGTCAAGGTCGGGTCATCGTCGCTGACCAGCCTGGACGGGGGCCTCGACGGCGAGCGGCTCGATCGGCTCGTCGACACGATCGCCGCTCGCCGCGCCACCGGGACGCAGGTGGTGCTCGTGTCGTCCGGGGCGATCGCGGCTGGGCTCGCCCCGCTCGGGCTGAGCCGCCGTCCCCGTGACCTCGCGACCCAGCAGGCCGCGGCCGGCGTCGGGCAGTTGCTGCTCGCGCACGCCTACGCGGCCTCGTTCGCGCGCTACGGCCAGACGGTCGGTCAGGTCCTGCTCACCGCCGATGACATGATCCGCCGCGCGCACTACCGCAATGCCCAGCGCACCCTGGAGCGGCTGCTCGGCCTGGACGCGCTGCCGGTGGTCAACGAGAACGACACGGTCGCGACCGACGAGATCCGGGTCGGCGACAACGACCGGCTCGCCGCGCTCGTCGCGCACCTGCTTGGCGCCGACGGACTCATTCTGCTCTCCGACGTCGAGGGGCTCTACGACGGTGACCCGCGCCGCGCCGGATCGAGGCTGATCGCCGAGGTCGACGCGCCCGCCGATCTGGAGGCCGTCGAGATCGCCCGCCCCGGCGCCGCGAGCCTCGGGCGTGGCGGGATGGCGACCAAGATCACCGCGGCGGCGATGGCGTCGGCGTCGGGAATCCCGGTGCTGCTGGTCTCCGCCGAGGAGGCTGCGGCCGCGCTGGACACCGCGGTCGACGGGCCGAAGCCGGGCACCGCGTTCCGGCCGTCGGGGCGGCGGATGTCGGCGCGCCGGTTCTGGTTGCGGCACGCGGCCGACGTGCGGGGCAGGCTGGACATCGACGCGGGCGCCGTCGCCGCCGTGATCGACCGCAGGCGCTCCCTGCTCGCCGCCGGGATCCACGGCATCTCCGGGGACTTCGTCGCCGGCGACGTCGTCGACCTCGTCGGGCCGTACGGGGCGGTGGTCGCGCGCGGCGTCGTCGGCTACGATGCCGCCGAGCTGCCCGCGCTGATCGGCAAGCGCAGCCACGAGTTGCCACCCGAGCAGCGCCGCGAGGTGGTCCACGCCGACGACCTCGTCCCCTTCGCCAGCGACCGGCGCTAGGAGCGTTCAGGCACGGCACAACTCGACCGCGTCGCCGGAATGGTCATCGGGTGTCCTCGGCGGCCGTGAGCCCCTCGACCTGGAAGGCCAGCTGGGCGGCGAGCAGCGCGTCGAACCGGCGCATGTCCATCCCGGTGACGTGCTCGATGCGGCCCAGCCGGTACCGCACGGTGTTCTCGTGCACGCCCAGCGCCTTCGCCGTTGCCCGCACCTGGGCGCCGGAGGCCAGGTAGCTGCGCAGCGTCTCGACCAGGTCGCCGCCGGTGGTCTGGTCGCTGCGGCGCAGCGGCCCGATGCACTGCTCGGCGAAGCGGACGGCGACGTCGGCACGGTCGCCGTTCACCACCAGCCGCAGCGTGCTCAGCTCGGTGACCGGGACGACGTCGGCGCGCCCGCCCAGTGCGGTGACGATCCCGTCGATCTCGCGGGTCTCGGCGAGCGCGGTGGGGAAGTCGGGCACGTCGCGGCAGACGCCCGATACGACGGCGCGGCGCACGCCGGTGTGCGCGGCCACGGTGGCGAGGGCGTCGCGGAGCCCGCGGTGCACGGCGCGCAGTACCGGTGGGCCGGGATCGTCGGGTAGCCGCACGAGCAGGACGACGGCGTCGGGCTCGGCGTACGCGGGCGGCGGGGCGTCGAGCACCCTGGCCACCGCAGCGGCGACGCGGTCGCGGCAGCAGGCGGGGCTGCGGCCCGCCGCGACGGGCATCCGCACGAGCAGGTGCGGGCTGTGCAGGTCCAGGCCCACATGCTGGGCGACGCGGCGCACGTCGTCGGCGGCCCGGGAGCCCCGCAGCAGGTCGGCGAGGACGTCGTCGCGGGTCTGTGCCGCGGCGCGCGCGGTGCGGGTCTCGCCGAGCACCTGCAGCGAGAGCACCGCGGCGGCCTGCTCGGCGACCGGGGTGTCGGCAAGGTCGAGCGGGCGGCCCATCTCGATCACGTCGAGGTAGCCCGCGACCTGGCCCTCGGCGACGAGCACGGCAACCAGGTGGCGGCGGCTGAGGCCGGAGGCCGGACGCGGGGTCAGCAGGACCGAGGGACGGGCGGGACCGAGGCGGTCGAGGGCCGCGCGGACGGCGGGCACCCCGAGCGCGGCGGGGGGCAGGCTCGGCGCCGAGTCGAGGCGCAGTCCCTGCGGCGCCGTCCACGTGCGTACCCGCAGGTCGGGACCGAGAAGGGCGACGGGCCGCCCGAGCAGGTCGCCGAGCAGCGTGACGATGTCGTCGATCTCAGCCCCGTCCAGCACCGCGCCGGTCAGGGCGCCCAGCAGGTGGCGGACCTGCTCGGCGCCGGCCAGGCCGCGTTCGCGCCGTGCGGTGCGCGTGGCCTGCGCCGCCTGGGCGAGCGCGGCCTCGGCCAGCGCGGCGAAGCCCGTGACGGCGTGCTCGTCCCGGGCACCGCACTGGCCGTCCTCCATCTCCAGGATGCCGAGGACCTCGCCGTCGACGAGAAGCGGGACCGCGACGGCGGGCCGTATCCTCCCGGGCCGGACCAGGGTCAGTTCACCGGGCACCTCGCGGGCCCGCGCGAGGCGCCCGGTGCGGATCGACTCGCGGGCCAGCGGCGCCCGGTCGAGGGAGCGGACGTCATCGCCCGACGGCTCGAGCCCGGGTGCGGCGGCCCACATGACGCGCTGCAGGGTCGCGCCGGGCCGGAGCAGATACACCGCGCAGCGTGCGACGCCGAGCTCGGCGCGGGCAGCGCGGGTGACGAGCGCGAGGAGGTCGGTGAGAGCGGGATCGGTGACGTCTGCGCTGGTCCGGATGGGTGTGAGGACACCGAGCTCGGCGTCCGTCGACGTGCTCGGCTCGACCATGGTCGGACTCGGCATGACGTCCCGTCACCTCCATCGATGTCTTGACCGCCTGTGAGCAGCAGCACTACCGTGACAGCCCTAACGTTCGTTAGGCAAGTCCCAGGAACGACACTCCCATGAAGGGACACCCACATGGACGTCGGTGTGCTGCTGGTCTTCCAGAACTGGCACGAGAACCTCAGCGACGGCGAGATGTTCCTGCAGGAGGCCGAGCTCGGCGTCCTGGCAGAGCAGTACGGCTTCGACTCGGTCTGGTCCACCGAGCACCACTTCGACGACTACTCGATGTGCCCGGACCCGACCCAGCTGTTGTCCTACCTCGCCGCGCGCACCAGCCGGGTGAAGCTCGGCACCGGCGCGATCATCGTCCCGTGGAACGACCCGATGCGCGTGGTCGAGAAGGTGACGATGCTCGACCACCTCTCGGGCGGCCGGGTGATCTGTGGCCTCGGCCGGGGCCTGGCGAAGATGGAGTACGAGGGCTTCGGGATCGACATGGGCGAGGCGCGCGGGCGCTTCGACGAGGCCGCCGCGGTGATCATCGACGGTCTGCGCAACGGCTACGTGGAGAACGACGGGCCGTTCTACCCGCAGCCGCGGATCCAGGTCCGCCCCGGCCCCAACCCGGACTACTCCTGGGACGACCGGCTCTACGGCGTCGCGATGTCGCCGGACTCGGTGCCTGTGATCGCCAAGCTCGGGCTGCGGATGATGACGTTCATCCAGTACCCGATCGAGATGCACGCCGAGCCGATCAACAAGTACCGCGAGGTCTTCCGCGAGGCGCACGGCGTCGAGCCCGGCCCGGTACACACCCAGGACTTCGTGTACTGCCACGAAGACCCGGAGGAGGCCGAGCGGGTTGCCCGGGAGTACCTGGGCCGCTACTTCCTGTCGGTGATCAAGCACTACGACTTCGCGGGCTCGCACTGGCGCGAGACCAAGGGCTACGAGGCCTACCAGGTCGGCGCGGACATGATCCGCGAGGCCGGCATGGAGGCCGCGGGCGCCGGCTACGCCGACACCCAGGCCTGGGGCACACCCGAGCAGATCATCGAGAAGTACCGCCACCGCATCGACGTCATCGGCGACTTCTCGCCGAGCATCGCGCCGTCCTTCGCCGGGCTGCCGTTCGACAAGGTGCGGGCGAGCCTCAAGCTGTTCGGCGAGAAGGTCGTGCCCGAGCTGCACAGGATGGGCGTCACGACGGCGGCGGTACCCGCCTGATCCGTGGTGGCGGGGCGCGGAGGTAGCGGCCCTCGGCACCGCCGTCACCGGGAGTGGGATCCTGGCCTCGCAGGGAAGGACCCGCGATGAGAAGGACCCGACCATGACCGCCACGCAGCACCGCGAGGAGTCGCAGAGCAGACGAAACGGTGCCCGCAGGGCCGAGCTCATCGCGCTGGCCTCCCGCCTGTTCCGGGAGCGCGGCTACCACGGGGTCGGCATGCGGGCGATCGCCGAGGCCGCCGATATGCAGGCCGCCTCGCTCTACCACCACTTCCGCAGCAAGGAGGAGCTGCTGCTCGAGGCCATCTTCGTCGTCGACCGCGACATGGTCGTCGACCAGATGCCGATCCTGGACGGTCCCGGCTCGTACCGGGAGCGGCTCGCGCGCCTCGTGCGCGCCCACGTGATGCACATCGGCGTCAACCGCGACGCCTGGTGGGTCGCCGGGCGCGAGTTGCGGGCGCTCTCGCCCGAGAAGCTCGACACCGTGCAGGTCTACCGCCGCGCCTACCAGCACCGGATCGCCCAGCACCTGGCCGACGGCGCCCGCGCGGGCGAGTTCCGCTGCGACGACCCGCGGCTCACCACCCTGGCGGTCCTGGACATGATCAACGGTCCGAACGAGTGGTTCGACCCCGCCGGGCGGCTGTCGATCGACCAGATCGCCGACCACTACGCCGAGCTGGTCGTCCGCCAGCTCACCCCCTGATCCGCGGCCCGCCTCCGCTCCGGCGTGACCGCGCCCGTCCACCGGAGGTTCGCATGAGCACGCTCGAGGAGCGCAACAAGCAGATCGTCGCGGAGTTCATGGAGGTGTTCTCCAGCGGCGACGTCGACGGGATCCTGTCCTGCCTCGCCGACGACGCCAAATGGTGGGTGGCGGGCAGCATCCCCGGCATCTCGGGGACCAAGGACAAGGCCGGGTTCAAGGAGATGGTCTCCGGGATCGCGGAGTCGACGACGACGGGCGCGATCCGGCTGACCCCGCTCGGGTTCACCGCCGAGGGCGACCGGGTCGCGGTGGAGACGGAGTCCTACACCGAACTCAAGAACGGCCGGGTCTACAACAACCTCTACCACTTCCTGTTCGAGGTGCGTGACGGCAAGATCGCCGCGGTCAAGGAGTACCTCGACACCGAGCACGCCACCGCGGTGTTCGTCGCGCCCTGAGACGGTCGTTCCGCTGCGGGACTCACGCGTGTCAGCCGTCAGCGCGGTGTCTCGCGGCCGCCTCTCGGCGGCGCCCCGAACGAGGCGAGCAGCCCGCCGTCGACGGCGACGGTCGAGCCCGTCATGTACGACGCGCCGGCCACCGCCCACACGACGTCGGCGATCTCCTCCGGGCGGCCGGGGCGTCCCAGCGGGATCCCGTCCACGATCGTGGCCCGGGAGACATCGGTGAGGCCCGCGGTCATCGTCGTGTCCACGAAACCGGGGATCACCAGGTTGACGCGGATGCCGTGCGGAGCGAGTTCCATCGCGAGCGTCTGGGTCAGGCCGTACAGGCCCGCCTTCGCCGCGCCGTACGCGGCGTCGCCGGGGTAACCGCGCAGCCCGACCACCGCCCCGATGTTGATCACCGCGCTGCCGGCGGACAGTAGCGGCCGCGCGGCGCGGACGGCGGTGAACGCGCCGGTCAGGTTGGTCGCCAGCACCTGGCCCCACGTCGCGTCGGTCAGCTGGTCGATCCGGCCGCCACGGTGCACGCCCGCGGAGTTCACGAGCACGTCGATCGATCCCGTCGTCTGCTCGACCGTGACGAACGCCGCGGCGACCGAGTCGGGGTCCGTGATATCGACCGGGACGGGCAGAACCCGCTCGCGGACCACGGCAGGCCATGACTTCCGGTCGACGGACCGGGCCAGGACGTGGACCGTGTCCCCCTCGGCGAGCGCGCGGTCGACGACCGCGCGCCCGATGCCGCGGGAGCCCCCGGTCACCACCCAGGTCCGACCCACGATTCACTTCCTTTCCGTCGGGGCCTGTCCGGCATACTGCGCGCGCAGCCGCCGCTTGTCCGTCTTTCCGACGCCGGTGCGCGGCGGCTCGCCCACGACCACGACATCCTCGGGTAGCGGAGCACCTCCTCACCGTGCTCGTACGCGACGATCGGGCGGTGGGATGGTGCAGGCGCGCCCGCGCGACGAACTCGGTGACGAGGAGCTCGGTCACGGCACCGCCTGCAGACGTTCCCGCACGGCGGGCATCACCTTGTCGGCCAGGTAGGCGACGCGCTCCGAGCCGCTCTCGACCGGCTCGCCGGGCAGCTGGGCCCAGAAGTGCACGTCCTTGATCTGGGGCTTCGCGCGCAGCATCGCCGTCAGCTCCGACACCGCCCCCTCGGCGTCCATGAGCTGGTAGGCACCCGCCTCCACGATCTGGGCGGGGTCGGTGAACCGCGGAACCCGGTCCGGCGGGCCGAAGGCGCCCCAGGAGATGTACTCGTTGAGCTGGTAGAGCGCGTGGCGCCCGATCCGGGACCAGACCTCCTCCGGGTCGTCGGCGATGATCGCCCACTGCCCCGCGTAGATCCTCGCCTCGGCCACCGGCCTGCCGAGCCGCTCCACCGCGGCGAGATAGCTGTCGTGGTGGGAGTTCTGGGTGCTGAGGAAGCCGTCGCCGATGCGGGCGGCCCGCGCGATCGCGACGTCGGCCATCGCCCCGACCAGCAGCTGGGGCAGCTGCTCCGGCGTGGGGGTCACGGAGACAGGGGGGAGCCGGTAGCGCTTGCCCTCGAAGCCCTCCGTGGAGCCGGACCAGGCCCTGCGGATGATCTCCACGCCCTCCTCCAGCAGGCTCGGCCGATGGTGGATCTCGCGGCCGAACGCCGCGAACTCCCGCGCCCAGTAGCCCTGTCCGACGCCCAGGTCGAAGCGGCCACCCGACAGCAGCGACAGCGTCGCCGCGTCCTCGGCGAGCCGCACCGGATTGTGCAGCGGGGAGACGATGAGGTTGGTGCCGATATGCATGCGCGAGGTGCGCTGAGCGATCGCGGAGGCCAGCACGAACGGTGACGGGCTGTACCCGTCGGCGCAGAAGTGGTGCTCGGTCAGCCACACCGAGTCCAGACCGCGCCGCTCCGCCCAGGCGATCTGGTCGAGGACCTCGGAGTAGAAGGAGCTGAACGGGCGGTCGGGGTCCGGGTTGCGGAAGTCGTACCAGAGCCCGAAGGCCGGGCCCGCCCCCGCGGACATGTTGCTCTGGCTGCTCATAGCGGCAGCGTGATCGCGGGAGTGGCGGTTGTCACTCCCGGGCCCGCGCGATCGTTGTGGACTCCTTCAACGGGCAGGCGCGTCTGCAGAGCCGCGGCGTTAGCGTGCCGGGCATGGCGCGGACCGTGACCCAACCGGACTGGCTGACCCCCGATATCGTCGACATGGCGGCCGTGGCCCGGTGGGGCGCGCAGGCCGGGCTGCCCGAGGGCCCGGTGGAGGACGTGGGCCGGATCGGCGGCGGCACCCAGAACGTGGTGTTGCGGATGCGCTGGGCCGGCCGCGACCTCGTGCTGCGCCGCCCGCCCGAGCACCCCAGGACGGGCAGCAACGCCGCCCTGCTGCGCGAGATGCGGCTGCTCGCCGCGCTCGCCGGCACGGATGTCCCGCATCCGGGCTACGTGGCCGGGTGCACGGACGAGGACGTGCTGGGCGGTGTCGTCTTCTACCTGATGGAGGCGGTGGACGGGATCAACCCCGGCGCGGCGATCGAGGAGCCCTACCTCTCCGACGCCGCCGCCCGGCACGCGGCCGCCCTCGACACCGCCGCCGCGCTCGCCCGGCTCGCCTCCGTCGACCACGTCGCCATCGGGCTCGGGGACATGGGCAAGCCGGAGGGTTTCCTCGCCCGCCAGGTTCCGCGCTGGCTCGACCACCTCGCTTCGTACTCCCAGCTGCCGGGCTACCCGGGCTCGACTCTCCCGCACATCGACGCGCTCGCGCGCTGGCTCACCGCGCACCGCCCGCCCGACGCCCCCGCAGGGATCGTGCACGGCGACTACCACCTCAACAACGTGCTGCTCGCCCGCGACGCGCCGCGGGTCGCGGCCATCGTCGACTGGGAGATGTGCACGATCGGCGACCCGCTGCTCGACCTCGGCTGGCTGCTCGTCACCTGGCCGGAGGGCAGCCCGGACCTGGTCACCGGCGGCCCGCTCGCCGAGCTCGGTGCGCTCCCCGGCCCGGACGAGCTCGTGGCGCACTACGCGGCGCGCAGCGACCGGGACCTGTCCGCCGTCGAGTGGTACACCGTGCTCGCCGGGCTCAAGCTCGCGGTGGTCATCGAGGGTACCCACGCCAGGGCGCTGGCGGGCCAGGCCGACCCGGCGGTCGGGCTGCGGCTGCACCGGGCCGCCGTCGCCGGCCTGGAGCGCGCCGCGGTGATCGCCGGTGTGTGAGGCCCGCTCCTGAGGCGTCCACCGGATCCCTGACACCCCGCCGGGCTGCTGCCACACTGGGCGGCGATGGTCTCCTCGGAACGGGCACGTTCCCGTCTGGTCGATGAGCTGCGTCGGGGCTCGCGGGTTCGGTCCCCGGCGGTGGCCGACGCGTTCGCGACGGTGCCGCGCCATCTGTTCCTGCCCGGGAGCACCGTCGAGACCGCCTACTCCGACGAGGCGATCGCCACGAAGTTCGCCGACGGCGTCGCGATCAGCTCGGCCTCGCAGCCCTCGATGATGGCGATCATGCTCGAGCAGCTCGGCCTGCGCCCCGGCCAGCGGGTGCTCGAGATCGGCGCGGGGACCGGCTACAACGCCGCGCTCATGACCCATATCGTCGGGCCGTCCGGGGCGGTCATCTCCATCGATATCGACGGCGAGCTGATCGCCCAGGCCGAGGACAACCTGCGCGCCGCCGGCGTCGCGGGGATCGAGCTGGTGGCGGGCGACGGGGCCCTCGGCCACCCCGACGGCGCCCCGTACGACCGGATCATCCTCACCGTCGGAAGCTGGGATGTACGCCCGGAATGGGTCGAGCAGCTCGCGCCGGGCGGGCGGCTGGTGCTGCCGCTGGCCGTGCGCGGCAGCCAGCTCTCGATGGCGCTGGACCTCGGCAGCGACGGTGTGCTGCGCAGCGACTCCGTACGCAGCTGCGCCTTCATCCGGCTGCGCGGGGTCGGTGCCGGCCCCGAGGCCCCCGTCGCGACGACCGACGACGGGCTGACGGTGCAGGTTGCCGAGGACGCGACGGTTGATCCGGTCGCGGTCGCCGCCGCCCTGGACGACGCCGCGCTGGACGATCCGGGCCCGGTGCAGGCGACCGGGGTACGGGTCGGCCCGGCCGACGTGTGGGACGGGCTCGGGCTCTGGCTCGCGCTCGCCGACCGGGCGACCGTCCGGGTGCTGGCCAGCGGCGAGGCGGTCGACGGCCCGCTCGCGCGGCGGCTGCTGAGGATCGGCCCGGACCGCGGCACGGTGGCGCTCGTGGATCGGGAGCCGACCGCGACGGGCGAGCCGGTCGAGGGTCTTGCCCTTCTGGTGCTCGATCCGCCCGGCCGGCCCGGGGACGGGGGCCTGCGCCCGGCGGGGGTGCAGGCGTTCGGCCCGGCGGGCGGCCCGGTGGCCGAGTGGCTGGTCGGCATGGTGCAGCGCTGGGAGGCGCTGGGCAGGCTCAACGCGGCCGACCTGCTGATCGCGGTGGTGCCCGCGGCCGGTGAACCACCCGAGGCCAGACCGGGGACGACGGTGGTCGGCAAGGAGCTGAGCCGGCTGCTGGTGGGGTGGGCGCGGCCGGCTCAGCCCACCTGAGCCAGCGCGAACGGCAGTACCGCGGGCGCTCCGGCCAGCCGCACCGCCCTGGCGGCGACGGTCATCGTCCAGCCGCTGTCGACCAGGTCGTCGACGAGCAGGACCGGACCGTCCAGACCGGACAGATCGGGCAGCGAGCCCGCGTCGAAGCCGACCCAGACGGCGGCGAGCCGTTGCGCGGAGTTCTCGTGCGCGCCGGGCCGCGGGCCGGCCGGGGCGAGCGTGCCGAGCAGCGGCAGGCGTCCGATCTCGGCGAGGCGCCCGACCAGGTGGTCGAGCCGGTGGGGGTGGGTGCGCGAGCCGACGCCGAGCACCGCGGCCGGCCGCTGCGCCCAGCTCCACGCCGCCAGCACCCGGACGCACGCGTCGAGCACGTCCTCCGGGAGCGGGGCGTCCTTGTCGGTGATCAACGCACGCAGCCGGGTGCCCCAGCCGATATCGGACAGCCGCCCGATGACCCGGCCCGGCTCGGCCAGCTCGCCGGCCGGGATCCGGCCCGATGCGGCGACGCCGAGCTCGCGCATCCCGGCCGGCCATTGTTTGCGCGGGGCCAGCTCGACCCCGGGTCGGCCGATCCGCTCGGCGGCCGCCTCGATCGCGGTGGCGTCGGCGTCCGGGGACCAGACCGTCCCGGTGCAGACGTCGCACCGCTCGCACGCGGTCGCGTCGTGGTCGTCGAGCTGCCGGCGGAGGAAGACGAGCCGGCACCCGTCGGCGTCCAGATAGTCGAGCATCGCCTGCTGCTCGGCCCGGCGGGCGGCGGCGATGCGGCGGTGCCGCTCACCGTCGTAGACCCACGGCTCGCCGGTACTGATCCAGCCGCCCTTGACGCGCCTGGCCGCGCCGTCGCTGTCGAGGACCTTCAGCAGCATCTCCAGACGGGTCCGCGACAGGTCGATGCGGGTCTCCAGCGCGGCCGTCGACTGTGGGACCTGCGACAACACCTCCAGCGTCTGCCGTACCAGGGATTCGGGCGGGAAGGCCAGCGAGGCGAAGTAGGCCCAGATATCGCGGTCCTCCCGGCCGGGCAGCAGGATCACCTCGGCGCGGTCGAGCGCGCGCCCCGCCCGGCCGATCTGCTGGTAGTAGGCGACCGGTGAGGCCGGCGCGCCGAGGTGGATGACGAAGCCGAGGTCCGGTTTGTCGAAGCCCATACCGAGCGCGCTCGTCGCGACCAGTGTCTTGACCCGGTTCGCCAGCAGGTCGGCCTCCGCGGCGAGCCGGGCCTCAGGGTCGGTCTTGCCGGTATAGGATCCGACCGCGTGCCCGCGCTCGCGCAGGAACTCCGCGACCTCCTCCGCCGCCTGGATCGTGAGCGTGTAGACGATGCCGGCGCCGGGCAGCGCGTCGAGCCGGGAGGCGATCCAGGCCAGCCGCGCCGCGGGGGTCGGCAGCCGCACTACGGCCAGCCGCAGGCTGGCCCGGTCCAGTGAGCCGCGCAGCACGAGCGTGTCGCCGGTGTGTTCGCTGCCCAGCCCGAGCTGTTCGGTGACGTCGGTGACCACCCGGTCGTTGGCGGTCGCCGTCGTGGCCAGCACCGGTATCCCGGCGGGAAGCTCGGCGATCAGCGCGCGCAGCCTGCGGTAGTCGGGCCGGAAGTCGTGCCCCCAGTCCGACACGCAGTGCGCCTCGTCGACCACCAGCATTCCGGCGGTCGCGGTGAGCCGGGGCAGCACCCGGTCCCGGAAGTCGGGGTTGGTGAGCCGCTCCGGGCTGACCAGCAGCACGTCGACCGCGCCCGCGTCGATGGCCGCGTAGGTGGCGTCCCAGTCGTCGATATTGGCGGAGTTGACCGTCGCGGCCCGGATGCCGGCGCGGGCGGCCGCGTCGATCTGGTTGCGCATCAGCGCCAGCAGCGGCGAGACGATCACCGTCGGCCCGGCGCCCTGGGCCCGCAGCAGCGCGGTGGCCACGAAGTACACCGCCGACTTGCCCCACCCCGTGCGCTGTACGACGAGGGCGCGCCTGCGTTCGGCGACCAGCGCGCGGATCGCCGTCCACTGGTCCTCGCGCAGCCGGGCCCCGGGGCCCGCCAGCGTGGCCAGCACCTGCTCGGCCCGCTCGCGCAACTCGGTCTCGGTCTCGATCGACGTCACCACCCCATGGTGGACTCCGCCCCCGACGTTCTGGGCGACCGGCCACGCAGGGCTCCGACAATTACGGGCCGACACGGGACGATCGCTGCGCGATAGTCCCGGGCGGAGTTCTGGTGTCCTGATCGGTGGCCGGTGGCGCTCGGGTTGGCCGCGGGGCCCGCCGCCAGGGCAGGATGGCCCGGGTGAGCGTTCCCCAGTCCCCGCTGTTCGGCTCGGTCGCGGAGGTGACCGAGCGGCTGGCCGAGGCCGGCTACCTGGCCTCGACCGCCGTGGCGACCACCGTCTACCTCGCCGACCGGCTGGGTAAGCCGCTGCTCGTCGAGGGCCCGGCCGGCGTCGGCAAGACCGAACTGGCGAAGGCCGTCGCCGCGGCGACGAGCTCGGGGCTGGTCCGGCTGCAGTGCTACGAGGGCATCGACGAGGCGCGCGCGCTCTACGAGTGGAACCACGCCAAGCAGCTGCTGCGGATCACGGCGGGGCAGGGGCGCGAGTCCTGGGACGAGACGCGCGACGACGTCTTCTCCGAGGAGTTCCTGCTACCCCGGCCGCTGCTGACCGCGATCCGCCGGTCCGCGCCGACGGTGCTGCTCGTCGACGAGATCGACAAGGCCGACGTCGAGGTCGAGGGCCTGTTGCTGGAGGTGCTCTCGGACTTCCAGGTCACGGTGCCGGAGATGGGCACCATCGTCGCGTCGCGGCGCCCGTTCGCGCTGCTCACCTCGAACTCGACCCGCGAGCTGTCCGAGGCGCTCAAGCGGCGCTGCCTGTTCCTGCATCTCGACTTCCCCGACGCCGAGCTGGAGCGGCGCATCGTCGCGAGCCGCGTCCCGCAGCTAGCGGAGTCGCTGGTGGAGGCGCTGGTGCGGACCGTGCGGGTGCTGCGCGAGTTGGAGCTGCGCAAGGCGCCGTCGGTGGCGGAGACGATCGACTGGGGCCGCACCCTGCTCGCGCTGGGCCTGGACACCCTCGACGACGACGCCGTCCGCACGACCCTGGGTGTCGTGCTCAAACACCAGTCCGACCAGCTCAAGGCGGCCGCCGAGCTGCGCCTCAACTAGGGCGGCTCACCCGCCCGCGACGATGACGCTGGTCAGTCCTGTTTGGTCGGCTGGCCGGCCCGCTGGTCGGGGAATCGGGATCATCAGCCCGTCGGGCGAGTACACCGTGTGGTTGGCGCCCTCCCGATGGAGAGCGAAGTCGAGGCCCTGTCGCTTCGCTTCACGGGTGATCCGCTTGACGATGTCCCTCGACCGCCGGCGTGGGTGACCCGCAACATCCCCGTATCGGCCCGCCGGCGGGCATGATGACGCGATGAGCACCGCCGGGACCATCGGCCCGGGAGCAGGTCCCGCGCACGGGCTGCCCGGGCACCTGGTCGATTTCGTCGGCGCGCTGCGCCGTCACCGTGTGGCGGTCGGCCCGGGGGAGACCGTCGACGCCGCCGAAGTCGTCACCGTGCTCGATCTGCTGCACCGCGAGCAGGTCCGCGAGGGTCTGGCTGCGGCGCTGCTGCGCCGGTCGGGTCAGCGCCAGGTCTTCGACGCCCTGTTCGATCTCTATTTCCCGGCCGCGATCGGCGCGGGGAGCGGCGAGGTCGACGTCCCCCGCATCGGGGACGGCGACGCCGGTCCGGTCGACATCGGGGCACTGCGCGACCTCCTCGCCGATCTGCTGCGCAACGACGACGATGCGGCGTTGGCCGAGCTCGCCCGCGCCGCCGTCGAGGCGCTCGGCCGGTCGGGAGCGGCCGGCGTCGGTGCGGAGCGCTCGGGAGCCGCACCCAGCTGGTCGGCCTACCAGGCGCTGCGGCTGCTCTCCCCGGAGACGCTGCTCGCCCAGATCATGGATGACCTGCGCGCGGCGCACGACGAGGAGCCCAGCCGGTTCGCGGACGAGATCGCGCGCCGGGCGATCCGCGAGCGGATCGCCCGGTTCCGCGCGATGATCAACGACGAGGTGCGCAGGCGGACCGCGGAGACCCTCGGCAGGGAGCAGGTGGCCCGGACCGCCGTGCCCATGCAGGCCGAGCAGGTCGAGTTCCTCTCCGCCTACGCCGAACAGCTCGCCCAGCTCCGGCGCATCGTGCACCCGCTGGCCCGCCGGCTGGCCTCGCGGCTCGCCGTGCGGCGCCGGCACGCCAAACGCGGGGAGCTCGACATGCGCCGGACCCTGCGTCGTTCGATGTCCACCGGCGGTGTGCCGATCAAACCCGCGTTCCGGACCCGCCGTCCCGGCCGTCCGGAGTTGGTGGTGCTCTGCGATGTGTCCGGTTCGGTCGCCGGGTTCAGCCACTTCACGCTGCTGCTGGTCCAGGCGTTGCGCGAGCAGTTCAGCAAGGTGCGGGTGTTCGCCTTCGTCGAGCGCACCGACGAGGTCACCCACCTGTTCGAACCCGGAGCCGAGCTGTCCGGCGTGATGAACCGGGTGCTGCGCGAGGCGCGGCTCGTCTCGTTCGACGGGCACAGCGACTACGGCAGCTCGTTCGGCACCTTCGCCGAATATTGGGGCGACGCGGTCACCCCGCGCAGCTCGCTGCTCATCCTCGGCGACGCGCGCAACAACTACCGCGACCCGAACCTCACGGTGCTGCGCAGGCTGGTGGGCCAGACCCGGCACGCGCACTGGCTCAACCCCGAACCGCGCAGGCAGTGGGGCAGCGGCGATTCCGCCGCGCTGCGCTATGCCGATATGCTGCCGATGCACGAGTGCCGCACCGCCGGGCAGCTCGCCGACGTCGTCGAGGCGTTGCTGCCGGTGTGAGGAGACGGCGGGGCGCAGCCCGGTCCGCGGCCACAAGACATTAGTCTTCGCGGGTGCAGCGCAGGATCGGGGTCATGGGCGGGACGTTCGATCCGATTCATCACGGGCATCTCGTGGCGGCCAGCGAGGTCGCCGACCTTTTCACCCTCGACGAGGTCCTCTTCGTGCCGACGGGGCAGCCGTGGCAGAAGACCGAGCGCGACGTCGGCCCGGCCGAGGACCGCTATCTGATGACCGTGATCGCGACGGCGTCGAACCCGCGGTTCTCGGTCAGCCGGGTCGACATCGACCGCGGCGGTCCCACCTACACCACCGACACCCTCGCCGACCTGCATGCGGCACTGCCCGACGCCGAGCTCTACTTCATCACCGGCGCCGACGCGTTGGCCCAGATCCTGTCCTGGCGCAACGTCCACGAGCTCTTCGGCTACGCGCATTTCATCGGGGTCACCCGGCCCGGCTACGAGCTCGGCAATGAGCATTTGCCGGACGGCGCCGCGACGCTGGTCGAGGTCCCGGCCATGGCCATCTCCTCCACCGACTGCCGCCGTCGGGTCGCCAAGGGCAGACCGATCTGGTACCTGGTGCCCGACGGCGTCGTCCAGTACATCTCCAAGCGCGGGCTGTACCGGCCTGCGGCAGCCGCTGACCGGCCCGCCCGGCGCGACGGCGCCGGCGGCGTTACTTGATCAACGGCGGCCCCAGCGCCGGCCGCGGCGGCCCGCCGAGCGCGACCGAGCCGATGTGCAGGAAGACCCACAGCCCCAGGGCGCCGAACGCCAGAACACACGCGCCTGCCGCCATGAACAGCGGCTGCGTGACACCGGGGAACTCGATCCCCAGGATCACGAGGGTGACCGCACTCACCGCGAGCACGAGGATCGCCGGGTAGACGGCGGGCAGTCGCAGCATCGTGAGCAGGAGGAAGAAGAACAACACGTCCCAGGCGATGAAGAAGATCAGCTGCACCTGGCTCGAAGCCTGGACCGCGGCCGTGCCATACCAGTTATGGGCCTGACCGACCAGGAGCGCGGCGAGGCTGGCCCAGAATCCGGAGAACAGGGCCATGATGCAGGCGACCATTCCCTGGCCGAGCAGGACCGCCCAGATCGTGGAGATGAGCTGGAATACCGCGGTCGATGCCAGGATCACCGGGACGATGCCGGGTAGCGCGGCCGCGGGTACCGCCCCGATCAGGGCCATCCCGAGCACCAGCGAACCGACGACGAAGACCGGAATTCCGATCATCAGCGGATCTCCGCCGGCGCCGACCTGAACCTCCTGCGGGCCGGCGGGCTCCGCCCCGGCCCCGAAATCGGCCTCGGTCACCCTGGTGCCGACCGGAATGTCCCTGGTCACCTTCGTGCCTGCCGGGATCACAGGAGCCTCACGATCGACGTGTTCAACCATGATCAGTTGCCTCCCTGTCCGTGTAAGCTCCCGGCGGGGAACGGCTCCACCGCCGGACCTTCCGCATACCGCCCGCCGGGAACGGATTCAGTCGAGATGGACATGGACGATCTCGGATTTCCAGGCCGTTCCCGGTGAGTCCGAATGTTGTCGGTACGAACACGCGTTTTCAGGATGGTCGTTCGAGTATCAGCGCCGTGGCCAGGCCTGTCCAGCACAGGGCCGCCCGGCGAACCCTGCGCGTCAGCGGCGCTGCGGGCTGGGACAATCGGGATGTTGCGGCGGTGAAGGACCGGTGCGGACGGGAAGGGGAACTGTGACGGCGACCGATCAGGCGCTCGATGTGGCCCGGGTGGCCGCGGTGGCCGCCGCGAACAAGAAGGCCAGCGACATCGTCGTCCTCGATGTGTCCGACCAGCTGGTCATCACCGACTGCTTCGTGATCGCCTCGGCGCCCAACGAGCGTCAGGTGCAGGCGATCGTCGACGAGGTCGAGGAGAAGCTGCGCGAGCACGGCGTCAATCCGACCCGGCGCGAGGGCGCCCGCGAGGGACGGTGGGTGCTGCTCGACTTCACCGACGTCGTCGTCCATGTGCAGCACGCCGAGGAGCGCGGCTTCTACGGGCTGGATCGGTTGTGGAAGGACTGTCCGCGGATCTCGTTCCCGGAGGCCGGTTCCGCCGACGCCGGCGATGCCGGTGGCAGTACGGGTGTCGCCGGGTGAGCGTCCGCAGGTTGATTCTGCTGCGCCATGGGCAGACCGGTCACAACCTGGCCGGTCGGATGCAGGGACATCTGGACTCCCAGCTCACCGACGAGGGCCGGGCCCAGGCGGTGCGCGCCGCCCCGGTGCTGGCCAAGTTCCAGCCGGTGCGGCTCATCAGCTCCGACCTGAGCCGCGCCGTCGACACCGCCCGCGAGATCGCGGCGGCCACCGGCCTGCCCATCAACCTCGACAACCGGCTGCGCGAGACCCATCTGGGGGAGTGGCAGGGCCGTTCGGTCGAGGAGATCGAGGACGACTGGCCCGGCGCGATCGCCACGTGGCGGTCCGACCCGAACTGGGTGCCGCCCGGTGGCGAGTCGCGGGTGCAGGTGGTCGCCCGCTCGCTGCCGGTGGTGCGCGAGCTCGACGCCGAGTTCGCCGTACCCGGCTGCGGTGACGAGCCGACCGTGCTGCTGGTCGCACACGGCGGGCTCATCGCCGGCCTGGTGTCGGGGCTGCTCGAGCTGCCCGAGGCCGTGTGGCCGTCGATCGGCGGGATCGGCAACGCCCGGTGGGCAGTGCTTGCCCGGCGCAGCGATCACCCGCGCTGGCGGCTGTCCGGATACAACGTGGGAGTCGCGGGGTAGAGGTGGCCGGGCCGGTCCTGCTCGTGCTCGCCGACTCCCTCGCCTTTCACGGCCCGGTGCGCGCCGAGCCCGCCGACGAGCCGCGGCTATGGCCCAATGTCGCCGCCGCCGCGTTGGGCGGACGCGCGGAACTGGTGGCCGGTATCGGCTGGACGGCTCGGCACGCCTGGCACGCGCTGACCCACGATCCCCGCGTCTGGTCGGTGTTATCCCAGGTCGACGCGTTGGTGCTCGGCGTCGGCGGGATGGACAGCCTGCCCTCGCCGCTGCCGACCGCGTTGCGGGAACTGATCCCGGTGCTGCGGCCCGAACCGCTGCGCCGCGCCGTCCGCTCCGGCTACCAACGGACGCAACCGGCGCTCAGCCGGGCGCTGGGTGTGTTGCCCGGCGGCGGCCCTGTCGCGTTGCCCCCGCGGCTCACCGTCGGCTACCTGGAGCGTTGCCGGCGCGCGGTGACGATGATCCGGCCGGGCATCCCCGTCGTCGCGATGCTGCCCTCGGTGCATCGAGCGCCCGCCTACGGCGGGATGCATCCCGGCCGGCGTGCCGCCGAGCGGGCGACGCGGGGCTGGGCCGCCGCGGCCCAGGTCGCGCTCCTGGACCTCCCGGCGCTGGTCGGGGAGCATGTGCACAGCGGTCGCGGTAACCCGGACGGCCTCCACTGGGGATGGGAGGCCCACGCGCGGGTAGGTGCGGCGCTGGCGGCGCGGCTCGCCGGACGGGTCCGCGACCGGTCCACGCCTCTGTCATAGGGTGGCTCGTGCCCGTCGCCGTGGTGACCGATTCGACCGCCTACCTTCCCCCTGGCCTTGCCGCCGAGCGCGGCATCCGCATCGTTCCGCTCGAGGTCCGGATCGGTGACCGGATCGGTCGTGACGGCGCCGACATCGGACCGGCGGAGCTGATCGCCGCGCTCGCCGACCGGTGCCTCGACGTGCAGACCTCCCGCCCCACGCCTGCCGCCTTCGCCGCGGTGTTCCGCGAGGCGCTCGACGCGGGGGCCAGCGGGGTGGTGTCGGTGCATCTGTCCCGTGAACTGTCCGGGACCTGGGAGGCGGCTCGGCTGGCCGCCGAGGGGGTCGGCGCGGGCCGGGTGCGGGTCGTCGACTCCAGAGCGCTGGCGATGGGACTCGGCTACGCGGTGCTCGCCGCGGCCGACGCCGCCGACGCCGACGCCTGCGAGGCAGAGGTCGAGGCGGCGGCGGCCGATGTGGCCGGGCGCTGCCGGGTGTTCTTCTCCGTCGACAACCTCGACCGGTTGCGCCGCGGTGGCCGGATCGGCGCGGCGGCCGCACTGTTCGGCACGGCGCTGGCGGTCAAGCCTCTGTTGCACCTGGCCGAGGGCCGGATCATGGCCCTGGAGAAGGTGCGGACCACCGCGCGCGCGGTCCAACGGCTCGTCGATCTCGCCGCACAGGCGGCGGGGGCGGGCGCCGACCTGGCCGTCCATCACCTGGGAGCCGCGAGCCGGGCGGACGAGGTGGCCGAACGGCTGCGGGAACGGCTGCCGGACGCGGCGCGGCTGCTGGTGTCCGAGGTCGGCGCAGTGATCGGTGCGCACGCCGGGGTGGGACTGCTCGGGGTGGTGGTGGTGCCGCGCCGGGACAGCTGACGCCCCCGGCCCAGCCTGCCATTCGGCACCGACGATTCCGGGCCGGCGGGTCGCGGGCTGGCCGGGTTGTCCCCATCGGGGTCCGGCTGTCCACAGTCTCCGACGATCTGGGGCCGCCGGGCATCCGCCGGCTCTAACGTCGGCGCCGTGGTTCGGTCAGGGGATGCCGGAGGGCGCCTCGCGAGCGTGCTGGGCGCGCTCGCGACGCGTCCGGAGCTCGCCGAGGAGTCGCCGACCGTGCCGCTGCCGATCACGGCCGCCCCGGCCGAAGCCCAGCGGGCCGGTGTCGGAACCCGGGTCGGGACGGCCATCCGCGGCAGGGCCGGTTCGGCCGTGCGCCGGTGGGTTCCGGAGGGCTGGCGTGGTGCGCGACTCGATCCCGGCCGCCCCGGCGCCGTCGCGCTGACGCTGGTCACGGCGATCGCGGCGATTGTCGCCGCGGTGGGGGTGTGGGTGGGCCGGCCCCGGCCGGAGCCGGTGCCCGCGTTGCCCGCGGCCGGTCTGGTCACCGTCAGCCCGGATCCGACCGGCGCCGCGGCGCCGGCTTCAGCCGATGCGGCGGCGCCGCTGGTGGTCAGCGTCGTGGGCAAGGTGGTTCGGCCCGGTCTGGTGCGGGTGCCGGAGGGGTCGCGGGTCGCCGACGTCATCGAGGTGGCCGGCGGGCCGCTGCCCGGGGCCGATCTCACCGCGACGAACCTGGCCCGCCGGGTCGTCGACGGCGAGCAGATCGCGGTCGGCGTGCCCGGGGCGCCCGACGGGGGCGGTGGCGCCCAGGGCGCAGGCCGGCCCGCAGCCCGCGGCAAGATCGACCTGAACCGGGCCACCGTCGAGCAGCTCGACGGGCTGCCCGGGGTGGGGCCCGTCACCGCATCGCGGATCGTGGAGTGGCGGACCCGCAACGGCCGGTTCAGCCGGGTCGAACAGCTGCGGGAGATCGAGGGCATCGGTGCCCGCCGGTTCGGTCAGCTGCGCGATCTGGTGACCGTCTGATGGCCGCGCCCGACGAGCCGCGGGCGCCCGTCGACCTGCGGCTCGTTCCGGCCGCACTGGCGGCCTGGGCGACGATGCTGCTCGGGCTGCTGGCCGGGACCCTCGCCGCTCTTGTCGTGACCGGCGTGGCGACCGTCGCGGCGGCCGCCGCCGCCCTGTTGACCCGGCGGCGCCGGTGGCCGGCCGCCGTGCTCGCGGCCGCCGGAGCCGCCGCCGCGGCCGGCGTTCTGGTGAGCACGCACGCGTTCCTGGTCCAGGGCCACCCGCTGGCGGCGGCGGCCGAGCGCGGTGCGTCGGCCACCCTGCGGGTCGAGCTGTCCGACGACCCGAGGCCGCTGCGCGGCGCAGGCTACGGCTCGCGACCCGGCGGCGTCACGCAGGTGCTGGTGCCCGCCGAGTTGGTCAGCATCCAGATCGGAGCCGAGACCTGGGTCTCCGCCGGCCGGGTGGTGTTGCTCGCCCCGCCCGAGGGGTGGGCCGAGCTGCTGCCCGGCCAGCAGGTCACCGCGGACGGGCGGCTCGTTCCCGCCCAGCGCCGGGACCTGACGATCGCTGTGTTGCGGGTGGCGGATCCACCGCGCGATATCGGCCCGCCCTCGTGGTGGCAGGGTGCGGCCGGAGTGCTGCGCGACGGACTGCGGGACGCCGCGCGGGTGCTGCCGGACGGCTCGGCGGGCCTGCTGCCCGGTCTGGCGATCGGCGACACCCGCGGGGTCCCAGCCGAGGTGGAGGAGGATTTCCGCGCCGCCGGGCTCACCCATCTGACGGCCGTCAGCGGCGCAAATCTCGCGATCATCGGTGGTGCGGTGCTCGGACTGCTGCGGCTGCTGCGGGCCGATCCGCGGCTCGCCGCGGTCTGCGCCGGCGCGGCGATCCTCGGGTTCGTGGTGCTGGCCCGGCCGTCGCCGAGCGTGCTGCGCGCCGCCGTCATGGGCGGAGTGGTGCTGCTGGCCCTCGCGCTGGGCAGGCGCCGCTCCGCCGTCCCGGCGCTCGCCGCCGCGGCGCTGGCCCTGCTGCTGGCCGATCCGCGCCTCGCGATCGATCCGGGCTTCGCCTTGTCCGCGCTGGCCACCGCGGCGCTGGTGCTCGTCGCGCCGGGGTGGGCGGGCGCACTTCGCCGCCGCGGCGTGCCGCCCGGCGCGGCCGAGGCGCTGGTGGTGCCGACCGCGGCCGGCCTCGCCACCGCCCCGCTCATCGCCGGCCTCAGCGGCCAGGTCAGCCTGGTCTCGGTCGTCGCGAACCTGTTGGTGGTGCCCGCGGTCGCGCCCGCCACCGTGCTCGGTGTGCTGGCCGCGGCGCTCTCCCCGCTGAGCGCCCCGCTCGCCCAGGGGTGTGCCTGGCTGGCCGGGCCCGCCGTCGGCTGGCTGGTCACGGTGGCCGACCGAGCCGCCGCGGTCCCGGGAGCATTGGTGGCCTGGCCCACAGGGTGGGGCGGTGCGATGCTGCTCGCCGGTGTGCTGCTGGCCGCGATCGCCCTCGGGCGTTCGCCGCGGCGGCGCACGGTGCTGCTGGCGGCGCTGCTCGGGCTGCTGCTGGTGCTGGTCCCGACCCGGATCGTGCCGCCGGGCTGGCCACCCATCGGATGGGCCGTCGTCGCCTGCGATGTCGGCCAGGGCGACGCGCTGGTGCTCGCCACCGGCCGGCCGGGGCGGGCCGTGCTGATCGACGCCGGCCCGGAGGACGGGCCGGTCGACGGATGCCTTCGCCGGCTCGGGATCCGCGCGCTCGATCTCGTCGTGCTCAGCCACCTGCACGCCGACCACGTCGGCGGGTTGGCCGGGGCGCTGCGCGGGCGGGCGGCGGGCGCCGTTGCGGTCGGGCCGTCCCGACAGCCGGGTTGGGCGCTTGAGCTGGTGGGCAGGCAGGCCGCGGCGGCAGGCGCGCCGCTCGTCGGGCTGGTGGCCGGGCAACGGTTGGCATGGCCCGCGTTGACGCTCGAGGTCATCGGTCCGGCCCACCCCGCGGAGTGGGTCGATCCCGACGACGGCACCGCGGTGAATGACGGTTCGCTGGTCGTGCGGGCAGCTACCGCGGCGGGCACGGTGCTGCTCACCGGCGACGTCGAGCTGGCAGGCCAGGCAGACCTGCTCGCGGCGGGGATTCCGCTGCGCGCCGACGTGCTCAAGATGCCCCACCACGGCTCGCGCTACAGCTCCGCGGCCTTCCTGAGCGCCGTCGCACCGCGGGTTGCCCTGGTCAGCGTGGGTGCGGGCAACACCTACCGCCATCCGAGCCCGCATCTGATGGATGTCCTCATCCGGGCCGGGGTAGCGGTGCGCCGAACCGATCTGGCCGGCGACACCGCCGTCGTCACGGCGCGCGACAACGCCGGGACGGACGAGCTGACCCTGGTCAGCCGCGGCGACCCGCTACCCGCCCGCCGGCGCCGACGCCGCTCAGCCGCGCCCGGCCAGAACCTCGCGGACAGCCTTGGTGGTGGACGGCACGCTCGCGGTCGGGCCGACCTGACCGGACACTGCGTCGAGGGTCTTGAGTCCGTCCCCGGTGATCAGCAGGACGGTCTCGGCGTCCGGGTCGAGCTTCCCGGTTTCGATCAGCTTCTTCGCGGTCGCGACGGTGACCCCGCCCGCGGTCTCAGCGAACACGCCCTCCGTGCGGGCGAGCAGCCGGATCCCCTCGACGATCTCCTCGTCGGTGACGTGACCGACCGCCCCGCCGGTGCGGCGGACGACGTCGAGCACGTAGGGGCCGTCGGCCGGATTGCCGATGGCCAGCGATCGCGCGATCGTGTCGGGGCGGACCGGCGCGACGAGATCGTGGCCGTCCTCGAACGCCTTCGCGACCGGCGAGCAGCCGGCGGCCTGGGCGCCGAACACCCGATACCCGGTGGGCTCGACCAGACCCAGCGAGGCGAACTCGGTGAAGCCCTTGTCCACCTTGGTCAGCTGCGAGCCCGACGCCACCGGGACGACGATCTGGTCGGGCAGCCGCCAGCCGAGCTGCTCGGCCACCTCGTATCCCAGGGTCTTGGAACCCTCGGCGTAGTACGGCCGGACGTTGACGTTCACGAACGCCCAGTCGTCATGTTCGGCGGCGAGCTCGGTGGCGAGCCGGTTCACGTCGTCGTAGGTGCCGTCCACGGCGATCAGGGTGCCGCCGTAGACGGCGGTGGTGAGGATCTTGGCCGGTTCCAGAGAGGAGGGGATGAGGACGACCGAGTCCCAACCCGCCCTGGCCGCCGCGGCGGCGACCGCATTGGCGAGGTTCCCGGTGGAGGGGCAGCACAGCACGGTGAAGCCGAGCTCACGGGCCGCGGCCAGCGCGACGGCGACGACCCGGTCCTTGAAGGAGTGGGTGGGGTTTCCGGTGTCGTCCTTCACCCACAGCTTCCGTACGTCCAGCTCGGCGGCGAGCCGGTCGGCCTGGATGAGCCGGGTCAGCCCGGGCTCGGTGTTGGGGTGGGTCCGGACGTCGGAGGGAACCGGCAGCAGATGGCGGTAGCGCCAGATCGACTTCGGGCCGGCCTCGATCGACTCGCGGGTGACCCCGGCGAACTCGTAGGCGACCTCGAGCGGGCCGAAGCACTGCGGGCAGGCGAACTCGGCGGCGAGTGCGGTCCGATGGCCGCACTCGCGGCAGGAGAGGGCACGAGCGGGCCCGAGATCGAGAGCGGTGGCCTGGACGTCGGCAGTCAGTGTCATCGTGAGGTCTCCTCATCTTCCCCGCGCGCTGCGGGTCGGAATTGGCACCGTGATCGTCGCGCGCGATGCTCGCGCGACGCCGGTTGCCGGGGCTTCGTCGGGCCGTTCCCTCTGCCCCTCTGGATGAGCCATATGCGGTTGTCTCCCGGGTACCAACGGCGGGTCCGGCGGGATCGCGGACACGTTACGATACGAACGCCCGTTCCGCCCAGCCGGGGTTCGATATCCGGCAGCCGGATCACCTCCCCGGGCGCCGGTGGGCCACCATGGCGAGCGTGACCCGCTGCGCTTCCGCACCGTCCGTCCCCGCACCGCTGCAGCTGATCGTGGGCGAGGAGGAGCTGCTGGTGGAGCGCTCGGTGCGGGCGGTGGTGGCCGCGGCGCAAGCGGCCGACCCGCAGACCGAGGTGCGCCGCCTCCGTGCCACCGACCTCACCCCCGGACAGCTGTCCGAGTATCTGAGCCCCTCGCTGTTCGACGAGGGCCGGGTGGTGGTGGTCGCGGGCGCGCACGAGGCGGGCAAGGAGCTGACCGCGGCCCTCACCCGCTACGCCGCCGAACCCGCCGAGCGCATCGTGCTGATCGTCCTGCACCCCGGCGGGGCGCGCGGCAAGTCGCTCGCCGACGATCTGCGCAAGGTGGGCGCCGTGCTGACTCGCTGTGAGCGACTCACCCGTCAGGAGGAGCGGGTCGGTTTCGTCCGGGACGAGGTACGCCGTCTCGGCGGGAAGATCACCGGTGCCGCTGTCGCCGCGGTCATCGAGGCCGTGGGGTCCGACCTGCGCGCGCTCGCCGCCGCGACGGCGCAACTGGTGGCCGACACCGGCGGGGTCGTCGACGAGCAGGCCGTGCGTCGCTACCACCGTGGCCGTGCCGAGGTCTCGGGATTCGTGGTGGCGGACAAGGCCGTGGCGGGCGACCAGGCGGGTGCGCTCGAGGCGCTGCGCTGGGCGCTGGTGCTCGGGGTGGCCCCGGTGCTGGTCGCCGACGCGCTGGCCGACGCCGTGCGGACGCTGGCCAAGGTCGGTGCGGCCGGGCGGGGCGACCCCAACCGGCTCGCCGGCGTCCTCGGCATGCCGCCGTGGAAGATCCGCAAGGCCCAGGGGCAGGTGCGGGCGTGGCGTCCCGAGGGGCTGTCGACGGCGTTTGCGGCGGCCGCCGCGGTCAACGCCGACGTCAAGGGGGCGGCGGTCGATCCCGGCTACGCGCTGGAGCGGGCGGTGCGCCGGATCGTCGAGGCCCGCGGGATGCACTGAGCCCGTCGCGGGCGGTTCCGAGCACGCCGATGGCGCTGCCCCGCGGGAGTGGGCAGCGCCATCGGCGTCAGGCCGGCTCGGACCGGCCCTACGGGGAACTCGCTCCGGACCGGCGCGGGGTTACGCGCTCCCGACCAGGGAGTGGGCCCGCTTGGCCATCGCGGACTTGCGGTTGGCCGCCTGGTTCTTGTGGATCACGCCCTTGCTGGCAGCCTTGTCGAGCGCCTTGGCGGCGGCCTTCTGCAACTCGATGGCCTTGTCAGTGTCGCCGGCCTCGGCGGCCTCACGGAAGCGCCGAACCGCCGTCCGCACGGCGGACTTGACCGACTTGTTGCGCTGCCGGCGCTTCTCGTTGGTCTTGACCCGCTTGATCTGGGACTTGATGTTGGCCACGCGTCTGCCTCGAGTTCTTCCTGCCTGGGACGTTTACGGGGCTTCGGCGGCGCGACCCGGATCAGGGGCAGACCCGGATCGAGCGAGCACGCCGAACACTCGGCTGACCATGCTAACAGCGCTGCGGCGACGTCGGAGAACCGCCCCGGCCCAGGGGCAGGAGTGCGGCGAATGCGCCGACACCGCACAGCATGGCGGCCGCGATGGACCATCGGTAGCCCCCGGTGAGGTCGATCAGCGCCCCGGCTGCGGGCGGACCGAACAGCGCCCCGATCCCGCCCGCGGTGTAGATGAGCCCCACCAGGCCGCCGAGGCCACGCAGCCCGAACACCTCGGCGACGACCGCCGGCTGCAACGCGACCCAGCCGCCGTAGCCGACGCCGAGCACGGTCGCGAACACCAGCAGCACGGGAAACGACGTCGCCACCAGCCAGAACGGGAAGCTGACGGCGATGATCGCGTAGCTGATCTGGTAGGTGCGGATGCGGCCGATCCGGTCGGCGAGTCCGCCGATCGCGAGCCTGCCGGGGACGCTGGCCATGCCGATCGCCCCGACGAGGCCTGCGGCGAGCACCGGCGACACGCCGATGCCGCTGGCGAACGCGGGCAGGAACACGAACGGCACGAACAACGCGAGCGAGGCGAGCAGCGTCGAGGCGTAGAGCGAACGGAACGCGCCGGTGCGCACGAGGGCGCGCACCGGCAGCGGCGGATCGCCGTGCGCCTCGGGTGGGCGCTGCGCGACGGCGGCGCACGCCAGTAGCAGCAGCGCCCCGCCGAGGCCGAACACGACCTCGGTCCGCCGCCAGCCGTGGGCGTCGATGAGCGCGGCGGCCAGCGGCGCCCCGGCGAGGGTGCCGACCCCGATCCCGGCCACGGCGACGGCGAGCGCGATCCCGCGGCGCCGGTCGAACCAGCCGCTGACCGCGGCGACCATCGGTACGTAGCCGCACGCCACCGCGATCCCCACACCGAGGCCGTAGGTGAGATAGCCCACCCAGAGCCGGGTCACGGTGGCGGTCGCCAGCAGCCCGGCGGCCAGTGCCACGGCGCCGATCAGGAGCACCGGGCGGGGGCCGAACCGATCGGCGGCGCGCCCGCTGACCGAGCCGAGCACGAACCAGCAGAACGCGGTGAAGGAGAAAACGACGGACGTGGCGCCGCTCCCGCTGCCGAACTCCGCGGCGATCGGCTCGAAGAACGCCCCGAAGCTGTAGGCCACCCCGAACACGACACCCATGGACAGGAACGCCGCGGCGACGGTGAGCCAACCCCGGATGGAGTCGGTCTGGGCCATGAATGCGCAGCCTACGTACCCCTGTGAGTGCGTAACAGTGTTCTAACACTGTTACGCACTCACAGGGGGCGGTCACCACACGCGATAGGGCAGGAACTTGCCGTTCAGGGTGATCTTGACGCGGTCGCCCTTCGGGTCGGCGACCCGTTCGAGGTCCAGCTCGAAGTCGATGGCACTCACGATGCCGTCGCCGAACTCCTCACGGACCAGCTCGGAGATCGTCGCGCCGTACACCTGGACGACCTCGGTGAGCCGGTAGACGAGCGGGTCGGTGGTGTCGACGGCCTCGGCGCCGCGGACCGGCGGCAGGGTGAGCGCCTCGACGACGGCCCGGTCGAGGTCGAGCGCGGATCCGACCGCGCCCGCCTGCCCCGCGGTGAGCGTCTGCTGGCCCAGCAGCGCGGAGGTGGTCCACTCGACGGAGCGGCCGACCGCCTTGGCGAGTGCCTCCCAGCGCAACCCCAACCGCTGCTTCGCGGTGAGGACGGCGTGCGCCGCCTGCTTGCGGTCCAGCGGCGGAATGGGCGTGACGGACATCGATGGATACCTCCCGGCTCGTGCGCCCCGATTCGGTGGTGCTGCCGACGATGGTTCCCTACCCCGCGCGGCGCTGCTAGCTGTCCGCCTTCGGGCGGCCCCGCGGGCGCGGACCGACGGCGCCCGCGGGCAGTCGGCCCGCCTGTCTGAGCGCTTCCCGCAGTAGATAGTCGATCTGCGCGTTGGTGCTGCGCAGCTCGTCGGCGGCCCAGTGGGCCAGCGCGTCATGCACCGCAGGGTCCAGTCGCAGCAGGAAGCTCTTCCGGTCAGCCACGGATCACTGGTAGAGCGAGCCCGCGTTGACGATCGGTTGCGTGGCCCGGTCGCCGCAGAGCACGACGAGCAGGTTGCTCACCATCGCCGCCTTGCGCTCCTCGTCGAGATCGACGATCTCACGCTCGGACAGCCGGACCAACGCCATGTCCACCATCCCCACCGCGCCCTCGACGATCCGCTCCCGCGCGGCGACGACCGCCCCCGCCTGCTGGCGCTGCAGCATCGCGCCGGCGATCTCGGGGGCGTAGGCGAGGTGGGTGAGTCGCGACTCCACGATCCGCACCCCGGCCGACTCGACGCGCTCGCTGATCTCCATGGACAGCCGCTCGGTGATCTCCTCCGCATTCTGCCGCAGCGAGAGACCGGCGTCGTGGGCGTCGTAGGGATAGCTGGTGGCGATGTGCCGGACGGCGGTCTCGGTCTGGGTGTGCACGAACTCGACGAACGAGTCGACCTCGAACACGGCGCGGGCGGTGTCGGCCACCTGCCACACGACGACGGCCGCGATCTCGATCGGGTTCCCGTCGGAGTCGTTGACCTTGAGCACGTCGCTCTCGTGGCTGCGGATCCGGGTCGAGACCTTGCGCCTGCTGGTCAGCGGGTTCACCCAGCGCAGCCCGGAGGTGCGCACGGTCCCGGTGTAGCGGCCGAAGAACTGCAGCACCTTCGCCTCGCTCGGGGCGACCGTGGTGAGCCCGCGCAGCACGAGGGCGCCGGCCGGCACCCCGACGATGGCCAGCGCCCCGCCGATCGCCTCGAGGCCCGCGGCGGCCATGGCGAGCCCCCCGCCGCCGACCCCGAGAACGAGGACGACCCCGGTGAGCAGGCCGAGGAACCCGTTGCCCCCCATGGCGGGTCGCTCGCGGACGGCGGGCTCGGGCATCCGGACCGATACCAGTGGGAGGTCGGCCACGGGCCGGACGTCGTTGATGGTCATCGTTCCCCCTCTTCCGCAGCCGACGAACGCAACCGCTAGCGGAATGATATCAATTTTTCGGCGGCGACGGCCGATGGTCGGCGCAGATGTGGCAGGACGGAACGCGGTCGCGCATCATCTCCCCGCCGATGCCGATGATCCGGGCGTTCCGCCCGGAGGAGGGAAGTGCGAGATGAGAGGTCTCTGGTCGGAGTTCAAGGCGTTCGCGCTGGGCGGCAACATGCTGGACCTGGCGCTCGGATTCATCATCGGCACCGCGTTCGCCACCCTGGTCGACAGCCTGGCGGGCGACGTGATCATGCAGTTCGTCGCGGCGATCTTCCGGCAGCCCGACTTCACCCAGCTGGCGGTCACGCTGAACGGTTCGGAGATCCGTTACGGAGCGTTCCTCACCGTGCTGGTCAACTTCCTGCTGCTGGCCCTGGTGCTGTTCGGGCTGGTCAAGCTGCTGAAGAAGATCGGGCTCGGGAACTTCCGGGCCCAGGGCAGCCACGAGTGCCCGTACTGCAAGGAGTTCGTGCCGATCGACGCGGTCAAGTGCAAGTGGTGCACCGCCGACATCGAACCGGGGCAGGCGGAGGACGAGGACCTGAAGCTGGTCGCCGACCGGCAGCGCACCGCGGAGTAAGGGCCGGCGCCCGTACCTGCGAGGCCCGACGGGCGGCGTGGGACGATGGAACCGAACCCGCGCCTGAATGGAATCGTGAGTGACGACGTACGCCGACCGCACGTTCACCCCGCCGGAGCGCATCCGGAACTTCTGCATCATCGCCCACATCGACCACGGCAAGTCGACGCTGGCCGACCGGATGCTGCAGCTCACCGGGGTCGTCGAGGAGCGCGCCATGCGGGCGCAGTACCTCGACCGGATGGACATCGAGCGTGAGCGCGGCATCACGATCAAGGCGCAGAACGTCCGGCTGCCGTGGACCGTCGACGGCACCGACCACGTGCTGCACCTCATCGACACCCCGGGCCACGTCGACTTCACCTACGAGGTCAGCCGGGCGCTGGAGGCGTGTGAGGGTGCGATCCTGCTGGTCGACGCGGCGCAGGGGATCGAGGCGCAGACGCTGGCCAACCTGTATCTCGCGCTGGAGAAGGACCTGGTGATCATCCCGGTCCTCAACAAGATCGATCTCCCGGCGGCCGACCCGGACCGCTACGCCGCCGAGATCGCCCACATCATCGGATGCGACGCCGACGACGTGCTGCGCGTGTCCGCCAAGACCGGGCTGGGCGTTTCCGCGCTGCTCGACGAGGTCGTCCGGCAGGTCCCACCGCCGGTCGGCGACTCGAACGCGCCGGCGCGCGCGATGATCTTCGACTCGGTCTACGACACCTATCGCGGCGTGGTCACCTACATCCGGGTCGTCGACGGCAGGATCACCCCGCGCGAGCGGATCCGGATGATGTCCACCGGCGCCACCCACGAGCTGCTCGAGGTCGGCATCGTCTCCCCGGAACCCAAGCCGTCCGCGGGTCTCGGCGTCGGCGAGGTGGGGTATCTGATCACCGGGGTGAAGGACGTCCGGCAGTCGAAGGTCGGCGACACGGTGACGAGCCAACGCCACGGCGCCACCGAGCCGCTCACCGGCTACCGCGAGCCGCGGCCGATGGTCTACTCCGGGCTCTACCCGGTGGACGGCTCGCAGTACCCCGAACTGCGCGAGGCGCTCGACAAGCTCCAGCTCAACGACGCCGCCCTCACCTACGAGCCCGAGACGTCGGTGGCGCTCGGGTTCGGATTCCGCTGCGGCTTCCTCGGCCTACTGCATCTGGAGATCACCCGCGACCGGCTCGAGCGCGAGTACGACCTCGACCTGATCTCCACCGCGCCCAACGTCGTCTACCGGGTGATCCTCGACGACACCCGCGAGATCACCGTGACCAATCCGTCGGACTGGCCGACCGGTAAGGTCGCGCAGATCTTCGAGCCGACCGTCAAGGTGACGATCCTGGCGCCGTCGGAGTTCATCGGCGCGATCATGGAGCTGTGCCAGAGCAGGCGCGGCCAACTCGGCGGCATGGACTACCTGTCCGAGACCCGGGTCGAGCTGCGCTACACGATGCCGCTCGCCGAGATCATCTTCGACTTCTTCGACGCCCTCAAGAGCCGCACCCGCGGTTACGCCTCGCTCGACTACGAGGAGGCCGGCGAGCAGGAGGCGGATCTCGTGAAGGTCGACATCCTGCTGCAGAGCGAACCGGTGGACGCCTTCTCCGCGATCGTGCACCGCGACGCCGCCTACGCCTACGGCACCATGATGGCCACGAAGCTGCGTGAGCTCATCCCGCGCCAGCAGTTCGAGGTGCCGATCCAGGCGGCCATCGGATCCCGGATCATCGCCCGCGAGACGATCCGCGCGATCCGCAAGGACGTGCTGGCCAAATGCTACGGCGGTGACATCAGCCGCAAGCGCAAGCTGCTGGAGAAGCAGAAGGAGGGCAAGAAACGGATGAAGACCATCGGGCGGGTCGAGGTTCCGCAGGAGGCCTTCGTCGCGGCGCTGTCCACCGACTCCAGCGGGGACAAGGCCAAGAAGTAGCCCGTGCCCACGCTGCTGGAGCGGCCCGAGCGCCCGCCCCGCTAGATCCCCACCGGCTCCTCGGTCCGGCGGTCGGCGAGGAGCTGAAGGAGCTTGGCGAGCTGGGCGCGTTCGGGGGTGTGTGCGGAGCCGAGTGCTGCCCCGACCCGCCGTTCGACCCGCCCGCACACCCGCTCGACCAGCGCCCGCCCGTCCCTGGCGAGATGTACCAGCACTCTCCGGCGATCGACCGGATCGTTCCGCCGATAGGCGAGGTCGCTCGCCACCAATCGGTCGACCACTCTGGTCGCGGTGGGAGCAGGCAACGTGGTGTGTGAGGCGATCTCTCCCATACTGCATCCGCCGGTGCGGGCGAGCATCAGGAGGACCCGCCAGCCGTCCCGGCTGACACCCTCCGCCGAGGTGACCGGGATGAGGGCAGCGGCGACCGCGCGCTCGAGCCGGTCGAGCAGCTCGACCAGACCTGGTACTCGCGGCGCCGGGACGGTGGTCACCGATCCCGACGCCGATCGACAGTGTGGCTCAGACACGATGCCTGACTGTACTTGCTATGTCGAGCATGTGGGTGTCCCGCATACCAGACGCCTCGCCATACCCATCGTCCGGTCTCAGCGAGTAAACACGATCTTGCCGGCTGTGTTCCCGTCCAGCATCGCGCGGAATCCCTCCTCGGCCCGGTCCATCGGCAGCTCCAGCCCGACTTCCGGGGTGATGCCCGCCGCCGCGACGAACGAGAGCAGATCGGTGAGCTCCTGGCGGGTCCCCATCGTCGAACCCTCCACCCGCAGCTGCAGGAAGAACAGCCGCTGCAGGTCGGCGCCGGGGTTCGGGCCACTCGTGGAGCCGCAGACCACGATCGTGCCGCCCGGGCGCAGCGCCCGCATCGAATGCGACCAGGTGGCCTCACCCACGGACTCGAACACGGCGTCCACCCGCTCGGGCAGCCGCTCGCCGGACGGGAACGTGGCGTGCGCCCCGAGCTTGTCGGCGAGCGCGCGCTTCTCCTCGGTGCGTCCGGTCACCCACACCCGCATGCCGGCCGCCCGGCCGAGCTGGATCAGCGCGGTCGAGACGCCGCCCGAGGCGCCCTGCACGAGCATCGTCTGGCCGGGTCTGAGCCCGGACTTGGTGAACAGCATCCGGTAGGCGGTCAGCCAGGCCGTGCCCATCACCGCCGCGTGCACGGCCGAGATGCCCGCGGGCTTCGGGATCGCGTTGCGCGCCGGGATGACGACGGTGTCGGCGAACGTGCCCTGGTGCTTCTCGGTGAGCAGGGTGCGCCGGGGGTCGAGCGTCTCGTCGCCGCTCCAGCCCGGGTCGCCGATGATCGAGTGGATGACGACCTCGGTGCCGTCTTCGAGTGTCCCGGCCCCGTCGCACCCGAGGATCATCGGGAACTGGTCGGGCTTGATGCCCACCCCCCGCAAGGTCCAGATGTCATGCAGGTTGAGGCTGGCGGCGCGGACGTTCACGGCCACCCATCCCTCGGGGACCTGCGGGTCGGGGCGCTCGCCGACGGTCAGCGAATCAAGCGGTGCGTCGGCGTTGGGCTCTGCGGCGTACACGGCGAACATGCCAGGGACCCTAGTCGTGGCGGTGCCGGTCTACTGTGTGATGCGTGCGAGCGGTGGCCGACTGGTGGGACGCGGTGGAGCTGTGGGTGACCCAGCTCGCCTTCCCGTTCCAGGTGCTGCTGGCCGTGGTGGTCGTGCTGCCGCTGTGCTGGGGTGCCGCGGGCGTGGTCGACCGCATCGTCGACATGGTGGCGGGCCGGTGGCGGCGGGTGGTCCGCGGGCGCGAGGGCCGCTGACCCGTTATCCGCCCGCGCCGAGGGCACCGGCCGCCGCGGCGGCGACGACCGGGAGCACCTCGGAACATCCGCCGTCGACGAGCACGCTCGCGAACTCGTCGCCTCGGGTGCGGCCGCGGTTGACGATCACGACGGGGATGCCGCTGCGCTGCGCGTGGCGGACGAACCGCAGCCCGGACATGACCGTCAGCGAGGAACCGGCGACCAGCAGCGCACCGCCGCCCGCGTCCGGGGCCAGCCCGTCGACCAGGGCGTAGGCCCGCACCACCCGGTCCCGAGGGACGTTCGCGCCGAAGAACACGACGTCGGGTTTGAGCACGCCGCCGCACGCGGCGCAGGGCGCGATGCGGAAGCCCGTGGTGTCCTCGAGCAGCGCGTCGCCGTCTGGCGCGGTCTCGATCCGGGTGCCGGCGGCCGTGGCGAAACCGGGGTTCAGGGCGGCCAGCCGTTCCTGTAGCGCGTCGCGCGGGGTGACCTGCCGGCAGCCCAGGCAGACGACGTCGGCGATCCGGCCGTGCAGGTCGATCACCGCCCGGCTGCCCGCGGCCCGGTGCAGCCCGTCGACGTTCTGGGTGATCACGCCGCGGAGCACCCCGGCCCATTCCAACGTGGCCATCGCGCGATGCCCGGGGTTCGGCTGGGCCCGGCACATCCGGGCCCAGCCGACATGGCTGCGTGCCCAGTAGCGGCGTCGCGCGGGCTCACCGGAGCGGAACTCGTCATCGGTCATCGGGGTGCGGGCGGGCGAGCCGGGGCCGCGGTAGTCGGGGATCCCGGAGTCGGTGGAGAGGCCGGCCCCGGTCAACGCGACCAGCGGTCTGCCACCCAGCACGCCCAGCGCACGGTCGAGAGCGGGCCCGACGGCCGGGGCGGCGAGAGACACGATGCCAGGGTAAGCGGGTGTCGCGTTCCTACAAGACCGGTGCCGCGGGCGGCGGGCAAGCTCGCGGCATGGACCGTACCGATCACCTGCGCCAGAGCGTCGATCTCGCCGTCGCGACCATCCGGGCTACCCCCGTCGAGCGCTACGCCGACCCGTCACCGTGTGCAGACTTCACCGTCCGCCTGCTCGTCAACCACCTCGCCTTCGGGCTGCTGCTCGCCGAGCGTTCAGCGACCCGCGAGCCGTGGGACAAGACGTGGAGTTTCGACGACGACGCCCCGTTCCTGCGCGGCCTGCCCGTCGAGCAGTGGGCGCAGGCCTGTGCGCGGCAGGGCGAGCGCACCGCCGCGGCCTGGGCCGACCCGGCCGCATGGGACGGCGACTCGCACATGGGTGGAACGCCGATGCCCGCCGCGGCGATCGGCTCGCTGATGACGGCCGAGTTCGTGTTGCACGCCTGGGACGTCGCGGCGGCGACCGGCCGGGAGCTTCAGGTCCCGGCCGGGCTGGCCGCGGCCGTGCTCGACGGGGTCGCGGGCATCGCGCCGATGGGTCGCGACGGTGGCTGGTTCGGCCCCGAGGTGCCGGTGCCCGCCGAGGCTCCGGTCTTCGAGCGTGCGCTGGGGCTCAGCGGCCGAAACCCCAGCTGGCGAGCCCCCGTGAGTGCGTAACAGTGTTCTAACACTGTTACGCACTCACGGTCCAGGAGGGACTGCGCTTTTCGGCGAAGGCGCGGATCCCCTCCTGGCCCTCGGCGCCGGCGAAGAAGCCGGCCGACAGCTCCTGCATCTGCGCGAAGTCCTCGGCCATCGACGACGGACGCTCGCGGCGCAGCAACTCCTTGGTCGCGGCCAGCGCGACCGGACCGCCCAACCGCAATGCCTCGACGTAGCGGGCGACCTCTGCGTCGAGGTCGGCGGCGGGGACCGCGGCGTTGAGCAGGCCGATGGCCGCGGCGCGGGCCGCGTCGAACGTTTCGCCGGTGAGGAACAGTTCGTGCGCGGCCCGCGGCAGCAGCCGCGGCAGCACCGTCACCGAGATGACCGCGGGCACGACGCCGATCCGGACCTCGCTGAACGCGAACGTCGCCTCCTGCGCCGCGACGGCGATGTCACACGCCGCGACGAGTCCCACACCGCCGGCCCTGGCCGGCCCGGCCAGCCGGGCGACGACGGGTTTGGGCGAGGTCCAGATCCGTTCGAGGATGGCCGGGAACTCGTTGACGCCCTGGCTCTGCGCGCCCGCCCCGCGGGACTCCTTGAGGTCCATCCCGGCACAGAACACCCGGCCGGTATGGGCCAACACGATCACCCGGACGGCGTCGTCGGCGAGCGCGGTGTCGAGATGACCGAGCAGCTCGCGGCGCAGCTGGGCGGACAGCGCGTTTCGGTTGGCGGGGGAGTCGAGACAGATCGTCGCGACGGCGTCGGCGACGTCGAGATGGACGAGCTCACCAGCGGTGGACGTTGCGGGGGAGGTCATGTCCGGACCGTAACCGTGCCCGCGACCGTCAGCCGAACCGCGTGCGCAGGTACCGCGCGGTCGCGTCGTCGGCCGGGAAGAACGACTCGATGGCGATCTCCTCCAGCGTCACGTCCAGCGGTGCCCCCAGCACCGCGACCGTGCTGAACAGGGTCAACTCCTGGTCGGGATGGCACAGCCGCAGCGGCAGTACGATGCGGTCGCGCGGCTGTGCGGCGGGGTCGAGCCCCGCGTCGCGCAGGTAGCCGGTGAGCTCGGCCAGTAGCTCCGCCAGAGCCGGATCGGCCGCGCGCGCAACCTGCCTGCGCAGCCGCGACACCAGATGCGCGGCGTACTCCGCCAGGTCGGTGACGTGCGGCGCGAGCCCGTCCGGGTGCAGGCTCACCCGCAGCACGTTGAGGGGTGGGGCGAGCAGCCGCGGGTCGACCAGGTCCGTGAGCAGCGCGACCGCGCGGTTCCCGGCGACCAGGTTCCATCGGCCGTCGACGACGACCGCCGGATAGGGCTCGTGGCCGTCGAGGATGCGGTCCAGCGAGCCACGCACCTCGCCGAGCTCGGCGTCGGCGAGGCCGTGCTCGGTGTAGGCGGGTGCGAATCCGGCGGCGACGAGCAGCTCGTTGCGCCCGCGCAGCGGCACGTCGAGCTCCTCGGCAAGGTGCAGGACCATCTCCCGGCTCGGCCGCGACCGTCCGGTCTCGAGGAAGCTGAGGTGCCGTGCCGAGACGTCGGCCTGAATGCCCAGGTCGAGCTGGGTGATACGACGGCGTTGCCGCCAGGTCCGCAGCAGCGCGCCGAAGCCGGAGCCAGGCGCCGGGGCGGTCAGGACGGCAGTCACACCACCGAACCTACTGCGCTCGGGGCGGTCGATCGATGACCTCGGAGGTAATGGACAGCGGCGCATCGGACCGGGGAGGTTGCCGGTATGTCCACGGAGCTCACCGCCCAGCTGCACACCGCGATGCCCTTCACCGCCGTTCTCGGCGCCTCGGCGCTGGCGGCCGGGCCCGACGCCGTCCGGTTGCGGCTGGACTGGGACCCGACCCGGTGCACCGCGGGCGGGCTCCTGCACGGTGGAGCGCTGATCGGCCTCGCGGACGCGGCCGGGGGTTGGAGCGCGTTCCTCAACCTCCCCGAGGGCGCCACCGGCACCGCAACCGTCGATTCGACGGCGCATTTCCTGCGCGGGGTGAGCGACGGTCATGTCGAGGCGACGGCGCGGCCGCTGCACCGGGGCCGGACGGTGATCATCATCGACACCGAGGTGCATGACGCCGCCGGGCGGCTCGTCTGCCGAGTCACCCAGACGCAGGCGGTGCTGCGCTGAGGCCCGGCCGACGCCGGCCCGCGTTATGGAGCCATAACGTGCTGGGAACGTGGGTGGCTGGCACGTTATGGAGCCATAAGGCGCTGGGGCTGCGGGGGTGGCCGACGGCCTCGTGCGCGTTGTGGAGCCACGACGTTCGCCGGGCGGCGGCGTAGCGCTCCAGCAGCGCCGCGGCAACCCGCGGGTGGTCGCCCAGCGGATCGGCGAGCACCGCGGCAGGCTCGGCGGCCAGCGCCGCGGTGCGGACCCGGTCGAGCAGCCTGCCGGGCGTAGTAGATCGACGGCAGTTCGATTCCACGAGCCGCACGTCGTAGGTCGCGGCCACGGCGTCGCGGGTGCCGATGGTCTCGGCGAAGTGGTAGCCGGTGTCCAGGAACAGCACCTCGACGCCCGGCTTCGCCCTGGCCGCAAGGTCGATCAGCACGGCGTCCTGCATGTTCGAGGCCACGATGAACCGGTCCCCGAAGGTCTCCGCGGTCCAGGCCAGAACCTGCTCGGCCGTCGTGTCGGGGCCGAGTTCGGCGGCCCCGCGCTGGGCGAGCGCGCGCAGGCCCGACCGGGTCGAGTCGCTCACCGGACCACCTCCGGGACGCCGACGCCGACGAACGTGAGGGCGAAGGTCCGCAGGCAGGATGCGCAGTACCAGGCGCCGCGGGGCACCCGCTCGGTCGGCTCGGCGGGCCGCAGGTCCTGATCGCCGCAGTAGGGGCAGTGGTAGGGCACGAGGCGTTCGGTCATGTCAGGTCCGCCTCCTGCGCGCGGACGACCCACTGCGCGAAGCGCTCGGCGGGTTCGCGCTGCGCGACGAACCGGCGCACCACCCGCTCGATGTAGTCGCCCAGTTCGGCGCTGGTCACCTTGAGCCCGCGCAGCTTGCGGCCGAATCCGGCGTCCAGCCCCAGGCCCCCGCCCAGGTGCACCTGGAAACCCTCGACTCGGTTCCCGTCGGCGTCGGTGACGATCTGGCCCTTCAGCCCGATGTCGGCGGTCTGGGTGCGGGCGCAGGCGTTGGGACAGCCGTTGAGATGGATCGAGACGGGGACGTCGGGGTGCAGGTCGGCGAGGCGGCGTTCGAGCTCGCCGACCAGCCGGATGGCCCGCTCCTTCGTCTCGACGATCGCGAGCTTGCAGAACTCGATCCCGGTGCAGGCCATGGTGGTGCGCCGCCACGGCGACGGATCGGCGGACAGCCCGAGCGCGGCGAGCTCGTCGAGGAGCTGGCCGACCTGGTCGTCGGCGACGTCGAGCACGACGATCTTCTGCTGCGGGGTGAGCCGGACCCGGCGCGACCTGGCCGCCTCCACCGCCTTCGCCAGCCCGATCAGCGTGGAGCCGCTGACCCGGCCCGAGGCGGGGGCGACGCCGACGTAGTTGCGCCCGTCGACCTGCTTGTGCACCCCGATGTGGTCGACGGGACCCGCGGGGACGTCCGGGGCGGGGCCGTCGATCAGCGGCTGGCCGAGGTACTCCCGCTCCAGCACCTCGCGGAACCGGGCGGCTCCCCAGTCGGCGACGAGGAACTTGATCCGGGCGCGGTGGCGCAGCCTGCGGTAGCCGTAGTCGCGGAAGACCGCGACGATGCCGGCCCACACCTCGGGGACTTCGTCGAGCGGGACCCACGCGCCGAGCCGCTGGGCGATCTTCGGGTTCGTCGAGAGCCCGCCGCCGACCCAGACATCGAACCCGGGGCCATGCTCGGGATGCACCACGCCGACGAACGAGACGTCGTTGACCTCGTGCGCGACGTCCTGGTGCCAGGAGATCGCGGTCTTGAACTTGCGGGGCAGGTTGGAGAACTCGGGGCTGCCGATGTAGCGCTCGCGGATCGCCTGGATCGCGGGCGTGGCGTCGAGCCGCTCCGCTGCGCTGACCCCGGGGAGCGGCGACCCGAGGACGACCCGCGGGGTGTCGCCGCAGGCCTCGGTGGTGGACAGGCCGACGCCTTCGAGGTGCTGCCAGATCGCCGGCACGTCCTCGACCCGGATCCAGTGGTACTGGATGTTCTGCCGGTCAGTGACGTCCGCGGTGTCGCGGGCGTAGGTCTCGCTGATCTCGCCGACGGCGCGCAGCTGCTCGGTGGACAGCGCGCCACCGTCGATGCGCACCCGGAGCATGAAGTACCGGTCATCGAGCTCCTCGGGATCGAGCGCGGCGGTGCGGCCGCCGTCGATCCCCGGCCTGCGCTGGGTGTAGAGACCCCACCAGCGGAACCGGCCGCGCAGGTCGGACGGGTCGATCGAGTCGAACCCGCCGCGGGCGTAGATGGTCTCGATCCGGACCCGGACGTTGAGCCCGTCGTCGTCGCGTTTGGTCCGCTCGTTGGGGTTGAGAGGTTCGCGATGGCCGAGCTTCCACTGGCCTTCGCCGCGGGTGCGCGCGGGCTCGGGGGGTGCAGAGGTGGCAGGGGGCATGTCGGGGCCTCCAGGGTCGCGGCCGGCGCACGCCGCGACTCCTGATCGACCCAGGACCCGGCGCACCCGGCGCACCCGGCGCCGGGACGGTCAGTCCGTGAGAGGAGAGGTCGGCGCGGGATCAGCGGGCGGGCCGACAGCTCGCGCTCGTGACGCGCTGCAGATCGACGTGGCGACGGGCCACGAGCTGCAGGGTCCACGAGATCACGGCGAACAGGCTGCCATCTCCGGCCTCCGTAGACCACACCGGGATTCCGGCTGTGAGCCGGGCCACACGACGCGGGTGGGCCGGCTCAACCCGAACTCGCGGGCGGGGGACCCACCGGGTGCAGGGGCGTCGCGCCCAGCGCTTCGCGATGCGTCGTGGTGAAGCCGGACCACAGGACCGCCGTCGTCACCAGCAACCCACCGAACACGGCATACAGGGCGGTGCCGCCGAAGCGGTCGAACGCGAACCCGGTCGCCGGGATCGCCGCCGCACAGGCGACCCGCTCGACCGCATCGATCAGCCCGTGCCAGGTGCCGAGCAGCGCCGAGGGCGCCCGCAGCCGCACGACGAGGCCCGTCGACCTGAGGTACACGGTGAAGCCGATTCCGAACAGGACCATCGTCGTCGCCAGCACCCATCGCGTGTGCCCGAGAACCGGAGCGATCAATGCGCTGGCCCCGGCCTGCGCCGCCGACATGTCGTAGACGCCCTCGCTCATCGCGCGGGCCAGGACAAGGGCGGCGAAGACGACGAAAAGCAGAAGCAGCCAGCGGGGCGGAGCGGATACCCCGGCCATCCGGTTGGGCGCAGGCTCCTGCCGCACGGTGCTCACTCGTACGCCAACTCCCGGACGACGTCATCCTCGATGACATTTCCAGGGGATTCGAACGTGGGTAGCGATGCGCCGCTCGGCACCGGAACGAAAAGCTCGGGCATCCGCGCGGTCCCGTGATGCACATCGTATTCCACGCGGTAGTGAAATCGGCCGTCACCGCGAACCCTCATCAGCACGCCCGGCTCGATGGTCACCACGGCGCGCGGATCACGTGGGAACGGCAGTACCTGCGTGGCTCCGAACGTCGGAGAATCCATACGACGGTCGACGACCTCGTGCTCCATCTCGGGGTTGTGATACATCAATGGCGACAGCTTCTGCGTCAGGCTGGGGTGCGCGCTGAAGTACGCAGGCCACTCCGCGTTCGCGTCGTACACCATGGGGTCGGCCAGGCCGCTCGTGATGTTGGAGACCACCGCGAACGACTCGTTGCGGATCGATTGGAAGGCCCCGACCCCGATCGCGACGATGGCGAGCCTCGATTCGGGGAGTTCCACCTGTTCGGGGATAGCTGCCGGTCGATGAAGAACCGGTGCCGCTTGCCTTCGATCGCGGCCGTGGTCACCATGCCTTGCTCCGTCGCTCCGCCGCGCCAGCTCATGGCCACGGCTTTCGAGATCATGAACTGCGCCGGGCGAGAATGGAATAGTCGTTGCGCGACGTGATGTTCCCGAGGTTCTCGAACCAGTGCGCATAGCCGGGTGAGATGCCGATCGCGCACGATCCGTCCGCCGGCATGGTGATCTCGAACTTCCGGTCGTACTCGGGTGAGTTCTCCCGGCAGTCGTACAGATGTACCGTCACCGGCCCGGTTCCGGGCTCGCCGAAGAACGAGAGCCGGTCGTACTGCCCGAGGTGGAGTGCGTAGTCGTCGTACACGAAGTGCGGACTATGGATCACGTATTGGTAAGGAAAGTTGTTGCGCGAGGACCGCACATTGCGGGCATGCGGAACTCCGCACGCGTCTGCCGACGGCAGGGGTCACGCCCTCGGGCAGCGCAGCCTTGAGCTCGTCCAGGTTCGAGAACGAGCAGACGGTGATCTCGGCCTCGGCGTCGCGGGCGAGCATCGGCGACGCGCGCCAACGCATGGAGGGCGGCCCCGGGCAGGTAGCGGTCGCCGTCCTGCTCAGGTCTGCTGGGGTCGAGCGCGGCGGCATCCGCGGTCATGGCGTCGCGACCGAGTGGGTGCCGCAGGTTCGGCAGGTCGAGGTCGAGAAGCTCCATCTCCGATCTGAGCCAGACCCGGCCGCTGCCGGTCAGCCGGTACCACGTGCCGGAGGAATGCGGACCGCGATCGTGGGATCCCCAGTGCGACAACGGACCGTTCGCCGGTCGTGGCCACGATCTCGATGTGCGGGCCTGTGACCGGCGGCCGGCGTCAACCATGGCGGCCGCCAGTTGGCCATAGCCGGCGGCGACGGCGTCGTCGATCGGCAGGGCGTCGAACCGGCGATACGGTATCGACAGCCGCCGTAGCCGCTCGGCACGGACGGCCGGCTCCCGGGCGATGAGAACTCCGAAGTTCAGCTCGGCCAGGGTGGCCACGCTGATGGCCAGCTCCCCGGTCAACGGGCCGACGTCGGTGGCGATGACCACGCTCGTGTCCAGGACCGCCCTCACCGCTGTGCCCACGGGTCCCGCACCGCGTGGTCGATGCGTTCGCGATCCTGCTCCCAGGTGGTGTCGGCCGGACCGCGGAAGAGCTCCTGAACATCGTCCCAACGCCGCCACCTGGCGGGCGCGATGGGCACCAGCCGCGCGCTGGGGCGACCGGCGACGGTGATGGTGATCTCCTCGCCGTCCTCGCCGCGCCGCACCAGTCCGGAGGCTTGTTGCCGCAGCTCGCGCAGCCCTACGGTGCCCATTTGCCCGATGGCAGCACAAGTGCTGCCTCGGTCGGGGAACACGGTCGGTCAACCGCATGACGAGGACCGGGGCGAGGCGAGCGTCGCCTGAGCGCTACCGTTGGAGCGGTGCCGTTCGGGATCTATGTCCACGTGCCGTTCTGCGCGGCGCGCTGCGGCTACTGCGACTTCAACACCTACACCCCGAGCGAGCTCGCCGGGTCCGGGGCGTCGCCGGAAGGGTGGCTCGCCGCGGTGCGCGGCGAGCTGTCCCTGGCCGCAGCGGTGGCCGGGCCGCGGCCGGTCGACACCGTGTTCGTCGGCGGCGGGACGCCCTCGCTGATCGGCGCGGACCGGCTCGGCGCGGTGCTCGACGCGGTCCGCGACGCGTTCGGGCTCGCCCCCGGCGCCGAGGTGACCACCGAGGCGAACCCCGAATCGACGTCGCCGGAGTTCTTCGCGGGGATCGCCGAGGCCGGGTTCACCCGGGTGTCGCTGGGCATGCAGTCCGCCGCGCCGCATGTGCTGCGCGTGCTCGACCGCAGGCACACCCCGGGCCGCGCCATCGCGGCGGTCAGGGAGGCGCGGGCGGCGGGCATCGAGCACGTCAATCTCGACCTGATCTACGCGACGCCGGGGGAGACCGTCGACGATCTGCGCGGCTCGCTCGACTCCGTGCTCGCCGCGGACGTCGACCATGTGTCGGCGTACTCGCTGATCGTCGAGGACGGCACGGCGCTGGCCCGCCGCGTGGCGCGCGGCGAGCTGCCCGCGCCCGACGACGACGTCGCCGCCGAGCGCTACGAGCTCATCGACGACGTGCTCTCGGCGGCCGGCTTCGCCTGGTACGAGGTGTCGAACTGGGCGCGCGGCGCCGGCGCGGCCTGCCGGCACAACCTCGGCTACTGGTGCGACGGCGACTGGTGGGGCGCAGGCCCCGGCGCGCATTCGCATCTGGCCGGACGGCGCTGGTGGAACGTCAAGCACCCGGCTCGCTACGCCGCGCTGCTGGCGGCGGGGCAGTCGCCCGAGGCCGGGGCCGAGGAGCTGACCGAGGCCGAGCGGGCGACCGAGCGGGTGATGCTGGGGCTGAGGCTGGCGGCCGGGCTGCCGGCCGGGCTGCTGGACGAGGCGGGGCGCGCCGCCGCCGGACAGGCCGCCGCCGAGGGCCTGCTCGACCCGGTGGCGCTCGCCGCGGGCCGGGCGGTCCTCACCCGCCGTGGTCGGCTGCTCGCCGACCGTGTCGTCCGGGACCTGCTGGCCGCCACCCCCGCCTGACCACCTCCGCGAGCCGCGGTATTCCCGCGGCCGAGTCGGGAAACCGGGCGCCGGTGTGGGCGGGTGACGCCATCGAGGGCAGGCCGTTTCGGGCGTGGACCGCCTAGACTGGATTCGACATGCAGTGCCGAGGAGGTGGGTGATGAACGCCGACGAGCGCCGGTTCGCGGTGCTGCAGGCGATCGTCGCCGACTACGTCGAGACCAAGGAGCCTGTCGGGTCCAAGACGATCGTGGATCGGCACAACCTCGGGGTGTCCAGCGCGACGGTGCGCAATGACATGGCCGTCCTCGAGGACGACGGGCTGATCGCGCAGCCGCACACGAGCGCCGGACGGATCCCCACCGATAAGGGTTACCGGCTGTTCGTGGACCGGTTGGCGCAGGTCAAGCCACTGTCGGCGGCCGAGCGCCGCGCGGTGCAGACGTTTCTCGCCGGCGCGGTCGACCTCGACGACGTGCTGCGCCGCAGCGTCCGGCTGCTCGCGCAGCTCACCCGGCAGGTCGCCGTCATCCAGTACCCGACCCTGACCCGTTCGACGGTGTGTCACCTCGAGGTGGTCGTGCTGACCCCGGCCCGGCTCATGCTGGTGTTGATCACCGACAGCGGCCGGGTCGACCAGCGCGTCGTCGACCTCGGGGACGTGCTCTCCGACGACGACGTGGCCACCCTGCGCACGCGAATCAACGCCGCGCTGGTCGGCCGCCCGCTGGCGGCCGCGTCCGCGGAGGTGGCCGAGTTGCCCGACACGGTGCCCCCCGAGCTTCGTGACGTCGCCACCACGCTCTCGACCGTGCTCATCGAGACCCTGGTCGAACATCCGGAGGAGCGGCTCGTGCTCGGCGGCACGGCCAACCTGACCCGGAACGTCGCGGACTTCCCCGGCACCTTGCGCCAGGTGCTCGAGGCCCTCGAGGAGCAGGTCGTGGTGCTGAAGCTGCTGGCCGCGGCGCAGGACCGGAACCTGGTCACCGTGCGGATCGGCGAGGAGAACGAGATCGAGGACCTGCGGGCGACGTCGGTGATCTCGATCGGCTACGGGCTGGGGACGGTGTTGGGCGGTATGGGGGTCGTCGGCCCGACCCGGATGGACTACCCGGGCACAATCGGGGCGGTGCATGCGGTCGCCCGGTACGTAGGTGAGATCCTGGCCGGGCGCTGACTGCGCAGCGGCACGACTCCGAGCGCGAAGGATCATGAGGAACGCAAGGGTGGTTCGGGACTACTACGGGATCCTCGGCATCGAACGCGGTGCCGGGCCCGACGAGATCAAGCGGGCGTACCGCCGGCTGGCCCGGGAGCTGCATCCCGACGTCAATCCCGACCCGGAGGCGCAGGAGCGCTTCCGGGAGGTGAGCACCGCCTACGAGGTGCTCACCGACCCGGAGAAGCGGCGCATCGTCGACCTGGGCGGCGATCCGTTGAGCAACGGCGGTGCGGGCGGCGGCGCCGACCCCTTCAGCGCGTTCGGCTTCGGCGACATCATGGACGCGTTCTTCGGCGCCGCGGGCGGCGGCCGGGGACGCGGCCCCCGCAGCCGCGTTCAGCCCGGCGCCGATGCGCTGATCCGCATGCAGCTGAACCTGGAGGAGTGCGCGACCGGGGTGCAGCGCGAGCTGGCCGTCGACACCGCCGTGGTGTGCTCGGACTGCGGCGGTAGCGGCTGCGCGCCCGGTTGCAGCCCCACCGTCTGTGATATCTGCGGCGGTAGCGGCGAGGTGCAGACCGTGCAGCGGTCGTTCCTCGGCCAGGTCGTCACCTCCCGGCCGTGCCCGACCTGCCGCGGTTTCGGCGAGGTCATCCCGGATCCGTGCCGGCAGTGCGCGGGCGACGGGCGGGTCCGTGTGCGGCGCAGCGTCGGCGTGCGGATCCCGGCCGGGGTGGCCGACGGCATGCGCGTGCGGCTGGCCGGTCAGGGCGAGGTCGGTGCGGGCGGCGGGCCCGCGGGAGACCTGTACGTCGAGGTCGAGGAGATCCCGCACGACGTGTTCACCCGCGACGGCGCGGACCTGCACTGCACGGTCTCGCTGCCGATGACCGCGGCGGCGCTGGGCACCACGCTGCCGCTGCCGACCCTCGACGGTGTCGAGGAGCTGCACGTGGAGCCGGGCACCCAGACCGGGACCGTGCGCACGTTGCGCGGGAAGGGGATGCCGCGGCTGCGCTCGACCGGCCGGGTCGACGGGCAGGGCGACCTCATGGTGCATATCGACGTCGCGGTCCCGACGAAGCTCGACAAGGAGCAGATCGAGCTGCTGCGCCAGCTCGCGCGGCTGCGCGGGGAGGAACAGCCCGACCTGGCGGTCGGGTCGCGCAACGGGCACGGGTTGTTCTCCCGGCTGCGCGACTCCTTCGGCGGCCGGTGAGCACCGCACCGCTGTTTCTGGTCGACGCGCTGCCGACCGGCGAGGAGGCGGTGCTCGATGGTCCGGAGGGCAGGCACGCCGCGACCGTGAAGCGGCTGCGCCGCGGTGAGGAACTGGTGCTGGCCGATGGCCGCGGCGGGCTGGCGCCTGCGGTGGTGGAGGCGGTGACCGGGCGCGACACGCTGGCGGTGCGGATCGTGCACCGGCTGCGGGTCGACCCGCCCGCGCCGCGGGTGCTGCTCGCGCAGGCCCTGGTCAAGGGGGAGCGCGGCGAGCTGGCCGTCGAGCTGGCCACCGAGGCCGGGATCGACGGGGTGCTGCCGTGGCGGGCGGCGCGTTGCGTCGCGAAATGGGAACCGGGGCCGCGCGGGGACCGGGCGCTCGAACGCTGGCGTGGCACCGTCCGCGCCGCCGCGAAGCAGGCCCGCAGGCCGTGGGTGCCCTGGGTCGAGGAGCCGCTCGACACCCGCGCGCTTGCGCGCCGGGCCGCCGCGGCCGACCTCGCGCTGGTGCTGCACGAGGCCGCCGCGGACGGTCTGGCCGATATCGCGGGGCAGTTGCCGGAGCGAGGTGACGTGCTGCTCGCCGTCGGTCCGGAGGGCGGGGTCTCGGATGCCGAGCTCGACGAGCTGGTCGCGGCGGGTGCCCGCGCGGTTCGGCTGGGCCCCGAGGTGCTGCGCGCCTCCACGGCCGGCACGGTCGCTCTCGGCGCGATCTCGGCGCTGACCTCCCGATGGACGCACCCGATCTGACGATTGGGTGATCCGGTGCCCAGTTGACGCTGCAAACGGTCTATCCTTGCGGGCGGTCCGGTAGAGAGCGCGACCGGAACTGGACTGCGGATGTTGCATCCGCTGGGCCGCCGGAGAGTCCCCCTCGGCCGGCGGCACCACGTCGCGGTGGGTATCCCCCCATATCCACCGCGACGTGGCCACCCTGGTCACCCCGCGAGTCGCGGTGTTTCCGCGGCCGAGTCGCTCCACTTCCACGTCGTCCCGGGGGATGCTGGGCTCCTGACCCCGAGGAGCCGCCATGCCCGTGCTGCAGGATCTGCTCGACGCGTTGCGCACCCGCCGCGTCGCGGTCGTCGACCTGACCGCGCCCCTGCACGCCGGCACCCCGGTGCTGCAGCTGCCGCCGCCGTTCGCGAACACCATCGCGTTCGGCCTCGAAGAGATCAGCCGTTACGACGAGCGCGGCCCCACCTGGTACTGGAACGACATCCACACCGGCGAGCACACCGGCACCCACTTCGACGCGCCCGTGCACTGGGTGACCGGCAAGGACGGCGAGGACGTCGCGCAGGTGCCCGCGGCGCGGCTGCTCGCGCCCGCCGTGGTGCTCGACTTCTCCGCCGAATCCGCCGACGACCCGGACTTCCTGCTGGAGATCGAGCACGTGCGCGCCTGGGAGGCCGGGCACGGCGCATTGCCCGAGGGCGGCTGGCTGCTCTACCGCACCGGCTGGGACGCGCGCAGCGCCGACGCCACCAGATTCCTGAACGCGGACGAGAAGGGCCCGCACACCCCCGGCATCTCCGTCGCCTGCGCCCGGTGGCTCGCCGAGGAGACCGCGCTGCTCGGCGTCGGCGTGGAGACCGTCGGCACCGACGCGGGCGGGGCGCACTCGTTCGACCCACCCTTCCCCTGTCACGCGTTCCTGCTCGGCGCGGGCAAGTACGGACTCACCCAGCTGCAGAACCTGGCCCGGCTGCCCGCCACCGGTGCGGTCGTGATCGCGGGTCCGTTGCCGATCGTGGGCGGGTCGGGCAGTCCCGCCCGGGTGCTGGCACTGGTGGAGACATGATCGTCGCCGAGCTGGTCGGCCGGGTGCTCGGCGAGCTGGGCGTCGGGCACGCGTTCGGCGTGGTCGGCAGCGGGAACTTCCACGTCACGAACGCGCTGCGGGCGGCGGGGGTGGAATTCACCGCGGCCCGGCACGAGGGCGGGGCCGCGACCATGGCCGATGCGTTCGCCCGGATGAGCGGGCGGCCCGCGGTGCTCTCGGTGCATCAGGGCTGCGGGCTGACCAATGCGCTGACCGGGATCACCGAGGCCGCCAAGAGCCGCACCCCGCTGATCGTGCTGGCCGCCGACACCGCAGGCGCCGCCGTCCGCTCCAACTTCCGGATCGACCAGGACGCGCTGGTGACGGCGATCGGCGCGGTCGCCGAGCGGGTGCACTCGCCAGGCAGCGCGCTCGCCGACACCGTGCGCGCCTACCGGACCGCCGTGCAGCGCCGGACCGTGGTGCTCAACCTGCCGCTGGACGTCCAGGCCGAGAAGACGGCCGACCCCGGCGCCGTGCCCGCCGTGGCACAGCTGCCGGCGTCCCGGCCCGCCGCGGCCGCGGTCGCCGCACTCGCGGAGCTGATCGCGGGGGCGCGGCGGCCGGTGTTCATCGCCGGGCGCGGGGCCCGCGCCGCCCGGGACGAGCTGTGCGCCCTGGCCGCGGCGTCCGGTGCGCTGCTTGCGACCTCCGCGGTGGCCTCCGGGCTCTTCCGCGGCGACGAGTGGTCGCTGGGCATCTCCGGCGGGTTCGCCACCCCGCTGGCCGCCGAGCTGATCTGCGGCGCCGACCTCGTCGTCGGCTGGGGCTGCGCGCTGAACATGTGGACGACCCGGCACGGCGCGCTGATCGGCCCGGACGCCCGGGTGGTTCAGGTCGACGTCGAGCCCGACGCGATCGGTGCGCACCGGCCCGTCGACCTCGGGGTGCTCGGTGATGTCGCCGCCACCGCCGTCGAGGTGCACGCGGCGCTGCCGGGAACCCGGGCCGGGTACCGGACCGACGAGGTCCGGGCCGCGATCGCCGCGCGCGGACGCTGGCGCGACGAGCCCTACGAGGACCTGACCGGCGCTGCGGGGATCGACCCGCGCACGCTGTCGATCGGGCTGGACGACGTGTTGCCCGCGGAGCGGGTGGTCACGGTGGACTCGGGCAACTTCATGGGCTACCCGAGCGCCTACCTCGCCGTCCCGGACGAGTTCGGGTACTGCCTCACCCAGGGCTTCCAGTCGATCGGGTTGGGCCTGGCCACCGCGGTCGGCGCGGCGCTGGCCCGGCCTGACCGGCTCACCGTGGCCGCGCTCGGCGACGGCGGCGCGCTGATGAGCGCCGCGGAGCTGGAGACGGTGGCGCGGCTGCAGATCCCGATGGTGGTGGTGGTCTACGACGACCGCGGCTACGGCGCGGAGTTCCACCATTTCCCCGATGCCGACCACGGATGCGTCCGGTTCCCGGAGACCGATATCGCGGCGATCGGGCGCGGGTTCGGTTTCGAGGCGGTGACGGTGCGGGCGCCGGCGGATCTCGCGGGCGTCGCCGACTGGGTGGCCGGTCCGCGCTCGGCCCCGCTGCTGGTCGACGCCAAGATCGCCTCCGACGGCGGGTCGTGGTGGCTGGCCGAGGCGTTCCGCGGCCACTGACGTTACGGTGGGTGGGTGCTGATCTCCGCGACCCGGTCGGTGCTGCTGCTCGTCGACTTCCAGGCCCGGTTGATGCCCGCGATCCACGGCGGCGAACAGGTCGTCGCCAACGCCGCGCGGCTCGCCGAGGGCGCCGGGCTGCTCGAAGTGCCGGTCGCGGCGACCGAGCAGAACCCCGACGGCCTCGGCCCGACCGTTCCCGAGCTCGCCGGGTCCGCCCAGCTCGTGCTGGCCAAGACCGCCTTCGGCGCGGTGTCCGACCCGGGGTTCGAGACACTGCTGCCGCCCGGGCGCGACGAGGTCGTCGTGACCGGCTGCGAGGCACACGTGTGCGTGCTGCAGACCGTGATCGGGCTGTCGGAGACGGGACGGCGGGTGGTCCTGGTCGCCGACGCGATCGGCTCGCGCGACCCGGCGAACCGGGACGCCGCGGTGCGACGGGCCCGCGAGCACGGCGCGGAGGTCGTGACGACCGAGATGGTGCTGTTCGAATGGCTGCGCGACAGCACACATCCCCGGTTCCGCGAGGTGCAGAAAATGATCCGATGAACCGCATCCGGGTCGTCGAGGCGAAATCACCGGGCGTTCCGCTGGCCTCAACCGGTAACGTTGCCGACGTCCCACGAGCAGAGCCACAGAAAGCAGGCGCTACCGGTTTTGACACGTACTGAGCCGGCCCCCGTCCAGTCCCGGATGGCCGTCCCGGACGCTGCGCTACTCGCTCTGCTCGGCTCCCGCGACGAGAGCCTGCGCGCCGCGGAGGACCTTCTCGACGCCGACGTGCATGTCCGCGGCAACGAGCTGACGCTGTCCGGCGAGCCCGCCGACGTCGCGTTCGCCGAACGGGTCTTCGCCGAGTTGATCACACTGGCTGGTCGCGGTCAGCAGGTCGGCAAGGACACCGTGGCACGCACGATCGAGATGCTGTCCGACGAGAACGCCGCGCACCATGATCGCATCGGGGAGTCGCCCGCCGAGGTGCTGAGCCTGGACATCCTGTCCCGGCGCGGCAAGACGATCCGCCCGAAGACGCTCAACCAGAAGCGTTATGTCGACGCGATCGACGCCTGCACCATCGTCTTCGGCATCGGCCCCGCCGGGACCGGCAAGACGTATCTGGCGATGGCCAAGGCGGTGCAGGCCCTGCAGGCGAAGCTGGTCACCCGGATCATCCTGACCCGGCCCGCGGTGGAGGCCGGGGAGCGGCTGGGCTACCTGCCCGGGACGCTGTACGAGAAGATCGACCCGTATCTGCGTCCGCTGTACGACGCGCTGCACGACATGATCGATCCGGAGTCCATCCCCAAGCTGATGGCGGCCGGGACGATCGAGGTCGCGCCGCTGGCTTATATGCGCGGGCGTGCGCAACCACTGTCCACGAACGTCCTGACGCCCGACGGTTTCCGCCCGATCGGCGGCCTGAAGGTCGGGGACCTCGTGATCGGCTCCAACGGTGGACCGACCCCGGTCCTCGGCGTGTACCCGCAGGGCGATAAGGACATCTACCGCGTCACGGCCCAGGACGGCTCGTCCACGCTGTGCTGCGGCGAGCACCTCTGGACCGTGCGCACCGCCTCGGACCGGCGGCGCGACAAGCCGTGGCGTGTCCTCGAGACCGAGGAGATGATCGGCAACCTCCGGGCCGCCCACGCCCGGCGGTACGAGCTGCCGCTCCTGACGGCGCCGGTCCATCACCCCGAGCGCAGCGTTCCGATGGACCCGTATGCGCTCGGCCTGCTGCTCGGCGACGGGTGCCTGACCGGTGCGACGACGCCGTCCTTTGCGACCGCGGATCCGGAGCTGGTAGAGGCGCTCGGCGCGGTCCTGCCCGGTGTCGCCGTGCGACACAAGGACGGGCCCGACTATGTGCTGAACCGGGTGCAGACCCCGGGGGAGGTCATCACGCTGGAGAACCCGGTCACGGGTGCCCTGCGGGCGTTGAACCTTCTCGGCACCCGTTCGCACACCAAGTTCATCCCGGAGGACTACCTCCGCAACGCACCCGAGGTGCGACTCGGCGTTCTCCAGGGGCTGCTCGACACCGACGGCGGCCCCGTCACACAGACGGACCGCACCTGCCGCATCCAGTACACGACGACGTCGCCGCGGTTGAGAGACGGCGTGATCGAGCTGGTCCGGTCGCTGGGCGGCGTCGCGTACTCGCGCGTCCGGCCGGCCGAAGGCCGCAACCCAGGACGCTCGAAGGGGCGCGAGGTCGCCTTCCGCCGCGATGCGTATGTGCTCGACCTGCGGCTACCCGCGGGTGTCGAGCCGTTCCGGCTGCGCCGAAAGGGCGAGAAGTACCACGCCGGCGGAGGCGGTGGCAGGCCGATGCGCTTCATCGAGAGCATCGAGCCCGCGGGACGCGCGGAAACGGTGTGCATCCAGGTCGCGGCGGCTGACTCGCTCTACGCCACCGAGGACCACCTGCTGACCCACAACACCCTGAACGACGCGTTCATCATCCTCGACGAGGCGCAGAACACCACGCCCGAGCAGATGAAGATGTTCCTCACCCGGCTCGGCTTCGGCTCGAAGATCGTGGTGACCGGTGACGTCACCCAGATCGACCTGCCGGGCGGGACGCGCTCGGGGCTGCAGGTCGTCCGGGAGATCCTCGCCGATGTCGAGGACGTCCACTTCGCGCTGCTGACCAGCACCGACGTCGTCCGCCACCGGCTGGTGAGCGATATCGTCGACGCCTACGCCCGCTGGGACGCCGCCGGTGAGCGGCGCGGGTTGGCCACCGCCCCACGGACCGGGCCCGAGCAGGTGCGGCGGCGCGGGCGGCGCTGAGCCGGCCCGCCGGTCCTCAGCCCAGCTCGGCCGCGATGGCGCGGGCCGCGGTCATCACCCGTTCGCCGATCCGGCCCGTACCCGTCCGGGCACCGACGTAGACCACCGCGACCGCGGCCGTGCCGGCGCCGTCCGGGGTAGGGATGGGCGCGGCGACCGAACGCATCCCGGGGAGCACCTCCTGGAACGACGTCGCCCAGCCCCGTTTGCGGGCCACCGTCACCTCGCGGCGTTCCCCCGGCCGGGCAGGCCCGCCGGCGAGCAGGGCGAGCCCGGGTGCGCCCCGGTCCACCGGATGGCGGACCCCGGGCCGGTAGGCGACGTGTACATGCGAATGCCGGGGCTCCACGCTCGCGATGGTGACCGCCTCGTCGTGGTCGCGGACCACCAGGAACGCGGTCATGCCGAGCGCCCCGGCCAGATCGGACATCTCCGGCAGCGCCGCGCTCTGCAACGTGGGCTTGACGGAACGCGCGAGCGGAGCCAGACCCACCCCCGGTGCATACCGGCCAGCCGCATCGCGCTCGACCAGCCGATGCCTCTCGAGCGTGCGCAGGATCCGGTACGCGATCGACCGGTGTACCCCGAGCCCGGTGGCGACTTCCTGGATGGACAGCTTCCGCTCGGCCGCGGCGAGGATGTGTAACACCCGGATGCCCCGGTCCAGCGTCTGCGAGTAAATCGTCCGATTCCGCACGTTCTCCGGATTGGTCATCACTTGAAGCGTCACGAATCCCTCGGTATGGTCATTCGCAATCAGAACCAGCGATTCTATATGTGCATTACCGCGGCTCATAACGCGTTGTCACACTGCTGGTCGGGAGGTCCGCATGGGCAGGCGTGTCACCCGTATCGCCCTCCTCGGGGCGCTCGCGCTGGTCCTCGCCGCCTGCGGCGGCGGATCCGGCGGACAGGCCGGCCAGGCCGGCCAGGGCGGCGGGTCCGGTCCGATCAAGCTCGGCCAGATCGCCTCGCTGACCGGCAACTACACCCCGCTCGGCACCAACGACCAGCTCGGCGCCGCGCAAGCTGTCAAGGAGATCAACGACGCGGGCGGGCTGCTCGGCGGCCGCCAGCTGGAGATCACCGTCCGGGACGACAAGACGCAGCCCGACCAGGCCGTCATCGCCTTCAACGACCTGGCGAGCCAGGGGGTCGTCGCGGTCGTGGGCTCCTCGTTCTCCAACTCCAGCCTGGCCGTCATCCCCATCGCGGAACGCCGGGAGATCCCCTATGTCTCCACCGCGGCCGCCGACGAGCAGGTCGAACCGGTCCGCAGCTACGCGTTCATGACCCCGCCGACCGCCGGGGTCGTCGCCGAGCAACTGCTGAAGTACTTCCAGGCCAGCGGCATGACCAGGATGGCGGTCGCCTACGACACGCAGAGCGCGTTCGCCCAGACCGGCTGGAACAAGCAGCAGGCGATGGCCGCGAAGTACGGCGTCGAGTTCGTCGCGGTGGAGTCCTTCGAGACCGGCGCCACGAACTTCAGCTCCGTGCTGACCCACGTCCGAGACAGCGGCGCCCAGGGTCTGATGGTGTGGGCGACGGGCGCACCCGCCGTGATCATCACCAAGCAGTTCGCCACGTCCGGGCTGGCGATGCCGCTGGTGATGAGCCACGCCGAGGCCAGCACGCTCTACACCCAGCCGGCGGGCCCGGCCGCGGAGGGCGTCATCGTCGCCAGCTCGCTGGCGGTCGCCGGGCCGGAGCTGCCCGCTTCCAAGGTCAAGGACGTCGTGCTCGCGATGGCGGGCCCGTTCCAGGAGGCGAACGGCTACTACCCGCCGCAGTTCGCGTTCGACGGCTACGGCGCGGTGAAGCTGATCGCCGCCGCGATCGAGCAGGCCGGAAGCGATGACCCGAAGGCGATCCAGCAGGCGTTGAACAATCTGACGCTGCTCACTCCCGAGGGCGAGTACCGCTATACCCCGCAGGACCATTCCGGGCTGCAGGTCGAGGACGTGGCAATCACCCAAGTTCAAAACGGACAATTCGTTCTCACCGATTGGTCGAGAAAGCAACTGGAAAGTGCGCTGAAGTAGTGGAGATCGAGCCGATGCTCGATGTGCGCCAGGTGTCGCGATCATTCGGCGGGGTGTTCGCCGTCCGCGACGTGACGCTCTCGGTCGCCGACGGGGAGCTGCGCGGCATCATCGGTCCCAACGGCGCGGGGAAGTCCACGCTGTTCAACCTGGTCAGCGGGCATCTGCAGCCCGACGGGGGAACGGTGCGCTACCGCGGCGCCCGCCTGGAGCGGCGCTCGCCGCACCGCCGGGCGCGCGACGGTATCGCCATCGTGTTCCAGGGGGCACGGATCTTCCGCCGGATGACCGCCGTGGAGAACGTGATGGTCGGTGCGCACGGGCACACCCGCTGCGGCTTCGTCGCCGGTGCGCTGCGGTTGCCGGGGCAGCACCGAGAGGAGCGTGCGATCCGCGACCGGGCGTGGGAGGCCCTCGAACAGGTAGGGCTGACCGCGTGGGCGCACCGGGAGGCGGAGTCGCTGCCGCTCGGCCAGCAGCGGCAGCTGCAGGTGGCGCGCGCGCTGTGCGGCGAACCGAGGCTGCTGCTGCTCGACGAGCCCGCCTCCGGGCTGCGCGCCGCGGAGCGAGAGGCGCTGGCGGCGCTGGTGGCCGAGCTGCACGCGGGCGGGCTGACGATGCTGTTGATCGAGCACGACGTGGGGTTCGTGACGCGGCTGGCGGACCGCGTGACGGTGCTCGACCTCGGCGAGGTGATCGCCGAGGGGACGCCCGAGGAGATCGGCCGTGACGAACGGGTGATCACTGCGTACCTCGGCGACGGGGCGGGTGGAGACCGGCGTGCTTGAGGTGACCGATCTGGTGGTCCGGTACGGGCGGGCCACCGCGCTGGACGGGGTGAGCCTCGAGCTGGCGCCCGGCGAGATGGTGGCGCTCGTCGGTCCGAACGGCGCGGGGAAGTCGACCCTGGTCGACACGCTGTCGGGCATCGTCGCGCCCGCGGCGGGCCGGGTGGTGCTGCGCGGGCGGCTCGCCCAGGTCCCCGAGGGCAGGCAGCTGTTCGCCGAGCTGAGCGTCGCGGACAACCTGGCGCTAGGCGCCTGGCGGTCCGGGCGGGGCAGGGCGGGGCGAGACCCTGCTCGGGTGTTCGAGGTGCTGCCCGACCTGCGGCCGCTGGCCGGCCGGCTGGCCGGCACGCTCTCCGGGGGCGAGCAGCAGATGGTCGCGGTGGGCCGCGCGCTGATGGCCGACCCGGACATCCTGGCCGTCGACGAGCTCTCGCTTGGTCTCGCCCCGCGCGTCGTGGCCGACCTGGCCCGCCACCTTCGGGAGCTCAACGCCGAGCGGGACACCACGGTGCTGCTCATCGAGCAGAACGCCCGGCTCGCCTTCGACCTGTGCCGGCGCGCCTACGTCCTGGAGTCCGGACGCATCACCGCATCCGGGCCGTGCGTCCAGCTCGCCGAGAGTCCCCAGGTCGCCCGCGCCTACTTCGGCGGGACGACCGAGGGGGCCGGCGACCCCGTCCCGGGAGGGGCCCGAGACCCGTGAGCGCCTTCCTCACCTACCTGATCACCGGACTCGCCCTCGGTTGCTCGTTCGCGCTGGTCGCCTCTGGTTTCGTGGCGATCCATCGGGTCACCGGGGTGGTCAACTTCGCCCAGGGAACCTTCGCGGTCGTGGCCGGGCTGATGGCGGGTTCACTGCTGGGCCGTGGGCTGCCGCACGGCCTCGCCGAGATTCTCGCGATCCTGCTGGCGGGCGCCGTCGGGCTGGTGGTCGGCGTCATCGCGATCGGCAAGCGGGGCACCCCGCCGCTGGCCTCCCTCGTGATCACCCTGGGGCTGGGCATCCTGGCCTACGCCGTCGAGATCATCATCTGGGGAGACCAGCCCATCTCCTTCCAGATGGTGCCGGGTTCGGTGGACATCGCGGGCGCTCCGATCCTCCGCCAGTACCTCGTGGTGATCGCGGTGGCTCTGGTGACCTTTGCCGGGCTGGGACTGTTCTTCGGTCGCTCGTATCTGGGCAAGGCGCTGACCGCGTGCGCCTCCAACCCCTACGCCGCCCGGCTGGCGGGGATCAACGTGATGCGGATGGGCCTGCTGGCCTTCGCCCTCGGCGGGCTGCTCGGCGGGTTGGCCGGCGTGCTGGTCACGCCGCTGCAGCCGGTGGCCTTCGACTCGGATGTCGCGCTGGCCACCAACGGGTTCGCCGCGGCGATCTTCGGCGGCCTCAACCGGCCCGGGCTCGCGCTGGTCGGCGGGCTGGTGCTGGGGGTGGCCGAGGCATTCGTCGCCGGGTACCTCAGCGGCTCGTACCAGACCGAGGTCGCACTCGCGTTGATGTTGGCGATCATGATCTGGCGGGCCAGCAGGCGGGTCTCGGTCGCCGAGGAGCCGGCGTGAACGCGCCCCGGATGGTCGGATTCGTGCTGGGCGGCCTGGTTGCCGTCGCGGCCCTGCTGGCCCCCCTCGTGCTGTCCGGATCGCAGCTGACGATCTACGTGCTGCTGGGCACGGCCGCGATGGTGACCGTCGGGGTGTCGCTGCTGATGGGCTATGCCGGGCAGGTCTCCCTCGGGCAGGCGGCCTTCTATGCCATCGGCGGCTACACCGCCGGGCTGATGGGCGTGCATGGACTGCCCACCGTCGCGGGCCTGGTCTGCGCGCCGCTGGTGGCCGGGCTGCTCGCCGCGCTGGTCGGAATCCCGATCATGCGGCTGCGGGGGCACTATCTGGCGTTCGCCACCCTCGCGTTCCAGCTGATCCTGCTGTCGGTCGTCGGCCAGCTCGAGGTCCTCGGCGGCGACATCGGGCTGCAGGGCATCCCACGGCTGGGCATCGGCTCGGCGCAGCTGTCGAACACGCAGTCCTACGCCTGGCTGACGTGGGCGGCCACGGCGCTCGTCCTGCTGATCGCCCGCAATGTCATCACCTCGCGGGCCGGTCGGGGACTGCGGGCGCTGGCGACCAGCGAGATCGCCGCCGAGTCGTCCGGCGTTCCGGTCGCGCGCTACAAGCTCGCGGTGTTCGCGCTGTCCGCCGCCTTCGCCGGGCTGGCCGGCGGGATCTACGCCTTCTTCCTCGGCTATATCGCCCCCGGGTCGTTCCCGGTGCTGCTGTCGTTCGAGTTCGTCGTGATGGCGGTGGTCGGCGGGCTGGGCACGATCTGGGGGCCGGTGGTGGGGGCGGCGGTCATCACCGTCCTGGTGCAGGTGCTGAACAGCCTCGGCACCGAGCCCGGGATGCCGCCGTACGCGTCGTCGGTGTTCTCCTATGCGGTCTACGCGTTGCTGCTGGTGCTCACGCTGCTCTTCCTGCCGCGCGGGCTGCTGCCGACCGCGACCGAGTGGGTGCGCCGGGCGCTGCGTGGGCGGGAGCCGCCGGCCGCGGGCGACCGGCCTGCCGCGGCGGTGCCAACCGGAGACGCGAGCGGTTCACCGGCCCGATGAGGCCTGTGGTGGCTGCTACCGACCACGGCCACGCTCGCGCAAGCGGTCCGGGGCAGCCGGCTCACCGCAGCGGCGCACGACCGCGCCATCGACATTCTCGATCGACTGTGGCCGATCTCGGCGTCTCGACGTTCGACCCCGACCGGCCAGCCTGACGGCCCGCCGCCGGCGATACCCTCAATCCTGGTCAGCAGCGCTCGGCAGCGGTTCAGGGGGATTCCCAGGTGAGCATCGAGATCGCCAACGAGTCCGGCATCGCGGTGGACGAGGCGCTGATCGTGTCGGTGGCCCGCTACGCGCTCGACGCGATGGGGGTCAACCCCGCCGTCGAGCTGGCGATCACGGCCGTGACCACGGAGGCGATGACCGAGCTGCACGAGCGCTGGATGGACGAGCCAGGGCCCACCGACGTCATGGCGTTCCCGATGGACGAGCTGGTCGACGAGACCCGCAGACCCGACGCCCCCGACATCGGGCCCGCGCTGCTCGGCGACATCGTGCTGTGTCCCGCGTTCGCCCGCGAGCAGGCCCGCAAGGCGGGCCACGGTCTCGCCGACGAGCTGCACCTGCTCACCGTGCACGGCGTGCTGCACCTGCTCGGCTACGAGCACGCCGAACCCGAGCAGGAACGCGAGATGTTCACGCTGCAGGGCAAGCTGTTGCGCGACTGGCGGCGCGCCCGCGCCGACGCCGCCGCCCGCCGGGCCCAGCGGCGCAGCGACACCCGGGTGCTGGGCACCGTCGGGCTCGAGGACGACTGACGCCGTGAGCGCCACCGCGACGATGATCGCCGTCGCCGTGCTGCTGGTGCCGCTCGCCGGGCTGTTCGCCGCGGCCGATGCCGCGATCACCTCCGTGTCGCGGGCGCGAGTCGAGTCCCTGGTGCGGGCCCGGCGGCCGGGCGCGCGGGCGCTGGCCGCCGTCGCCGCCGATCGGCCCCGGCACGTCAACCTGTTGTTGCTGCTGCGGCTCGCGGCCGAGACGGCCGCGACGGTGCTGCTCTCGGTGGCGCTGCTGCGGGTGGTCACCCCGCCCTGGCTGGGGGTGCTGCTCGCCGCCGTGATCATGGTGGTGGTCAGCTACGTCCTGATCGGCGTCGGGCCCCGCACGCTCGGCCGCCAGCACCCCTACCGGGTGGGCATGCTCGTCGCCGCGCCGATCCGTGCGCTGGCCACCTTGCTCTCGCCGCTGGCCACGCTGCTGATCCTGGTGGGCAACGCGATCACCCCGGGTCCCGGGTTCCGGGAGGGACCGTTCTCCTCGGAGGTCGAGCTGCGCGAGCTCGTCGATATGGCCAGCACGCGCGGCGTCGTCGACGAGAACGAGCGACAGATGATCCACTCGGTCTTCGAGCTGGGCGACACCGTGGTCCGCGAGGTGATGGTGCCGCGCCCGGACGTCATGTGGGTGGAGCACGACACACCGGTGGACAAGGTACTGCGGCTCGCGCTCAAGAGCGGCTACTCGCGGCTGCCGGTGCTCGGCGAGGGCATCGACGACATCATCGGCGTCGCCTATCTCAAGGACCTCGTCGGCGCCCTGCACTCCGACCGGCCCGATGTGGCGCTCACCGAGGTCGCCCGGCCCGCGGTGTTCGTGCCCGACAGCAAGCGGATCGACGAGCTGCTCAAGGAGATGCAGCGCACCCGCAACCACATGGCCATCGTGGTCGACGAGTACGGCGGCACCGCGGGCGTCGTCACGATCGAGGACATCCTCGAGGAGATCGTCGGTGAGATCACCGACGAGTACGACGCCGAGGAGGTGCCTGTGGTCCAGGAGCTGGACGGACGTAGGCTGCGGGTCGCCGCGCGGTTGCCGGTCGAGGATCTCGGTGAGCTGTTCGGCAGCGGAGCCGACAGCGAGCTCGGCACCGAGCTGGCGACGGCGCTGGAGGCGACGGACGTCGACACGGTCGGCGGGCTGCTGGCCGAGCGGCTCGGCCGGGTGCCGCTGCCCGGAGCCGAGGCCGAGGTCGCCGGGCTGCGGCTGCGGGCCGAGGGCGGCAAGGACGCCCGTGGCCGGATCCGGATCTCGACCGTGCTCGTCAGCCCGGTGGAGCGGGAGGCAGGTGCCGAGCACGGCGACGTTGCCGACGGTGCCGACGCAGAGCAGGACGGGGCCGGTGGAGACACCGCCCGTCGGGAAGGAACAGATGTCCGCAAGTGACCGCGGCGGCCTCGACCCCGAGGACGCGAAGATCGTGACCCTGGCCCGTTCCGCGCGAGCCCGCACCGGGGCCGCCGAGGGTGCCGCGGTGCGCGATACCGACGGCCGCACCTACACCGCGGCCACCGTCGCCCTTCCGTCGCTGCGGCTCACCGCGTTGCAGGCGGCCGTGGCCGCCGCGGTGTCCAGCGGCGCGCCCGGTCTGGAGGCCGCTGCCGTGGTGACCGACGCGGACGCGCTCGACGTCGCCTCGCTCGGCGCCGTCCGCGATCTGGCCCCCGCCGCGGCCGTGATCGTCGCGGACGCATCCGGCGCCGTCCAGCAGACCTACGTTGCCGGAGCCACCACGTGACCCCCGCGAGTCGCGGTATTTCCGCGACCGGGTCGGGGGGTCTCCGCGCCGATGCCGCCACCGTGGCCGCGGCCCGCCCCGGCGGGGCGCTGCCGCCCACCCCGCGGTTCGACGTCGTCGTCGTCGGCGGCGGGATCGTCGGGCTGGCCACGGCCTACGAGGTCGCCCGGTCCGGCCGCTCCGTCGCCGTCCTCGAGCGTGAGCCGCGGCTGGCGAACCACCAGACCGGCAACAACTCGGGTGTCATCCACTCCGGGCTCTACTACGCCCCCGGCAGCTTCAAGGCCCGGCTGGCCGTGGCCGGCTGCGCGGAGACGGTGGCGTTCTGCCGCGAGCACGACCTGCCCCACGAGATCACCGGCAAGCTCGTCGTCGCCACCGAGCCCGAGGAGCTGCCGCGGCTCGCGGAGCTCAGCCGGCGCGGCGATGCCAACGGCGTCCCCAACCGCGAGCTGGACCAGGCCGGGATGCGCGAGCACGAACCGCACGTGCGGGGTATCGCCGCGCTCTACGTGCCGTCGACCGGCATCACCGACTACCGCGCGATCGCGGAGAAGCTCGGCGAGCTCGTGGTGAAGGAGGGCGGCGAGGTGCACCTCGGCCGCGCCGTCCGCCGGATCGTGCGCCGGGCCGCCGACGTCGTGGCGCGCACCGAGGATGGCGACCTGCTCGGTACGCAGGTGGTCGTCTGCGCCGGCCTGCGCTGCGACGAGGTGGCGAAGGCCGCGGGCGCCGACCCCGACATCCGGATCATCCCGTTCCGCGGCGAGTACTCGGGCTTCGGCGACCGGGCCGCGGCACTGGTCAAGGGTCTGATCTACCCGGTGCCCGATCCGGCCTTCCCGTTCCTCGGGGTGCACGCGACCCGCGGCATCGACGGGCACGTCCACGCAGGCCCGAACGCCGTGCTCGCGCTGGCCCGCGAGGGCTACTCGTGGGGCGCGATCAAGCCCAGGGAGTTCCTGGAGACCATCACGTACCCGGGCATGCTGCGGATCGCCAGGCGGCACTGGCGCTACGGTTTCGGCGAGATGCACCGGTCGCTGTCGCGGAAGGCGATGGTCACCCAGATCCAGCGGATGCTCCCGGAGGTGCAGGCCGCCGACCTGCATCCGGCGGGAGCGGGCGTGCGCGCGCAGGCCGTCAAACCGGACGGCACGCTCGTCGACGACTTCCTGTTCGTCGAGCAGGGCAGAGTCGACGGCAGCGCCGGTCCGCCCGCGGTGCTACATGTGCTCAACGCCCCCAGCCCGGCCGCCACCGCCGCGCTGCCGATCGGCCGGGAGATCGTCGCGCGGCTGGGGCGTCCGTGAGCGCGCACGTCTGCTCCAGCGTTCCTTCTCGCTCACGAGCCGAGCGGAGCGAGGCGTGACCGGTTTCGCCCAGGTCCCGGAGGGCTTCCGGTCCGGGTTCGCCTGCTTCGTCGGGCGGCCCAACGCCGGCAAGTCCACGCTCACCAACGCGCTGATCGGGTCCAAGATCGCGATCACGTCGAGCCGCCCGCAGACCACGCGGCACGCCATCCGTGGCATCCTGCACCGGCCCGACGCGCAGCTCGTCGTCGTCGACACACCCGGCCTGCACAAGCCGCGCACGCTGCTCGGCAGCAGGCTCAACGACGTCGTCCGCGAGACATGGGCCGAGGTCGACGTCATCGGCTTCTGCGTGCCCGCCGACCAGCCGGTGGGCCGGGGGGACGAGTTCATCGCGGGGGAGCTGCGATCGGTGGCGAACCGCACCCCGGTGCTCGGGATCGTCACCAAGACCGACCTCGCCCGGCCCGAGCAGATCGCCGAGCGGCTCACCCAGGTCACCGGGCTCATGGACTTCGCCGAGGTCGTGCCCTGCTCGGCCGTTGACGGGTTCCAGGTGGACCTGCTCGCCGACCTCCTGGTCGCGCGGCTTCCCGAGGGCCCGCCGCTCTACCCGGACGGCGAGCTCACCGACGAACCCGAGGAGACGCTGGTCGCGGAGCTGATCCGGGAGGCCGCGCTGGAGGGCGTGCGCGACGAGCTGCCGCATTCGATTGCCGTGGTGATCCAGGAGATGGTGCCGCGCGAGGATCGCCCCGAGTCCGCGCCGCCGCTGCTCGACGTGCACGCGACCATCTACGTCGAACGGCCCAGCCAGAAGGGCATCGTGATCGGCAAGGGCGGGGAGCGGCTGCGTCAGGTGGGAAGCGACTCGCGCCGCCAGATCGAGGCGCTGCTGGGCACCAAGGTCTACCTGGACCTGCATGTCACGGTGGCCAAGGACTGGCAGCGCGACCCGCGCCAGCTGCGCAAACTCGGCTTCTAACCCCTGTGAGTGCGTAACAGTGTTCTAACACTGTTACGCACTCACAGGGGGGTTTGAGCTGCGGAGATGGGCTCAGATGAGGAGCCACAGCAGGAGATCGGTCAGCGCGCCGCCGACGACGACGCTCATGAGGCCGACCCCCTCTCTGCCTCCGTGCGCTTGCCCAACAGCGTGACCAGGCCGAGCAGGAGCCCGACCGGCGGCAGCAGAAAGCGACAGCAGGCAGCCGCAGCCGGCGGTGTTGCTGATCTCCGGAGGCCGGGCCGGGCCGGGCCCGGCTGCCCGGTGGGCGGTCGCGGAATCGGACGGGCGTCGGCGGGTGGTACAGGTACCGGTGGTGGGGTCGCCCGCGGTGGGAGCGGTTTCGCGCCCGGCTTGAGCCGTCGGTTCGCCGGTTTCGCGCCCTTCGGCGGGAGCGGCAGCGAGCGCGCCGGGGCCGGTACCGGTCTCGGACGAGCGGCGTGGGGGCGGGCTGGACCACGGGCCCCGGGGGCTGCGGTGGGGCTGGTGCAGCGGCGTCGAGAAGCCCCGGCGGTGTCGGGGCGGAGGCAACGGAACCCACCGTCGGATGCGTGGGTTCCAGCGGGCTCGCGAAGGACTCGCCGGGCACGGCGGCCACGTCCTCGACGAGCGGCTCCAGCCCGGCCGGCGCGGCGAGCGGATCGGGGAACCGTTCCCAGGGTTCGAAGCCGGACAGGGTCGGATCGGCACTCCGCCACGGCTCGCGGTCCACACCCGCATCCTCGCCGGTTCGGTGAGGCCGCGGAAACTGGCCCCGGCGCGCGGTTGGCGATCGCGAACGCGTCGTAGGCTCGTGGAATGAGCCTGTACCGCGACACCGGTGTGGTGCTGCGCGTGCAGAAGCTGGGTGAGGCCGACCGGATCGTCACGCTGCTGACGCGTCGGCACGGGAAGATCCGCGCCGTGGCCAAGGGGGTGCGCCGCACCCGGTCGCGCTGGGGTGCGCGGCTGGAGCCGTTCAACCATGTCGACGTGCAGTGCCACACCGGCCGCACCCTCGACGTCATCACCCAGGCCCAGACGGTCGACGCGTTCGGCGCCGGTCTGATCAGCGACTACGCGCGGTACACCGCGGGCTGTGCGGTGCTGGAGACGGCCGATCGGATCGTCGCGGAGGAGGGCGAGCCCGCGCTGCGGGTGTATCTGCTGCTGGTCGGGGCGATTCGGGCGCTGGCCGGCCGGGAGCGCGACCCGTCGCTGGTGCTCGACGCGTTCCTGCTCCGCGCGATGACGCACGCGGGCTGGGCGCCCGCGATCAACGACTGCGCCCGCTGCGCCGCGCCCGGCCCGCATCCGGCGTTCAACATCGCGGCCGGGGGAGCGGTATGCCCGCGCTGCCGTCCTCCCGGCTCGATCACGCCGTCGCGCGAGACGTTCACGCTGCTCGACGCGCTGTTGCACGGCGACTGGGCCACCGCCGACGCGGCCGCCCCGGTCACCCGCCGCGACACGAGCGGGATCGTGGCCGCGCATCTGCAGTGGCACCTGGAGCGGCAGCTGCGGTCGCTGCCGCTGGTGGAGCGGCGGACGTTCACTCCTGCGGCGGAGTCAGGAACGCGCAGCGTGGGCCAGGAGCCTGTGCGAGCCGACGGTCGAGGATGAGCAGCGGGTGCACGTCGATCGCGACGTCGGCCGCGCCGGGGTGCTTCGCCGCGTTCGTCACGGCCTCGGACACGACGAACCAGGCGGCGGCCCGCACGGCGGGAGGGGGCTCGGCGAGCGCGCACGTGATCCGCACCGGCGAGGCCGACGCCGGGCGCTGCCTACGCGGCGGCCGGAAATTCGATCGCGGTGCCGCGGCGGGCCGACCTAGGCTCGCCGCCATGTCCGCTTTCATGGTGATGGTCCGTCGTGTCCGGCTACGAGCGCCGGAGGCAGGCATGGCCCGCACGGACGCGCCGGTCGTGGGGATGGCACCGGCTCGCTGACGACTGGGCGGTGCGCGTCGTCGCCGAGGCGGGTGTCCGGCCGGGCGACCTGGTGGTCGACGTCGGTGCCGGGAACGGTGCCCTGACCGAGCATCTGGTCGCGGCCGGTGCCCGGGTGGTCGCCGTGGAGCTGCATCCGGTGCTGCAGCGAGCGGTGGTGCGGCGCTTCGTCGAGGGGGGTGCAGCCGGATCGGGGCGGTGGGCTCGTGACTTCGTCCTCCGGCGAGGTCTCGCCATCCCGAGAGCGGCGTTCCGGCCGTCACCCCGGGTCGACTCGGCCGTCCTGGTCATCCGCCCCCGATGACCCCGGCACCGTGCGGCCGGTCGCGCCCCGGCCCGTAGGGTGACCGTCCGTGGCCCGCTTCTCCCCACCCCCGTCGCATCCGTCGGGCGCGCGGCCTCCCGCGATCCCGCCCGAGCTCGTCCCGAACCACGTCGCGCTGGTGATGGACGGCAACGGCCGCTGGGCGAACGCCCGCGGGCTTCCCCGGATCGAGGGGCACCGGCGCGGCGAGGCCTCCCTGATGGACGTCGCCCGCGGCTGTATCGACATCGGTGTGCGGTGGTTGTCGGCCTATGCCTTCTCCACGGAGAACTGGAAGCGCAGCCCCGACGAGGTGCGCTTCCTGATGGGCTTCAACCGCGACGTCATCCGCCGCCGGGTTGATGAGATGCACGCAATGGGGGTGCGGGTGCGCTGGGCGGGCCGCAGGCCGCGGCTCTGGCGAAGCGTGATCAAGGAGCTGGAGATCGCGGAGGAGAAGACGAGGCACAACGACGTCCTGAACCTCACCATGTGCGTCAACTACGGTGGGCGCGCCGAGGTCGCCGACGCGGTGCGGCAGATCGCCCGGCTCGCCGCGGCGGGTCGGATCAACCCCGACAAGATCGACGAGCGGACGATCGCGCGGTTCCTCGACGAGCCGGACATGCCCGACGTCGACCTGTTCGTGCGCTCCTCGGGTGAGCAGCGCACGTCGAACTTCCTGCTCTGGCAGTCGGCCTATGCGGAGATGGTCTTCCTGGACACGCTGTTCCCCGACTTCGATCGCCGGCACCTCTGGCGGGCCGTTGAGATCTACGCGAAACGGGACCGTCGCTTCGGCGGTGCGCTCGACAAGCCCGGGACGGCGTCATGAGTGTCATGAACGGCGACCCGATCCCGGAGATGCTCGACACCGCCCGGCGCGCCCTGGAGCGCTACCTCGAGGTCAACGTCGATCCCGACGGCGCGCTGACCTTCCGGCACGGCGAGGTGCTGTGCGTTCTGCAGGGTCTGGAGCTGGCGGAGGGACTGCCGGTGCTCAGCCTGACGTGCGTCGTCGCCTGGGACCTCCCGGCCGAGTTGGACATCGCCACCCGGGTGGGGCTGCGGGCCGGGGAGGGGTTGTTCGGCTCGCTCGGCGCGGTCAGGGGCAGCCACGGCTGGGACATCACGCTGCGCTACGCGTTCCCGGCCGTCGGGCTGAGCGAGCAGGCGATGGGCACGCTGCTGATGCTGGTGGTCAGCAACGCCTCGACGGTCCGCACCGAGCTGACCGCGGACGTCGAGTAGCGGCGCTCCCCGGGCAGGTCAGTCGCTCAGGTGCACCAACGGAAGGGCGTTGAGCGCCACCGGGTTCATCTCGGCCGCCGCGGCGAGCACCTGCTGCTGGGCCTCCTGCATCCGCCGGTCGACCAGCCCGGACAGCTCGTAGGCGACTCGCCCGAGCTGGCGCACGGTGGTGTCGTCGACGCCGGGCTGGCGCCCGGAGACGACCGCGACGCCGGTCGGGGCCCCGTCGTTCGCCTGCGCGACTCCGATCGTGAAGGTCTCCCGCGGGTTCACGTGCCGGGACGCGTAGTGGTCGCGCAGCCGCTCGAGCAGGTTGTGGAAATCGAGGACCTGGCCCTCGAGGTTGAGCGCGGTGAGGTCGTCCTCGGTGAGCACGCCGGTCCGTCCGGAGAAGCACCGCACGTACCCGACGAGCGCGCCCGTCCAGAGCGCCTCGATCAGCGCGGCGTCGGTCTCCACCCTGGCCGGGCCGGAGTCGGGGGCGTTCAGCGCGGTGACCAGGTGCTCGCAGCAGCGCAGCACGTACTGCAGATCCTCGAAGACGGCCGCCAGCCGGGCGAGCTCGCCGGATTGCGGTGTGTCGAGCCTGCGGACGGAGGTGGGCGCCTCCGGGATGCTGCCGGTCGTCCCGTTGCTCGGCGCGTCTGTCACGTTGGCCTGCCTCCCTGCATGCGTCCGCTGGAGGTTAGCCGCGGGCAGAGGCGGCGAGAATCTCGATATGAGACGCGACCGTGAGTGCGTAACAGTGTTCTAACACTGTTACGCACTCACAGGGGGAGAGCAGGCGCGGCAGAGGCCGAAGATCTCCACGGTGTGGCTGAGGTCGGTGAAACCGTGTTCGTCGGCGACCCGCTGGGCCCAGGTCTCGACCGCGGGCCCCTCGATCTCCGCGGCCGCGCCACAGCGCCGGCACACCAGGTGGTGATGATGGTCGGCCGATTCGCAGCGCCGGTAGACGGCCTCGCCGCTGCTGGTGCGCAGCATGTCGATCTCGCCGCTGTCGGCGAGCGCCTGCAGGGTCCGGTACACGGTGGTCAGGCCGATGCCCTCGCCGTTGCGGCGCAACTCCTCGTGGATCTCCTGGGCGGATCGGAAGTCCTCGAGGCGGTCGAGCAGCGCGGAGATGGCGGCGCGCTGCCGGGTCGCCCGCATCGCGCGCGGCGGGCTCGTGCGGGCGTTGGTCATCCGGGCTCCTCCACATGTGCCACCGCATCGACGACGATATGTGCGAGATGGTCGTCGACGAGTGAGTAGAGGACCTCCCGTCCATGACGCTCGCCGTGCACCACCCCGGCCGCCTTGAGCACCCGCAGATGCTGGCTGATCAGCGGCTGGGCGACCCCGAGCGCATCGACGAGGTCATGCACGCAGCGTGCCGACTCCAGCAGTTGTAGCACGATCGCGATCCGGACCGGTGCGGCGAGCGCGCGGAGCAGGTCGCCGGCCGCGGCGAGGGTGCGCGGGGTGCGCACCGGGCCCGGCTCGACGGGGGGTCGCTCCGTGGAGTGAACATGCTCCTCGGCGGGCCCGGCACCTGCGGTGATCGACATCGTCCCCCCGTTCCGCGGGCGGCGGCCTCGCCCCACGGTGGATCGTCCCTGATGGCCGCGCTCCCCATGGTAGGCGGTCTGGATCGATCGGCCGCGATTCGCGGACGGAGAGCGGGGCGTCCTCGGTCTGCGGCCGTGGCGACGCACCGTGCGCTGCCGGGCCGAGGCCGGAGCGTTCGGCGGCGGCGGCTAACCTGGGGGCTCGCCGTCCCACCTCGCAGGAGTTCGCCTCGTGGCCAGCAAGCCGACTTCCGCCAAGATCGACACCATCGTCGCGCTCGCGAAGCGTCGCGGCTTCGTCTTCGCCTCCGGTGAGATCTACGGTGGAACCCGGTCGGCCTGGGACTACGGTCCGCTCGGTGTCGAGCTGAAGGAGAACATCAAGCGGCAGTGGTGGCGCTCGATGGTCACCGGCCGCGAGGACGTCGTCGGCCTCGACTCGTCGGTGATCCTGCCGCGCCAGGTGTGGGTCGCCTCCGGGCATCTCAGTGCGTTCCACGACCCGCTCGTGGAATGCACGAGCTGTCACAAGCGGTTCCGTGCCGACCAGCTCGCCGAGGAGTACGCGGAGCGCACCGGCAGGCAGATCGCGGAGGACGATCTGTCGCAGGTGCCCTGCCCGAACTGCGGCACCCGCGGCCAGTACACCGAGCCGCGCGAGTTCAACATGATGCTCAAGACGTTCCTCGGCCCGGTCGAGTCCGAGGAGGGCCTGCACTACCTGCGCCCGGAGACCGCGCAGGGCATCTTCGTGAACTTCCTCAACGTGCAGACGACCTCGCGCCGCAAGCCGCCGTTCGGCATCGGCCAGATGGGTAAGAGCTTCCGCAACGAGATCACGCCGGGCAACTTCATCTTCCGCACTCGCGAGTTCGAGCAGATGGAGATGGAGTACTTCGTCGAGCCGGGCACCGACGAGGAACTGCACCAGTACTGGATCGACGAGCGCACGCGCTGGTATGTCGGCCTGGGGATCGCGCGGGAGAACCTGCGCCACTACGAGCACCCCAAGGAGAAGCTCTCCCACTACTCGAAGCGCACGGTGGACATCGAGTACCGGTTCGGTTTCCAGGGCCAGGAGTGGGGCGAGCTCGAGGGCATCGCGAACCGCACCGATTTCGATCTGACGACGCACTCCAACCACTCCGGCGTCGACCTGTCGTTCTACGACCAGGCATCGGGCACCCGCTACCGGCCCTATGTGATCGAGCCGGCGGCCGGTGTCGGGCGGTCGATGATGGCGTTCCTCGTCGAGGCCTACGCCGAGGACGAGGCACCCAACGCGAAGGGTGGGGTGGACAAGCGGGTGGTGTTGCGGCTCGACCGCAGGCTCGCGCCGGTCAAGGCGGCGGTGCTGCCGCTGTCGCGCAACGCCGACCTCTCGCCCAAGGCCCGCGATCTCGCCGCGATGCTGCGGCGGAACTGGAACGTCGAGTTCGACGACGCCGGCGCGATCGGGCGCCGCTACCGCCGCCAGGACGAGATCGGCACGCCGTTCTGCATCACGGTCGACTTCGACACCCTGACCGACGACGCGGTGACGATCCGCGAGCGCGACACCATGGCCCAGGATCGAATCGGGCTCGACCAGGTCGAGTCCTATCTGGCCGCCCGGCTCATCGGGGTCTGACCGCGACCCGGCCGTCCGGTGCGACGGGGGCCGGCCGGCCTCAGCCGAGGTGCCTGACCTCGTAGTTGCCGTACCTCGGGTTTCCGCGGACATCGGGGAACACCCCGGCCTGCACCGCGGCCGTCAGCGCGCCGATGTAGTCCGGTACGCGATGGTCCATCTGGAATCCCAGCCGGTCCGAGATCTTGTCGAACGAAACCCGGTAGTTCCGCGGGTCGGTGTCCCCGTCCCGATAGGTGACCTTCGTGGAGGTCACGTGCTTTTGTACCTCCTCCACGATCATTCGCTTCGTGAACTGCTGGGTGTTGTCGCCGACGTTGAAGACCTCGGCCCGGACCATCTCGGGCGGGGCCATGAGGGCCGTCATGATCGCCTTGGCGATATCGCGGACGTGGCAGTAGGGACGCCAGGTCTCCGCGTCGTAGACCAGCAGCTCCGCACCGGAGGCGAGTTCCCAGGCGAACTGGGACACCGTCAGGTCGAACCGCATTCGTGGCGAGAGCCCATAGGCCGTCGCGATGCGCAGCACGGTGGAACTGGTCTGCATCCGGGTCGCCCGCTCCAGCAGGTACTGCTCGACCTCGATCTTGGTTTGGGCATAGCGGGACTGCGGGTTCAGCTCGCTGTCCTCGCGCGCGAAGGACGCCGGATCGTGGATTCCGTAGTTGCTGCAGGTCGAGGTGAAGACGAATCGCTGCACGCCCAGCGCGTCGAGGTCGTCGATGATGCGCCTGGCTCCGTCCGCATTGACCTGCCGCGCCAGTTCCGGGTATTTCTTGCACACCGGATCGCCCACCAGGGACGCGAGCAGCGCGACGTCGTCGGCTCCGGAGGCCGCCCGGGCGAACACCTCGGGGTCGCGCAGGTCGCCGCGGAGAAAGGTGATTCGCTCGCGATCGAGCAGGTGCTGGAGCGAGAACCCGTTGTCGTAGATGAGCTGGTCGAGCACACGTACCCGCGCGCCCGCGTCGAGCAGCCGGCTGGTCAGTACCGAGCCGACATAGCCGGCACCCCCGACCACCAGCACCGTGCGTCCGTTGAAGTCCAGGTTCACGTCGTCATTCCCTCTCGCTGCGGGCAGCCGTCCCGGCCGCACCCATGGCATCGCGCAGCGAGCGCACGACCCGCTCGACATCCGACATGCTCAGCTGGGGGTGGAGCGGCAGGGTCAGCTCGGTCTCGCTGAATCGCTCGGTGTGCGGGAGCGGGACGGTACCGAACGAGCGCGTGTAGTAGTCGAACAGATGAATCGGTGGGTAATGCATGCTCGTCTGCACCCGTGCGGCGCGCATCCGGGCCATCACCGCTCGTCGATCGACGCCGGGCGGCAGCAGGGCCGGCAGGATGTGCGCCGTCGTCGGGTGTGCCTCGTCGAAGGGCACGACGACCTCGGGAAGCTCGTGCGCCATGGCCCCGCGATAGGCGCGGGTGAGTTCCCGGCGGGTGTCGTTCCACCCCCGCAACCGCTTGAGCTGCACCAGTCCCAATGCCGCGCGGAGCTCATCCATCCGGTAGTTGTGTCCACAGTCGACGACGTCGTAGCCGACCGCACGCCCCCGGTCGCGGTCCGACGTGCCGGCCGTCATGCCGTGGGCCCGCAGGCGCCGGGCCCTGGCGCGGCGCGCCGGGTCGCGGACGAGCAGCATTCCGCCCTCGGCGGTGGTCATGTTCTTGTTGGTGAAGAAGCTGAAGGCGGCGGCGTCGCTGAGCATGCCGGCGGTGCCGGTCAGTCCGGCCGCGTGGGCGGCGTCCTCGAACAGGAGCAGATCGAACCGGTCGGCGAACGCGCGCCACCGCGGCATGTCGAGCCCGTAGCCGCCGTAGTGCATGACGATGACCGCACGCGTCCGTCGGGTGATCCGTGCCCGCGCGTCCTCCAGGCAGAGGTGCGGGCGATCCGGGGCCACCACGTCGACGAACACCGGTTTCGCGCCACTGTGGACGACGACGCTCGCCGTCGCCACGAAGCTGAGCGAGGGAACGAGCACCTCGTCGCCGGGGCCGATTCCGTGGACGGCGAGACTCAGCTGCAGGGCGGCGGTCGCCGAGCTCACCGCCACGGCGTCCTCGACACCGTGCAGCTCCGCGAACGTCTGCTCGAACCGGCGTACCCGCTCGCCCATCGTGAGCCAGCCGTCGTCGATCACCTCGGCCAGTGCGCGCTTCTCCTCCTCGCCGAGGACCGGGGCGCCGAGCTCGATCAACGGTGGCGCGGCGACCGTGCTCACGAGCGGTTCGCGAGGGCGGCGGCGGCCTGTTCCTGGGCGCGGCGCAGATCCTCGATCCGGCCGATGTCGATCCAGCGCCCCTCGTGCTCGTACACGTTCACCGGTGTTCCGCTGTCCAGCATCGCGCGCATGAGCTGGTCGAAGCCGAAGGGACCGCTGGGCGGGATGTGGTCGAAGACGGCCGGTTCCATGAAGTAGATCCCGGTGCTCACCCAGAACTCCTCCGTGGGCTTCTCGCGGAAGTCGACGACCCGGCCCGCGACGTGGTCCAGCACCCCGTAGGCGATGTTCACGGTCTGGCGGGTGACCACGACGGTCAGCGGAGCCGGTTGCGCCTCGTGCTCGGCGAGCACGTCCTTGAGCGCGAGGTCGGTGAAGACGTCGGAGTTCGAGACGAAGAACGGGCCGTCGAGCCGCTGCCGCAGGGGGTTCAACGGACCGATCGTGCCGAGCGGCTCCTCCTCCTTGATGTACTCGATGTCGAGGCCCCAGCGGTCTCCGTCGCCGCAGTAGCTGCGGATCAGGGGGCCGAACTCGCTGACCGTGACGAGCACCGTCCCGACGCCGGCAGCGCTGAACTGCTCCAGCAGGTTGTCGATCACGGTTCCGTCCCGGATCGGCATCAGGGCTTTCGGCAGGACGGTCGAGTACGGGGCCAGCCGCGTTCCCCGCCCCCCTGCTTGGATCACCGCCGTCAGCTCGCTCATCTCCTGCCCCCTTCCCGTCGTCGCTCCATGGGGGGTCGACTCGGGGGATCGGCTCGGTTCGTTACAGTGCCGGCCGAGAACCACGCACGGTCATGGCTCGACCTCTGACCGTGGATCCCGCCCGGGGACGCCGTCACGCACACGGTGTGTTCCGTTACGCAGCGATTAGAGTGGGCATCCTTGCCCAGTCTCGTCAAGATCGCCGGTCCTGCCCGGCAGGCAGGCCCGCGACCGGTGGCGCCGACCTCCTCTGGACGTGATGATGGAAGCTCTCGATCGGCCACTTACGCACCCTCGTGTCGCCCAGTCGCGTGCGGCGATCATGGAGGCGACGATGGCGCTGTTCCAGGAGGTCGACTACCACCAGATGACGATGGAGGGGGTCGCCGCACGCGCCCGGGTCGGCAAGAGCACTGTCTACCGGTGGTGGTCGACGAAGGCGAGCCTGGTCATCGACGCCGTCGATGTTGCGCTCACGGCGATGCGGCAGGGCCCGATCGAGGTGACCGGCGACTCCGCGACGGTCGTCCGCGAGCTGGTCCGGCGGATCGTGGAGGCGGTGGCCTCGCCGGCCGGCCGGATGATCGCGGCGGTCTCGGGCGATCTCAGAAACGATCTGGCGGGCCAGCGGCAGCTTGCCGCGATGCTCGGGCCGCACCGGGCCGCGGGCTCCTCCATCGTCTATGCCCTCATCAGCCGCGGCGACCTGCCACACGACCTTGATGCCGACCTGATGCTCGACCTGATCGCCGGTACGGTGCTCAGCCGGATCCTGCTCGGCCGCCATCCGACCCCGGCACTCGTCGATCAGCTCACGGATCTGGTATTGGAGGGACGGCTCCCCCGGCTGTCGTCGTGACCGCCGGCTGAACCCTGTCGCGGGCGCGACCGAACGAAACGCTGCGTTTCGTATGTTCGCGAGTGGGTTGCGGAAGTAGCGAGGCGTGCCTGCGCCAAGTAGGTGGTCTGGTCTTCCGACAATACGAACAGTGCTCGACATACCCCGCATTTCGATACGTGCAGTGACGATATCACCCGTATTGAGTAGCGTTCAAAGCGAAACGTCACGTCGCGTTCCTTCGAGCTACCCGGTGGCTCATCACGCCGGTCCGGTGACACCGACCGGGCCAAGGGACCAGTGATCCACGGGGAGCAGCTGACCATGACCGCAACGCTCGATGCGGACTCCGTCGAGCCGGGACCGTCGAAACCGGCAACTCGAGGCGAGATCGGCGCCCGGCGGTGGCCGAGCATCCACAGTCTCTCGATCGTCATCCCGGCGTTGAACGAGGAGGAGAACATCCCGCGGGTGATAGGCACCATCCCGCGAGAGGAGATCGCTGCCGAGGGCTGCGATCTGGAGATCATCATCGTCGACAACGCATCGAATGACGCCACCGCGGAGGTCGCCACCGCCCACGGCGCCCTCGTCTACCTGCAGCCGGCCCGCGGTTACGGGAACGCGTACCACACCGGGTTCGCGGTCGCTCGCGGCGACGTGATCGCGACGGGAGACGCCGACTGCACCTATCCGTTCGACGCACTCCCCGGTCTCCTCGACCATATGCAGGCCGGCAGGTTCGACTTCCTGTCGACGAACCGTCTCGGCCGCGCGAACCGGAACGCGATGAAGAGGTCGCACACCGTCGGGAACCGGGTGTTGACCGCAGCCAACCGCGGACTCTTCCATGTACCCTTCCGCGACTCGCAGTCCGGGATGTGGATCTTTCGGCGGAGGATCTGGCGGCATCTCGACGTGCGGTCGGGAGGAATGCCCTTCTCTCAGGAGATCAAGAACGAGGCCTATGTGAAGGGATTTCGTTGCGACGAGGTCCCGATCGAGTACCGGCCGCGCGGCGGCATGGTCAAGCTGAACGCGTTCCGGGACGGGACGCGCAACGTCTCCCAGCTCGCGGGGCATCGGATGCGCGCCCGTCGCCAGCTGGTCGTCGTCCGGAGGCTCGCGGACTCCATCGGCGATGGCCTGGTGCCACGACCCACCGGAACGACCGCGGTGCTGCGGGTCGACTCATCGTGATCGGCGCCGGCCGGGCCCGCGATCGCGTGACCGATGGTGCGTCGCCGCCGCGGCCGCCGTGGCGGCGGGCACCCGGCAGGTCGGCCGTTGCGCTCGGGCTCGGCGTGCTCGCCGTCGCCCTGTGGGTCCTCGTACCGGAGGTCCGACATCAGCTCAGGTTCTCCTTCAGCGCGCAGCCGTCGGGCTACAGCGAGCTGTACTTCACGGGTGGCGCGGCCGTACCCACCGGCTCGCCGGCGGGGCGGCCGCAGGTCGGCGTCGACTTCGTCATCGCCAACCATGGCGAGGGTTCCGAGCCCTACACCTACCGGGTTCGAGCCCTCGACGCCGCGGGAGCGCCGGTCGCGGAGAACACCGGAACGCTCCCGGTGGACGACGGTGCGCGACGCGCGGTGCACGTGACGCTCGATCTCCCGGCCGCGGCCCGCTGGGCGGTGGTCAAGGTGAGCCTCGTGGGCAGGCCCGAGTCCATCCACTACGCCGCACCCGATGCCGGTCCGGGAGGGCGATGATGCGGGCGAGGGGCAGCGTCGGGCAGGGTCGGCGACATCTGATCGTCCAGGTGACGCCCTACTACCCGCCGCGCCTCGGCGGGATGGAACGGGTCGCGCAGTGCGTGGCGACGGTCCTCGCGGGGCGCCACGACGTCGAGGTCATCACCACGCGGAACCGGTCCGACGGATCTCCCCCGCGGGAGATGGCCGGATGGGTCCTTGTCCGGCGGTTCCGCGGCTACGAGATCGCCCACACCGCGTTCTCGATGGGAATGGTCGTGCGGCTGCTGACCCTGCCGCGCCGCACGATCGTGCACGCCCACGTCGCGCAGGCGTTCCTCCCGGAAATGGTGTGGTTGACGTCGTGGCTGCGGCGGCGGCCCTACATCCTGCACTTCCATCTCGACGTGGACCCTTCGGGGCGGTTCGGCCGGCTGCTGCCGGTGTACAAGCGCCTCGTGCTCGGGCCCGTGCTGCGGCGAGCCGCGGCGGTGATCGCGCTTTCCCCGGCCCAGGCCGACTTCCTGGCCACGGGTTACCGGGTCGCCCGGACGAACATCGCGGTGCTGCCCAACGGCGTCGACCCGGCGTTCTCCGGCGCCGGGAAACGATCCCATGACCACCGGCGGGACGGCGCGCTGCGGCTGCTGTTCGTCGGCAGGCTCGACGCGCAGAAGAACGTCCTGCGGTTGCTGGACGCGATGAGCCAGGTACAGGCGCCGGTGGAGCTGGTCATCGTCGGCGACGGAGAGCAGCGCGGTCTTGCCGCCGAGCGAGTCCGTTCCCTGGGACTGCCGAACGTGCGCTTCGCGGGCGCACAGACCGGCGACGAGTTGCTGGCGTGGTACCGGTGGGCGGACGCGTTCGTGCTCCCGTCGGACAAGGAGGGGATGCCGCTGGTGCTGCTCGAGGCCATGGCCGCGGGTCTGCCCATCATCGCGACCGACGTGCCGGGCTCGCACGAGCTTCTCGACGGCGTCGGGCTCCTCACCGCGCCGAACGCCTCGGCGCTCGGCGCGGCCATCGAGCGGTTGTCCACGGATCCGGACCTGCGCGCGCGGCTGGTCGCGAACAGCGCCGAACGTGGCACGAGGTACTCGTGGACCGAGCGAATCCCCGAGCTCGAACGTCTCTACGACCGCGTGGTGAGCACACGATGACGGCCCTGCTCAGCCGGACGGCCGGAGGGCCGGAGGTCGAGCCGCCCGAGCCCTCCCCGGCCGACCGCCGCGCCGGTGTCGTCCTCGCGGCTCTCGCGGTCGTCGCGTCCGTCGTCGTGGCCCTCGACGCGCAGATCCCGGTCCTGCGGGCGTTGGCCGGCCTGTATCTGATGATCGCCCTGCCGACCTACCTCCTGCTCGTCACGAAGGACTGGTCACGGGCCAGCACACCCGAAGCGATCGTGTACTGCCTGGCGATCGTGCTGCTCGGCGTCATCGTCGTCGGTCTCGCGATCAACGAGGCGCTGCCGCTGCTCGGCCTCGCCCGCCCGCTGGACCGGATACCCGTGCTCCTCGCGACGGACGTCACCCTGGTGGGGCTCGGCTGGTGGCGCCGGAAGCGGTGGGGGGAGGAACGCCGGCTGCGCCTGCGGGCGCTCTCGCTCGTGCGGGGATCGGCGGCGCTCGACCGCCGGATGGTGATCGCCGGGCTGGTCCTGGTGCTCGGCGTGGTCGCCGGCGCGATACGGCTCAACAACGGCGCCTCCGGGACCGTGACGCTCGGAGCGCTCTGTCTGGCCGGCCTGCTCGTTCTCGCGCTCATCGGGTGGCGCCGGCGACTCCGGCCGACCACGGTCGTCGTGACCGTCTATCTGCTGTCGGTCGCGTTGCTGTTGATGACCTCGCTGCGCGGCTGGCAGATCAGCGGCCACGACAGCCAGCTGGAGTACTACCTGTTCCAGCTGACCCATGCCAACGGCGTCTGGCGTCTCGAATCGTTCCAAGCCGCGTACAACGCCTGCCTGAGCATCACGATCCTGCCGACGATGTTTGCCGAGGTGACCGGAATCCCGGGCATCTACGTCTTCAAGGTTCTGCTTCAGCTGGCCTTCGCGGTTTGTCCGGTCATCGTCTATCTCATTGCCCGGCGGTTCGGTTCCGTCCTGGTCGGCGTGCTGTCCGCCGTGTACTTCGTCAGCTTCCCGACGTTCTTCACCGATATGCCGTTCCTGGCCCGGCAGGAGGTCGCCTTCCTCTTCCTCGGCGCAATACTCCTGGTCGCCACGAACCGTCGATGGGCGGTCCAGCGCCGCCAGCTCTGGGTGACGTTCTTCTCCGTCGGGCTCGTGCTGTCGCACTATTCGACGACCTATGTGTTCATCGGGCTGCTCGTGGTCGCATTGCTCACGCGGGGGTTCGGGGCGGCCGCTGCGCGGCTCGTCGCGACGTTCCGCCGGACCTCGACGGTGAGGGAGCGCAGGCCGTCCGCGGTGCTCGGCCTGGCCAACATCGTGGTACTGGTCGCACTGGCCGCGGTCTGGACCGGCCCGATCACGCACAGCGGCGGGCAGGTGGGGGAGACGGGCTCGCGGCTGACGGCCGCGCTGTTCGGCACGGCCGACGGTGCGCAGTCCTCGGACGTCGCCTACAGCCTCTTCGCGGCGGACCAACCGAGCGGCGAGCAGCGGCTGCGCGACTACACCACCCAGACCATCGAGGAAACCGCGCCGCGTCGGGCCGGGGAGTACTACCCGTTGTCGACGATCGACCGGTATCCCGCCGGCTACGTGGAGACCCCGGAACTGCTGCCGCTCACCGCGGTGGGCCAGGCTCTCGACGACGCCGGAGTCGACGTGCGGTTCCTCAACTCGGCCATGCGGCAGGGCGCCGCGAAGCTGCTTCAGGTGTTCGTCTTCGTCGGTTTCGTGTTCGTGCTTCTGCGGCGGGCCCGCGGGCTGCGGGTCAGCCGGGAGTTTCTGCACCTCGCGATCGCCGCCTCCGTGGTCGTGGTGTCGCAGGTCATGCTGCCTTCATTATCGGTCGACTACGGCGTCCTCCGCGCCTTCCAGCAGTCGCTGTTCGTCCTCGCACCATTCCTCGCCGTGGGTAGCGTGCACATTTTCGGATGGTTGGGACGGCGGTGGTCGGTGGTCGCCGCGACGACGGTGGCCGGCGTGTTCTTCTTCTCCCTCACCGGCATCATTCCGCAGGTCCTCGGCGGCTATCCAGCGCAGCTGCACCTCAACAACGCGGGGCAGTACTACGACCTCTACTATTCGCATCCCGAGGAACAGGCCGCGGCGAACTGGCTCGAAGCCCAAACACTCGCGGTGGGTGACGGAACCATCCAGACGGTGATCGCCAACCGATTCCTGTACGGTCCCGCACCGACGATCGACGCCATTCGCGCCATCTATCCCACCGTGGTCCAGCGCGACGCCTATGTGCTGCTCGGCACCGCCGCGGTCGTCAAGGGCCAAGGGACCGTCTTCCACGGCGGCGACCTGCTCAGCTACACGTATCCGACGGCGTTCCTCGATCGGACCAAGAACCTCGTCTACAGCAGCGGCCGAGCGGTGATCTACCGATGAGGCGGTACCCGACCGAGGAACCGCTGCCCGGCGGACGTCGCCGGGCAGGTTACCTCCGCGCGCTCCTCGAGACCGCGGCCCTCTACGGCCTGCTCGCCTGGATCTACGTCGCCGCCTTCGCGGCGACGGACCCCGGCGACCTCGACCACTGGGTGACGCGGTGGCTGCCGCTGCGGATCGACACGGCCGGCACGATCGCCTTCGCGGTGTCGGTGGCGAGCTTCCTGCTGCTGAACCTGTACCCGTCCGATACGGGGGAACGTCGCGGATGGGGTGGCCGATGAGCGCCGGATCCGGGACCGCCGCCACCCGCCGGGTGCTGCTGGTGAGCCACTACTTCCCCCCGCATGTCGGCGGGGTCGAACGGGTCGTCCAGGGCGAGGCCGTGCAGCTGGCCGGGCACGGCCACGAGGTCACGGTGCTGACCACCGCGGCCGGATCCCGGCCCGGGGTCGAGCGGGTCGCGGACGGATACTCGGTGGTCCGGCTACGGAGCTGGAACGGGATCGAGCGGCGGAGCGGGATTCCGTTCCCGCTGGTCGCTCCCTGGACCGTGCTCGCCGTCGCGCGGCTCGTCCGCGGCGTGGACGTCGTGCACTGCCACGACGTCCTCTACCTGACCACCTGGTTCGCCGCGATCGCGGCGCGGCTGCTCGGAAAGCCGCTCGTGCTCACCCAGCACGTGCAGCGCATCGCCCATCCGCGGCGGATCGTCGGACTCGTCCAGCAGCTGGTTCACCGCACGATCGGCGGGTTCGTGATCCGGTCGGCCGCCCGCATCGCGGTGATCAACGGTCGGGCGTTCGACTTCCTGCGCGCCATGGACATCCCCGCCGAGACAGTCGTGCTGTTGCCCAACGGCACCGACACCGGCCGGTTCCACCCGGCGGCCGGGGACAAGCGGCCGCTGCGGCGCAGGCTCGGGCTGCCCGAAGACGATGTGCTCGCCCTGTTCGTCGGGCGGTTCGTGCCCAAGAAGGGATACGACAAGCTCCTGCAGGCGGCCGGTGACGGCTATCTGCTCGTGCTGGCCGGAGGGCCACCGCCGGCTGCCGCCGGTGAGGTCACCGGCGCCGTCTTCGTCGGATCGAAGACGCCGGACGAGCTGGCGGATCTGTACCGGGCCTGCGATCTGTTCATCCTCCCTTCGGAGTGCGAGGGATTCCCCCTCAGCGTGCAGGAGGCCATGGCCTGCGGGCTTCCGGTGATCACCTCGGACGACCCCGGCTACGATGTCTACGGCCTGGACCGGGAGTGGGTCGAGCTCATCCGGCCGACCGTGCCCGAGATCCGGGCGGCGCTGCGCAGGCTGGCGGACGACGAGGTGCGGCGGGCGCGGATGTCGCGCTACTCCGCCGGTCTCGCAGTCAGCAACTTCTCCTGGTCGGCGCACCGGCGACGGCTGGAGACGGTGTATGCCGAGGCGCTGCGGACCCACCGAGGAAACGTTCGTGAAGCCGCCTGAGCCTCGTCCGGGCAACCGTCCGCCGTCGTTTCGGTTCCGGCTCCTGCGCGCCGTCCTGCGGACGGTCCTCGTCTACGGGCTGCTGGTGTGGGGCTATCTCGCGGCCAACTCGCGGACCCATCCGGAGACCCTGCAGCAACCGCTCACCCACTTCCTGTCATGGCCTATCGAGGAGGACGCCGCGATCGGATGTTTCATCGCCTCCGCGGCCGCCTTCTTCGTGCTTCGGACGCCTGCCGTCAGGGACCGGGGGAGGCATTGATGGCACGGATGTCCGCCGTTGGCGAGGCCCGTTCCGGCGTGCGCGCGGCCATGACCCGGGCCCAGGACGATCCGCTGGTCCGCAACTCGTTCTTCCTCATGGCGACCACGGCCACGACCGCGGCGGTGGGCTTCCTGTTCTGGCTGATCGTGGCCCGGCTGTACCCGGTCACCGCGGTGGGCAAGGCGACGTCGCTGCTGTCGGTGCTGTCCCTGCTGTCCTACATCAGCCTGATCGGGATGGGCGCCAGCCTCATCCGGCACCTCCCGACGACGACCCGGCGGGCCGAGCATGTCAGCACGTCGCTGCTCGCGGTGGGGGGATCGGCGCTGCTCATCGCGTTGGTCTTCGTGGTCGTCGTGCCGTTCACCTCGCCGGAGCTCGCGTTCGTCGGCGACTCCGCGATCCATATCGCGATCTTCGCCGCGCTCGCCACGTGTGCCGCGCTCAACCTGCTGACCAACTCCGTCTTCGTCGCGATGCGCGCGGCGCGCTACAACCTCCTGATCAACGGCGGGCTGATGGGCATCGCCAAGATCGCTCTGCCGTTCGTGTTCGTCTTCGCGGGCGCGATGGGCATCTTCGCCGCGAGCGGGGTCGCCTCTCTCCTCGCCGCGGTGGCGAGCGTGCTCGCGATCCGCCGCCGGTTGAAGATCCGGGTGCGCTGGGCCTTCTCGGCGGGTCTGGCACGCCGGACCTTCCGCTTCTCCATGGGCTACTACGTCACCGCGTGTCTGAACCTGGCGCCGTCGCTGATCATCCCGATCCTCGTGCTGAACCAGCTCGGCCCCGAGATCGCCGCGGGCTATTTCATGGCGTTCCAGATCGCGACCGTGATCAACTCGGTGTCGTTCGCCGTCGGAGAGGCCCTGTTCGCCGAGGGCGCGCACCGCCAGGAGGGACTCGGGGCGCTCGCGCGACGCTCGCTGGCGATCATGGGAGCGGTCACCGGTCCCGCGGTCGTCATCGTCGTGGTGCTCGCCGTTCCGGCGCTCGCCCTGTTCGGGCCCTCCTACGTGTCGACCGCGCGCGGCGCGCTGATCGTGCTCGCGGTGTCCGCCTTCGCGGTGGCCTTCCACAGCTGGACCAGCTTCCTGATCAAGATCACCGATCAGTTCGCCGCGATGATCGTGACGGAGGCGGTCTTCGCCGTGGCGACGACGGTCCTGGTGGTGCTCGCCGCGTCACACGGCGCGGTATGGATCGCCGCCGCCTGGGGCGCGGGGAACGTGCTGTCCGGCGTCGTCGCCGGTGTCGCGCTGCTGGCCGCGCGCCGTCGGCGGGCGGTGCGCCCGGGCGGTCAGCTCACCCGCGGGGCGGACGCGGGAGGGCCCGGTCGGAACGGCCGAGGTGTTCGAGCCGGGCAGCACGCCCTGGCGCAGGAGGAGTCCGGATGAGGATCTGCCACGTCATCAACATCGGTTTCGAGGCCGGCGGCGCGGAGAAGGTGGTCCGGCTGGTGGCCGAGGGACTGCGCGCCCGGGGCCATCGGGTGAACATCATCGCCACCGAGCACCGGCTGGACGGCCATGAGGCCTTCGCGGACATCATCGTGCCGGAGGTCCGCGGCAACCCCGTGGCCCGGGTGTCCGGGTTCTTCTGGCACCACGAGGCCTATCGCCGGGTCAAGGCGGCCGTGCGGCAGATCCGTCCGGACGTGGTGCATCTCCACACGATCGGGCTGTTCAGCCCCTCGGTGCTCAGCGCGACCGCGGGCGTCCCACGGGTGTTGACGGTGCACGGCCCCGAGGACTGGACGCTCGAGCTGCTGTCGTGGAACCTGCGCAGCCGCAGCACCGGCTCCGGCAGGTTGAGCGCGATGGACCGGGCACGCTATGCCTACCTGCGGTTCCTCCAGCGGCCGGCCTACCTGCCTCGGTTGCGCAGACTGGATCGCGTGCTCGTGCCCAGCGCGTACTTCGCCGAGTCCATCCGGCGCGACGTCGGCGGCGTCCCGACGCATGTGGTGCCGAACGGAATCGAGCTGCCCGCGAGCTCGCCGGTGCCCGACTCGGGACGGGTCCTCTACGTCGGGCGGCTCGAGTCGGTGAAGGGCCCCGCTGTGCTCGTCGAGGCCTTTGCGCGCGTGCTCCGAGCCCGGCCCGGCGCCCGGCTGACCCTGATCGGCCGTGGCCCGCAGCAGCAGGCGCTCGAGGGCCTGGTGGCCCGGCTCGGGCTCGCGGACAACGTGCGCGTCGCCGGATATGTGCCGGACGACGAACTGCTGGCGGCCTACCACGCGTCGATGGCGGTCGTGATCCCTTCGGTGGGTCCCGAGAACTTCCCGACCGTCGCGCTCGAGGCGCTCGGCGTGGGCAGGCCCCTGATCGCGACGAGGGTGGGCGGACTGCCCGAACTGATCGGCCACAGCGACAACGGTTTCCTCGTCCCGCCCGGCGATGCCACCGCGCTCGCCGAGGCCATGGGGCGGGTGCTCGCCGACCCGGACCTGGCGTCGGGGATGGGGCGGCGCTCGGTCGAGCTCGCGCGAGACTACTCGACGGAGCTGTTTCTCGATCGCCTCGAGGCCCACTACCGCGAGGTGGTCTCCGCGCATTCCCCGGTCGATCGGATCGCCGCCGCCGTCGGCCCGGCCGCCGGGCCATGACGCGCCCGACGGTCGCCGTCGTCGCGCCGTTCTACCCCCCGCATATCGGCGGGGCCGAGCGGTACGCCGAGCGGATCGCGCACGAACTCAGGGACAGCCCCGATCTGGAGCCGGTCGTCATCACCGCGGCGCCGGGCCGGCGGACGGAGGTGGAGACCCGCGATGGCGTCGTGGTCGTGCGCCTCGCGCGATGGTTCACGGTGTCCAACACGCCGGTGAACCCGCTGTGGTGGTGGAACATCCGCCGAATCCTGCGGCGGTACCGGGTAGCGGTGATCAACACCCACGCGCCGGTGGCGTTCCTCGCCGACGTCGCGACCCTCGTCGCCGGTCGTCGCCCCGTGGTGCAGACCTATCACGCGGGCTCCATGGTGAAGCACACGGGCCATCTCGATCGGCTGATCTCGGGCTACGAGAAGCACCTGCTGCCGAGGGTGTTTCGCCGGGCCGACGTCCTCGTCGCCGTGTCCCCGACCTCCCTGGCGCACGCCGTGCCCGGATCGCTCGTCATCCCTCCGGGCGTGGACACCACCGTGTTCACCCCGGCGCACCATCCGTGGGGCGACACGCTGCTCTACGTCGGGCGGATCGACCGCAGCTCGGCCTGGAAGGGCGTCGACGTGCTGATCAGGGCCTTCGCCGTCGTCGTCCGGCAGCACCCGCGGGCGCTGCTGCGGATCGTCGGGGTGGGGGACGCCCTCGACGATCATCGAAAGCTCGCGGAGTCGCTCGGGGTCGCCGATCACGTCGAGTTCGCGGGCCTGCTCGCGGTCGAGGATCTGGTCGACGCCTACCAGCGCGCGCGAACGGTGATCCTGCCCTCCCGCACCGAGTCCGAATCGTTCGGTATGGCGCTCGTCGAAGCCATGGCGTGCGCGCGCCCCGTCATCGGGTCCAGGGTCGGGGGCATTCCGACCGTGATCGACGAGGGCCGCACGGGCCTGCTGGTCCCGCCCGGCGATGCCGGATCGCTCGCCGAGGCATGTCTTCGACTGCTCACCGACGACGAGATGTGCGCGCGGCTCGGGATGGCCGGGCGGCACCACGTGGAGCATGCGTACGCGTGGCCGGGCCTCGTCGATCGCTACCTCGACACGTTCCGGGGACTGCTGCCCGGCGCGGCGGCCGCTACCTCGCGGCGAGTCCGAGCTGGGTCACGGCCGACCTGAAGGCGTTGAAAGCCGGCTTCTTCGTGCCGTCACTGCGGCGGAGGCCGTAGAAGTTCAGGTTCGTCTCGGTGTCGTCGCCGAGGTCGCGGTCCGAATACCAGATCAGCGCGCCGATCGCGGGATCCGCCGCGACCGTGCGCAGGACGTCGCGCGCGATCTCGGCCTGCCGCTGCACGGTGACATGCGTGGTCTGATCGGACGTTCCGCTGGCGGTGCCGTCCGAGGCCTGACCCGGGCCGTCGGTCGGTGCCCCGTACTCCGTCAGCCAGACCGGGAGATCCGAGCTTCCGTGCCGCGCGGCCACATCCCGCAGGCTGTTGCGGTCGGCGTCGATCCGGCTCCACGGGCTCGGGCCTGCCCTCGACTCGCTCGCCAGGTAGGGGTAGGTGTACGGGTGGTAGGCGATCGCGCTGATGGCCTCGTTGCCCCCGAGTTCGCACACGCGCGACAGGAACTCCTGCGGCGCCATGCCTCCGCCCGGCCGGGTGTCGACCGAGGCGAGCCCGCCCAGCAGGATCAGCGCCGAGGGATCGACCTGCCGGATCGCTGCGCTCGCGGACCGCAGCAGTACGGTGTACCCGTCGGGATCGACCTCGGGGGCCCAGAACCCCGGCGTGTTCGGCTCGTTCCAGATCTCCCAGGCGAGGACGCCCTGCGGCGCGTACCGAGCCGCGGCCGATCTCGCGAAGTCCGCGAACCGGTCCGGATCCGCGGGGGCACACATGCTGCTGTCACATCCGGGTGGGCGAGCCCACTGCGGCGTGTAGGCGAGGACGAGCAGGAGCTTCAGGTCACGGTTGCGGGCCTCGTCCACGACCCGGTCGAAACGGGTCCAGTCGTAGTCGTCGGCCGATCGGGGCTGGATGTCGTACCAGGCGAGATCGGTGCGAACGACCCCCGCGCCGAGCGAAACCGCGTCGTCGAGGGCATCGGCCAGTTCGTCGTCGTCCATCCCGATCAGGGTGTTTCCGTAGGCGACTCCGATCTGCAACGGTCGGGTCGATGGGATGTGCACCGGGTGGGCAGCGCAGGACAGGAGGCCGAGGAGCACCAGGAGCGTCAGCACCAGCTTCACGGCTCACGCCACGCTCCTCGCGCGCTCCCGCCGCACCCCGCGCACCAGCCCGGCCACCACCACGGCGGCGTTGTCGCCCGGCGCGAGCACCCGGCGCCTGATCTCGAAGGGCTCGGTGGTGGAGCGGTTTGCCACGCCGTGCGTCGTGACCGCCTGCGCGTAGCCTGCCGCCCGCGCCGCGGCGAGCGTCGTCCCGTCATAGTCCCCGGGTTCCCCGTTCGGGTAGGCGAGCGACGCGACGGGTAGCTCGAGCGCATGTTCCAGCAGCGCCCGGGACTCGCGCAGATCCCGGCGTTGCACGGCCTGGTCCTCCCGGGCCAGCACGGCGTGGCACATCGTGTGGGAGCCGATCGACATGCCGGAACGGGCCATGATCCGCGCCTCGTCCCAGTCCATGAACAGCTCGTCACATCGGCAGGATCCGGCCGGGGCCATGCTCTCGACCAGCTCGGCGACCGCTCGCCGGCGACCGGTCTCGTCGCGGGACTTGAGCAGCGGCTCCACCCGGGTCAGCGAGCGTCGGCGCGCGGCCGGATCGGTGACGTCGAGTGAGATCCCGGCGAACTCCGCCTTTCGCACCGTGGCATTGGCGAAGGCCCAGGCGAGGTGCTCCCACCACGGTTCGTGCCGCCGGCCGAGGAATCCCGGAACCAGGAAGAAGGTGGCCGGGAGCCCGAGCTCGCGCAGCAGCGGCATCGCCAGTGCGAGATTGTCCCGGTAGCCGTCATCGAAGGTCAGGGCGACGGCGCGGGGCGGGAGCCGGCCTCCGCCCCGCAGCGTGGCCAGCGCGGGGTCGAGCGGCACCACGCTCGTCAACGCGCGCAGCGCCCGCAGCTGTCGCGCGATGGACCGGGTGCCGCTACCCGGCTCGGCCGGGTACCGACAGGTGCTCTCGATGTTGTGCCAACCGAGGACCACGAGCTCGTGGCCGCCCGCCCAGCTGTCCCGGAACAGAGTTGGCCCGCGCACCGTGACGTCACCGCCGCCCGGATCCGGTGTGCAGGGGTGGTCCGGGATGGGCCGGCCACGACCGCTGCGGGGGCGCCGGCCTCGTCCCCCGCAGCGCAGCCGCGGCACGGCCGGCCGCGGCCCAGATCTCGGACCGCACGATCGCGGGCAACGGGTCGTCCCAGCGCAGCACCGCCAACGTCTGCGGGCGCAGCAGGCTGCGTAACCACGCCCCGGTGCCCAACTCACCGCGCCGGCGCAGGACGAGGAAGGCGCGCAGATCCACCATGTGGTGGATCAGCCAGAGGCCCGTGCGGTACCGCGTGGGCAGGATCGGGTTCTCCCCGAGCACCCGCAGGTAGACGTACCGGGCCAGGTCGATACCGGCCGCGGTCAGCAGGCAGTTCGCGGCGGTGAAGCGCGCGTTGCATTCGATCAGCTTCAGCCGGCCGTCCCGCACGTCCCGCTTGAACTCCGCGTTCGCCACTCCACGCAACCCCACGTACGTGAACAACCGCAGGGCGACCTCCCGTACCTCGGGATTCCAGTCGGTGACGTGGTAGCAGCCGAGCCCCATGCCCGGTGGGTACCGGCGCGGCACGCGTTTGGTGAAGTCGAAGGTCGGTGTGCCGCTCTGGTCGAGGTAGGTGTAATAGCTGCACAGCAGGTCGTCCGGTCCGGGAATCTGCTCGACCAGCAGGACACCGATCCCGGCGCGGGTGAGCTCCCGGTGTGCGGCCAGCAACGCGTCCACGTCGTGGACGAGACGGAACTTGCTCAGTCCCGGAAACGCGGCCTGGTACTGATGGGACAGCAGCGGTTTGACGATCAGCGGAAACACGAGCTCATCGCGGTATCGCTCGACGTCATCGGGCCCGTCGCAGCGCCAGAAGCGCGGCGTCGGCACCCCCGCCTCCACCGCGAGCTCGTAGGTGCTCAGCTTGTCGAGCATGGCGAGCTGGGCGGCGACATCGGAGATGTCGAGGCGGAACCGGTCTGACAGTTCCGCCCGGTGCCGCGCCAGCACCGAGAGCCCGATATCGCTGGCCGCGAGCACGACGGCACCGCGAAGGTGATCGGTGTCGGGGCCCCGCAGGCAGGCCGCCCACGCCGCTGCGGTGTCCGGTCGCGACGGCGGACGGATCGGACGAACGAAGCGCGAGCGGTTGGCCACGGGCGCGGCACCGATCGCGTAGACGGGCGCCCCCAGCGTGCCAAGGCTGCGGGCCGCCGAGAGCGTGTTCAGGTCGCCGCCGAGCAGGATGACCGGTGGGCGTCCGGTCCGCGCCGCCCGGCTCATGTCCGGCCTGCCGCGAGATGGCGCAGGATCACGGTCGCTGGTTCGACGGCGCCGGGATGACCGTGATGATGCATGGCCAGCCCGGGTGTGGTGTTGACCTCGAGGATGCAGCCGGTCGAGCCGGTGAGTGCCTGCCCGGGCCGGTGGGTGATCACGTCGACGCCGGCCAGCCGCGCCCCGACGATGGACGCGGCCCGTGCGGCCTGGTCGATGAGGGCGTCGCAGAGTTCGCCGCGCGCCGGGTGGTTGCATTCCGGAGGGTTCTCGTTGACCGTCGTCTTGAGCTGCACCCTCCGGCCGGGCAGCGGCACATCGGTGGGCCGCAGGCCCTGCCGGGACAGGTTCTGTGTGAGCTCGACGTCGACGCTGACGAGGTTCAGGGCGTGTGGCCCCGACGAGCGGAGGCGTTCCTCGTTGTGGGCCGCGATGAGCCGGGCGATCGTGGCCCGTCCGTCACCGATCACGGTCGGGGGCTCGCGCCGGATCGCGTCGATCAGCTCGCCGTCCAGGTAGAGCAGCCGGTAGTTGGCACCAGCGATCTGGTGTTCGATCAGCAGCGGCACCTCCTCGAGATCCCGGAACAGCTCGCGCAGCCGCTGCAGCGGCGGCCCTGGCCTGCGGACCCTGGCTCCCGCCGCCGCCGCCGCTGCCGCCGCCCGCACCAGCTGAGGGCAACCCTGGACACCGGTCGTCACGCCCCGGCCCGCGGCCGTGTTCACGGCCGGTTTCACCACGCACGCCCGGTGGGCGTCGGCGAGGAACCGTTGTGCCTCATCCAGCGTGGACAGAGTGAACACGCGGTGCGGCGCGACGGGTAGGCCCGCCTCGGCCATGAGCCGCCCGACCACCGGCTTGTTCCCCGCGAAGTCGAGAACGTCGGGTCCGTCGATGGAACAGTGGGTTCCGTTCACGCGCACGCGATGCGACCCCAGCGCGATGTCCAGCGCCTCGTTCGGTGCGGGCGACACGGTCGCGCCGAGATCGTCGGCGGCCGCCCGCCACAGGTCCTGGTAGAAGCGGGTCCGCTGCCGCCTCGACGTTCTCGCCGAGACCGTCGCGTCCGCGAGGAGTTGCTGCACCATCCGCGTCCGGGCCCGGGTCCTCAGGACGGGCATCGCCGTGAGCATTCGAGCCACCGCAGGCCGATCCATGTCGATCACGTCGACGGCGATCCGGTGCGGCCGCGTCGACCGGGGGCGGTACCTGTCGGAATCGGATCGCTCGGATCAGTCCTCGCAAATGGGATCTGAAAAGACACAACGTCTCCTCGGCTCCGGCTCGGTCCTGCGGGTGGCAAACACCAGTTTGTGGAGTCGCAGACGATCGCCATGGCGTTATCCGCTCGCCGGGAATCAGGAGCGAGATACTCCTCGGGCGTTAACGGAGCCGGGTGGTCCTGCGACTTCTGCACGTGGGTCGGCGGCGGTCGAGCGGCACGACCAGTAACGGCATGGAGAGGACCAGGACATCGTGGAACCACAACACCCACCTGACGAGCTCACCGGCTCGAGCCGCCCGCGCTCGGCCGATATCCATCCGGGCCCCGGGTTCCGGGTGCGCCTCGGGATCCCACCGCTCGACGACGAGATCGTGCAGGGCTTCGCCGAGTTCGACACCCCGGAGATCTCCGACCTGCTCAACCGGCTCTACGCCCTGGACTCCGACATCGTCTGCCTCAGCGGCGGGCCACGACGGATCGCCGGGCGCGCGTGCACGGTACGGGTGTACCCAGGTGACAACCTCATGGTGCACAAGTCGTTGGACGTCGCCCGGCCCGGCGATGTCGTGGTGATCGCCGCAGGCGGCTCTCGGTCCAACGCCGTGCTCGGCGACGTCATCTCCACCAAGGCGCGCCACCGAGGGATCGCCGGCTTCATCATCGACGGGCTCGTCCGGGACCTGCCCGCCATCCATGCGCTGGAGTTTCCCGTCTACGCCAAGGGCACCACGCCGATCGGCCCGCTGCACCGCGGCCCCGGTGAGATCAACTATCCCATCGCCTGTGGCGGCGTCGTGGTCAATCCGGGAGATGTCGTGGTCGCGGACGCGGCCGGTGTCGTCGTCATCCCGCAGCAGATCGCGGCCGAACTGCTGGCCCGGTTGCGCGCGAACGCGGTTCACCAGGCCGCCTACCTGGCCACCGTGCAACGCGGCGACTTCGACAACACCTGGGTGGACACCCAGCTGGCGTTGCACGGCTGTCCTGTCGACCAGCACGACCCCGACGGCGCGCCGGCCATGCTGGTCGCCGAGGGCGGTACGGGTGTTGCGCGCGGGGAGTGATCCCGCCGGCGGGAGCCACGGTGAACGCCGGCGCGGGTAGCGCTCGCCGCATCGGGTTGCTGCATCCGGGCCAGATGGGCGCGGCGGTGGCCGCACAGGCGCGCCGCACGGGCGCCGAGGTCCTCTGGTGTGCCGCCGGACGAAGCCCGGCGAGCCGCGACCGCGCCGATGCGGCGGGGTTGACCGCCGTCGCCGAGCTCGCCGAGCTGCTCGACCGCTGCGCGACCGTGCTGTCGATCTGCCCGCCTGCCGCGGCGGAGGAGCTGGCCTCCTCGGTCGCCGATCACGGCTTCGCCGGCCTGTTCGTGGAGGCCAACGCGATCAGTGTCGAGCGCGCCGAACGGATCATGCAGCGCATGGCGCGGTCGGGCACCCGGGTCGTGGATGCGGCGATCTTCGGACCGCTGCCCCGTGACGAGCGGTCGGCCAACCTGTATCTGGCGGGTGCGGCCGCCGATCTCGCCGAGGTGGCCGAGCTGTTCCGGGGAACCTCGGTGGCGGTGATCCCGACGGAGGGTGCTCCGGGCTCGGCCAGCGCGTTGAAGATGGCGCACACCAGCTACCAGAAGACCGCCCGCGCACTGGCCGCGGTCGCGCACGCGCTCGCGGCCGGCCACGGAGTGACCGCTCACCTGCTCACCGAGGCCCGGCGCAACTCCGCGTCGCCACTGGCCGAACCCGAGCGCCTGACCGGCGTCGCCGCCCGCGCCTGGCGATGGGCGCCGGAACTCGCCGAAGCCGCCGACACCCTCGCCGCGCAGGGCCTCCCGGCCGATCTCGCCCGGGCCGCCGTCCCGGTCCTCGACCGGTGGGCGCAGCGGCGCGACGCCTGGGACCTTCCGCTGGAGATCGTGCTCGACGACCTCGGCACCGGGCAGCCTGAGGACCGGGCACGCAGGCCCTGAGTGACGTCCGCAGAGCCGGAGTCCACCTGGGCGTGCCGCCCCCGAAACGGCACGCCCGGGTGAACTCGAAACCAGGACTCGGTGCGCGACGCTGTGGCGTTACCGACGTCGAGCAGATTTTTTCGGCCTTCTTGCCTCTCGTTTCCGAACGATTCTTGGCGATCTTTGAGATTGGATCACGCTCACCTGTCGGGTGATTTCGCGGGTGGTGGGGAATTGTCCTGACCACGGCGATCTGACAGCGCTCGTCGCGGTGCCCGCGCTGGTGCTGCTGTTCGCCGTCGCGGGCCTCGTGATGCACGTCGACCTGACGGCGCCGGCCTGGCTGGGGGTGCTGCCGTTCGCCGCGCTCGGGTTGCTGGTCGGGATGGTCGTCACCCAGGACTCCGCGCAGCCCGTGGCTGCGGTGACGATGCTGGTGTTCAGCCTGCTCGGCGGCATCTTCATCCCGGCCCAGCTGATGCCCGCGGGGCTGGCGACCCTGGCCCATCTGCTGCCCAGCCACTGGCTGGCCGAGATCGCTCGCGGGCAGGCGTGCGGTGAGCCGCTCCCCGGTCCTGCGCCGCTCCTCGCGCCGGCCCGTGCGCATTGTGGCTCCATAACGTTCCCGCAGCCGCCGGCCCGTGCGCATTGTGGCTCCATAATGCGGTGGGAGGTGCCGGCTCGGCCGGGCCCCGCGGCCCACTCGCTACCCTGAGTCAGGTGAGCGCCGTGACCGTGCCGTCCCCCGTTCCCCCGACGGATCCGGTAGCTCCCGCCGATCCGCTGACCAACGGCCGGATCGGGGGGTGACCACCTCCGGATCGGGCGTTGCCCGGGCGCGGCGCCCAGCTCACCCCCGGGGCGGCGCCGATGAGAGGGGCACCGTCCCGCTGCACCCCACCCCGGCGCCACGCCGGTCGCGGCTGCGGTGGCCGGCGCGGCTGCTCCTCGGCGGGTTGCTCGTCGTTGCGATCATCTTGGGTGGCACGGCCTTCCGGGTGTGGCAGACCGCGCGGGTGGACGGCGACCGCTCCGTCGACGCGGTCGTCGTCCTCGGCGCCGCGCAGTACGACGGGGACCCGAGCCCGGTGTTCGCCGCCCGGCTGCGGCACGCCCACACGCTCTTCCAGGAGGGGCTGGCACCGCGGATCGTCACTGTCGGCGGCAACCGGGCGGGTGACGAGTACACCGAGGCCGAGGCGGGCCGGCGCTACCTGATCGAGCGCGGCGTACCGCGCGAGGCCGTCGTCGCCGTCGGCGAGGGTGCCGACACCCTGGCCAGCCTGCAGGCGGTGGCGGCGAGGGCCGAGCGCGACGGCTGGAACACCGCGCTGATCGTCAGCGATCCGTGGCATTCGCTGCGGGCCCGGACCATGGCGCAGGACAGCGGGCTGACGGCGTGGACCTCGCCGACGCGCAGCGGGCCGGTCGTGCAGACCCGCGAGACCCAGGCCCGCTACATCTTCCGGGAGACCGGTGCGCTGGTGTACTACCGGCTCACCCACGCCTCGATCGACACCGAGACCACCGGACTGCGATGAGCGGCGTCGTGTCCGGCGCCGCGCCGGCACCCGGCGGGTACACCGCCCACGACCGGACGAGACTCCTTCCGGAGCCGCCCAAGGCCGCCGACCGCGGGCGTCCACAACGGCGCAGCCCGTTCGCCCGCGACCGCGCGCGGGTGCTGCACTCCGCGGCGCTGCGCAGGCTCGCCGGCAAGACCCAGGTGGTCGGCCCCGGGGAGGGCGCGGAGATCACCGGTGTCCCGCGGACCCGGCTGACGCATTCGCTCGAGGTCGCTCAGATCGGGCGGGGGATCGCCGAGGAGCTGGGTGCCGATCCGGATGTCGTGGACACCGCGGGGCTGGCCCACGACATCGGGCATCCGCCCTTCGGACACAACGGGGAGCGGGCGCTCGACGAGGTCGCGGCCGGGTGCGGTGGTTTCGAGGGGAACGCCCAGACGCTGCGGATCCTCACCCGGCTCGAACCGAAGGTCGGGCACGGGCCGGGCGCGGGCGGGCTGAACCTGACCCGCGCGACGCTGGACGCGGCGTGCAAGTACCCGTGGGGAGCAGAGCAGGCACAGCCGGGTGCCCCGGCGCTGTGGTCGGTGCAGCGCAAGTACGGGGTCTACGATGCCGACCGCGCGGTCTTCGACTGGATCCGGGAGGGCGCACCGCCGCGGCGGCGCTGCCTCGAGGCGCAGATCATGGACTGGTCCGACGACGTCGCGTACTCGGTACATGACGTCGAGGACGGGATACTGGCCGGCCGGATCGACCCGGCGGCCCTGGGTTCACCGGACGAGCGGTCCGCGCTGGCCGAGCTGGCCGGCACCCATTTCGGGGCCGACCCGGCGGCGTTGGAGCAGGCCGCGATGGATCTGCTGGCGTTTCCGGCGGTGGCCGCGGTGCGTGGTTTCCACGCGCCGTCCGCGCCGGGGCGGGCGCATGTCGCGCTGAAGGTGCTGACCAGCGAGTTGGTCGGCCGGTTCGTGCGGGCGGCGACCGACGCCACGCTCGAGGCGTACGGCGGCGCGGAAGGTGGGGGACCGCTGTTGCGCTACACCGCCGGCCTGGTCGTGCCGCCCCCGGCGGCGGCGGAGGTCGCGCTGCTCAAGGCGGTCGCGCTGCGCTACGTGATGAGCGACCCCGTCCGGCTGGCGATGCAGGCGCGGCAGCGCACGCTGCTGGCCGAGCTGGCCGAGGCGCTGCTGGCCGGCGCCCCGGCGACCCTCGACCCGGTACGCGCCGAGGACTGGTCCGCCGCCCCCGACGACGCCGCCCGGCTGCGCGTGATCGTCGACCAGATCGCGATGCTCACCGACCAGCAGGCCGTCGCCTGGCACGGCCGCCTCGCAGCCGGCCGTCCCGCGGCGGCGCGGCCCCACACCTGATGTCACGAACCTCCCGGCGTTCTCGTCCATGGGGTGAGAGGGAGGACGAGATGGGACGAATCCCCGCGGTGCCCGCGAGTGCGGCCGGCGTGTTCGGCCGGCTGATCTATCGACTCGCGGAGCGGCGGTTCGGCGCGGTACCGAGCCGTTCGCGGTGACGTGGCACCACCGCAGACTGTTCTGGGCCGGGCTGATCGCGGAGCTGGCCTACGAGAAGGCATCCACCAGGGCTTCGACGCGGCCTGCCAGGTCAGGGTGTAGCGCAGCGGTCAGGCCGCGGGGCGGAGCGCGGTGTCGGACGGCAGCGGCTCGCCGGGGCAGTGCTCCAGGAGGCCCGCGATCGCGTCGCGCTCGGCCTCGGTCACCCACAGCCGGTGCTTGGTCTTGACCGCGACCTGCCGCGCCACGTAGGCGCAGCGATAGCTGTGGCTGGGCGGCAGCCAGGTGGCGGCGTCTGCGTCGCCCTTCTGCTGGTTGAGCGGGCCGCTGACGGCGAGGAGGTTCAGCGGGTCGTTCGCGAACTCTCTGCGCTGCTGCTCGGTGAGCTGCTGGGCGCCCTTCTGCCAGGCATCCGACAGGGCGACGACGTGGTCGATCTGCACGGCGCTGCTCGTCTCCTTGCCCCGGTGGAACAGGATGTCCTCGCCGCTGTAGGGGTCGGCGAGCAGACCGGCCAGCACGATGCAGCCGCGGGCCCCGGGCTTGAGCTCGGCGCCCGACAGGTCGCGCTTGAGGATGTCGTTGCGCGTGTCGCAGCCGTTGTCGTCGACATCGGCCCACGCCGGGCCGAACTTCTCGCGCTCGTACCCGGTCTTCGGGGCCCGGCCCTTGACCGGCAGCGCCTCGAGCGCCGTGGCGGCCGCCCCGGTGAGCACCGGCCGGGTCGCGGCCGCGCCGGCGTCCTCCAGCTCGAGCACCGCGCACCCGGAGCTGAGCGCGCCGACCATCACCATGGCCAGCACTGCTCGCCACGTCCGCCGGAACCGGATACCACGCATCGCACGCATCCGGCGATCCTCGGTGATCCCGGCCGCTGGACGCATGAGCGACACATGTGATTCGTGCGGTACAACGGAGGCTCGACGAGCGGGGAGGGCGAGCCGGGATGCGGGCACGGACCTACCACGACAGCGACGCCGACCTCGACGTGCTCACCGGCCGCACGGTGGCCGTCGTCGGCTACGGCAACCAGGGTTGCGCGCAGGCCCAGAACCTGCGCGACTCTCGCGTGCGCGTCGTCGTCGGCAACCGCGACGACGACTATCGCGCCCGTGCGGTGCACGACGGGTTCGAGGTGCTCGGCATCGACCAGGCCGCCCGCGCTGGCCGGATCGTGCTGTTGCTGATCCCCGACGAGGTGCAGGCCGGCGTGGTCGCCGAGCAGATCGCGCCAGGGCTCGGCGCGGGCGACACCCTCGTCGTCGCCTCCGGCTACAACCTGGCGTTCGGCCTGCTCGATCTGCCCGCCGACGTGGACGTGGTGATGGTGGCGCCACGGATGATCGGCGAGGCGGTGCGCGACCGCTACCTGCGCGGGGCCGGCTACCCCTGCCTGGTCTCGGTGGAACGCGACGTCACGGGGACGGCGCTGGCGACGGCGCTCGCGGTCGCGCGGGGGATCGGGGCGACCGCAGCGGGTGCCATCGAATCGAGCGCCCGGGAAGAGGCGGCGCTGGACCTGTTCTCCGAGCAGGCGATCTGGCCCACCGTGTTCGCCGTCCTGCAGGCGTCCTACGAGGTGCTGGCCGACGCCGGTTTCAGTGACGAGGCGATCCTCGACGAGATGTACCTGTCCGGCGAGCCCGCCGAGGTCTTCGCGCGGATCTCCGAGATGGGGCTGCTCGAGCAGCTGCGGGTGCATTCGCGCACCAGCCAGTACGGGCAGCTGCTGCACCTGGAGCGCTCGGCCGAGCTGGTCGGGACGCTGCGCGACCGGTTCGCTCGTATCCTGCGCGGTGAGATCCTCTCCGGTCGGTTCGCGGCCGAATGGTCGGCCCCGGGCGCCGATACCGAGTCCAGGATCCGGGCGCTGCTCGATCGGGCCGGCACACACCCGCTGATCGCCGCGGAGCGCGCGGTCAGGGCCCGCGGCTAGGCCCACGCGAGCCGGGTCAGCTTGTCCGGGTTGAAGACCTGGTAGACCGCCCCGATCCGGCCGTCGGAGACCGGAAGCACGACGACCGAGGGCGGTACCGTCGCCGTGCGCGGCGTCTGGAAGCCGAGCTCGCCGTTGACGAGCAGCGGAATCCAGCCCTCGCCGAGCTCGGCGCCGTGCTTGCGCAGCAGGCCCAGCAGCAGCCGCACCACCTTCTCCGCGCCCCGCACCGGCTGCCGCGCCGCCCGCACCTTGCCGTCGCTGTCGCTGATCAGCACGGCGTCCGGGTGCAGCAGCGCCACCAGCGCGGCGGCATCGGCGCGGGAGATGGCATCGGCGAACGCGGCGAGCACCGCCTGCTGCTCACCGGTGGGAGCGCGGCGGGGGAGCTCGGCCTCGGTGACGATCCGGCGGGCCCGGCTGGCATGCTGGCGGGCGGCGGGTTCGGAGCAGCCGAGGACCCCGGCGATGTCCGCGAACGGCAGCGTCAACGCCTCGTGCAGCACGAACGCCACCCGCTGCGGCGGACTCAGCCGTTCCAGCACCAGCATCGCCGCCATCCGCACGCCCTCGTCGCGCACCACGGCCGCCAACGGATCGTGGTCGGGATGCGCATCGGGGCTGGTCATGAGCGGTTCGGGCAGCCAGGGGCCGACGTAGCGCTCGCGGCGCGCGGCGGCCGAGCGCAACCGGTCCAGGCACAGCCGTCCGACCACGGTGGTGAGCCAGGCCCGCAGGTCGCGGATGCCGGCGCGGGCGCCGTCGTCCAGCGCGGCGAAGCGCAGCCAGGCCTCCTGCACGGCATCCTCGGCGTCGGCGAGGACACCGGTGATGCGATAGCCGATCCTGAGCAGATGCGCCCGGTGCTGCTCGAACGGCGCGGTCTCGGGCTCCACGGCGGACGACGATAACGCCGGTGGGCGTCGCCGACGCACCGGCGGGATCGGGCGAGGGGCCCGACCGGTCAGGGCGCGGGGGTGAGGACGAGGTAACCGTCGATGACGGTGAGGCGCTCGGACCGGGGGAGCGCGGGGAGCGCATGATCGAGCTGCTGCTGGCGGACCTCACCGATCCACCGGTCGTGCTGGTACTCATGGTTGATGACCGCGACGAGCAGGTTCTGCGCGACCACCCGGAGCTGGCCGGGCGCGCCCACCTGGCCGGCGTCGATGGCCTCGAGCCGGTAGTGCAGCCGCTCGGCCACCGCGTCGCGGTAGGCGGCCAGCCGGTCGGGGTCGGGCAGGTCGCCGCGGCCCTGGGTCGGGGTCGCCGAGTCCATCATCTGGTCCAGCTCGGGGTCGGGACTGGTCTCGGCGGCGGTGAGGTTGCGAACCATGAAGTGCGCGACCGCGGCCTGGTGGCCCAGGTGCCAGCCGATCGCGCTGGCCGTGTCGTCCGGCCGCCAGCGGATCTCCTCGGCGGTCAGGTCCTGCCAGAGGGTGTTGGTGTAGACCCGGGCCCGGTCGTACTCGGCGAGTAGCTCGGGCAGCCCCGGCGTGTCGGTCATGGTGTTCCTCCGGTCGTGGTGGGTACCGGTCCGGCGATCGTCGCGGCGACCCGGGCCGCGGCGGCGAGTGCGCCCTCGATGTGGCCGGCGTGCGCGCCACCGGTCTCAGTGGCGGCCCAGTGCAGCCTGCCGTTCATGGTGGGGTGGGAAAGGGCCGTGGGCTCCGCGCCGCGGCCGGGGGACTGCTCGACCCCGGGCGATGCGGTGAACGGCTCCCGCCGCCAGTCCTGGACGTAGCAGCGTACGGGGTCGGCGGCAGCGGTGCCGAACAACCAGACGAGCTGGGCGATCAGCTGATCGTCGCGGACGGTCGGGGCGGCGGGGCCGGCCGGCGGGACGAACCCGAACAGCGCGGCGGGGGTCGCGCCGGGTCCGCACATGTCGTGGATCTCGCGCATCGGCCCGGTGTGGCTGATCACGGCCCCGGACAGTCCCTGCTCGCGCCAGAAGGGGCGCCGGTATTCCACGACGGCCTTGGTGATCGTGCCCATCCAGACCGGGGTGGTCCGGGCGGCCGTGGCCACCGGCGCCGGCAGTGCGGGGGTGAACCGGATCGACGCCACCGCCAGGGCGGGCGGCACCGCGGCGACCACGTGCCGGCTGCGCAGCGCACCGGAGGCGGTGTCGACGGTGAGGTGGGACCCGGCGCCGGTGATCGCGTGCACCGGTTCGCCGAGCCGGACGGTGCCCGGCGGGAGCCGGTCGGCGAGGCGGACCGCCAGTGCCTGCGCCCCGGGACCGAACCGCCAGGACGGGACGTCGATCGGATTGCCGGACAGCCGCATCATCCCGCCCGGGGTCTCGTACAGGGCGTCGCCGGCGGTGTGCTGCGGGTGGACGGGGATGCCGAGCTCGGTGACGAGCCGCGTCACCCGGTGCTCGCCGGGCCAGAACCACGTCGCGCCGAGATCGACAGCGGCGCCGTCTCCTCCCGCTGTCAGCAGCCGACCGCCCACCCGGTGCCGCGCCTCGAGCACCGCGACGGTCACGCCGACCGCCGTGAGCCGGCGGGCCACCGCGAGCCCGGCGATGCCGGCGCCGACAACGGTGACGTCCGGGTCTCCGTCCCGCACCGTCAGTCCCGCTCGACTGGGCGGATCTCGGGTAGCGCGGCGAGCCGTTCCGAGGGCGGGCCGGGGACCGCGGTGGTGACCGAACTGCTCGGCATGGGGACATCCTTCGGTTCGGGATCGGAGGCTGCGGGCAGCACGTACCCTGCCAGCGGCGTTCGCGGGTCAGAAGAGCGGAAATCCCATGGCTGGCATAACCGATGTGAATGGCATGACGATCAAGGTCACGCAGCTGCACTACGCGCGGGCGGTCGTGGACCAGGGGTCGTTCTCCCGCGCCGCCGCCGCCCTCGGCGTCACCCAGCCCGCGCTGTCCACCGGCATCGCCGCGCTGGAACGGGTGCTCGGGGGCCCGCTGTTCGAGCGCACGACGCGGGGAGCCGCTCCCACGCCGCTGGGCACCCGGCTGCTGCCGCACATCGACCGAGTGCTCGCCGCGGTTGACCGGTTGGTGGCCGAGGCCCGCACGATCGGCGGCCGGGGGGAGCCGCTGCGGATGGGGGTATCCCCGCTCATCCATCCGCGGCTCGTCGCGCGGGCGTTCGAGGCCGCGCGGCACGGCGAGGGCGCCGGGCTGGTGCTGCGAGAGGACAACCTCGCCCGGCTGCGGGCGGCGCTCACCCACCGGGAGCTCGACGTGATCCTGACCCCGGCGGTGGCCGACCCCCAGGGCTTCCGGCGCCGCGAGATCGAGGTGGAACCGCTGCGTTACGTCGGCAGCGGGCTGCCGCCGGACGCGGCGGGTGGCCCGCCCATCGAGCTGGCGGAGGTGGCGTCCGAGCCACAGGTGCTCGTCACCGACGAGTGCGGGCTCACCACGTTCGTCCAGGATCTGTTCGCGCGCGGCGGCAGCGAGCTGCGGCGCTACCCGGGGGCGGCGCACAGCTACCGCAACCTGGTCGAGTGGGCCTCGCTCGGGCTCGGCGGCGCGATCCTGCCCGAGTCGAGAATGGACGCTGGTGCGAGCACCGGTCGTCCGCTCGTCGAGCACGGGCGGCCGATCCGGATCCGCTACGAGGCGTTGTGGCTGCCGGGACCCCGCGCAGCGGCGGTGGAGACCCTGCTGGACGCCCTGCTCGCCGGCTGACCGATCCCGCGATGCCCCGCATAGACTTGGCTCGTGGCGGGGCGAATCCGGGACAGCGACATCGCGGAGGTCCGCGACCGCACCCGGATCGACGAGGTGGTCGGCGAGTACGTGGCGCTGCGCCGCGCCGGGGCCGGGTCGATGAAGGGGCTGTGCCCGTTCCACGACGAGAAGACCCCGTCGTTCAACGTGCGCCCGACGCACGGGACGTTCCACTGCTTCGGCTGCGGCGAGGGCGGCAGCGTCATCGACTTCATCATGAAGATGGAGAGTGTCGGTTTCGTCGAGGCGGTCGAGCGGCTCGCCGACCGGATCGGCTACCGCCTCACCTACACCGGCGGCGGGTCGAGCGTGCAGCGTGACCGCGGTACCCGCTCCCGGCTGCTCGAGGCCAACCGGCGGGCCGCGGAGTTCTACGCCGCCCAGCTGCGCACCCCGGAGGGCGCGCCGGCGCTGCAGTTCCTCACCGGCCGCGGCTTCGACGCGGCCGCCGCGCAGCAGTTCGGCTGCGGGTTCGCCCCGGCGGGCTGGGACACGCTCACCAAGCATCTGCTCGGGGCCGGGTTCTCCCTCGAGGAGCTGATGAAGGCAGGCCTGTCCAAGGAGGGCAGGCGCGGCCCGATCGACCGGTTCCACCGCAGGCTGCTGTGGCCCATCCGGGACCTCGGCGGCGATGTCGTCGGCTTCGGGGCGCGTCGGCTGTTCGACGACGACCAGATCGAGGCCAAGTACCTCAACACGATCGAGACGCCGGTCTACCGCAAGACCCACGTGTTGTTCGGGCTCGACCTGGCCAAGCGGGCGGTCGCCAAGAACCGGCAGGTGGTCGTCGTCGAGGGTTACACCGACGTGATGGCGATGCATCTGGCCGGGGTGCCGACCGCCGTCGCGTCCTGTGGCACGGCGTTCGGTGCCGAACACATCAGCGTGATCCGCCGCCTGATCGGGGACGACTCGTTCGATCTCGGCGAGGTCATCTACACCTTCGACGGCGACGCGGCCGGTCAGGCGGCCGCGCTCAAGGCGTTCGAGGGTGATCAGTCCTTCGCCGCCCAGACGTTCGTGTCCATCGCGCCTGACGGGCTGGATCCCTGTGAGCTGCGGCAGCGTCACGGTGACACCGCCGTGCGTGATCTCGTGGCCCGGCGCGAGCCGCTGTTCGAGTTCGCGATCCGCTCGATGCTGCGCGACTACGATCTCGACACCGCCGAGGGCCGGGTCGCGGCGCTGCGGCGCACCGTCCCGCTGGTCGCCCGGATCCGTCGCGAGGAGTTGCGTGACGAGTACGCCCGCCGGCTCGCGGGCTGGACCAGCTGGGACGACATCGCGATGGTCGTGCGAAGGGTGCGCGAGCATGCAGGGGGAAGGGGGGCGCGGGGCCGCCGGGAGCCCACGGCCCTGCCGCGCCGCGGAGATCCGAGGCTGCATCTGCAGCGGGAGGCGCTCAAGGCCGCCCTGCAGGTTCCCGCGATCGCCGGGCCCTCCTACGACGAGCTGCCGGAGCAGGCCTTCAGCCACCCGTCCTTCGCCGGGGTGCACCGGGCGATCCAGGCCGCAGGCGGGGTCTGCGGCGGGCTGGCCGGGCCGGCCTGGGTGGAGGCGGTCGTCGCCGAATGCCCGGCCGATGTCCGCGGGCTGGTCAGCGAGCTGGCCGTCGAGCCGCTGGACCTGCCGCGGCGCAATGCCACGCGCGTCGACACCGACCAGGCCCGCTACGTCGGGAGTGTGGTCGCCGGGGTGCGGCTGGCGCTGGTCGAGGCGCAAGTCGCCGAGCTCAAGGCCCGGCTGCAGCGCACCAACCCGATGGAGGACGCAGACGTCTATCATCAACTCTTCGGCGATCTCGTGCCGCTGGAGCAGTATCGGATCGCGTTGCGGGACAAGGCGATGGGGGCGGTCTAATGGGCCTGCTCAGACGAGTCGCCGCGAAGCTGACCGGCTACGACGAGCTTCCGGCCGGCTTCGGCGGCAGGCTGGACGCGCAGGAGCGCGTGCTGGCCATCGCGGCGGTCGCCGGCGGCGGCCATGTCGTGGCCACCTCGTACGGGGTGTGGTTGCCCGGGGACGCGCCGCGCCGCGTCGGCTGGCATCTGATCAGCAAGGCGGTATGGCGGGACGGCACGATCGTGCTCATCGAGGCCAGCGAGGCCGGGGAGGTGGGTGGGGCCGTGCTGCTCGTCGACCTGCCGCCGCGCCGGCTGCGGCTCGCCGAGCCGGGGAAGGTTCCGCAGGTCGTGCACGAACGGGTCACCGGGTCCATCCGGTTCCGGCACCATCGCGATCTCCCGGGCGGTGGCGCCTGGTTCCTGCAGCGCAAGATCCCCGGCAGGGACGGCACGGTGCTGCAGGTCCGCGCAGACCCGGGCACCGATCCCGCCGTCGTCCGCCGGCTCGCCGCCGATGTGGCTCGTCAACTCCCCCTGTGAGTGCGTAACAGTGTTAGAGCACTGTTACGCACTCACAGGGGCTTGTGACCTGCGGTGGTGCGCCGGCCGTTCTTCGAGCCCACCTTCATGATCAACGGTTGGGAGCCGCGAACTGTGATTTCCGCGGCTCCCGGCTCCCGACGCTGATCATGAAGGGCCCAGCCACGCCGGCAGGCGGTTCGCGGCGGAGGCGGGCGCAACCCGCTCCGGCGCCGAGGTCGCCGTCCGGGATACCACCTGGTTCCCCGTTCCGCCGGATCTTCGCCGTCGCGCACCTGCCGTGATCGGGACCGATCGGGATCAGTGCCGGCGACCGTTGGTGGTGACGTCGGTGGTGTGCCTGCTGCCGTTCACCACCTCCTCGACCCGGGCCCGCACGACACCGGCGGCGCCCTGGACGGCGGGGTGGTCGACGAGTCGCTGGTAGGTCCGCATCAGCTGTTCGTAGCGTTCGTGACCGGCACGCGCCCCCAACACGTAGCCGACGGCTGCGCCCAACAGAAACTTCAGCATGTGTCGCCTCCGCAGATGTCGTGGTCGGCCCATCCTGCCCCAGTCGCGCCTCCGGCGAGCGGTGGGGACGACCGGGGGCCTGCGAGCCCGGGCGATCGGATGCGCTAAGGTTCTTTCTGCCAGCGAGCGGAGGTCCCGCTCGCGACCAAGACGGTCCTCCGTAGCTCAATTGGCAGAGCATGCGACTGTTAATCGCAGGGTTACTGGTTCGAGTCCAGTCGGAGGAGCTTCTTCCCAGCTCAGCGGCCTATCCGGTGATCTTCCCTGCGGACCGCGTCGAACTTACGTCGAACAAACCCCGAACGACACCTCCAGCGCCGTCGCTGCCGCCTCCCCGACCGCCCGCCGCCCGATGTAGTGCTCCAACGTCCGCAGGTTCGCGTGGCCGAGCTGGTCGGCGATCTCCCGCGGTGACAGCCCCGAATCGTGCAGCACGCCGGCGCAGGTCTTGCGGAAGACGTGGCTGGTCACCCAGGCGAACTCCCCGCTGCCACGCGCCTCGCGAAGCTCACGCGACAGATTCGACGGGTCGCGCCAGCCGCCGTGCGCATCCGGGAAGAGCGGGCGTACCCCGTCCGCGTCGACGATCCTGCGCTCGAGCATTCGCATCGCGAACAGCGGGAGCGGGAGGGTGCGATGGCCGGCGTCGGAATTGGTCCGGCGGACCCGCAGCAGACCGGCTCCTTTCACCCGGAGAATCTTGTAGTCGATCTCGACCGAGGCATGGTCCATGTCGATCGTGTCCCAGTCCACCGCGATGGCCTCGCCGATCCGGACGCCCGTGGCGAGGAATCAGCGGGTGAGGTCGGGAAGGTCGCGGCGGACCGCGGACGGGTCGGCCTCCAAGCGAGGCCGAAGCGGCTCGCTACCTGCGCGTGCCGCTGAGCACCCTGCACTACTGGTTGGAGGGCGGCGAGCGCCGCTCGAAGGTGTACCCGCCGGTGATCCGTCAGGCGCCTACCGGCCGCCATGCGCCGGTCATGTGGGCGGAGTTCATCGAGGCAGGGCTGCTGCGTAGCTACCGTCGCAACGGCATCCTGATGGCCGAGCTGCGGGCGTTCATCGATCTCCTGCGGTCTCGGTACGAGGTCCCATATCCATTGGCGGACCGGCGCCCCTACATCTCCGGTCGTGAGCTCGTCCTGGAAGCGCAGGAGGAAGCCAAGCTCGACCCGGATTTCTGGCTCATCGCGCCCGTGCGCGGCCAGATCCTCCTCCTGCCGGCCTCGGACGCGTTCCTCCGGAAGGTCACCTGGGATGGCGACGTCGCGGCCAGCTGGCGCCCACACGACGACCCGGCGTCACCGGTGCAGATCGACCCGGAGCTCCGCCATGGCCGTCCGGCCGTCGGGGGTATCAGCACTGCCGTTATCCAGGAGCACGACGAGGCCGGGGAGGACCCCGAGGACATCGCCGACGACTTCGGCCTGAGCGTCGACCAGGTCCGGTGGGCGCTCGCCTACGAGACCTCGATCCGGGCCGCCTGAGACGTGCCGATCCGGCCGCCGGCGCCCGGGAGGCACTACAAGCCCGCGACCGTCCGGTTCTACTTCGACGCCGACGTCCTCGGCCTCGGCCTCGCCCACCAGATCGCGGGACTGCGCCCGGACGCCACCTACCCCGGCGACCCCGCGGGGTGGTGATGAGCGGTTGCGGCCGCCGTGCCCCATCACGAGCCCGTCGACGAAGGACGGGGACTGGATACCGCAGGTCACCGCACTCGGATGGTTGATCATCACCCGGGCGCGCGCATCCAGGAGCTCACGGCCGAGATCGCGGCTGTGCGGGACAGCGGGGCGCGGATGGTGGCACTCGGCAGCCGGGACGCCCGGGGTACGTTCGACCAGCTTGAGGTGTTCATGTCCCGGTGGCGGGCGATCCAGGTCTGCCTCGACGAGCCGGGCCCGTTCATCTACGTCGCGCCGCGTTCCACCTTCAGGAGGGCGAAGCTGGACGGCTCATCGTGATCAAAATGCACGGAAGCAGCAGCAGCGAGATATGGCGAAAGCGATGCAAAACGCATCGACCACGCGACGGTCGCGGGAACGGGGGCGTTCACGGGTCGTGACATTCGCACAGCAGGTCATTGGTGGCATCGGCGCATACTGGAGTCAGGATCAGTCTGTGTCAGGCTCGGACCGATGCCAGCACGTAGCGGCCACTTCTCGGCGACCGTGCGATGGTTCGGTCGCGACTGGATCGGGTCCGTGGGCCAGGATTTGCGTCGTTCAGCTGGTTCCGGACAACGCCGGTGACCACCGCCTGATCGCCTCTGTTTCGTGCGCCGATGTGCCGCGTCGTCGTGGTGCGTTATCGAGGTGCTTTCGCGTTCCGACGCCGAAGACGGACGGGGGTACACGGGCCGAATGGCTGCGGCGGCTTCACCGACGCCGTCCAAGGCCCGACAGACCACCTCCGAGCGTCCGGATGCTGTCACCGCTCTCCTCGGGGAAGCGCTGGTGCGGCGACCGGCGGTCCACGTGGTCGGCATCCCGGACGGCAGCAGGACGGTCTGCGCGCCGCCGTGACTCTGGCACGCGTATCGGCAGTGCAGGACGTGCATGGGCGTCGCACACCTCGACGGTGAGCTGGTGCAGCGCGGCGATGTAGCGCTGGAGGTCTGGATGACCGCCGGTGCGGATCAGCCGGCAGTGGATTCGGCCAAGCTCCGCGACGACAGCTCGGAGCCGAGGGACGTCCGGTGTGTGCGAACCTACTCCGGCCGTGCGCGCTCGGTGCTCGAGTACGTGCACCTGCCGCTGGAACGCCATTCCCTGGCTCGCGGCACGCCCGTTCGTAGACCTTTTCATGCGCGGCCGACGATCAGGCTGAGCGGTCCGGTGTAGTCGGTGCCGAGGGCTGTGACCCCACCGCGGTACACAGGTTGAAAGGCTGGGGTGTTGGCTACGGGGGTTGGAGGGTCAGGCCCGTCGCGGCGATGAATCCGTCGAGCAGCCCCGGCCGGTACTGCATCTGTTTCAGGCGAGTTCTGACCAGGGTGGCGAGCTGGTCGGTGGTGCGGGCCGCGAGGTTGCCCAGGCCGCGTTTGAGGTGCGACCAGACGCCCTCGGCCGGGTTCAGCTCCGGGGCGTAGGGCGGGAGCCGGAACACGGTCAGCCAGCACCGGGTGGCGATCAGCGCGCGCATCGCCGCGTCGAGGTGCCCGGTGGCGTTGTCCCACACCAGCACCAGCGGTCCGCGAGGCTG
>NZ_AUII01000009.1 GCF_000423625.1 Pseudonocardia asaccharolytica DSM 44247 = NBRC 16224
ACCAGCCGCGATCGGCGTAGCGCTGCTCGGTCGGCAGATCCGGGATGTTGATCCCCACCATCGCCTCCCCCAACCCCCGCGACACCTTCGCCAACACATCCGGATCGTCGTAGAACGTGGTGGCCTTCACGATCGCCGCCGCCCGCTGCGCCGGATCCCCCGACTTGAAGATGCCCGACCCCACGAACACCCCCTCCGCACCCAACTGCATCATCATCGCCGCATCCGCCGGCGTCGCGATCCCCCCCGCGGTGAACAACACCACCGGCAACCGCCCCGCCCGGGCCACCTCGGCCACCAACTCCACCGGCGCGGCCCACGCCTTGGCCGCCCCGAACAACTCCGCCCCGTCCAACCCGCCCAACCGGCGAATCTCCCCCCGGATCGCCCGCATGTGCCGGGTCGCCTCCACGATGTTCCCGGTCCCGGCCTCCCCCTTCGACCGGACCATCGCCGCCCCCTCGGCGATCCGCCGCAACGCCTCCCCCAGATTCGTCGCCCCACACACGAACGGCACCGTGAACGCCCACTTGTCGATGTGATGCGCCTCGTCCGCCGGGGTCAACACCTCCGACTCATCCACGTAATCCACCCCGAGCGCCTGCAGCACCTGCGCCTCGACGAAATGCCCGATCCGCGCCTTGGCCATCACCGGGATCGACACCGCCTCCACGATCCCGGCGATCATGTCCGGATCACTCATCCGGGCCACCCCACCCTGCGCCCGGATATCCGCCGGCACCCGCTCCAAGGCCATCACCGCGACCGCCCCGGCATCCTCGGCGATCTTCGCCTGCTCCGGAGTGACCACATCCATGATCACCCCACCCTTGAGCATCTCGGCCATACCGCGCTTGACCCGTGAGGTGCCTGCCACGGGAGCTGAATCGCTAGACATCGTCAACCTTTCGAGAGGGGGTGCCGCCGGTCAGCGGGCACGATCATGGTTCGCCGGACACCGGGCACGGAGCCGACGTGCAGAAGGCCCCCCAGCAGGAACCTGGAGGGCCTTCCGCGTCTCTGGGGTCAGCTGGTGGCGAAGCTCAACGCCTGGTCGAGGTCCCAGAGGATGTCGTCGATGTCCTCCGTGCCGATGCTGAGCCGCACGAAGTCCGGCGGCGCACCCGCCGCGATCAGCTCCTCCTCGGTCAGCTGGCTGTGCGTGGTGCTGGCCGGGTGAATCGCGAGGCTCCGGACGTCACCGACGTTCGCGACGTGCTTGAACAGCCGCAGGTTGTTGATGAACTTCTCGCCGGCTTCCTTGCCGCCCTGGATGCCGAAGCCCATGATCGCGCCCGAACCGAGCGGCAGGTACTTCTGCGCCCGGGCGTGGCCGGGGTGGCTCGGCAGGCTGGGGTGCTTGACCCAGCTCACCGCGTCGTGCTCGCTGAGGAACTTCGCGACGGCGACACCGTTCTCGACGTGGCGCTTCATGCGCACGTCGAGGGTCTCCAGGCCCTGGATCGTGGTCCACGCGTTGAACGGCGACTGGCAGGCACCGACGTCACGCAAGATCTGGACCCGGGCCTTGATGATGAACGGGGGCAGGGGGAGGTCGGCGTACACCAGGCCGTGGTAGCTCGGGTCCGGCGTGGTGAACTCGGGGAACCGGCCGCTGCGCCAGTCGAAGTTGTTGCCGTCGACGATGATGCCGCCGATCGTGCTGCCGTGACCGCCCATGAACTTGGTGGTGCTGTGCAGCACGATGTTCGCGCCGTGCTCGAACGGACGGCACAGGTACGGCGAGGCGAAGGTGTTGTCGATCATCAGCGGGATGTTGTTCTCCCGCGCGATCGCCGACACCTCCTCGAACGGGAACACGCTGATGTCCGGGTTACCCAGGGTCTCACCGTAGATGATCTTCGTGTTGTCCTGGATGGCCTCCGCGAAGCTGGAGGGCTCGTCCGGGTTGACGAAGGTGACCTCGATGCCCATCCGCTTCAGCGTGTACTTGAACTGGTTGTACGTACCGCCGTAGAGGCGGCTGCTGCTGACGATGTGGTCACCGGAGTTGCACAGGGTCAGGACGGCCATGGCCTGGGCACCGTGCCCACTGCTGGCGGCGAGGGCGGCCGCGCCGCCCTCCAGGCTCGCGACCCGCTGCTCCAGCACGTCCACAGTCGGGTTCATGATCCGGCTGTAGATGTTTCCCAGCTCGCGCAGCGCGAAGAGGTTGGCAGCGTGCTCGGTGTCCCGGAACTGGTAGCTCGTGGTCTGGTGGACGGGGATGCCGAGGCTCCCGGTCGCCGAGTCGGGCTCCCAACCGGCGTGAATCTGCCTGGTCGCGAATCCCAGGGTTCGATCGCCTTCCACTTCCTCGTTCTCCTCTCATTAGGCCTCGGGGCATGAGGACCCAACTCAACACGACCTGCGGTCCTCGTCGTCATTTCGGGGCGTGCGTCTGCTGTGATGGCGACCGCGGAGACGGAATCTCCCGTTCGACCCCGTATCGAAGTTGCTGTTTGCCTCCCAGGCGACAACGGAGTTGTCCGAGCGAGGCCCTGTAGAGCCTCGCAGACCACGACCACAGGCAGCCCCACCGGGGGCGTCCCCGCGCCACAGACCAACAGTCCGGTGATCCGTACAATTGGACACAGTACGGGGCCGTGATGGCCACCACAAGGTTCTCCTGACTGCCATCGCCCAGTCCGGTGAACCGCGAGCCGCGGCTACCCGGACGCTCGGACCTTACTCAAACCTCCCCACACCGCTCGCCGCGCACCCCGTTGACCGGGACGCCGTCGCCGATCCGGCTGCGCCGCAGTCACAGCGCGCCCGAACCAGCGTGTCGTGCCCCACCTTGGGTGATCAAAAGCCCAGGTCAGACCGGCAAGGAAGGTTTTGAGAAGGTTCCTTTGCCTATGATCTGCAACACACGACCCGGTACCCTCCGGTCTGTCGTCGGATCGACCCGGCTGGAGGTGCAGCCCATCCCGTTCCCCTGGACGCCGCGCGCCAGGTCACAGTTCCGCGCGGCACGGCAGTGAGCGCTGTTGATCGTCGGCAGCAATGCGCGTCGATAGGGAGCCCATCCCCTCTCGACACATCACATCGGACGCAGACTGGACGGAGCACTCGCGATGGACGTGGATCTCGGATTCGACAAGGGGAAGCTCGGATCGCTGATCAACCGAGTGAAGGAGGAGCCCGAAAAGGGGCAGACCGTATGGACCGCGACGACGCGGTGGGACAAGGGCTTCCGCAGTGAGGCGACGATCCGGTCGCACACCGTGCCGATGGACGAGCCGATGCAGCTCGGAGGGTCCGACACCGCACCCAACATGGTCGAGATGGTGCTCGGCGCCTACGGCTGCTGCCTCACCACTGGGTTCGTCGCGAACGCAGGCATGCTCGGGATCGAACTGGAGAGTGTCGACATCAACCTGGCCGGCGACCTCGACCTTCAGGGCTTCTTCGGCCTGAAGCCCCCGGAGGAGTGCCCGCCCGGGTACACCGAGGTGCGAGCGGAGATCAACCTCAACGCCCCGAAGGCCACCGAGGAGCAGCTCAAGCAGCTCTATGACTCCGTCATCGCCACCTCTCCGGTCGGCAACATCATCACGCGACCTGTGAAGGTCGTCACCGAATTCAAGTCCTGACCGCTCCCTGAAGTAGGGCCCCGGCCGGATCGACGGCCGGGGCCCTACTTGTGTCCGGGTCCCGACGCTCGATACGTACATTTAGACATATGACCGCCGCCGCTTCAAGCCTCGCTGCGCTTCGATCCGGGTGAGCATTCAGATGAGATGATCTTGGACGTGGTTGTTCGCCGGTGAGTCGATCGGCTTCCGGTGGCGGTCCGTGCGACGCGGTGAAGGCGGGTCAGGCCGGTGCGGGGTCGGGTGGCATCCAGGGTCGGCCGAGGATCGCCTGGCGCAAGGCGGTGATCATGTTGTGGCCGTGTTCGGCGGCGGTGGAGAGGTAGCCGCGGATGGTCTGGCGGTCGCGGGCGCGTTCCTCGCTGGTCAGCCGCCCGGAGACGTTCTGCTGGACCTTGGCCGGTCGCAGGTCGCGCTCAGCCTGGTTCGAGGTGGGCGGCACCTTCAGGTCGTGGGCGAAGCGCAGCATGTCGGGCCGGGGTCGCGTAGCACCTCCAGCAGCACGCGGGCCTTGCGGTCGCCGGGGCCGCGGGTGTCGGACAGCCCGACCAGCACTCCGTGCCGGAACCGGGTGAGCGACTCGTCGCGGACCTCGTCGGCGATGGCAGGCAGGCCGTGCTCGCGGGCCAGGTTCGCCTGATGGATCAGCCCGCGCAGGGCGTCGGCGGTCTGGACCGGCCAGACGGCGTCGGGGTAGACCTGCGCGGCGTCGTCGAGATCACGCAGGAGATGAGCACAGCAGAGCTGGTGGACCAGCGTCCCCAGCTGCGCGGAGTCGTAGTCGGCGTAGCCGGTCGTGCACGACGACGGAGCCGGCGAGATCGGCGAACACGAACGCCTTGAACGTGTCCAGAGACCGGTCCCCGGGGAGGTAGTGGGTGTAGAGCTCGGTGCAGCCGGGCACGACCCCCACCGACGGCGCCGCCCCGGTCAGCGACTCCAACACCTCGACCACGCGGTGCGCGGGCACGAAATGCACCACCATCGGATACACCGCAAGGCGGGCCAGGTTCGGGCCGTACCCGCCCGGCCCGGGCCGGCGCCCTCGGGCCGGGAGGCGGTGTGCACCGCCCCGCAGCCGCACGCCACCCGGTGCAGGTCGTACTGGGTGATCTTCAAGCTGAATGGTTACCGATCCGGGATCGGGAATCCGCGAGCCCGCCGGGCGCCGCGCCCGGCCGGGTTGCCTCGAGTAGCGAGCTCATCCGCGGGATCGGAGGCCGCCGTTCCTGCCGAGGGTTCCCGCCGCCGTTCTCGACGCCCACGGCCGTGACCGTCGGGAACGAGCCAGGGAGGTTGCAGGGAGGATCCAGCCGTTAGGGTGTGGCTCCCGACACACCGAAGCTGGCCCATGGCGCTCCGCCCGGAGCGCCATGAGAGGAACAACGACCATCCCCCGGCTTTCCTGGCACGGGTAGTTAGTCGACGAGACCGCCACCGACTGGGTGCGCGGAGATGGATCTCGCCATTCGGTGTTCGTCAGCAATGTCGTCAATGTCGTCGACCATCGGGAAGGCGCATACCGAATATGAGTGCTGCTGACCTTCAATCATCCATCCACCCGGAAACCCCCGTCTCCGAACCGCAGCTCAAGTACGCCCGCTCGCGGTCCGTGTGGGAGGGCAAGATGAAAAGCCGCCTGCAGATCCGACACTTCCCCAACTTTTACACAGGAGAGCCCGAGCACGTGGGCGGGGATAATTCGGCGCCCACCCCCATGGAGGTTGTGATCGCCTCCTTCAACGGCTGCCTGACGATCGTCATCGAGCTGGTGGCAAAGGAACTCGGGGTACCACTCGAGGCCATCGAGATGGAGACCGAGGGCGCCATCGACCAGCGCGGGGTGTTCGGCACGGCGCCGGTCTCCCCGCACTTCAGCCGGGTCGTCAACCGCACCCGGGTGCGCACGCCGGCCGGCCAGGAGGACCTGGACGAGATCCGGCGCAGGGTCATGCGCCGGTGTCCGGCGTTCAACCTGATCAGGGACGCCGGGGTGCCGATCGAGCTGGATTGGACCGCGGAGTCCGCGGCGTCGGAGTCCCTGCGCGGCGATCGCTCACCGGGAGCGGCGCGATGACCGCCGCGGGGGCGTGGACCCTCGGGCTCGCGCTCGTCTACACGCTGGCCCTGATCGCCGCGGGACAGGTCGCGAAACGCCGGGCCGGACGCGGTGACAGCTATTTCGTCGGCGGCCGGCAGTTCACCGCGCTCACCGTCGCGCTCTGCGTCACCGGGCTGTTCTCCGGATCCTCCTTCATCGCGATCCTGGAGCTGAGCTATCACACCGGGATATCGGCGATCTGGTACGGAATCGCCGAGACGGTACAGATTCTGCTGATCGCGCTCGTGTTCATCGGCCCCTTCCGCCGGCGGATGGTGGTCACGATCTCGGGAATGATCGGCGACCGTTTCGGCCGGGCCGCCCGCGGCGTGGCCGGGGCGATCACGGCGTTTGCGTTCCCGATGTGGTCGGTCGCGACCGCCATCGCGTTCGCCTCCGCCCTGCACGCCTTCACGGGTTTGTCGATCCACATCGCGGTCGTCTTCACCGCGCTGCTCCTGCTGCTCTACCTGTCCTCCGGCGGGATGTGGTCGATCGCGTTCACCCAGGCGGTCAATTGCGTGGCCTTCCTGCTGATGCTCCTGGTCGGGCTGGTCGCGTTTTTCATCGAGCCCGGCTGGGGCGGCTTCATGGCCGCGGCCGCGAGCCGACCGGAGTCCTTCGACATGGGGGCGGTCGGGCTGCCCTTGATCATCGCCTGGTTCGGCACGTTCATCGTCAACGTCATCCTGGCCCAGGCGACCTTCCAGATGGCCGGCTCCTGCAAGACCCCGGCGGAGGGCAGGCGCGGCCTGCTGCTCGCGGCCCTGTTCGGGGTCCCGCTGATCATCGGGGCCGTCGGCTTCGGGATGGCGGCGGAGTTCGTGCTGCCCGACCAGCAGCTCGGTCTGGTCGCGGTGCCGCTCTACATCTCCCAGGTGCTGCCCGCCCCGCTGGTCGGGGTGTTCTTCCTCGGCGTGTGGGCGTGCACCCTCGGCTGGGCGGCGCCGTGCCAGTTCTCCGGGGCGACCAGCCTCGGCCGCGACGTCGGCCAGGCGATCAACCCCAAGGCGAACGGCAGCGACCTGGTCCGCTACACCCGGTGGTCGCTCATCGCGATGACCGGTCTGATGATCGTCTTCGGGTTCCTCCGGACCGAACAGTCAGCATGGTGGAACGTGCTGGCCTGGACCCTGCGGAACGGGGCGACCTTCGCCCCGGTGCTCGGGGTGCTGCTGTGGCCGCTGGCGACCCGGCGGGCCGTGCACGCCTCGCTGATCACCGGGTTCCTCACGGGGATCCTCTGGTACCAGCTGGGCGACTGGCGGCCGGACAGCTTCTTCCTCGGCGTGCATCCGGTCTGGGTGGGTATGAGCGTCAACCTCTTCACCATGGTGGCGGTCACCCTGCTCGGGACCGGCGGGTCGGCGCGGCTCGGGGCGGAGAGCCCGGCCAGGCGCAGGGCCGGTCTCGGCTCCCTCGCCGCGTCGGTGGCCCTCGCGCTGGTGACCGGGTTCGGCTGGACATGGCTGCACCCCACCGGGATGTCCGGGCTCGCGGTGTTCTGCGTGCTCGTGACGGCCTCGCTGGCCGCCTTCCTGCTCATCCGGCGCGCGGAGGAACCGCCCGCGGACGTGGCGCCGGTCGAGAACGCGGCGCCCGCGGCAGGTGCCGTGACCTGACCCCGGGTGCGGTGGCCGCGCGGGATCTCGCGCGGCCACCGCACTTCCCCCGGACAGCTTTCCCGGATTGGATGGCGTGACCCCGAGAGACGTGAGGTGCGGTGGCCGGCGTCATGAGGATTCACATCGATCTGCTCGGCGAGTTCACGGTGCGAGTGGGCCGCCGGACGGTCCAGGACGCCTGGGAGCAGCGGCGCGCGCTGGACCTGGTCAAGGTACTCGCGATGGAGCCCACCCATCGGCTCCACCGTGAGCAGGTGGTCGAGGCGCTGTGGCCGCATCTGGCCGTCGAGGCCGCCTTCGCCAACCTCCATCGCGCCGCCTCCCACGCCCGCACGATCCTCGGCGCCAAGGAGTCGGTCGTGCTGCGGGCCGGCCACGTGCAGCTCTGGCCGGACGCGACGATCTCCACGGATGTCGAGCGGTTCGTGGCGGAGGCCGAGCAGGCCCTGCGCAGCGGCAGCCCGCAACGGTGCGTCGCCGCCGCGGCGCGCTACGGCCCCGGCCTGCTTCCCGGCGACGTCTATGCGGAATGGACGGCGGCCGCCCGGGAACGGCTGCGCCGCCTGCAGTTGCAACTGCTGCGCCGGGCCGGCCGCTGGGAGGACGTCGTCGAGCACGAGCCCGGCGACGAGGAGGCCCACCGCGAGCTCGTGCGCGCCATGGTCGCGGACGGGCGCAGGCACGCGGCGCTGCGGGCCTGCCAGAACCTGCGTGCCGCGCTGGCCGAGCTGGGCCTTGCGCCGAGCGCGGAGACCGTCCGGCTCTGGCGCGATCTGTCCCTCGTCGCGACGCCGATCGCGCCGGTGGTGCAGGACCGAGCGCCGATCGTGGGCCGGGAGCAGGAGCTCGCCAGGGCGCGGGCACTGCTGCACCATGCGGGACGGGGCCGGGCAGCCACCCTGCTCGTCGCCGGTGGAGCCGGAATCGGAAAGACGCGATTCTGCGAGTCGCTGCTCGCCTATGCGGGTGAACGCGGCTGGACCACACTGCACGGCGCCGCCAACCGGGCCGAGGGCGCCGCACCATGGGCGGCGGTCGCCGAGGCGTTCGATCGGCTGCTGATGCAGCGACCCGACCTCGCCGAGACCCTCACCGCACCGGCCAGGGAGGGTCTGGCCCAGCTGTTCGGGCGGTCCACCGCGCCCCATCCCGGGGGCCGTCCCCTGCTACCCGGGCGGCAGCCGGTCCTCTCGGCGGTCATGCAGTTGCTCAGCGGGGCCGCGCGGGAACGCGGCGTCGTGTTGTGGATCGACGACGTGCACGAGGCCGACGAGGCCACCGTACAGCTCCTGCACTACCTCGCGCGGGCCGTCCGCAGCGAACGGGTACTGATGGTGCTCGCCCATCGTCCCGAGCGACTGTCCCCGAGCGCGGCGGCGGTCCGGGCCAGCCTGCTGGCCGGGCAGGGTGCCACGGAGCTCGAGCTCGGCCCGCTGTCCGAGCCGGAGACCCGGGTGCTGGTGGACCGCCTCGCCGGTCGGCGCGTGCCCGATGCCGCGGTAGCCGCCGTCCACCGGCTCGCCGAGGGCAACCCGTTCTTCACCGAAGAGCTCGCGGCGGCGATCCGGCCCGACGGATCGCTGGAGATGTCCCGGCGTCTCTACGAGATCGTGGACGGCCGCGTGGGGGCGCTCGAACCGGGCCTGCGGGCCGCGCTGCAGAGCGTCGCCGTCGTCGGCACCCAGTTCACCGCCGACGAGCTGGCGGATCTGGCGGGGCTCGACGAGGCCGACGTCCCCGCCACGCTCGACGCCGCCCGGCAGGTCGGCATCATCGTCGAGTCCGCGGAAGGCTACCGGTTCCGGCACGCCCTCTACCGGGACGCGCTCGTCGCCCTGCTCCCGCCGCACCGCCGCCGGGCGGCCCACCGACACACGGCCGACACCCTGGCCGCGTGCCGGGCCGCGCCGGGGCGGGTCGCGCACCATCTGCTCGCCGCGGGAGCCGGAGACGAGGCCGTCCCGTGGCTGGAGCGGGCCGCGCGTGACGCCGCCGCCGCAGGCGCGGTGGCCGTGGTCCGCGGTCTGGTGGAGCGTGCGCTCGCGAACGCGCCGCGCCGTCCATCGTTGCTGGAGCTTCGGGCGGACTGCCTGTTCGCCTCGGGGACGCCGTCGTCGCTGGCCGCCTACAGCGAGGCGATCGCGGCGGCCCGAGGTCGCCGCCGCCGCGGCCTGCGCATCCGTCAGGCGCGCGCGGCGGTCGTGCTCGGGGATGTCGCCACCGCACGCCGTGCCCTCGAGGGACTGGTCCCCCAGGGCGCCGTCGAGACGGTCCGGCTGCTCGTCGCGCGCGGCTACGTCGCGCTGGCCCAGGCGGATCTCCCGGCCGCCGAACGCGACGCCACCGCGGCGCGGCGGATCTCGCTCGACGAGGGGCTGGTCGTCGATCTCACCGAGGCCGCCACGCTGCGCGCACTGGTCGCGCACAGCCAGGGAACCTGGCCGAGCCAGATCGAGGCCGACCTGCTCGACACCAGCCGCACGCCGCAGCTCGCCGCGAGCATTCACGACGGGCATCTCTGCGTGGTGGAGCACTACCTCTACGGCGACCGGTCCTACCAGAAGCTGATCACCTTCGCCGAACGGCTGCGGGAGACCGCGCGGCGCAACGGCGCCGAACGGGGTGAGGCGTTCGCGACGCTGGTGTTGGGCGAGGCCGAGCTGCTCGCCGGGCGAGCGGGCACCGCCGAGACTCACCTGCGGGAGGCCGTTGAGCTGCACCGCCGGATCGGGTCGTCGGCCGGTGAGGCGCTGGCGCTGCAGCGACTGGCCGAGGCGAGCCTGCTGCGCAACCGACCCGAGCAGACGGCGCAGGCCAGGGCGCTGCTGGTCCGGGCCCTCGATCTGGCGCGGGAGTCGTCGCTACTGGTCCGGCACCTGCTGCCGCGCATCTACGGCACCATGATCCGGGCCGCGAGCGGGCGCCACGATGCGCTCGCGGTCATCGACGAGGCCGAGTCGGCGACGGCCGAGGCCCGGGAGGCCTGCCGGATGTGTGCGATCACCTTCGCCGTCCCGGCCGCCTTCGCCTGCGTGCGCGCGGACGCTCTCCAGCGGGCCCGGCACTACCTGGCCGTGGCCAGGGATGTCGCGCCGCCGCTGGGCCGGGCCCAGGCGTGGAACGCGGCGATCGCCGAACTCGAGGCGGCGCTGGCCACCGCGGAGGGGGATAGCGCGGTGGCGGTGAACCGGTTGCAGACCGCCGCGGACCTGTTCGCCGCCGCGGGCCAGCTCCGCGACGCGCGACGCTGCCTCGGTGGGCTCGCGCTGTCCGGATAGCGGCCCACCCCCACCGTCAGCCACCTCCGTCGAGTACCAGACCTGCACCATTGACATAGGACGCAGCCGCCGACGAGAGCCAGAGCACAGCGTTGGCAACTTCCTCCGGAGTCGCAACGCGGCCGGCGGCCACACCGTCTCCGAACACCTCCACGAGCCCCTCGTCGCCGCCCACCATGCGGTCCAGCATGGGCGAGCGCACCGCACCGGGGCAGACCGAGTTGATCCGGATCCCCTGCCGCGCGTACTCCTTGGCGGCAGCCTTCGTCAGGCCCATGATGCCGTGGGCTGCAGCGCAGTAGGACGAGTACCCGGGGAACCCGACGAGCCCCCAGTTCCCGGCCATGTTGACCACGGCGCCGCCGCCATCCTGCCGCGTCATCTGCCGCAGCTCGTACTTCATGCACCGCCAGACGCCACTGAGCTTGGTGTTCACCATGCCCAGCCAGTCGGCCTCGTCGATATCCGCGGTCGGGGTCGCCGGCCCGTCCCAGCCGGCGTTGTTGAACGCGATGTCGAGCCGCCCGTACTCGGCCACCACCGTGCTCACCATCCTGCTCACGCTGTCCGGATCCTGCACGTCCGCCGGGAGGTACCGGGCGGATCCGCCCGACCGGGTAAGCAGACCGACGGCCGCTTCCCCGGCCGCGGCGCTGCGGCCCGCGACCACGACCATCGCACCGGCCCGGACGAACGCCTCGGCCGTGCTGAGCCCGATCCCCGCGGTACCGCCGACGACCAGCGCGACCTTGCCATCCACGCCATCCACCGTTGCCACGGAACCCCTCTCTTGGTTTCATCCGGCTCGTGCCGGGCGCCGACCGGCCCCTCAGTAAGCCATCCGGTACAGCACGCGGGCGAGCATGGTGGCCCCGCGGACGCAGTCCTCGAGCGGGGTGTACTCCGCCTCGCAGTGCGACCGGCCGCCGACGCTGGGCACGAAGATCATCGATGTTGGGACGTGCCGGGCCCACAGCTGGCTGTCGTGCGCCGCCCCGCTGGGCAACGACGACCAGCTCACCCCGCTGTCGTCGGCGGTGTCGGCGAGCAGCTGTTGCAGGCCGGTATCCATCTGGGCCGCCGGTTCCTCCCAGCGGTCGGTGATCTCCACAGCCAGGCCGTGCCGGTCGGCGATGATGCGGCAGTGTCCGGCGATCTCGGTGAGCAGCCGGTGCCGCACCGGATCCGACGGGTGCCGCAGGTCGAGGCTGAAGGTGGCCCGCTCCGCCACGGTGTTCACCGAGCCCGGCAGCACCTGCAGCTGGCCGATGGTGGCAACCGCGGGGCTCCCGGAGCACCGGGTGACGTCGTCGATCATCAATGCCATCGCCGCGGCGCCTTGCAGCGCGTCCCGGCGCCGGTCCATCGGCGTCGCCCCGGCGTGGTCGGGCCGGCCGCACACGGTCAACAGCTGGTGGCGCAGGCCGGCAATGCCGGTGACGACGCCAATCTGCACACCGGTGTCGTCCAGCACCGGTCCCTGTTCGACGTGGAGCTCGACGAAGTGGTCGACATCGCGGCGCGCCGCGGTCGGCACGCGGGCCGGATCCAGTCCCACCCGGGTCATCATGTCGGCCACCGCGATCCCGTCGGCGTCGGTGAGCTGGGCAGTCTCCGCGGTGCTGGTCAGGCCGAGCATTCCGCGGGAACCGAACAGGTTGCCGGCGACCCGGCTGCCTTCCTCCTCGCAGATCGCCACGACCTCGAGGGAGCGTCGGGGCCGCCCCGCCCGTTCCTTCAGCGCGGCCAGCGCGGCGATCCCGCCGATGATGCCCAGCGCACCGTCGTACTTGCCGCCGGACCGGACGGTGTCGATGTGCGAGCCGGTGAGGATGGTGCGCTCCCCGTCGGTCGTGCCCGGTAGGCGCCCGAAGACGTTGCCCACCGCGTCCCGGCGGACCTGCAGGCCGGCGTGGCGCATCCACCCCTCGACGAGGTCGGTGGCCGCGCGCCACGCGTCGTCGTAGAGGAAGCGGACGAGGCCACCACCGGGCCCGCGGCCGACCACACCGAGCCGCTCGATCCGGTCGCCCATCTCCGTCGACGACACCGCGATGTCGTTGATCGTCGTCATCCCGCCCTGTCTCCTCATCCGCCCCGAGCGGTTCACCTGATGCCCAGGAACTCCAGGACCACGTGGTCGTGCTCCTCCGGGTTCTCCCACTGGGGCCAGTGCCCCGCACCCTGCACGACGTGCAGTTGGGCGCCGGGAATCAGCTCAGCGAGTCTGCGGGCGGCGTCGACCCCGTGGAACGGGTTGTGCTCGGTCCACAGCACCAGGGTGGGCGTCCCGATGCCGCGCAGGCTGTCCTCGTCGAAGAGGTAGGGGTCCATCTCCGGGGAGAACACGTGCTCGTAGTAGGTCGTGAGCGCCGTGCGCACCTCCGGCCGGCTCCAGAGCTTCAGACGGAGCGCGACGAGCTCGTCGGTGACGTGGGCAGGGTCGTGCACGAGCCACTCGAGCCGGGACCGCAGCGCCGCCTCGTCCAGGTTCCGCAGGCCTTCGATGGACCGTGCGCGCAGGTCCGACAGGTCCGTGCTCCGCTCGTCCACCGAGTCCGAGTCGAACCGCATACCCCAGGCGGTGTTCAGGATCAGCCGCTCCAACCGGTCCGGGTAGTTGATCGCCATGTCCAGGCCGATCCAGGCTCCCAGCGACTCGCCCTCGACACTCGCCTTGTCGATGCCCTCGCAGTCCATCAGGTGCAGGATCTGCTCGGTGAACTGACGCAGCCAGTTGCCCTCGCGGTACGCCGGCGTGGCCGAGAGGCCGTGCCACAGGAAGTCCGGGGCCAGCACCCGCAGCTTGCTGCCCAGATGCACGAGGTTGCGGCTGTAGGTCTCGGCGTGGCCGCCGCCGCCATGCAACAGGATCAGCGCATCGCCCTCACCCGCCTCGAGGACCCGGCTGCGGAGGTCGGGGTCCCGGCCCACGTAGCGGGTCTGCGTCCCGAGCAGGTCGTAATGGATGGTGCGCACGATGAGCTCGCCTCTCGAATGGTCGGATTCAGCCGGTGGGCAGCGGGCGATGTCCCCAGAAGGAGATCGACCGGTACTGGTCGACGTCCCAGGTGGCGTCGTCGACGAGCCGGCCACCGGTCCCGAACTCGATGTCGAAACCGGACGGGGTGCGCAGATAGAACGACACCATGCGGTCGTTGGTGTGCCGGCCCAGGCTGTACGAGATCGGGACCTCGGCCTGGACGCAGTCGTCGTGCGCCCGGCCCACGCTGTCCAGATCCGGCACCTCGAGCATGAAGTGGTGGAACTCGCTCTCCTCGGTGTCCGGCGCCGACCGCAGCAGCGCCACGGTGTGGTGGCGTGGGTTGCAGCGCAGGAAGATCGCTTCCATGCCGCCCGTGGTGATGTGGTCGCTGACTCGGAAGCCGAGCTGGTCCTGGTAGAAGCGCAGCGTCTGCTCGTACTTCGGGGTCGCGATCACCACGTGGCCCAGTCCCAGGGCGCCGCTGACGAATCCCGGTATCCCGAGCGCGGAGACGAACGGCCGCTCGTCTCCGGTGGGGCCGTAGTAGAACTCGACGCGGTACCCGGCGGGATCCACCGTGTGCGACAGGCCGAGCACCTGACGGTCCGCGAGCTCCTCGGCCGTGCCCGCGACGACGTGGTGGCCGGCGGCCCGGAGTCGTTCGACGAGCTCGGTATGGGCCGCGGCATCCGCCACCTCGAAACCGAGGTAGTCGATCCGCTCGGCGTCGCTCGCCTGGATGGCGATGCGGTGGCTGCGGTCGTCGATGCGAAACCGCAGCCTCTCCGGCGATGAGCCGACCGCCGGCTGGCAGCCGAGCCGGTCGACGAGCAGCCTCTGCCAGGCCGCGGTATCCCGGACGGCCAGTCCCAGGTAGCCCAACTGTCTGACGATCACAGGTGAAACCTTCCGATCTGTGGCTGGCGACAAGGTCGATCCCGGCGGCGGTTCACTCCTCACTGGACACGAACCGCTCACTGTGGATCTGCTCCGCGGGCAGGCCGAGACCGCGGAGGCGGTGCCGGGCGGCGTCGATCATGCCTGGAGGCCCGCACAGGTAGGCCGTGGTCCGCTCGCCCACGTCCTGCGGCTCGATCAGCGACACCGGGGTTCCCACCCGGCCGGTCCAGGTTCCGGCGGCGCTCGGCTCCGTGATCGCCAGCCGGGCCTCCATCCGCGGCATCCACAACGGGCGGAGACCGACCTCCTCCGCATAGTAGAGGTCGATCTCCGTCCGGCAGGCGTAGCACAGGGTGACCGGGGTCCGCCTGCTGCCCTGTTCCCGCAGATGGTCGATCATCGAGAGGATCGGTGCGAGGCCGGTGCCACCGGCCACGAACAGATGGTGGTCCTTGCCGGGCCGCAGGACGAACGACCCGTAGGCGCCGTCGACCTCCAGCTGCGTGCCCACCGTGCAGCCGTCCCGCAGGTACGACGAGAACCGCCCGTCAGGCAGCAGCCGGACGTGGAACTCCAGGTCGGAGCCGTTGTCCGGGGGGCCCGCCATCGAGTAGGAGCGCCACTCGTGGGTGCCGGGAACCCGGATGCGGGCGTATTGGCCGGCCCGGAACCCGAGTGGCTGCCCCTCGATCCGCACCCGCAGCCCGAGCACGGTCTCCGACAGCGGAACCAGTTCGGTGACAGTGGCGGTGTGCACCTTCGGCCGGTCACCGAAGAGGACGTCGCTGGGGTAGGGCAGCTGGAACTCGGCCGGGGAGTGCAGCAACGTCGAGCAGAGCAGCCGTCCCCCCTCCCGGTACTCGCTGTCCAGCAGGGCGCTCGCCCGGCCGGGGACCGTCTCGGTGTGCCCGTCCCGCAGCTGCGCCACGCAGGTCCCGCAGCTTCCTGACTGGCACTGCGAGGCCAGCCCGATTCCCGCGTCCAGGGCGGCTTTCAGTACGTTGCACCCGGACGCGACGTCGACGGTCTCGACGTGCCCGTCGGAGAACCGAAGGCTCGCGTTGTACATCGTTTCGGACTCCTCCGAGGGGAATCGGGCCGGCCGGCGGTGTGGGTCCGGGTTACTCCGCGAGCTTCGGGCTGGGGTTGCGCTGCGGCTTCTGGATCTCACGAGCGTGCCGCGAGACCAGCTTGCGCCAGGCCACGATGATCGCGTCCATCCCGCAGAGCTGCTCGTCGTCCCAGCCCGGGCCGCCCTCTTCGTAGAAGTTCTCCATCGCCTCCCGGGCGAAGACGTCGTCGGCGTTGAACGCGATCAGCGCCTGGTCGCGCCACAGGTAGTCGAAGTCGTACTGGAAGCGCTTGCGCTCCTCCTCGGTGCTGGCCTTGGCCGCGATGACCGACCAGTACTCGTGGGTCTTGTCATCGATCGGGACGAACCACTCGTATTGCGCCAGCCCGTATGCCGGCCAGTTCTCCACCATCAGCACACCGGGCAGATACATCGAGGTGCGCAGCCCCACCGTCGGGTTATTACCGGCGGCCTTGATGTTCAGCCGCTCATTGGCCATCACCAGGTCATAGAATCCCGAGTTCCACTCGTTCATCATTCCCTTCGGGCCATCCTCGTCCTCATACGCGGTGATGGCCCGCGGATCCGTCGGGTTGATACCGAGCGGCAGGGCCGTGTCCCGTGCGAGCACGATTGCGGCGTCCCGGTGCAGCATCTGGTGTCCCGGGTCGAAACCGTTCTCGACGCCGAGCCGCCAGTTCGCGTTCGCGGTTCGGCGGACACCCAGGATCATCGTGTCGGTGTCCAGCGGGTGCGCCACCGGGTGCACCGGGTTCTCCAGCTTCGGGGGCAGATCGAGCCGCAGCTCAGGAATCGGCTCGTATCCCGGCTCACCCACGAAGACATAGATGAGGTTGTTGACCTCCTCGACCGGAAACACCTGGATTCCCGTCGTTCCGACGATCTCGTCGTCGGGTGCCGCGATGATGGTCTCCAGTCGGCCGGTCTCCATGTTGTAGGTGTAGCCGTGGTACCAGCAGGTGATCGTGTCGTCGGTCAGGCACATCGGCCGGATCGACATCCTCACCCCGCGGTGCACGCACTGGTCGCGCAGCACGTGGACCTTTCCGTGCACTCGGCGCAGGATCAGCGGAACACCGCAGATGGTGACTCCCTTGACCTCGTTCTCACCGAGCTCGCTGCTGAACAGTGCCGGATACCAGTGGTTGAGCAGCCCCCATGACGCCTTCAGGTACGGCTCGTACTGGCGCTTCGACACCTTGCTCACCGCGCTACCGACGTCCATCGAGTTCGCCACCGACATCGCACACGCCCTTCCGATTCATGTCCTCGTCGGCCGCTTTGACGGCCGATCCGACCTGCACCCATCACAACCCGAACAGCGATACGCCCACCAGTGGCCTGATGACCTGACTTGGCCCCGCCCAGGTGGCCGCTGGGCTCCGCACGCGACTGGCCATCTGGCCACGCTCGCCGTTCCCCTTCGCCGGCATCAGTTCCCGCGGGCCATTCGGCCAGGAAGAGGAGGGCCACGGCAGGGCCGGGTAGGCGGGGTGATATCGGCCGATGGGCCATTGGTGCACCCCATCGGGCCGTGCTGGACTTTGTCGTCCACATCACTCGACGACAGAGGCGAAATGGGTGAAATGCAGTCCGACCCGGGTCCCGACAGCCCGACGACGGGCACAAGCAGTCAGCGCGTTGCCATCATCACCGGCGCAACGGGTTCGCTCGGACGGGCGATCGCCCACCGGCTTGCATCCGCCGGCTTCCGGCTCGCACTCGTCGGCCGCCGGCAACCGGTTCTGGACGAGCTGGCGGCCGAGCTCGACGCTGCCGAGAGCGGCATCGTCACCACAGTCGTGGCCGACTTGGCTGAGCCGGGAGGCGCCGCGCGCGCTGTCACCCACGCCCACGATCGGTTCGGCCGGATGGATGTCCTGGTCAACAACGCGGGTGGCTGGAGCGGATCGGCTCTCGGGCCGTTCGCCGAGAAGTCCGAGAAGGACCTTCGGGCGGAGCTGGAGGACAACCTGATCAGCACGGTGCTGGCCTGTCGTGCCGCGGTCCCGCACATGCTCGAACAACGCTACGGACGCATCGTCAACATCTCCTCGGTAGCCGGGATCATCGGGCTGGACGGCCACGCGGCGTACTCCGCGGCCAAGGCGGGCCACATCGGCCTGGCCCGCCAGCTCGCGTTCGAACTGGGCAAGGACGGGATCACCGCCAACTGCGTCGCGCCCGGCCCGGTGTCGACCGTGCAGGTACGTCAGATGATCGAGCAGGGACACCCCGGGATTCAAACGATGCTGGAGGCCACCCCGACCGGCCGACTGACCTCGGCCGAGCAGATCGCCGATGCCGTGGCGTTCTTCGCCTCCGAAACGGCCGGACAGATCAACGGTCAATTCTTGGTAATCGACGGCGGAATGTCGTCCGCCTGACTCACCACGTCCTGGGCGGTCTCTAGGGAGATGGAGGACACAACCATGAGCACAAGAGCACCAGTGGGCGACGGGTCGACGCCGCAGATCGTCGAAGAACACCGGGACGACGACTTCGCGACCCAGGTCGTTCCTGCCGAGGCTCGGCTGAGTCGTGGCAAGGTACACATGGCGAGCTGGGCGATGCTCGTCGGCATGATCTACTTGTTCCAGGGTGCGCTCGCGGCGACGCTGGCAGGAACGAAACAGGCCATCATCGGCCTTCTCGTGTCGGCCGCACTGATGGCGCTGTTCAACATGCCGATGGTACGACTCGGCATCAGTACCGGGAAGGGCAGTTCCCTCGCCTCGGAACAGGTCTTCGGCAAGCTGGGCCGGTTCCTCATCATCCTGCTGCTCGCGATCGCGACGATCTACTTCACGGTTTTCGAAGGAAGCGTCATCGCGGTCAGTTTCCAGCACTATGTGGGTGGCGATCTTCGGATCTGGTATGTCGTTGCGGTGGTCGGGATGCTGCCGCTGATGATGGGCGCCGTCCTGACATGGCTGGACAAGATCAATGCAGTGCTGCTTCCGCTGTACGTCGCCGGCGTGCTGGCGGCAGTGGTGCTGGCGGCGATGAACGGCAACCCGACGGGTTGGCTCGAGTATCCAGGGGTCGTCCCGGCCGCGGCGCAAGTGATCCCGGGCTGGGTCACCACCGTGGTGATCTATCTCGGCGTGTGGCTGATCATTCCGGTGTCGAACGACTTCTCACGATTCGGCAGGAACGAGGACGCGCGCTACCACCGGTGGGTGACCTTCGGTCCGGTATTCACCACGATCACTCTGGTGGTCAACGGCATCATCGGCATGTTCGTCGTCCAATCGGTGCTGCCGCGCTCGGAGGCCGCCTCGGAGGTCGGTGTCGCGATCGCGCTGGTCCAGTTGATGGGTGTAGTCGGTCTGGTGTTCATCGTCGTGACCCAGATGCGGATCCAGACGCTGAACTTCTACCTCTCATCGCTCAACATTCAACGTCTTATCCAAGAAGCCACCGGCCGGCGGGTGCGGCGCAAACTGTTGGTCGCCGTGGTGGCGGTCGTGGCGGTGGTGCTGATGCTCACCGATGTCTTCTCCTACCTGCTGCAGACATTGCAGTGGTTTGGCATCTTCTTCGTCGGCTGGGGTGGCATCATGGCCACCTGTGTCGCGTTCGGTGGGATGCGGACGAACTTTGCACCGGCTACGGAAACAACCAAGCCACGCCTGTTGACTCCGGCGACGGCGGTGTGGCTCTTCTCGGCAGCCGTCGGCATCGCGCTGCTGCAGAGTGCTGAGGCACTACCGCTACTCGCCCAGCTGGCTCCGATCATCTCACTCGGGATCGCAGTGGTCGGGTACCTGCTGGTCGTACTCGCGCAACGGTTCACAGACAGGGCTGAGCCCGGATCGAACGGTGTGGCTGTCATCAGCCGAGGCTCTTCGTGAGCATCGGGGCGGTAGCCGCACGCACAGCCGGGGGAAGATCGACCGTGTCGCGCAGCTATTCGCGGATCCGAGTCCGAGCCCGGACGTCGCGCAACCCCTGACTTGACGACGTCCGGCCGACGGGCGGTGCGGCCGTGATGACCGCACCGCCCGGTCTCACAGTCTCCGGGCCCTCGCCCCTGCTTCAGGAGGTGCCGGTGGAGCGCCCGTCCGGTCCGTCGATGTCGATGAGACCGCGCGCAATGGCGACGCTGACCGCGGCCGTCCGGTCATGAACCTCCAGCTTCTCGAACGCCGTCGCCAGGTGTGCCTTCACCGTGCGCGGCGAGAGGAACATCTTGGACGCGATCTCACGGTTGGTGTGCCCGCGCATCACGTGGGTGAGCACCTCGCGCTCCCGCGCGGTCAGCGACAACCGCTCGGCCGGCGTCTCCGGCTTCGCCGGCTCCCCCGCCGCGAGCCGGGTCACCAGGCGGCGGGTCAGCGCCGGGGTGAGTGAGACCTCGCCCTGGTGAACCAGCTTGATCGCGTGCAGTACCTCATCGATGGCCGTTCCCTTGAGCAGGTAGCCCGCCGCCCCGGCCCGCATACACTCGACGAGCCGGTCGTCGTCGTCGATCACGGTCATGATCAGGACTCGGGCGGAGCAGACCGCAGCCAGCGCGTGGATGAGCTCGGCCCCGGCCGGCGGCGGTATCTCCAGGTCGAGGAGCACGACCGCGGGGTCGGACTCGGCCGCCGCGGCGAGCGCCTCGGTGCCGGTCGTCGCCGTGGCGACAATGGCGATCTCGGGGGCCCGCCCGAGAACGGCCTTCACCCCCTCCATGACGATCGGATGGTCCTCGACCACCATCATCCGGATCTGCGCACCGTCCACAGCGTTCGACCTACTCGTGTTCTCATCGATGAGCGAATCCGGCCGGGCAGGCGATTCGAGGCATCCCGCCGGCAACGTTGCCCCCACGCTAACACCCGGCCGGAACAACCGATGTCCGGTCAGAGGCCGAGCTCCGCGCGCGGCCGGGTGAGCGTGTCCACCACCGCGTACGCGACGGCCCGGACGCCGCGCATCACGTCGTCGACGGACGCGACGCCCATCCCGCCCAGGCCCTCGCGGAACTCGACCGGCGTGGACGCCGGTGGCCACGGGTAACCGATCCGCGCGCACGGGATCCCGAGCCTGCGGATCAGCGCACCGTCGGTCTGTCCGCTGGCCAGCGGAGTGGACGTGTACGGCCGTCCCTCGACCTCGGCCCAGCCCCGCTGGCAGGACTGCACGATCCAATGATCGGGATCGGTCCATCCCCCGGGGAGCGAACCGACCATGGCCCAGTCGAGTTCGATGTCGGGATGCCGTTCCCGCAGCTGGTCGATCATGTCGGCGAACTGCTGCCGCACCCCGGCCGGGGTCATCCTCGGGTTCACCCGCAGATCCAGGTAGATCTCCGTGGTCGCCGAGGGGAATGCGGGTTTCTCCGGGTTCCCGGCGCGTACCGCGGAGATCCACCCCTCGGGCGCGGTGGTGCCCATGGTGTTCCGGGCGGTGTACGTCGGCATCCAGGCCTCGATCTCCTGGATCACCGTGGCAGCCGGCACGATCGAGGAGCGAAATCCGGGAGTTCCTCTGGGTATGCCCGCGTAGCCGAACGTGCCGCGGACCGAGACCTTGAACCAGCACATGCCCGGTTCCTCGGCGAAGACGGCCCACGACGGCTTGAGCACGACCGCCACGTCCGGCGCCATTCCGTGGGCCAGCAGGTGGTACACGCCGTTGCTCAGGCCGGAGTGGTATCGCCCGCTGATTGACGCCGGCATGCCACCACCAGCGAACCCGACCGCGAGATCGCCCAGCAGCGGGACGCCTGCGTCCCGCACCGCGTGCAGCACCTCGGTCAGCCCGGCCACCATGCACTTGGGGTTGGCCGCGCCCAGACCGACGACGAGGTCGCCCTCGACGCGTGCCCGGGGAAGCATGTCGGCGCGCAGCGTGGGACCGACCCAGGGCACGTCGGCCTCCGGGTCGATGTGGGTGTCGATCGGCGCGTAGAGCAGCAGCCGGGCGCCCCCGCCGCTCCCGGGCAGTTCCCCGGTCACGTTCCCACTGGTATCGGTCATCGGCTGGTACGCCGACCGGACACCCACCTCATTCGCCAGGTGGCCGGCCATGAACTCCGCGGCCGCCCGCTCCGCTCCCGTCGGGCTGTGGATATCCACCAACCGGGCCAGCAGATCCCGCAGCCGGTCCGGGTCGAGGTGGCGGCAGATCCGCTCGTAGAGATCGCGCTGCTCGGCGTCCAGTGGCATCTGCCGCGTGGTCACCGGAACCGAGCGATCGCCCGGCACCCGCTCCACTCGCGCGGTCACGATGCGAGCGCGCGCGCGAACGGATCCGGCTTGACCCCGGCGGAGCGGATCATCTCCCGGATGGACCGCGACGAGAGGTTCGTCTGGAGGACCCGCACCCCCAGCGGCCCGAGCGCATCGTGCACGGCGTTCGCGATGGCCGATGGCCCGCAGATCGTGGTCGCCTCGCCGGCTCCGCGGAACCCGCCCAGCAGTTCTGACGGGTGCTCCCGGTGGTGGGTGTGCACCCGCGGCACGTCGGAGAACGAGGGGATGAGGTAGTCGAGCAACGTGCTGGTCAGCGGCTGTCCCTGAGCGTCGTGAACGACCTCCTCGAGCAGTACCGCGCCCAGAGCCTGCGCGAACCCACCCTGGATCTGACCGTCCAGCAGCAGCGGGTTGATCACGGTTCCGCAGTCGTGCACGATGCGGAAACTGCGGATGACGACCTGCCCGGTACCGGCATCGATCTCCACGACCGCCGCCGCGGCCGCCGTGGAGAAGGTGCTGCCGGCGTTCATCCTCCCGGTCGCATCCGGGAACGGATCGGCCAGCCCGGGGTCCAGGCTCGCGATCGTGGCCAGCCCGGGATCCATCCCCGGCGGCAGCAGGAACGTCTGCAGGTAGGCGGCGTGCGCGACCTCCGCGAACGTCACCCGGCCGGCTCCGGCCGAGAAGGTCCCCTCGCTCAGCTCCACCTCCTCGCCGTCCACCCGCAGCATGTGGGCGGCGATCGCGGTCATCTTGTCCCGGATCTGTCGAGTCCCCTTGAGCACCACACCGCCGCCGGCGGTCGCCGACCGGCTACCCCAGGTCCCCATCCCGTGCGGGAGCAGGGCGGTGTCGCCGTCGGAGACGTCGATGGCGCTCATCGGAATCGTGAGCACGTCCGCGGCGATCTGCGCGTAGATGGTCTGATGCCCCTGGCCCTGCGACTTGGTGCCGCAGTTGATGCTCACGTGGCCGTTGGGCTGCACCACCACCGACGCCATCTCGTAGCCGCCGAACTGGCTGCAGAACCCGAAGAGGTTGGCGGTGCTGCATTCGACGAGGTTCGCCAGGCCGACCCCGACGAGCCGGCCCTCGCGGCGGGCCTCCTCCTGGTCACGCCGGACCGCCGGATAGTCCAGCTCGTCGAGCAGGACCTCCATCTGCTCGTGGAAGCTCGGCGTGTCGTACCGGTTGCCGGTGGCACTGAAGTACGGGCGCGGCGCGTCCGGGACCATGTTCCGGCGGCGGACGTCGGCGGGGTCGACCCCGGTCGCGTCGGCGACCAGGTCCATGACCCGCTCGATCGTGAAGTTGGCCTGTGGCTGTCCGAAGCCGCGGTAGGCGCCCATCGGGGGCTTGTTGGTGGCGACGCCGGTGAGCCGGTACTCGAACGCCTCGATGTCGTAGGTGCCGGGCAGCATCGAGGTGGTGATCAGCGCCGGGCCGATGCTGCTGAAGTACAGCGTCGGGCTGCCGAGATCGGCGATCACGTGGGTCCGCACGCCCAGGACCCGGCCGTCCGAGCGGTAGGCGACCTCCACATCGTGCTCCTGCTGCCGGGACTGCACGGAACCGGTCAGCGACTCGCTGCGGTCCGCGGACCAGGTCACCGGGTCCGGCACGAGCGTGGCGACGACGGCGATCAGCAGCTCCTCGCGGTGGAAGTGCTGCTTGTTGCCGAAACCACCGCCCATATCGGGCGCGATCACCCGGACCTTCTCCAGCGGGAGGGCGGTGACGTCGGCGACCACGGTCCGCAGGTTGTGCGGTTGCTGGTTGGAGCTGTAGAGCAGCAGCTCCCCGCGGGTGCGGTCGAAGTGGCCGCAGGCACCATGGCCCTCCAGCGGAAGACCCACGATCCGATGGTGGGCGATGGTCTCACGCAGCACGCCGTCCGCCCGCGCGACCGCGGCGTCGAAGTCGCCGTTGGCGAAACCGCCGGCGTAGAAGACGTTGTCGCCCCATTCCTCGAACAGCAGCGGCGCCGACTCCTCGCCGTCGTCGCCCAGGCTCGCGCGCACGTCGGTCACGACATCGAGCTCGTCGAGATCCAGCTCGATGAGCTCCAGGGCATCCTCGGCGACGTACCGGCTCTCGGCCACCACGACCGCGAGGGGCTCGCCGACGTAGCGAACCTTCTCGTCGGCCAGGCAGTACCACTCCAGTGGGCGGATACCGGGAACCGCAAGCCGATGCGACAGCGGCCGGCTGTGCTCCTTCAGATCGGCCGCGGTGAACACCGCGACGACACCGGGGAGGGCCTTCGCCGCGGTCGTGTCGATGCCGTTGACCCGGGCGTGCGCCACCGGGCTGCGCAGGATCGCGGCGTGCTTCAGCCCGGCCGGTCGGAGATCCGCCAGGTAGCGTCCCGCTCCGGTGAGGAACCGGACGTCCTCCTTGCGTGTAACCCGCTCGCCGATCATCCCGACACCTCCGCCTGGGTCGGCTCGTTGTCCGGGACAGCCGCGACCGAGCTGCTCTCGGCCGCGGCATCGAGGACAGCGTCCACGATGGAGACGTAACCCGTACACCGGCACAGGTTCCCGGACATTTCGTGGCGGACCCGCTCGGGAGTCAGCCCACCGTTGGCCCGGCCGACCACGTCGAGTGCCTGCATGATCATTCCGGGGGTGCAGAAGCCGCACTGCAGGCCGTGCCGCTCGGACAGGGCGCGCTGGATCGGGGCCAGATCCTCGGTGGTGCCGACGCCTTCGACGGTGGTGACCGACCGGTTGTCGGCCTGCACGGCGAACAGCAGGCAGGACAGCACCGGGGTGCCGTCGAGGTGCACGGTGCAAGCACCGCACGCGCCCTGCTCGCACGCCTTGTGGGTGCCGGTCAACCCCAGGCGGTCCCGCAGGACATCCGCCAGGTGCTCGCGAGGATCGACCTCCACCGAGACCGGCTCCCCATTCACCAGCAGTGCGATCTCTCTCATCGTGCGCCTCCGTTGGAGAGGCTGCCGGCGGCACGCGTCCACGCGGCCGGCAGCGCCCTGACGAGTAACACCTGAAGCAGGTCGCGCCGGTCCTCGGCGCTGGCTCGCAGGTCGGCGGCAGGGCGGATGACCTCGGCCGCGCGGGACGCGACGTGGCGCAACAGACCCTCGCTCAGCTCGGTCTCGCCGACCAGCTCGCCCAGCGCGGAGCCGAGGTCGATCGGCGTCGGCCCGACGCCGCCAGCCGCCGCCCGCACCCGGACGCAGCCGCCTCCGGGGGCCAGGTCGATGCACGCGGCCACGCTCGCCACCGCGAAGTCCCCGGCTCGGGGCGCGTACTCCTGTATCACCCAACCGCGCCCAGGGACGGTGCCGGGAACCCGGACCTGACAGATGAGCTCGTCATCTTCCAGGGTCGTGGTGAAGAAGCCGTCGAACAGCTCCGCGATCGGCAGGGAGCGGCGCCCGGTCCCGCCCTGGACCGTCACCTCGGCATCGAGGGCGAGCAGCGCGCAGCCGAGTTCGGCCGAGGGGTCGGAGTGGGCGAGCGAGCCGCCGACGGTGCCACGGTTGCGCACCTGCGGATGGCCGATCAGCCCCGCGGCCTCGGCCAGGATCGGTGCGACGCGAGCCACCTCGGGATCGAACTCGAGTCGGCGGTGGCGGATCAGCGCGCCCAGGTGTAGGTCACCATCGGCGACCCGAAGGAAATCCAGCTCGGCGACCTGGTTGATGTCGACGAGCTGGGTCGGCGCGGCGAGCCGGAGGTTCATGAGCGGAACCAGACTCTGGCCGCCGGCCAGCACTTTCGCGGAGTCGTCGGCGCCGAGCACCGAGACGACGTCGGCCACGCTGGTGGGAGCGAGATAGTCGAATCGGGCCGGCCGCATCACAAATTCCGAACGCTGCTGATGGGTTGCACGCGAAGTCCTCCTTGACCGGGAATACGACGACGGCTGCACGCGCACGATCTCGTCGAGCCAGGCTAAAGATCGCGCTCCCCGGCTGCCTACTGTCCATCCAGCCGTTCTCGGCGGGCCACCCGGACCATGACCGCCCGGCTGGACGGCCGACCCACGAGCTGGGCCGTGCCCTACGGCGAGAGCAACGGCACCGGGTGCAGCAGGGGGACCCGCAGGAGCGCGGTGGTGCCCCGGCCCGGACGGCCGGAGATCGCGAAGTGCGCCCCGACCTCGGCCATTCGCTCGCGGACCCCGAGCAGCCCGAACCCGTGCTGCCGGGTGGTGTCCAAGCCACGACCGTCGTCGGTGACGGTGACCTCGAGATGCCCGGAGTCGAACCGGACATCAACCCGCACGCTCGCCGCATCCGCGTGCTTGCCGACGTTGTGCAACAGCTCCTGCACGCCCCGGGCCACCGCCCGCCGGGTCGCCCCGTCGAGCGGTGCCTCCGGACCGAAGACGTTCAGCTCGCACGGCAGGCGGAAGTTGGCCACGAACTCGTCGGCGACCGCCGCGAGGTCCTCACCGAGGCGACCGCGGCTCCCCAGCGGTTGCCGGAGGCTGCGGATCCACCGACGCGACTCCTCGACGCCCCGCTGTGCGTTGTGCAGCGCCTGGTCGAGGTACTGCTGATGGCCCTCCGGCTCGTCGGCGGCACTTGCGGCGGCCGTCAAGTTGAGCTGGATGGCATAGAATCGCTGGGCGATGCCGTCGTGAATCTCTCGCGCCAGCCGGCCCTGCTGCTCGGCGGCTCCGGCCTGCTTGCTCTCCCGGTAGCGTTGCTGCCGCCAAGCCGCGACCGAGACCAGCTCCGCGATCGCCCGGCCGACCCGCTGGTCCCGCAGGCTGGGCTCGGCGCCGCAATCGATGAGCAGCTGCCCCAGGCGATGACTGCCGACGACGAGGGGCAGCGCGAGCTGGGTGCTCGATAACGGCGTCCGGCCGACTGGTTCGTCGGACGACCGGACGCCGCCGAAGCCGTCCACCTCGCAGCGTTCGAAACCGAAGCTCCGGCAGGCGAAGTCAAGCACCCCGGACAGCGCCGTGCCCCCGTCGAACCCGTCCAGCCGACGGCCGATCTCGTACAGGTTCGCGATCTCGGCAGCGCGCGCCTGGACGCCCTCGTGCGACTTCGCCCGCTCCAGGGCGATGTCGATCTGACTGGCCACCATCGAGAAGAGCTCGACCCACTCCTCGTCGAGCTTTCGCGGGACGCCGTGTGCGCACAACGCCAGCACGCCATGCGCCGCAGAACCTGAGCCGATCTTCACGAAGGCGGCGGTCCGGATCTCCTCCGGGACAATGCAACGGCGTTCGCGTTCCGTGACGATCGCATAACCGGCCCGAGCGTCATCGGCGTCGAAGAGAAGCGGCTCGGACGCTCGGAATGCCCGGCTCGGCAAGCTTCGCGACGATTTGCCATGAACGTCGATGCCCGGCTGCAACCCGTTCCGAAAACCCTTCGCACCGCGGCCGATGAGCAGGTCTTGCTCCCGGTCGAACCAATAGATCACCCCGCTGTCGAGCCCGGTCACCGTTAGTAGCGACCCGACCGCACTGTCGATGATCTCGCCCGCACCGAGGCTGCCGTTGATCGCCGCGGCGGCGGTGTTCAGGGCCCGCAGCCGCGCCGCGGTGTCACCTCTGCCGGTCTCCGGTGAACGCCCGCCGCGGCTCTCATTGATCATGTAGCCCACACCTCGCACCCGACCGCTGTCGGCGACGCGTTGCAGCTCCTCAGCACGCCGGCCTCCACCTCACCCGCCCGTCGGGCCTGTAGCGGACCACCTTCTATTATGCAACGCCCGTAACGGTGATACGCGAGCGTCACATCGCCACGATGTGTGAAAGCTACCTGTGAGCCGAGCGTCCCACCAACCTCCGGGCAGGAATCGGCTGGAGCGTCTGCAGGCTCGCTCGAGCGCGTCAGGCACGGGCCGAGTAGCCCTTCGACGAAAGGCACCGCCAGCCGGCCCGTCCGCGGGTGTGCCGCCCCGGAGGGGTCGGCACGACCGGGCTCCGAGTGGAGTTCGGACCATCGCCAGGTGCAGGCTCAGACCTCGGGCCTGGCTCGGCTGATGCGCGCCCAGAACGACCGGGGGCCGACGGCCTCCGCGGTCGACCCCGCCGCGGCGCCGGAGGGCCGATGACCGTTGGCCGGCGCGGCGGCGGGGGCCGGGTAGATGCTCCGGGCCAGCGCGGCCTTCTCAGCCCCGCAGCGGCGGCGTACATCCGCAGGGAAACCCCCGCCGCTCGGGTGGTGCGGGGGCCCGGCCGCAGAGATCGGGTCGCGCAGCTCCCAGCCGGAGCCAAGGTCGATCAGGGACTGGTGCTTGGCCGTGTAGTAGTCCGGGTGCACGGCCACGGCCACCCCGCGGGCGCCCGCCGCAGCGGCGAGCAGATGGAAGTGGAACCGGGTGCTGATCCAGGTCTGGTCGTGGTGCAGCGGCAGCCCGCGCTCCCAGACCGCGCTGAACGGGTAGAACGTCGCGCCCGGGAGCTGGTGTTCGAGCAGCGCGTACACCTCCCGGTCCAGGCCGGGGATCCCCTCGACGACGCCGACCTGCTCGGGTGCCACCTCCCAGGCTCGCAGCACGTCGAGGGTGTCGGCGGCAAGCCGGCTGCTGCTGACTTCGGTGGCGTCCGCCTGCAGGCACAGCATGTACGACGGAGCCCCGGCGGTGGGATCGACCACGTCGGCAAGCCCCTCGGCGATCCCCAGGAACACATCGTCGCAGCTCAGCACCGCACCGCCACCGGCCAGCTCGAGCGAGTACCGGTCGCGCACGTCGACCACGTCGAAGCGCTCGACCAGCGCGCGCAGCAGCGCCTCGGTGTCGGCTGTGGCCGGAGCCAGACCCTGCCCTGTCATCACCGCACGACCCCCGGACCGGGCGGCCGCGGCGGCCGCGCCGGCCAACAGGCCGAGCCGGTCGGGCCACAGGTCGGTGATGTAGCCGCCGCCGATGAGATGCACCACCTGGGCACGAGCCAGCAGCTCGACTCCGATCACCCAGCGGGGCGCCATCCCCGGATCGCGGATCGCCCGCTGCACCCAGGCGGCGATCTGCCACGGCTCGCGGTCCGGCGCGGCACGACACAGCCGCCACAACGTGTCCACGAACCGCGCCCGCGGGTGCAGCCCGTCCAGCAGTACGGCCGCGCTGGCCGGCTCCTGACAATCCAGCCACACGTCCGCGTCGGGCGCGACAGCCGCCAGATGGCGCAGCCATGTCGCCGCGACCAGCTCGTCGCCGTAGTTCGGGAAACCAGTCGAGCCGACCAGGTAGTAGCAGGGCCGTTCACCCGCTGGCGTCATCGGTCTCCCATCGCTTCTCGCGGGCGGGCGCCCCGGGCGGAGCGCCACACCCACCGATACCCGTGCCTCGAGCCGGGACGAGGCTACGAGGTGATATTGAAGGTGGTCTTCAGCGCCTCGTCGCCCTTGGCGGTCGTGTTGCCGGTCGGGTTGGTCTTCACCTGGTCGGCACTCACCCCGGCCTCCTGCAGGGCCGTGGAGATGGCCTCGGCGCGCTGTTCGGAAAGCTCCTGTGCCTTCCGGGCGTCGTCGTAGCCCGCGTGGGTCTCCACCGTGATCTTCGCGTTGCTTCCCTTCAGCAACGTCCCGATCTGCTGCAGCGTCTTCTGGTCGGAGCCGGACAGCTCGGCACTCTCCGGGCCGAATGTCACCGGCTGAGCCTTCACCAGGTCCGCCACCTTGCCCTGCAGCTGCTGGATCGAAGCGTCGATCGCGCCGCCGGCGGCACCCACCGCATCCGAGGCCTGCCCCGCCGCGTTCTTCGCAGCGTCAGCCGCGCCCTGCGCCGCGTCCGATGCGCCCTGCGCGGCCGATTGTGCCGCACCGGCGGCGTCCTTCGCGGACGACACCGCGTCCTCCGCGCCCGAGCAGCCCGCCGCCACGGCCATCGTCACCGCAGCAGAGACAATGACACCCAGTACGGTCCGTCGCATCGTTCGACTCTCCTTCGTCATTCGCGTCTCGTTGCACCGGTCGGCCACACAGCCAGAGCGGAGCGCCCGCAGGATTTGCCGCGACGACGATCAGCCGCGACAAACCAGATTCCGGCCGCCGAGTCGGGCGAATCGGCCAGAACCCCCCTCGCCCACCGACCACAACCGATCACATGCACCAAGCACAACGGACAGTCATGCGGACGGTTACGGTGGACATTTCGCCGAACGGGGAAGGAACGGGGTGGTCACGACCCGCACGGGCAGCGAGCACCTCCCCGCGCTCCGCTACGGCGCGACCCTCATACGTGCTCCTCAGCTCAGGATCCGGGTCAGCGCGGGGGCGACATCGGCCAGCCGGCGCACCGGCTGGCTGATCCCCCCGCCGCGCGCGGCGAGCGCGGCGGCGGCGGCCTCGGCGTCGGCGGCATCCCCGCCGGGCAGCGGAACGAGCACGTGCAGCCGATCGATCCCGCCGAGCGCGGTCAACGGGTCGTCGCCCGCGGTGTGCAGGCAGTCCGACAGCAACACGACCATCCGCTCCTCGGCAACCGCGCCGGCGAGCTGGGCCGACGCCTCGCGCAGTCCCGCGGCGAGATCCGTGGTGCCGTGCCCGCGCAGCCCGACGAGCTCGGAGATCAGCTCCTCGGGCGGGCGGCGAACCCCCTGGCGCTGCAACGTCCGCACGCCGGCGCTGAACGCCAGCACCCCCGGTTCGAGCTTGGCGCCCCCGGTCTCGCCGGCCAGCACCACCCCGGCCGCCGCGGCCGCCGCGAGCGCGACGGCCAGTCCCTGCATCGACCCGCTGATGTCCACGACGAGGCAGATCGCGCGGCGATGGGCCGTCCAGGTGCGGGTGATGAGGTCCTCGGGAGCGGGCCGCCGCGTGATCCCGGGCTGCCAGCGCTCCAGGGTGCGGTCGAGGTCGAGGTCCCCCTCGCCGCCGCGGGCGGGCCCCATCCTGCGGGTCCCGCGCGCCTTCGCCGGACCAACCCTGCCCAGCTGGATGAACACCCGCCCGGCGAGCCGGCGCGCGGCGGCGCGCAGCTGCGCGTCCGTGGCCACCGCGAGGTCGGCGAGCAACCCGGCCGCGGCCTCCGGGTCGGCGGCGAGCGCCTGGTCGAAGGCCTCGGCGTCGAGCTCGCCGAGCTCCGGGGAGATGTCCTGGAACTGCTCGTGCCGCGCGCCCAGCTCACCGCGGCCGAGCGTGCGCTCGCCCCTGTTGCGGTGCGGGCGCTCCGGGGAACGGCCCGCCGCGCCCGGCGGCGGGCCGTCAGCTTTTCCCTGGTCGCCTCCGGAGTCGGGCTCCGCGTCCGGCGGCTGCGGCGCGTCCTCGGGCCACAACCGGTCGAGCAGCTCGTCGATCACCGACTCCGGGGTCCGGTCGACGCCGTCGGCGATCCGGATCCGGCCCGAGAGCGCGGCGTATGCGGCATCGCGCGCAGTCTCGCGGGCCGGGGCGCGCTCACCGCGCAGCTCCCCCAACCCGGTGAGCACGAGGCTCAGGTCGATCGCGCCGCGCACCGACGATCCCATCCGGACGTCGCGGTGTTCGCGGGTGGCCCTGGTCAGCGCGACGGCGAGATCGGTGACCGGGCCCTGCACGCCGCTGACCGAACCGGTGATCGCGCGTTCGGCGGCCTCGTCCTGGTAGCCGAGGACGATCCGGCACATCCGGTCGGCGATCGCCTGGCTGACCCGGGCGGTGCCGATCGCGTCGAACGGGTTCATCGCGGCGATGAGCCGGAACTTCGACCCGGCGCGCACCGTGCCCAGCCGGGGGACCGCGATCTCGCCCTCGGTGAGCACGGTGATCAGGACGTTGAGTGTCTCCTCAGGAACCCGGTTGAGCTCCTCGAGGTAGAGCAGTCCACCGCTCGGAGGCTTGCCGGAGAGCGCATCGGCACTGCCGCGCATCGCGGTGAGCAACGGCCCGTCGACGAAGCTCGCAGGCAGGTAACCCTCGGCGAGGACCTGCGACGGGTCGAACGCGCCGATGAGCCGGGCCGGGGTCAGCTCCGCGTTGCCCTCGACGAACACCACGTCCTGACCGGCATCGCGGGCGATGGCCCGCAGCAGGGTCGATTTCCCCGTGCCGGGCGGGCCCTCGATGACGACGTGCCGGCCCGTCGCCAGCGCGACGGTGAGCACCTCGCGCTCGCGGCGCAGGCCGACGATCGGGACGGGCGTGCGGTTCCCGAGCGCGGGCGACAATCCGGAGGACACTGCGGGCGACACGTCGTGGAGCACCTTTCCTACAAAGCGTCCGTGCCGGGTCCCGCTGCGGGACCCGGCACGGACGGGATCGATCAGAGACGGATCAGGCGTTGGGGTCGTGGATGATCACGCCACGGACGTTCACCCCGTTGATGAGATCGTCGTACCCCTTGTTGACCTCTTCCAGGCTGTAGGTGTTGGTGACCAGCTCGTCGAGCTTGAGCTGGCCCGCCTGGTACATGTCGACCAGCCGCGGGATGTCCTTGAACGGGTCTCCCGAGCCGAACAGCGAGCCCTGGATGCGCTTCTCGAACAGGGTGAGCACCGAGCCCGACAGCTCGATGGTCGTCTTGGCCGGGTCGGCCAGCCCGGTGACCACCACGGTGCCGCCCTTGCGGATGGCGTTGAACGCGTTCGTCACGACGGCCGAGTCCACCACCCCGACGGTGACGATCGCCTTGTCGGCGCCGACCCCGCGGGTGAGCTGCTGCATGAGCTCGTGGGCCTCCTCGGCGGTGGCGCAGGAGTGGGTGGCGCCCACCCGCTCGGCCATCTCGCGCTTGTTCGCGAGCGGGTCGATGGCGACGACGTTGGCCGCACCGGCCAGCGCCGCACCCTGCACCGCGTTGATGCCGATGCCGCCGACGCCGTAGATGGCGATCGTGTCCCCGGGCTCGGTGGCGGCCGCGTGCACCGCCGAGCCGAAGCCCGTCGGCACGCCGCAGCCGATCAGCACGGCCGTGTTCAGCGGCACGTCGTCGGCGACCTTGATGCAGGAGTTCTGCGAGACCGTGGCGCGCTCGGAGAACGTGCCGAGCATGCACATCCCGCCGAGGTCCTCACCGGCGTCGGAGTGGAACCGGTAGGTGCCGTCGGGCAGACATCCGTCGAGGATGGTGGCGCCCTGGTCGCACAGGTTGGTCATGCCGCTGGCGCAGAAGCGGCAGTGCCCGCAGACGGGCAGGAACGAGCAGATGACGTGGTCGCCGGGCTTGAGCCGGGTGACGCCCGGGCCGACCTCCTCGATGATCCCCGCACCTTCGTGGCCTCCGACGATCGGGAACCGCGGCACGATGTCGCCGTGCCGCAGGTGCTCGTCGGAGTGGCAGAGACCGGCGGCGACGTACTTGATCAGGACCTCGCCCTCCTTGGGCGGGTCGAGCGTGAGCTCCTCGATCTCGAACGGCTTGCCCACTTCCCGCAGGACGGCGGCCTTGGTCTTCATCACCCCTCCTGACATCGGCCCTCACGGGCCGTTCTCGGATTCTCGTGCAGCTCGACGGTGGCGCGCCCACAGCAGGTAGGAGAGCGTGTCGGCGACCGCGTTGCGCACCGCGCCACGGCCCATTCGTAGCAGCATGCGCATGCCGTTGTGAAGCGCGTCCTAACCCAAAGGACGAGCCCATCTGGAGATGCGATCTTGGTTCGAGATCTTCTACTGAACATTGCCGAAACGCGATCACGCAGTAGAGTTTTTGTACTCCAACCCGAAGCGGAGCGTCCCGTATGCCCGAACTGTTCAATGCCTTCAACGCCGCGGAATACCTCCTCGATCGCCGGGTCACCGCCGGCGACGGCGACCGCGTCGCCGTCCATCACCCGGGCGGCACCCTGACCTATGCCGAGCTCGCCGCCGAGGTCCGGCGGGTCGCCGCCGGTATGGCCGCCATCGGCGTCCGCCCCGAGGAACGGGTGCTGCTGTGCATGGTCGATGACGTCGAGTTGTTCACCGGCATCCTGGCCGCGATGTATCTCGGTGCGATCGCGGTGCCGTCCTCGACGATGCTGACCGGTCCGGAGCTGGGCACTCTCGTCCGGGATTCCCGGGCCCGGGTCCTGCTGGGCAGCCACCAGTTCACCGAGGTCGTGCACACGGCCGCGGCGGGCGCGCCCGATCTGCGCCACGTCGTGCTCACCGGAGCCGATGGCCCCGACTCCCGCGTGCTCGGCCGCGGCGTCACGGGGCTGACCTGGCGGCAGCTGCTCGCCGCCGGCGCAGACTCGCCCGTCACCACCCCGTACCGCACCTGGGCCGAGTCGCCCGCGCTGTGGCTCTACACGTCGGGGACGACGGGAACCCCGAAGGGGGCCATGCACCGCCACCACGACATCCGCCATGTCGCCGAGACCTACGGTCAGCAGGTCCTGGGCCTCCGCCCCGACGACGTCTGCCTCTCGGTGGCCAAGCTGTTCTTCGCCTACGGGATCGGCAACTCGATGTTCTTCCCGCTCTCGGTCGGCGCGTCCGCGGTGCTCGAACCGTCCCGGCCGAACCCGGCGCGGTATGCCGAGCTGACCCGCGCGCACGGGGTCACGCTGTTCTTCGCCGTCCCCAGCTTCTGGGGCCCGCTGCTCGCCGCGGGCGCGGACACCGTGCCGCCCGACGCGTTCGCGACCGTGCGCAACGGGGTGTCGGCGGGCGAGACGCTGCCGGCGCGGATGTTCCACGGCGTGCGCGAGCGGTTCGGCTTCGAGGTGCTCGACGGCATCGGGTCCACCGAGGCGCTGCACATCTTCATCTCCAACATCCCGGGCAAGGTCGTGCCGGGCAGCTCGGGATATCCGGTGCCCGGGTATCGGGTGCAGCTGCGCCACCCCGACGGCACCGTCATCGAGACGGCCGGCGAACCCGGGATGCTCTACATCTCGGGCGACTCGATCTGCACCGGATACTGGTGTCGCACCGACGTCAACCGGGCGGTGTTCCACGGCGAGTGGATGCGCACCGGTGACCAGTACGTCCGCAACGACGACGACAGCTACACCTGCCTCGGGCGCGCCGACGACGTACTCAAGGTCGGTGGGATCTGGGTCAGCCCTTCCGAGGTGGAGTCGCGGCTGCTCGAACACCCGGACCTGGCCGAGGCCGTCGTGATCGGGGTGCCCGACGCCGACGGGCTGGACAAGCCGATCGCCTACGTCGTGCCAAGGCCCGGCGCGGTGGTCGACCCGGACGAGGTCGTCGCGTTCTGCCGGGCCGGGCTGGCCGCGTTCAAGCGTCCCCGCGGGGTGGTGACGCTCGCCGAGCTGCCCAAGACCGCGACCGGGAAGATCCAGCGCTACCGGCTGCGCGCTCTCGCGGGCTCCGCGCCGCCTCCGAAACCCGCCGCCGCGGCGCAGACCTGATCCACTTCCCGGCTCATCGGGTCTGCCTCCGGGACAACGTTCTACATAACCCCCACTCCTTTGCTCCTGTATTGTAGAGTGATGGTGAATCCGACCGCGCACGAGCGCAGGAGGCTCCCATGACGATGACCGAAGGCGCGCCGGTCGACCCGGACGCGGCCCCGATCCCGAAGGTCTCCTTCGACGCGACCCCGGAGAGCTACCGGCACTGGCAGCTGGAGATCGACGGCGACCTCGCCTGGCTGCGGCTGGACGTCGACGAGTCGGCCGGGCTGGTCCCCGGCTACGAGCTGAAGATGAACTCCTACGACCTCGGGGTAGACATCGAGCTCTACGACGCGACGCAGCGGCTGCGCTTCGAGCACCCGCAGGTCCGCGCGGTCGTGGTGACCAGCGGCAAGGACCGCAACTTCTGTGCCGGGGCGAACATCCGGATGCTGGCGCAGAGCAGCCATCCGTGGAAGGTGAACTTCTGCAAGTTCACCAACGAGACCCGCAACGGCATCGAGGACGCGACCGAGCACTCCGGGCAGACCTATCTCGCCGCCGTCAACGGGAGCGCGGCGGGCGGCGGGTACGAGCTGGCGCTCGCCTGCGATGAGATCCTGCTGATCGACGACAACTCCTCGTCGGTCTCGCTGCCGGAGGTCCCGCTGCTGGGCGTGCTGCCCGGGACCGGCGGGTTGACCCGGGTGATCGACAAGCGGCGGGTTCGCAAGGACCGGGCCGACGTGTTCTCGACGCGGTCCGAGGGCATCCGCGGCCGGCAGGCCGTGGAGTGGAAGCTGGTCGACGAGACGATCCCGAAGCGGGCCTGGGACTCCACGGTGCGCGAGCGGGCCGCCGAGGCGGCGGCCCGCTCCAACCGCCCGCGCCCGGACAGCGGGGCCCGGGGCATCGCGCTCACCCCGCTACAGCGGGAGGCGACCGCCGACGGCATCCGCTACCGGCACGTCCAGGCCCGCTTCGACCGCGCGCAGGGCCTTGTGGAGATCACCATCGACGGACCGTCGGGCGGGGTTCCCGAGTCCCTGTCGCGGGTGCACGAGCTGGGTGACACGTTCTGGCCGCTGGCGATGGCCCGCGAGCTGGACGACCTGATCCTGCGGCTGCGCATCAACGAGCTGGAGCTGGGTACCTGGGTGATCCGCACCCGCGGCGACGTCGGGGACGCGCTGGCCTTGGAGCGGCTGATCGCGCAGCACAGCCGGGACGACTGGCTGGTCGGCGAGATCCGGCACTACTTCAAGCGCGTGCTCAAGCGGCTGGACGTCACCTCCCGGTCGCTGATCGCGCTGATCGAGCCGGGCTCGTGCTTCGCAGGTGCGTTGCTGGAGCTGGCACTGGCCTGCGACCGGCAGTACATGCTCGACGGCACGCTCGACGAGGATGCCGGCGAGCAGTCCGACGAGGCGCAGATCCTGCTCAGCGAGTCGAACTTCGGCGTGTTCCCGATGGGCAACGGCCTGTCCCGGCTCGCGTCCCGGTTCTACGGGGACGATGATCATGTGGCCAAGCTGCGCCAGGAGATCGGGCGGCGGATCGAGGCGCGGGAGGCGTTCGAGCTCGGGCTGGTGACCGACGCGCCGGACGACATCGACTGGGACGACGAGATCCGGATCATGCTCGAGGAGCGGGCGTCGCTGTCTCCGGACGCGCTCACCGGGATGGAGGCCAACCTGCGGTTCGTCGGCCCCGAAACCATGGAGACGCGCATCTTCGGCCGGCTCACCGCCTGGCAGAACTGGATCTTCACTCGGCCCAGCGCGTCCGGCCCCGAGGGCGCGCTGCGCCGCTACGGCACCGGACGCAAGGCCGATTTCGACCGCAAGCGCGTCTGACGCGAGCAGAGGACTGAACGGCAGTGGCTATCAACTACGGCGAGAAGATCCCGAACAACGTCGATCTGGCGAGCGACCGCAAGCTGCAGCGCGCGCTGGAGTCCTGGCAGCCCAACTTTCTGAACTGGTGGAAGACGATGGGTCCGGCCCTGCCGACCCACGATGTGTACCTGCGCACCGCGGTGGACGTGGGCAAGGAGGGCTGGGCGCAGTTCGGCCACGTGGCCATGGAGGAGTACCGCTGGGGGGTGTTCCTGGCGGAGCGGGGCGACGACCGGCGCATCGCCTTCGGCGAGCAGAAGGGCGAGCCGGTCTGGCAGCAGGTCCCCGGCGAGTACCGGGCCGACCTGCAGCGGCTGATCGTCATCCAGGGCGACACCGAGCCCGCCTCCGTCGAGCAGCAGCGTCGCCTCGGCGAGACCGCTCCGTCGCTGTATGACCTGCGCAACCTGTTTCAGGTCAACGTGGAGGAGGGCCGTCACCTCTGGGCGATGGTCTACCTGCTGCACGCCTACTTCGGCCGCAACGGCCGCGAGGAGGCCGAGGCGCTGCTGCAGCGCAACTCCGGCGACCTCGACTCGCCCCGGATCCTGGGGGCGTTCAACGAGGAGACCCCGGACTGGCTGAGCTTCTTCATGTTCACCTACTTCACCGACCGGGACGGCAAGTACCAGCTCGGCACGCTGAAGGAGTCGGCGTTCGACCCGCTGTCGCGCACCTGCGAGTTCATGCTCAAGGAGGAGGCGCACCACATGTTCGTCGGTACCACCGGTATCGACCGCGTGGTCGCCCGCACCGCGGAGCTGACGCGCGAGCACGACACCGAGGAGGTCGGCCCGCACGGCGGGATCCCGCTCGACGTCATCCAGCGCTACATCAACTTCCACTACTCGGTGTCCCTTGACCTGTTCGGCTCCGAGCAGTCCACCAACGCCGCCAACTACTTCACCGCCGGACTGAAGGGTCGCTGGCAGGAGGAGCGCCGCCGCGACGACCACCAGCTCACCGAGGACACCACGCGGATCGACCTGGTCCGCGACGGACAGGTGACGACCCAGGAGGTCCCGGCGCTGCTCGCACTCAACCACGACCTGCAGACCGAGTACGTCAAGGACTGCCAATCCGGGCTCAAGCGTTGGAACCGGGTGCTGGAGAAGGCGGGCATCGACCGGCGGCTGACCCTGCCGCACATCGGGTTCAACCGCCGCGTCGGGCTGTTCGCCGAGCACCACATCACCCCGGCGGGCGACCTCGTCGGCGCCGACGTGTGGGAGGCCGGCCACGACCGGTGGCTACCCAGCGCGGCCGACAAGGAGCACGTCCGCTCGCTCATGCGCCCGGTCTACGAGCCCGGCAAGATCGCCGGCTGGATCGCCCCGCCCTCGAACGGCATCAACGGCAAGCCCTTCGAGTACGAGTACGTCCACCTGGCCTGACAGCCCTGTGAGTGCGTAACAGTGTTAGAACACTGTTACGCACTCACAGGCAGGTCTCACCTGGGGTTATCCGGCGCAGCTCCGCCGCGATGATCACGCAGCCGACGCAGACGAGCACACCGTGCGCGATCCGCAGCCCCGGTGCGGCGAAGAACTGCGGCAGATACAGCCCGAACCCCACGGCGAACGCGACCCCGCTCCACCGGCCCAGCGCGCCGGACCGGCCCACGGCCAGCGCGGCGAGCACCGCGGCGACGGCGAGCAGCAGCAGCCCGAGTCCGAAGACCGTGAACTGGACCGGCCCCGTCCGGACGGCCTCGACGAGGTCGAACACGCCCACATCACCGGTCCGGCGGATCCGCTCGCCGATCTCGTGCAGCGCGAAGATCTCCGCGCCGTAGAAGGGCAGCACCATGCCCGCACCGACCCACCAGACACCGAGCGCGGCGAGGGCGAGCCGCCCACCCGGGGTCGAGACCAGCCGGTCGCGCAGCGCGAGCAGCCCGAACGCGACCAGGACGAAGCCGGCCACCGCCGCCAGATGGGCCACGATCCACAGCGGCGACGCGAACGCCACCGCCGCATCCGGCGCCGACGTCTCGTCGGTGTAGGGCCGCACGGCCGGGTAGAGCACGAACAGGACGCCCGCGGCGGCAAGGGCGAGGGGACCCGCGTTCGCCCGTCGGGCCAGGTTCGGCGAGCGGACGGGCACGGCGGTCGAGCTGGACATCACTGCCCCCTTTTAAGATCACTGCTCTCGCTTAAAAGCAGCGTGCACCACCGGTCGGATCTCGTCAAGAGCAGTGCTCTCGTTAGAGATCGTCGATCTCCTTGCCCGGCTCCACCCATACCCCCCGCTCGACCATCAGCTCGATCTGCCGCTCGGTCACCCGCTCACGAAACTCCGCGTGAGTGAACGGCGCCCGCTCGGCGTAGAGGTTCTTCGGGTAGATCGGCTGCTGGTAGATCAGCTGGTAGAGCTCGGTGCGCAGATCCTTGGCCCAGTTGTCCCACTGGGCATGGGTCCGGAAGTGCCGCAGCGCCCCGATGTCGATCGTCCCGGCGACGTAGGACGACCCCGCCCCGTACAGATGCTGGCCGACGACCCGACCCTTGTAGTCGATCACCATCGAGCGGCCGCCGAACGTGTCGATCGGATCCGGCGCGTCGGCGTGCAGGTAGTAGGTCGCCAGGTTGGGCGCCACGACGTAGAAGTTGTTGTCCAGGGCGCGGGCCCGGCTCTGGATCTCGAAGAACTCGTTCCCGGTGTGCGGGTGCGGATACGACGCCCGGTAGACGACCTCCGCGCCGTTGAGCGCCAGCCCGCGCGCATTCTCGGGATACGAGCCCTCGTTGGCCATCAGCACCGCGAGCCTGCCGATCTCGGTGTCGGCGACCGGGAAGAGCGCATCGAGGCTCAGCCCGTAGAGCTCCACCCAGCGGTCCCACACGTCGTGCGGGGTCACCGAATGCTCGACCGGATAGAGAGTGGACAGCTTGTAGTGCTTCAGGACGATCTCGCCCTGCGGGTCGAGCGCGAACCCGACGTTGAAGAACCGGTCCGGGAACGCCTCGTGCCGCGCCTTGGCCTGGGCCATCACGAACGTCCCGTAGGTGCGGGCGAGATCGCCGAGGAAATCGGTCTCGGGGCCAGGGATGTCGATCGCGCACTCCCGGGCGTAGCTGACATGATCGAGGTCGAGCACCTCGTCGTTGAAGGCCTGCAGCCCGCCCTCGGGAATGGCGACGAGCCGGACCGGCAGGTCGAGGCTCGACAGCCACGAGGCGGCGCGAAACAGCTGGGCGATGTGGTCAAGATTGCGGCCGATGTCCGCGCGAGTGCGGATACCCCGCACCGTGGGGATCAGGCCGACTGCGACGTACGGCTCCGGCATGAGCGGAGTGTGGCATCGGTCACGAGGGGCCGCGAGCCGTCGGCGGACGATCGGATGGGGGACGAGGCACGGTGAACGAGCGAGTCGTCGAGGTGAATGCGTTGCCGCCGTTGCGGTTCGCGGAGGCGGGCGGGCTCGCGCGGGCCGAGTATCTGCGCTTCGCCGAGCTGGCCGACACACTCACCGAGGCCGACTGGGAACGTCCGACCGAATGTGCACCGTGGACCGTGCGGCTGCTCGTCGCGCACGTCCTCGGGTCGGTCGAGGCGAACGCCTCGCCACGGGAGATGCTGCGCCAGATGCGCCACGGCCTGCGGGGCCTGACGGTGGATGTCGACCCGGTGAGCGCGGTGCAGGTCGAGCATCGGCAGCACCTCGGCCCCGCGGAGCTGACAACCCGCCTGCGGACCGCGATTCCCTCGGCGGTGCGCTGGCGGAGCCGCTGGTCACGGCTGGCCGGCGGGCTCCCGCTGCGGATCGGCGCCCCGCTGCACGAGACGTGGCGGCTTCGCTATCTGGTGGACGTGATCTACACCCGGGACGTGTGGATGCACCGCGTGGACGTGTGCCGGGCGACCGGCCGGGAGGTCGCGCTGCGCGCCGACCACGACGGGCGGATCATCGCCGACGTCGTCGCGGAATGGGCCCGCCGCCACGGCGCGCCGTTCACGCTGACGTTGGATGGCCCGGCGGGGGGCCGCTTCCTCCGGGGCGACGGGGGGCCTGCGTTGGAACTCGACGCCGTCGAGTTCTGCCGGATCCTGTCCGGCCGGAGCACCGGGGATGGCCTGCTGGCGACCCCGGTGCCGTTCTGATCCGCCGGCTCTGATCCGCGACCGAACGGGCGCCGGGACGTTCAGACCCCGGCGGTCTCCGTCCGGGGTTCGAACCCGGCGAGCAGGGCCTCCAGCTCGGCCTGCGTGACGCTCGGGACGGGATCGGCGGACGGTGCACTGCACAGGGCGTCGACGACACGGTCGAGACAGCCGTGGACCGAACAGCAGCGGCCGCAGCGCGCGCAGATTGCGGCCGCCGACGTTCACGGTCTCGCCGGGGTTGACCAGGCGCACCCGGTCCAGCGGGAACGGGCCCTCGGGCAGCATCCGCCCGATCGCCATGAACGATGTCAGCACCGGGCCCGCGGGGTGCGCTCGAGCAGCCGGCGCTCAGCGCGGCGGTTCCGGTGTCGACGAGCACCGGTTCCGCGGCGTGCACGACGAAGGCGTTCATTCCGATCACGCCGGTGTTCGGCACCGGCCAATGCGTGGGGATGACGTGGGTGTCGGGGCTGGCCGCGAACGGCTCGCCCAGGGCGGGTTCCATCGGGCTCCTCCTGCACGCCGGGGACTGGTCGGCGTGTCGGGAGCCAACGTGTGCCGCCGCCACCGCGCGGCACAGCGCGGCACAGCGGTGCGCCGTCCCCGGTTAGGACGCCCGCGCACCCACTCAGGAGAGTGCGTCGACCGGCGGCAGGGCGGCGGCGAGCCCGCACCAGTGCCCCGGCAGCCGCGGATGCTCATCGGCGACGACCGCGAGCACGCGCCGGGCCAGCGCCGCGGCGTGCAGCAGCCGCAGCAGCGCCTCGGGGCCAGCGCAAGCGGGGACGGCGCCACACCACCCGCGGGCGTCCTCGCCGGCCAGCCGTCCGAGCAACCCCGCACCGGGAGCAGCGCCGGATCCGCGGGCCATCCGGAGCGGAACGCGGCGGCGACGGCCTCGGCGAACGGCCCGAACGGGGTCGCCGCGGCACTTTCGGTCACCCGGCCGCGCAGCACCCGCACCCCGCTGTCGTGAGCCCGCGCGCGGGCCTCGTCGAGCAGCCGGGACTTGCCGGTTCCGGCTGCTCCGAGCAGGACGACGCTGGTGCCCGCGCCGCGGGCGGCGGCATCGGCCGCCTCGTGGGCGATGCGCAGCTCGGCATCCCGGCCGACGATCTCCGGGCACAGGAGCTGGTCCATCCGGCGAGGGTGGCGCGGTGCGGACGCACGACAACCGCCACCGGGGCGCTATCCGGGTCGGTCGCGCCCCGGCGTCTCCGCGGGGAGGATCAGACGGCATGACCCCGACCGACCGCGTCTGGCGGAGTGTGCTCGACGACCCGCTCGCCGCACTGGAGAGCGGCCTGCCGCCCACCGACCTGCAGACCCTGCTCATCGACGTCGCCCGGTCCCGGGCCCGTCGGGTCAGCCCGGCCCGCGTGCTGCAGCGGTGGCGCGACGACCGGTTCGTGCGGCCGTCGACGACCGACCCCCGCCAGCTGGCGGCCCTGGAGGCCCGGCTGTGGGAGCTGCTGCCCGGCGCCTTCGCCGGCGTCGAGCTGTCCCCGGTCGCGCCGCTGGGGGTCTGCTCGGCGGTGGCGACCGTGGACCAGAACCGGGTGGTGACCACGGTCCGCGGGACCGAGGTGGTCAGCGACCCGACGAACGCGCTTGCCGTCGAAGCGGCCCGCCGGCGTGCGGCGGGCGAGCGGAGCAGCCGCGTCGACCTCGCCGCGTGTCATCGCGTGCTGCGGGCCCAGGCCTTCGACGGCCCCGGCCTGGCCGCCCACTTCCGGCTGTTCGCCCTCGTCTCCAGCACCCGGGACCGGGGCTCGGGGACGGTCGAGGCCCAGATGTTGCGCGACCACCTGGCCGTCTGGTCCACGGTTCTCGCCGAGTGCGTCCCCCGGCGCCGGCCGCGGCTGACCGTCACCTGGTTCGGCGCCCGCCCGGTCGCCGAGCGCTTCCACGACGCGGTCCTGCCCGCGCTCGCCGCCCGCTCGCCGATGGTGCGGGTCGAGGAGGACCCGGCGCGGACCCACGGCCGCGGCTACTACGCCGGCGCCGCCGTGGGGATCCGGGCCCACAACGGCACCGACGAGATCGACCTCGGTGACGGCGGGCTGACGACGTGGACGGCGTCCCTGCTGGGCGATGCCAAGGAGCGCTGCATGGTCTCCTGCATGTCGACCGAACGCCTCGCGGCCTTGAGCGGGGCGAAGCCCGTGGCGTGAGCCGTCGGGCGCGCCGCCGCGTCGTTAGCTGGGTCGTTCGCGCCGTCAGGTGGGGTCGCGCCCCCGATCCCGGGGCGGGCCCGCCGAGCACGCTCGGGTCCCATGGACGGAAGGAGCACCATGACCGCCACCGCCGCACGGGATTCGGGTCCGCGGCCGGACGCCGCGGAAGCGACGCCCATCCGGCGTCGATCGAGGTCGCCCGCGCCCGCGCCGCCGCGGCGGGGGTGGCCGACCGGGTGCACTTCGAGGTGGCCGACGCCGCGGGCTACCCGGCGGCCGGGTTCGACCTGATCTGCCTGCTCGACACCCTGCACGACCTCGGCGATCCCACTGCCGCCGCGGCCACCGCCCACCGCGCGTTGCGCCCCGGTGGCACTCTGCTGGTGGTGGGGAACCGCAGGCGGCCGAGGAGCTGGCCGAGAACCTCGCCAACCCGTTCGCCGACGTCCGCCGCATCGCCGACATCCCGGCCAACGCCGTCTACGGGGCGCGGCGACTCTGAGCCGTCAGCGTCCGAACGTGTCGATGATCGCGTCCAGGCGGTCGGTGAGCTCCGCGCCGCTCAGACCGTAGCTCGGCGCGTAGCACAGCAGCCGGTCGTAGCGGCCGCGACACCGCACGAGTTGGTCGCGGGCCTCGTCGGGGGTGCCGGCCACCGCGATCCGGCCCAGCATGCCGGGGGTGACCGCGGCGATCATGGCGTCGGCGTCGCGCTGCGACCAGGCCTCCCGGATCGCCGCGACCGAGGCCTCGAAGCCCTCCAGTTCGATGAGGCGGCGGTAGGTGCGCACCACCGAGTAGAACGCGATCTGCGCGGCGGCATCGCGCCGGGCCCGGTCACCGTCCTCGGCGACGCTGCAGATGACGTACCCGGCGATCGGGATGTCGGGGTTGCGCCCGGTCGTCGCCGCGCCCTTGTGCAGCGCGGGCCGCACCACCTCGTCGACGTAGCGCCGGGTGAAGATCGGGTGCCCGACCAGCCCGTCGGCGACCGCTCCGGCGGCCGCCACCATGCGCGGGTTGAACCCGGCGAGGTAGACAGGGACGGGCTCGCGCGGGGTGACCTCGACGGTGGGCTGCAGCGCCATCCGGTAGAAGCGGCCCTCGTGCCGGACGCCGGAGGGGCCCATCGCCCAGATCCGGCGCAGCAGCCCCACCAGCTCCTCAACGCGCGGCGCGGGCGCGGAGCCGTCGGCCCCATGCCAGTCCTGCTGCATCCGGCGGGTGCCGGTGCCCAGCCCCAGGATGAGCCTGCCGCCGGACAGCTCGTCGAGGTCGCGGGCCTCGGCGGTGAGCACCAGGGGGCTGCGCCCGACGGCGTAGGCGATGCCGCTGGCGATCGTCACCGTGCTGGTCGCGGCGGCCATCGCAGCCAGCGACACGGTGGCCGAGCGGTCGTAGAACTCGGTGGTCCACACCGGCTCGAAGCCTCGTTCCTCGGCACGGCGGGCGGCCAGCGCCGCCGTCGCCAGTGTCCCGCCGTGCACCGCGACGCCCAGCCGCTCCGTCACATCCGGCCTCCGCTCCACCCGGAAAGTGCCACACTAACCCGGACGGCCGCGAAGGCCGTGTCGCATCAGCTCGCTCGCTGCCCGCGCACGACCAGCCCATCGAGCAGCGCGCGGGTCGCCGCCGCCACCGCCTCCACCGCGGTGTCGAACACCTCCGCGTTGTGCGGGGCAGGCGCCCGGAATCCCGAGATCTTGCGGACGTACTGCAGCGCGGCGGCGCGCACGTCCTCGTCGGTCACCTCCGGGGCCATCGGCGGACGCAGGGTCTTGATACTGCGGCACATGGCCTCTTGACCTCCCCCTCCGGGCACAAAATGATCGGGCATATGACGCTTCTGCCCGGGGTTCGTTCCGCCACCGTCGATACGGACCGGCTGCGGATGCACTACGTCGAATCAGGTCCCGCCGACGGTACGCCGATCGTGATGATCCACGGCAATCTCTCCACCGGCCGGTTCTACGAGCATCTGTTCCCCGACCTCCCCGACGGGTACCGGGTGATCGCCCCGGACATGCGCGGTTTCGGTGACACCGAGCCGCTCCCGCTCGACGCCACCCGCGGCCTGGCCGACTGGGCCGAGGACACTGGCGCGCTGCTGGACGCGCTCGGCGTCGAGCAGCCGCCGCATCTGGTCGGCTGGTCCACCGGCGGCGCGGCGATCGCGCGCTATGCCCACGACCGGCCGGTGGCCTCGCTGACCTTCATCGATCCCGTCGCGCCCTATGGCTTCGGCGGCACCCACCGCGACGGCAGACCGTGCTTCGCGGACTTCGCGGGCACCGGCGGCGGCACTACCGCCCCCGAGCTGGTGTCCCGGCTGGCCGCGGGCGACGCGTCGGCCGACAGCCCGTTCTCCATCCGTTCGGTCATGCGCGCGGCGTACTGGGCTCCGACCCACGTCGAGCCGCGCGAGGACCTGCTCGTCACCGAGGTGCTCAAGACCGTCGTCGGCGACGACGGCTACCCCGGCGACAGCACACCGTCGCAGAACTGGCCGGGGACGGCGCCGGGCACCCGGGGCATCCTCAACGCACTGTCCCCCAAGTACTGCGACTGGTCGGACATCGTCGAGCTCGATCCGAAACCGCCGGTGCTGTGGACCCACGGCGAGGCCGACGTCGTCGTCGCCGACAGCTCGGCGCTGGACATGGGGACGCTCGGGGCGGCCGGAGAGATCCCGGACTGGCCCGGCGACGGCGTGTTCCCCCCGCAGCCGATGGTCGGCCAGATCCGCGACATCCTGCGCCGCTACGCCGACGCGGGCGGCCGCGTGTGCACCGAGATGTTCCCCGGCTCCGGCCACGGCCCGCACTTCGACGCCCGCGACCGCTGGGTCGCGGTCTTCACCGACTTCCTCCACTCCGCCTGACCCCCCGCGAGTCGCGGTATTTCCGAGCGCGAGTCGGGGTATTTCCGCGCCCGGTCACCACGGGACGGGGCCAGCCGTTGCTCCGATCCGGTGAGGAACCGTCGGACTCCGGCGCCCGGGACCGATGGAGGGACATGAACGGCGGCGCGCGGGTCCGGCCCGACCCGGGGCTGGCGCTGCTCGATGTGTACGACGCCGCGCTGCCGGAGGTCTACGGCTACCTGCTCGCGCGGTGCGGGCGCCGCGCGCTCGCCGAGGACCTGACCGCCGAGACGTTCCTGGCGGCGCTGCAGACCTGTCGCCGGCATCCGCCGGCCGTCCTCACCACCGGATGGCTCATCGGGATCGCCCGGCACAAGCTCGTCGACCACTGGCGGGCGCTCGACCGCGAGGAGCGCGGGCTGCGCGCCGTCGGCGGCGACGCCCCCGACCACACCGATCCGTGGGATGACGAGCTCGACGTCCTGCTCGCCCGCGAGGTGCTTGCCGCGCAGAGCGCCGTGCACCGCGCCGTCCTGACGTTCCGCTACCTCGACGGTCTGTCGGTGGGCGAGGTCGCCGACGTTCTCGGCCGCAGCGTGCGCGCCACCGAGGCGCTGCTTGCCCGCGCCCGCGCCGCGTTTCGCCGCACATACCTGCGGCACATGGAGGGAGGCCCGGCATGACCGATCCGCTGGACGACCTCCGCGAACCAGTCCGGCCCGTCGCCCCGGACCCGGCCTTCGCCGCCCGGCTGCGCGCCCGCCTCGAGCGCGCCGTCCTGCATCCGAACGCGTGGGAGAACGCCATGCCGACCGCATCCGCCGCGCCGTCGACCGCCGAGTCGCTCGCGCTGCATACCGTCACCCCATACCTGACCGTGCCCGACGCCGCCGTCGCGCTCGCGTTCTACGCCGACGCGTTCGGCGGGGTGCGCCGCGGCGAGCCGATCCGGATGCCCGACGGACGCATCGGGCACGCCGAGATCGCCCTCGGCGACAGCGTGCTCATGCTCGCCGAGGAGTTCCCGGACCTCGGGCTGGTCGCCCCGGCCCGCGGCGCGGTGACCCAGTCGCTGCGGCTGGAGGTCGCCGATCCCGACGCCGTCGTCGATCGGGCCGTCACCCACGGAGCCCGGCTGGAGCGCCCGGTTGCCGACTCGCCGTACGGGCGCGGCGGAGTGGTCGTCGACCCGACAGGGCACCGCTGGATGGTGTCACGGGAGACAGCCGTGCTGCGACCGGGCGACGTCGGATACGCGTCGCTGTGGACCTCCGACGCGGCGGCCGCCGCTCAGTTCTACGGTGCGGTCCTGGGGTGGACGGCCGCCGCGCCCCACGGATCTGCGCCGGCGATCGTCGGCGGCCAGGACCGACGGACCGCGTTCTGCTGCTACGCCGTCGCCGACGTCGACGCCGCAGTGGAACTGGTGCGTGCGGCAGGGGGCACCGCGGCCGAGCCGACCGTCCGGCCCTACGGCCGGGTCGCCGACTGCGTCGACGACCAGGGCCTGCGGTTCGCCGTCTTCACCCCGCCTGCGGGGACACTGGCGCTCGACATCGCCCGGCCCGGCGCGCTCACCTCCCTGGCGATCGAGGTGCCCGACACCGGGCGCGCCCGCGCCTTCTACGGAACGGTGCTGGGCTGGGGGTTCGCGCCGGGCCCGGAGACAGGTGCCTGGATCGTTCGTATCGATGACCGCGACAGCCATCCGACGACCGGCGTCGCCGACGGCCGGGATCCGGTGATCGTGCCGACGTTCGCCGTGGCCGATATCGCCGCAGCGGTGGCCGCCGTCCGGACGGCGGGGGGAACCGCCGAGGAGCCGGCGTTCGCCGGGTCCGACACCTATGCCGCCTGCGTCGACGACCAAGGCTGCCGGTTCTCGCTGGTGCAGTACTGATCGACCCGTCAACTGTTCCCTCGTCCGGCCGTGTCGCCGACGGCCTCCACGGTGTCGATCCGAGGACCGCCCTCCCCGGGTGAGGGTCGGCGCATCCGCCCATCATCTCCCCGCCGGCGCACCCGCTGATGTCCAGACGTGTCGGCCCGGCCCACCAGAGTGAGGTAGGCCGGGCCGAGTACTCGCCGCGTCAGCGGATTGCGGGTGAGATCGCTATCGGCTCGCGGTGGGCCTTGTGGTGGTTGGCGTCGCGCGGCACGGCCATCACTTCACGGGTGCGGTCGTCGAGCGCGACGTCGGAGAGCACGCCGTTGTCGGCCAGCACCGTCTCCAGCGCGGTGAGCCAGTGCTCGTAGTAGCTCCACGGCTCGCCGCCGTTGCCCTCCTCCCATTGCCTGATCGAGTGGCTCAGGGAACGCTGGAACTCGCCCCACTCGTACTTGCCGCTGTGGTAGGCGGCGACCGCCATGGCGAACGCGCGAAGCTCCCACGGTTCGTTGAACATGCGTTCGTCGATCCCGCCTCCGGGAAGGCCACACACTAGTGTTTCCACACGGCGGCGTGCGTCGCCGATCGTGGTGGCGTCAGGACGCACGCCGGTCTCCGAGGCGGTCATGACGACGGGGAGGCGGCCGGGCCGACGCCGATCATCGAGTCCCGGGTGACGAGCGCTGCGAGGTCGAACGTGCCCATCTCCTCGGTCCCCTCCGGTCGCTTCGGCAGCACCCAATAGCGCAGCTCGGAGCTGGAATCCCAGACCCGGATCTCGACCGAGTCGGGGACCACGAAGCCGAAGTCCTCGGCCAGCACCTTCCGCGGCTCCCGCACGATCCGCGCGCGGTAGGGCGGGGCCTTGTACCAGTTCGGCGGCAGTCCGAGCACCGGCCACGGGTAGCAGGAGCACAGCGTGCAGACGACCAGGTTGTGCACGTCGTCGGTGTTCTCCAGGGCGATCATCTCCTCGCCCTGCAGGCCGCTGATGTCCATCTCGGCGCATGCGGCGGTGGCATCGGCGAGCAGCCGGGCCTTGAACTCGGGGTCGCTCCAGGCCCGCGCGACGACCTTGGCGCCGAGCTGCGGGCCGACCTCGTTCTCGTAGATCTCGGCGAGGCGGTCGACCGCCTCGGTCGTCATGATCCCCTTCTCGATCAGCATCGCCTCGAGCGCCTTGACCCGGGCGGTGATCTCCTCCTGGGTGTTGAGGCGGGTGTCGGTCGGTCCAGCCATGAAGAAAACTCCTCGAAGATTCGGTGGGGAGGGAAGGTCAGGAGGCGAGGGTGAAGTAGGGCTCCCACACGTCGAAATAGACGACCCCGTTCGGCTCGGCGGTCTCGGCGCCCCAGAGCTCCTCGTTGGTGAACCTGACGGTGTAGAGGTGCTCGGGGGCGTCGGGGCCGCCGTTGCCCGCGCTGTCGGGATAGAGGTAGGTGCCGTGCGCGGCGGTGATCTCGCCGGTGCGGCCGCGGACGTAGCGGGCCCGTCGGGTGTGGCCGAACGGGCTGTCCGCCTTGATCGTCACCCGGTCGCCCACCTTGAACTGGGCGACCTTGTCTGAGTCCCGGTTCGCCGGAGCGCCGTGCTTGACCGCGGCGTCGACGAAGGCCAGCAGCTCGGGATCCTCGCGCTGCGGAAGCGGCGCGTCGGGGTTGTCGAGGTAGAACCGCGTGCGCTCTTCGAGCTCGGCCATGTCGAGCAGGCCGCTTTTCTCCCCGTAGTGCTCGACGGTGTGCACCCAGTGCTCGTAGTAGTTCGTCAGCAGGTACTCCGCCGGGTCCATCTTCTCGATGCCGTGCCGGAATTGGTCCACGTTGAACAGGCCGGCCCGGAAGCAGGAGGCGAACATGGCGAACGCGGGCTTTTCCCACTCCGCCCGGAACACCGGCTCGTTCTCTTGAGTCACGACGGGGCCCAGCCCGTCCGTGCCGCCGAGGTCGAAGACTCCGTTCATGCGTTCCTCCCGATCGTCGCGGTGACCGGCGGGTGGGGGAACCCGCCGAGGGCCTGTTCGTAGGTGTGGGCGACACGCAGCACGGTGGCATCGTCGAAATGCCTACCGATGATCATCATTCCGGCCGGCAGGCCGCCGACCAGCTCGGTCGGGACGCTGCAGGCCGGATGCCCGGTGACGTTGAAGGGCGCCGTGTTACCGAGCATCGACAGCGCGGTGTCGAGGTAGTCGGCCAGACAGGCGTCGACCGGCGGGATCTCCCGCGCGGTGTAAGGCAGCGTGGGCATGACCAGCACGTCGTGGTTGGACAGGGCAGCGTCGTAGGCGGCCCGCATCGGGGGTGCGACGTTGCGCGCCATCGCGTAGTACACGCCGCCTCCGGTCAGGAAGGTGTGCCGTCCCGACAGCCCGACGAGCTTCACGGTCTTGGACAGCTCAGCCCCGCGCGCCTTCCGCCCCTTCGCGTAGTGCGCGATGAGCTCCGGGTCGTACAGGCCCTGCCAGTTCATCCCGTGGCCGTTGCCCTCGATCATCTGGTAGGCGGCGCCCTCGGTGGCGATCACGTTCCACACGTGAATCGCGTCGAGGTGCCAGGGCACGGAGACCTCTTCGGCGACCAACCCCGCCGAGCGGAGCACCTCGATCGCGGTGCGGACCGCGGCGTCGACCGCGGGATCGGACACGGAGGTGCCGAAGCCCTCGGTCACAATCCCGACGCGCAGCCCGGTGGCTGGCTCGGCGAGTGCGGCAACGTAGTCCACCGACGCGATCTCGGTGGGCTGGCGGGGGTCGAGCCCGTCGACTCCGGCGAGCACCGACAGCATCAGCGCGGCGTCGGCGACGGTGCGGGTCATCGGGCCGAGGTGGTCGAGGGTCTGCTCGATCGGGAACGCCCCGGTGTAGGGCACGAGCCCGTGCGTCGGTTTGTGGCCGACGATGCCGCAGAACGATGCGGGGATCCGGATCGATCCGCCCTGGTCGCCACCGAGCGCGAGGTCGACATCGCCGGTGGCGACCAGCACGCCGCTCCCGCTCGACGAGCCACCCGCGTTGCGGGCGGGATCCCAGGGGTTTCGTACCGGCCCCGGCTGGGACGTGAAGCTCGCCCCGGAGAAGCAGAGGTTCTCGCACACGGCCTTGCCCGCGATGGTCGCGCCCGCCGCGAGGAGATGCGACACGACCGTCGCGTCCCGGCGGGGGACGAATCCCTCGACGGTGACGGATCCGTTCATCATCGGTACGCCGGCTACGGCGACGTTGTCCTTGATCGCGACGGTCCGGCCGGCGAGTGGGCCGCCCGCCACCTCCGGGTCTCGGATCTCCGTGGTGACGTACCAGGCGCCCAGTGGGTGTTCGCCCGGCGCCCACTCGCGGGCGGGGACCTCGGGCACGGTCTGTGCGTAGAGCGTCTCGACCGCCTCCGACGAGGCGAGGGTCGCCGCGACAGCCGGGGCGAACTCCGCGAGCGCGGCCTCCGACAAACCGAACGAGAAATGCTCGGACAGCGCCGCGAGCGCGGCGGCATCGGGAACCGGTACGGGCATCAGCTCTCCTGTCGATGTCGGGGTGGCCGAATCTAGGGAGAGCACCTACAAACGTCAATAGATGCTGACGCATTGACGCAATATTAACCGGACCCGGTGACCCTCAACTCCGTGCCGACTGCCTCGGACAGGTAGAGCCGCTGTACCACGCGGTCGGACCCATCCAGCACGACCGTGCCCCGGGGCAGCTCGTAGCGACCCGCCCGCATCGCGTCCGCGACGACGCGAGGATCGTCGGTGCCTGCCCGCCGCACGGCACACCACCAGATGTGCACCCCCTCGTACACCGACTCGGTCAGCGTGGAAAGCGGTGGGGCCCACCGGCCGAATTCCTCCCGGTAGCGGGCCACCAGATCGGAGTTCCCCTCGGTTTCGAGCGTCTCTAGGTATCCGGAGATCGTGTGGACGCCCGCCGTCGCCGGGGAGCCGATGCGGGTCAACGTCGACTCGTCCAAGGCGGGGGCCAGCGTCAGGCACCGCTCGTGCAAGCCCAGCTCATGCGCTTGCCGCTGGAACGCGGCGGCATCGGCACCCACGAACGTCGAGAGCACGACGTCGGCGCCGGACCGGGCGATCGCGTCGACGACCGGCGCGAAGTCGGCTGTGCCGAGGGCCACGTACCGCTCCCCCACCAGCCGGCCGCCCAGCTGCGGCAGGATCTCCTTCGCCGCGGCGTGGGTGCTGCGCGGCCAGCAGTAGTCGTTGCCGGCCAAGAACCACCGCCGCCCACCCGCAGCGCCCATCATCGGGCGGGCCGCTTGGGCCAGCTGGTCGGCGGGGCGCTCGCCGAATTGCACACGCAGCCGCCCGTGGGCGCCGCCTTCGTTCATCAGCGTCTGGACGACGAGCACCTCCGCATCGGCCAGCGCCTCGGACACCGCGAAGAACGTGGCCGATGTGGTCGCCACCAAAATGGTGCGGCAACCCAACCGTACGAGCCGGCGCGCCTCAGTCACGCCGACCGCGGGATCCGTCGCGTCGTCGCCCACGACCAGCTCGACCGGCCGCCCGGCGACCCCGCCCTCGGCGTTGACCTCGGCGAGAGCGAGCGCCGCCAGGCTGTCCGTCGCAGCAGCGAACAGACTCCCAGGACCGGACTTCGACGTCAGCAGACCGAGCCGGGGATTGCCGGTGGCCTGCTCCCGCACCTGGTGCCCGCGGCGGCGCATCAGCCACTCCAGGCCGTCCCTGTCGATCTCGGCCTGCAGGCTCACCCGAGTGCCACCACCGCGCGCCGCGAACCGCAGCACGATCCGGCCCCGCCACGGCTGCACGTGGACGATCTCGATCCGCGACGGCGGGATGACCGCGCCGATGCGCCCCAGGATCTCCACCGGCTCGGCCGCCGGCCCGTCGAGCGGCGCGCGCAGCGTGACCGCGGCGCCCGGCGTCACCCGGTCGCAGAGCGCGTCGAAGATCCATCCCGACCCCGCGCCTGCGCCGAACAGTCCGAACGTCACGGCCGGCGGGGCTTCGACATACTCCTTCGCGGTCACGGTGAGCACGGGCATCAGCGACCCCGGAGCCGCTCACGAGTGCGAGAGTGTGTCCAGAACAGCAGAACCGAGCACATCGATGACTCCGGATTCACGACGGTGGGAACGAGCCGGAACTTTGTACTACGGGTTGTTCACCGTCGGCATCCGGTCGAGATGCGTCCGGGAACGATGAGGGCCAAGCGTACCGGTGTCAGGCGGTGTGGTTTTCCGCCTCGGCGTCGGGTGCGCCGGAGCCGGCGATGTCTCCCGCCGCCCGGACCTCGCCCAGGCCGGCTTGGAACAGCTGATGCAGCAGCGCCAGCACGTCACGGGCGGATCCGGAGGAATCCACCGAGTAGAACCGGTAGCGCCCGTCACGGCGCTCGGTGACCAGACCCGCCGAACGCAGGATCCGTAGATGGCTGGACACGGCGGTCCGCCCCACCGAGGGGACCCGGGTCGCGAGGTCACCGGCACTGACCTCGTCGCACTCGGCGAGGATGCCCAGGATCTCGCGCCGTACCGGGTCGGCGAGGGCGTCGAACGCCAGATCGGCCCCCATGGCGATCCACCTCCTCGGCGACGCGTCAACACTGCTCGACATATTGCCGGAAGCGTAGTCGATCCCGCCATCCCGAGAGGACACCGTGCCACGTGACCGGCTGCGCACTCGCCGAACCGCGGGCCGTGCTCGACGCCGGCCGGGCCGTCCGGCAACGCTCCGGGCCTCTCCGCCACCTGCTCGGCACATATCAACGAGCCACAACACATTGACCTGTTATCTGGGTCTCAATAGGGTCGGTCGCGGCAGGCTCCGACCCGAGGAGACCCTCGATGGTGGAACTCCCTGATCCCGATGCCATCTCCGCAGCCGCACGCCGTTACGGGCTGACCCTCACAGCCGCCGATCGCGAGTCGTTCCAGCCCTTCGTACACGGTCTGCTCGGCTCGTGGGACGTGGTCGAGGAGCTCTACGCCCAGATCGCCCCCACCGCCCCGGAGCGGAAATGGACCCGTCCCGCCAACCTGGAGAACCCCTACAACGCCTGGTACGTGACGACCGAGATCCGCGAGGCCGCTGACGGCCCGCTGGCAGGCCGGACGGTGGCGATCAAGGACAACACCGCGGTCGGCGGCGTGCCGATGATGAACGGCTCGAAGACGCTGGAGGGGTTCACCCCGAGCCGGGACGCGACGATCGTCGCCAGGCTGCTCGCCGCGGGGGCGACGATCGCGGGCAAGGCGGTCTGCGAGGACCTGTGCTTCTCCGGCGGCTCGCACACCTCGCGCACGGGCCCGGTGCGCAACCCCTGGGACGAGACGCGCTCCGCGGGCGGCTCGTCCAGTGGCAGCGGCGCGCTGGTCGCGAGCGGGATCGTCGACCTGGCCACCGGCGGGGACCAGGGTGGTTCGGTGCGGATCCCGGCGGCCTATTGCGGCATCGTCGGGCACAAGCCCACCCACGGGCTCGTCCCCTATACCGGCGCCTTCCCGATCGAGCAGACGCTTGACCACCTCGGCCCGATGACCCGTACCGTCGCCGACGCCGCGCTGATGCTCGGCGTCATGGCCGGGCGAGACGGGTTCGATCCGCGCCAGCCCGCCGACCTGACCGTCGACGACTACGCCGGTGCGCTGTCGCGTTCGGCCGAGGGCCTGCGCGTCGGCGTGGTCACCGAGGGCTTCGGGCATCCGAACTCCGAGCCGGGTGTGGACGACCGGGTGCGCGAGGCCACGGAGACCCTGCGCGAGGCGGGCCTGACCGTCGAGGAGGTCTCGGTTCCCTGGCATCTGCACGGCCCGCGGATCTGGGACGTCATCGCCACCGAGGGCGCGGCGGCGCAGATGGTCGAGGCCAACGGCTATGGGATGAACTGGCAGGGGCTCTACGACCCCGAACTCATCGAGCACTACGGCGGCCAGTGGCGGGCCAACCCGGACGAGTTCTCCCAGACCGTCCAGTTCGTGCTGCTCACCGGCGGCTATTCGATGAGCCGCTACCACGGCAAGCACTACGCCATGGCCCGCAACCTGGCCGCCCACCTGCGCAGGGCCTACGACGACACGCTCGCGAGCTACGACGTGCTGGTCATGCCGACGCTCCCGGTCACCGCGACGGCCATCCCGGACGCCGACGCCCCGCGCGAGGAGGTCATACCGCGCGCACTGGAGATGCTCGCCAACACCGCCACCTTCGACGTCACCGGGCATCCGGCCACGTCGGTGCCCGCGGGGCTCTGCGACGGCAGGCCGGTCGGAATGATGATCATCGGTAAGCATTTCGACGACGCGACCACGCTGCGGGTGGCCCACACGTTCGAGCAGGCGGTCGGGGGGTTCCCGACGCCGAGCACCACGACAGGGGGGAGCCTGCCATGAACGGAGTGCACGATCTGGGCGGGACCGACGGGCTGGGCCCGGTCGTCATCCCGGAGCACGAACCGGTGTGGCGCGCGGAGTGGGAGAAGACCGCGTTCGCACTCTTTCCCACCAATTTCCGGGCCGGGCTGTTCGGCGTGGACATGTTCCGCTTCGGCATCGAGCAGATGCATCCGGCGGTGTACCTGCTCTCCCCGTACTACGAGCATTGGCTGCACTCCGCCGAGCACTACGCCACCAGAGCGGGCGTGATCGACCCGGCCGAGCTCGACGCGAAGACGCAGTACTACCTCGATCACCCCGACGAACCGCTGCCCGACCGGAAGGACCCCGATCTGCTGGCCTTCGTCGACGCCGCCGTCAAACAGGGCGCGCCCGCCCGCCGCGAGTCCAGCAGGCAACCGAAGTTCCAGGTCGGTGACCGCGTGACCGTGGTCGACGACAGCCCGCGCGGGCACACCCGCAAGGCCCGATACATCCGGGGCAAGTCCGGTGTCGTCGAACTGGCGCACGGCACCTTCATCTATCCCGACAGCGCCGGCAACGGCGGCGAGGACGACCCGCAGCACGTCTACACCGTCAAGTTCACCGGCGAGGAGCTCTGGGGCGCGGACGCCGCCGAACCCGGCGGCGTCGTCTACGTCGACGTCTGGGAGCCCTACATCGTCCCCGCCCGGGAGGAGTCCGCGGCATGAGCACCCCGACCAATCCGAAGGTCCGCAGCCAGGAGGAGATCGCCGCCCGGGTCAAGGCGCTCGAGGCGCTGATGATCGAGAAGGGGATCATGACGACCGAGGCGGTGGACCGCCTCGCCGAGATCTACGAGAACGAGGTCGGCCCGCAGCTCGGCGCGGCGGTCGTCGCGAAGGCGTGGACCGATCCGGAGTTCAAGGCCCGGCTGCTCGCCGACGCCACCAAGGCCTGCGCGGAGCTGGGGATCGGCGGGCTGCAGGGCGAGGACATGGTCGTTGTGGAAAACACAGCGAACACCCATAACGCCATCGTCTGCACGCTGTGCTCCTGCTATCCGTGGCCGGTGCTCGGGCTGCCGCCGAACTGGTACAAGGAGCCCGCCTACCGCTCCCGGATGGTGCGCGAGCCACGCACGGTGTTGCGCGAGGCGTTCGGCCTCGAGCTGCCGGATTCGACGGAGATCCGGGTGTGGGACTCCTCGTCGGAGATGCGGTACTGGGTGCTGCCGGTCCGCCCGGCAGGCACCGAGAATCTCGATGAGAAGGCCCTCGCCGCGCTCGTCACCCGCGAGTCGATGATCGGCACCGGAGTGGTGGAGGCTCCCTGATGGGATACCGGGTCGACGCCACGGAGCTCGGTGATGCCCGCAGACGGGTGGAGGCGCTGATCTCCGGCCTGCCCGGCGGCGAGTGTCCGTTCGAGCAGCCGTGGGAGCTGCGGGCGTTCGCGATGGCGGTCGCGGCCTACCACAACGGGCAGTACGGATGGTCGGAGTTCCAGCTGTCGCTGATCGAGTCGATCCGCAGGTGGGAGGCCGAGGGCGGGCCGGATCCGTGGCGCTACTACGAGCACTGGCTGACCGCGCTGGAGACCGTGCTGGCCGGTAGCGGCGCCCTGTCCGAGGCGGATCTCGACGAGCGGACGAGGGCGGTGCTCGCCACCCCGCGCACCGCGGGTCACCACGAGGCCCACCGGGAGCCGGTGGCGGTCGATCCCGGCCGGCGCTGAGCCGCGTCATGGCTCCATAACGTTCAGGGCGACGCATCCCAGACCGCGTCATGGCTCCATAACGCGTTGGGGGCGCGGGCGCTTTGCACGTTATGGCTCCATGACGTGCTGAGGTGGCGAGCCGCACTGGCATGCTCGGTGTCAATCGATCTCCGACGAGCGAGGAGCGGGCGATGGACACCGAGGTGATCGTGGTCGGCGCGGGCCTTGCCGGACTCGTCGCCACCGCGGAGCTGGCCGACGCGGGACGGCGGGTGATCGTGCTCGACCAGGAGCCCGCGGCATCGCTCGGCGGGCAGGCGTACTGGTCCTTCGGCGGGCTCTTCCTCGTCGACTCGCCGGAACAGCGCAGGATGGGCGTCCGCGACTCGCGGGAGCTCGCGCTGCAGGACTGGTTCGGCAGCGCCGGGTTCGACCGCGGCAGCGACGACCCGGCGGGCGAGGACTACTGGGCCCGGCGCTGGGCGCAGGCCTATGTCGACTTCGCCGCCGGGGAGAAGCGGTCCTGGCTGTACGCGCAGGGTATGCGCTGGTTCCCGGTGGTTGGCTGGGCCGAACGCGGCGGCTACCTCGCCGACGGGCACGGCAACTCCGTCCCCCGCTTCCACGTCACCTGGGGCACGGGGCCCGCGGTGCTGGAGCCGTTCGTGCACCGGGTCCGCGCGCATGTGTCCACCGGACGGGTCGAGCTGCGGTCCCGGCACCGGGTCGACGAGCTGAGCGTCACCGACGGGGTGGTCGACGGCGTCCGCGGCGCGGTCCTGGAACCCTCCGGCGCCGTGCGGGGCGCGGCGAGCTCGCGGACCGAGATCGGCGGGTTCGAGCTGCGGGCGCAGGCGGTCATCGTCACCGCGGGCGGGATCGGCGCGAACATCGACCTGGTGCGGGCCAGCTGGCCCGCGCGGCTGGGGCCCGCGCCGAGGAGGCTGATCTCCGGGGTGCCCGAGCATGTCGACGGGCGGATGCTCGGCATCACCGAGGCGGCGGGTGGGCGGGTGGTGAACCGCGACCGGATGTGGCACTACACCGAGGGCGTGCGCAACTGGAACCCGATCTGGGCCCGGCACGGGATCCGGATTCTGCCCGGCCCTTCCGCGCTGTGGTTCGACGCCCGCGGACGCCGTTTCCCGGCGCCGAACTTCCCCGGTTTCGACACCCTCGGAACGCTGCAGACAATCATGGAAACGGGCTACGACCATTCGTGGTTCGTGCTCACCCAGAAGATCATCGAGAAGGAGTTCGCGCTCTCGGGGTCGGAGCAGAACCCCGACCTGACCGGCAAGGACATCCGGCTCACCCTGAGCAGGGTCAGCCCCGGCGCGCCCGCCCCCGTCGAGGCGTTCAAGCGCCACGGCGCCGACTTCGTGGTCGCCGACACCCTCGCCGAGCTCCTCGCCGGAATGAACAAGCTGGCCGCCGACACCGGCGCCCCGCCGATCGACCTCGCCGATCTCGAACGCCAGATCGTCGCCCGCGACCGCGAGATCGACAACCCGTTCACCAAGGACCTGCAGATCACGGCGCTGCGCGGGGCGCGCCGCTACCGCGGCGACCGGCTGGTCCGGGTGGCGCGACCGCATAAGATCCTCGATCCCCGCAACGGGCCGCTGATCGCCGTGCGGCTCAACATCCTCACCCGCAAGACGTTGGGCGGCTTGCAGACCGACCTGTCCGGGCGGGTGCTCGGCGCCGCAGGCGAGCCGATCCCCGGGTTGTACGCCGCGGGCGAGATCGCCGGGTTCGGGGGCGGCGGCATGCACGGCTACCGTTCACTGGAAGGGACCTTCCTGGGCGGCTGCCTGTTCTCGGGGCGCCAGACCGGGCAGGCGGTCGCGGTCGCGACCGCCTGATCACCGGGTCGACGCGAGCTCGACCGGGCTCCTGCGAGGAGATCCACCCCGCAGACGCCGCTACGGCTTCCGGCGGCGAGGTGGGCGCCGGCACGGCAGCATAGGGCACGATGCCGGACATGCCCGACGACGCCGAAGAGGAGCCGCTGGTCCGGCTCGACCGCTGGACCGGCCCCTGGCCTGAGGACGACCCGGACGCAAACTTCAAGGCCGAGGTCGCCGACTACATGCGGCTGGACCCGACGGCAACCATCCGCGGGCTGAGCCGCACCACCGGGGTCCCCGAGGGTGCTCTCGTCCGCTACGTCCTGGCGCGGTTCGCCACGACCGGCTCCGGCGGCCTGCTGGAGCTGGGTCCAGCGATGATCCACCGGCTGTGGGAGCCCATCGCCGCCGCCGAGGCGGCGGGCACCGACGAGGCCAGGCTGGATGCCTACCGGCGCCTGTCGGCAATGGTGAACTGGTTGCGGGCCCCGCTGCAGGAGCCGTCGCTGTATCCCGGGACGGATCAGACCGAGACGCGGTCATATCGCTGACGTAGCCCTCCGGGTCACCCTCGCGCCGCCACGATCCGGGCGTCGATGGAGTCGAGGACGAGGTCGAGACCGAAGGCGAAGCGGTCCAGCGCCCGCTGATGCGCTCGTACAGGAGCGGGGCGCGTCGCTCCCGCCACTCGTCGTCGCTGCTGCCGGTGTGGACGGGCACCTGCGCGCCGCGTTCGGGAAGGTGCCGGTGTCCGGGATTTCCGCGGATGACCCGGCCACGGCGCAGGCGCCCCCGGCGGATTCACGGTCGTCGATCCCGGGGGCAACTGGCTGCGGATCAGCAGGCACAGCGACAGCGACGACGAGCCCGCCGCGTCAGGGCGCTGGTCTACCTCGCCGGGCTACGGCTGCGCACCGGCGAACGCGACGCCGCGGTCGCGCTGCTCGCCGAGGTCAACGCGCTGGAGCTGTCGGTGGCCGACCGAGAGGCATTGGCCACCGACCTCGCGACCGCGGCCGAACTGGCCGTCGAGCTGGGCTCCTGACCCGTCAGAACAGCCGCGTGCCACGCTCCGTCGAGCGTCGTCCGACCTGGTTCGCGGTCCGGGCCAGGACCAGCCCGGTCCGGACCGCGCTGGCGGCGTCGAGGGTCGCGTCGCGGGCCGCGGCGCTGGCCGCCGTGAAGCTCGCGTAGCCGTGGACCAGTCCGGCGAACCGCCGTGCGACCACCGGGACGCCCGAAGCGCGCAGCCGGTCGACCAGCTCCTCGCCCTCGTCGCGCAGCGGGTCGAACCCGGCTGTCGCGAGGTAGACCGGCGGCATCCCGGACAGGTCCTCGGCGCGCAGGATCGCCCCGCGGACGTCGTCGGAGGGCACGCCGTTGGGCAGGTACAGCCGTTCCAGCTGGGCGAGGAACTCGGCGGTCAGCCCGAAACCCGTCCCGAACAGCTCGCGCGAGCCGCCGCCTCGCTCCGCGTCGGTGACCGGGTAGAGCGCGAGGACGAACGCCGGGCCCTCGGTCGCACCCTCCTGGTGCGCGACGACCAGCGCGAGGTTGCCTCCGGCGCTGTCGCCGCCCACGGCCAGCAGTTCGGGGTCCGCGCCGAGCGACGCGGCCTGCGACCGGGCACAGCGGAACGCCGCGATCGCGTCCTCGAGACCGGCCGGATAGGGGTGTTCCGGCGCCAGCCGGTAGTCCACCGACAGCACCCGCAGCCCGGACTGTGCGGCGATGAGCCGGCACAGCGGATCGGTCGAGGCCAGGCTGCCGAGGACGAACCCGCCGCCGTGGTAGTAGACGAGCAGCCCGGACGGCTCGGGCGCCGCGGGCGGGACGTAGAGCCGGGCGGCGATCGGCCGGTCCGGTCCGGGCAGATCGAGGTCGCGGGTGTGGATATCGTCGAGCCCGCTGTCGTTCGCGAGATCGGCCGCGAGATCGGCCTGCCTGCGCTGCTCCGCCAGCGTCGCCTCACCGATCGGGCCGTCGTTGGCGCTGACCAGGACCTGACCGGCGCGGTTGAGCAACTGCAGGTCCAGATCGAGGACCTGCCCGTCGACCCGCACCGGTGCCCCCGCCAGCCGCCGCTTCACCGGCCTCGGCAATCCGAAGAGGACTCTGAACCCCATTCGCAACGCCCGCACCCGGGCCCTCGATCGGACCATGTCCGCACGGTACGCCGAGGGCGCGCACCGCTCACCCGGAGAACGTGTAGCGCAGCACCGCGAGCATCGCGTCGTCGTCGGCCGGTTCGGTCCGCTCGCAGGCTCGCAGCGCGGCCCGCAGCGGATCATGGTCCACACCGGACCCGATCAGCTCCAGGCTGGTCCGGCGCGGCTCACCGCGGGGCCACGGCGAGCGATCGAACCGCAGGTACCGGCCGACGGCGTGCAACCCGAACCGCTGCCGGTGACCGGTCGATCCGAAGTGGACGAAACCCTTGATCCGGTAGGTACCCGTGGGTCGCTGGTCCAGGAAGTCGACGAAGCGTCGCGGGTCGAGCGGCCGGTCGCTGACGAACGAGCAGACATCATAGGCGGCGTGCAGGTGCCCGTCGTGATCGTGACAGTCACGGCCGGGCTCCGGCGCCTGGCCGAGCATCAGCTGCCGCCCGGCGACCACCCGGATATCGAACAGCAGCCGCGGGTCGACCGCCCCGTGGCTCGCCGGGACGATCGGGGCCCGCTCGTTGGCGTCCCGGCACAGTCGCCGCACCCGCCACAGCCGCGCCGCGTCCACCCGGTCGACCTTGTTGAGCACGACCAGATCGGCGAGCTCGAGATGGCGGTCGATCTCGGGGCGCCGCCCCCGGGTGGCCTCGAACTCCGCCGCGTCGACGACCTCGACCAGCCCGCCGTAGGTGATATGCGGATTCCCGCAGGTCAGGACGAGCTGCACGAGCACGCCCGGTTCGGCGATCCCGCTGGCCTCGATGACGATCACGTCGATATCGGTGCCAGGATGGGCGAGCCGGTCGAGCAGCGGGCCCACGCCCTCCTCCCCGACGGTGCAGCACAGGCAGCCATTGCCCATCGACACCACCCCGTCGGCCTGCCCGCCGATCAGCATCGCGTCGACGCCGATGTTGCCGAAGTCGTTGACGATCACGCCGATGCGCACATCGAGGCTGTGTGCGAGCAGGTGGTTGAGCAGTGTCGTCTTGCCCGAGCCGAGGAATCCGGCGAGGACGAGAACGGGGACACGCCTGCTGCGCACCGGCCATCCCTATCACGCGGCCCGGGACGGCGGCAGGATAGGCGGCATGGCTACCGTCACCGCTACCGCGGAGCGCACGATCGGCGCTCCCGTCGACCGGGTGCGCGCCGCCGTGGCCGACTACCGGACCACCCGCCCGTCGATCCTCACCGGGCACTACCGCGACTACGCCGTGCGCAGCGGCGGCCTCGGCGCCGGGACCGATGCGGAGTGGAAGCTCGCCGCCACCCCGAGGCGGGTGCGCGACGTGCATGTGGAGGTCACCCAGCCCACCCCGGGACAGCTCATCGAGCGGGACATGAACTCCAGCATGGTCACGACCTGGACGGTGAACCCGGTCGGCGCCGACTCCAGCTCGGTCACCATCACGACGAGCTGGCAGGGCGCGGGCGGGATCAGCGGGTTCTTCGAGAAGACCTTCGCGCCGAAGGGGCTCAAGCGGATCTACGACACGGTGCTGGCGAACCTCGACCACGCCGTGCGGAGCTGACCGGCGTTGCGGCCGGGGATCGTCGCGGTCGCCGGCGAGGCGCTGGTCGATATCGTGCCCGCCCCGGTCGGCGGGTACTTCGAGCTCGCCCCCGGCGGCAGTCCGGCCAACGTCGCCGTGGGGCTGGCCCGGCTCGGCGTCCCGACCCGGATGCTCGCCCGGCTGGCCGCCGACCCGCTCGGCGAGCGGCTGCGTACCCATCTCGCGGCGAACAGCGTCGACCTCACCCATGCCGTCGCGGCGACCGAGCCGACGTCGCTCGCGCTGGTCTCGGTGGACGCCGACGGCGTCGCGAGCTACGACTTCCGCATCGACGGCACCGCCGACTGGCAGTGGTCGCCCGGCGAGCTCGCCGGCGCCCTCGACCCCGGGCCCGCGGGCCCCGTCGTCGCGGTGCACTCCGGCTCGCTGGCGTTGACGACCCCGCCCGGGGCCGCCGTGCTGCGCGAGCTGCTCGCCGCGGCCGCGGCCGCGGCGACGATCAGCTACGACCCGAACTGTCGGCCGCCGCTGATGGGTGATCCCGGCCGCGTCCGGGCCGGGGTGGCGGAGCTGTTGGCGACCGCTGACGTCGTCAAGGTCAGCGCGGAGGACCTGGTGTGGCTGCTGCCCGGCCGTGCTCCCGCGGACGTGCTCGACGACTGGCTCGGCCGCGGTCCCGCCCTGGTCGCCATCACGCTCGGCGGAGACGGCGTCCTCGCGGGCACCGCATCCGGGCTGCGCGCCCGGCGGCCGGGCCGCGGCGTCGCCGTGGTCGACACCGTCGGCGCCGGCGACAGCTTCTCCGCGGCGCTGCTCGCCGGACTGCACCGCCGGGGTCTGCTGGGCGCCGCCAACCGGGCCGCCCTGCGCGCGATCGACGCGACGAGCCTGGACGACGTGCTCGACGACGCCGTCGCCGCCGCGGCGATCACCTGCTCGCGGCGCGGGGCGGACCCACCCACGGCCGGCGAGCTGGCAGGCCGGTGGCAGGCCGCGCGGCGAGGGTCGTGAGCGGCGGCGAACGGCCCCAGATCGATTCGCCCGCCGCCGCCCACGAGATCTAGCCGAGCCGGCGCGGGGCGCGCTCGGGGTAGTCGCGCGGCTGACCGGTGGCCGGGTCGCCGGGAGCCAGCGACAGTTCCGCGGGCTCGCTCTCGGGCAGTGCCCACTGCTTGGCCCAGTCGAGATGCATCGCGGCGTCCCCGGCCGCGGGCGGGAAGTAGTCCAGCTGCATGGTCATGTTCATCGGTCGCGGCGGGAAGTGGTCGGTGTCGGTGTTCGTGTACCACGGCTCGCCGTTCACGTAGGCCGTCATCCGCTCCGGCGTCCACTCCAGCGCATACGCCGACCATTGGGTGGAGTCGTGCCGCACCGACCCGTAGTCCTGCTGGTTGTCCGTCCCGTAGTGCAGGAAGAAGCTGGTCTCCTGGCGGTCGTCGGACATGATCTCCATCCAGTCGATCTCACCGCCGACCGGGAAGTCCTCCGCCACCGGCCACAGCAGAAGCAGTGCGTTGAACCCGCCGTGTGCGGGGTCGGAGCGGACACACGCCTCCCAGCGGCCGAAGCGCTGCCCCGGATGCCAGCTCATCGCCCCGGTCGTCCCGTCGACGGTGCCGCGGATGGTCGCGACGCCGGCGCTCACCGTGATGGCGTCCGGGGTGCGGACGCCCTGCTTGTTGTGCCCCGGCTCGGGACCGTAGGCGTGCCAGTCGGGGGGCAGCGCACCGTCCTGCTCGAAATGCGAGGCCCGGGTCGGTTCGCCCCAGCCGTAGCGGTCGGCCGCGGTGACGGTGCACTGCGACGACGGGACGGCGGGTTCTGGCTGCTCCGAGTCCGGTACCGCACACGCCAACAGGGCGAACCCGCTGAGCACCGCGACCAGTACCCGCCGGGTATCCGACATGCGCACCACTGCCCCCCTCCTGTCACATCTGCCCCACCAGCCTCCACATTCCACCGCGGATCGTGATCGGAACGGAGCGAATCCACCCGCAAGAGTGGCATCCGGGCGCCGTCGATGGCCACTGTCCGTGAAGAATTACTCACACGCGGTAGTGGATGCCGCGAGCACCCACGCCCGCCTGGCCCGACGGCAGCGGGATCCTCGGCGGTCGCTGCCACGATGTGCGGGTGGTGATCGTCCGATACCGGTACCGCGTCTATCCCACCCGGGGGCAGGCGCGGGCGTTCGGGTGCGCCCGGGTGGTCTACAACGACGCGATCGGCGAGGTCATTGAGAACCCGCGGTATCTACGGTCGCGACGGCGGCTCGCCCGCGCCCAGCGAGCGTTGGTGCGGAAGCAGAAGGGTTCGGCGAACCGCCGCAAGGCGGTCCGTCTTTCGGTCCGGTCATGGACCCGTCCGCCCTGCGGCACCGCATACGATCGCGACCTGAATGCCGCCCGCAACATCCTGGCCGGGGGTCGCCGGGTGGCCGCCGGGCCGGCGGAGACGGCAAACGCCTGTGGAGGCGACGTCAGACCGGAGCCCGCTCCGGCGGTTGCCCGCGAAGCGGGAACCCACCGAGGTGCCGCATGAGCGGCACGGCCGGAGTCCCGGCCGGTTACGGCCGGGAGGAGACCAGGAGACCGCGGCTGGCCATCGAGCTCGACCTGACGGCGCATCCCGAGGGCGGCTGGTACCGGCGGACGTGGACCTCGCCGATGGTGGTCCAGACCGCATCCGGGCCGCGGCCCAGCGCAACCATGATCCTGTACCTGCTCGACGGCGAGTCCCGATGGCACCGGGTCCGCTCGACGGAGTTGTGGTGCTGGCACGGCGGTTCGCCGGTCGCGCTCTGCCTCGGCGGGGACGGCCCCGTCCCTGCCGACCCCACCACGGTGGTCCTCGGACCGCCCGGACCCGGGGCGCTCCCCCAGCGCCCGGTCCCGCCGAGGCGCTGGCAGGCGGCCCGGCTCCTCGGTCCGGAACCCGCACTCGTCAGCTGCGTCGTCTCCCCCGGGTTCGACTTCGCGGACTTCGAACTGCTGCCCGGGAAACAGGTGGTACCCGACGAACCGGACACGTAGGGTTGCGTCCATGAGCGTCTCGCCCCAGCCGCCGGAGTCACTCGATCCGCGGCGGCAGACCGCGCAGCAGCAGCTCGAGCGCGCGGTGGGTGAGGGCAGGCTGACCCTCGACGAGTTCACCGACCGCAGCGCGCTCATCTGGCGGGCCTCAACCCCCGCGGAGATCGACCGGACCGTCGCCGACCTGCCCGCCGCCGTTGTCGGGCAGACCGCCCCGGCGCGGTCCTGGCTGGTCGGCCTGATCGGTGACATCCGCAGGCGGGGCCGCTGGTCATTGCGCCGCCGGACGTCGGCGGTGCTGCTCATCGGCGATATCGAGCTCGACCTGCGCGGCGCCGTGATCACCGAAGAGGGCCCGATCGAGATCGACATCTACAGTCTGATCGGCGATGTCGAGGTGATCGCGCCGGAGGGCGTCGAAGTGGAGCTGGGCGGGTTCACCCTGCTCGGGGACCGCAGGATCGACCTGGCACCGGTCCCGCGGGTGCCGGGGACGCCGACCGTGCGGGTGCGGATGTTCTCCCTGATCGGCGACGCCAAACTCCGCAGCTCCCGCTGACCCATCCCCGCGAGTCGGGGTGTTCCGAGCGCGAGTCGCGGTATTTCCGTGACCGAGGCGGGCCGGGCTCACCGCCGCTGGGCGAGCAGCCGCTCCACCGGCCAGCTGTTGACGACCCGCCCCGCCGGCACCCCGCACGCGATCGCACGCGAGACCCCGTGGTCGAGCCAGTCGAGCTGGCCGGGCGCGTGGGCATCGGTGTCGACGGCGAACTCGCAGCCGGCCTCCACCGCGAGCCGCAGCAGCCGCTTCGGCGGGTCGAGCCGCTCGGGTCGCGAGTTCACCTCCACAGCGACGCCGTGTTCGGCGCACGCGGCGAACACGGCGTCGGCATCGAACTGCGACTCCGGCCGTGTGCGCCTCCCCGTGACCATCCGGCCGGTGCAGTGGCCGAGCACGTCGACGTGTGGGTTCGCGATGGCCCTGAGCATCCGTTCGGTCATCTCCGCGCGCGGCATCCGCAGCTGCGAATGCACGCTGGCGACGACGAGGTCGAGCTCGGCGAGCAGCTCCTCCTCCTGGTCGAGGGCGCCGTCGGGGAGGATGTCGACCTCGATGCCGGTCAGCACCCGGAACCCGTCGAGCTCGGCGTTCAGCTCGGTGATCTGCTCGATCTGGGCCCGCAGCCGCTCGGCCGACAGCCCGTTGGCCACCGTCAGCCGGGGCGAGTGATCGGTGATCACCAGGTACTCGTGGCCCAGCTCGCGGGCGGTCTCGACCATCTCGCGCAGCGGCGAACCGCCGTCGGAGGCGTCGGTGTGGGTGTGGCAGTCCCCGCGCAACGCCGCCCGCAGCCCGGCGGCCGCCTCGTCGAGCGGCGTCCCCTCCGTCGCCTCGAGCCGCCGCAGATAGACCGGCACCTCACCGGCCAGCGACTCCGCCACGCAGCGGGCCGTCACCTCGCCGACGCCGCGCATCTGCCGCAGCTCGCCCGACTCGACGAGCCGGATGAGCTCGTCGGGCGTTCGGCGGCGCAGCGCCGCAGCGGCGCCCCGGAAGGCGCGGACGCGGTAGGTCGACTCGTGGGCGCGCTCCAGCAGAAAGGCGATGCGCCGCAGGTCGGCCACCGGGTCGCGAGGGTCGGTCACGACCGCGATCGTGCCACCGCGGCCGTCGGCGAGCGCGATGCCTCGTCGCGGAAGTACCGCGACTCGGCCACGGAAATACCGCGACTCGCGGACGAGTTACAGGCGGCGCTTCTGCACCTTGCCCATGTCGTTGCGCGGCAACGCCTCGACGAACCGGATCTCCCGCGGGCGCTTGTGCGGGGCGAGCAGCGCGGCGACGTGGTCGATCAGTGTCCGCGCGGTGGGCGGCTCACCGGCCGGGACGACGACGGCGACGACGCGCTCGCCGAGATCGTCGTCCGGGACCCCGATCACCGCGGCCTCGGCGACGCCCGGGTACTCCAGCAGCGCGTTCTCGATCTCCCCGGCCCCGATCTTGTATCCGCCGGACTTGATCAGATCCGATGCCATCCGGCCGACCAGCGCGAGTGACCCGGACAGCGTCCAGCGTCCGATGTCACCGGTCGCGAACCAGCCGTCGGGAGTGTGGGCGGCGGCGGTGGCGTCGGGCCGGTTGAGGTAGCCGGAGAACAGGCCGGGGCCGCGCACCTCGACCGCGCCCAGCTCGTCGTCGCCCACCGGGGCGTCCGGGTCGGCGGCCAACGGGGCCAGCCGGACCTCGGTTCCGGGGAGCGGGCGCCCGACGGTGCCGGGCTCGGCCTCGTCGTCGGCCCGGGCCGCGGTGAGGATGAGCGTCTCGGTCAGCCCGTAGCGCTCTCGGACGGCGAGCCCGGTGGCCTTCTCGATCCGCGCGTGGTCGACGGCGGTCAGCGCCGCCGAACCCGACACCAGCAGGCGGGCGCGCCCGATCGCCGCAGCGGCGTCCGGGTCCGCGGCGAGCTCGTCGGCGAGCCGGTGGTAATGCGTGGGGACGCCGAACACCATCGTCGCGCCGCTGCTGACCGCGGCGGCGAGGCCGGCGGCGTCGAACCCGCCGAGGTGATGCAGCGAGCCGCCCCGACGCAGCGGGCCGAGCACCCCGAGCACCAGCCCGTGGACGTGGAACAGCGGCAGCGCGTGGGCGAGCCGGTCGCGGTCGGTCCAGGCCCAGACGTCGGCGAGCGCGTCGAGGTTGGCCGCGATCGCGGCGCGGGTGTGAACCGCGCCCTTCGGCGGGCCGGTCGTGCCGGAGGTGTAGATGACGAACGCCGGGGCGTCCGGCGCCGGCTCGTGCGGCGGAGCGCTGCACGACGCCCCGACTCGCTCGCGGAAAAACCCCGGCTCGCGGGAGAGGTGGGTGAGCGGGGCGGGGAGCTCGGCGTCGGGGGCGGCCAGCACCGTGTCGGGGGCGGCGTCGGAGACGACGTGCTCCAGTTCGCGCTCGCCGATCCTCGGATTGATCGGGACCACGGGCACACCGGCCATCAGCGCGGCGACGACCCCAACGGCGGTCGGCAGCGTCGGCGTCGCCCACACCGCGACGCGGGCGCGACCGGCGAGGGCCCCCGCCAGCTCGGTTGCGGCGGTGGCCAGCTGCGCGTAGGTCAACTCCCCGTCGGGGAAGGTCAGGGCGGGGCGGTCGGACGGGTCGAGCAGGGCTGGGAGAAGCGGCTGGCTCACCCCACTACCTTGCCCGGGTTGAGGATGTCGTGCGGATCCAGGGCCGCCTTGACCGCGCGCTGCAGCGCCAGCACCCCCGGGCCGAGCTCCTTGTGCATCCCGGCCCGTTTGAGCAGGCCCACGCCGTGCTCGCCGGTGACCGTGCCGCCCAGCGCGATCGCCGCGTCGACGATCTCGTCGAACGCCACCTGGGCGCGCGCCTTCGCGGCCTGGTCCCGGTGCGGAACGATGATCAACGGATGCAGGTTGCCGTCGCCGGCGTGCGCGACGTTGGCGATGAAGGTGTCGTTGCGGGCCGAGATCTCCTCGACCCGCTCGAGCATCTCGGCCAGCCGCCCGCGGGGCAGGCACACGTCCTCGGTGAGCAGGGCGTCGCCGCGCTGCTCGAACGCCGGGTAGGCGAGCCGCCGCGCCTCGAACAACGCCTCGGCCTCGACCGGATCGGTCGACATGATCGCCTCGCTCGCCCCGGCGCCGACGAACGCGGCGTGGAACGCCTCGGCCTCCGCGGTCGCGGCAGGCTCGGGCAGGTCGGTCTGCGCGAGCAGCAGCGCGGCCGCGTCCTCGGGCAGCCCGGCGCGGCGCCATTCGTTCACCGCGCGCAGGCAGTGCCGGTCGATCAGCTCGAACGCGGCGGGCTGCAGTCCCTGCGCGGTGACCGCGGCGACGGCGGCGCCGCATTCGGCGAGCGTGTCGAAGAACCCGACGACGGTCCGCGGTGGAGTGGTGCGCAGCGGCCGCAACCGCACGGTGATCTCGGTGATCACGCCGAGGGTGCCCTCGGAGCCGACCATCAGCCCGGCCAGGTCGTAGCCCGCCACGCCCTTGGCGGTGCGCCGGCCCAGACGGACCACCTCCCCGGCGGCCGTGACGACCTCGAGCGCGAGCACATAGTCGCGGGTCACGCCGTACTTCACGCAGCACAGGCCGCCGGCGTTGGTCGCGACGTTGCCGCCGATCGTCGACCACGGGGCGCTCGCCGGGTCCGGCGGGTACCACAGCCCGCGCTCGGCGCAGGCCGCGCGCAGATCGTCGTTGACCACGCCTGGCTGTACCACCGCGAGCCGCTCGGCCTCGTTGATCTCGACGATGTCGCGCATCCGCTCGGTGCACAGCAGTACGCAACCCTCGACGGCGTTGGCGCCGCCGGAGAGCCCCGTGCCGGCCCCGCGGGTGACGACAGGGACCCGGTGCCGCGCGCAGGCGGCGACGACGGCGGCGACCTCGGTGGTGCCCCGCGGACGGACCACCACGACCGGATGGCCGTGGTCGGCCCATTCGGCCTCGTCGTGCACGTAGGGGGCGACGGTGTCGGGATCGGTGAGCAGGCGATCGGCCGGCAGCGCGGCACGCAGCTCGGCGAGCACCGCCTCGGCGGCGGGATCGTGTGGCCCGGCCTCGGTGAGCGTGGCCTGCGGATGCTGGTCCCCGAACGGTCGGGTGGACGGCGCTGGCACGACGTCAACCTAGCCAATGCGGCCGACACCGCGCTGTCCACGATCCGCCGCGGCGCCCGTCCAACCCAGTGACCACATCCGCGACCTGCTACGGAGGCCTCACGTGGGTTTCGTCAAGTTCATGACCCGGTCCGGCCGGACGGCTGCTGCGCATCGTCGTCGGCCTGGTCGCCCCGCTGTTCCGGGCCGATCTCCGCGGGCGCCCGAGGCCGCAGGCCGGCTGACGACCGGTCGGCCGCGCGGACGGGCGGGCCGCGTTGTCCCGGTTGCGTTTCGACGAGCGGATGATGCTGGCGCTGCACGACGGCGAGGGCTGGACGGCGCGCCGCATCGGGGAGGTCCGGGCCGGCGAGCCGCCGGAGGACATCCTCCTGTCGCTGCACGCCCTCGACTGATTCAGTCGCTGCGCCGCCGGCGAGCCAGCTCTCGGCCGAGCAGGGTGCCGGACCGCCAGGCCGTCTCGATCCGCGGGCTGCCCCAGCCGTCACCGGCCAGCCCGATGCCGTCGTCGCCGAACAGGAACGGCTCGTCGCGTCCGATCTCCGGCGCGGCGCACGGCCACCAATGGATGTCCGTCCACACTGTATAACTTGCGAGTCCGAGTAGGTCGCGAACCGCACCGACCACCGCGGCCACCGCGGCGTCGGGGTCGCTGTCGTAGCGGCGGGCGAGCGCCGCGGTGGAGTGCGCGACGAGCACCGGCGCGCCGTCGCCGCGGCGGTCACCGTCGTCGGCGACGAGCGAGAGCACGGGATGGTCGTTGACGAACGCGGCCGGCAGGTCGGCCCACTCACGCTCCGGGAAACCCGCGGCGACGGCGAGCACCGGGTGCCAGGCTCGACCGGTCACGCACGCCGCGGCGGGCGAGGCCGGATCGAGCAGACGGACGGCCTGCGGGTCCGGCATGGCGAGCACCACGGCGTCGGCGGGTTCGCCGTCGACCACCGGGCCGGGGCCGACGCGGCGCACCTCGTGGCCGAGTTGAAGGTCGAGTCCCGCGGCGAGATCGGCGACCAGGCTGCGCAGCCCGCCCGGGGCGGCCCAGCGCATCGGACCCGGTGAGTGCCCCCTGCCCCCGGCGTCCAGGACGGCGAGCTCCGCGGTCCACGGCCGGGCGAGGCCACGCGCCTGCCAATGGGCAACGACGTCGGCGAACTCGCGGTCGCGCACGGTGAAGTACGCGGCGCCGTAGTCGACGACCCGCCCGTGCAGCTCTCGGCTGGCCATCCGCCCGCCGACAACCGGCGCCCGATCCAGCACACGCACGGCCACCCCGGCCGCCCGCAGCTCGAGGGCGCAGGCGACCCCGGCGATGCCGGCTCCGACGACCACCACGGACATGGTCCGGTCAGCCTAGAGGAGATCCACGCGGGCCCCGCCGAATAACCCCAGGTGAAACGCCCTGTGAGTGCGTAACAGTGTTCTAACACTGTTACGCACTCACAGGGGGATCAGACCAGCAGCTCGTGGTCGGCCGGATCGATCCTGCGGGTGCGCCTGCGGAAGCTGAACGTGGAGCCGGGCCAGAGCGTGCGGTTGCGACCGTGCTCGTCGAGGTACCAGCTCACACAGCCGCCCTGGCTCCACACCGCGTTCTCCAGCCGGGACTGGATCTCGGCGTTGAACGCGTCCTGCCGCTCGGCGACGGTGTCGATCGCCGTGGCTCCGTGTCGGTCGACGACACGCAGCGCGTCGAGAATGTAGTTCAGCTGCGACTCGATCATGTAGATCATCGAGCTGTGCCCGAGGCCGGTGTTCGGACCGACCACGAGGAACAGGTTCGGGAAGCCCGCGACGGTCGTGCCGAGCAGCGCCTGGCTGCCGTCGCGCCAGGCGTCGACGAGCTTGACGCCGCCGCGGCCCGTGACCGCCACCTGCGCCATCCCGTCGCCGACCTTGAATCCCGTGCCGAAGATGATCGTGTCGACCTCGTGCTCGACGCCGTCTGCGGTCACCACGCCGTTCTCGGTGATCCGGGCGATGTCGCCGGTCTCGACCGTGACGTTGTCCCGGCGCAGCGTCGGGTAGTAGTCGTTGGAGAGCAGGATGCGCTTGCAGCCGATGGTGAAGGTCGGGGTGAGTTCGGCCTTGAGCGCGGGCGCGCCGGCGAAGGCGCGGTCGAGGCAGCGGCGGCCGAAGCGCGCGATCAGCGTCATGAACCGCGGGTTGAGGAAACCCGCGACGAGCATCTCGTGCTGCCAGTAGAGCTTCCAGCGGATCAGCTTCTGCAGCACCGGGAACCGCGCCGTCAGCCGACGGGTGCGGTCGCTGATCGGGCGGTCGGGTTTGGGCAGCACCCAGGGCGCGGTGCGCTGGAACAGCGTCAGGGATGCGACGCCGGGTGCGATGGCCGGGACGAACTGGATCGCACTGGCCCCGGTGCCGATCACGGCGACCCGCCTGTCCCGCAGGTCGTGCGAGTGGTCCCACCGCGCGGAGTGGAAGGCGGTGCCGGCGAACCGGTCGAGCCCGTCGATCTCCGGGATCGACGGCACGTGCAGCGCTCCGGTACCCCAGATGACGAACCGGGCGCGGACCGTCGAGCCGTCCGCGATCCGGACCTCCCAACGCGAGCCGTCCCATTCCGCGCCGACGACCCGGGCTCCGAAGTGGATGCGATCGCGCAGCCGGTAATGATCGGCGATGTCCTCGAGGTAGTCCCAGATCTCCGGCTGCCGCGCGAACGTGCGGGTCCAGTTCGGATTCGGCCGGAAGGAGAAGGAGTACAGATAGGACTCGACGTCGCAGGCGCAGCCGGGGTAGTCGTTGTCCCGCCAGGTGCCGCCGAGGGCGTCGTCCTTCTCCAGGATCACGTAGTCGGGCCGGCCGGCCTCATCGAGTTTCACCGCGGCGCCGAGGCCGGCGAACCCGCTGCCGACGATGACGATCTCGACGTCCGAAGGGACCCGTTCGGCCATCGCCCGCCCCTCCAGTCTCATTACCGAACGGTAAGTTACCACGGGTAAGTTCCCTGGGATAGGGTCTCCGCCGTGGAGACCAGGGCCCCCCGCCAACGTGTCGGCCGGGCCGAGCGCGAGCGGCAGATCCTCGACGCCGCCGTGGCCGTATTCTCCGAGCGGGGATACCAGAACGCGTCGATGGACGCCGTCGCCAAGCAGGTCGGCGTCACCAAACCCGTGCTGTACAGCCATTTCGGCTCCAAGGAGGGGCTGCTGCTGGCCTGCATCACGCAAACCCGCACCCAGCTGCTCGAGGTCACCTCCGTCGCGGCGGCCGCCGCCGACGGTCCGGAGGACATGCTGCGCCGCGGCACGAAGGCGTTCTTCGACTTCCTCGACGTCCAGCGCCCCGCGTGGGCGCTGCTGTGCTCGGAGTCGGCGATCTCGGCCGCCACCTGCTCCGCGCTCGAGGAGATCCGCCGCCAGCAGACCGACTTCATCGCCGGGATGCTCGCGGTGCAGGTTCCCGACGCCGACCCGCACCGGCTCATCGGCTGGGCCAACGTGATCGTCGGGGCTTGTGAGCGGCTGGCCGTGTGGCGCGGCCGCGACCCACGGCTCACCGGCGAGCAGGCCACCGAGTACCTGATGGACCTGGTCTGGACGGGGCTTGCGCCAAGGCGCCCGTGAGCAGCGAGTAGCGCGGAGGCAGAATGCCATCCGTTGACTTCCTCCCCACGCTTGGAAGCGGGGATTCCCAACCTCGCGGTGGGGATCTTCCTGTTTCAGCGACGGTCGCCCGCCGGGGCTTTCGCCCTGGCCGGTCTTACCCCGTCTCCGCAGGCGAGCACGGCCAGCCCGGCCGCTTTGATGTTGACCGCCGCATTCACGTCCCGGTCGTGGACCGCGCCGCACCGCCACGTCCACTCCCGCACCGCCAGCGGCAACTTCTCGGCGATCGCCCCGCACGCCGAGCAAGTCTTGCTGCTCGGATACCGGCGGTCGATCGCGATCACGGTGCGGCTGTATCAGTCGGCCTTGTACTCCAGCATCCGCCGCAACTGCGACCACGACGCGTCGCTGATCGCGCGGGCCGGACGGTGGTTGCCCACCAGATTGCGGACGTTCAGGTCCTCGATGACCACCGTTTGGTTCTCACGGATGATCCTCGTGGACAGCTTGTGCAGGAAGTCGTGGCGACGATCCCGGATCCGGCAGTGAATCTTCGCTACCTTCGCACGGGCCTTGGCCGGTTCGCCGGTCCCTTCTGCGTGCGGGCCAGCCGACGCTGCGCCAACGCCAACCGCTTGCGGTCGCACCGTTCGTGCCGCGGGTTGGCGATCTTCTCCCCGGTGGAGAGGGTGACCAGGCTGGTGATCCCGGCGTCCATCCCTACCGTCTGCTCGTTGGTCGGGTAGCAGCGGTAGCGGTACGCCCGCTTCACCACCCGGGACCCCATACTCACATGGTAGGGCTTCATTCAGTGAAAGGAGGGAGCGGCGTTTCCTCCCCACGGCTGAAGCCGGGGCTTCCACGCCGCAGACTCGATGACGACGACGGCACCACGGCTGCTGCAGGTCCGGCGCAGCGAGCGGATCACCCCGCGGATGATCCGGATCACCCTGACCGGCGACGAGCTGACGGGTTTCCCTGGCTGCGGCCCGGACCGCAGAGTCAAGATGTTCTTCCCGGTCGAAGGCCAGGAGCGTCCGGCCGTCCCCCGCGCCAGCACCGGCGGGCCGGTGTGGCCCGCGGGCGAGGCTCGCCCCACGATCCGCACGTACACCGTCCGGCGCTTCGACGAGGGCGCCGGGGAGCTCGACGTCGACTTCGTGCTGCACTCCGGCCACGGCCCCGCCGCGGCGTGGGCGCGCGACGCCCGACCCGGCGCGTGGGTGGGGGTCTCCGAGCCCGGCGGACGCTGGACGCTCGACCCGGCGGCGGAGTTCCACGTCGTGATCGGCGACGAGACGGCGATGCCCGCCGTCGCCACGGTGCTGGAAGCGATTCCACCGCAGGTCCCCGCGGTGGCCTATCTGGAGGTCGCCGACACCGACGAGGAACAGCGACTCCCCGGGTCGGCGCAGGTGCACTGGGTGCACCGGGGCGCCCGTGCCGCCGGCGAACCCATGGTCGATGCGGTGCGCGCCGCGACGTATCCGGACGGGCGCGGGCAGGCGTGGCTGGCGGGCGAGTCAGCGGCGGTCAAGGAGCTGCGCGGACACCTGATCGGCGAGCGCGGCTTCGACCGCCGCGCCGTCTACGCGACGGGCTACTGGCGCGCTCGCTGAGCGCTCCGCCCGCCGGCCGTCAGGCCGGATCCACCACCGCGAAGCCATCCCGAAGCTCGACCCGGACCCGACGCCCGACCACCTCCCTGCTGGCCTTCTCCCCGTAGAGCGAGAGCACCTGCACGCTGGCCGCGTCGCCGGGAGCGGTCTGCACGGCGAAGCGCTCGCCGGCGGCGGTCCGCGCGACGAGGAAAGCCCGGTCCGGACCACCCTCGCGACCGTGCTCGACCGTCGCGGTCTCCACGACAGCCTCGCCCTCGACCGGTGAGATGACCCGCGGCGCCGGGCCGGCGGTGGCCACCGGCTCCGGGTCGCCGATGTATCCGCGGGGGTGCGGGTCGCGGCCGAGCAGCACCGCGTGCTGCTGCGTGAGATAGCCGCCGTTGGCCTGAACGAGCGCGGTCCGCGCCCCGGAACGCAGCCGCCCGGCCGCGGCCACGAGCGCATGCAGGCTGTAGTTGCTCAGCGGTCCGCCGAAGGCTGAATGTCCGCCGGTCACGGTCGGCACCGCGGCGGAGGGCAGCCCGAGGTGGCGGATCGCGATCTTCGGGACGACCGGGAAGCAGCTGTAGACATCGATGACGTCCAGCTCGTCGACGGTGAGACCGCCCGCCGCCAGGCACCGGTCGAGCACCGACGCGAGCGCCGCGGAGTCGCCGAACGACGGCCGCTGCAGCACGTCCGCGGCGTCGACGGCACCCGCGCCGCCCCACACGTGCACGATCTTCTCCTCGGGGACGCCGTACTCGCGGGCGGCGGCGAGCGAAGTGAGCACGACCGCGGCGGCCTGGTCGACCAACGGCATCGCGTTCATCGCCAGCGGATAGGGCTCGCAGACCATCCGGTTGCCGGGCGCCACCTCGGCGATCTCGGCCGCGGTGCGCACCCGCGGGTCCCATGCCGCGGGATTGGCCGCCGCGACCTGCGAGAACCCCGCATAGAGCGCGGCCGACCAGGCAGCGGCCTCGGCGGGGGTGTGGCCGAGCCGGTGGGCCAGCGCGTTCTCGAACAACGGATAGACCCTGGTGGGCAGCACGAGACCGGCGGCCCGCATGGCCGGGCTGCCCAGCACGTCGGGGTCGAAGCAGGCCGGGCCACCGGGCTCGGCGCTCCAGCTCAGATCACGGGCCGGGTCGACCCCCGCCCTGGCCAGCACGGCGACGCTCGCCTGCGCCTCTCCGCCGACGATCGCCGATACCCGGGACTCCCCGGCCGCGATCCGCGCCGCGGCGCGGTCGACCAGTTCGGCCGGGTGATGCCCGCCGACCGGAACTCCGCCACGGTACCTCGGATCGGCGCCGAGCCGCTCGGCGAGCATGCTCGCAAGATCGGCGTAGGTCCAGCTCACGACGTGCACGGTGTCGATCGCGTCGAGGTCGCGCACCAGCCGGCAGCTCGCGTCGGGGGTGGCGTCGGCCGCGGCGGCGCACAGCGCGTCGAGGATGAGCCGGACCGGCTCGCGGGCCCCCGCGACCGTCCGCTCCCGGTTGCCCCGGACCTGGCCGATCCCCACCAGCACCGGCAGCTGCCCTGCATCGCGCATCGCGTGACGCTAGTACAGACGGACCAGCCCGTGCCCTCGGGCCGGACGCCCGTCCGGGCCGTCGCTGCCGGTCTCCCGTCGGGTCCGCCCGATCGGCAGGGAGCGCGGCCTGGGCCGCGCGGTGGACGCCTCGCGAGTCCACCGGCTGATCTCATCCGGAGCGTCCGATCGCCGCGACCCGGGTCCGGCAGAGTGGAGCCATGCAGACCGCGCTTCCGTTGCGCCCGCCCGCCCATCAGGTGAACCCCCGCGCGATCCGGTGGTGGCAGCTGCGGGCCGTCGTCGCGCTGATTCTGCTGACCGTCCCGCAACTCTCCGCGCTGGTGGTACTCGCCGACTCCGCCCCGGGCTGGCTGGTCGGTACCACGATCGCGACCGCTGTGACCGTCGCCGGGTATGCGCTGATCGTCCCTCCGATCCTGTTCCGGATCCATCGCTGGGAGGTCACCGACCAGGCGGTCTACACCCTTTCGGGTCTGCTGGTCCGGGAATGGCGGATCGCCCCGATCTCGCGGGTTCAGACGGTGGACACCGAACACGGGCCGTTGCAGCAGCTGCTGCGGCTGGCCAGCGTCACCGTGACGACGGCGTCCGCACGTGGTCCGGTGAAGATCAACGGGCTGGCCGCGGCCGACGCCGCCGAGCTCGCCCGGATGCTCACCGAGACCACCCAGGCCACCCCCGGGGACGCGACGTGACCGAGTCCCCCCACCACGCCCGGCAGGCAGGTGTCGCTCCGGATGAACCGCGGCGAGACGACCCACCCTGGCGCCGTCTGCACCCGCGGATGCTCGTGGTCACTCCGCTGGACACCATCGTGCGGCTGCTGCCGGTGTTCGCGATCGTGCTGCTCACCGGGCGTGGTGACCCCGTCCGGGTGTGGATCGCACTCGGCATCACCGGCCTGCTGATTCTGCTGGGTGCCATCCGCTGGCTGACCACTCGCTACCGCATCACCGCTGATCGCGTCGAGCTGCACAAGGGCTGGCTGAACCGGCAGCGCACCTCGGTGCCCCGCGACCGCATCCGCACCGTCGATCTCACTGCCAAGCTGGTGCACAGGATCTTCGGGCTGAGCGTCGTGCGGGTGAGCGCCGCCGCTGGTTCGCACGCCGGGCTTCATCAGCTCGACCTCGACGCGGTCGACACCGCGGAGGCCGAGGGGTTGCGCCGGGAGCTGCTGGCGCTTCCCGTACCCGCGCCCGACGGCTCGGCCGAGGCTCCGGCTCCCGCGGCGCCGCCCGCCGAGGAGCTGGCCCGGCTGGACCCGTCGTGGGTGCGCTACGCGCCGCTCACGGTCTCCTCGCTGGCCGGGATCGGCTTGGTGCTCGGGGCGGTCTGGCGGCTGTTCGACGACCTTGGCGTCGATCCGCGGGACGTCCCCACCGTCGACACGGCCGCGGACCGCCTCGCCGAGGCCCCCGTCTGGGTCGGGACGGCGGTGGTGGGCGTGGTGCTGCTGGTGATCGCCGTCGTCGGCTCGGTGCTGCTGTTCATCGAGCGCTGGTGGAACTACCGGCTGACCCGCGAGGCCGACGGGACGCTGCGGGTGCGGCGCGGGCTGCTGACCCGGCGATCGCTGTCGGTGTCCGGGCGACGGCTGCGCGGGGTCCTGGTCAGCGAGCCACTCCTGCTGCGGGCCGGTCGCGGGGCGCAGGCGCGGGCCGTGTCGACCGGGTTGGCCGAGGACACCCACGGTGGTGCGCTGCAGCCCCCGGCCCCGCGCGCCGAGGCCGGCCGGGTTGCGGCGGTGGTGCTGCACGAGGATCCGTCCATGATCGTCGGGGCTCCGCTGCGGCGGCATCCGCGGGCGGCGCTGACCCGCAGGCTGACCAGGGTCCTCGGGTCGGCGGTCGGGCTCATCGCGGCGGCGTGGCTGGTCGCGGCGCTGCTCCCCGGCCTCGCCTGGCTCGGGCCGGTGTCGCTGGCGCTGCTGCCGATCGCCCTGCTGCTGGGGCTCGATCGCTACCGCAGCCTCGGCCACGCCCTGACCGCCCGCTATCTGGTCGCGCGGCAGGGCAGCCTGCACCGGCGAACCGTCGCGCTGCAGCGCACCGGCGTGATCGGCTGGACGTTCCGGCAGAGCGTGTTCCAGCGGCGGGCCGGGCTGGTGACCGTGCAGGCCGTGACCGCGGCCGGCGACGGCGGCTACCGGGTGCTCGACATCGCCGCCGCCGACGGGGCGGCCCTGGCCGACGCGACCACCCCCGATCTGCTCGACCCGGTGCACCACACTCACAGGGGGGTCAGCGCCTCCGGCGGCGGGTACCGAACAGGCCCCGGTTGATCTCCCGGCCCAGCGCGCTGGCGGCCGAGCGCAGGAAGGACTTCACCACCGGCGAGCCGAGCACCTCGGCGACCACGCCGGGCTCCTCCCGCTCCGCGCGACGAGACTCGGGCGCGGCGGCAGCCGGCGGAGCGGGGGCCTCGGCGATCTTGGTGGTGAGTCGCTCGTATGCCGACTCCCGGTCGACGGTCTCGCCGTACGTGGCATACAGCGGGGAGCCCTTGGCCGCCGCCGTCACGGCGTCGTCGCCGATCGCGGCCATGAGCGACCGCGGCGCCCGCATCCGGACCCAGGCGACCGGCGTCGGCGCACCCCGCTCGGACAGCACCGTGACGATCGCCTCGCCGATGCCCAACGACGTCAGCGCCTCGTCGAGGCGGTAGTGCTTCGTCGTCGGGTAGGTCTTGACCGTCCTGGCCAGCGCCGCCTGATCCTCCGGGGTGAACGCCCGCAGCGCGTGCTGGATCCGCGCGCCGAGCTGGGACAGCACCGCGTTCGGCACATCGGTGGGCAGTTGCGTGCAGAAGAACACCCCGACGCCCTTGGACCGGATCAGTTTCACGGTCTGCTCGATGCGTTCCAGAAACGCCTTCGACGCGTCGGTGAACAACAGATGCGCCTCGTCGAAGAAGAACACGAGCTTGGGCTTGTCCAGGTCGCCCGCCTCGGGGAGCTCCTCGAACAGCTCGGCGAGCAGCCACATCAGGAAGGTGGAGAACAGCCGCGGGTTGGTGGTCTGATCGGCCAGCTCGAGCAGGGTCACGACGCCCCGGCCGTCGACCACCCGCATCAGCTCGGCCGGATCGAACTCCGGCTCACCGAAGAAATCCTCGCCACCCTGGGCCTCCAGGTTGACCAGCGCCCGCAGGATGACCCCCGCCGTCGCCGACGACACCCCGCCGATCCCCTTGAGGTCAGCCTTGCCCTCGTCGGAGGTCAGGTGCTGGATGACGGCGCGCAGGTCCTTGGTGTCCAGCAGCGGCAGCCCCCGCTGGTCGGCCCAGTGGAAGATCAGTCCGAGGGTCGACTCCTGGGTGTCGTTGAGATCGAGCACCTTCGACAGCAGGATCGGGCCGAACTGGGTGAGCGTCGCCCGGATCGGAACGGCCGAGCTCTTCCCGCCCAACGACACGAACTCGACGGGGAACGCGGCGGGCGCCCAGTCGTCGCCGGTGTCCGCGGCCCGGCTCTCGATCTTGGCGTTCGGTACGCCCTGCCTGGCCAGCCCGGACAGATCGCCCTTGATATCGGCGAGCAGCACCGGAACCCCGGCCGTGGCGAGCTGCTCGGCGAGCCCCTGCAGGGTCTTGGTCTTCCCGGTTCCGGTGGCACCGGCGACGAGGCCGTGCCGGTTCAGGGTGGCGAGGGGGATGCGCACCCGCGCGGCCGGATCGACCGCCCCGTCGATCAGAACGGTGCCGAGCTCGAGGGCCGCCCCCTCGGTCGTATAACCGGCGGCGATCTGCTGTGTGGGACTCGTCTGTGCGGGACTCTGCTGGGCCGCGTTCGGGTTCTCCCCCACGTCCGGGGAGCCTAGCGCTTAATGTGGCGGAATGAACGATCGTCTGGTGTGGATCGACTGCGAGATGACCGGGCTGGATCTCCGGCGCGACGCCCTCATCGAGATTGCCGTGCTGGTGACCGACGGCGAGCTGAACGTGCTCGGCGAGGGCGTGGACGTCGTCATCCACGCCGACGAGTCTGCGCTTCGCGGGATGCCGGAGGTGGTGCGGGACATGCACGCCCGCTCCGGGCTGACCGACGAGGTGCGCAGCTCCACGGTGCGCCTCGCCGAGGCCGAGCAGCTCGTGCTGGCCTATATCCGCAGCCACGTTCCCGAGCCCCGCACCGCGCCGCTGGCCGGAAACTCCATCGCGACCGACCGCGGCTTCCTGGCCCGCGACATGCCTGAGCTCGACGCTCACCTGCACTACCGGGCGGTCGACGTCTCCTCGCTCAAGGAGCTCGCCCGGCGGTGGTACCCGGACGTGTACAACGCCAAGCCGGAGAAGACGCTGGCCCACCGCGCCCTCGCCGACATCCGGGAGTCGATCCGAGAGCTGTCCTACTATCGAAGGACGATGTTCGTGGCGGCGCCCGGCCCGAGCGCGGAGGAGGTCAAGGCGGTCGTTGCGGCGCTCGCCGAACCGCAGCCGGGGTCCCCTGTCGAGGGGGACGCGGCCGGGCGCTAGGATCGTTCTCGACACCGACCGCGGTCGGTGCTGATGGTGGGTGTAGCTCAGCTGGTAGAGCACCTGGTTGTGGTCCAGGAAGTCGCGGGTTCGAGTCCCGTCACTCACCCGGTGCGGTTCCCACCGCCCGGTGCCTCCGAGACGCTGTGCTAGCGTTCCGCAGGCGTCGAGCGGTGGGGCGCAGCAGCACAACAAGTCAAGATCTGCGCCGCTAGCTCAATTGGCAGAGCAGCTGGCTCTTAACCAGCGGGTTCGGGGTTCGAGTCCCTGGCGGCGCACAACTCAGCAGACCACGGGGTTGGTCCGTTTCCGGTTCACGAGTGAGGAATCGTTGTCGGATCGGAAACCCTTGCGCCCATGATCGGTAATAAGGGACATACGCCGCAGACGTGCGGCGTATGCCCCCTTTCTGGTGATCACCGGACGGGCAGGTGTGACAGCCGCCGCCCACAACGGGTGCGGACCTCACCGGCTCCTCATCGCGGCGTTCCGCCGCTCGATCAGCCGCAGGATCATCGGCGTGAAGATGAGCTGCATCGCGAGGTCCATCTTCCCGCCCGGGCACACGATGGTGTTCGCCCGCGACATGAACGAGTCGTGCAGCATGGCGAGCAGATACGAGAAGTCGATTCCGTGCGGGTCACGGAACCGGATGATGAGCATCGACTCGTCCAGCGTCGGGATGGTCCGGGCGATGAACGGGTTGGACGTGTCCACCACCGGCACCCGCTGGAAGTTGACGTCCGTACGGGAGAACTGCGGGCAGATGTAGTTCACGTAGTCGGGCATCCGGCGCAGGATCGTCTCGGTCACCGCCTCGGTGGAGTACCCGCGCGCGGTCTTGTCCCGTTGGAGCTTCTGGATCCATTCCAGGTTGATCACCGGGACGACACCGATGCGCAGGTCGGCGTGCCGGGCGACGTCCACCTCGTCGGTCACGACCGCACCGTGCAGGCCCTCATAGAACATCAGGTCCGAGTCCGCGGGCAGATTCTCCCAGGGCGTGAACGTGCCCGGCTCCTGCCCGTAGGGCGCCGCCTCCTCCTCGTTGTGCAGGTAGCGCCGCACCTTGCCGGTGCCGCTCTCGCCGTACGTCCGGAACAGCTCCTCGAGCTCGCCGAACAGGTTCGCCTCCGGCCCGAAGTGGCTGAAGGCATCGTCGCCGCGGGCGTGCGCGTCGGCCATCGCGGCCCGCATCTCGGCCCGGTCGTGGCGGTGGAAGCTGTCGCCCTCGATGAACGCCGCGTCCACGCCCTCCCGACGGAAGATCTGCTCGAACGTACGCATGACCGACGTCGTCCCGGCGCCCGAGGAACCGGTGACCGAGATGATGGGGTGCTTCTGTGACACGTGTCGCCCTTCCTCAGACAGCCGTCGCGCGGAAGAGGCCGCGGGTCCCGTACAGCGGAGAGTCGAAGGCGCGCTCGTTGTGCTCGCGGTGGTACCGCTCGATCCGCTCGACCTCCTCGGTCACCCCGAAGATCAATGCGATGCGCTGGTGCAGCCCGCCCGGAACGACCTCGAGCACCTGACCCCACCCGGTGCTCGCTGCGCCGCCCGCCTGCTCCACGAGAAACGCCACCGGATTCGCCTCGTACAGCAGCCGCAGCCGCCCCGGTTTCGCCGGGTCCTTCGAGTCCCGGGGATAGAGGAAAACCCCGCCCCGGGTGAGGATGCGGTGCGCCTCGGCGACGAGCGACGCAACCCAGCGCATGTTGAAGTCCTTCGCGCGGGGACCGGTTCGGCCGGCGAGGCATTCGTCGACGTAGCGCTCCACCGCCGGTTCCCAGAAGCGCCGGTTCGAGGCGTTGATCGCGAACTCGCTGGCGGTGGCCGGGAGCCGGATCGACGGGTGGGTGAGGATGAACTCCCCGAGCTGGGGCTCGAGGGTGAAGCCGTGCACGCCGGTCCCGACCGTGAGGACCAGCATGGTCGAGGGGCCGTAGATCGCGTATCCCGCGCAGACCTGCTCGGTGCCGGGTTGCAGGTAGTCCTCCGCGGTCGCGTCCACGCCGGGGTGGGGGGCCCGCAGGATCGAGAAGATGCTGCCGACCGCGACGTTGACGTCGATATTGGACGAGCCGTCGAGCGGGTCGAACACCAGCAGGTATTTTCCGCGCGGGTACTGCGCCGGGACGAAGTAGGGCTCGTCCATCTCCTCCGACACCATGCCCGCCACGTATCCGCCCCACTCGTTGGCGCGCAGGAACAGCTCGTTGGCCAGCACGTCGAGCTTCTGCTGGGCCTCGCCCTGGACGTTCGTCCGGTCTGCGGCGCCGAGCACCCCGCCGAGCGCCCCCTGGGCGACCCGCTTGGAGATCGCCTTGCAGGCGAACGCGACATCGAGGATCAGCCCGTTCAGATCCCCGCTGGCGTCCGGATGGTGCCGCCGCTGCTCGATGAGGAACTGGGCGAGCGTCGTGCGGTCGGCGAGCATGATTCTCCCTCGGGCCGGCGGACAGGTGACCGGTGGGCAGGCCGGTCCTTGCCCGGGGACCGAACCGCCCAGACGAGGGTCCTGGCGAGAGGCGCGCCGGCCATCCCCCAGCGGGGTGGGCATGTGGGTGGGGCCGCGTGCCGTCCCTCACTCGCACCATCGAGATCGCGGGTGTCCGATGCTCGCCGAGGATGCGCGAGGGTCGACGGCTCGGTCCGGGGCCCGCCGACACCCCGGGAGGGACGGGTGGTCGCAGCCATCCAGGCGTACCCCTGGTGGCTGGGCGGCACCGGACGCCCGGTGACCCGGTTCGTCGAGGGTGTTCCCGGGCTGGTCGCCAAGGACGATGCGGAGGGCGTGTTCGCCGCGGCCCTGCCCGACGGGCGGGCGCTGGCGATCAAGATCCTGGACGGTTCGCTGCGGCCGGTTCCCGCGGTCGTCGCGGCGGCCCTGCGGCAGCTCGGCGTCGACGCGCCGGCGCTCGGCGAGATCGGCCGCGTCGACGTGCTGGGGCACGGCGTCCCGGTGGGCCGCGTCGGGGCCGCCGGCTACGCCTCTTCGGCGTAGGCCTCCACCAGGCGTTTGGTGCGCCTGCGCACGATCCAGCCGATCGTCAGGCCGACGGCGAGCGCGACGGCCAGCCCGATCCAGGAGAACCGCGAGAGCCACGTCTCGGCGACGATGCCGAGGTAGTACACCGCGGCCGTGGTCCCCCCGGCCCAGACGATCCCGCCCGCCACGTTGGCGGCCAGGAAGTGGCGGTAGACCATCCGCAGGGCGCCGGCGAGCGGGCCCGCGAAGATCCGCAGCAGCGCGATGAACCGGCCGAAGAACACCGTCCAGACGCCCCACCGGTTGAACACCCGCTGGGCGGCGGCGACGTGTGCCGGCCCGAAATGCCGCGGGAACCGGCGTCCTGCCCAGTCAAACAGCCGCATCCCGAAGCGCCGCCCGATGAAGTAGCCGATCGAGTCGCCGATCACCGCGCCCGTGATCGCGGCCGCGCCGATCCACACCGGCGAGACGTCGAGCTCGTGGCGCGACGACAATAGGGCCGCGCTGACCAGGACGATCTCACCGGGCAGCGGAACGCCGAGGCTTTCCACCCCGACGACCACACCCACGACGATGTAGACCGCCAGCGGCGGGATCAGCTGCAGCAGATGATCCACCGACATTGTCCGTTGCTCCTTTACCGCCGACGCTCCGCCGGCCAGTCTGCCCGAGCGGTGGATCACGGCCTCGGCCGCCGTCGGCCGAACCTTGTCGAGGGAGTCGGTCAGCTCGCGCAGCCGCGCCTCGTCCAGCGCCCTTCGGATCTCCGCATCGGTCACGTCGGGGTGCGCGAAACACAGGTTGTCGCGGATCGTGCCGGGCACGATCGGCGTCTCCCGCTCGGCGCAGGCCAGACCCGCCCGCACCTGCTCGGTCGATGCCGGACACCACCGGAGCCAGCTGCGGCCCGGAGGCCTCGGTGACCTCTGTGCCGACCTCCCGGGGGCGCCGCGCGGCCACGATCCCCGACTGCAGCGTCGTGGCGTTCTGGGTGAGCTCCGTGATCGGTCGGCGGCTGAGCCGCTCAGCTCAGCGGAACCACCAGGATCCGGTCGTCCTCCGTGGTGGGTGAGCCGCGGCCGTCGCGGTTGCTGGTGGTGATCCACAACGCCGAGCCGTCCGGGGTCGCGACGACCGTGCGCAGCCGGCCGAACTCGCCGGTGAACAGCGGTGCCGGCGTGCCGACCCCGCCGGCACCGTCCGCGAGCGGGACCCGCCACAGCCGTTGGCCACGCAGCGCACCTGCCCACAGCGAACCGCCCGCGTAGGCGAGTCCGCTGGGTGAGGCGACGTCTGTCTCCCAGGTGAGCAGCGGGTCGGTGAGCCCGGCCCGGTGCCCGATGCCCTCGACCGTCGGCCAGCCGTAGTTCGCGCCCGGGGTGAGGAGATTGATCTCGTCCACCCTGTTCTGCCCGAACTCGGCGGCGTACAGCCTGCCCTCGGGGCCGAACGCCAGGCCCTGAACATTGCGGTGACCGTAGGTGAACACCGCCGTGCCGAACGGGTTGCCCGCGGCGGGTGCGCCGTCGGGAGTGATCCGCAGGATCTTGCCGCCGAGATCGTCGAGATCCTGTGCCGGATCGCGACGGCCGGCGTCACCGGTCGCGACGTAGAGCAGGCCGTCGGGGCCGAACGCGAGCCCGCCGCCGTTGTGGATCGAGGCCGCCGGGATGCCGGAGACGAGGACCTGCTGCGCCGCGCCGTCGATGGTGCCGTCCGGGGCGGCCCGCAACCGGACCACCCGGTTGTCGGTCACCGAGGTGTAGTAGACGAAGACCGCCCGGTCCGTGCGGAAGTTCGGCGACACCGCAATGCCGAGCAGCCCGCCCTCGCCGCGGACCGCCACCCCCGCCACCGTCCCCACCGGGGTGACGGCGCCGTCGGGGGACACCCGCAGCAGCCGGGCCGACTCCCGCTCGGTGACCAGCGCCGAACCGTCCGGGAGAAACGCGAGGCCCCACGGGACCTCCAGGCCGGTCACGAGCGTTCGGGGCGTGCCGACCGGACGCTGCGGGAGCAGGGACCCGCTCGGCGCCGTGGCGGCGACCTCGACGGCCGAACCGGCCCCGGATGACGTCGGCGGCGTCGCACCGGCGCACGCGGCGAGCACGAGCGAAAGGCCGAGGACGATGCCGGCAGCTGCGATGCGCACGCTCGCACGCTATCGGTCCGGGCATGGGATCTGGGTGGACGCCCGGATCCTCAGCGTTGCGGTGTCGAGGGCACCCACCCGTAGCTGCGGTGGACGGCGCGACCCCAGTTCTCGTGCTCGCGTCGGTGCAAGCGCAGCCGCGGACCCGCGAAGCACGGTTGCCGGGGCGCGGCCGCTGAGCTCGGTGAACAGCGGCGCCAGCCCGTCGGTGACGAGCCGGGCGACGATCTCGTCGATAATGGCGAACGCTGCCCGTTGCCGCCGTCATCTCCGGTTTACCGTCGGACCGAGACCCGAGCGGAGACGATCAATGGCTGAGTTCATCGGTGCGGTCGACCAAGGCACGACCAGCACCCGTTTCATGATCTTCGACCACGGCGGCAACGAGATAGGTCGCCACCAGCTCGAGCACGAGCAGATCCTGCCGCGAGCGGGCTGGGTCGAGCACAACCCGGTCGAGATCTGGGAGCGCACCTCGGCGGTGCTCCAGTCCGCGCTCAACACGACCGGCCTGAGCTCTCGCGACCTCGCCGCGCTGGGCATCACCAACCAGCGTGAGACCGCGGTGGTCTGGGACCGGCGCACCGGGCGGCCGTTCTACAACGCCATCGTCTGGCAGGACACCCGCACCGACCGGATCGCCGCCGCGCTCGACCGCGACGGCCGCGGCGACGTCGTCCGGCGGAAGGCGGGCCTGCCCCCCGCGACCTACTTCTCCGCCGGCAAGGTCCAGTGGATCCTGGAGAACGTCGACGGCGTACGCGAGGCCGCCGAACGCGGCCACGCGATCTTCGGCAACACCGACAGCTGGCTGATGTGGAACCTCACCGGCGGCCGGGACGGCGGCGTGCACGTCACCGACGTGACCAACGCCAGCCGCACCATGCTGATGGACCTCGAAACCCTGGACTGGGACGACGAGCTGCTCGGGTTCTTCGGCATCCCGCGCCAGATGCTGCCCGAGATCAAACCCAGCTCCTCGCCCGACCCGTACGGCCTGACCCGTGCCGCGGGCCCGCTGAGCGGCGAGGTGGCGCTCACCGGCGATCTCGGCGACCAACAGGCCGCGACCGTCGGCCAGGTGTGCTTCGCCCCCGGCGAGGCCAAGAACACCTACGGCACCGGCAACTTCATGCTGCTCAACACCGGTACCGAGCTGGTCCGCTCGAAGGCCGGGCTGCTGTCCACGGTCTGCTACCGGTTCGGCACCGAGCCCGCGGTCTACGCGCTGGAGGGCTCCATCGCCGTCACCGGCTCGGCGGTGCAGTGGCTGCGCGACCAGCTGGGCATCATCTCCGGAGCGGCGCAGTCGGAGTCGCTGGCCCGGCAGGTCTCCGACAACGGCGGAGTGTACTTCGTGCCCGCGTTCTCCGGGCTGTTCGCGCCCTACTGGCGCTCCGATGCGCGCGGCGCGATCGTCGGGTTGTCCCGGTACAACACCAACGCGCATCTGGCCAGGGCCACCCTCGAGGCGATCTGCTACCAGAGCCGGGACGTCGCCGAGGCCATGGCGGCCGACTCCGGGGTGCAGCTGGAAGTGCTCAAGGTCGACGGCGGCGTCACCGCCAACGAGCTGTGCATGCAGATCCAGGCCGACGTGCTCGGCGTGCCGGTCAGCCGTCCGGTCGTCGCCGAGACCACCGCGCTGGGCGCGGCCTACGCGGCCGGGCTCGCCGTCGGGTTCTGGTCCTCGACCGACGAGCTGCGGGAGAACTGGAACGAGGCCAGGCGGTGGGTCCCGCGGTGGACCGCCGAGCAGCGCAAAACCGGGTACGCCTGCTGGAAGAAGGCCGTGCAGCGCACCCTGGACTGGGTCGACGTCGGCTGAGGACCGGCCGATGCCCGCGAGTCGCGGTATTTCCGAGCGCGAGTCGCGGGGGCCGAGCTTCCGGTTGACGCGGGGTTCGCCGAGAAGGTCGGATGAGGTGATGACGCCACCCCACCCGACCGCCGCACCCGCCGGCGCGCACCGCGACGCGATCGCCCGTGACGTGGTCGGCCGGCGCCGGGAGCTGGACCTCGTGCTGGCCGCCGTGTCGGCGGGGCGGGACATCCTGCTGGAGGGCCCGCCTGGCACGTCGAAGTCGACGATCCTGCGGGCGATCACCACGAACTGGGACGTGCCGTTCGTCCTGGTCGAGGGTAACGCGGAACTGACGCCGGCCCGGCTCGTCGGGCACCACAACCCGGCGCGGGTGCTGCGCGAGGACTACAGCGCCGAGAACTTCGTCCCCGGCCCGCTCGTGGAGGCGATGCAGTCCGGCGGGTTCCTCTACATCGAGGAGCTCAACCGGGCCCCGGAGGACACACTGAACACGCTGCTGGCGGCGATGGCCGAACGTGAGGTGGCCGTGCCGAGGGTCGGGCTGATCGCCGCGCTGCCGACGTTCCGGGTGCTGGCCTCGATGAACCCGTTCGACAATGTCGGGACCGCACGGATCTCCGACAGCGTCTACGACCGCTGGTGCCGGCTGGCCATCGGCTACCAGGACGCCGCCGAGGAACGCGCCATCGTCGCGGTGCGCACCGGCGGGAACGGCGCCGCGGACCAGCAGCTGATCGCGGACGCGGTGGCGCTCACCAGGGCCACCCGCACGCACCCCGACCTGCGCCGGGGCAGCTCGGTGCGCGGCGCGATCGACCTGGTCGCGATCGCGGTCGAGCTCGCCGAGCTGGGCTCCTTCCCGCAGCGGGAGCGGCTGATCCTCGAGGCGGCCCTGCTCGCGCTGTCGGCCCGGATCGGCATGGACGAGACCGTCGACGCGACCCCGGAGCAGGTGATCACCGAGATCTGGGAGAACCATTTTTTCTCCGCCCCCGGCGGGCAGCGCCGGGTCCGCACCGGCTGAACGTCGACAACGCCGTCACGCTGCCCGGAGCCGGCGATACCCGACGCGGACTCGCACCGCTGCGCCGCAGGCCGAAACAGCTGGCAGAAGCCCCCGCACTGTTCCAGACGGGCCCGGGCGCGCCGCTGGTCGTCGAGCTCGGCGACACCCGCGGGACCGGCGACCTCACGGCGCCCGCAGGCGGGCAGGGTGTCGTCGCCACCGCGCAGGCCGCCACCCAGCGCGACATCACCGAGCTGCTCGAGGACCGGCCTCCCGATCGCGAGGTCGCCGCGATGGCCCAGCACATCGCGCGCAGGCTGTCGATCCGTCGTCGTCCCCGCGACCCGCGGGCCCAGCGTGGCGCAGGCACACTCGCCTCGGTCCCGTACCGCTACCGCTCCGACGACATCGACCTCGACAAGACCATCGACGTGCTCACCGAGCGCCCCGTCCCGGAGGACACCGACATCATCGTGCGCGAGCGGATGCGTTCCCGGCGCGCCGCGGTGTTGATCGTGGACGTATCCGGGTCGATGCGCGGGGAGAAGGTCCGGATCACGGCGGCAACCGTCGCCGCACTGGCCGCCGAGCTGGCCGACGACCAGCTCGCGCTGGTGGCGTTCTGGTCCGACGCCGCGCTGCTCAAGCGGCTCGAGGCCGCGGTGGCGCCGGCGAAGCTGCTCGACCAGCTTCTGCGCATCCCGGCCCGCGGACTGACCAACGTCCATTTCGGACTCGCCGTCGCGCACGCCGAGCTCGCGGGCTCCGCCGCCCGGCAGCGCACCGCGATCCTGCTCACCGACGCCGTGCACAACGCGGGCCCCGACCCCCGCACGCTCGCCCGCCGCTTCCCCGAACTGCATGTCCTGCTGCAGACCGACGGCGAGCACGACGTTCCGCTGGCCACCGACCTCGCCCGCCTCGGCCACGGCCGCCTCGCACCCGTCCGTACCCATCGTGACGCGGCACCGGCCCTCAACCGTCTCCTGGCGGGTTGACGTGCACCAGGTGGGCGGACTCGTCGATATCTCCGACATCAGGGCAGCGGCCGAGCGGATCAGCAGGCATGTCCTGCGCACCGCGACGCTGCCGAGCCCGGGGCTGAGCGCGCATCTGGGTGTGCCGGTGACCGGCGAGCTGGAGCTTCGGGTGGCTTCGCCTCATGAGCGCCGGGTAACGCTATCGCGGTATGCGACGCGCACGGGCGCGCTCGCGCACGATGAGGACGACGATCGCGACGTCGATCGCGGCGAGGAACGGCAGCACCACCGAGCCGGTCTGCGTGGCGCGGAAGATCTCGTATCCCGCGAACGCCCCCAGCACGACGATCGCGATCGGGTAGGCGGGCGACCACCGGCGCAGCAGCGCCACGACCAGCGCGACCTTCACGATGCCGTGCAGGGCGAGATAGAGCACCGCGAACGTCCGGTTACCGGAGGCGAACTCGGCGGTGCCCGCCACGAAGTGGCGGGCGAGCGAGCCGTCGGGCGGCCCGAGCAGGTCGTGCGCCAGCACCTCGCCCACCAGCCGGTGCACCGTCGCGCCCGAGACCAGCAGCAACACGACGGCCCCGATCAGCTCCGCGGCCCCGTCGATCCCCTTGATCAGCAGCGCGAACCCGAACAGCCGATCGGTGGCGTTCGCGGCCCGAGGTTCGTTCACCGGGTGATCCCGGTGTGCCCCAGCGAGTACCGGCCCGGCTGCGGCCACACGCAGAGCCCGTGCGGGCCGGCGCCGACGGGGATCTTCTTGATCAGATGCCCGTCACCGGTGGACAGCACGTACACCGTCGCGTCGTACCGCCCGGACAGCCACAGCTGGCTGCCGTCGGCGGTCACATTGCCCATGTCCGGGCTTCCGCCACCCGGGATCCGCCACTTCGTCAGCACCGCGCCGGTGTAGGCGTCCAGCACGCTGACGCTGCCCTCGTGCCGATTGGTGACGAAGAGCCGGGTGGCGTCGCGGGACAGGTAGAGCCCGTGCGCACCGTGTCCGGTGGGGATCTCGCGCAGCACCTTCGTCGCCGCGGCATCGAGCACCCAGAGACCGTTCTGCTGGCTGTCGGCGATGTAGAACACCGAACCGTCCGGGGCGAGTTTGATGTCCTGCGGCCCCATCCTGGAGTTGCGGACCGGCATGTCGATCATCCGCAGCAGCTTCCGGTTCACCACGTCGACGACGGCGATGCGGCCGGCGAACTCGCAGGTGAAAACGGCGGTCCGGCCGTCAGGGGTGAACTCGGCGTGGTCGATGCCCGCACAGTCCGGGGTGAGCAGCTGGCCCTGCTCGGCCCAGGTATGCGGGTCGTAGAAGACCAGCCGCTTGCGCGCCTCGGCGACCGAGATGGCCGACGTCCCGTCCAGCGTGAAGTACAGGTTGTAGGGATCGATCACCGGGATGCTCGGGCCCGGCAGCCCGGTCCGCGGGTCGAACGGGGTGAGCTTGTTGCCGGTGTCGTCGCTGGCGTAGAGGGTCCGCATGTCATATGACGGGACGACGTGCTGCAGCTCCCCACCGAGCCGGTACTTCCCGACCACCGCGTAACTGGCCGGGTCGATCACCCATACGTCTCCCGACTTGGTGTGCGGCACATACACCAGCGGTCTCGCGGCTCTCGCGGCGTCGGACAGCATGCCGGCGCCCGCGCTCGCATAGATGTTGTGTCGGTCGAGCACCGGCGGCATCCCGGGTGGCGGGGCGGTCGCCGGGGCGGCGGTCGCGGGTACCTGTGCCGCGGGACCCGGCGGCGGCGCCGGGCCCGCCGCGCAGCCGGCGAGCAACAGCGCGGCCGCGATCAGCCACGGCGTTCGGGATGATCTCATCACCTGCGCCCCCAGACCGGTCGATCAGCGCTCCGCTGCAGTCATGTGCTCGGCGCGCAGCTGCCTCTTGAGGAGTTTGCCGGACTCGGTGCGCGGCAGCAGAGCTCGCTCGCTCCACGTCCGCGGACATTTGTACCCGGCGAGATGCAGGCGCACATGCATGTCGAGGTCGTCCGGATCGAGCGCGCGGCCCGGACGGGGCACCACCACCGCGTGCACTGATTCGCCCCATTCGGCCGACGGCACCCCGAACACGGCGGCGTCGTCGACGTCGGGGTGGGCGTACAGCACCGCCTCGATCTCGACGGGATACACGTTCATCCCACCGGTGATGATCATGTCGCCGAGCCGGTCGCAGATGTAGAGGTAGCCCTCCTCGTCGAGATAGCCGACGTCGCCGACGGACTTCCAGCCGTCGCGATCCCCGGCGGGGCCGTGACCGTGGTAGCCGCGGTAGGTCGACGACGACCGGACGAACAGCTCCCCGGCGACTCCGCTCGCCGCCGGTTTCCCGTTCGCGTCGAGCACCGCGACCTCGACGCCGGGCACCGGCAGCCCGCAGGAACCGGGCTTGCGCAGCTGGTCCTCCGGGGCGAGCACGGTGTCGACGCCGAGCTCGGTGGAGCCGTAGACCTCGAAGAGGAAGCCGCCACCGAACCGCGCGATCACCTCCTGTTTGAGGGCATACGGCATGGGCGCCGCGTTGACCACCAACGACCGCATCGACGAGAGGTCGGCGTGTCTGAGCGCCTCGGCGGGTAGCGAGACGATCCGCTTGAGCGGTGTCGGCGCGGTGAACGTGTTCGTCACCCGATGCTCGCGGACCAGCTCGAGCCAGCGCCGGACGTCGAAGCGGCGCATGAGCACCACCGTGGCGCCGAGCGTGTGGTTCAGGCTCGCCCAGGCCAGCGGCCCGGAGTGGTAGAGCGGCCCGGTGGTCAGATGTACCTCGTTACCGGGCCGTAGCCGCAGCGTCCGCACCAGCGCGGCGGTCATCTCCGGGTCGGGCGGCCCGCGGAGCGCGCCCTTGGGTTTCCCGGTCGTCCCCGAGGTGTAGATCATCGAGCCGCCCGGTCGCGCGGGGGCCCCAGGTTCGGTCTCCGTGCCGCCGGCCAGCACATCGTCCCAGGCCAGCGCCCCGGCGGTGCCGAGACGGGGCTCGCCGCCGAAGACGAGGACATGCCGCACCACGGGCAGCGACGCCCGGATCTCCGCGACCCGATCGGCCTGCTCCGCGTCGACCACGACGAGCACGGCCTTGCTGTCGGCGATCACGTAGCGCATCTCGTCGGCGGTGAACCGGTAGGCCAGCGGCACCGCCATCAGCTGGATCTTGCGCGCGGCGTGCAGGAACGTGATCACCTCACGACTGTTCGGGCCGCACCACACCGCGCGGTCGCCCGGCCGGAACCCGAACCCGAGCAGGCCGTGCGCGAGCCGGTTGACCAGCGCGTTGAGCTCGCCGAAGCCGATGGCCCCGTGGTCGTCGATGATCGCGGGGCGCCCGGGATCCGCGGCCGCGTGGCCGGCGAGCGCATCGGGGACGGGGGCGGTGGGATCGGCGACCATCGGACGACCTCCTGCACGCGACGACGGGTGCCACCCCACTGTGGTGCATCACCGCGCCCCGGGGAACTCCTCGCGGACCCGGCGGTGAGCCGGGCCCGCTCAGCCGTCGGTGCGGACCTCGACGCCGTCCTGGGCCCAACGGGTGTGGAAGCTGCCCTCGGCGTCGAGCCGCCGGTAGGTGTGCGCCCCGAAGTAGTCCCGCAGCCCCTGGATGAGGTTGGCCGGGCCGCGCTCGCGACGGTAGCCGTCGTAGTAGGACAGCGACGAGGAGAAGGCCGGGATCGCGACCCCGTGCTCGGTGGCCATCATGACCACCCGCCGCCAGGCGTCCTGCGCGTTCGCCACCGCCTCGGTGAAATACGGCACCATCAGCAGGTTGTCCAGGTCAGGGTGCTCGGCGTAGGCGTCGCGGATCCGGTTGAGAAACTGCGCCCGGATGATGCAGCCGCCCCGCCAGATCGTGGCCATCGCGCCCAGATCGAGGTTCCATCCGTTGGCGATCGAGGCGGCACGCATCTGCGCGAAGCCCTGCGCGTAGGCGACGACCTTGCTCGCGTACAGCGCCTCGCGGATGTCGTCGACCAGGTCCGGACGGTGCTCGCCGCGGCCCGGCGCCGGGCCGGCGAGCGTGGCCGCCGCGGCCCCGCGCTCGTCACGCAGCGCCGAGAGGGTGCGCGCGAACACCGCCTCGGTGATGGCGGTCAGCGGGACGCCGAGCTCGAGCGCGTCGATGGCCGTCCAGCGCCCCGTGCCCTTCTGCTCGGCCTGGTCGACGATGACGTCGACGAGCGGGCCGCCGGTGCGCTCGTCGGTCTTCACGAGCACCTTCCCGGTGATCTCGATGAGGAACGACTCCAGGTCCCCGGTGTTCCATTCGGAGAAGATCGAGCCGATGGCCGGGGCGTCGAGCCCGGCGACGTGGGTGAGCAGGTCGTAGGCTTCGGCGATCAGCTGGATATCGGCGTACTCGATGCCGTTGTGCACCATCTTCACGTAGTGCCCGGCCCCGTCGGGGCCGACGTGGGTGCAGCAGGGCGTGCCGTCGACCTGCGCGGCGATGGACGCCAGGACCTCCTCGACCTCCGCATAGGCCGCCGGGTGCCCGCCGGGCATGATGCTCGGCCCGAGCAGTGCCCCTTCCTCACCGCCGGACACCCCGATCCCCATGAACCGCAGGCCGTGGCGCGCGCAGTCCTCGGTGCGCCGCTTCGTGTCGGCGAAATGCGAGTTGCCGGCGTCGATGATGATGTCGCCCGGATCGAGCAGCGGTACCAACTCGCCGATCACCCCGTCGACCGGGGCGCCCGCCTTGACCATGACGATGATCCGCCGGGGTTTCTCCAAGACCGCGACGAAGTCCTCCAGGGTCTCCGCCCCGGTGAACGTGCCCTCCTGCCCGTGGGCCTCGATGAACTCGGTCGTCCGCGCGGTCGTTCTGTTGTGCACGGCGACCGGGACGCCGTGGCGCGCGATGTTGCGGGCCAGGTTGGCCCCCATCACCGCGAGCCCAGTGACCCCGATCCGGCTCTGTCCCGTCATCGTCGCTCCCTCGTTGCGCTGTGCGTCCTCGCGGTCATCCTGTGAGTGCGTAACAGTGTCCTAACACTGTTACGCACTCACAGGGGGTCAGAAGGCGGGCCAGGGGATGGCGGGCCCGTAGCCGGAGGGCTCGGGGTAGCACCGCTGCCGCAGCAGGGCATCCACCCGGGCCGACAACGCCGCGACCTCTCGGCGGGTCACGTGCTCGCCCAACGTCTCGCACAGCCCGCCGTCGAGCGCGGCGCGCAGCTTGCGCAGCCCGGCCAGCACGTCGTCGGGCAGCTGTTGGCCGATCCAGCCCCACAGCACGGTGCGCAGCTTGTCCTCGGCGTGCAGCGTCAACCCGTGGTCGACGCCGTAGATCCGGCCGTCGGCCCCAGCGAGCACGTGCCCGCCCTTGCGGTCGGCATTGTTGACGATGACGTCGAACACGGCCATCGCCCGCAGCTCGGGCAGATCGGCGTGGGCGAGCACCGCGGGTTCGCCGAGCCGGTCGCGGGCGCGCAGCACCGCGAGCCATCCGGGCGGGAGGTCCGAGGGCGAACAGACGTCGACGAGCTCACGCTCGTCGTCGGTCTCCACCCAGACCTGCACCATTCCGGGTCCGAACGGGCCGTCGCGCAGCAGCGTCGGCGGGACGACGTGCCAGCCGGCGGCCTCCGAGACCAGGAAGCTGGCGACCTCGCGGCCGGCCAGGGTCCCGTCCGGGAAGTCCCACAGCGGGCGCTCGCCGCGGATCGGTTTGTAGACGCAGCGCAGGTCGACGCCGTCGAGGGCGATGGCGCCGAAGAGGGTGGCGTTCGAGGCGTCGACCAGCCGTCCGGTGATCTCGATCCGGCCGTCGCGCAGCGCTCCCGGCACCGCCGGGTCGAGGGGGTCCAAGTGCGTGAATCTAGTCCGCCATCGCGGACCGCTGGTGGTACCCGTTCAGCCGGACGCACACGTGGCCCTGGGGATCGAGCGGCTCGGCGCACAGCGGGCACGGCGCTCGCCCCGCGGACACGACCATCTCGGCGCGTTCGGCGAACGCCCTGGCCTGAACCGGTGAAAGGAACACCCGCACCGCGTCCGGGCCCTCGTCGGTGTCGTCGAGCACGACCGACTCGTCGATCTCCTCCTCGGTCACCGCGAGCAACTCGACGACGATCGATCGGGAGTCGGCGTCCCAGCCAAGGCCCATCGTGCCGACCCGGAACTCCTCCTCGAGCGGGACGACGAGCGGGTCGGTGTCCTGGTCGGACTCGTTGTCCGGCAACTCGGTCCCGAACCGGCGGGCGATCTCGGCCAGCAGAGCGCTGATGCGCTCGGCCAGTACCGAGACCTGCTGCTTCTCCAGCAGCACGCTGACGGTTCTGGCGTCCTCCATGGCCTGGAGGTAGAAGGACCGGTCGCCGGGTTCACCGACGGTCCCGGCGACGAACCGCTCGGGCTGGCGGAAGACATGGATGACGCGTGACATGGCACCTCCGAGGGTAGGCCACCAGCGCGCGCCGGGCACGCCTCTGCACGGCCCCGCCCGTCATGTCGATCCCCCGACGACGGCGTCCGAGCTGCGCTTGGCGGCCCGGCGCCGCCGCGGCTTGGGCGGGATCAGCGCGGCGAGCGCCCCCGGACCGTCGCCGAGGTCGTTGACCCTGGCGACGAACGGCCGGGTCTCGGTGTAGTGCACCACGCTCACCGAGCAGGTATCGACGATGATCCGCTGAAAGTTGTCCAGATGCGTGGCCAGCGCGTCGGCCAGCACCGCCTTGATCACGTCGCCGTGGCTGCAGGCCAGCCACAACGCGTTCGGCCCGTGTTCGACGGCGATCCGGGCGGCGTGCGCGCGGACCGCGGCCACGGCGCGGGCCTGCATCCCGGCCAGTCCCTCACCCTCGGGGAACACCGCGGCCGACGGGTGGGCCTGCACCACCTTCCACAGCGGCTCCTTGGCCAGCGACTTGAGCGTGCCGCCGGTCCACGAGCCGTAGTCGACCTCGTTGAACCGCTCGTCGAGGACCGGGGCGAGCCCGCGCGCGGCGGCCAGTGGCGCCACGGTCTGCTGACAGCGCGTCATCGGCGAGGTGACGATCTCCGCGATCGGCAGCGGCGCCAGCCGCTCGACCACCCGCTCGGCCTGGGCCCGGCCGGTCTCATCCAGCTCGACACCGGGGCTGCGGCCGGCCAGGACGCCTGCCGCATTGGCCGACGACCGGCCGTGCCGCAGCAGGATGAGGGTGGTCACGTTGATCGAGCCTACGTCCCGGGTCAGATCGGGGCGACCGCGCCGATCCCGAGTGCCGCGAACAACGCCACACCGAGGGCGATCCGATAGGCGACGAACACGTAGACGGTGTTGGTCTCCACGAACCGCAGCAGCCAGGCGATGGCCGCGTACCCGACGACGAACGCGATCGCCGTCGCCACCACCATCTGGATCCCGCTCGGTCCCCCGGGCTCGAACACGTCCGGCAGCTGGAAGATCCCGGCGCCGACGACGGCGGGAATCGCCAGCAGGAACGAGTAGCGCACCGCGGCCGGCCGGGTCAGCCCGAGGGCGAGCCCCGCGGTGATCGTCCCGCCCGACCGGGAGACGCCCGGGACCAGGGCCAGCGCCTGCGCGAACCCCAGCAGCACGCCGTCGCGCACGGTGAGCTGGTCCAGGGGACGCCGCTGCGTCCCGAGATGCTCGGCGAGCCCGAGCAGCACGCCGAAGACGACCAGCGTGGTGGCGACCAGCCACAGGTTGCGGGCGACCGTCTCGATCTGGTCCTTGAACAGCACGCCGAACACCACGATCGGGACGCTGCCGACGATCACCAGCCAGGCCAGCCGATAGTCCGGGCTCGCCCGCACCTGCCGGTCGCGCAGGCCGCGGAACCAGGTCACGACCAGCCGACCGATATCGCGGGCGAAGTAGATGAGCACCGCGAGCTCGGTTCCCAGCTGGGTCACCGCGGTGAACGCCGCACCCGGATCGTTGCCGAAGAAGGCCCCCGAGGCGATCCGCAGATGCGCCGAGGAAGAGATGGGCAGGAACTCCGTCAGCCCTTGGAGCAGGCCGAGGACCAGCACCTCGAGCCAACTCACGAACAGGCCTCCGAACGGGACACGGTCACGGCGAGGCACCGTACTCGGACGGCCGCGGGGCCCACCAATAGGCTGCGACGCGTGCGACACAGGCGGGTCGGAGCCAGTGGTCTTCAGGTATCCCGGATCGGGCTGGGCACGATGACCTGGGGTGACGGCGTCGACACCGAGGCCGCCACCGAGCAGCTCGTCGCGTTCGTCAACGGGGGCGGCACCTTCGTCGAGACCGCCGACATCTACTCCGACGGCCACTCCCAGGAGATCCTCGGCAAGATCATGGCGAGCAGCGTCCGGCGCGAGGACCTGGTGATCGCCGGCCGGGGTGGGCTGCCCGCCGGGGTGCTCGGTGAGGGTGCCGCGCGCGGCACCCTCCTGCATGCGCTCGACGCGACGCTGCGCCGACTCGGTATCGATCACCTCGACCTGTGGCAGCTCCCCGGCTGGGACGTCGAGGTGCCCCTGGAGGAGATGCTGTCGGCCGTGCAGGTGGCGGTGCTGACCGGACGGGTGCGCTACGCCGGGCTGGTGGCGCCGTCGGGCTGGCAGCTCGCGACCGTCGCCGAACGGGCCCGCGTCCTGAGCAGCGTCACGGTTCCGATATCGGCGCAGGTGGAGTACTCGCTGCTGGCACGCAGCGCCGACGCCGAGCTGATCCCCGCGGCCCGGCACCACGGCGTCGGGTTGATCGCCTGGGCCCCGCTCGGACGCGGCGTCCTCACCGGCAAGTACGTCAACGGCACCCCGGCCGACTCCCGCGGTGCTTCCCCGCTGCTGGCCCCCTATGTCGAGGCCCGGCGCAATGAGCGGTCGGCCAGGATCGTGCACGCCGTGCTGACCGCCGCCGACGGGCTGGGCACCTCTCCGCTGGCTGTCGCGCTGGCCTGGGTCCGCGACCGGCCCGGGATCGCCACCGCGGTCGTCGGTGCCCGAGACGCCGCACAGCTCTCGGCGTCGATGGCAACCGAGACGATCGAGCTGCCCGCCGAGATCCGGTCCGCGCTGGACGACGTGAGCGTCCCGGTCTGAACGACTGGCCGGAACTGGCCCCTGGCAGCGCTGCGTCACCACGCCTATGGTGTGGGGCAACCCCGCGTTCACGTGGGGTTTGGCTCGCAGCCGGGCCCGGCGGCGCCCGGCCGCAGGACCTGGCGGGAGGTGGGCCCGTGGGAGCACCCAGCGCGACCGCGGAGGACGCGGGGGATCTGAGCGAAGGGGAGTGGGAATACCGCCCCGTCCAGTTGCCCGGTGATGTGTCCCGGGTGACCGCGGCGGTGCGGCTGAGCATCCACGCCGAGTTCGGCGGCTGGGAGCTCGCCCGGGTGCGCCTCTACCCCGGCGGAGTTCGCAAGGTCGTGTTGCGTCGTCGTCGCTCCAACCAGATGCTTCCGGAGCTCTCGGTCTGACCGCGACCGGCGCGTCCTCCCGACGAGACGGACCCGGATTCGGACAGCACTGCCATCGCGCGGGAGGTACACCCGGGCGGACCTTCGCAATGCGCACCCGGGCGCATCTCCAGGGAGTTCGGCCTTCTTCCCGGACGCGCTGGGCTCCGGTCAGGGGATGAGCACGATCTTGCCGGTCGTCTCCCGCGACCCGAGCCTGCGCAGCGCCTCCTTGGCCTCGGTCAACGGCAGTTCGGCCCCCACAAGCGGATCGATCTTGCGCTCGTCCCACAGCGCGCCCAGGGCGTCCTGCCACTGCGGGATCAGTCCCGGGTTCATCTGCCGGTAGTAGCCCCAGTGCACGCCGACGACCGCATAGTTCTTGATCAGGATGTGGTTGGTCGGGGCCTCGGCGAACCGGCCCGCGACGAACCCGATGACCAGGATCCGGCCCTCGAACGCGACGACCTTGCGCGAGGCGTCGAAGACGTCGCCGCCCACCGGATCGAAGATGACGTCGGCGCCGCGCCCGCCGGTGAGGTCCTTCACCGCGGCGACCAGGTCGGTATCGCGGTAGTCGATGACCTCGTCGGCACCCAGTTGGGTGACCAACGCGCATTTCTCCGGCCCGCCCGCGGTGCCGATGACGCGGGCGCCCACGGCCTTACCCAGCTGTACCGCCGCGCTGCCCACCCCGCCCGCCGCCGCGTGCACCAGCAGCGTCTCGCCCGCACGCAGGTTCGCCCGGTGGTGCAGCGCACAGTAACCGGTCTGATAGGTGACGAACATCCCGGCGGCCTTCGCCGCGCTCATCCCGTCCGGCCACGGCAGGGTCGAGGGGGCGTCGAGCACGGCCAGCTCGGCGAACCCGCCCCGGCCGCTCGGCGGGCTGCCCAGCACCCGGTCGCCGACGGCCGCCGCCGCGCCCGTGCCCGCGGCGACGACCTCACCGGCGACCTCCAGCCCCGGCGTGAACGGCAGCGGCGGGCGCTCCTGGTACTTGCCCTGGCAGACCAGGATGTCGGGGAAGTTGCAGGCGACGGCGTGCACCCGCACGAGCACCTGGCCGGGCCCGGGCTGCGGATCGGGCAGGTCGTCGTGCCAGGTCAGGACGTCCTTCGGTTCCCCGAGCTCGTGAACCTGCCAGCCCCGCATCAGTGATCCTCCCAGTCCACCAGGGGCGGTGCGATCCCGCCCTTCGGGCCCGGCACACCCCGGAACCCGTACGGCGCGGGCTCCCGGCCCGGCTGGACGAACCAGCACTCACCCGGCCCGCCACGCTCCAAAATCCCCTCGATCGCGCCCGCCACGTCGTCGGCGGACAGCAGCGGGAAGTCCCCGAACTGCGCCTTCGCGTTCGCGATCAGCGGGGTGTCGGCGAAGCCGGGGCACACCGCGTTGACCCGGATGCCCTCGGGCGCCAGGGTCGGCGCCACCGACCGGACGTAGCCGACGACGGCGTGCTTGGTCAGCGTGTACAGCGCGTCGCCGGGCATCGGTACCAGGCCGGCGAGCGACGCCGTCGCGACGATGTGCCCACCGCCCGCGCGCCGCAGCGCCGGCACCGCCGAGGTCAGGCCGAACACCACGTGGTCGACGTTCACGCCCATGATCCGCCGGTACCGGGCGAGGTCGAGGTCCTCGACCCCCGACTGGCCCGCGGTGACCCCGGCGTTCAACAGCACGATGTTGAGCCGGCCGAAGGTGTCCTCGGCGACGTCGATCGACATCGCCATCGTGTCGTGCTGGGTCACATCACCGGGCAGCGCGAGCCCGCCCACCTCCTCGGCGAGACTGCGCGCACCCGCCTCGTCCTGGTCGGCGACGGCCACGACCGCCCCCGCGGCGGCGAGCCTGCGCACCGCCGCCGCGCCGATGCCCGATGCCCCGCCCGTGACCAGCGCAGCCTTGCCGATGAGGTCCATCAGCCGCTCCTCAGCACGTCCGCAGGAACCTGTCGAGCACCCGGGTGCCGAACATCAGCGCGTCGATGGGGACGCGTTCGTCGATGCCGTGGAACAGCGAGGCGAAGTCGAGGTCGGGCGGCAGCCGGAGCGGGGCGAACCCGTAGCAGCGCATGCCCAGGTCGACGAAGTGCTTGGCGTCGGTGCCCCCGGAGAGCATGTACGGGATCGCCGCGGCGGTCGGGTCCTCGGTGCGCAGCGCCGCGGCCATGGCCTCCACCAGCGGGCCCTCGAACGGCGTCTCCACCGGGGGAAGGTTCGTGACCCATTCGCGGGTGACATCCGGTCCGAGCAGCTCGTCGACCTCCCGCAGGAACGCCTCCTCGCGCCCCGGCAGCACCCGGCAGTCCACCACGGCCTCGGCCGTCGACGGAATCACGTTGGCCTTGTAGCCCGCCTGCAACATGGTCGGGTTGGCGGTGTCGCGGACCGTCGCGCCGACGATCCGCGCCAGCGGCCCGAGCTTCGCGAGCGCCCCCTCCAGGTCGTCCTCGGGGAACTCCAGGCCCGTGAGCTCGCGCAGGTGGGCGAGGAAGTCCCGGACCGTATCGGTGAGCACCAGGGGGAAGGTGTGGTTGCCCAGCCGGGCCACCGCCTCGGCGACCCGGGTCACCGCGTTGTCGTCGTGCAGGAACGAGCCGTGCCCCGGCCTGCCCTTGGCGCGCAGCCGCATCCAGGCGATGCCCTTCTCGGCCGACTCGATGAGGTAGACGCGCTGGTCCTCGCCCAGCGTCAGGGAGAACCCGCCGACCTCGCCGACCGCCTCGGTGCACCCGGCGAACAGGTCCGGCCGGTTCTTGACCAGCCACTGCGCGCCGTACTTCCCGCCCGCCTCCTCGTCGGCGACGAACGCGAAGACGATGTCCCGCGGCGGCACCACGCCGTCGCGCTTGAACCGCCGCGCGACGGCGATCATCATCGCGACCATGTCCTTCATGTCGACCGCGCCGCGGCCCCACACGTAGCCGTCCTGCACCGCGCCGGAGAACGGATGTACCGACCATTCGCTCGGATCGGCCGGGACCACATCGAGATGTCCGTGGACGAGCAGCGCACCTCGCTCGGGTTCGGCGCCCGCCAGCCGGGCGAACACATTCGTCCGGCGCGGCGCCCCCGATTCGAGCACCTCGACGTCGTAACCGACCTCGGTCAGCTTCGCGGCGACGTACTCCGCGGCCTCCTGCTCGCCGATCACCGTCTCCGGGTCGCCGGTGTTGGAGGTGTCGATCTGGATCAGCTCCGAGGTCAGCTCGACGACCTCGTCCTCGGCTGCAGTGGGGCGGGTCATGCGGATCTTCCTACCATCGCGGGTGCGGTTACGGACCCCCCGTGGCCGTCGGCTATCCTTCCTTCGTCGCGGTCACCGAGCCGCGTGTGGGTCCGAGTGGCGGAATGGCAGACGCGCTAGCTTGAGGTGCTAGTCCCCGAGTAGGGGGTGGGGGTTCAAGTCCCCCCTCGGACACAACCATGAAGGCCCCTGGGTCACCGTGCGGCCTCTTGGCCCACCTTCATTTGCGGCTGGTGACACGTCCGAGCAGGGGTCATGCCCTGGCCCGACCCGGCCTGAACCCGCGCTCAGAGCAGGTCGAGGGCGCGGGCCCGCAGCGCGGCGAACGCGTCTTCGTCGTCGTCGAACGTCGTCAGCACGATGACCTGGACATCGGGCTGTTCGACGCGCAGCCGACGGGCGGGGCATAACGAGGAACGCCTGAGCCTGTCACATCCGGGTCGGCTACCTCGTCCTTGAGGTGTTGGCGCGCAACCGCACGCCGTGGAAGGAGTATCGATGACCACCCGGCTCAATGTCCTCGAGGCCCAGCCCGAGGCCTACCAGGCCATGCTCGGGCTGGAACGCTACCTGGCCACCAGTCCGCTGCCGAAGCGGACCCTGGAACTGGTCAAGCTGCGGGCCAGCCAGATCAACGGCTGCGCCTTCTGCGTGGACATGCACAGCCACGACCTCAGGGCCGACGACGAAACCGACGAGCGGCTGTTCTCCGTGGTCACCTGGCGCGAGGCGCCGTGGTTCACCCCGGCCGAGCGGGCCGCGCTGGCCCTGACCGAACAGGCCACCCGGCTCGACCCGCAGGGCGTCACCGACGAGGTCTGGACCGAGGCCACCGAACATTACGACCCACCCACCCTCGCCGCGCTGGTCACCGCGATCGCGACGATCAACGCCTGGAACCGCTTCGGGGTGGCCCTGAGGCTCGAGCCGGGATCACAGCGGAAGGGTGCGGCGACGGCGTCCGTTTGAACCCTGCGGCCCACGCCCCAGCGCATTATGGAGCCACAACGTTCACCAGGCCCGCCCACCCGGTGCGTTGTGGAGCCATAATGTCGCCCGGGCGGGGCGGCCCTGCGGTCAGTGCCCTTCGGCCTTCTTCGTCGCCATCTCGATGGCAACGTCGATGATCATGTCCTCCTGGCCACCGACGAGTCCGCGCTCACCGCAGCGGCGCAGGATCTCGTGCGCAGGCACCTTGTAGCGCTCGGCTGCGGTCTCGGCGTGCAGCAGGAACGAGGAGTACACCCCGGCCCAGCCCTGGACGATGGCGTTGCGGTCCATCTTCGGCCAGCGGCCGAGGTACGGGCGGACGACCTCCTCGGCCGCCGCGAGTAGCCCCGGCACGTCGAGCCCGGTGTCGATGTCCAGCCGGTCGAACACCGCGGCGAGCACCTCGGTCGGCGAGTTTCCGGCGCCCGCGCCGAGCGCGCACAACGAGCCGTCGACGTAGCGGACGCCGACCTCGTATGCGATCACCGAGTTCGCCACGCCGAAGCTCATGTTCTGGTGGCCGTGGTAGCCGACCCACGCCTCGTCGCCGACCTCGGCGACCAGCGCCTCGAACCGGGCCCGGGCGTCGCGCATGAGCAGCGCGCCCGCCGAGTCGGTCACGTAGGGTGCCTGGCATCCCGCGTCGACCATGATCCGCGCCTGCTTCGCCAGGTCCTCCGGCGGCGTGCGGTGGGCCATCATGAGGAACCCTGCGGTCTCCATGCCGAGGTCGCGAGCCGCGGCGAAGTGCTGCGGGGAGACGTCGGCCTCGGTGCAGTGGGTGGCAACGCGGACCATGTCGGCTCCGGCGTCGCGGGCCTTCTTGAGGTCCTCGACGGTGCCGATCCCCGGGACGAGCAGTACGGCGATCTTCGCCTGCTTCGCCTCCTCGCGAGCGGCGGCGATGAGGGTCGTCTCGTCGGTGTGGGAGAAGCCGTAGTTGAACGAGCTGCCGCCGAGGCCGTCGCCGTGGGTCACCTCGATGACCTCGACGCCAGCCCGGTCCAGAGCTCGCACCGTGTCGCGGACCTGCTGCTCGGTGAACTGGTGGGCCATCGCGTGGCTGCCGTCGCGCAGCGTGGTGTCGACGATGCGGACGTCGTGCGCGAGCGTTGGACGAGTCATGCCGGATCCTCCTGCTTCGCCTTGGCCATCAGCTCGCCGACGCGGGCGGCCGAGGCCGTCATGATGTCGAGGTTGCCCGCGTACGGCGGCAGGTAGTCGCCGTTGCCCTTGACCTCGAGGAAGATCGCGACGCGGCCGTGGGGGGTGGAAGCCGGCGGGGCGGGAGAGACACTGCCCGACCAGACGTCGCGTGGTTCGTCGAACTGCGGCTCGGCGCGCAGCGTGTAGCCGGGAACGTACTGCTGCACCTCGGCGACCATCTCGTGCACCGACGCGGTGATCGCGTCGGTGTCGGCGTCCGGCCCGATCATGCAGAACACGGTGTCGCGCATGATCATCGGTGGTTCGACCGGGTTCAGGATGATGATCGCCTTGCCCCTGGCCGCTCCCCCGACCTGCGCGACCGCCTGGCCTGTGGTCTGGGTGAACTCGTCGATGTTGGCCCGAGTTCCGGGGCCCGCGGACCGCGAGGAAACCGAGGCGACGATCTCCGCGTAGGGCACCGGTGTCACCCGCGAGACCGCGTGCACCATCGGGATCGTCGCCTGCCCGCCACAGGTGATCATCGAGACGTTCGGGGAGTCGAGATGGGCGCGCAGGTTCACCGGCGGGCACACCATCGGTCCCAGATGCGCAGGCGTCAGGTCGACCGCCTGGATACCCGCCTGCTCGTAGCGCGGCGCGTTGGCGATGTGCGCCTTCGCCGACGTGGCCTCGAAGACGATCTCGGGGAGCGGGTCCTGGCGGAGCAGCCAGTCCACTCCCTCGGCCGACGCGGTGATCCCCTGCTTCCGGGCCCGCGCAAGGCCGTCGGACTCGACGACCCCGACCACGTATGCGACCTCGAGCGCGGAACTGTGCTGCAACTTCGCCAGCAGATCGGTACCGATGTTGCCCGGCCCTACGATGGCGGCCGTGACTCTCGTGGAGCTCATGGCATGCAGCGTGCGGCCCCGGGACCTGCGCGGGGAACCCCCGTATTCCAGTCAGCGGAACGAGGTGAGCGGACTTGGGCGGTCGGCCCGCGCCGGCGCATGACGGCGGAACCCGTTCCGTTGAACGAAACGGCCCCCCGAAGTCAGTTATCGGACGCACGATGACGCTGCTCACCGCGTTCCGCTCGGGCGACAGCGAGCTGAGCCTTGCGGAGCTCTCCCGCCGCACCGGCATCCCCAAGCCGACCGCGCATCGGCTGCTGGCCGAGCTCGCCGGCTGGAACATCGTCGAGCGCACCCCCGACGGCATCCGGCTGGGCATGGGCCTGTTCGAGCTCGGCCAGCTCGCCCCGCTGCAGCGTGGCCTGCGCGAGGCCGCCGTCCCCTTCCTCGCCGACCTGTTCGAGGCCACCCACGAGACCGTCCACCTCGCGGTACCCGACGGCGTCGACGTCGTCTACGTGCAGAAGCTGGCCGGGCGGCGCGGACCGAAGGTCGGCTCGCGGGTCGGCGGACGCATGCCCGCCTACTGCACGGGGGTGGGCAAGGCGCTGCTCGCCTTCGCCCCGCCCGAGCGCCTGGCCGCCGTCCTCGCCGCCGGGCTGGAGCGCCGCACCCCGCGCACCACCGTCGCCCCGGGCCTGCTCGATCAGGAGCTCGCCCGCATCCGGGAACGCGGGGTGGCCGAGGAGCACGAGGAGTCGACGGTCGGGATCGCCTGCGTCGCCGCGCCGGTCCTGGGCCGCGGCGGACGCGCGGTCGCCGCCATCTCGATCACCGGCTGGGCCAACCGGCTCGACACCGGACGGCTCGCGCCGGCCGTGCGCACCGCCGCGCTGGGGCTGTCCCGGGTGCTGCGAACGGGATCGGACCAGCTCTAGCGACGCCCGGGCCGACGCGGCCGCGTCGGCCCGGGCAGGCTACCCGAGCACGGCCGCGGCGTTGGGGGATCTGCTGGGCTGGGAGCGGGGCGAGGCCCGCCGCCGGGTGGGCGCCGCCGGCCCGGCGAGCCTGCGGCACGTCGAGACCATCGCCAAACTCTTGGCCACCCCCGGCCGCCGGACGGCTCACCCCCGAGGTGTGGGCCGGGGCCGAGGCCGAGCTGGCCGAGTTCACCCCGCCGAAATGGCTCGACCCGCAACAGACACCCCGCCGAAAACCCCGCCCCACCTGATGGTGTAGCCGCACCCATGGACGAAGCACAGCTTGGCGAAGGGTGCCGGCGGGGCGTCCTATGCGTCGAAGTCGACGGTCACCTCGTCGGAGACCGGCAGGGTCTGGCAGGTAAGCACGAACCCGGCGTCCACCTCGTCGTCCTCGAGGGCGAAGTTGCGCCGCATCAGCACCTCGCCCTCGGTCACCATGGCCCGGCAGGTGCCGCACACTCCGCCCTTGCAGGCGAACGGCAGGTCGCCGCGCACCTTCTGCGCGGAGTCCAGCAAGCTGTCGGACTTGGGCAGCGTGAGCGTGGTGGCCCTGCCGTTGAGGATGACCGTGACCGCGCTGGTCTCCCCCTCGACGGCGGCGTCCGGACGGTGCAGCTCGGGCGGCGGCTCATCGACGTAGAACAGCTCGCGGTGCACCCGCTTGCGCTCGACGCCGAAACCGAGCAGCACCTCGACCGCGGCGTCGGTCATGCCGAGCGGGCCGCACAACCACCAGTCGTCCACGTCGCGAACCGCGACCAGCGCGCCCAGCAGGGTGCGGACCTTGTCCGCATCGAGCCGGCCGGTGAAGATCTCGGCCTCCATCGGCTCCCTGGACAGCACGTGCAGCAGGTGCAGCCGCGGGCCGTAGGCGTTCTTGAGGTCGGCGAGCTCCTCGGTGAACATCACCGTGTCGGTGCGCCGGTTGCCGTAGATCAGCGTGACGCGGGTGTCGTCGCACGCCGCCAGCACGCTCGCCGCGATCGACAGCACCGGGGTGATCCCCGAACCGGCCGCGATCAGGCCGTGGTGGGAACCGGTCTCGATCTCGGGGGTGAACGACCCCGACGGCGGGGCGGTCTCGACCTCATCGCCGGGCGCCAGCCGGTCGACCAGCCACTCGGAGAACAACCCGCCGTCGATCCGGCGGACCCCGATCTTCGGCAGCGCCCCGGCCGGGGCGCAGATCGAGTACGAGCGCCGCTCCTCGCGTTCGTCGGCGAACCGCCGCAACGTCAGGTACTGACCCGGCCGGAACACGAAGGTCTCCTGCAGATCCGCGGGAACGTCGAAGATGACGGCCACGGCGTCCGCGCACAGCCGCTCGACGTCGGCCACCCGCAGCGTGTGGAATCCGCCGCCGGGGCGAGCGGCCTGCGCCGCCGTCGCGGTCTCGGTGGTCGTCATGTCACAGCTCCTTCATGTGCTCGAACGGCTCGCGGCAGCCGGTGCACCTGCGCAGCGCGGTGCACGCCGTCGGCCCGAATCGAGAGAGCTCCTCGGTGGCCGGCGAGCCGCAACGCGGGCAGCGCACCGTCGCCGCGGGCGCCGTCAGGGTCAGCGGCACCGGCCCCGTGCGGGACGGGCCGACGCGGTCCGGCGGAGCGATCCCATGTTCAGCCAGCTTGCGGCGCCCCTCCTCGGAGATCCAGTCGGTACTCCAGGGCGGGGCGAACACGATGCGCACCTCGACCCGCGCGAACCCGGCCGCGCCGAGCGCAGCCCGCAGGTCGTCGCGCATGACCTCGACCGCCGGGCAGCCCGAGTAGGTCGGCGTGATCGTGACGGTGACCGCCTCGCCCGTCACCTCGACCTCGCGCACGACCCCGAGGTCGTCGAGGGTGAGCATCGGCATCTCCGGGTCGACCACGGCCGCGACGGCGCTGCGCGCTCGTGCGTGTTGCGTCGCGCTGGAGCGCGACTTCGCGCTCACGGGCGTGCAGCGCACTACCATGTCGCCCCCGGGTGCTGGCGGGCCAGGCTCTGCATCTCGGCGAGCACGTGGCCCAGGTACTCGGTGTGCAACCCCTGCCGGCCGCCGCGGCCGCCGATCATCCCGACCGGCGGCACCTGCGGGCGGGTGAGCGTTGCGCGCGTCAGGACCTCGTCCAGGATCGCGTCCACCTCCGTGCGGCTCTGCGCCGGATCGACGGCCACACCGGCATCGACCAGCCGCCGCTCCACCTCGGAGGCCCGGAACAGCTCCTCGTGGTACGGCCACACCGTGTCGAACGCCGCCTGTATCCGCCGGTGCGACTCCGCGGTGCCATCGCCGAGGCGCAGCGTCCACCGCGCGGCGTAGTCGCGGTGGTACGCCAGCTCCTTGACGCCCTTGCCCGCGACCGCCGCGACCACCGGGTCGCGCGAACCGAGCAGCCGGTGCAGCAGCGCCAGTCGCCAGGTCGAGAACAGCAGCAGCCGGGCGATCGCGCGGGCGAAATCCAGGTCGTCGGGCAGCTCGGCCAGCGCCACGTTGCGGAACTCCGACTCCCCACGCTGATAGGCCAGAGCGTCCTCGTCCCGCCCCGCGTCCTCCACGTGGCCGGCGCGGGCCAGCAGCACCCGGGCCTGGCCGAGCAGATCCAGCGCGATGTTGGCGAGCGCGACCTCCTCCTCCAGTTCCGGCGCGTTGCTCACCCATTCCGCCAGCCGCTGCGCGCACACCAGCGCGTCATCGCCGAGCATCAGGCAGTACTCGGCCAGGTCCGCCGCGTCGACGCCGTCCGGAACCGGCGCGGTGATCTCGGCCTGCACGTCCTCCACGCCCGAGCCGAACGCCCAGCGCGGGTCGTCGTGCGTGACGGTATCGGCGAGCGACTGGTAGGCGTTGGTCGCGTCGTGCTCCGCGACGTCGGTGTGGTGGCGGTTCACCAGAGTGCTCCGAGGAAGCCCCCGGCTTCGGCCGCGGGGAGGAATCGGAGCCGCTGATTACTCAAGTCAACCTCCGAGGTAAGTTCGATGTCGTGCGCACGGCGTACAAGGTCCGGGCCTACCCCGACTCTGGGCAGGCGGCCCTGCTGGCCCGCACGTTCGGCTGCGTGCGCCTGGTCTGGAACCGCACCCTCGCCGAGCGGCAGCGCCGCCACACCACCGAGCGGCGCGACACCTCCTACCGGGAGACCGACGCGAACCTGACCGCGTGGAAGAAGACCGCCGAGCTGGCGTTCCTGAACGAGGTGTCCTCGGTGCCGCTGCAACAGACGCTGCGCCACCAGCACAACGCCGTCCAGGCCTTCTTCGCCGGCCGCACCCGGTACCCGCGGTTCAAATCCTGCCGCGGCCGCCAGTCCGCGCACTACACCCGCTCGGCGTTCCGCCTCAAACCCGACGGGCTGTGGCTGGCCAAGACCACCGCCCCGCTGCGGGTGGCCTGGTCTTGGCCCGAGATCGACCCGGTCATGCTGGATCCGACCATGGTCGTGGTGTCCCGGGAGCCGGACGGACGCTGGTTCGTGACCTTCCTGGTCGACACTCCCGACCCGGCCCCGGCCCCGCCGACCGGCGAGACGGTCGGGATCGACCTCGGGGTGACCGACTTCGCGGTGCTGTCGACCGGGGAGCGCATCCCCAATCCCCGCCACCTGGTGAAGCGGGAACGCGGGCTGCGCCGCCAGCAGCGCCGGCTGGCGTGCTGCCGGCCCGGCTCGACCAATCGGGCCAAGGCCAAACACAAGCTGGCCCGCTTGCACGCCCGGGTGCGGGACGCCCGCCGCGATTTCCTGCACCAGACCTCCACCGCGCTGGTCCGCCGGTTCAACCGCATCGGCATCGAAGACCTCGGCGTGGGGAACATGGTGCGCAACCGGAGCTTGGCCCGCGCGATCTCCGACACCGGCTGGGCCGAGTTCCGGTCCATGCTGGAGTACAAGGCGCAGCGGGCCGGCCGTCAGGTCGTGGTGGTCAGCCGCTGGTACCCGTCGAGCAAGACGTGCTCGGCGTGCGGGCATCTGCTCGCCGCCCTCGCGCTCGGGACACGGCAGTGGACCTGTCCCGGCTGCGGCACCCGGCACGACCGGGACCTCAACGCCGCGCAGAACATCGACACCGCGGCCGGGCTGGTCGTGGCTGCCTCCGGAGGGGTGGTGAGACCCGACCAGGCAACTGGTGGGCGCGCCCCGGTGAAAGAGGAATCCCCACAGGTGACTGCGGGAATCCCCCGCCTTCAGGCGCGGGGAGGAAGTCAAAGGTGCGGCACCTCCTCCGGGATCGCGTAGAAGGTCGGATGCCGGTAGACCTTGTCGCCGGACGGCGCGAAGAACGGGTCCTTCTCCGCCGGGCTCGACGCGGTGATGTCCTCGGCGCGCACCACCCAGATCGACACGCCCTCGTTGCGCCGGGTGTAGAGGTCGCGCGCGTTGTGCAGCGCCATCTCCGCGTCGGCGGCATGCAGCGAGCCGACGTGCACGTGGTTGAGCCCGCGCTTGCCGCGCACGAACACCTCGTACAGCGGCCAGGATCCTCGCTCGGTCATGCCGCCACCCTTCCCGTCCGCTTCGCGGTCTGCTTCTCGGCGTACGCCCGGGCCGCCTCGCGGACCCACGCGCCGTTCTCGTGCGCCCGGCGCCTGTGCGCCAGCCGCTGCGCGTTGCACGGTCCGGAGCCGGAGATCACGGCCTTGAACTCGTCCCAGTCGGGCTCGCCGAAGTCGTAATGACCCCGCTCCTCGTTCCACCGCAGGTCCGGGTCGGGCAGCGTGACACCGAGCGCCTCGGACTGCGGGACGGTCATGTCCACGAAGCGCTGGCGCAGCTCGTCGTTGGTGTGCCGCTTGATCCGCCACGCCATCGACTGCCGGGTGTTGGGCGAGTCGCCGTCCGGGGGGCCGAACATCATCAGCGACGGCCACCAGAACCGGTTGGTCGACTCCTGCACCATCTCCCGCTGCGCCTCGGTGCCGTTCACCATCGCCAGCAGCAGCTCGTAGCCCTGCCGCTGGTGGAACGACTCCTCCTTGCAGATGCGGATCATCGCCCGCGCATACGGGCCGTAGGAGCAGCGGCACAGCGGCACCTGGTTGCAGATCGCGGCGCCGTCGACGAGCCAGCCGATCACCCCGACGTCGGCGTAGGACAGCGTCGGGTAGTTGAAGATCGAGGAGTACTTCTGCTTGTTCGCGATGAGCTTCTCGGTGAGCTCCGCGCGGTCCACCCCGAGCGTCTCGGCGGCGGCGTAGAGGTACATCCCGTGGCCGGCCTCATCCTGCACCTTGGCCAGCAGGATCGCCTTGCGGCGCAGACTCGGCGCGCGAAGGATCCAGTTGCCCTCCGGCTGCATGCCGATGATCTCCGAGTGCGCATGCTGCGCGATCTGGCGGATCAGCGTCCTCCGGTAGGCCTCGGGCATCCAGTCCCGGGGCTCGATCCGCTGGTCCGCTGCGATCGTCTGCTCGAAGACCGCGGAAAGCTCCTGCTCGGTAGCGGCCAACTCAGCCTCCTACAACCGAATGTTCGTTCGCCTGATGATGACGCACTCCGCCGCCGGGTGCAAGGCGAAACCCCGAACGATCGGTCGCGAATCAGTCGCGCGCGAGAACGCCCTCGAACACGGTGCGCACCACGTCCTCCGGCAGCGCATCGGCGCCGGGGCGCCCGGGGCGATACCACTCGACGATGGAGTTGACGGTGCCGGACAGCAGCTTGGCCGCGACCGCGGGGTCCACGTCCGCGCGCACCTGCCCCGCGCCGGCGGCCTCCCGGACCAGTTCGGCGATGGCGGCGTCGAAGCTGCGGCGGCGCTCCAGGGCCCAGCGCTCGGTCTCGGTGTTGCCGCGCACCCGTAGCAGCAGCGTCACGTACGGCAGCTCCGCCTGCAGCACCTCGACCTGGCGGCGCACGATGTAGCGGAGCCGGTCGACCGGCCTCCCGGACGTCGCGTGCCGCTCGTCGAGTATCGCGAACAGGCCGTCGAGCGAGCGTTCGAGCGCCGCGCGCAGCAACTCTTCCTTGCCGCTGACGTGGTGGTAGAACGAGGACTTCGTGATGCCCGCGGCGCGCGAGAGGTCCTCCATCGAGGTGGCGTCGTAGCCGCGGGTGTTGAACTCGGCGACCGCGACGGCGAGCAGGGAGGCGACATCGTAGACCGGGCGGCGCGCCCCCGCCGCGCCTCGCGCCCGGCGGCTTCGAGGCCGTGCCGGGCCGATCCGCGGCGCGGTGCCGGACGCTGCATCGGCGCTCATGCCGCCTCCGCCGGAACGAGCGCGTCGGCGGGGCTCATACGCCCTCGAACGTCGGCCGCTGCTTGGCCAGGAACGCCTCGACGGCACCGGCGTGGTCGCGAGTCCGCCCGAGGCGGGCCTGCGCGGCGGCCTCGGCGGCGAGGGTCTCCTCCAGCGGGGACACCGCGCCGATCGCGACCGCCCTCTTGATCTCCGCGTACGCGGCGGTGGGCCCCGCGGCCAGTGTGCGCGCCAGGTCCAGTGCGGAGTCGAGTACCTGGTCCGCCGGCGCGACGGCACGTACCAGGCCCCACCGGGCGGCCTGCTCGGCGGTGAACGACTCGCCGAGCAGCAGGAGCTCCAGCGCCCGCGACGCACCGAGCGAATGCACCAGGGACGCCGACAGTCCCGAGTCGGCCGTCAGACCGATCGCGGAGAACGCCGTCGCGAACACGGCGCCCTCGGCGGCGACCCGCAGATCGCAGGCCAGCGCGAAACCGAGCCCCGCCCCGACGCAGACGCCGTTGATCGCGGCGACGACCGGCTTGGGCATCCCGGTCAGCCCCCGGACGATCGGGTTGTAGTGCCGCTCCACGGTGTCGAACGTCGAACCCGCCCCGGCACGCAGCGCCTCGGCATGCTCGCCGAGGTCCTGCCCGACGCAGAACGCGTTTCCCGAACCGGCAAGCACCACGGCGCGCACCGACGCATCGGCCGCCACCTGCTCCACGGCGGCGACCAGCGCCTGTTTCAGCTCCAGGGTCAGCGCGTTGCGGCGGGCGGGCCGGTTCAGCGTCAGCACCGCGACCGCGGGAACCGTCGCGTCCTTCTCGACCAGCACCGCGTCGCCGGCCACCGGCCGGTTCGCGCTCTCGGATTCGGCTCTGTCGTCTTCGGCTCTGTCGTCGGCCACCGGGACATGCTAGCGTACCAAGCAACCGAACGATCGTTCGCCGCAGGGAGATTTCGCCACGCCATGAGCGATACCGCCACGAAACCGGCCGCGCTCGACGAGACCACGCGGAGCGCCGCGCTCGCGTTGACTGGAGGGGAGACGGGATGACCATGCTACGGAGCTACGTGCAGGGGAGCTGGCACACCGCACCGGACGAGGGCAGACCGCTGTACGACGCGGTGACCGGCGCGGAGGTGGCCCGGCTGTCCTCCGCCGGCGTCGACTTCGCCGCCGCCCTCGAGCACGGCCGCCGCGTCGGCGGGCCCACGCTGCGGGAGCTGACGTTCCACCAGCGCGCCGCGCTGCTCAAGGCGCTCGGACAGCACCTGCGCGAGCATCGCGAACAGCTCTACGCGGTCTCCGCGCAGACCGGCGCCACCCTGTTCGACTCCAAGTTCGACATCGACGGCGGCATCGGCGTGCTGCTGGCATACGCCTCCAAGGGCCGCCGGGAGCTGCCCAACGACACCGTCCACGTCGAGGGCGCGGTCGAGCCGCTGAGCAAGGCCGGCACGTTCGTCGGCCAGCACATCTGCACCCCGCTGCGGGGGGTCGCCGTGCAGATCAACGCCTTCAACTTCCCGGTATGGGGACCGCTGGAGAAGCTCGCCCCGGCGTTCCTCGCCGGCGTCCCGAGCCTGATCAAGCCGGCCAGCCCGACCGCCTTCCTCACCGCCAAGCTCGTCGAGCTGATCGTGGAGTCCGGGCTGCTGCCCGAGGGGACGCTGCAGTTCGTCGCCGGCGGGGTCGGCGACCTGTTCGACCACCTCGGCGAACAGGACACGGTCGCCTTCACCGGCTCGGCATCCACCGGGGCCAAGCTGCGCACCCACCCCGTGATCGTCAACCGCGCCGTGCGCTTCACCGCCGAGGCCGACTCGCTGAACCTGTCGATCCTCGGCCCCGACGCCACCCCGGGCACGCCCGAGTTCGACCTCTACGTCAAGCAGCTCGTGCAGGAGATGACGGTCAAGGCCGGGCAGAAGTGCACCGCCATCCGCCGGGCGTTCGTCCCCGAGCCGCATCTCGACGCCGTGGTCGAGGCCGTGTCGGCCCGGCTGGCCCGGACCACGGTCGGCAACCCGGCCAACAGCGAGGTGCGGATGGGCGCGCTGGCCGGCCTCGAACAGCGCGAGGAGGTCCGGCGCAGCCTCAAGGCCCTCGCCGACGCCGGCCGCATCGTCCTCGGCGACCCGGAGAAGGTCGACGTGGTCGACGCCGACCCGGACCGCGGCGCGTTCATCTCCCCGATCCTGCTGGTCGCCGACCCGGACCGCGCCGAACCGCACGAGGTGGAGGCGTTCGGGCCCGTCTCGACCGTCATGTCCTACCGCGACACCGCACACGTGGTCGAGCTCGCGGCCCGCGGCCATGGCAGCCTCGCCGGCTCGGTCGTCACCGCGGACCCGGCGTTCGCCCGCGAGGTCGTGCTCGGCGTCGCCCCGTGGCACGGGCGGCTGCTGGTGCTCAACGAGCGCAACGGCAAGGAGTCGACGGGCCACGGCTCGCCGCTGCCGGCGCTGGTCCACGGCGGCCCCGGCCGCGCGGGCGGCGGCGAGGAGATGGGCGGCATCCGCGGGGTGCTGCACCACATGCAGCGCACGGCGGTCCAGGCCGATCCCGACACCCTCACCGTGGTCACCGGCCGGTGGGTGCAGGGCGCGCAGCGGCACGAGACGCCCGTCCACCCGTTCCGCAAGCACCTCGAGGAGCTGCGGATCGGCGACACGATCGTCGCCGGTCCCCGCCGGGTCACCCAGTCCGACGTCGAGCACTTCGCCGAGTTCACCGGCGACACCTTCTACGCCCATATGGATGCCGAGGCCGCCGCGGCCAACCCGCTGTTCGGTGAGCGCGTCGCGCACGGCTATCTCGTCGTCTCGCTGGCCGCCGGGCTGTTCGTCGACCCCGACCCGGGCCCGGTGCTGGCCAACTTCGGCGTCGACAACCTGCGGTTCCTCACGCCGGTGAAGTTCGGTGACGAGCTGACCGTGACGCTGACCTGCAAGCAGCTCACCCCGCGGGACACCTCGGACTACGGCGAGGTCCGCTGGGACGCCGACGTGACCCGCCAGGACGGCGAGTCCGTCGCCCGCTACGACGTACTGACCCTGGTGGCGAAGAAGGAAGCGTGATGACGACTCCGACGATGACGTCGAGCGGCACCCCGACGAACCGGAGGCTGGGCGAGGCGCCCGACGCGGACCTGCTGGATCCGGCCGAGCGGATGTCGGTCGACGAGCTGCGCGCCCTACAGCTTCGGCGGCTGCAATGGACGCTGCGGCACGCCTACGAGAACGTGTCCTTCTACCAGAAAAGCTTCGACGCCCACGGCGTGCATCCCGACGACTGCCGCGAGCTCGCCGACCTGGCGAAGTTCCCCACCACGTCGAAGGCCGATCTGCGCGACAACTACCCCTTCGGCATGTTCGCCGTGCCGCCGGACCAGGTGCGGCGCGTCCACGCCTCCTCCGGCACGACCGGCCGTCCCACGGTCGTCGGCTACACCGAACGCGATCTCGACGTCTGGGCGACGGTGGTGGCCCGTTCGATCCGCGCCGCGGGCGGGCGGGCGGGGCATCGGGTGCACAACGCCTATGGCTACGGCCTGTTCACCGGCGGGCTGGGCGCGCACTACGGCATCGAGCGGCTCGGCGCGACCGCGATCCCGGTCTCGGGCGGGATGACGCCGCGACAGGTCCAGCTCATCCAGGACTTCCGCCCCGACATCATCATGGTGACGCCGTCCTACATGCTCACGATCATCGACGAGTTCGCCAAGCACGGTCTCGACCCCGCCACCTCGTCGCTGCGGGTCGGCATCTTCGGCGCGGAGCCGTGGACCGAGGAGATGCGCGCCGAGATCGAGGAGCGCATGGACATGCACGCCGTCGACATCTACGGGCTTTCCGAGGTCATGGGTCCGGGCGTCTCGCAGGAGTGCGTGGAGAGCAAGGACGGCCTGCACATCTGGGAGGACCACTTCTATCCCGAGGTGGTCGACCCGATCGACGGCGTGCCGCTGCGCGACGGCGAGGAGGGCGAGCTGCTGTTCACCTCGCTCACCAAGGAGGCGCTGCCGATCATCCGCTACCACACCCGCGATCTCACCCGCCTGCTGCCGGGCACCGCACGGCCGGGAATGCGCCGGATGCAGAAGATCACCGGCCGTAGCGACGACATGATCATCCTGCGCGGGGTGAACCTGTTCCCCACCCAGATCGAGGAAATCGTGCTGCGCACCGCCGGGCTCGCACCGCATTTCCAGCTCGTGCTCAGCACCCAGGGCCGGATGGACGCGCTCACCGTTCGCGTCGAGTCCCGGCCCGGCTGCCCGGCCGAGCGCCGCACGGCGGCGGCCGCGGAGCTGGTCACGGGCGTCAAGCAGAGCATCGGGGTCAGCGTGCGGTGCGAGATCGTCGACCCCGAGACCCTGGAACGCTCGGTGGGCAAGCTGCAGCGGCTGAAGGACCTGCGGTCGAGATAGCGGCCACCCACCGGCGAGCGCCGCTCGGCGGCCCGGACACTGGCGCGGTGACCAGTACCGAGCGCGAGATCTGGAACACCCGCGAATGCGCCGAGGCGTGGGGGGTGAAGACCGGGACATGGCTGAGCTACGTGTCCCGCGGTCAGGCACCCCAGCCGTTGCCGGACAAGGACGAGAGGGGAGGCAACCGCTGGGACGCCGAGGAGGTCCGTCGGTTCCCCCGCCCCGGCGCCGGACGGTCGCGCTCGGGCGCCGGCCCGCGGGCCGAGGCGCTGCTCGCCGAGATGCGCGAGACGGCCGCGAGGATGGAGGAGCTCCGGTCGCGGCAGCGCACCCTGCTCATGGCCGGGCGGCGGCAGGGCCTGGAGATCCTCGCCATGTCCCGCGCGCTCGGCATCTCCCGGCAGACCGCCTACAGCTGGCTCGCCGGGAGTGAGGACGGCGACCCACGCCCGTGAGAGCGGGGTCCGCCGCGGGTCAGCGCCAGGTCCGATACCGCCGCCGCGGAGCGGGTTCGCGCAGCTGGGAGCATTCGGAACAGGGCACGCCGTCGGGGGAGGTCATGGACGCGGCGGTGATCACATGGCCGCACAGCGCACGGTAGTACCCGGAACCGACGACCAACTCGGTGTCGAGCACCTCGTGGGACCGGTCGTCGATGCAGCACGTGACCGAAACGGTCTCCGGTGGCAGTGGACCCACGGGTGTGGGTCGCTCTCGCTCAGCTCTGGCCACGGCCTTTCCCACTGCGCAGTCTCGGATGAACGGACGTGCCGGGGCTGTGCGGTGACATCCCCGGCTCCCTGTGAGTTTCCCGCGCACGCCTTGCATTCGCAAGGTCATCTGCAAGAACATCTGCACGAACCAGGCGGTTGGGGATCCCGCGAGCAGCGGCAACCCGACAGCACCGCCCGAACTGGACTTCGGAGGGACGATGCAGCATCCCCGCGCCAACGGCGTTCCCGCTGATCAGCTGGGGCCGCTGCCCTGGCGCAAGAGCCAGGCGAGCAACCCCAGCGGTGACTGTGTGGAGGTGGCGGAGCTGGCCGGCGGAAAGATCGCGGTCCGCAACTCACGCGATCCGCACGGTCCGGCGCTGGTCTACACCCGGGCGGAGATCGCCGCGTTCATCCGGGGCGCCAAGGCCGGTGAGTTCGACGACCTGGCCGCCTGACCGGCGGCAATCCGAGGATGAGGTCGTGAAGGGCGCGTCCGGCCGCCGGCCGAGCTCCGATGAGGTCGCGACCGGCCCGCAGACCGGGTCCACCGTCCTGCGGATCGTGCTCGGCACCCAGCTGCGACGGCTCCGGGAGGCCAACGGGATCAGCCGCGAGGCCGCGGGCGAGGCGATCCGCGCGTCCCATGCCAAGACCAGCCGGCTGGGGCTCGGACGGGTCGGGTTCAAGGAACGCGACGTCGCCGACCTGCTCACCCTCTACGGCATCACCGACGCGCGCAACGTCATTCTCGTCGACCCCGGCGTCCAGTTCACCGAGGAGATCGACCGGAGGGTGCACCTGCGGCGGAGCCGCCAGAAGATGCTGACCCAGCCCGGCGCGCCGCAGCTGTGGGCCATCGTCGACGAGGCGGCGGCGTACGGGTCGTCCTCGTCGGAGAGGTGGTGCAGGATCCCGGCCGTGAGCACGGCGAACGGCTGACCGAGGTCGATGAACTCCGTGGTCGCGGGATGGCCGAAGATGGAGCCGATGTCGATGATCTGCCGGATCCCCGCCTCGCGGACGAGGTACTGTACACCGCGGCGCAGCACATTCCGGTTGTCCTTGGCGATCTGGGCCGCCTGCGGCACGACGTCGAGGAAGGCGCCGGTCGACCTCGAAATGTTCCTTACCGCCGAGCACATAGTCGTAGACCCTTGCGATCGAGGCCTTGGTCAGGTCCACGCCGGGGGTGCGTTCGGCGCCCCCGCTCCGGGCTCCGAACCGTGCTGCTCCGCGTCCCCCACCACGATCTGACCTCCCTCGACGGAGTGCTGGACCGGATCCCGCGAGCCAGCGAGAGCCTAGCGTGATCTACTGTTCCGTCCTTCTTTGAGCCAAGATCCGATCTTCGTTCCATCCGAAAACGAATTCACGGTAGTCTTGTCACTACTCTCAGTCAGGAGGGCAGGTCCGCCATGGCGAGTGGGGTGCTTGATCGGCTCGCCGTCGGCGTGCTCGAGGGCATCGGCCGCCGCCTCTGGGGTTTCCCGCCGCTGTTGATGCCGCCGGTCGTCGAGGAGCTCGGACCCGTACGGTCGGTCGCCTGGTTCGCCACGAACATGCCCCCATACCAGCGGACCCTGCGCCGGATCGGCCCGCTGCGCACGCATCTGGTGTGTGTGACCGTGTCGCTGCTCAACGGTTGCCGGTACTGCGCGGTCGGCCACGCCCGTGCGCTGGAACTGATCTACCTACGAGATCGCGGCCGCCTGTTCCCCCGCGAAGCCGAGGCGCTCGCCGGATGGATCGGCCTTCCGCCTGCGGCGCTGCGCGAACGCCTCTCCTCGGTGCTGCACCGTGCCGACCTGCCGGTCGAGGTGCTCTGGGTCGACCGGACGCTCGCCATGGCCACCGGCGCACAGCAGCCGATCGACCCGACGGAGGCCCGGATCGCCCATCTCGTCCGGATGCTCGGGGTGCTCAACGCCGTCGGCGTCGCCAGCGCCACCCCGCCCGACGAGGCGCACGACCCGATCAACAAGGACGACGCGCTGAAGCGCGAGCACCAGCGGCTGCGCTCGGGAGCGGGCGTGACCGGCTGACTGCCCGGTCGCCGCGTGAGCGGCGCAAGCCTCGCTGCGCGGCGCATGAGCCGCTCAAGCGTCACCGGGAAGGTCGCGCAGAATGAAGCCGTGACCGTAGCCGACTGGAACCGCCGATACGACGACGCGCAGCGACGGGGCGCCTCGGTGTGGAGCACCGGGCCCAACGCGCTCGTCGCCGAACTGCTCGCCGACGTCCCCCCGGGCACCGCGGTGGATCTCGGGGCAGGCGAGGGCCGTAATGCCCTGTGGCTCGCCCGCCGGGGCTGGACCGTCACCGCCGTCGACTTCTCCGAGACGGGGTTGCGGCGCGGCCGGGACGCGGCCGAGGCCGACGGCCTCACCATCGAGTGGGTGTGCGCCGACGCCACGACATGGCAACCGCCGCAGCCGGTCGACCTGGTGCTGGTCGCCTACCTCCAGCTGCCCTCGGCCGTGCTCGGACCCTTGCTGCGGGCCCTGCCGGGCTGGCTCGCCCCGGGCGGCCGGCTGCTCGTGCTCGGGCACGACCGCGACAACCTCGTCCGCGGTGTCGGCGGTCCACCCGATCCGGACGTGCTCCACTCCGTCGACCAGTTGGCCCAAGCCACCGACGGGCTCGACGTGCAGCGGTGTGCGCAGGTCACTCGAACCGTCGCCACGCCGGAGGGCGAGCGCGCCGCCATCGACACCCTGCTGTGGGCCCGCCGGCTCGCCTGACTCCCGTTCCCTGTCGCGATCACGGCGCGGCGGGTCGAGCCGCAGGGCCGTGGATCAACCAACGGCCGCCCCGAGCAGCGTTCCGAGACCGAAGGTCGCCGCCGCGGCGATCAGGCCGAGCACCGTCTGGCGCAGCCCCGAGCGCAGCATCCCGCGCCCGGTGAACAGGGTCGTCGCCGCGCCGAGGACGAACAGCCCGAGCGCGCCGGCCGCCGCGCTGACCAGCACTCCCGGCCAGGTGCCGAGCCAGAAGAAGGGCAGCACCGGTATCACGGCCCCGATCGCGAACAACCCGAACGACGTCAGCGCCGCGGTCCACGGGTTGCCGCCGCGTTCGTCGGGATCGATGCCGAGCTCCTCACGAGCCAGCACGTCGAGGGCGATGTCCGGATCGTCAAGCACCTGTTTGGCGACCGAGTACGCCTCCTCCTCGGGCAGCCCGCGAGCCTGGTAGATCAACCGCAGCTCCTCGATCTCCTCCTCGGGGTTGGCGGCGATCTCGTCGGCCTCCAGCTCGAGCTGTCGTTCGACCAGCTCCCGGGAGCTCTGCACCGACACCCACTCCCCCAGCGCCATCGAGAACGCCCCGGCCAGCAACCCGGCCAGCCCGGTGATCATGACTGTGCTGGCGGCGACCCCGCTGCCCGCCACCCCGACGACGAGGCTCAGGTTGGACAGCAGGCCGTCGTTGGCACCCAGGACCGCAGCGCGCAGCGCGTTGCCCCCCGGCGTCCGGTGCCGACCCTCGAAGCGGGCCAGCGCAGGCCCCGGAACGCCACCGCGGATCTGCCCAAGGAGAAACGCGTGCGAGCGTTCGTCGCTTCGCATCGTCGTCGCCGCGGTCTCCGGCTGGTCGTCGTACATCGCGCGAGCGGCGACCTCGGACTGGGCCACCGTCGGGACCAGCACCCCGGCGCCGAACCGGCCGGCCAGCCAGATGAGCAGCCGGGTACGCGTCGAAGGGCGATCGTGACGGACAGGCCGACCGGCACGGGCCAGCCGATCGGCCCAGAAGCGGGCGTGCCGCTCCTCGACGTCGGCGAGGTTGCGGTACACCTGTGCCAGCTCCGGGCTCTCCTCGGCGTCCGCCATCGCCCGGTACAGCGCCGCGCCGTCGATCTCGTCCTGGTGGTTGCGCCGGTACCGGCGCAGATCGGCGTCGCTCGTCATGGGCCTCATTATCCGGTTGTCTCCCGATCTCGGCCGGACCTCCACATCACCGGCGGACCGTCGTACGCTTCCCCTCACACGGCGGCCGGCCTGCTGACGAGGAGGGGGGCGTATGGCCGCACTGGACCACCCGCTGCTCGAGCGGCTCCGGGATGCAATGCCCAACGACCCCGAGATGCAGATCGTCGGGAAGTTCATGCGCTGCGACGTGTTGCTCAGCAGCGGCGACAAGCGCTATCTGCTGCGTTTCGACCACGGCCGGCTGACGGAGATCGTCGAGGATCCGCACCCGGCGCTGGCGTGGAACTTCGCGCTCAAGGCCGGGCCCGGGACCTGGGAGCGGTTCCTGCAGGATCCCCCGCCGCCGGAGTTCCACGACGTCTGGGCCGCGGCGTGGCTCGGGCACCTGACGCTGGAAGGCGACATCAAGGTGTTCATGCAGAACCACTTCGCCTTCTGGCGCACGCTCAAGCTGCTGCGTATCCAGGCACAGGCCACATCGGGCGCCGCTGCTTAGGAGGCGGCCGCGCGGAGGAGGGCGCCGCACAGAGGAGGCCATGGTGGCACCCAAGATCTCGCCCGTGACCGGGCACTACGTGGACGTCGACGTCGCCGACGTCACCTACCAGGTGTTCTACCTGCACAACGGCACCGGGATCCCGCTCCTGTGCCAGCACACCGCCGGATGCCACAACCACCAGTACCGCAACCTGTTGCGTGACCCCGCCGTGACCGAGCGGTTCCAGGTCATCGCCTACGACCTTCCGTATCACGGCAAGTCCGACCCGCCGAACGGCGAACAGTGGTGGACCAGGCAGTACGACCTCACGGCCGAGTTCTTCCAGGAGTTCGTCGTCAACTTCGCCCGGACGCTGGAGCTCGACCGGCCGGTCTTCATGGGCTCGTCCATGGGCGGTGTTGTGGCGCTCCACCTGGCCCGCGACCACTCCGAGAAGTTCCGGGCGTTGATCGCGCTGGAGGCAGCGGACTACACGCCCGGGTTCTACCTGGACTGGTGGCACCATCCGGCTGTCGAGGACGGCTCGGTCGCCGCGTCGGTCATCGAAGGGCTGATCGCGCCACAGACCTCGGAGCTGGACCGTCGCCTCACGATGCACTACTACGCACAGGCCGCGCCGGGCGTGCTCAAGGGCGACCTGTACTTCTACTCCGTCGAACACGACATGCGGGAGACGGTCTCCGAGATCGACACCTCGAAGGTTCCGCTGTATCTGCTCACCGGCGAGTACGACTACCTCTCGACGCCGACCCAGACGATCGCGACGGCCGAGAAGATCGTCGGGGCGAAGGTGGAGACCATGTGCGAGATCGGGCACTTCCCGATGAGCGAGAACCACGACACGTTCATGACCTACCTACGGCCGATCCTGGACGAGATCGCCGAACGACACAAGGAGCCATGACGGAGGGAGATCGCAGGTGACCACGTTCGACTCACGGTGGATGAACTCCTGGATGGACACGGTCAACTCCGATCTGGTCATGCCGCGCATCGGCAGATATTTCACGGCCGGCTTCCTGCTCGGCATCGGAGATGAGGAATGGGTCGTGTCGATGCAGCGCGGACAGATCGAACGCATCACCGACAATCTCAGCATCGAGACGCCATGGAGCTTTGCCCTGCGGGCGCCGCGTGAATCGTGGGAGAAGTTCGTACAGAAGATTCCGCCGCCGATGTACAACGATATCTGGGCGATGGCACACCCCCTCCACGGCCGGCTTCGGATGGACGGCGATGTCAAGGTGCTGTGGCAGAACATTCGGGCCCTGACCTGGATGCTCGCATGCATGCGCCAGGTCGGCGATCGCGAAGTGGTTGAACAGAGGGCGACCCGGGTCTGAAAGGGAAGCAGCCATGACTGCACTCCACGAGCCGGTGACCGGCAGGTACGTCTACGTCCCCCATGGGGGTCACGAGTACCGGATCTACTACGAGGAGGCCGGCGATGGGATTCCGCTGGTCTGCCTGCACACCGCCGGAACCGATGCGCGCGAGTGGCGACACCAGTTGAACGATGCGGACATCACGTCGCACTACCGGGTCATCGCCTTCGACATGCCTCGGCACGGCAAGTCGATTCCTCCGGTAGGGTTCGAGCGCGAAGAATATCGGCTGACCGCCACATTCTACTCGGAGTTCGTGATGGCGTTCTGTGACGCGCTCGAACTCGAGCGTCCGGTGGTCATGGGCAGCTCGATGGGCGGGAACATCTGCCTGCACATCGCACTGAACTTCGAGGAGAAGATCCGGGCGCTCATCGCCATCGAGGCGTGCGACCACTCGCCCGGCTGGTACATCTCCTGGCTCGAGCATCCACACGTTCACGGTGGCGAGGCCTGCGCGACGTCGGTCTACGGGCTCATGGCACCACAAAGCCCCGACGAGTACCGCTGGGAAACCTGGTGGTACTACGCGCAGGGCGGGCCGGGGATTTTCAAGGGTGACCTGTACTTCTACAGCGTGGACCACGATTTCCGGAAGCTGAACGAAAAGATCACCGGAAATGTACCCCTGTACCTCATGACCGGCGTCTACGACTTCGCGTGCACGCCCGAGATGACCGAGGCCACCGCCCAGAAGATCAAGGGCGCCGAGAGCATCATCATGGAGGAGATCGGCCACTTCCCGATGTCGGAAAACCCGGTGACGTTCAAGCGGTACCTGATGCCGGTGCTCGAGACGATTCGGGGCGTGGGCTCGGGCGGCGGAGCGTGAGATCACGGGCCACGAGCGGCCCGGGCGCGGCGGCGCGCAGGGCGCCCGCCGCAGCGGAGGCTCAGGCGTCGCGGCGCTGGGCGACCAACAGCCCGACGACCAGCACCGCAAGGGAGACGGCCGCGAAGTAGGCCAGCGCACCCCACGGCCCGTAGGGGATCTCGGGCACCGACTCGGTCATGGTGAGGAACCGGTTGGCGGCGGTGAACGGCAGCCAGTCCTGGATGTCCCGTCCGACGTTCGGGATCAGCTGCACCAGCTGTTCCAGCAGTAACGGCCAGACGAGCAGGATCGACACCGCGGCGGCGCTCTGCCGGACCAGGATGCCGATGCCCAGGGCGAAGATCGCGGCGAACAGATAGGTGAGCCCGGCACCCGCCACCATCCGCCAGTCCGCCGCGGTGCGCAGGCCGAGGTCGACCGATGGGCGGATCAGCGCCCCGGTGCCCCAGCTCAGAAACGCGGCGGCCAGCCCGACCAGCCCCGTGACCACGGCGACCACGGTGGTCTTGGCCACCAGCGCGCGGGTCCGGGACGGGACGGCGAGGAAGGTGGCGCGGATGGTGCCGAACCGGTACTCCGTGGTGACGGCCAGCGCGGCCATCACCATCATGATCATCATTCCCAGCGCGTTGCCGATCTGGGTGGACGAGACGTCCATCGGGACGTCACCGTCGGCCAGCCCCGCGTAGAGCGCGGCGATCCCCACGACGGCAGTGAGCGCCAGCCCGGTGCACCACCACGGCGAACGGGTCGAGGTGAGCTTGATCCGCTCGACGGCCAGCGTGCTCATGACGTCGCTCCCACGGGGTTGTTCTCATTGCGGTGCCGGCCGTTCCCGGAACCGGATGCGTACTCCACGTCATCGCCGGTGATCTGCATGAACGCTTCTTCCAGCGAGCCGCGCCGCGGCGAGAGTTCGTGCAGCGCGATCCCGTTCGCGGCGGCGGTGTCACCGATCTGCTCGGCGGTCACGCCGGTGACGAGCAATGCCGGTGGCCCGTCGCCGGGATCGGCCACCACGCTCGCACCGTTCGCGGTCAGCAACACGCTGAGCCTGTCGGACCGGGGGCTGCGGACGAGGATCGACTGTCCGGCCGCGGCGTCCACGAACTCGGCGGTGCTCGCCTGCGCGATCAGCCGGCCGCGCCCGATCACCACCAGATCGCTCGCGGTCAGTGCCATCTCCGACAGCAGGTGACTGGACACCAGCACGGTCCGCCCCTCCGCGGCGAGACCCTGCATCAGCTGCCGGATCCAAAGGATGCCCTCGGGGTCGAGACCGTTGACCGGCTCGTCGAACAGCAGCACCTGCGGGTCGCCGAGCAGCGCCCCCGCGATGCCGAGCCGTTGGGACATGCCCAGCGAGAAGCCTCCGGCCCGCTTGTCGGCCACCGAACTCAGCCCGACCAGGTCGAGGACCTCATCCACTCTGGACCGCGGCAGCTGGTTCGATCGGGCCAGCCAGCGCAGATGCGACCGGGCCGACCGGTTCGGATGCGCCCACCGGGCGTCGAGCAGCGCTCCGACGGTGCGTAACGGATGTTCCAGCTCGCCGTAGCGGCGCCCATCGATCAGCACCTGCCCGCCCGTCGGCCGATCGAGCCCGAGGATCATCCGCATCGTGGTCGACTTGCCGGCACCGTTGGGTCCGAGGAATCCGGTGACCCGGCCTGGTTTTACGACAAAGGATAGATCGTCAACGGCCACTGTGGGTCCGTAGCGTTTGGTCAGATCGCTGGCCTCGATCACGGGCCCTTACCTTTCGTCCGGTTTGAGGTGTCCGGAGCAAGGATGTCGCACGGATGGGTGACGGCGGATCAGGGCTCAACCCTGATTCGGCCCCGAGGGCCCCGGAGCGCGCCGCGACGTGGCCCGGAGCCTACGCGGCGCGGTCGGTGAGGAGCGGATCGTGCCGGATGCGGTCGGGAGGGGTACCGGCCGTGACCAGCCGCGCCACCGTGGCCCGGATCATGTCCGGCGATCCTGCGACGATCACATCGTGATCGGTCCACGGGCCGTGCCTGCCGACGACGTCGCCGACGGCGCCATGCTCGGCCTCCCCGGCGTTGTGCTCGACGGCCGGGACCACGTCGAGCCACGGGCTCCGATGGGCGAGGGCCGTGAGGCTCGGAACCGCATAGAGATCGATCCAGGTTCGGCCGCCGACGAAGACGTGGGTCCGGCGAGGTCCACCCTGGACGGCCAGCTGGGTCACGATCGCCTTGATCGGTGCGGCGCCGGTACCGCCCGCGACCAGGAGCAGATCCCGGCGCGACTCGGCATCGAGCGGCAATCCGCCCATCGGTGGCCCGAGTCGCCAGACGTCGTCGACCCGGGTGTGCGCCACCAGCGCGGGACTGACCAGACCGCCCGCCACGGCCCGGACGTGGAACTGCAGCAGCCCGTCCGGTCGCGGCGGGTTCGCCGGCGACAGGTAGCGCCACAGCCGGGGCCGATGCGGGGTCTCGATGGACAGGTACTGGCCGGCGCGGTACGGGATCGGTTCGAGCGCCTGCACCGAGATGACGGCCAGATCCCAGCTCAGCCGGTGGTGGTCGACCACCCGGCCCAGCCAGGACGCGGGTCCGTTCCCGGCGGCCGCTCCGGCGAGCATGCGCGCAGAGACGACGGAGTAGGCCGCGGCCCAGGCGTCGGCGACCTCGGCCGTCCACGCCGCGCCGAGCAGCTGCTCGACCGCGCCGAGCAGCGCCACCCCGACCGTCTCGTAGTGCGTTGCGGCGATGCCGAACTTGCGGTGGTCGCGCCCGAGCTGCGCCAGGATCGGGCTCAGCTCGCGGGGCCGGTCGACCCGTTGGAGAACGTGGACGAGAGCGGGCAGCAACCGGCTGCGGTGCGGAGGCAGGTCCACCGGGAACAGCGTCCGCGCCTGCGGGGCGTGTTCGAACAACAACCGGTAGAACGTCGTGGCCAGCTCGTGCGCCCGTGGCTCGACCAGCGCCCAGCTCTCCCGGACGACGGCGGCCACCGCGGGATCGAGATCGTGGACGCGCCGGGGACGGCGGCGTGCTGCTGCGGGCCGGTCGCCACGGAGTGGTGGCCGGATCCCGGACATCTATGTCACGGATCCCCGGCCCGTCAGGACCGCGACGAGGCCGCGGTCCCGGCGGGCGAGCGCCGCGCGAGCCATCTCGTGCGGGGGAACGATCAACACCGGGCAACGCGCGTGCCGGGTGCAGTACCCGGCGACCGAGTCGCCCAGCCGGGGCCGCCGCCAGGTCCGGGTGGTCGCGCCGACGACCAGGAGGTCGGTGTCCTTGTCCCCGAGCCGGGCGAGCCGGGCCTCCGGCTGGCCCTCGACGACGACCAGGCGCACGTCGACGTCGCGTGGGAGCCCGCCCAGCGCCTCGGAGAAAGCCTTGTGCACATGCAGAACCCGGGGGAAGTTTCCAGACGCCGGCGCGGCCGCCGGTGGGCGTTCGAGCCGGCGGCCCGGCTCCCAGACATGAACCGCGTACAGCACGGCATCCCGCTCCCTGGCCACGTCCACCGCCGTCCGGATGGCCTGGAGGTTGGTCAGCGAGCCGGTCACACCGACGAGCACGCGGCGCCGGGTGGGTGTCAACACGCGTCCACGATGCCGGTGCGCCCGCGGGTCCGGCAGCTCCCGACCCCGGACAACATCGGCGTGGCCAGCCTGCCGAGCCTCGGCAATATCCGTGTGCCTGGCACCGTGCCGGCCCGTCCGGTCGTTCAGCCGCCCCGGCCCGCGACGTCGGTCAGGTCGTGCTGGGGCCAGCCGAGCAGCCGGGCGCCGAGCACAGCCGCATGAATCGTGAACCGTTGAGCGGGATCGGTGGGGTCGTAGCCGGTCAGCGTCGCGATCCGATCGAGCCGGTAGGTCACCGCCCGCACCGAGAGGTGCAGCCTGCGCGCGGTCTCGGTGACCACGCAGCCGGCGGCGAAGTAGGCGTCGAGGGTGACCAGCAACGGTTCGGCGCCGCCGCGGGCACCGGCCAGCGGGCTCACCACCGCCTGGACAAGGTCGGCGATCGCGGGTTGATCGCGCAGCAGGACGCGGTAGATCAGCAGTTCCTCGGCGTGGATGACCGGGGTGTCCAGCCGCAGCCGGATCCCCATCGTCAACGCCTCGCGGGCCTCCTCGTAGGAACGGGCGATGCCGTAGGACCCGGGATACGGTCGTCCGACGGCGATCCGCCACGGCCCGCCGCGCGCCGAGCGGCTGAGCTCGGAGTGCATGAAGGTGCCGAGGTTGCCGGTGGTGGCACCGGACCGGGACTCCGCCGTCCGGGTGGGGTCGGCGGGCGCCACAACGACGATCGAGCCGTCTTTGGTGGCGATCAGCACGTCCCGATCACCGAGCCGCTGCACCACGGCGCGTTCCAGCGACCCGATGGCGGCCTCGGCCTCCGCCAACCTGCCGGTGGGCGCCGCGAGCGCGACCTGGTGCGGCTGTGCCATGTCGAGGCCGAACGGTTCCGCCCGTTCCACCAGACCGCCGACGTCGGCGTCACCGCGCAGCAGGTCCTCGATCAGCTCCCGACGCAGCGTCTCCTCCCGCCGCACCATGTCCCTGCGGGCGGCCGTGTAGCCGTCGACCAGGCTCGCGACCGCGCGGTCCACCACACGCAGCACCGCCTCGGCGGCGAGGCGGACCGTCTCGCTGTCCGCGGAACGGACCACCATGGGCAGCTCCCGCCACAGCCGCCACGCGGCGGAAAGGTACAGCTGCACCGCATTGCCCGCGGCGATGCCCGACTCGGCGGCCCGGCGGCCCAGCAGACCGACCACCTCCAGCTCCTGCGGCTGGGGTCGACGCCCGGTCGTGGCGGCCTCGGCCAGCAACGACAGGTAGTCGCCCAGCAGCTCTACCGGTACCCCACCCGCCGCCCGGCTCGCGTCCTGGGCCACCTCGGCCAGCCACGCCTCCTCCGCCCACGTGCGCCGCTCGTTCGCCCCTGCCATGTCCGCCACTCCCGATCCGGCCGTCCAGGCCCCGTCGGCGCTGCGACGTGCCGAGACGCGACTTGCCGGGACCCGGCAGCATCGCGGGACCGAACTTGGTCGATCGACGCCGATGACCAGGCTGCCAGGGTCTGGCAACCTCGGTCGAGAGACGCGCCCACTGTCATTCCGCCGGCGGCGGTGGGCGAAGCGGTGAGCACGAGAGGAGCGGCAGTTGCGCAGGCAGGATAGGACCGACGGAGCGGACCGCTCGGACGCGTCGATCTGTCTGGCCGCGGCGCTTCACCTGCGGGGCCGGTCGGGGCGCGGCGGCCACGACAGGCGCACCTCCGCGGCCGCCGGTGAGCTGATGGCGGCGCTGGGCCTCGCCCTGTACCGCGATCCCGCCTCGGTCCCCCCGTCCGCGCGCCGAGCCGCACTCCGGCTGGCCCGCCAGCTCCAGCTGGAAGCCGATCCCCGCGCGCTCGCGGGTCCGCCGGACCGGGCCCGCAGACCCACCGCAGCCAAACGACGGTCCGCACCTTTCACCGCGTCGATCAAGCTGGGACGGATGGGATGACGGGGCGCCGCCGGCCGGGCCGACCCCGCGCCGCTCGCGCCGATCTCGTCATTGCGGCCGGGCCGGCCGCCGAGACGAGGGTGTCAGGACCAACCGGCCGAGCACACCGCGAGCGAGCATCAGGACGTCGGGCCGTGGGGCGAACGGGCGGTTACCCGGCACCGAACACAGCCGGACCCGGGCCGTCTGCCAGCCCGCGACCGCATCGGCGGACACGAACACCGGGACGCCACCGATATCGGCCACCAGCCCGCTGACCACCGTGCCGGTCGGATCGGGCGACCGGCGGGCGACGACGTCGCGAACATGTCCCAGATGTGCACCGTGCTCACCGACGACGGACCGCCCGAGCAACCGCCGGACCGACACGCTCCCAGGACCGCGATCGACGGCATCGGCCGACGGCACCGACAACGCCCGGCCGGGTTCCGGGATTAGCGGCAACAGTGCCGGCCGACGAGGCCGCCTCACTGATCCTTCCGACTGAAAAGGACGTGCGCACGACGCCACGAGAAATACATCGCGGCGCCGGACGTCATCAGTGCGGGAAGCGGGAACGACAGTGTGAGCAGCACGAGCGTCAGCATCACCGACGCGCAGATCGCGATGGTGTACGTGCTGGTGTCGGGGCGACCGGGGAGGCGCCGCTGTGCGCTTCGGAAAGAAGCGGCAAACTCGGGATCGTCGGCGATGAGCAGGTCCTCGACCGCACGCAACGACTTCCGTTCGTGTTCGCTGAGCACACGCACCTCCTGGGACAAGCAGGCCGGCGTTCCGATATCAACGACTGACTTTCGAACTCCCGGTTCGCTCGCGCCTGCATCCAATTCTGCCCCGCCGCAGGGTCGCTCACCGGGGCGGGAGCAGGCTAAGTTCTCCCCGTCCAGGTTGCCGATGGCCGGCAACCTGGACGGGGAGACCAGGGATCCGGCCTGGGGCTTCGAGTACCTCAGCCGGGGGCAGACGTCACAGGTCCTGCAAATGGCTCCCGTAGGGCACGGCACGAACCAACGACACGGTCATCGTCTGGTCGTTCGGCAGCCGGTACTGTCGCTTATCGCCCTGCTTGGCGCCGGTCAATGCCTGCCCCAGCGGAGAATCGGGCGAGTAGATCTCGATATCGCCATAACTGCCCTGCTCCCGGTCGGCCAGCAGGAACGTCTCGGTGTCGGTCTCGTCCTCGAAGCGGACGGTGAGCACCATCCCGGGTTCGGCGATTCCGTCGTCCGGGGGTTCGTGCCCGACGAGCGGGTTCTGCAGGATCTCCTGCAGTTTCCTGATCCGCTGGTCGCGCTCGCGCTGGTCGGCGTACACGGCATCATCGGTGCTGTCGCGGTTCGCGTCCCCACTTCCGTTGGATCCGCTTCCCGGGCTGCGCCCGGCACGCTCCTCGAGGAGTTCGGCGAGCTCTTCCTTCAGACGCTCGTATGCGTCCTGGGTCAGCCAGACTTGCGGTGCCTCAGTCATCCTCGATACTCCTCGCCTCGGCCCGGACATGCGTTTCGACCGGTCGCGCCGGTGTGCGCAGCACCACGTCGGTGATCGTCCGGATGCAAACGAGCACGGCGCCCAGAAGGGACCGTGCTCGGCGCTAGCCTACGCGATTGTCAAGCCGAGCGCATGCCCGCGATTGCCGATGGACAGCAATCACACGGACCGACCAGGACTGCGCGCGCGGCCCGGTCGCCGGGTGCAGAACGGCGTGGAGCGCACGTTGCCGAAACTCGGCAACCTGTGGCAGGGCAAGTCTGCGCGGGTCAATCGCTGAAAGAACGGTCGCCGGCCGTCAAGATGGAACGCGAGGCGACCGACGGCTCGGGCATGCGCGGCGCGTTCGGTGCGCGCCAGGCCCGGCGGGAAGGATGGGGTGAGCTCGGCTGTGCAGCGACGGGTGATCGTCGGTGTGGACGGATCGGGCACGGATCGTCAACTCCTGCATACGGCCCTTGCGCTCGCCCGGGCGCACGGGGCGGTGCTGTATGCGGTGGACGTACAGGAGAGCGAGGCCCGATCGCGGCGCGCGACCGAGGAGCCGCCCCGGATGCAGGGCGTCCACCAGGCGTTCTCCGCGCTCGGCGATGTCGCCGACGACGTCGACCTTCGGATCGTCGTCCTCGATGGACAGCCGAGCGAACAGCTGATCCGGCTCGCCAACCAGAGCACCGATCTCCTCGTCGTCGGCCGTAGCCAGCGAGGCAACCGGCCGCCAGGATCGATCGGTTCCGTCGCACGGGACTGTGTCGCGAACGCCGGCTGTGCCGTCGTGGTCGTCCCTGCGGGCGAGGCGAGCTCCGTGACGGCCGACAACGCGGCGCGGCACGCCTCCGCAGAGCTCCAGAGGGCATGATGACGGTACGTGTCGAGCGGGCGGGCTGGCAGAGCCGCGCGCACTGCGTGAAGATCGACCCTTTGGCGCTGTCGCCGTCGCGGAGCGGGGCCCGTAGCCCACATATCACTAGCGAGCTGTGCCGCACCTGTCCCGTGCAGTCGACCTGCCTGGGCTGGGCGCTGGTGACCAATGTGACCGACGGGATCCACGGTGGGCTCAACCCGGCCCATCGGCGGCGGCTTCGCGCCGAGCTGATCCGCGAGCTGGAGGGCAGGCAGATGGCGGGCTCACCGGAACTTGCGGCGGTCGTGCGCGCCAACACCGGTTCGGTCCCGTGAGCGCATAACACTGTTCCAGCGGTGCTCAACGCTCACGAGCGCGATAGCGCACGATAAGGGGGTGGCTATCGCACAGCATCGACTCGTGATCGTCCGGCATGCCAAATCGGCTTGGCCGGAGGGCGTCCCCGACCTGCGCCGCCCGCTCGGCGAGCGGGGCCTGCGGGACGCACCCGCGATCGGCCGGTGGTTGCGCGAGCGCATCGGTCAGGTCGACATGGTGCTCTGCTCGCCGGCGCTGCGGACCCGGCAGACCTGGGAGCTCGCCGCGGCCGAGCTCGACGATCCGCCCGCTCCGCGGTTCGACGACCGGGTGTACGCCGCGGGCGCCGGCGAGCTGCTCGGTGTCATCCGAGAGCTGCCCGAGGACACCGGGACCGCGGTGGTGGTCGGCCACAACCCCGCCCTCCAGGACTTCGTCGAGCTGCTCACCGGCAAAGCCCTGGAGATGAAGACCTCGGCGATCGCGGTCGTCGCCTGGCCCCGCGGCTGGGTCGACGCCGCCGCCCGCGTCGCCGTCCTCGAGGAACACGCGACTCCGCGCGGGTGACGAGCACCAGCGCGAGGAGAAGTTGCGGGACGACCGGCCCGCGCCGCACCCTGGAGACAGCGCCGAAGTTCAGCTCAGCAATGGCGGATGCCCACATCGCGCGGTTTGCCCGGCTCCTGACGCCCAGTAACGCCGGCGCGACCCGCAGCGACTTCCTTGGCGAGGGCTTGACAGGAGGGTCGCGTGCGCGAGCCAGTGGAGGACCCGGGCGACGACGGTCGTCGCCCAGGTCATGCTGGCCGGGACGACCAGCCCGTCGACCTGGGCGCCGTCCACGCCGATGACGCGCTGCTCGACGCCCTCGGCAGCGGGCGACTGCGGCCGGACCCCGAGCTGGCCGCGAGCGACGACCCCGACGAACGGCTGGCCGCGATGCTGGCCGGCTGGGTCACGGCGGTGCAGCAACCAGCGGCGGACGAACCGCACACCCCGGAACCCGCCGAGGCACCCCGCACCACCGCCACCCAGCCGGCCGCCGTTGCGCTCAGCCCATGGCGGGCCCGTTTCCTCGTCCGTCTGGCGGCCGCGGCGCTGTTCACGCTGGTCGTCCTGTCCGGGCTGGCCATCGGCGCGCAGAGCGCCCGCCCCGGTGATCCGCTGTGGACGGTCACGCAGGTCCTCTACACCGAACATGCGCGCTCGATCGAAGCGGCGACCGCGGCCAGCGACGGGCTGGAACGGGCACGTGCCGCGTTGCAAGAGGGTCGTACCGCCGACGCTGTCCGGAACATTTCGCGGGTGCGCTCGGCGCTACCTGAGGTCCGCCCCGGGGATGGCCGCGACGCGCTGGTCCGCGAGCACGACCAGCTGATCGCGAAGCTGCCGCCCACCGCGGGCCCCACCCCCGGTCCCACCGCCGGCCGCAGCGCCGCCGCGACCGGACGCGGCCCGGCCGCCGCCCCGAGCCACGGTTCCTCGTCCGCCCCGGCTGCCGCAGCCCCGGACATCACCACGACGACCGGCTCGACCCCCGCTGCCCCCGCCCCTGGCACTCCGTCGCGTGCCGCTCCGCCGGCCGCCCCGGGGACCTCCACGCCCGGCCCCGGCCCGTCCATCCAGACATCGACACCCACCCCGACACCGCCGATCCACGCCGCGCAGCCACCCACCGCCACGGCGCCCGCGGCGGACACCGGGCAGGCCTTGACCGAGCAGACACCGTCGACGAGCGAAAGCCCGCCGCCCACCACCCCGCCGTCGGGTACGCCGTCGCCCAGCACCCCGTCGACCACATCGGGGAGCTCCACCCCCGTCCCCAGCCCGTCCGCCCGGACATCGACACCCACCCCGACGCCGACCAGCACCGGGCGGCCTGAACCCAGCTCCGAGCCGAAGACCACGACCCGCGAGAGCTCGCCGCGACGCGCCCAGCCGGCCGCGCAGCCGTCGACGACCTCGCGGCAGGCCCGACCGCCGGCCACCACCCCCCAACAGCCGACCCAGCTCACCAAGGCAACACCAGCCCAGCCCGCGAAGCCGAAGCCACCCCGGCAGTCGGCCAGCACGCACCCGAGGTCGCAGAGCCTCGAGCCGACGTCGGCGCCGGTCACGACCGAGCGTCCGGGCGACGCGTACGAACCCAGCCGCACGCGGCCGGGCAAGATCATGTCTGAATCAGGCGCGGCCACGCCCGAGAAGCAGCATTCGAGCACCGCCACGAAACCGGTCGACCGCACGCCGGACGCACAGTCGTCGGCCAAGTCCTCGGCGAGTTCCATCCCGCATTCCTCGGCCACGACCCGAACCGGCACCAGCCGGTAGGCGGCGTTGTTCCCGGCGGCGCCGGACGCCCCCGACCCCCAGCCGTATCGCATATGACAACCCCACCTCCTATAGTGGATATACCTGTCCGCGATCCTCGAGGTGGTTGTCGCATGACCGACGTGCTGGATACCGCTCAGCCTTCCGGGGCCCCGACTCCCGCACGCGCGGCGGACCCCGGCGCCGTGGCGGCCCTGATCATGGAACTGCAGGCGGTGGGGCTGCGGATCGAAACCGAGCTGGAGACCCGGCGTCAGGGCGGCGCAGGCCCCTCGGACTCCGGGATGATGTGGATCGATGGTGTTCCCGCCACGGTGCCACCGAGGGCCGACTCTCCCTACGCGCTGCGCGCCGAGGACGAGGGCCAGGGCATCTACCGCGACGGCGTCAAGCTCGCCGCGGTTTCGGGTACCTCGCGGCCCCGCTTCTACGACCTGACGACCGCCGACGGCATCCCCTATCACCAGATCGCCCTGCTGCATCTGGACTCCCTGGCCTCCACGGTGGTACAGGCCTGCAACTACTGGGGCACGTCCGACCAGTGCACGTTCTGCGGCATCGGCGTGTCACTGGCCGCCCGCCGCACCATCGCCAAGAAGACGCCGGAGATGCTCGCCGAGGTCGCCGTCGCCGCCCGCGACCTCGACGGCGCCGTCGATGCCACCCTCACCACCGGCTCCTCGGTCGCCCCCGACCGCGGCGCGCTCTACGTCGCCCGCTGCGGGCACGCCGTCAAGCAGGCCGCCGGGCTGCCCGTCGAGGTGCAGTTCGAACCGCCCCGCGACCTGGACATCGTCAACAAGGTCCACGACCTGGGCATCGACGCGGTCGGTATCCACATCGAGACCTTCGATCCCGCGGTGTTGGCGAGGGTCGCCCCTGGCAAGTACCGCACCGGCATCGACACCTATTTCCGGACCTGGGAGCGTGCGGTGGCGCTGTTCGGCGAAGGCCGGGTGTCCACCTACGTCATCCTCGGCATGGGCGAGGATCCCGATCTCACGGTCGCCATGTGCAAGCGGGCGATCGACATCGGCGTCTACCCGTTCGTCGTCCCCCTACGCCCCGTCGCTGGCTCGTTGATGGAGGACGTGCCGGCGCCGGCGCGCGAGTACACCGAACCGATCTACCGCAAGGTCGCCACCTATCTCGCCCAACGCGGCCTCGGCGCCGACACCGCCGTCGCCGGTTGTGCCCGCTGCCAAGCCTGCTCGGCCCTCAACCTCATCGCCCCAGCTACCAACCCCCGGTGAGTGCGTAACAGTGTTAGAACACTGTTACGCACTCACCGGCGCGACAGCGCAGCTATTCGACCGTGACGCTCTTGGCCAGGTTGCGGGGACGGTCGACGTCGCGGCCCAGTGCCACGGCTGCGTGGTAGGCCAGCAACTGCAGCGGCACCGACATCAGGATCGAGTCCAGCTCGGGCTCGTTCTTCGGCACGACGATCGTGTGGTCGGCGAGGTCCGTCGGAAGCTCGCGATGGGCCAGCGCGATCACCGGTCCCCGGCGGGCGCGGATCTCGGCCAGCGTCGAGGTGTTCTTGTCCAGCAGGTCGTCGTCGGGCACCACCGCGACCGTCGGCAGATCCGGGCTGACCAGCGCGAGCGGCCCGTGCTTGAGCTCGGCCGAGGCATAGGCCTCCGCGTGGATGTAGGAGATCTCCTTGAGCTTCTGCGCCCCCTCCCGGGCCACCGGATAGCCGCGACGCCTGCCGATGAACAGCACGCTGCGCCGCTGCACGATCTCGCCGGCCACCGCCACGACGGCGCCGGTCCGCCTCTCCGCCTCGAGGATCTCGGCGATCTGGCCGGGTAGCGCTGCCAGTCCGTCGAGGATCCGGCGACCCTCGGTCGGGGACAGGTCACGGATCCGCCCCAGATGCAGTGCGAGCAGCGCGAACGCCGAGACCGTCGAGGTGAACGACTTGGTGGCCGCCACCGACATCTCCGGCCCGGCGTGCAGGTAGATGCCGCCGTCGACCTGGCGGGCGATCGTGGACCCGACCACGTTGACGATGCCGATCACCCGGCCGCCCTTGCGCTGCAGCTCCTGCACCGCGGCCAGGGTGTCGGCGGTCTCGCCGGACTGGCTGACCGCGACGTAGAGCATGTCGGGCTCGACGACCGGGTTGCGGTAGCGGAACTCCGAGGCCGACTCCGAGGCCGCGGGCATCCGCGCCAGATCCTCGATGAGCTGGGCGCCGAGGTCACCGGCGTAGCACGCCGAGCCGCAGCCGAGGATCCGCACCCCGCGGAACTCGCGGGCCTCCCGCGTCGAGAGGTTGAGCCCACCGAGATGCGCGGTGGCGAAGCGTTCGTTCAACCGACCGCGCAATGCCCGCTCGATCGCGCGCGGCTGCTCGTCGATCTCCTTGATCAGGTAATGCGCGTGGTCACCGATCTCGGCGCCGATGATCTCCCAGTCGATGGTGGCGGGAGCCTTGGCCGTCGATCGGTCGTCGAGGGTGTACGTACGGTAGCCGCCCGCGATGATCGTGGCCAGCTCGCCGTCGTCGAGGTAGACGACCTGACGGGTGTAGCCGACGAGCGCGGCGGCGTCGGAGGCGACGAACATCTCCTTCTCGCCGACGCCGAGCAGCACCGGTGAGCCGTTGCGGGCGACGACGATCCGGTCGGGATGCTCGACGTCGAGGACGGCGAGCCCGTAGGCACCCACGACCTGGCGCAGCGCCTGTCGGACCGCCTGTTCGAGATCGTGCGCGCCGGCGGTGAACGCGGCCGCGATGAGGTGGGCGACGGTCTCGGTGTCGGTTTGCGAACGCAGCTCGACGCCGTCCGCGGTCAGCTTGGCCCGCAGCTCCTCGGCGTTCTCGATGATCCCGTTGTGCACGACGGCGATCCGGCCGGACGTATCGGTATGCGGATGCGCGTTGGCGACGCTCGGCTCCCCATGGGTGGCCCAGCGGGTGTGCCCGATGCCGGCGCCGCCCTTGAACCGGGCCGGAAGACCGGCCGCGAGGTCGGCCACCCGCCCGCTGACCTTGTGCACTCTGAGCGCTCCGCGGCCGATCACGGCGAGGCCCGCGGAGTCGTAACCGCGGTACTCCAATCGGCCCAGCCCCTCCAGCAGGATCGGGACGGCCTCCTGCGCCCCGACGTATCCGACGATCCCGCACATGACGGTTCCCCCTATCCGTAGACGATGCGTCGCAGCTGCCGGATGGACAGCGCGGGTGGTGCCACCCGGCGAACCCCCAGCTCGACGCTCACCTGTTCGAAGATCCGGTCGTTGGTCAGCCCGCGGCGCTGCAACTCGGTATGACGGCGCCGGACGAACTCCTCAACCGGCTCGGCGAAGTAGCTCAGGACCTCGGCCACCACCCGCTCCGCCTCCCCTGCGCTGAGCGGGCTGCCGCGGACCAGGTGAGCGATGAGATCGTCGTGAGGTCCGGCAGGCACCGGTCGATCGTGCCCGAACCTCATTCGCAAATGCCAGATTCTTGCCCGATATCGGGCAAGAATGAGGATTGAGCCACGGCGTAGCACTGAGTGGAAGCCCCAGCGACGGCTCCACGCCCCACCGCTCCCGGCGCTCCCGGCGGCCCCCGGTCATGATCGTCGTTCTGGAGCGGTTGGCCGCGATTTCCGCGGTTCCCGCTGCCGAAAGGCTGATCTTGCTGGGGCCGGGAGCGGGCTGGCGGAAGCCGGGGCCGGATCAGGATGGCGGGGCCGGATCAGGCCGAGCGGGCCGAGGTGTAGTCGTCATCGGCCGTCCCGGCGGGCTCAAGTTCCCCGGCCCGCCACAGCGCCGCATACCGCCCGCCCGCGGCGAGGAGCTCGGCATGTGGCCCCTGCTCGACGATGCGGCCACCGTCGAGCACGACGATGCGGTCGGAGCGGGCCGCGGTGGCCAGCCGGTGCGCGACGACGAACGCGGTTCGACCGGGCCCGTTCACGCCGCCGGGAGCCGGGCTGCGGCCCGTCAACCGCTCGCCCGCGGCCAGGACGGCGGCCTCGGTGGCCGGGTCCAGCGCGGCGGTGGCCTCGTCGAAGATCAGCAGGTCGGGGTCGACGAGCTCGGCACGGGCCAGCGCGACGAGCTGGCGCTGGCCCGCCGACAGGCCCTGGCCGCGCTCGCCCACCGGGTGCCGGAAACCGCCCGGCAACGCCCGGACCATCTCGAGCGCGCCGACCGCGCGGGCCGCGCCCTCGATCTCGGCCGGTGTGGCGTCCGGACGGCCGTAGGCGATGTTGGCCGCGATGTCGCCGGTGAACAGATGCGGTTCCTGGGGCACGACGCCGAGCCGGTGACGATAGTCGGCCAGCACGAACGTGCGCAGGTCGACCCCGTCGACCAGCACCGCGCCCTCGTCCACGTCGTAGTACCGGGCCAGCAGCTTGGCCAGCGTCGACTTGCCGGCCCCGGTCGCACCGACCAGCGCCACGGTCTCCCCCGGCCGGACCCGCAGCGACACCCTCGTCAGCGCGGGCTTCTCGGCTCCGGGATAGGTGAAGGTGACATCGCGCAGCTCGACCTCGCCGCGCAGCCGCTGTGGCACCGAAACGCCGGCACCGGCCGGGACGGCGGGGACCGAGGTCGGGGTGCGCAGCAGGTCGGAGATGCGCCGCAGCCCGACGCGGGCCTGCTGGTAGCCGTCGAAGACCTGGGAGAGCTGCTGCACCGGGGCGAAGAACAGGTTCAGGTACAGCAGGAACGCGGTCAGCACACCGGCCGTGAGGTCGCCGTGGGCGACCCGGACGGCGCCGACGCCGAGCACCGCGGCCTGCGCCACGTCGGACAGGAACGCCACACCCGGGAAGTACGTCGCGATATAGCGCTGGGCGCGCAGCCGCGACCGCCGGTAGGCGGCGCTGCGCTCGCTGAACGCGGCGGCGCTGCGCCTCTCCCGGACGAACGCCTGCGCGACCCGGACACCCGAGACGTTCTCCTGCATATCGGCGTTCACCGCGCTCACCCGCTCGCGTGCCTCGGCGTAGGCCACCGAGGACAGCCTGCGGAACACCACGGTGGCCGCGAGCAGGATCGGGAGCACGGCCAGCGCGACGAGTGCGAGCTGGGCGTCGGTGACGAGCAGGGCGACGGTGACGCCCATGATCGTCAGCAGGCTGACCACGGCCTGCGCGAGCCCGGTCTGCAGGAACGTCGAGAGGGCGTCGACATCGGTGGTCATCCGGGTCATGATCCGGCCGGCGAGCTCGCGCTCGTAGTAATCCAGCCCCAGTCGCTGCAGATGCGCATAGCTGCGCACGCGCAACAGGTAGAGCAGGCTCTCTCCGGCCCGCGACGTGACCACCGTCTGCACGGCGACCACCAGCCACCCGGCGGCCACCAGGCCGAGGCCGAGCAGCGTCGCGGTGAGCATCACCGAGCCCGAGCCAGGCGTGATACCGCGGTCCACGGCGTAGCGCGCCACGCTCGGGAAGGCCAGCGTGACGAGCGCGTCGGCCGAGACCAGCGCCATCGTCAGGACGAGCAGGGCGCGGACCGGCCGCAGCAGCCGGGCGAGCCGGAAGCCCGGATCCGGGGTGGTGGGGTCGAGCGTGCCCAGGCGGGGCCGCTCGGTGGTCCTGGGCAGCGCCTCGACCGCCGCGAGCAGTTCCGGTGTCGCCGGGATGCCGCCGACCATGGCCGACGCTCCGCTGCGCGGCGCGCCGAGCGCCGAACCCGCCGAGGCCGCCGCGCTGCGCAGCGCCCGCTCGGACGTGGCGGGGGTGTCGGCCGGATCCGGCCACAGCTCGGGGGTGCCGTCGAGGGGCGCGGCGGGCTCGTCGCCGACGGGGCCGGTCGGTGCGGCGGTGCCGCCCGGGGCGGGATCGACGCCGTCGGCCGGGGCGGCAGCCAGCAGCTCGCGGAACAGCGGGCTGCGCGCGGTGAGCTCGTCCTGCGTGCCGATGTCGACGACGCGACCGCGGTCGAGCACCGCGATCCGGTCGGCCAGCGCGAGGGTGGAGCGCCGGTGCGCGATGAGCAACGTGGTGCGCCCCGCCGTCACCTCGCGCAGCGTGGCGTGGATCGCGGCCTCGGTGGCGGTGTCGACGGCGGAGGTGGCGTCGTCGAGCACGAGCACGCGCGGGTCGGTGAGCATGGCCCTGGCCAGCGCGATCCGCTGCCGTTGCCCACCGGAGAGGGTGAGCCCGCGCTCCCCGACCTGGGTGTCGTAGCCATCGGGCAGCGTGTCGACGAAGGCGGCGATCTGGGCGGCCTCGGCGGCGGCCCGAACCTCGGCATCGGTCGCGTCCGGCCTGCCGTAGGCGATGTTGGCGCGGATGGTGTCGGAGAACAGGAACGCCTCCTCGAACACCACCCCCAGCTCCGAACGCAGGTCGGCCAGCGGCAGCCGCGGCAGCGGCACCCCGCCGAGGCGCAGCTCGCCGGACTGCGGGTCGTAGAAGCGCGGAAGCAGCAGCGCGACCGTCGACTTGCCCGATCCCGACGTCCCGATCAACGCCATGGTCTCGCCGGGCTCGACCCGGAGCGAGAGCCCGTCGAGGACGGGTTCGCGGCTGCTGTAGCCGAAGCGGACATCGTCGAGTTCGATCGGCAGCGGCCCGGCGGGCAGCCGCGACGGATCCGGCGGGTCGGTGACCTCGGGGGTGGAGTCGACCAGGTCGTAGACCCGCTCTACGCCCGCCCGCGCCAGCTGCGCGGAGACGACCAGCGAGCCGACCAGCCGGGCGGGCCCGACGAGCTGCGCGACGTAGGTCATGAAGGCCAGGAAGGTGCCGAGGGTGATCGAACCGTGCAGCGCGAGCATCCCGCCGACCCCGATCACGCCGACCTGCCCGAGCGTGGGCAGCGCGAGCAGCGTGGGGCTGAACCTGGCGGTCATCCGGGCCGCGCGCATCCGTTCGGCGTACAGCCGGCCGGCCAGCCGTTCGAGCTTGGCGACCTCGCGCGCCTCCTGCCCGAAACCCTTGACCACCCGGACGCCGGTGACGGTCTCCTCGACCTGCTGCGCGACGTCGGCGGCGCGCTGCTGCGCCGACCAGGTGGCCGGGAACAGCTTGCGCCGGGTGCGGTTCGTGATCAACCCCGCGACCGGCAGCATGATCAGCGCGATCGCGGTGAGCGGCGGTGACAGGTACAGCATCGCCGCCACCGAGGCGGCGACCAGCGCGACCGTTCCCGTCGCCAGCGGCACCATCGACAGCAGCGACTGGACGAGCTGCAGGTCGGTGATCGCGCGGGAGACGACCTGACCGGTGCGCAGAGCGTCCTGGCGCTGGCCGTCGAGCCGCTGGACCGCGGCGAAGACCTGGCGGCGCAGATCGTGCTGGACGTCGAGGGCCATCCAGCCCGCGAGGTAACGGCGCAGGAACGATGCGGCGAACCGGATCGCCGCCAACCCCAGGATCGCCGCGACGATCACGCCGATCAGGTCCGTGGTCCCGGCGACGGCGTCGTCGACGGCCACCCTGGTGAGCAGCGGCCCGATCGCATCGAGACTGACACCGAGCACCGAGGCCAGCAGCGCGCCGACGGTGACTCCGCGGTGGCGCAGGCAGGCCCCGGCCAGCCGGCGGATCCAGCCCCGCCGGTGGACGACCTCACCCGCCGAGCTGGAGTTCACCACCCGGCCAGGCTAAGCCCGGTCACCGACGCTCGCCCATGGCTCAGGTGATATCGCGGCGGGCGCCGACCAGCCAGGCGGCGGCCACCGCCGCCGTCACCCACGTGGCGAGCACGACCAGCGACACCCATCCCGTCGGCGGCGCGGTGACCCCGGCCAGCCCCTCGATGACGACGCCGGACAGCCTCGGGCCGGCGAGCTCGCGGGCCGGAACGTCGTAGAGCGCGATATCACCCGCGTTGACCGGCAGGTATGCGGTCAGCCGGGCGAGCAGCGGCGGCCCGGTGGAACCGACCGCGGGCTCGGCCGAGTTGAGCACGAGCGCGAGCACGTTCTCCCCGGCCAGCACGTAGACCAGTGCGAGTACCAGCGCCCCCACCTGACTGGTGACCAACATGCCCAGCGCCACCCCGAACACCGACCACAGCCAGCACACGACGATCCCAGTGGCGGTCACGCCGAGCAGCGGGCCCGGCGCGGGCAGGGCGCCGCCGCCCTGTACGGCGAGACCGACGCCCAGCCCGAACACGACCGCGGCCGCCGCATATCCGGTGCCTATGGCGCCCGCGGTGAGGATCTTCGCGACCAGCACGCGGTCGCGGCCCGGCGCGGTGAGATAGGTCGTCGTGATCGTGCGATGCCGGAACTCGCTGGTCACGACGACGACCCCGTGGACCATGGCGAGCACGCTGGTCAGGCCGAGGGTGTAGGCCAGCGATGCCAGCAGCACCACCGCCGACCCCGCGCCCAGCCCGGTGACCGTCGCGCCGAACAGCCCGCCGAACGCATTGATCGACACCGTGAGCAGGACCACCGGGACGAGCAGCGCCCACCACGATCCCGTCGAGGCGGTCTTGCGCAGCTCCGCGCGAAGCAGTCCCCTCATCGCGGCCCGACCCCCTGGTCGGCGGTGAGCTGGAAGTACAGCTGCTCGAGATCGAGGCGCTCCTCGACCATCCCGTAGATGGCCACGCCCGCGGCCAGCGCCGCATCGCCCACCCGGACCGCGTCGGCGGCGACCGCGAGCCTGCCGTCGGGCAGCGTGTCGATCTCCAGCAGCCCGCCCCTGGCCAGCTGCTCAGCCAGTTCCACCGGGGACGCGCAGCGCACCAGCACCCGCGGCCGGTTCGACGCCCGCAACCGATCGAGCCCGCCCTGGTAGACACACCGCCCGTCGCGGAGGACGACGACGTGATCGGCCGTCTGGTCGACTTCGGCGAGCAGATGGCTGGAGACGAGCACGCTGCGCCCGTCGCGGGCGAACCCGCGCAGGAACGACCGCAGCCAGGCGACGCCTTCGGGGTCGAGCCCGTTGCCCGGCTCGTCGAGCACCAGCGCCCGCGGATCGCCGAGCAGCGCGGTGGCCAGCGCGAGCCGCTGCCGCATGCCCAGCGAGAAGCCCCCGACGGGACGGCGGGCATCACCCGCGAGCCCGACGAGCGCGAGGACCTCCTCGACCCGCTCGTCCGGGACACCGATGGCGGCCGCGTGCACCCGCAGGTGGGCCCGCGCCGTACGGGCGGGGTGAAAGCCCTGCGCCTCCAGCACCCCGCCCACCGCGCCGGCCGGATGGGGCAGTTCGGCGAAGCGCAGCCCGTCGATCCGAGCCTCGCCGGAGGTGGGCGTGACCAGGCCCAGCAGCATCCGCAGCGTGGTGGTCTTTCCCGAGCCGTTGGGCCCGAGGAACCCCGTCACCGTGCCGGGCTCGACGGTGAAACTGAGCCCCTCCACGGCCGTGACCGACCCGAACCGCTTGCTCAGCGCGTCGGCGGTGATCCGCCCGCTCGGTTCCACTGCCTGCCGTCCCCCGGTTCCTCGACGCGCCTCCCATCCTGCCGGAGGCTCGCGGGCGACGCGCCGGGGCCGGGGGGTCAGGTGCCGAACGCGGCCTTCAGCTGCCTGCCGACCTGGTCGAACGCCCCGCGGGTGTGGTCGATGGCGCCGAGCATCCAGAAGAAGCCGTGGATCATCGTCGGGTTCGTGACGTGCTCGGTCTTCACCCCGGCCTCGGCCAGCTTGCGCGCGTAGGCGTCGCCCTCGTCGCGCAGCGGGTCGTAGCCCGCGGTGATCACGGTGGCCGGGGGCAGACGGGAGAGGTCGCTGCGGATCGGCGAGGCCGTCGGCTCCTCGGCCACCGAATGGTCACCGCCGAAGTAGTGGCGGTAGAACCAGTCCATCGCGGACTTGGTGAGCAGGTAGCCCTCACCGTTCTCGACGTAGGAGGGGTAGTCGCCCGCGGCGTCCACGGCCGGATAGATGAGCAGCTGGTAGACCAGCGACGGCCCGCCACGCTGCTTGGCCAGCTGCGCGATGATCGCGGCGAGGTTCCCGCCCGCACTGTCGCCCGCCACCGCGATCCGGGAGATGTCCAGCCCCAGTTCGGCGCCGTTCTCGGCCACCCACTTCGTCGCGGCGTAGCAGTCCTCCACCGCCGCCGGGTAGCGGTGCTCGGGGGCCTTGCGGTAGCCGACCGAGACCACCGCAGTGTTCGCGGCGTTCGTCAACGTCCGGCAGGGCTTGTCGACGACATCGAGATCACCGATCACCCAGCCGCCGCCGTGGAAGTAGACGACTACCGGGTGCGGGCCCTCGCCCGCGGGCGTGTAGACCCGAACCGGGATCTCCCCCTCCGGGCCGGGGATGGACCGCTCCTCGACGTTCCCGACCTCCTCGGGTTCGCCCTGCAGGTCGATGAAGGCCAGCCCCGTCTCGCGAGCCTCCTCGACGGTCATCTCCGAGAAGTCCTTCATCCCTTGCGCCTCCAAGGCATCGATCAGCGCCTTGGCCTGTGGATCGAGCGCCATTGCCCAACTCCTCCGCCGATTGGTTGAGGTGCGACAGACTGCAAGCCGACCATCGCGGCGGGCCAGCGTCAAGGGCCCCGGATGGCCGCTGGACGTGGGGTGGTATAGGCGAGTTCGTCGGATCCGGGCCGCCGGGAGCAGCGCTACCATCCGCGGTGACGACCATGTGTTTCCCGCCGTACCCCGGGAGTTGCCATGACTGTCCCCGTCAAGGTCTCCGATCTGCTTTCCCGGTGGGAGCGTGAGCGGCCCGATACCGAGGCGCTTCGCTTCGGGGGTTCGAGCTGGACCTGGCGGCAACTGGCCGAGCGCGTGCGTCGAGCGGCCGCTGGGTTGCGCGCCAACGGAATCGGCCCCGGCGACCGGATCGCTGTCCTCGACCTCAACCACCCGTCCTGTCTGGAGCTGACCCTGGCCTGCGCCCAGATCGGCGCGGCGAACGCCATCGTCAACTTCCGGCTGGCGCCGCCCGAGATCGTCTACGTGATCAACGACGCCACCGCCAGGATCCTCTTCGTCGGGCCCGAGTTCGCCGGCGCCGCCGAGCAGATCCGCGACAAGCTACCGAGCGTCGAGCGGGTGCTGCGTCTCGGTGGGGACGCCGATGAGTACGAGGCGCTGCTGGGCACGCACGAACCCGACACGGCCGTCCATCCCGCCCGTCCGGACGACTGCTTCGTCCAGCTCTACACCTCGGGCACCACCGGGTTCCCCAAGGGGGCGATGCTCACCCACCGCGGGGTCCTCGCGCATTCGGCCGCCGTGGCCACGGACTTCGTGCTCAGCGACGACGACGTGGTGCAGATCGCGATGCCGCTGTTCCACGTCGGCGGGACGAGCTACGCATTGGTCGCGCTCTACGGCGGGACCCGGATGGTGATGCTGCGGATGCCCGACCCGGTCGCGGTGCTGGACATGCTGGAGCGCGAGCGGATCACCCACACCTTCCTGGTGCCCGCCCTGCTGGCGGCGATCACCCAGATTCCCGGCGTCGAGCAACGCGATTTCTCGGCGCTGCGCGCGCTGTCCTACGGCGCCTCCCCGATGCCGCTGCCGGTGATGCGGGCCTGTCTCGCGCTGTTCCCGGGGCGGCTGCACCAGGTGTATGGCATGACCGAGGCGGCGGGGGTCGTGAGCTCGCTGGGCCCGCAGGACCACGAGAACTCGGCGGTCGCACACCGGCTGGTTTCGGCCGGCACTCCGATCCACGGCGTCGAGATCGAGATCCGCGACCCGGCCACCGGCGAGCCGGTGCCCGCCGGCACACCCGGGGAGATCTGGGTCCGCACCGAGCAGCTGATGAGCGGCTACTGGGGAAAGCCCGAGGCGACGGCCGACACGATCACCCCGGACGGCTGGCTGCGGTCCGGCGACGGGGGGTACCTGGACGCCGACGGCTACATCTACGTCACCGACCGAATCAAGGACATGATCATCAGCGGCGGGGAGAACATCTACCCCGCCGAGATCGAGCGGGTGCTCGCCGAGCACCCGGGCATCGCCGACGTCGCGGTGATCGGGGTGCCCGACGACCGCTGGGGCGAGGTTCCGATGGCGGTCGTCGTCGCCGCCCCCGGCGCGAGTATCGACGAGAACGAACTGCTCGCCCACGGCCGCAAGCACCTCGCCTCGTTCAAATGCCCGAAGGCCGTCGAGGTCGTCGACGAGCTGCCGCGCAACCCCACCGGCAAGGTCCTCAAGAAGGAGCTGCGCAAACCGTACTGGGCAGGCCGAGAACGCCAGGTCGTGTGAGGCTGCTGGCCCCTCCAGCGGTCACCTCCCGCCGCAGCAGGAGTCCGAGCTGTACAGCTACTACGGCCTCGACCCGGCCAGCCGCGAACCGGTACCGGCACCGATACCGCGGCCGCGACGGGTACGGCGGCGACAGCGGGAACCGCGGCGGAACGAGACAGCGCCGTCGAGCCGGAAACCGCCGTCGGGCGAGACGTCTCCGGGCCGACCACCGACGCGGGCCCGACATCTCCGAGGAGGAACACGAGGTCACGCTGCACTCCGAACGCCCGGTCGTCAGCAAGCAGACCGAACCGGTCGAACGGGTCCGGATCGAACCGGACACCGTGCCCGAGCAGGAGACCGTCTCGGGCGAGGTCCGCAAGGAGCACGACGATCCCAGCGGCCAGGTCGAGCGGGTGGTGGCGTCGGAGCAGGCGGGTCCGGACATCGAGCGGATGCTCGCCGAGCATCCGCTCGATGTCGCGATGATCGGGGTGCCCGACGACCGCTGGCCCCGTCGGGGCTAGGCAGGCCGTCCCGGGACGGCGCACAATGCGCGGACGGCCGCCGATACGGTTCCGGGCCGCGATCCCGGCCCAGGGCGGCATCCGATCCAGCGCCCGGGAGATCTCCATGACCGCGACCGAGGCCCTTCCCGTCACCACGACCGTGCGCGCCGCCTGCCCGCACGACTGCCCGGACACCTGCGCGATGCTGGTCACGGTCGCCGACGGCCGGGCCACCGAGGTGCGCGGCGACCCCGAGCACCCGTTCACCCGCGGCGGCCTCTGCGTCAAGGTCAACAACTACGTCGACAAGGTGTACAGCCCGGACCGCGTGCTCTACCCGCTGCGGCGCACCGGCCCCAAGGGCAGCGGCCGGTTCGCCCGGATCTCCTGGGACGCCGCGCTGGACGAGATCGCAGCCCGGTTCCGGGAGACGATCGCCGAGCACGGCGCCGAGGCGATCATGCCGGTCAGCTACCTGGGCACCGAGGGCATCCTCAACGGGCTCAATGTGGGCGACCCGTTCTTCAACAAGCTCGGCGCGACGATCGCCGAACGCACCTACTGCGACTCCGGCGCGTGCACCGCGTACACGATGACCATCGGCGCCACCGCGGGCGTCGACCCGGAGAGCCTCGTGCACTCCCGCTACATCATCATCTGGGCCTGCAACATGGTCTCGACCAACCTGCACCTGTGGCCGGTCGTCGCCGAGGCCCAGCGCCGCGGCGCGAAGGTCGTGGTGATCGACCCGGTGCGGCACCAGACGGCGCGGCGGGCCGACTGGTACCTCCCGATCCGGCCGGGGACCGACGGTGCGCTCGCGCTGGCCATGATGCACGTGATCACCAATGAGGGGCTGGCCGACGAGGCGTACGTCCGCGACCACACGGTCGGCTACGACGAACTTGTCGAGCGGGTGCGGCAGTACAGCCCGGAGTGGGCGGAGGCCGAGACCGGCATCCCGGCCGCGGACATCCGCACGCTGGCCCGCGAGTACGCCACCACCCAGCCGTCGATGATCCGGATCGGGGTGGCGATCGAGCGACACGCCGGCGGCGGCCAGACGGTGCGCGCGATCTCCTGCCTGCCCGCGCTCGTCGGCGCGTGGCGCAACGTCGGCGGCGGGCTGCTGCAGCTGCCGCTGTGGGCCTTCCCGGTGAACTGGGGCGCGCTGATGCATCCCGAGCTGGCCACCCCGGGCACCCGGGTCGTCAACCAGTTCCTGCTGGGCCGGGCGCTGACCGGGGAGCTGGGGCTGGACCCACCGATCACGGCGCTGATGGTCTACAACTCCAACCCGATGGTCGTGTGTCCCGAGCAGGCCAAGGTGGCCGCCGGGCTCGCCCGGGAGGATCTGTTCACCGTGGTCAGCGACCACTTCCTCACCGACACGGCGAGCTACGCCGACCTCGTGCTGCCGGCCACGACCCAGCTCGAACAGCACGACATCATGTTCAGCTGGGGCCACTTCTACGTGTCGCTGAACACCCCGGCGGTCGCCCCGCTGGGCGAGGCGATGTCCAACACGGAGCTGTTCCGCAGGCTCGCCGTCCGGATGGGCTTCACCGAACCCTGCTTCCGCCGCACCGACGAGGAACTGATCGCCGAGGCCTTCGACTGGTCGTCCCCGGTGATGGAGGGCATCACGGTCGAGTCGCTGCGGGAGCGGGGCTGGGCCCGGTTGAATCTGCCCTCGGCCGACGAGTACGCGCCGCACGCCGAGGGCAACTTCCCGACCCCGTCGGGCAAGACCGAGTTCCGGTCCTCGGTCGCGGCCGAGGCGGGCAACTTCGTCATACCGCTGTTCCGGCAGGGCTCGAACGAGTTCCAGCCCGGCGGCGTCGTCGACCCGCTCCCGTACTACGTCCCGCCCCGGGAGACCGCCGACACCGGCTACCGGCTCAACCTCATCTCGCCCAAGTCGCACGCCTACCTCAACTCCAGCGCCGCCGACCAGCCGGCCCAGCGGCGGGTGCAGGGCGAGCCGGCGGTGACGATCCACCCGCGGGACGCGGCCGAGCGCGGCATCGCCGATGGGCAGTACGTGCGGGTGTTCAATGACCGCGGCCAGTTCGTCGCGCTGGCCAGGGTCACCGACGAGATCGCGCCCGGCGTGGTGATGTCGCCGATGGGCGCATGGCCCAAGAACGCCAAGGACCACTCCACGGTCAACACCGTGAACCCGTTCGTCTTCGCCGATCTGGGCAATGCACCGACGTTCTCCGACACCCGGGTCGAGGTCGAGAGCTCCTGATGGCCACCCGGGTGGCGCACCGGGCTCGCCGGTGTACCTCGGCCGCGCGCCCTTTCCCCGTGGTCGTGGCGTCACTTGACTCGCGAGTAACCCTGCGCTAGACCCCGGCACATGAAGCTGTCGACCCAAGTCCAGTACAGCGACGATCCCCTCGCCAGCGTCGAGCGCGTGGTCGCCCTCGAAAGCGCAGGCCTCGACGTCGCCTGGGTCGCCGAGGCATACAGCTACGACGCCGTGTCGCTGATGGGCTATCTGGCGGCGAAGACCGAACGGGTGGAGATCGGATCGGGGATCCTGCCGATCTACACACGCACCCCGACACTGACGGCGATGACGGCCGCCGGCCTCGATGCCCTCTCCGGCGGCCGGATGATCCTCGGTCTCGGCGCGTCCGGCCCGCAGGTCATCGAGGGTTTCCACGGGGTTCCCTATGACAAGCCCATCGCCCGCACCCGGGAGATCATCGGGATCTGCCGGAAGGCGTGGCGCCGCGAGCGGGTCACCAACGAGGGCCTCTACCCGATCCCGCTGCCGGAGGGCCAGGGCACCGGGCTGGGCAAGCCGCTCAAGCTCATCAACCATCCCCTCCGCTCCGATATCCCGATCTGGGTGGCCGCGCTGGGCGACCGCAACGTCGAGATGACCGCGGAGATCGCCAACGGCTGGCTGCCGCATGTGCTCATGCCGGAGAAGATCCGCGAGGTGTTCGGCCCCGCCCTCGACGCCGGGCTCGCCAAGCGGGCCCCCGAGCTCGGCCCGCTGCAGATCACCGGCGGCGGCATCCTCGCCATCGAGGAGGAGATGTTCGAACCCGCCCGTCGGCTGGCCCGTGGGATGTTCGCGCTCTACATCGGCGGGATGGGCGCCCGCGGGCGCAACTTCTACAACACGGTGTTCGCCCGGCAGGGCTACGGCGACGCCGCGCGGACCGTGCAGGATCTGTACCTCGACGGGAAGAAGGAGGAGGCCGCCGCGGCGTTGCCGGACGACTTCATCGACAACGTCACTCTCATCGGCCCGCCGTCGTTCGTCCGGGAGCGAATCGCCGCGCTGCAGGCGGCGGGGGTGACACATCTGCACGTCGACCCGGTCAGCCGGGCAGCGCCGAAGGTGTTCACCCAGGTCAAGGAGTGGATCTCCTAGTGCACGCCCTCCATCCTCCCCCGGATCCACGGCACCAGGGACAGCACGATCAGGCCGACTACGATGGTCACCGCGCCGCTGATCCCGAAGTAGGGCACCTCGTGTGCCGGGGAGTAGAACCTGGCCAGCACCCCGGCCGTTGACGTGCCGATGCCGACCGAGAAGAAGTACAGCGCCATGAGGAAGAAGACCGCGATCGCCGGACTGGTCTTGCCGGTACCGCCGGCCATCGGCAGGAACAGCAGGAACGCCACGCCCATGCCGATCACACCGAGCGCGAACTTGCTCGGCGTGGACGGCGCCCGATCGCCCAGCTTCGTCCGCATCACGGCGAACACCGGTGACAGCAGGATGATCCAATGGCCGCGGCCACCAGCAGCGCCTTGACCCGCGCAGGGCCGTCCAAGGGGTTGGGCACATCCCTGCCGTGTGTGCCCGGGTTCCGCCGGAAGATCACGTACTGGGTCAGGCCGAGGGCCATCCCGACCGCGGCCGCCCCGAAGCCGTAGTGGAGCCCGAGCTGGGTCTGCAGCAGCCCGGTGACCAGCGGACCGACGAAGGCACCGATGTTGATGCCCAGGTAGAACGCCGACCCCGCTCAGCCCCGGCAACGCGGCGAGCGCGACGTGGCCGAGCATGACCACGAACCCGCCGTAGAACACCATGCGTTCCATGCCGAACAGCCGATCGGCCAACCACCCGCCGAGCACCGTGGACAGGCACACCAGGCCGCCGTAGGCGCCGACGATGCCGGTCGCCGTGCTCTGCGGCAGCGCCAGCCCGCCCTGCTCCAGCGAGTAGTACAGATAGAGCCGAGGATGAGCAGCATCCGTAGAAGGAGAACCGTTCCCAGAGCTCGACGTTGAACAGGTTCACCAGGCCGATCGGGTGCCCGAGGACCGTGCGCCTGGCCGGCTGTTCGGCGGTTTCGACCGTCCGGGACATAGCAGTCCTCCCCCGCCGTGGAGCCGGCCCCGCCCCAGCTCCGCAACCGGGTCAGCCTAGACTTGCGTACGGCACCCGGCTGTGCGCTGGTGAGATGAGCGGTGGTGGGTTGCGAGTTCTCCGTGCTCTGGACCATCACCGGCCGCGAACACACCGCGATGCCCACCCCGCCCCCCGGTGGGGGGACTAATCTGGCAGCGGTCCAGCCACGACGTCGAGCAAGCGATCAAGGCGGTTGAGAGCGTGTCCAGCAGCAGTACATCCGGTCAGGCGAGCCAGTTCGGCCCCAACGAGTGGCTCGTCGAGGAGATGTACCAGCGCTTCCTTGATGACCCATCCGCGGTCGACCCGGCATGGCACGACTTCTTCGCCGACTACCGGCCGCAGGGCCCGGACAACGGGGTCGCCGAGGATGCCGCCTCGTCCCAGGCGGTCCCCGCCGCACCCACACCCGCGGTCGAGCCCGCCGAACCGAGCGAGCAACGCCGGACCGCCGACCGTGGCGTCCGGGACGAGCCGGCCACCGCCCACGGCGCCAGCGCCCGGGTCGACGGCGCGGCACCGGTCGCCCCACCGGTCGCCGCACCGATGAAGGACACCGGAAAGCCGGCGGCGGGCACCACCTCCAAGGCCGCCGCCAAGCCCGCCCCGAGGACCGACGCCGGCGAGGTCACCCTGCTGCGCGGCGCGGCGAGCGCCGTCGCCAAGAACATGAACGCCTCGCTGACGGTGCCCACCGCGACGAGCGTGCGCGCCGTCCCCGCGAAGCTGCTCGCCGACAACCGGGTCGTCATCAACAACCAGCTGCAGCGCACCCGTGGCGGCAAGATCTCCTTCACCCACCTCATCGGGTACGCCGTGGTGAAGGCGCTGGCCGACTTCCCGGTGATGAACCGGCACTTCGCCGAGACCGACGGCAGGCCGTCGGTCATCCAGCCCGAGCACGTCAACCTCGGCCTCGCCATCGACCTGCCGGGACGCGACGGGCAACGCTCGCTCGTCGTCGCGTCGATCAAGGGCTGCGAGGCGATGACGTTCGCCCAGTTCTGGTCGGCCTACGAGGACGTCGTGCGCAAGGCGCGCGGCAGCCGTCTGACGGCCGACGACTTCGCCGGCACCACGATCAGCCTGACCAACCCGGGCACGCTCGGCACCAACCACAGCGTGCCGCGGCTGATGCAGGGACAGGGCGCGATCATCGGCGTCGGTGCGATGGAGTACCCGGCCGAGTTCCAGGGAGCCAGCGAGGAACGACTCGCCGAGATCGGCGTCAGCAAGATCATCACACTGACCTCGACCTACGACCACCGGATCATCCAGGGGGCCGAGTCGGGGGACTTCCTGCGCCGGGTGCACCAACTGCTGCTCGGGACGGACGGCTTCTACGACGAGATCTTCGCCTCGCTGCGGGTGCCCTACGAGCCCGTCCGCTGGGTGCAGGACATCCCGGAGGGCGCGGTCGACAAGACCGCCAGGGTGCTGGAGCTGATCGAGTCCTACCGGACCCGCGGCCATCTGATGGCCGACACCGATCCGCTGAACTACCGACAGCGGCGCCATCCCGACCTCGACGTCCTCTCCCACGGCCTCACGCTCTGGGACCTCGACCGCGAGTTCGCCGTCGGCGGGTTCGCCGGCCAGGCGCACATGAAGCTGCGCGACGTCCTCGGGGTGCTGCGCGACGCCTACTGCCGCACGATCGGCACCGAGTACATGCACATCTCGGACCCGGCGCAGCGGGCCTGGTTGCAGGAGCGCATCGAGGTCCCGCACCCCAAGCCGCAGGTGGCCGAGCAGAAGTACATCCTGTCCAAGCTCAACGCCGCGGAGGCATTCGAGACTTTCCTCCAGACCAAGTACGTCGGGCAGAAGCGGTTCTCGCTGGAGGGCGGCGAGACCGTCATCCCGCTGCTCGACGCGGTGCTGGACAAGGCCGCCGAATACGAGCTCGACGAGGTCGTCATCGGGATGCCGCACCGCGGACGGCTCAACGTACTGGCCAATATCGTCGGCAAGCCCATAAGCCAGATCTTCCGGGAGTTCGAGGGCAACCTCGACCCCGCCCAGGCGCACGGTTCCGGCGACGTGAAGTACCACCTCGGCGCCGAGGGCAAGTACTTCCGGATGTTCGGCGACGGCGAGACGGTGGTGTCGCTGACCGCGAACCCGTCGCACCTCGAGGCCGTCGACCCGGTGCTGGAGGGCATCGTCCGCGCCAAGCAGGACCTGCTCGACAAGGGCGAGGCCGGGTTCACCGTGCTGCCGCTGCTGCTGCACGGCGATGCGGCGTTCGCCGGCCAGGGCGTCGTGGCCGAGACCCTGAACCTCGCGCTGCTGCGCGGCTACCGCACCGGCGGCACCGTGCACGTCGTGATCAACAACCAGGTCGGTTTCACCACGGCGCCCGAGCACTCCCGCTCGTCGCAGTACTCCACCGATGTGGCGAAGATGATCGGCGCCCCCGTCTTCCACGTGAACGGCGACGACCCCGAGGCGTGCGTCTGGGTGGCCAAGCTGGCGGTCGACTACCGCGAACGCTGGCACAACGACGTCGTCATCGACATGATCTGCTACCGGCGCCGCGGCCACAACGAGGGCGACGACCCCTCGATGACCCAGCCCGCGATGTACGACATCATCGACGCCAAGCGCAGCGTCCGGAAGATCTACACGGAGTCGCTGATCGGCCGCGGGGACATCACCATGGAGGAGGCCGAGCACGCGCTCAAGGACTTCTCCAGTCAGCTCGAACATGTCTTCGAGGAGGTCCGTGAGCTGGAACGGACCCCGCCGGCCGCCTCGCCGTCGGTCGAGCAGGAGCAGCTGGCTCCGAGCGACCTGGACACCGCGATCCCGCTGGAGGTCGTCCACCGAATCGGGGACGCACACGTCAACCTCCCCGAGGGATTCACCGTCCACCAGCGGGTCAAGCCGGTGCTGAAGCGCCGGTACACGATGTCCCGGGAAGGGAACATCGACTGGGCCTTCGCCGAACTCATCGCCATGGGCTCGCTGGTCATGCAGGGCAAGCTGGTCCGGCTCGCCGGCCAGGACTCCCGGCGCGGGACCTTCGTCCAGCGGCACTCGGTGATCATCGACCGGAAGACGGGCGAGGAGTACTATCCGCTGCGCAACCTTGCCCAGGACCAGGGCCGCTTCCTGCCCTACGACTCGGCGCTCTCGGAGTTCGCCGCACTCGGCTTCGAATACGGCTACTCGGTGGCCAACCCGGACGCACTGGTGCTGTGGGAGGCGCAGTTCGGCGACTTCGTCAACGGCGCCCAGTCGATCATCGACGAGTTCGTCTCCTCCGGCGAGGCCAAATGGGGTCAGCTGGCCGACGTCGGTCTCCTGCTGCCGCACGGTCTCGAGGGCCAGGGCCCGGACCACTCGTCGGGCCGGATCGAGCGGTTCCTGCAACTGTGCGCCGAATGGTCGATGACCGTCGCGCTGCCGTCCGAGCCCGCGAACTACTTCCACCTCCTGCGCAGGCACGCCCTCGACGGGGTGCGCCGGCCGTTGGTGGTGTTCACGCCGAAGTGGATGTTGCGGGCCAAGCAGGTCGTCTCGCCGATCAGCGATTTCACCGGCGGGCGCTTCCGGAGCGTCATCGACGACCCGCGCTACCGCGAGACCGATCACCCGGCCGGTGTCCGCAAGCTCCTGATGTGCAGCGGCAAGATCTACTGGGAGCTGGCCGCGGCGCGTGAGAAGCGAGGTATCACCGACACCGCGATCGTGCGCGTCGAACAGCTCTATCCCCTGCCGGAGCGGCAGATCGCCGCGGTGCTGGAGCGCTATCCGGACGTCACCGATATCTGCTGGGTCCAGGAGGAGCCGGCCAACCAGGGCGTCTGGCCCTACTTCGGCCTCGAGCTGCCGGAGCGGCTGCCCAAGCGGCTGTCCGGGCTCACGCGGGTCTCCCGGCGCCGGATGGCCGCCCCTGCCGCGGGCTCGTCGAAGGTCCATGAGGTGGAGCAGGCCGAAGTGATCGACAAGGCCTTCGGCTAGAACATCGAACCGTGTACTTCACCGACCGCGGAATCGAAGAGCTCGCCGAACGACGGGGTGACGAGCAGGTCACCTGGGCGTGGGTGGCCGACCGGCTGCGCGCGTTCGTGGATCTGCATCCCGAGTTCGAGGACGCCGTGGAGCGAGTGGCCAGCTTCCTCGCTCGCGACGACTCCGGCCTCGATGAGGCGCTCGACATGATGGAGCCATAGCGCGCTCGGCTCTCGCCCGCCGCCCCCCATCGCGCATTATGGAGCCATAACGTGTTTCAGGGCGCCACCTCCCGTGCGTTATGGAGCCATAACGCGATCCGGGGCCACTTGTCCTGCGCATTATGGAGCCATAATGCGGTCAGGAGCGGCGGGCGAGAGCCGAGCGAACAGTTGCGATCAGTTGCTCTTTGTCCCGCAGCAGCGGCGCGGTCACGAAAACGACTGTCCAACCGGCGTCGTGGACTCGATTGAGCCGATCCCGGTCACGATTGAGGGCCCACATTTCGCCGTCTCGCCAGTCACCGTCGTACTCGACGGACACCTTCTGGGCGGGGAACGCGAGATCGGTGCGGGCAATCTTGACGCCGCGGTCACAGATCCAGTACTGGGGAACGGGCTGCAGGCCATCGAGCACCAGCAGCACGCGCAGCTTCGACTCAGGCAGCGACTCGGCCCGGGGATCGGCCAGCTGCACGGCTCGGCGGGCGCCGCGGATGCCGTTGTCCGACCGGGCGTCAACCATCGTGGCGACGTCGGACAGCTCGACCAGATCCGCCCGGAGTACGGCGTCGAGATCGGCGACGGCGTCGTGCAGCGGCCGCGCGAGCAGCAGATCCAGCACCGTACGCAGCGGGCTGGCCAGCCTGCCGTGGGCCCAGTCGCGCGATTCGCCGGGGGCGAGCTCGGTGCGCCGGATCCGCAGGCCCGTCCGGCGAGCAAGCCGCATCTCCAGCGGTGCGACCACCTGGACGTCGTCGTCCGGCCAGCACAGGCGGACGCCCCGGACGGTGGCGGCCGACCGTCCGGTGACCACCGCGCCGCGGGGGAGCGCCAGCGTGGCCGCCCTGCATCGCAGCTCGTGGGTCACGTCCCGATCGGCCGTGGTGTAGACGTTGCGGAACAGCGGGCGAAACCACGGGCCGCGAAGCTGACCGACGGTCAGCAATCCTTCGGCGATGGCGTCCGAGCCGCGAAAGACCGGGATCGAGGACAGGTCCACAGATGCACGATCCAGGAGGACCCGCGCCGCGTCGAACGACCGGCCACAGACGGGTCCCTCATCGCGTGATGGCTCGGCAGTCCGCGCAGACGTCCACAGCGCCGCGCCGCCTCGGTTGCCTCATGGCTCCATAACGTGTTTAATGCGCCACCCTCGGCCGCACTATGGCTCCATAATGCGCAGGACAAGCGGCCCCGTAACGCACTATGGCTCCATAATGCGCTGAAAAGGGTGGAAGGCGCAGAGTCAGCCGCGGCGGGGAAGACGAAACCCGCGCCTGCGGACAGCGCCGAGGAGATCCTCGAACCGTTGTGCGACGGCGGCGTCCAGGGCATCCAGGGCTGCCGGCCCCGGGGCGGCGCCGCCGTCCGGGGCCGGCAGCGGGCGCAACGTCATCCACGACTCCGCCCACAACGCCTTCAGGGCAGCCTCCCAATGCAGCTCCACGCCGAGCCGGGACAGCGCGGCCCGCTCCTCGGCGCGGAGCATTGCAGCGTCCAGCTCGACGAGGCGGCGGGCCAGGGCGGCGACGCACTCCCGGTCGCGCTCGCGCAGCGCCTCGGCGGCGGCGGTGATCCCGGCGATGATGTCCTTGTACTCGCGCGCCGCACTCATGGCCCCTCCAGCGAGGGCACGATCACGACCTCCGGGCGGGCATGCTGGGCACGGTCGAACAGCAGCGCGCGACCGGGGCGCGGCGACCAGCTCACCAGCATCCCGGGCGCGAGTGCGCCGAGCTCGCTGCCCTGGACGTCGAGGCCGACCCAGGCGCCCAGGTCGTCGGCCGATGCGGCCATGGTCAGCAACGCCCTGAGCCGCTGGGCGCTGCGCCACCAGCCGAGCACGTGGATGCCGGTCTCCGGCCCGAACCGGAGCACCTGGCGCAGCGCATCGGTCCCGGCCCGATCGAGCACAATGTCCGCGGCATCCGCGGCGTAGAGAACAAGATGCAGCGGACGCCGTTCGCCGCTGGACCGCCGGGACGTCACGTCGGCCGCGAGCGCCTCCACCCGGGCGCGGACCGCGTCGAGTCCCACCGTCTCCGGCGCGTGCCCGGCCTCGACGAGCCGCCCGGCCAGCGCGGCGGCGGGCCCGGCCGCCTCGGCCACCAACGGCACCAGCACGAACCCCGCCGCCCCCGGCGCATACTGCAGCCCCAGCGATCCCGCGGCCGCGCCGAGCACCCGTTCGGCGTCCGGCCCGCCCGCACCGATCACCCCGAGGTTGCGCCCCGGCGCGGCGGGCAGCCGCACCGCGGCCGCGCTTCCCGCGACATCGATGCGCTGCCCGACCAGCGCATTCGGCGGATCCGTGCCGGGCCTCAGCTCGACGGCCAGCTCGGCCAGGCGGGGCGCCCGGCTGCCGTCGAACAGCCGGGGCTGCTCGCGGCCGGCCGCGTAACTCTCGTGCAGGGCGCGCTGCACCTCGTCGACCGATCCCTTGCCGGTGGCGTCGGGGATGCGCACGACCTCGTTGCCGTGCGGGACGCCGGACTCGTGGTTGAGCACGGCGTGCCAGCGCGGCAGATCGAGTGCGGTGGCGTTGAGGTCGGCGAGCACCCGGCGCGCGCGGGGCAACGCGATCCGCAGCACGAACTGCTCGAAGATCGCCGGGCGGCCCCAGAACGCCTCGATGCCCGATACGTCCTGGCTGGCGAGCACGAGGTGGATGCCCTGCGAGCGGCCGCGCCGCGCGACGTCCTCCAGCAGCTGGGTCGCCTGCCGGGTGACGGCGTCACGCTCGGCGAACAGGTACTGGAACTCGTCGATCACCGCGACGATCCGCGGCCAGCGGCCGTCCGGGTCGGCCGAGCGCAGCTCCTCCAGCTTGGTCACCTCGTGCGCCTTGGCCGCCTCGGCGCGACGGCGCATCTCGTGGGCGAGGAACTGCAGCAGCGCGAGCCCGAACTCCCGATCGGTGTTGATGTTGACGCCGATCAGCCGGGCATGTGGGAGCCACGTCGTATCGCGGCGGCCGGGAGCGAACTGCGCGAACGATACGCCCTCCTTGAAGTCGAGCAGGTAGAGCTCGAGCTCGTCGGGATCGTAGCGGGCGGCCATCGAGCTGATCATGGCGAGCAGCAGGTTCGTCTTGCCCGAACCGCTCGGCCCGCCGACCAGTGCGTGCGGCGACGCGTCGGCCAGCGCCATCTCGACCGGGATGCCGTCGGCGAACCCGACCGGGGCGTGCAGGCCGGTCACCGAGCTGAACCGGCCCCGCTGCTCGGGCGGGGGCAGCAGGTCGGCGAACGTGCCGACCCTGGTTCGCCAACGTTCGTGCTCATCGGCGATCGCGTGGCAGGCCCTGGTCACGGCCTCACCAGGCAGCGGAGGATCGGGCCTGAGGGTGACGTACGGGCCGGTCATCGACGTCACCGCGGTGCCGTCGTCACGCATCCGCACGCTCTCCACGGGCGCCCCGACGGTCATCGGCACATCGAGCAGCACGAGCTGGATACCGCAGGCGAGACCGCCGCGCATCACCCGCTGGAGCTGGCGGTGGTCCTCCTCCTTCCACGCCGCCCGGTTGCCGGCCAGCACGGCGAGGACCCATGGCTCGCTGCGCGCACCCGTCACTTCCGCCAGCGCCCGCAGCGACGGATGCCCGTCGACGAGCACCCGGGTGTGGACCCGCCGGATCCGGTCCGACAGCTCCGCCAGCAGGTGCTCCAGCCGGCCCGGGTCGTGCACGGTCAGCAGACCGGTGCGGGTGAGCGGATACAGCCCGGGCATGGCCCCGGTGAACTGCCCGACATCCCACACGTGTACCTGCACGAGCCCGGGCCGGAAGTAGCTCACGACGCGGATCAGCAGCGCCTCGACCAGCGCCTCGGCGGCGGCTCGCGTGGCGTGCGTCGACGTGATCTGCAGATGCGACTCGTCGAGCAGCGGCACGCCGACCGGGAAGCCGCGCCCCGCGGCCCCGACGCCGCCGGCTCCGATCCGCCACAGCTGGGGCAGCGGCCCACTGCCGTCGACCTTGCCGACCTGGCCGAGCCATTCGACCGGGTCACACCCGGCCGAACCGGGGGCCACCTCGTCCAGCAGGCCGGCCAGCCGGTCTGGGCCGGTCGCGAGCCACTCGTCGAACGCGGCTGCCCGGTCGGCCTCGACGCGGGCGACGGTGGCCGCCAGCCGTGAGTTGGCGAACACGGCCTGCAACCCCGGATCGGCTCGGGCGGCGGCGATTCCGTCGGTGCGTAGCCACATCTCCGCGATCGTCTCGGCGCGGGCATGCGCGATCCCCTCGCGCAGTCGGGCCGCTGCGCTGAGCGCGGCGCCAGCCGCGGCGTGGAACTCCTCGAAGGCGGCCGTGATCCGGTCGCGCCGGGCCCGTTTCGCCATCAGCGGCTGGTGCTACCGGCGACCCCGGCCGCCCGGATGTCGTCGATGCCTGCCATATGCCTCCTGCTCTCGTCGCTGCGCAACCGCCCGTATGCATCCGCTCAGGAATCTAGCCCGCGGTCCGTCACGTCCCGGCGCGGCCCGCCGGCCCCGTGCCGGTCGCGCCGGGGGAGGCGATCAGCCGGGTGAGGGTGTCGCGCAGCCAGGCCTCGTAGGTGTCGAGCGGCCAGCCGAACATGCGGGTGATGAGCAGGTAGGTCTCGGCGCCGGTGAGGACGCTGGCGGTGTCGATCAGACGATCGAGGTCGCGGGAGTCGGCGATCAGGCCGTCGGCCGCCATCCGGGTCCACACCACGCGCTGAGCGTGGCGACTCTGTTCCCGGCCCTGTTGCCACTGCCCGGCGATGAGCGGTTCGATCGCGGCGGCCTGCTGGGCGACAGCGAACAGCGCGCCCGCGCGGTCCATGATCTGCCGGGTGGCCGCGGCGAGAGCGTTGATGCGATCGGTTGCGGTCGGGGCGGTCAGCGCCGTCTGTACCCAGTCCCGGCCCAGCACGTCCACCTCGTCGGTGTCCCCGACGATGGCGACGTCGACGACCCGTTCGAGCAACGCGGCCTTGGACCCGAACCGGACGTAGACGGTGCGCTCGCCCACGCCGGCCGCCTCGGCTACCGCGCCCAGCGTGGTGGCGACGTAGCCGTCGGCGACGAACAGCCGGGTCGCCGCCTCGATGATCCGCTGCTCGGTCCGGGCCACCTGCCGGCCGCGCGGGCGGGCTCCGTCCGGGGTGTTGACGCGCGCGGGCACGAGGTGCAGTCGAACTGCAAAATACAGTCCGACTGCAATGGGGGTGGAGATGAGCACCACAGCGGCTCCCGAGCTGGCCGGCGTCCATCACCTCAAGTTGCCGGTCCGCGACCTGGGCCGGTCGCGTGACTGGTACGCGAACCGGCTCGGCTACGAGGTCGCGGCCGAGTTCGTGGAGGGCGGCCGGCTCATGGGCTGCCGAGGGCTTCACGACCGTGCACGACCCCCGGGAGAGCGCTGAGTGCCAGGAGCAAGAAACCCCAGCTCAACCCCGCCTGTGAGTGCGTAACAGTGTTAGAACACTGTTACGCACTCACAGGGATTAGAGACGTGCGTCGATGTCCGCCACGGCGGCGGCCGCGGTGGTGAGCAGCTGCAGCCCTCGCTCCAGCTCGGTCTCGGCACGGATCAGACCCACGGGGACCAGCGGCTCCTGGTGCTGGCGCCCGAGCTCGGCCAGGTGGGCGGTCGCGTCCGCGAGCCGGACCATGGCCAGCTCGACATGCCGGTAGGCTGCCCGCGTCAGCTCGGCGACGTCGGCGAGCACGACCTTGACCTCGGCCAACGAGGACGAGTCGAACGACGCGCTCACAGCCGGTTCGCGACGGCTTCGGACTCCTGGATCGCAGCCGACACCGCCTGCTGCACCTCCGAGATGCTGCGGACCGCCTCGGCGTAGGCGGCGTTGGCCTGGTCCACATCAGCCTGCCCGCTGCCCTCGGTGACCTGTTGCAGCGTGGCCTGAGCCTGCTCGATGCAGGACTGGGCCTGCTGCAGCGCACCCAGGCTCTCCGAGGCCTTGTCGTTGGCCAGCGCGATCCCAGCCCGGACCTCTTCGATGCTTGCCATGGCGGGTGTGCCTCCGCTTCCCTCGTCGCGACGTTGCCGGCGGGAATCTAGCGCCATGGCCGTTCCGTCCCCGCCGGGGTCACCTCCGGTTCGGCATCAGACCATCGGCAGCAGCATGACGATCATCGCGCCGGTCATCGCCAGCTGGGCGAGAGCCGCGGGCTCCGGCGCATGCAGCCCCGCCCGCCGAGACCGGCGGACGGCGACGCGGTTCGGTCCGGCGGCCTCGGCCATTGCCCCACGGCGGTGGCGACGGGCGGCCGCGCGGCGGGCGATGAGGACCCGGTCACCGCAGCGCAGCACGTACCAGCCGAAATAGCCGGTCAGCACGATCGCCACGACCGACACCAGCCCGAGCACGCCCGCCGCCACCGTGGGCCCCGCCTCGCCGCCGTGCTCGTGCACCCCGGCGAACAGCATGAACAGCATCGCCCCGCTGCCCACGACGTGGTGGCCCGCATCGCAGGTGCCGAACCCGCAGCGCAGCGCCAGCCCGGTGAACCAGACGGCGCTCAGCGCGAAGATCCCGGTCCAGACCGGTGCGGGTACCGGATCGCCCACCGGGGAGAACATGGCCGCCATCCCGAACCCCATCACGGCGTGCGAAGCCTCGGCGGCGGTGTTCGATCCGACGCTCCGCCCGATCAGCCGTGCCACGTGGAACAGCCCGACGAGTAGGCACCCGAACGTGAGAACCGCATCGAGCCAAACCAGCTGCACCTGGTCCTCCCTCGCCCGTTCGGCGGAGCCGCGACACGCCCAAAGGGTAAGCGGACACGGCCGCTCGGCTCCATACGGTGTGGGGGTAGGGCACCTCGGTCCCGGATGGTGGTGGCACGGCGGACCTACCCGCGGTCACCTAGCGGATGCGATCACTTACCCCATTCCCCTCGTCCCGTTACAACAGTGATCTCCAGTCACCGGTACGGCGCTGTCCGCAGCGCCGGGGGGAGCGACGAGATGTCAGCATCGACAGCCCAGTCGGCCACCCAGGGCGAATCCGACGAGGGCGTTGTGCACGTCCTGTGGATCAATGCGGGGCTGAGCTGCGACGGCGACTCTGTCGCGCTCACCGCCGCCACTCAGCCGACCATCGAGGAGATCGCCCTCGGTGCCCTCCCCGGGCTGCCCAAGATCGCGGTGCACTGGCCGCTCATCGACTTCGAATGCGGCCCCGATCAGGGCGCTGACACGTTCATCGAATGGTTCTTCAAGGCCGACCGCGGCGAGCTCGAGCCGTTTGTGCTGGTCGTCGAGGGATCGATCCCGAACGAGTCGATCAAGGCCGAGGGTTACTGGTGCGGCTTCGGCAACAATCCCGACACCGGCCAACCGATGACCACCAGCGAATGGCTCGACCGGCTCGCGCCGAAGGCACTCGCCGTGCTGGCGGCCGGGACGTGCGCCACCTACGGCGGCATCCACGCGATGGCCGGCAACCCGACCGGCGCGATGGGCGTACCGGACTATCTCGGCTGGAGCTGGAAGTCGAAGGCCGGCATCCCGATCGTGTGCGTGCCCGGGTGCCCGACCCATCCCGACAACCTCTCCGAGACGATCCTCTATCTGCTCTACCAGGCCGCCGGGTCCGCCCCGATGATTCCGCTCGACGAGGCGTTGCGGCCGAAATGGCTGTTCGGCGCCACGGTGCACGAGGGCTGTGACCGCGGCGGTTACTACGAGCAGGGAGAGTTCGCCACCGACTACGGCCAGCCGCAATGCCTGGTCAAGCTGGGCTGCTGGGGACCGGTCGTCAAGTGCAACGTGCCCAAACGCGGGTGGCTCAACGGTGTCGGTGGCTGCCCGAATGTCGGCGGTATCTGTATCGGCTGCACGATGCCCGGATTCCCGGACAAGTTCATGCCGTTCATGGACGCCCCGCCGGGCAGCCTGGTCTCCGGCACGGCGAGCAAGGCCTACGGGGGGGTCATCCGCACCCTCCGCAAGATCACCGAACGCAAGCTCGACGCCGAGCCCAAGTGGCGCCACAAGGGCCGCGAGCTGACCACCGGCTACACGAAGGTCTGGTAAGGAGCCCCAGGCGATGACCACCACGCAGCCTCGGCACGCCGCGCCCACCAAGGACGAGACCACTCTCGTCGAGATGGCCTGGGACCCGATCACCCGGATCGTGGGCAGCCTCGGCATCTACGCAAAGATCGACTTCGCGGGCAAGCGGGTGGCGGAGTGCCACTCGACCTCGTCGATCTTCCGTGGTTACTCGATCTTCATGAAGGGCAAGGACCCCCGCGACGCCCACTTCATCACCAGCCGCATCTGCGGCATCTGCGGCGACAACCACGCCACCTGCTCGGTCTACAACCAGAACATGGCCTACGGGGTACGCCCGCCGCATCTCGGAGAGTGGATCATCAACCTCGGCGAGGCCGCCGAGTACATGTTCGACCACAACATCTTCCAGGAGAACCTGGTCGGGGTGGACTACTGCGAGAAGATGATCTCGGAGACCAACCCCGGGGTGCTGGAGCTCGCCAACCGCACCGAGGCACCCCACGCGGCCGACCACGGCTATCGGACCATCGGCGACATCATGCGCGCGCTCAACCCGTTCACCGGGGAGTTCTACCGGGAGGCCCTACAGGTCAGTCGCACCACGCGCGAGATGTTCTGCCTGATGGAGGGCCGTCACGTGCACCCGTCGACACTCTATCCCGGCGGCGTCGGCACCCACGCGACCCACCAGCTGTTCACCGACTACTACACGCGGCTGATGCGGTATGTGGAGTTCCTCAAGCGGGTCGTGCCGATGCACGACGACCTGTTCGACTTCATGTACGAGGCGCTGCCCGGCTACGAGGAGGTCGGACGCCGCCGGGTGCTGCTGGGCTGCTGGGGCTCGCTCAACGACCCCGAGGCCTGCGACTTCACCTACCGGAACATGACCGACTGGGGTCGGCGGATGTTCGTGACCCCGGGCATCGTCGTCGACGGCAAGCTGGTCACCACCGACCTCGTCGAGATCAACCTAGGCATCCGGATCCTGCTCGGGCACTCCTTCTACCGCGACTGGACGGACCAGGAGACGTTCGTGACGCAGGATCCGCTGGGCAACCCGGTGGACAAGCGCCACCCGTGGAACCAGCACACGATCCCGGCGCCGCAGAAGCGCGACTTCGACGACAAGTACAGCTGGACGATGTCGCCGCGCTGGTTCGACGGCACCGACCACCTGCCGCTGGACACCGGCGGCGGTCCGCTGGCCCGGCTGTGGGTGACGGCGCTGGCCGGGCTGGTCGACTGCGGTCATGTGCGCTCGACCGGGCACAGCGTGCAGATCAACCTGCCGCGCACGGCGCTGCGGCCAGAGACCTCCTATGAGTGGAAGCCGCCCGTCGACAAGCAGGGCCGCCCGCTGTCCAACGCGATCGAACGCAACCGGGCCCGAACCTACTTCCAGGCCTACTCCGCGGCCGCCGCGGTGCATTTCGTCGAGCAGGCGCTCGCCGAGGTGCGCGGTGGCAACAGCAAGACCTGGGAGCGCTTCACCGTCCCGGACGAGGCGATCAGCTGCGGGTTCACCGAGGCGGTGCGCGGGCTGCTGTCCCACCACATGGTGATCCGCGGCGGCAAGATCGCCAACTATCACCCGTATCCGCCGACCCCGTGGAACGGCAGCGTCCGGGACTCCTTCGGCACGCCCGGCCCGTACGAGGACGCCGTGCAGAACACGCCGATCTTCGAGGAGAATCCGCCCGGCGAGTTCAAAGGCATCGACATCATGCGCGCGGTCCGCAGCTTCGACCCGTGCCTGCCGTGCGGCGTGCACATGTACCTCGGCAACGGCAAACCGCTGCACAAGATGCATTCGCCCGGCACGCTCAACCTCATCTGATGGCCGATCAGCTGGATCCCCAGGAGGTCGCGCGGCGGGTCGAGACCGTGCTCGCCGGGATGGCCGAGCCGCGGACGGGCGAGGAGCTGGTTCGGCTGCTGATGCGGTTCTACGGCGCGGGGCTCGAGCAGATCGTCGCGATCGCGCGGGCTGCGGGCGGCGAGCCGATGGTGCATCGGCTCGCCGCCGACCCGCTGGTCGGTGGATTGCTCGCGCTGCACGACCTGCACCCGGTCGAGGTACGCACGCGCGTCGAGCACGCGATGACGGTCGCCAAACGCAAGCTCGGCTCGCACGCCTCCGACGCCGACCTGCTCGGCATCGATCCCGACGGCACGGTCCGGGTGGCGCTGTCGGCGGGCGGCTGCGGGGCGGAGACCGTACGGCAGATCGTGGAGGAGGAGATCGTTGCGGCAGCGCCCGACACGGTCGGCGTCGCCTTCGTCGAGGCCGACCGCGGCCCACCCCTGCTCCAGATCGGGGTGCGCCGTGGCCCCCTGTGAGTGCGTAACAGTGTTAGAACACTGTTACGCACTCACAGGAGCGGCTGAGGAGCGCAAACGGTGACCGGGTTGCGGCGGTTCCTCGTCGAGGACCGCGAGCCGCCCCCTCCTGTCGAGCACTGCGACCTGTGCTCGACCCCGATCCCGCCCGAGCACCCGCACCTGGTCCAGCTCGACGAACGCCGGATGCTGTGCGCCTGCGGGCCCTGTGGGTTCCTGTTCGACAATCCCGGCGCGGGCGCGGGCAACTACCGCCGCGTCCCCGATCGCTATCTCGCCGACCCTGCGTTCACCCTCTCGACCACCGACTGGGACGCGCTGCAGATCCCGGTCGGGTTGGCGTTCTTCCTGCACAACTCGGCGCGGGGCACCGTCGTCGCCTGCTATCCCGGCCCGGCCGGGGCCACCGAGAGCGAGCTGGGGCTGGCGGCCTGGGACTCGGGGATCGGGGCGAGTGCGCTGGCCACCGAGCTCCGCCCGGACGTCGAGGCGCTGCTCGTGCGCCGTGATCCACCCGCGTGCCTGCTCGTCCCGATCGATGCCTGCTACCGGCTCGTCGGGCTCGTCCGGACGCACTGGCGCGGCTTCGACGGCGGGGCCGAGGCCTGGCGGGCTATCGACGGCTGCTTCGACGAGCTGCGGGCGCGGGCCCAGACCTTGGAACGAGAGGCCTGACATGCTCCGGTTCGCCTGCACCGGGTCACGTCCCGAGCCCTACGCCGCCGGGCCGAGCCTGCAACTGGACCTGCGGATCACCGAGCTCAGTGGCCGCAAGGTGCACACGGCCTCGTTGCGGGTACAGATCCGCATCGACCCACGCCGTCGCCGCTATACCGGCGCCGAGACGGACAAGCTCGGTGACCTGTTCGGCGCGGCGCACCGCTGGGGCGAGACGCTCAACCCGCTGCAGCTCGCGACCGTCGGGGTGATGCTGCCCTCGTTCACCGGGACGACCACGGTGCCGCTGAACGTCCCGCTGACCTACGATCTCGATATCGCCGCGAGCAAGTACTTTCACGCCCTCGCCGACGGTGAGATCCCGCTGCTGCTGTTGTTCTCCGGGACGCTGTTCTACGCCGGGGACAACGGGGTCCAGGTCGGGCTCGTGCCCTGGCACGAGGAGGCCGAGCACCGGCTGCCCGTCGCGGTGTGGCGGGCCGCGATGGACGAGCACTTCCCCGGTTCCGGCTGGGTCCGGCTGCGCCGCGAGACCATCGACGCGCTGTCGGCCTACCGCTCGGCACAGGCCGTCCCGACCTGGGACGAGGCGATCGAGCGACTGCTCAAGGTGGCGCAACGATGACGATCGACAACGCATTCACCGAGGTCGCCGCGGTCGCGGACGCCGTGCTGTTCGAGGGCTACCTGCTCTATCCCTACCGAGCCTCGGCGCAGAAGAACCGGATCCGCTGGCAGTGGGGCGTCCTGGCACCGCGGGGCTACGGAGAGCAGTCCGGCGAGGTCTGGTCGAGCCGGACCGAGTGCCTGCTCGAGCCGCGCGGCGACGACGCGCGGGTTCATCTGCGGGTGCGGTTCCTGCAGCTGCAACAGCGGACGGTGCTCGACGCGCTCGGCCGCGAGGTCGAGGAGCTGAAGCTCGCCGGTACCCGGCATCTGAGCTGGGAGGAGGGGCTGCCCCGGCACGTCGACGCGGTGCTGCCGGTGGCCGAGCTGCTGGCCGGCGCGACCGTGCCGATCCGCGTCCCGGGCTCGTGGACCGGCGAGGATCTCGCCCACCCCGACGGCACTCCCGGCGGACGACTGCTCCGCACCTGCTGGCCGCTGGTCGGCACGGTCACGCTGCATGCCGAAGATCTCCCGGGCCCCTACGGTGTGTTGCGGCTGCGCGTCGAGGTGCACAACGACGCCGGATGCCCGTCCGGGTCGTCACGGGCGGAGGCCCTGCGGACCTCGTTGATCGGTACGCACAGCCTGCTCGCCGTCGAGCCCGGCTCGTTCCTGTCCCTCACCGATCCGCCGCAGTGGGCGGCGCCGTACGCCGCGGCGTGCGAGAGCCTCCACACCTGGCCCGTGCTGGCCGGCCCTGCGGAGCGGTCCGATCTGCTGCTGTCGGCCCCGATCATCCTCGCCGACCACCCGCAGCTCGCCCCGGAAAGCACCGTGGAGCTGTTCGACGGCACCGAGAACGACGAGCTGCTCACGCTGCGGACGCTGGCGCTCACCGACGCCGAGAAGGCCGAGGCCAGGGCGACCGACCCGCGCGCCGCCGCGATCGTCGACGCCGTCGAGGCGCTGCCGCCGGAGATCCTGGAGCGGCTGCACGGCGCGATCCGGTCGATGGATCCCGTGTCCGCCGGATCCCGGTTCGGCGCGGACAGCCCGATGGCGCTGCCCCGGACCGTGCCGTGGTGGGATCCCGGCGCCGACGCCTCGGTCGACCCGGAGACCGACACCGTGCTGGTCGGCGACGTTCCGGTGGCCAAGGGCAGCTCGGTGGTGTTGCGCCCGGGGCGCGGCTGCGACGCGCAGGACGCGTTCCTGGCCGGGATGCGCGCGACGGTCCAGGCCGTCGTGCACGACGTCGACGGGACCGTGCACGTGGCCGTCTCGCTCGACGACGACCCGGCCGCCGATCTGCAGACCACCCACGGTCGGTTCCGCTATTTCCGGCCCGAGGAGCTGGAGGTGACCGGGTGAAGGTGCTGGTCGCAGGCATCGGCAACGTGTTCCTCTCCGACGACGGGTTCGGCGTCGAGGTGGCGCGGCGGCTGCTGGGCCGCGGCAGGCTCCCGGCCGGCGTCGAGATCGTCGACGTCGGCATCCGCGGCGTGCACCTCGCCTATCGGCTCCTCGACGGCTACGACGGCCTGATCCTGATCGACACCGTGCACCGCGACGGCCCGCCGGGCACCGTCTACCGCCTCGAGCACTCCTTCGACGCGCCACCGCCCCAGACCTCGGGCCTCGCCCTCGACGGCCACGCCATGAGCCCGGACATCGTCCTCGGGCTGCTCCACGACCTCGCCGCGGCGAACGGGATCGACCCGCCGGTGCGGCGCGTCCTCGTCGTCGGCTGTGAACCCGCGGTCCTGCACGAGGGGATGGGTCTGTCCGACCCGGTCACCGCCGCCGTCGAACCCGCGGTGGCGACCGTCGACGAGTTGGTCACTCTGCTGCTCGACTCCCCGGAAGGAGCCCGCCCATGATCCGCAAGATGTTCCTGCTCGTCCTGCTCGTCGTCGCGGCCGTCGCCGCCGCGCTGGCCGTGCTGTCGCGGGACGAGATCGCCCGCTACCGCGAGATCAGCCGGATGTAGGAGGTCGCCGCAGATGTGCCTGGGGATTCCCGGTGAGGTGGTCGAGCTGATGGCCGGCCACGAGGACCTGGCCATGGTCAGCGTCGAGGGCGTGCAACGGGCGGTGAACATCGGCCTGCTGCGTGACGAGGGCGTGACCGACCTCCGCCCCGGCGACTGGGTCCTCATCCACGTCGGTTTCGCCCTCTCCAAGATCGACGAGGCCGAGGCCAAGGCGTCGCTGGACTGGTTGACCGGCGTCGGCGACGCCTACACCGACGAGCTTCGCGCGCTCGCCGCGTCCGATATCACGTAGGGGAGGCCGTTCGCCGTGCGCTATGTCGACGAGTTCCGCGACGCCGCCACCGCCCGGGCGCTGTCCACCCGGATCGCCGCGCTGTGCGAGCCGGGCCGGCGCTACAAGTTCATGGAGGTCTGCGGCGGGCACACGCATACGATCTACAAGCACGGGCTGGAGGACTATCTGCCCGAGACCATCTCGCTGGTGCACGGACCGGGCTGTCCGGTGTGCGTGATCCCGATGGGCCGGGTCGACGACGCGATCGCCATCGCCGAGCAGCCGGACGTCATCATGACCTCGTTCGGCGACATGATGCGGGTCCCCGGCGGGCGCGGTTCGTTCTTCGATTCCAAGGCCGCGGGCGCCGACATCCGGATGGTCTACTCGCCGCTGGACGCGCTGAAGATCGCCCGGAAGAACCCCGACAAGCGCGTGGTCTTCATGGCGATCGGGATGGAGACTACGGCACCGTCGACGGCGATGACGGTGCTGCGCGCCGCGAGCGAGGAGCTCGAGAACTTCTCGATCTTCTGCAACCACGTCATGATCATTCCGGCGATCAAGGCGATCCTCGACTCCCCCGACCTGCGGTTGGACGGGTTCATCGGCCCCGGTCACGTCTCGACGGTGATCGGCTGCCGGCCGTACGAGTACGTCGCGCGCGACTACGGCAAGCCGCTGGTCTGCTCCGGGTTCGAGCCGTTGGACATCCTGGAGTCGGTCTACCGGCTGATGGTGCAGGTGGCCGAGGGCCGCTGCGAGGTGGAGAACCAGTACGCCCGCGTCGTGCCCTGGGCGGGCAACCCCAAGGCGCTGCAGGTGATCGGCGAGGTGATGGAGCTGCGGCCGCACTTCGAGTGGCGCGGGCTCGGGTTCATCTCGCATTCGGCGCTGCGGGTTCGAGCCCGCTACAGCGCCTTCGATGCCGAGCGGATCTTCGACGTGCCCGGGGTGCGGGTCGCCGATCCGAAGGCGTGCCAGTGCGGTGAGGTGCTCAAGGGCGTGCTCAAACCGTGGGAGTGCAAGGTGTTCGGCACCGCGTGCACCCCGGAGACGCCGATCGGAACGTGCATGGTGTCCAGCGAGGGCGCCTGCGCGGCCTACTACAACTTCGGCCGGTTCAGCCGCGACCGCGTCCGGGAGGCGACGCGGTCGTGAACACCACCCAGCGCGCCGATCGGGCCGGCGAGACGACCCGCGAGCAGCAGGTGCTGGCGCGGATCGCGAAGGTCCGCGCCCGCCGGCCGAAGGTCCGAGAAGAGCGGATCACGCTCGCGCACGGCGCGGGCGGGAAGGCCACGCACACCCTCATCGAGGCGGTGTTCGTCGAGGCGTTCCGCAACCCGGTGCTCGAACAGCTGGAGGACGGCGCATCGCTCGACACGGAGGCGGGGCGGCTCGCGTTCACCACCGACTCGTTCGTCGTCTCGCCGCTGTTCTTCCCCGGCGGGAACATCGGCGACCTGGCCGTCAACGGCACGGTGAACGACCTGGCGATGTGCGGGGCCCGCCCGCTGCACCTGTCCGCCTCGTTCATCCTCGAGGAGGGCTTCCCGGTCGTCGACCTGCAGCGGGTCGTCGCCTCGATGGCCGCGGCCGCGCAGGCCGCGGGGGTGCAGATCGTCACCGGCGACACCAAGGTCGTCGAGCGCGGCAAGGCTGACGGCTGCTACGTCACCACGGCCGGGGTGGGGCTGCTGGACCGCCCGCTGCGGTTGTCGGCGAGCGCGGCGCGGCCCGGCGACGTCGTGCTGGTCTCCGGGCCGATCGGCGATCACGGGATCACCGTCATGCTGGCCCGCGGCGAGCTGGACATCTCCGCCGATATCCGCTCCGACACCGCCGCGCTGAACGGCCTCACCGCCCGCCTGCTCGACGCCGCGGGTGCGGGGGTGCGGCTGCTGCGCGACGCCACCCGCGGCGGGGTCGCGACGATCTGCAACGAGGCCGCGGTGGCCTCACAGGTCGCGGTGGTGCTCGACGAGAAGTCCGTTCCGGTGCGCCCGGTCGTCACCGGGGCCGCGGAGCTGCTCGGGATCGACCCGCTCTACGTCGCGTGCGAGGGCAGGCTCGTGGCGGTGGTCGCCCCCGAGCACGCCGACGCGGCGCTGGCCGCGCTGCGGGCGCATCCGCTCGGCGAGGGTGCCACGGTGATCGGAGCGGTCCGGGACGATCCGCCGGGGCTGGTGCTGCTGCGGACCTCGTTCGGCGGGACCCGGGTCGTCGACCTGCTGGTCGGCGACCCGCTCCCTCGAATCTGCTGATGTGCCCCTGTGAGTGCGTAACAGTGTTCTAACACTGTTACGCACTCACAGGGGGGACGCTCCTATGGTGTGTCAAGCCGCACGGGTGGCTGAGGTGGGCGGGTTCTCGAGCTGGCGGTAGAGCTGGCGGGCGATGTAGCGCTTGAGGCAGCGTTTGATCTCCCTGTCGGTCTTGCCCTCGGCGTAGGTGCGGGTGTCGGGGTCGTAGCGCAGCCGGGACAGGGCGATGGTGTGCAGGGCCCGGTTGAGTTGCCGGTTGCCGCAGCGGTTGAGTCGGAAGCGCACGGTCTTGCCCGAGCTGGCGGGGATCGGGGCGGCCCCGGCGAGCATGGCGAACGCGGCATCGTTGCGGCAGCGGCCGGGGTGCGACCACGCGGTGAGCACGACCGCGGCGACAATCGGACCGACTCCGGTC